>NZ_CP066149.1:0-1285296 GCF_023206395.1 Vibrio sp. ED004 | reverse complement strand
CTTGATGTGGGGATAACCATTGGAAACGATGGCTAATACCGCATAATGCCTACGGGCCAAAGAGGGGGACCTTCGGGCCTCTCGCGTCAAGATATGCCTAGGTGGGATTAGCTAGTTGGTGAGGTAATGGCTCACCAAGGCGACGATCCCTAGCTGGTCTGAGGATGATCAGCCACACTGGAACTGAGACACGGTCCAGACTCCTACGGGAGGCAGCAGTGGGGAATATTGCACAATGGGCGAAAGCCTGATGCAGCCATGCCGCGTGTATGAAGAAGGCCTTCGGGTTGTAAAGTACTTTCAGTTGTGAGGAAGGGGGTAGTGTTAATAGCGCTATCTCTTGACGTTAGCAACAGAAGAAGCACCGGCTAACTCCGTGCCAGCAGCCGCGGTAATACGGAGGGTGCGAGCGTTAATCGGAATTACTGGGCGTAAAGCGCATGCAGGTGGTTCATTAAGTCAGATGTGAAAGCCCGGGGCTCAACCTCGGAACTGCATTTGAAACTGGTGAACTAGAGTACTGTAGAGGGGGGTAGAATTTCAGGTGTAGCGGTGAAATGCGTAGAGATCTGAAGGAATACCAGTGGCGAAGGCGGCCCCCTGGACAGATACTGACACTCAGATGCGAAAGCGTGGGGAGCAAACAGGATTAGATACCCTGGTAGTCCACGCCGTAAACGATGTCTACTTGGAGGTTGTGGCCTTGAGCCGTGGCTTTCGGAGCTAACGCGTTAAGTAGACCGCCTGGGGAGTACGGTCGCAAGATTAAAACTCAAATGAATTGACGGGGGCCCGCACAAGCGGTGGAGCATGTGGTTTAATTCGATGCAACGCGAAGAACCTTACCTACTCTTGACATCCAGAGAAGCCAGCGGAGACGCAGGTGTGCCTTCGGGAGCTCTGAGACAGGTGCTGCATGGCTGTCGTCAGCTCGTGTTGTGAAATGTTGGGTTAAGTCCCGCAACGAGCGCAACCCTTATCCTTGTTTGCCAGCGAGTAATGTCGGGAACTCCAGGGAGACTGCCGGTGATAAACCGGAGGAAGGTGGGGACGACGTCAAGTCATCATGGCCCTTACGAGTAGGGCTACACGTGCTACAATGGCGCATACAGAGGGCAGCAAGCTAGCGATAGTGAGCGAATCCCAAAAAGTGCGTCGTAGTCCGGATTGGAGTCTGCAACTCGACTCCATGAAGTCGGAATCGCTAGTAATCGTAGATCAGAATGCTACGGTGAATACGTTCCCGGGCCTTGTACACACCGCCCGTCACACCATGGGAGTGGGCTGCAAAAGAAGTGGGTAGTTTAACCTTTCGGGGAGGACGCTCACCACTTTGTGGTTCATGACTGGGGTGAAGTCGTAACAAGGTAGCCCTAGGGGAACCTGGGGCTGGATCACCTCCTTATACGAAGATATTCACGATAAGTGTCCACACAGATTGATATGTTTAAACAGTTAAGAGTAACCTATGTCCCGTTCGTCTAGAGGCCTAGGACACCGCCCTTTCACGGCGGTAACAGGGGTTCGACTCCCCTACGGGATACCATCTTTAAGCGCATTTATTTAAGTGTCTTTAAAAATGGTTTCGAAAGAAATCTAGCTCTTTAACAATTTGGAAAGCTGACTGATTGATTACTTACGAGTAATTCAATCAAATTTAAAAGTTCTCAATGTTTATCTGCTCTTATTTAATAAGAACGGTATAAACACAACAAACACATTCAAGTGTCTTGTATTCGATTCAAACAAGTTTGAATCACAATTGAGTCCGGCAAACAGTCATTGAGAATTAACCCTTCTTGATGACAACCAAAAACCTTGGTTAGTTGCCATACATTAAGACCCTTTCGGGTTGTATGGTTAAGTGACTAAGCGTACACGGTGGATGCCTTGGCAGTCAGAGGCGATGAAAGGCGTAATAACTTGCGATAAGCCCAGATTAGGTAGTAATAACCTTTAAGTCTGGGATTCCTGAATGGGGAAACCCACTTACATAGTAAGTATCCTGTTGTGAATACATAGCAACAGGAGGCAAACCGGGGAACTGAAACATCTAAGTACCCCGAGGAAGAGAAATCAACCGAGATTCCGAAAGTAGCGGCGAGCGAAATTGATTAGCCCTTAAGCTTTTAATGAGACAGATGAAGGCTCTGAAAGTGCCGC
This sequence comes from Vibrio sp. ED004, assembly GCF_023206395.1. Taxonomy (NCBI): domain Bacteria; kingdom Pseudomonadati; phylum Pseudomonadota; class Gammaproteobacteria; order Vibrionales; family Vibrionaceae; genus Vibrio; species Vibrio sp. ED004. Next base: position 1,283,133 of record NZ_CP066149.1, on the reverse strand, counting down.
AATAGCGGTGATAGCCCCGTAATCGACATCTCATCATCAGTGAAAACGAGTAGGGCGGGACACGTGATATCCTGTCTGAATATGGGGGGACCATCCTCCAAGGCTAAATACTACTGACTGACCGATAGTGAACCAGTACCGTGAGGGAAAGGCGAAAAGAACCCCTGTGAGGGGAGTGAAATAGAACCTGAAACCGTGTACGTACAAGCAGTAGGAGCACCTTCGTGGTGTGACTGCGTACCTTTTGTATAATGGGTCAGCGACTTAATTTTAGTAGCAAGGTTAACCGTTTAGGGGAGCCGTAGGGAAACCGAGTCTTAACTGGGCGTACAGTTGCTAGGATTAGACCCGAAACCAGGTGATCTAGCCATGGGCAGGTTGAAGGTTGAGTAACATCAACTGGAGGACCGAACCGACTAATGTTGAAAAATTAGCGGATGACTTGTGGCTAGGGGTGAAAGGCCAATCAAACCTGGAGATAGCTGGTTCTCCCCGAAAGCTATTTAGGTAGCGCCTCGGACGAATACTACTGGGGTAGAGCACTGTTAAGGCTAGGGGGTCATCCCGACTTACCAACCCTTTGCAAACCCGAATACCAGTAAGTACTATCCGGGAGACACACGGCGGGTGCTAACGTCCGTCGTGGAGAGAGGGAAACAACCCAGACCGCCAGCTAAGGTCCCAAAGTATAGCTAAGTGGGAAACGATGTGGGAAGGCTCAGACAGCCAGGATGTTGGCTTAGAAGCAGCCATCATTTAAAGAAAGCGTAATAGCTCACTGGTCGAGTCGGCCTGCGCGGAAGATGTAACGGGGCTAAGCTATACACCGAAGCTGCGGCTACGTACCTTAGGGTGCGTGGGGTAGGGGAGCGTTCTGTAAGCCGTTGAAGGTGGTCTGTAAGGGCTGCTGGAGGTATCAGAAGTGCGAATGCTGACATGAGTAACGATAAAGGGAGTGAAAAACTCCCTCGCCGGAAGACCAAGGGTTCCTGTCCAACGTTAATCGGGGCAGGGTAAGTCGACTCCTAAGGCGAGGCCGAAAGGCGTAGTCGATGGGAAACGGGTTAATATTCCCGTACTTCTTACAATTGCGATGGGGGACGGAGAAGGCTAGGTGGGCCTGGCGACGGTTGTCCAGGTTCAAGTACGTAGGCGGGTGGTTTAGGTAAATCCGGACCGCTACTAACGCTGAGATACGATGTCGAGCTACTACGGTAGTGAAGTCATTGATGCCATGCTTCCAGGAAAAGCCTCTAAGCTTCAGATTGTAAGGAATCGTACCCCAAACCGACACAGGTGGTCGGGTAGAGAATACCAAGGCGCTTGAGAGAACTCGGGTGAAGGAACTAGGCAAAATGGTACCGTAACTTCGGGAGAAGGTACGCTCTTATCAGTGAAGTCCCTTGCGGATGGAGCAGACGAGAGTCGCAGATACCAGGTGGCTGCAACTGTTTATTAAAAACACAGCACTGTGCAAAATCGTAAGATGACGTATACGGTGTGACGCCTGCCCGGTGCCGGAAGGTTAATTGATGGGGTTAGACTTCGGTCGAAGCTCTTGATCGAAGCCCCGGTAAACGGCGGCCGTAACTATAACGGTCCTAAGGTAGCGAAATTCCTTGTCGGGTAAGTTCCGACCTGCACGAATGGCGTAATGATGGCCACGCTGTCTCCACCCGAGACTCAGTGAAATTGAAATCGCTGTGAAGATGCAGTGTACCCGCGGCTAGACGGAAAGACCCCGTGAACCTTACTACAGCTTGGCACTGAACATTGAACCTACATGTGTAGGATAGGTGGGAGACTATGAAACCGCGTCGCTAGATGTGGTGGAGTCGTCCTTGAAATACCACCCTTGTAGTTTTGATGTTCTAACGTTGGTCCCTGAATCGGGATTACGGACAGTGCCTGGTGGGTAGTTTGACTGGGGCGGTCTCCTCCCAAAGAGTAACGGAGGAGCACGAAGGTGGGCTAAACACGGTTGGACATCGTGGGTTAGTGCAATGGCATAAGCCCGCTTGACTGCGAGAATGACAATTCGAGCAGGTGCGAAAGCAGGTCATAGTGATCCGGTGGTTCTGAATGGAAGGGCCATCGCTCAACGGATAAAAGGTACCCGGGGATAACAGGCTGATACCGCCCAAGAGTTCATATCGACGGCGGTGTTTGGCACCTCGATGTCGGCTCATCACATCCTGGGGCTGAAGTCGGTCCCAAGGGTATGGCTGTTCGCCATTTAAAGTGGTACGCGAGCTGGGTTTAGAACGTCGTGAGACAGTTCGGTCCCTATCTGCCGTGGGCGTTGGAAAATTGAAAGGGGCTGCTCCTAGTACGAGAGGACCGGAGTGGACGAACCTCTGGTGTTCGGGTTGTCATGCCAATGGCATTGCCCGGTAGCTAAGTTCGGAATCGATAACCGCTGAAAGCATCTAAGCGGGAAGCGAGCCTTGAGATGAGTTTTCCCTGGCGCTATAAGCGTCCTAAAGGGTTGTCGTAGACTACGACGTTGATAGGCAGGGTGTGTAAGTGCTGTGAGGCATTGAGCTAACTTGTACTAATTGCCCGTGAGGCTTAACCATACAACACCCAAGGGGTTTTGTGGACTCAAAGACAGACCTTGAATGAGTTTGAAAGAGACTTTTAAATCAGTTTTCCGAATTTTAAAATTTGCTTGGCGACCATAGCATTGTGGACCCACCTGATTCCATGCCGAACTCAGAAGTGAAACACAATAGCGCCGATGGTAGTGTGGGGTTTCCCCATGTGAGAGTAGGACATCGCCAGGCTTTAATTTCGACTTTGTCTATTTAATAGACAAGTCACCATAGAGTTCTAAGTTTTCTTAGAGTTTTATGTTGACTTTCAAAGTGGAAAGCGTATTATACGCGTCCTGCTTACGTGCTAAGGCACTGAAAGCAAAGCTCTTTAACAATTTAAACCTATCAATCTGTGTGGGCACTCGTTGATGAATATCAAAACGTTTTATCGTTAGATAAAACAGATTCTTCGGAATCAAAATTGATTTCAATGAACTGAGTGACCAATACGTTTAACTACTTGTAGTTATTCGGCACAGTCAATTCATTATCATTCTGTTGGAATGGTAATAGCTTTAGAATTACATGTTTACTTCGGTAAATATTAGTTTTGAAGTCAGTATTCGTTGAGTCACAAAATCTTAAATTGAAGAGTTTGATCATGGCTCAGATTGAACGCTGGCGGCAGGCCTAACACATGCAAGTCGAGCGGAAACGACACTAACAATCCTTCGGGTGCGTTAATGGGCGTCGAGCGGCGGACGGGTGAGTAATGCCTAGGAAATTGCCTTGATGTGGGGATAACCATTGGAAACGATGGCTAATACCGCATAATGCCTACGGGCCAAAGAGGGGGACCTTCGGGCCTCTCGCGTCAAGATATGCCTAGGTGGGATTAGCTAGTTGGTGAGGTAATGGCTCACCAAGGCGACGATCCCTAGCTGGTCTGAGAGGATGATCAGCCACACTGGAACTGAGACACGGTCCAGACTCCTACGGGAGGCAGCAGTGGGGAATATTGCACAATGGGCGAAAGCCTGATGCAGCCATGCCGCGTGTATGAAGAAGGCCTTCGGGTTGTAAAGTACTTTCAGTTGTGAGGAAGGGTGTGTAGTTAATAGCTGCGCATCTTGACGTTAGCAACAGAAGAAGCACCGGCTAACTCCGTGCCAGCAGCCGCGGTAATACGGAGGGTGCGAGCGTTAATCGGAATTACTGGGCGTAAAGCGCATGCAGGTGGTTCATTAAGTCAGATGTGAAAGCCCGGGGCTCAACCTCGGAACTGCATTTGAAACTGGTGAACTAGAGTGCTGTAGAGGGGGGTAGAATTTCAGGTGTAGCGGTGAAATGCGTAGAGATCTGAAGGAATACCAGTGGCGAAGGCGGCCCCCTGGACAGACACTGACACTCAGATGCGAAAGCGTGGGGAGCAAACAGGATTAGATACCCTGGTAGTCCACGCCGTAAACGATGTCTACTTGGAGGTTGTGGCCTTGAGCCGTGGCTTTCGGAGCTAACGCGTTAAGTAGACCGCCTGGGGGAGTACGGTCGCAAGATTAAAACTCAAATGAATTGACGGGGGCCCGCACAAGCGGTGGAGCATGTGGTTTAATTCGATGCAACGCGAAGAACCTTACCTACTCTTGACATCCAGAGAAGCCAGCGGAGACGCAGGTGTGCCTTCGGGAGCTCTGAGACAGGTGCTGCATGGCTGTCGTCAGCTCGTGTTGTGAAATGTTGGGTTAAGTCCCGCAACGAGCGCAACCCTTATCCTTGTTTGCCAGCGAGTAATGTCGGGAACTCCAGGGAGACTGCCGGTGATAAACCGGAGGAAGGTGGGGACGACGTCAAGTCATCATGGCCCTTACGAGTAGGGCTACACACGTGCTACAATGGCGCATACAGAGGGCAGCAAGCTAGCGATAGTGAGCGAATCCCAAAAAGTGCGTCGTAGTCCGGATTGGAGTCTGCAACTCGACTCCATGAAGTCGGAATCGCTAGTAATCGTGAATCAGAATGTCACGGTGAATACGTTCCCGGGCCTTGTACACACCGCCCGTCACACCATGGGAGTGGGCTGCAAAAGAAGTGGGTAGTTTAACCTTTCGGGGAGGACGCTCACCACTTTGTGGTTCATGACTGGGGTGAAGTCGTAACAAGGTAGCCCTAGGGGAACCTGGGGCTGGATCACCTCCTTATACGAAGATACTCACGATAAGTGTCCACACAGATTGATTAGGTTTAGAAAAGTTAAGAGACGATATTGGGTCTGTAGCTCAGCTGGTTAGAGCGCTCGCCTGATAAGCGGGAGGTCGGTGGTTCAAGTCCACTCAGACCCACCAATATCGACCTAGATGGGGCTATAGCTCAGCTGGGAGAGCGCCTGCCTTGCACGCAGGAGGTCTGCGGTTCGATCCCGCATAGCTCCACCATCTTTAAGGGTTTTTCCCTAAGAATCTTTAAAAATGGTTTCGAAAGAAATCTAGCTCTTTAACAATTTGGAAAGCTGACTGATTGATTACTTACGAGTAATTCAATCAAATTTAAAAGTTCTCAATGTTTATCTGCTCTTATTTAATAAGAACGGTATAAACACAACAAACACATTCAAGTGTCTTGTATTCGATTCAAACAAGTTTGAATCACAATTGAGTCCGGCAAACAGTCATTGAGAATTAACCCTTCTTGATGACAACCAAAAACCTTGGTTAGTTGCCATACGCTAAGACCCTTTCGGGTTGTATGGTTAAGTGACTAAGCGTACACGGTGGATGCCTTGGCAGTCAGAGGCGATGAAAGGCGTAATAACTTGCGATAAGCCCAGATTAGGTAGTAATAACCTTTAAGTCTGGGATTCCTGAATGGGGAAACCCACTTACATAAGTAAGTATCCTGTTGTGAATACATAGCAACAGGAGGCAAAACCGGGGAACTGAAACATCTAAGTACCCCGAGGAAGAGAAATCAACCGAGATTCCGAAAGTAGCGGCGAGCGAAATTGATTAGCCCTTAAGCTTTAATGAGACAGATGAAGGCTCTGGAAAGTGCCGCAATAAAGGTGATAGCCCCGTAATCGACATCTCATCATCAGTGAAAACGAGTAGGGCGGGACACGTGATATCCTGTCTGAATATGGGGGACCATCCTCCAAGGCTAAATACTACTGACTGACCGATAGTGAACCAGTACCGTGAGGGAAAGGCGAAAAGAACCCCTGTGAGGGGAGTGAAATAGAACCTGAAACCGTGTACGTACAAGCAGTAGGAGCACCTTCGTGGTGTGACTGCGTACCTTTGTATAATGGGTCAGCGACTTAATTTTAGTAGCAAGGTTAACCGTTTAGGGGAGCCGTAGGGAAACCGAGTCTTAACTGGGCGTACAGTTGCTAGGATTAGACCCGAAACCAGGTGATCTAGCCATGGGCAGGTTGAAGGTTGAGTAACATCAACTGGAGGACCGAACCGACTAATGTTGAAAAATTAGCGGATGACTTGTGGCTAGGGTGAAAGGCCAATCAAACCTGGAGATAGCTGGTTCTCCCCGAAAGCTATTTAGGTAGCGCCTCGGACGAATACTACTGGGGGTAGAGCACTGTTAAGGCTAGGGGGTCATCCCGACTTACCAACCCTTTGCAAACCCGAATACCAGTAAGTACTATCCGGGAGACACACGGCGGGTGCTAACGTCCGTCGTGGAGAGGGAAACAACCCAGACCGCCAGCTAAGGTCCCAAAGTATAGCTAAGTGGGAAACGATGTGGGAAGGCTCAGACAGCCAGGATGTTGGCTTAGAAGCAGCCATCATTTAAAGAAAGCGTAATAGCTCACTGGTCGAGTCGGCCTGCGCGGAAGATGTAACGGGGCTAAGCTATACACCGAAGCTGCGGCTACGTACCTTAGGGTGCGGGGTAGGGGAGCGTTCTGTAAGCCGTTGAAGGTGGTCTGTAAGGGCTGCTGGAGGTATCAGAAGTGCGAATGCTGACATGAGTAACGATAAAGGGAGTGAAAACTCCCTCGCCGGAAGACCAAGGGTTCCTGTCCAACGTTAATCGGGGCAGGGTAAGTCGACTCCTAAGGCGAGGCCGAAAGGCGTAGTCGATGGGAAACGGGTTAATATTCCCGTACTTTTACAATTGCGATGGGGGACGGAGAAGGCTAGGTGGGCCTGGCGACGGTTGCCCAGGTTCAAGTACGTAGGCGGGTGGTTTAGGTAAATCCGGACCGCTACTAACGCTGAGATACGATGTCGAGCTACTACGGTAGTGAAGTCATTGATGCCATGCTTCCAGGAAAAGCCTCTAAGCTTCAGATTGTAAGGAATCGTACCCCAAACCGACACAGGTGGTCGGGTAGAGAATACCAAGGCGCTTGAGAGAACTCGTGAAGGAACCAGGGCAAAATGGTACCGTAACTTCGGGAGAAGGTACGCTCTTATCAGTGAAGTCCCTTGCGGATGGAGCAGACGAGAGTCGCAGATACCAGGTGGCTGCAACTGTTTATTAAAACACAGCACTGTGCAAAATCGTAAGATGACGTATACGGTGTGACGCCTGCCCGGTGCCGGAAGGTTAATTGATGGGGTTAGACTTCGGTCGAAGCTCTTGATCGAAGCCCCGGTAAACGGCGGCCGTAACTATAACGGTCCTAAGGTAGCGAAATTCCTTGTCGGGTAAGTTCCGACCTGCACGAATGGCGTAATGATGGCCACGCTGTCTCCACCCGAGACTCAGTGAAATTGAAATCGCTGTGAAGATGCAGTGTACCCGCGGCTAGACGGAAAGACCCCGTGAACCTTTACTACAGCTTGGCACTGAACATTGAACCTACATGTGTAGGATAGGTGGGAGACTATGAAACCGCGTCGCTAGATGTGGTGGAGTCGTCCTTGAAATACCACCCTTGTAGTTTTGATGTTCTAACGTTGGTCCCTGAATCGGGATTACGGACAGTGCCTGGTGGGTAGTTTGACTGGGGCGGTCTCCTCCCAAAGAGTAACGGAGGAGCACGAAGGTGGGCTAAACACGGTTGGACATCGTGTGGTTAGTGCAATGGCATAAGCCCGCTTGACTGCGAGAATGACAATTCGAGCAGGTGCGAAAGCAGGTCATAGTGATCCGGTGGTTCTGAATGGAAGGGCCATCGCTCAACGGATAAAAGGTACTCCGGGGATAACAGGCTGATACCGCCCAAGAGTTCATATCGACGGCGGTGTTTGGCACCTCGATGTCGGCTCATCACATCCTGGGGCTGAAGTCGGTCCCAAGGGTATGGCTGTTCGCCATTTAAAGTGGTACGCGAGCTGGGTTTAGAACGTCGTGAGACAGTTCGGTCCCTATCTGCCGTGGGCGTTGGAAAATTGAAGGGGGCTGCTCCTAGTACGAGAGGACCGGAGTGGACGAACCTCTGGTGTTCGGGTTGTCATGCCAATGGCATTGCCCGGTAGCTAAGTTCGGAATCGATAACCGCTGAAAGCATCTAAGCGGGAAGCGAGCCCTGAGATGAGTTTTCCCTGACGCTTTAAGCGTCCTTAAGGGTTGTTCAAGACTAGAACGTTGATAGGCAGGGTGTGTAAGTGCTGCGAGGCATTGAGCTAACCTGTACTAATTGCCCGTGAGGCTTAACCATACAACACCCAAGGGGTTTTGTGGACTCAAAGACAGACCTTGAATGAGTTTGAAGAGACACTTTTAAATTACAGTTTTCCGAATTTTAAAATTTGCTTGGCGACCATAGCATTGTGGACCCACCTGATTCCATGCCGAACTCAGAAGTGAAACACAATAGCGCCGATGGTAGTGTGGGGCTTCCCCATGTGAGAGTAGGACATCGCCAGGCTTTAAATCTTTAGAATCGTTTTAAACGGTTCTGAATTGCTGATATAGCTCAGCCCGGTAGAGCGCACCCTTGGTAAGGGTGAGGTCCCCAGTTCGAGTCTGGGTATCAGCACCATATTTGGTTGATTTGGTTATTCAAGTTAACAACAGAATTTGTTTGACGACCATAGCATTGTGGACCCACCTGATTCCATGCCGAACTCAGAAGTGAAACATAATAGCGCCGATGGTAGTGTGGGGCTTCCCCATGTGAGAGTAGGACATCGTCAGGCTCAAATTGCTTTAAGCTGAATAGACACTGCGGAGTGGTAGTTCAGTTGGTTAGAATACCGGCCTGTCACGCCGGGGGTCGCGGGTTCGAGTCCCGTCCACTCCGCCACTCATTAGAGAGCCTAGTCTTATGACTAGGCTTTCGTCGTTTTGGGAATAGATATTTTGGTCTTCGACCAATGAATCCCGGTCGCCTGAGACCCCAACCACTTCGTCACTTATAGAGAAGCTCTGCTAGAAATAGCAGGGCTTTTTTTAGGTTCATCGCGGATTAGCGGGAACTAAAAACAAAAAAACGGTAGTAAGTGATATGGTTTAGTCGCCAAACAAAAATCATACACAAACTACCGTTTTCATGCCGAATCATACTTTCCTATCTTCATTCTGGGAAGGCTTTAAAATAGTAAAGTCTCACCAGACAGCATCACTTGTTACACTAACTCTTAAACCTAATTCTGAGGCTAAATGCCTTTGCGGTCTTGAAGCTGAGGCTATCCATGAGTATCAATGGCGTCATGTGAAAGAGGCCATGTTGTTCAATGTTCCTGTTGAGCTTTCCGTTCAAACTCGAAGGATCAAGTGTCGTGACTGCGGCATAAAAACAGAGTTTCTATCTTGGTTAGAGCCTTATGCTCGTATAACGACGCGTCTAAAAAGCTATATAGAACAACTACTGCCTCTTCTTCCCATTAAGCATATCTCCCAGTTAACGAGCGTTCATTGGCACACCATTAAAGAGATAGATAAACGTCGACTTCGCCAAGTGGTACCGTCAGTGAAATGGGAAGGGCTAAGGCAACTCGTCATGGACGAGTTCGCCATCTTTAAAGGGCACCGATATGCCACAGTCATCGCTGATGCTAAGACTCACCAAGTCATTTGGGTAGGGTTAGGTCGTAGCCGCAAGGACATACGACCGTTTTTCGAGCAGTTAGGCAAGCATGGTAACAATATCGAAGCGGTCGCAATGGACATGAATACGGCTTTTGACCTTGAAGTTCAAGCGCACTGCCCGAATGCAAAAATCGTTTACGACTTATTCCATGTTGTTGCTAAGTTCGGTCGTGAGGTGATGGATAGAGTCAGAGTCGACCAAGCTAACAAACTCAAGCAGGATAAAAAAGCGAGGCAATGGGTGAAGCGCTCACGCTGGGTACTGCTGAAAAACAGAGGTAATTTAAATGCACGACAAGATAGCTATCTTACTGAAATATTGAATATCAATAAGGACTTGATGGCCACTTATATACTCGGCTCACAACTCAAAGAGCTTTGGTACTGTAAATCAGAAGCACATGCTAAGGGGCTCTGGGAGGTATGGTGGGCACAAGTGCAAGAGAGTGGAATTAAGCCATTGAAAGAGTTTGCACGAAAACTGAGGCCTTATCTTCACGGTATTATTGCATCGGCAACTTATCCGCTCAACACCTGCACATTGGAAGGGATAAACAACAAAATAAAGTTAATCAAGCGAATGGGGTATGGATATCGAGATACAGACTACTTCTTCTTGAAGATAAAAGCGGCTTTCCCCGGAAAGCCGCGATGAACCTTTTTTTACATTTGAATCATTGTATGTACACTCTTTGGTCGAAATAGCCCCGCTAGTGCGCAAGTCCGATAGAATACCAGCCTAGTCTTGTGACTTGGCTTTCGTCGTTTTTGCGCGTAGATATTTGAGCTTTACCAACTAGCCCCAGCCTCCTGATACCCTACTTACAACTCCGCTTATAAGTATGCCTATTTGAGTAATGATTTCTTGCTGCATGAGTCGTTAGCTATTTACTCATCATAAAAAACCTTCGTTGAGAGTCATTAGGCTTTTTGCACTTAATCTAATTATTTGGGCTCCGTTGTTATTTTGAGGCTCGATTATTTAGTCACGGTTCTGAAAGCTCATTCGTAGAATTAGATTTAGGACGATTTTTACATACAGTTTTGTCATCCGACCAAAGACTTGCCACGCAATTACAAAGCTCTGCTGTGAGTATAGAGAGCTCCTTATAGAGGGTACTCACATAGTTCGACTTAACTCTTTGCACACCGAACAGAGTGGCTTAAGAGGTTTATGTGGAGTAGTTCTCGGAAGGTTTACTATCAGGGCGGTCTTAATACTCACACAGGAGTCTTGCGAGCAACAATAGTGCTATTAGAAAGCGCGAGACTATAGATACTTGTAAACAAAGCTTCTATTTTGCTTCCTTTCCCCTCAGGATCTAGTCTGCTTGCCGCTCTTTTTAATGCCTAGCTTAGCCAGAGGCTTACCTAGAAATATCACAATCTATAAGCTGGCGCTGAGTGTAGAAAGAGTTTCGCTATGCAGTCATACAAGCTAGTACTTAATACCTTTTATTCAAGCGCTAGAGGCTAGCGTATCTACTACTCAATAGTCTTTAACCACTAATCAAGCTTACAGTATTCTAAAAGCCTTTAGGCGCCTCACAAATGGACCTTAAAGATGAATATCAACGTTATTACTTTGCTTAGTATTCATGTAGTAGTTAGTCGTTGAATAAGGGGGATATTCAAGATTTGAAGAACACAATTAATGTGGAATTAAGCAGACATAATATCTCTAACACTGACGTATGTAGAGTTGTCTTAAATCTATTGATTACAGTGACTTAAGAGGCGTTTTTTGGCTTGTCGGTGGAGATGTATTTTTCCTCAACACTAGCAGTGGATATGTGAGGTTGGTGACCAGTATCTGTGAGTTATTCATTTTACTGCTTGCTAGTTCAAGCTATGTTCTGGCTAATGCGACTAATATTAGATGGCAATTAACATCCCCCTAAGATCATGAATTGATAGTTTTGGTAACTAGACATATTCCTAAAGCCTTGAAGGTAACTCGATGAAATTAAGTTTTAACTTTGAAGATGCTAGCCAGATCTTTGTTGGATCTTTTGCTTTGGCCGTGCCGATTTCTTTTTCTGAAGAGGCCTGGAGACTAGGGGAGACTTTACCCACAGCTAACTTATTATTGCTGTTCCTTTTGTCTGCGGTGTTCCTTGGCTTTTATACCTATGAGAGCGTATTTCAGAAAGATATTGTTGCTCGCCTGCCGGTCTTTATTTTTCGAATAGTTATTGCTTATGTGATGACAGCATTGGTTGTTGCTTTGGTGCTGACTTGTTTGGATAAGCTCCCCTTGTTAAGCGACCCTATTGTGTCGATCAAAAGGGTGATTGTAATTTCCATGCCTGCATCTATGGGAGCGATTGTAGTGGATAGTTTTGACAAAGAGTGACTCTGATGCCATTTCAATTTGAACAACCGACAGAGCCTTTCTAGAGCCTAATTGATTCGCTCTAAAGCTCGTTCATTCCTCTAGAACCAATCAACAGTAACGTAACTAATGAGCCCGTTATAACTGACTCTCTGTACAAATTGACAGTCTGTTGTTGCAGGAGTTAAAACGGAACTAGAGAATAAAGTGTGATTAGCGCTGAAGGGTGTTTAAAACTGTTGGTTTCTGGATTGAATGAGGCATTAGAAAGATGAAGGGGAGTTATGGAAAAGTTAGGATCTTCAGATGCAAAAAAGCCGCATCGGTGATGCGGCTTTCTTTAATTGGCTCCCCTTGCAAGACTTGAACTTGCGACATACGGATTAACAGTCCGCCGTTCTACCAACTGAACTAAAGGGGAATTGATTGTTTAGTCTCTAATCAAGAGAATGGTGCCGACTACCGGAATCGAACTGGTGACCTACTGATTACAAGTCAGTTGCTCTACCTACTGAGCTAAGTCGGCATCATGAATCAAAAAGCTTATACTTGATGATTAACTTGGCTCCCCTTGCAAGACTTGAACTTGCGACATACGGATTAACAGTCCGCCGTTCTACCAACTGAACTAAAGGGGAATTATTCTTAAAGCTTTAAAGAAATGGTGCCGACTACCGGAATCGAACTGGTGACCTACTGATTACAAGTCAGTTGCTCTACCTACTGAGCTAAGTCGGCACATAATATTTCTTTGTGCTTTACTGTTGTTGTCTAGGACACCAACAAATAAATTGTGGTGCCCGGAGGCGGAATCGAACCACCGACACGAGGATTTTCAATCCTCTGCTCTACCGACTGAGCTATCCGGGCGACGAGGTGTATTAAACGTGTTTTCGCGTTCTGGGTCAACATTAAATTGCAAAAAAAGTGTTGTTTGATGTTTTTCTATACTTAGTGGGTTGTTTTTGTTCATTTGGCACGAAAAACCTAGGTCTAGCATGCCTTAAAAGAGAGCAAAACTTAGGTTAACTACACTGAATGGGTGCCGAAATAAAAAAAGCACGTATGAAAACGTGCTTTTTTACTTAAGAATTTTATCGAGAGTTTAGTGTTTTACTTCAAACCTATTAACCCAAGCTTCTAATTCGTTAGAAAGAGAGGCGAGGGTTTGGGTACTGTTGTGACTTTCTGTAACGACATTACTCAGTTGGTTGCCACTTTCTTCGATCATATTGATGCGCTTTGAAATGTCATCGCTCACCTGGGTCTGCTCAGCAGCAGCTGTCGCGATTTGATGACTCATCGAGGAAATAGACTCCAGAGCGATAACAATCTGTTGTAGCGCTTCAGAGGCATTTTGAGACTCGGTTACGGTGCTCTCACTGGTTGCTGCACACACTTCCATGGTTTGAATAGCGTTACGAGAGCCTTCTTGAAGATTATTAATCATTAACTGGATTTCTTTGGTACTTGACTGTGTTCTACCTGCAAGGTTACGAACTTCGTCAGCAACAACCGCAAACCCACGACCTTGTTCGCCAGCTCGAGCGGCCTCAATAGCGGCATTCAGTGCCAATAGGTTAGTCTGTTCTGCAATGTCACCGATAACGTCGAGTACTTTGACAATGTTGTTTACATCGTTGTCTAGGTTAGCGACAGCTTCACTTGCCGTGCCTAATTGGCCTGCTAGCCCTTGAATGTTGTCTACTGTGTTGTGAATAAGACGTTGGGTATGTTGGCTCTGTTTGTCTGCTTCATCAGTATTACGCGCTGTATCGCCTGCTGAATCAGCAACATTGTTAGCCGAAGAAGCCATTTCGGTCATTGCTGTCGCGATCATCTCAGTTGATTGTTGCTGAGTTTCGGTTAGTTGAGCGATAGAACCTGCACGATCTTCTACGCGCTGTAATTCGCCTCTTAATGCCAACATAGAAGCATTTAGGTTTGAGACTAGTTCAGCTAACGACTTACTCATTTGCTGAACAGCGTGATAGATACTGCCGTTTATCGCTTGAGTTTCGAAAGAGGTTTGAATACGGCCTTCAGCAACGGCTTGTACGGCTTCTCTTACATCTTTAGGCTCGCCACCAAGAAGCGCTAGCATGCGTTTAATGGATACGATTAAGCTCGATAGAATAAGGCCTGCAATCACGACACAAAGGAATAGCTGCCATTGAGCGGTAGACCAGAAACGTGCGTTAACTTCGTTGAAGCCGATACCAGTGCCGACAACCCAACCCCAGTGTGGTGTTTTCTCTGCAATAGACAGTTTTTCTTCAATGGTTCCGTCTGGAAGTTTTTGCGTCCAGGTGTATTCAACGATCTGTCCAGTACGATTGCCAAGCACTCTTTGTATAAGCTGGCCAACGCTATTTCCATCACCGTCTTTAAAGTCATTGAAGCTTGTTCCATGCAGCTGTGGATCTAGCGGTGTCGCGACAAATGTCATGTTTTCATCTGCAACGTAGACGTATTCATTGTCTTTATAGATATTGTTACGCAGTAGGCGAGTTGCAAGTTGTTTCGCTTGTTGTTCTTCTAGAGTGCCATCAATAGCCATTTTCTCGACTTCAGTAAGAATGCTGTATGCACTCTTAAATAGCTCTGTAACGCGAGCTTTGTTGTCCATGTTGCTAGCGACTCTCAAGGTCCATAAACCAGTAGCAGTCAGCGCTAGCAGGGCGATCAAGATGATGCCTGATAATAAGTAAGCTTGCGTTTTTAATTTCATATTTCCCCGCGCAGCGATTCAATAATAAGTATTAGGTATATTTCATCGAATCTTAATCTAAGTCGTGTAGAGCAGATATCAGAAAGATATCAAAACATGATGAAGATTAAATTTACGAAGAAAAAAAAGTAACAGAACGATGGGTTGTTTATTTTTGTGTGACTATGAACGAGTTTTAAAAGTGTTGGTTTGGTGAATTGACGGAGTTTGGCGCGCGAGTTCGTGGGAAGTTAAATAAGAAGAAGATATTGTCGTGAGTGTGAAGAGCTGCTTTATAGGGATTATCAAGGTTAGATGTTGTGATCGAATAGATTTAGCTTTCGTTCAAACGAAAAAAAGCCAAGTCTTTCGACTTGGCTTTCTTGAATGTGGCTCCCCTTGCAAGACTTGAACTTGCGACATACGGATTAACAGTCCGCCGTTCTACCAACTGAACTAAAGGGGAATTACTTGTCTCAACATCAGGTCTGTTAAGACCATCATTTGTTAAGTATCAAATAATGGTGCCTCGAGGCGGAATCGAACCACCGACACGCGGATTTTCAATCCGCTGCTCTACCGACTGAGCTATCGAGGCAAAAGAATGGTGCCGACTACCGGAGTCGAACTGGTGACCTACTGATTACAAGTCAGTTGCTCTACCTACTGAGCTAAGTCGGCACACTAAATTCTTTGCTTGAAGAGTAAACTCTTCGTAGAACCTCATTTAAATGAAGCCCTTTAAAATGGCTCCCCCTGCGGGACTCGAACCTGCGACATACGGATTAACAGTCCGCCGTTCTACCAACTGAACTAAGGGGGAATTACTTGTCTCAACATCAGGTCTATTAAGACCATTATTTGTTAAGTATCAAATAATGGTGCCTCGAGGCGGAATCGAACCACCGACACGCGGATTTTCAATCCGCTGCTCTACCGACTGAGCTATCGAGGCAAAAGAATGGTGCCGACTACCGGAGTCGAACTGGTGACCTACTGATTACAAGTCAGTTGCTCTACCTACTGAGCTAAGTCGGCACACTAAATTCTTTATGCTTTTGTCCGTGTTGCTACTCCCTGTTAAAGAGTGTTGACACCAACAAATCAAATTGTGGTGCCCGGAGGCGGAATCGAACCACCGACACGAGGATTTTCAATCCTCTGCTCTACCGACTGAGCTATCCGGGCAACGGAGCGCTATTAAACGGATTTTCTGCATAACCGTCAACACCTTTTTTGAAAATAATTAAAAAAAACGTTCGTTAGTTGTTTTTTTATTCAAAAGTGAGGCTTACGTTTTACCTTGGTTAAAATCTTTCTTGAATTTTGTTACTTTTTCTAAGTATCGGCGCGACTCTTTATTTGGGTGCTTCTTGGTAAGTGCCCAGTACGCTTGGCTAGGTTGCAACGAGTTTAGGTCTCGCATTGCTCGCTTTCTGTCCTTACTGAAGGTATTGAGTACGCCACCAGTACCGCCGTTGTATGCAGAAATCATACTGTACTCAAGCGTTGTTGGGTGTTGCACGTCTTTCAGATAGCGATTCTTGAGGATATAAAAGTAAGCCGTGCCAGCATCAATGTTGTTTTCTGGATTGAATAAATACTCAGGAGTCGGCTCTCCTGGCTTGTTCTTTACCAGTTTAAATACGTCTCGACCTGCCGTTTTGGGTACGACTTGCATAAGACCATACGCATTCGCCCAGCTCACTGCATATGGGTTAAAACTACTTTCTGTTTTGATGATCGCGTAAATCAAGTCTTCAGGAATGTCATAACGCTGAGAGGCTCGTCGGACGATATCTGCATATTGATAACTACGCTGACTCGCGTGATCGGCCACCATCGGGATCTCAACGTAGTAGGCTTTTTTGAAGTCGACTTCTTTGGTTTTGAGGTTATTAGCGATCAAGTAATCTGCGAATTGGTTAGCGCGCCATGTCCATTGAATAGGCTTTTTCTCTTGGTCGACGACCTGATTGTAGAGGAAAGGTTTACCTTCTAACTTGATGCTTTTTGAAGAGAATAGGTCGACATGCGCCGGATCATCTGGCGTCAAAAGCGTCGTCATTATAGCGTTCTTGAGGTGTTTTTTAGGCTCAGTTGAGGACACAGTTTCTACTGTTATCAGGCCTTCGCTAAAGTTTACTTCTGAGCGGCTCAAGTAATTATCTATGTATTTCACATAGTTACTCTTACCTGCCATTTTTACTTCACTGCTGCCCCAGCGCTTTTGGATATTGCCAGAAAAGCTATTGATCAAAGCATCCAGTGCACCGGTGTCTTTTTCAAATTGACCAGGTAGCTCTGCCAAGTTGCTTACAAATCGGTTGGTCGGTTCGTAATTCACATCATAAATGCTTTCGACAAATTCACGGCTGCAGCCTGTTAATAACATGGCTGTTAGGAAGTAACTTAGCTTTTTCATAGTTCCTCATACAAAAATGACATCGCAGCGTTAACCATGATGTCATTAAAATTTGCTTAAATAAATGTCTTATTCGCTTGGTGGAGTATAGCCATCAATTACGACATCTTTACCTTCGAAAAGGAAGTTAACCATCTCAGTTTCAAGAAGTTTACGATGCTCAGGATCCATCATATTTAGCTTCTTTTCATTGATCAGCATTGTTTGCTTGCTTTGCCATTGTCCCCAAGCTTCTTTAGAGATGTTGTCAAAGATACGCTTACCTAAGTCACCTGGGTAAAGTTGAAAATCTAAGCCTTCAGCGTCTTTCTGGAGGCGAGCACAAAATACAGTGCGGCTCATAGTGGTTCCTCTTATCGCGTTCGTTGATTCAAACGTCGTCGTTCAGTTCAAAGGGTAGGCTCTCAATAAGCTGCTTCACAGGAGCGGCTAGGCCAATTTCTTCCGGTTTTGATAAGTTATACCAGAGACCTTTGGTCCCTTCCATTATCAAATCTGGTTGTTTATCTAATTTTACTAATACTGGTGTGATATCTAAGTGGTAGTGGCTGAAAGTGTGTCTAAACGCAATCATGGTCTTCATTGAATCAGTGTCAGTATCTTTGATCGAGCGAAGATCTAACTGATGTTCGATCTCTGCGTTTTCATTTTGAGGGAAACAGAATAAGCCTCCCCAGATACCAGACTGAGGACGTTGTTCAAGCCACACTTGATTGTCGTGATAAAGAATCACAAACCATGTTTCTTTTACTGGTTTTTCTTTCTTAGGTTTCTTGCCCGGGAAGTCGAGTTGTCTATCAAGCTTCTTGGCTTCACACATGGTTTCAATTGGGCACAGAGTACATTTAGGTTTGCTACGAGTACAAACCATTGCACCCATGTCCATCATCGCTTGATTGTACTTATCGACATCTTTCTTCGGGGTATGAGCTTCTGCATGTTCCCAAAGTTGGTTTTCAACCTTCTTTTGCCCTGGCCAACCTTCAACGGCAAAGCTTCTTGCAAGCGTTCGCTTCACATTGCCATCAAGAATTGCATGAGGAAGCTTATGAACCGAAGACAGCACTGCAGCTGCAGTCGAGCGACCGATTCCCGGTAACGCGTTCATCTCTTCGATAGACAGCGGAAACTCACCACCATATTGTTCAGCGACGATTTTGGCAGCTTTGTGCAGGTTGCGAGCTCGAGCGTAATAACCAAGCCCCGTCCATAAGTGGAGAACCTCATCTTGTTCGGCGTTCGCTAGGTCAATAACCGTAGGAAAGCGTTCTAAGAAGCGCTGGTAGTATGGAATCACCGTAGCAACCTGAGTCTGCTGAAGCATGATTTCAGATAGCCAAACGGTGTAGGCGGTTTTGTTTTGTTGCCAAGGTAATTCTTTACGCCCGTAGGCGTCATACCACTTTAATATGGCGGTTGCGAAAGGAGTCACGACATGCTCTATGCTTTGCTATTATTAGAGGCGAAATTGCACCACACTTAACGTTGGATGTAAAACAGACAAATTGTGTGGGAATTTATCCACGGAAAGACTTGCACCGAAGGCAATTCTTTGGATAATCCCCGCTTTGATTAATCAATGTGCAGGCAAAAATCAATGAGTGAAGTGACCACTAACGAATATACTGAAGACGGCAAACTGGTTCGTAAGATCCGTAGTTTTGTTCGCCGCGAAGGCCGCTTAACAAAAGGCCAAGAAAACGCGATGAATGAATGTTGGCCAACAATGGGTATCGACTACAACCCAGAGCTTCTTAACTGGAAAGAAGTATTTGGCAACGATAACCCAGTTGTACTAGAGATTGGCTTCGGTATGGGTGCATCACTGGTTGAAATGGCAAAGAACGCACCTGAGAAAAACTTCTTAGGTATTGAAGTTCACAGCCCAGGTGTTGGTGCTTGTTTAGGTACAGCGCGTGATGCTGGCGTAACTAACTTGCGTGTAATGTGTCACGATGCAGTAGAAGTATTTGAACACATGATTCCAGATAGCAGCCTGCATACACTGCAACTGTTCTTCCCTGACCCATGGCACAAAGCTCGTCACCACAAACGTCGTATTGTTAAGGCTGAGTTTGCAGAAATGGTTCGCGGTAAGCTTCAACTTGATACTGGTATTTTCCACATGGCAACAGACTGGGAAAACTACGCAGAGCACATGATTGAAGTGATGAACGTTGCTCCAGGCTTCGAGAACATCGCTGAAGATGGTGATTATATTCCTCGCCCAGATGAGCGCCCGCTAACGAAGTTTGAAGCTCGTGGCCACCGTCTAGGTCATGGTGTTTGGGATATTAAGTACAAGCGTACTAAGTAATTCTCGAGCACAACAAGTGAAGGTAAACCTGCTTTAGGTTAAACCTTACACTTTGTGGGATTGATTAAAGCCAACATTATTGTAATGTTGGCTTTTTTGTCCTTAGGCTTTTATTGCGATAAAGGTTTAAGGACAGAAAGTAATGTTAGAACCCTACAAAAATAACAATATAGAAGTAAGCACACATGAAACCAACTCAAGCTATTTTGGCCGAGATTTTAGACGAAGTTCGTCCCCTAATTGGTCAGGGAAAGGTTGCTGATTATATCCCTGCATTGGCTCGCGTATCGAACCAGAAACTGGCGATTGCGGTATACACAAACGAAGGTGAGGTGATTCAAGCGGGTGATGCAGAGGAAGCCTTTTCCGTGCAATCTATTTCTAAAGCCTTGAGCCTTACGTTAGCTATGGTGTTATACAAGCCTGAAGAAATTTGGCAACGCGTAGGCAAAGAGCCTTCTGGCCAAGCCTTTAACTCTATGATTCAGCTTGAGATGGAGCATGGGATCCCCCGTAACCCGTTCATCAATGCGGGGGCAATTGTCGTTGCAGACCTACTACAAAGCCGCTTGTCTGCACCTAGGCACCGCTTATTAGAGTTTGTGCGTCAGTTATCGGGTGATACTCATATTGTGTATGACAAGGTGGTAGCGGCTTCAGAAATGATGCACAGCGATCGTAATGCTGCCATTGCTTACTTGATGCGTTCATTTGGTAACTTTGAGAATGATGTTATCCCAGTTCTGAATAACTACTTCCATGCTTGTGCGCTTAAAATGACATGTGTGGATTTGGCGAAAACCTTTAGCTATTTAGCGAACAAAGGTGTGTCGGTTCAAACCAAAAAAGAGATCATCACACCTGTTCAAACTAAGCAGTTGAATGCTTTGCTTGCGACATGTGGTTTGTACGATGGGGCTGGTGAGTTTGCTTACCGTGTTGGGATGCCGGGTAAGTCGGGTGTGGGTGGCGGTATTATCGCTATCGTTCCGGGTGAGATGACAATCGCCGTGTGGTCTCCAGAGCTTGATCCTTCTGGGAACTCTCTTGCAGGTACTAAGGCGCTAGAGTTGCTTTCAGAGCGAATTGGTCGTTCTATTTTTTAAAAGCGCTTTTAAGTTGGGGTTCTACATTTGCAAGAGATCCCCAACTCACTCGTCCCTCGTTCTTGAGGATGACGGTGTTGTTGGTAACTTTCGATGCACTCGCCTCTAACTTTTGCGGGATAAGACTTGTTTGATGTCCGTCATTCCCGATAGCGACGAAGGAGCGTAATCGGGAATCTATTATTTTTCGGCGCGCAAATTAGAAAAGGGTTGACTCTAAAGCCAACCCTTACGCAATACTTTCCGAATCTCGAATTATTCGTCTTCTTCTGCCATAAAGGCTTCCAGCAAATCGTTGAGGAATAGTTTTCCTTTTTCTGTGATCTGCCAGTGAGTGTCGGTTTCGTTCAAGTAACCTAGCTCTTTTGCCCACTCAATCGTTGACTGAACAGCGTCAAAACCAAGCCCAGTTGTATTGATGAAATCTTGTTTTGGACACGCTTCCATTAACCTAAAACGGTTCATAAAGAACTCAAAAGGGCGGTCTTCATTTGGCACTTCAAACTCATCGGATAGGTACGGTTTCACCATGTTCTGGTAAGCCGCTAAATAGCCTCTAGGGTGTTTAACCTTAGTCGTGCGAATGATACGTCCATCAGCAAAGCTTAGCTTGCCATGAGAGCCACAGCCGATACCTAGGTAGTCACCGAAGCGCCAGTAGTTGAGGTTATGCTGGCACTGATAGCCGGGCTTGCTGTAGCCTGAAATTTCGTACTGCACATAGCCTGCGTCTGCGAGCTTCTTATGACCCAAGTCGAAAATATCCCAAAGATCATCATCGTCAGGTAGCTTTGGCGTTTTATAATAGAACATGGTGTTAGGTTCTATTGTTAGCTGATACCAAGATAAGTGTGGAGGGTTAAGCTCAATCGCTTTATCTAGATCCGCCAATGCTTGATCTATGCTTTGATCTGGCAAGCCGTGCATAAGATCTAAGTTGAAACTATTCAGTCCGATCTTATGTGCTAAATGAGCGGCATTCACTGCTTCATCTTGGCCATGAATACGCCCAAGTCTTTCCAGTTTCTCTTGCTCAAAGCTTTGTACACCCACTGAGATTCGAGTAATCCCCGCTTTTTGATAACCTGCAAAACGTTCAGCCTCAATGGTGCCAGGGTTGGCTTCCATGGTGATTTCGATTTCAGGTTTGAACAGGATGCGTTGTTCAATACCTTGGAGTAATCGACCTATCCCTTCTGGAGAGAATAGGCTCGGAGTACCACCACCAATAAAGATTGAGTGCAATGGACGAGGTGCGCTATTGAGTTGGTACTTTTCGATATCAGTATCGAGATCCTCAAGCAGTGCATCGATGTACTCTTTTTCAGGAATCTCGGCTTTCAGAGCGTGTGAGTTGAAATCACAATACGGACACTTTTGTACACACCATGGGATGTGTACATAGAGACTAAGTGCTGGTGGTATAAGCGCTGTATCGTGCATTACAGAGCTTGCTCCTTGATTGCTTCGAATAGAGAAGCAAGGGCTTTACCGCGGTGTGAAAGCTGCTTTTTACGTGTAGATTCAAGTTCAGCAGATGCGCAGTTATCTTCTGGGACAAAGAATACAGGATCGTAGCCAAAGCCATTATCACCGTACTCTTCCGTCAGGATGCGACCTTCCCATTTACCGTGACACACCAATGGTGTTGGATCGTTTTCGTGACGCATTAACACCAATACACAGTGGAAACGAGCGGTACGCTTTTCAGTTTCCACACCTTGCATGGCATCAAGCAGCTTTTCAATGTTTTGCTTATCCGTCGCCCCTTCACCTGAGTAACGCGCAGAGTAGATGCCCGGAGCACCCTTAAGAAAATCAACCTCTAAACCTGAGTCGTCAGCGATTGCTGGCAGACCTGTCTCTTTCGCAGCATGGCGAGCCTTGATGATGGCATTTTCAATGAAAGTGGTTCCTGTTTCAGCGACTTCTGAAACGTTAAACTCACTTTGTGCGACAACGTCAAAACCAAACTCAGACAGAATATCTGCCATCTCGCGAACTTTACCTTGGTTGCCTGTGGCTAAAACAATCTTACTCATGGGGATGTGGCTCTAATAAGTTAATGAACAGAAAAGTGGTGGTTGAAGCTACTCTTCTATATAGAATTTTTGTGTGAATCGCAGTGGGCCAGTGCCTTTCAAACCTGCGTTAACATCGATATTGAAAGTGATGTTTTCTTCGTGTGTTACAGGGAATTCAGCTAGGTAATAAATCGCATCACCTTCCTTTATCTCGCGGAAGTTAAGCGTGCGAGTGTTACCTACAAGGTTCTTCGCTGTTCCCGTGATTTTAGCCGTTGTTGCAGGCTTGCCAAGGGAAGCTTTGTCTAACACGCTGATGTTTAGAATCGCTGAGTAGCCATTTCGCTTAAGCTTGTATTGCTTAGCGACTTGAGCTGTTAAAAATGTCGAGTTAAAAGCCGAGTAGTGAACCTCGACATCCTTAATGTTTTTAAATTGTCCTGCTGAACTTGGTAGGGCAACAAGAGCGGTGAGTAGTGCTGTAATCCATAGACGCATAGTGACTCCAATAAATAGCAAAAAGCCATCATAGGATGGCTTTGACTTCAGTTGGGATTTGGCTTGGTGAGCATATTCGAACTTGTTTATGCCGACCGAGTTCTCCCTTTTCTATCTTAATTTGCCCTTTAGCGACCTTAAATTGTTTCGCTAGGTATTTCGCTAAGTGGGCATTGGCTTTGCCATCTACTGGTGGAGCAGTAATGGCAATTTTGAGTTCCTCACCATGCAAGCCAACAATCTTGTCTCGGCTTGCTTTGGGTTGGATATAGAGCCTAAGAAGAATATCGTCTTCCTCGGCCCAAACCGCTTTTGGCATCGTCAAAGTACCTGATGTTCGTACTTGAATTATAGCTGATACCAAATAGGACCAATCATGTCGCCCATTAGGAAGTTCGCAAATTGCAGAACAATGAACAGAACCAGCACGCTTAGGTCGAAGCCACCCATATCCGGTAGAATACGGCGGATAGGCATTAGCATTGGCTCAGTCAGTTGATGGAACACGTACTCGATTGGGCTACGGCCTTGGCTAACCCAGCTAAGGATTGCACGGATTAGCAGAACCCAGAAGATCAAACCACCCGCCGCTTTTAGCAAAGATAGCGCACCAAAGATCAGGAAGCTGATATCGAATACAGCCGCACCGCCAGAGATAATCAGGTTGAGAGCAACGAACTTAAGTACACATAGCACATAAGCAAATACAACCGTCGCAAGATCAAGGCTGCCGATAGATGGGATAACTCGGCGTAGTGGGGCAACAACCGGTTGTGTCGCTTTTACGATGAATTGTGAGAATGGGTTGTAGAAATCTGCACGTGATGCTTGTAGCCAGATACGCAAGATCACAACCATGATGTAAAGATCAAAAACGGTCGAGATCAGAAAGCTCATCGAGTTCATATTGTTTCCTTTTTCGGATTTACTTGCCGCTTAGATATAACCCGAGCGACAAAATGCTTAAAACAGTTTTTCCATCTCTTCAGCTCGAGCGACCGCCGCTTGCATGGCTTTGGCTACGATGTCTGATAGTTGATGTTCATTGAACGTGCGCAATGCATCTGCGGTGGTTCCGCCTTTTGAAGTCACTTGCTCACGCAGTGTCGATAATTCAGTGTTTGGATTCGCTACCACCATCTCTGCCGCGCCTAATGCAGACTGCTGCACTAATTTACGAGCGGTTTCTTGGTCGAAACCTTGGTTGATTGCTTCTGCTTGCATCGCTTCCATAAACAGGAAGAAGTAAGCCGGAGCACTTCCCGCTGCCGCAATGATGTTATTGATACCAGACTCTTGCTTAACCCAGCTAACTTCACCTACAGCTTGCATCAGCTGAGATGCGAAGTCTTTATCATTTTGGCTGACCGTTGAATCGGCATAAAGACCGCTCATCCCTTTACCAAGCAGTGATGGCGTGTTTGGCATCACACGCACAAGGTTCAGTTGGCAGTTTAACATCTCATTGAGTCGATTCGCATTAATACCCGCAGCAATTGAGATAACCAGTTTGTTGCTAAAGTCGATGCTTTGTAAGGGTTTACATACATCTGCCATCATTTGTGGTTTCACTGATAACACAACAACGTCTGCTTGCTCTGCTGCGGCAATATTATCGCTGGTGGTATTGATGCCATATTCTTGCTCTAACGGCAGCCTTCTGGTGTCTGAAGGCGCTGTCGCAGTAATCTTTTGCGCTGGGTAACCACTTGCTACTAAGCCCGCTACAATTGAGCGAACCATGTTTCCCGCCCCAATAAAGGCGATGTTCTTATGTTCCATATATAAAATCCTGAGCGTGTCGCTGCGCGGTTCAAGCGAAGCGGTATCAATACTTATCGTCGATTTCTGGTTGCTAACTATTTGCTACTTTGCGTAATCACGAGCACCAAAGATGGCCGTTCCAATACGAACCATGGTACTTCCAGCCTCAACTGCTGCGTCCATATCACCACTCATGCCCATAGACAAGGTATCGATATCTGGATACTTCGCGGTGAGCTTATCTTTAAGCTCTGCCAGTTGAGAGAATGCATTAAGCTGAGATTGATAGTCAGAGACGTTTGCAGGAATCGACATCAATCCTCTTAAAGTGAGGTTAGGGAGCGACGAAATCAACTCCGCAAGTGCAAAAACTGTCTCTTCAGATGTACCAGACTTGGACTCTTCGCCACTGGTGTTCACCTGGATAAGCACCTGCAGAGGAGAAAGTTCGCTTGGGCGCTGATCGTTAAGCCTTTGCGCAATTTTATCGCGATCGACGGAATGTACCCATTGGAAGCTTTCCGCAATTGGACGAGTTTTATTGGACTGGATTGGACCAATAAAGTGCCACTCTAAATTTAGGTTAGAATGTTGTTCTGAAAAGTGTTTTACTTTATCGACACCTTCTTGAACATAGTTTTCACCAAAGGCAACTTGGCCTCCGAGTGCGGCTTCTAGAATCGCATCAATAGGTTTAGTTTTGCTGACGGCTAAAAGTTGCACGGACTCTGGAGCTCGTCCGCACTTTTGCTCAGCACTACGAATCTGTGAGGTGATTTGTTCGATATTTTGTTGAATACTACTCATAGCTGACTTTACTTAAGGGAAAATAAATGGATATCACTGAGTTACTAGATTTTAGTGTAAAGCATAACGCGTCAGATCTACATCTTTCTGCGGGTGTATCTCCAATGGTACGTATAGATGGTGAAGTAAGGAAGCTTGGAATACCAGCTTTGAGTCATGCTGATGTGCATCGTTTAGTTTTTGAGATCATGAGCGATTCGCAGCGTGGTGAGTTTGAAGAAAAATTGGAAGTCGACTTCTCTTTTGAATTACCCAATGTTGGTCGTTTCCGTGTGAATGCTTTTAACCAAGCTCGTGGTTGCTCAGCTGTCTTTCGAACAATCCCTGTAGAGATTCCAACTTTAGATCAGCTTGGTGCGCCAGAAATCTTCGAAAAGATTGCCAACTACGAAAAAGGTTTAGTGCTTGTCACAGGCCCTACTGGTTCTGGTAAATCGACGACCCTTGCGGCGATGGTAGATTACGTAAACCGTAACCACAATAAGCATATCCTGACGATCGAAGACCCGATTGAATTCGTTCATACCAACAATAAATGCCTTGTTAACCAGCGTGAAGTTCATCGTGATACTCACAGCTTTAAAGCGGCGCTGCGCAGTGCGTTACGTGAAGACCCAGACGTGATTCTTGTTGGTGAGCTTCGTGATCAAGAAACCATTAGCTTGGCGCTAACCGCAGCGGAAACCGGCCACTTGGTTTTTGGTACTTTGCATACCAGTTCTGCTGCTAAAACCATCGACCGCATTATCGATGTATTCCCGGGTAGCGACAAAGACATGGTGCGTTCAATGCTGTCTGAATCGTTACGTTCGGTCATTGCTCAGAAGTTGTTGAAGCGTGTTGGTGGCGGTCGTGTGGCTTGTCATGAAATCATGATGGCGACACCTGCTATTAGAAACTTGATTCGTGAAGACAAGGTCGCGCAGATGTATTCGATCATTCAAACGGGCGCAGCACATGGTATGCAGACCATGGAGCAAAATGCGAAGCAGCTAATGGCTCAAGGCTTGGTTGACTCGGAAGAGGTCGAGAGAAAGATCGAAATTGAAACCTCAATGTTTTAATCAAGGTGAACAAAATGGAATTGAATCAAATCCTTGAAGGGATGCTGTCTCAAAAGGCATCGGATCTTTATATAACCGTTGACGCGCCTATCCTGTTTCGTGTTGATGGTGAATTACGACCTCAAGGCGATAAGCTGAATGCGGCTCAGGTTGCTCAATTGCTTGATGCGATGATGGATCAAGACCGACGTGATGAATATCAGCAAACACGTGAGGCAAACTTTGCCATTGTGCGTGAGTTTGGTCGTTTTCGTGTCAGTGCATTCTTCCAACGAGAGCTACCTGGAGCGGTAATTCGACGCATCGAGACTAACATCCCAACCTTTGAGCAATTAAAGCTTCCTGATGTATTACAAGACCTGTCAATCGCTAAGCGTGGGCTTGTGCTGGTGGTTGGTGCGACTGGCTCTGGTAAATCGACCTCGATGGCTGCAATGACAGGTTATCGCAATACCAATCGTTCAGGGCACATCTTAACGGTTGAAGACCCAATTGAGTTCGTCCACGAGCATAAAAAATGTATCGTGACTCAGCGTGAGGTAGGGCTCGACACTGAGAGCTATGAAGTCGCACTTAAGAACTCTTTGCGTCAAGCGCCAGACATGATCTTGATTGGCGAAATCCGTAGCCGTGAAACTATGGAATACGCGATGACCTTTGCTGAAACGGGTCACTTGTGTATGGCTACACTGCATGCGAATAACGCCAACCAAGCGCTAGAACGTATTCTTCACTTGGTGCCGAAAGAACAGAAAGAGCAGTTCCTGTTTGACCTGTCGATGAATCTGCGTGGTGTGGTCGCTCAACAGTTAATTCGAGATAAGAATGGCAGCGGTCGTCATGGTGTGTTTGAGATTTTACTCAACAGCCCCCGAGTGTCTGACTTAATTCGTCGCGGTGAGCTGCACGAGCTAAAAGCAACAATGGCGAAATCGAAAGAGGTTGGTATGCAGACCTTTGACCAAGCTTTGTATGATTTAGTTGAAGCAGGCAAGATCAGCGAAGAGGATGCGTTCCACAGTGCTGACTCTGCTAATGACTTGCGCTTGATGCTGAAAACCAGACGAGGCGATGATGACTATGGGACTGGTGCTTTGGCTGGTGTGAAGATAGATATGGGCTAGATTCAAGCAAAAAAAGCCAGAGCTCTTTTATGTAGAGCTCTGGCGTTGTTTGATACTTGCTTAATTGCTGCTCAAAGAACCATGACTTCTTCGACTATCGTCGTAGTAAATTTTACCATCATTCATGTAACCAGCGCTGCTAGACCCAGTTGAACTACATGCTGAAATAGTTAGAGCGGCGAAGATTGCTAGAAAAATTTTCATGTGAACTCCCACGTTCTTATTTTGAATTGCATCGACATTACGATATGAAATTCGAGTGGGATCACAGGTTAGTTCACATTTCGCTCACTTATTTTTCGTTATGAATATTGTGCTTCAAACCAGCTCTCTAAAATAACTACAGCTGATTGGTTATCAACATTGCCTTTGCTTAGTGCTTTATAGCCACCCATGTCAAAAAGATCGGCTCTTGCTTCTGTGGTCGATAGCCTCTCATCATGCAGTTCAACATCAACACCAAAGCGTCCTTTCAGGCGGTTAGCGAACTTCTTCGCTCTAGGGGTGATAGTTGCTAGATCTTTGCCATGAAGGTCGGTAGGAAGGCCAACCACAATCAGATTTGGTTGCCATTCCTTAATTTGTTTTTCGATATCGTCCCAGTTTGGGATGCCATCTTTGGCTTTAAAGGCTTTCAGAGGGCTTGCTGTGCCTGTGATTTCTTGTCCAATCGCACTGCCGATACTTTTTGTACCGTAGTCAAATGCCATAATTGTTCGTGACATGGGGCTTCCAAATTAATCTGTGTTTGAGTGTATATTTTTTTGAACTGAGTAGGGCTAGGCGTGGCCTGCATCTGCTGAAAGCTGAGCGGCATTTATACCTAACATTTGTACCGCAACTTTCCAGCGGTCCGAGATTGGAGTGTCGAAGATGACCTTTGGATCGGCTTCAACGGTTAGCCATGAGTTCTCGGTCAGTTCGATCTCCAACTGGCCAGGCTCCCACCCAGAATAACCAAGTGCAACCAGATAATTGATCGGTTCATCTTCAGTCCCTAACACCATCAAGATATCTTTTGAGGTTGTTACCGAGATTTGGTCCGTCATGTTGATGCTGGATTGATAGCTGCCTTTGGGCTTGTGTAAAATAAACCCGCGGTCTTCTGCTACAGGTCCACCATTTAATACGGGCTTATCAAGGCTTGCCTGGTTGGATTTTGGTTGTTCAGAATCAACCTCAACTTGTTTAAGCATGCTGCCGACAGTGACATCGATAGGGGCGTTGATCATCAGACCCATTGCACCTTCGTCATTGTGCTCACAAAGGTAGATCACCGAATTTTGAAAGTATGGATCTTTCATTCCGGGCATTGCGACCAGAAAGTGGTTCGTTAAATTCATAGAGCCTCCTGCCAGTGTGTTCCCAGTAAAGGAAGAAGAGCGGCGTAAAGCCGCTCATTGATTCTGTGTCTAAATGTTTGCGAATAGCTAAGACTTTCTTAAGTTTAGGCTATTTAGCGTTAACGCGGCGCTCGATTGCATCCATTAATTTACCCGTAACTGAAATATCAAAAGCAGCTTCAATTTCACGGATACACGTTGGGCTGGTCACGTTAATCTCAGTTAGCTTGTCACCGATAACGTCAAGTCCTACGAAGATTAAGCCTTTCTCTTTTAGTGCTGGAGCAACCGCTCGTGCGATAGCCCAATCGGTTTCACTTAGAGGGCGAGCTTCACCAGTACCACCAGCAGCTAAATTGCCTCGAGTTTCCCCTTTAGCCGGAATACGCGCTAGGCAGTAAGGCATTGGCTCACCATCAACCACAAGAATACGCTTGTCACCGTTGCTGATGTCCGGAACAAAGGTCTGTGCCATTGCGTAGTTCTGACCGTGGTTAGTCAAGGTCTCAATGATCACTGATACGTTTGGATCGCCTTCCTTAACACGGAAGATAGATGCGCCACCCATGCCATCAAGTGGCTTAAGGATGACGTCACCGTGCTTCTCGCGGAACTCTTTAATCTTTTCTGCTTTACGAGTCACGATAGTGGTTGGTGTTAGCTCTGGGAACCAAGCTGTGAACAATTTTTCGTTACAGTCACGTAGGCTTTGA
Organism: Vibrio sp. ED004; assembly: GCF_023206395.1. Classification (NCBI taxonomy): domain Bacteria; kingdom Pseudomonadati; phylum Pseudomonadota; class Gammaproteobacteria; order Vibrionales; family Vibrionaceae; genus Vibrio; species Vibrio sp. ED004. The sequence continues at coordinate 1,253,370 of NZ_CP066149.1, read as the reverse complement.
GGTTTGTTTACGATCAGTGCACCGTTCTCTTCAGCACGCTCAAGAATGTAAGTCGCATAGATGTACTCAGTGTCAAATGGAGGATCTTTACGCATCAGCACTGCATCTAAATCAGATAGCGCGATAGTCTGTTCTGACTTGAACTCGTACCAACCATTTGGATCTTCTTTGAGTTCTACAACTTTTGTGTCAGCAATGGCTACGCCTTGATCTAAGTGTAGATCATCCATCTCCATGTAATGGATTTCGTAACCACGACGCTGAGCTTCAAGCATCATGGCAAAGCTAGAGTCTTTTTTGATGTTAATGGATGAAATTGGATCCATTACGATGCCAAGTTTGATCATTTTTTTCTCCTAGCCTAGATCGCCAAAACGGACTTGTAAGGCAGTAATTGCGGTTAGAGCTGCTGTCTCGGTACGAAGTACACGTGGGCCGAGTAGCGTCTCTTCAAATTTGTATTGTTCTGTCATGCCGATTTCTTCAGCTGACAAGCCACCTTCAGGGCCGATCAATAGGCGTACCTTGCTGATAGGTTCTGGAAGGGTATTAATTGAGTATTTTGCGCGAGGGTGCAGGTTCAGCTTTAATGCTTCACTTGGTTCGCTACACCACTCTTCAAGTTGCATGATTGGGCGAATGACTGGAACCGTGTTACGGCCACACTGTTCACACGCCGCGATAGCAATCTTTTGCCACTGCGCGAGTTTTTTCTCGAAGCGCTTAGTATCGAGTTTAACGCCACAGCGCTCTGAAATCAGAGGGGTAATGGTGTTCACACCAAGCTCAACCGATTTCTGAATCGTGAATTCCATTTTGTCGCCACGTGAAATCACTTGGCCTAAATGTAAGTCTAACGGAGATTCACTGCTGCGTTCGATTCGCTCAGTAACATTAACTGTCACATTCTTCTTTGATACCTCAGTAATTGTCGCAGGGAATTCAGCGCCACTGCCATCAAATAAAAGAACCTCTTGACCTTCTTTCATGCGAAGGACACGACCAACATGACCCGCGGCATCTTCGCCTAAAGCGAGAGAACCTAACTGGTGAATGCGTTCTGGGTGATGGATACGAGGGATTCTCATGCTGGTAAACCTATAAATATGATCATTTGGGTATTTTGTCTCTGCCTAACATGGATGCTTTTAGTTGAAAAAACAAGGGTAGAGCAAGAGTTTCAGGGGCAATTCTGAAACTCTTGTTTGAGACGGTTAGGAATGTGGGTTATACGAGTGGCGTTATTTACAAGCTGGGTAAACAAATGGGTTGTGATTACCTTGGATGGCATAGATACGCTCATCACGAGTACATTCCCACTCATCGACAGGGAATTGCTTATTCCACGCCATCATCAGGTTGGTTTGCTGCTTAGATAGCTTGAAACCATACTCTTGGCTCATGTAAAGATAAGTACGAGCGATAGAACCTTTTGCTCTGTCTGGCGGCATCACCTTACGTTGCTTGAAGTTGACCTGCATTTCACACTGACCATAGCTAACTCCATCCATGCCATTCCACTGACTGAAATTGTAGTTGGAGCGATCACCGTTAACCTCGCCGATGGCCGGAGTCAGGTTGTGAAGATCGGCTTCCATGGATTTGAATACTTTGTCATTACGAGTGCAATTCTTGCGCCCACCGTCTTGCCAGCACTGACGCTGGTGGCCAAATTGCCAAGCGGGAACTACGTGTTCCCACTCAATTCGACTCGCCCGTTTTTGCTGTTTTCGTACTTGATAACCACAGCCATCAAGGTCTGGAATGCCTTTCTTTTTGTCTTTCCAAGTAATGTCACAGCCACAATAGAATGAAGTCGGGTGATCAAGGTAAATCTTCACCGCTTCTTTTTTTGCTTTGGAGAATGAACTTGGTGGAGCGGCGAAAACGCTTTGGGTTACCAGTAGGCCAAATACTATCGATAAGTAAAAAGACACCGATAAGCCAAATACTTTTGGAGTGGTTTTATGCATAGAAAAAGACTGATAAAAGTATGATAAATATCAGTCTAGCACTCAAGTGATAGATTTCTCCATTACATTTCAATCATCTACTTGATGGAGTGCTATTTCCTGAAGAAAAACGAGCAGGCTACTGAATCTAACGTGTGCCGAGTATTGGGTGTTAGCTAAGTTGCGTGCCTGTAAAGGCCAAGGTTTGATTGCACTGTTGGCAGCGATAGCTTGATTGGTTGCGCAATACCTTGTTGTGACGTCTAATCGAAAGTGGGTAAACCGTGCAGTCGCAGCGGTATTCAAAGGTCTTGCCTTGCACGGAGGTAATCTCAAAACTGTGGGTTGTTTTGGCTGGTACGTTGAATACCTTTTCCATCACGTATTTCCACTCATTACCGTGAGGTCTCACTCGTCCAAATACTTGATGTGTGATCAGATGTGCCAGTTCATGAGGCACCACCTCGTTAATGAAGGCATCCTCATTTTCGGCGAAGAGTACATGGTTGAGCTTAATTTCATTGAGCTGAAGGTAGGCCTTTCCCGCTGCTTTGCCTCTTAACTTGTAAGTGATTGTTGGACATGGGAATTCACGAGAGAAATGTTGATTAGCGATAGCTAGGCACTCGGCCAATTTCTTATTTACTCGATGTTGTTGCGGGGTGTAAGACAAACGTTGTTAACTCCAAAAAAAGGCCTCAGCGTTTAAGCTAAGGCCTCATCATAACATTGCTCGTTATTCTGGCGATAATTTATAGGTGGTGATTCTTCTTGATGATTTCGTGATAGGCATGCCATGTACCATAACCAAGCAGCGGCATGGTGACGATCATACCAATGCCGTAGGTTGCAAAGCCCACCAGAATACCGGCACAAATAATACTTGCCCACACCACCATTGCTGGGATATTGGATTTCACGGCATTGAAGCTAGTGAAGATTGCGCTCATTACATCCACGCGTCTCTCCATCATCAATGGGATAGAAAATGCTGAGATGCTGAAGATTAAGCTGGCGATAACAAATCCAATCACAGAACCCGTGATCAAGAAGGGCGCAAACTCTGCCAATGGAGCGCCTTGGACTGATGGGTACAAAGCATGCAACAGAGCGGCGATACGCATCCAGAATATCATCGCGACCATTAATACAATCGCAAAGGCCCATTGATGAGTCGAGTTGCGAGTAATGGCTTTCATTGAATGGAATAGGCTGGCGTTGTGTCCTTTTTCTCTTTCCCAGGCTGCGTCATACAAGCCCAGAGCAAGAAAAGGTCCTATCAGCATGTACACGATCAGGCTTGGCATTACGACCAAATGTGTTCCTTGCCATTGGACAAGCTGAACAATGGCGATTGCCGCTCCCATAAAGCACAAACCGTAAAATGCGCTGATTAATGGCATTCTTACTAAGTCATGCAGAGCAAGTGACAACCAATGAAAGGGTGCGGAAATACTGATTTGGTTGCAAGGAATGGTACGAGCGTAATCCTTATCGCTGACCTTGTGTTTTTTATCGTTCAGTTCGGATGGGTGCGCGGTACGAGGCATAGATCCCCCTAGTTAAATAACGTCCTAGTTATAATTCCATAAGGCTCATCGATGTGGCGTGTGTGAGAGTTATGGTGCTGAGCTAAATTGCTCTTTGTCATCCCAGTTTTTGTTCTAGCGTGCATTTAACGAGCGTTATCAGACTGAATTAATTTAAGTTAAATGTGAGCTTGATCGCCTAGGAGTTACCTTAACTATTGTCAGTAGTGTTAGAAAACACAAATTATCGGCGGCTTTTTATACTTAGTGGTTAACGGTAAAGAAGGGCGTGAAAGAAGGGTGTTGCGAGTAAAAGTTTGGTAAGTACATAAAAATAAAGCCCTTACTAAGCAGTAAGGGCTTTAAAGAAACAAATCGCAGTGGCTAAATTATTTTAGGCCAGCGAAGTCTGCAAGGATTGCTGCTTTGTCAGTCGCTTCCCAAGGGAACTCTTCACGACCGAAGTGACCGTATGCTGCAGTCTGCTTGTAGATAGGCTGAAGAAGGTTCAGCATTTCTTGAAGACCGTATGGACGTAGGTCGAAGTTTTGACGAACAGCTTCAATGATGATTTCGTGAGCTACTTTCTCAGTACCAAACGTTTCAACCATGATAGATGTTGGATCTGCAACACCGATAGCGTAAGACAGTTGAATCTCACAACGGTCAGCCATGCCAGCAGCAACGATGTTTTTCGCAACGTAACGTGCTGCGTAAGCTGCAGAACGATCAACTTTTGATGGATCTTTACCAGAGAAAGCACCGCCACCGTGACGAGCTGCGCCGCCGTAGGTATCAACGATGATCTTACGACCTGTTAGACCACAGTCACCCATTGGTCCACCGATTACGAAACGGCCTGTTGGGTTGATGAAGAAGTTAGTGTCTTTGTTGATCCACTCTGATGGTAGTACTGGCTTGATGATCTCTTCCATTACTGCTTCACGTAGATCCGGAGTTGTTACTGAATCACAGTGTTGAGTAGAAAGAACAACAGCATCGATACCAACGATTTTACCTTGGTCGTACTGGAATGTTACTTGAGATTTCGCATCTGGGCGAAGGAAGTCAAGTTTGCCGCTCTTACGTACTTCAGCTTGCTTCTTAACAAGAAGGTGAGAGTAAGTAATTGGAGCAGGCATTAGAATTGGTGTTTCGTTAGTCGCGTAACCAAACATGATGCCTTGGTCACCAGCGCCTTGCTCTTTAGGATCAGCTTTATCAACACCTTGGTTGATGTCTGGAGACTGCTTACCAATTGTGTTTAGAACGGCACAAGAGTCAGCGTCAAAGCCCATATCAGAATGAACGTAACCAATTTCACGTACTGTTTCACGAGTGATTTCTTCGATATCAACCCATGCAGACGTTGTTACTTCACCGCCAACCATAACCATGCCGGTTTTTACGTAAGTCTCACAAGCAACACGTGCTTTTGGATCTTGTTCCAAGATGGCATCAAGAACAGCATCAGAGATTTGGTCTGCAATTTTATCTGGATGGCCTTCTGAAACAGATTCAGAAGTGAATAGGTGCTTAGCCATGAGAGCTCCACTTTTAGGTTTTGGTGTAAATAGTTTTATGGCGTCGCAAGCTAGGAAGCGCCGCCATTAAATACAGTATATTTTGTAGGTGTTTCTACATCTAGACGGCTATTCTAAATTCCAGCGGTCGAATTACAAGCTCTTTTTTATGATATGTCATAACTAAACGTTTGCGTATCGTTTGAGATAAGCCGTTGCTAAGTGATGTAAATGATCGAAAATTGCGAAAAATGACCGTTAAAATGCCAGTAAAACGTTTGCAGTCGCTATAGTCGTTTGAGAGAATACCCGCGCTAATAAAAATGAAAACTTTAGCATCAATCTCTTTTTTAAATCGCTTATGTATCCAGGAGCAGACATGCCTTCTCGTAAAGATCTAGCCAATGCAATCCGCGCACTTAGCATGGACGGTGTTCAACAAGCAAATTCAGGCCACCCAGGCGCACCTATGGGCATGGCTGACATCGCTGAAGTTCTTTGGCGTGGCCACTTGAACCACAACCCAGCAAACCCAGAGTGGGCTGACCGCGACCGTTTTATCCTGTCTAACGGCCATGGTTCAATGCTGATTTACTCTCTGCTTCACCTTGCAGGTTACGAGCTTTCAATTGAAGACCTTAAAAACTTCCGTCAACTGCACTCTAAGACTCCAGGTCACCCAGAGTACGGTTACGCTCCTGGTATCGAGACAACGACGGGTCCTCTAGGTCAAGGCATCACTAACGCTGTTGGTATGGCAATGGCTGAGAAAGCACTGGCTGCACAGTTCAACAAAGAAGGCCACGACATCGTAGACCACTACACTTATGCATTCATGGGTGATGGCTGTCTGATGGAAGGTATCTCTCACGAAGCATGTTCTCTAGCAGGTACGCTAGGTCTTGGTAAGCTGGTTGCTTTCTGGGATGACAACGGCATCTCTATCGATGGTGAAGTTGAAGGTTGGTTCTCTGACGATACACCTAAGCGTTTTGAAGCATATGGCTGGCACGTAATCCCAGCGGTAGATGGTCACGATTCTGATGCTATCAATGCTGCGATTGAAGCGGCTAAAGCGGATCCTCGTCCAACGCTTATCTGTACTAAAACTATCATCGGTTTTGGTTCTCCAAACAAAGCGGGTACGCACGACTGTCACGGTGCTCCGCTAGGCGCTGATGAAATCACAGCAACTAAAGCAGCATTGGGTTGGGAACACGGTCCTTTCGAAATTCCAGCTGATATCGCAGCTGAATGGAATGCGAAAGAAGCAGGTGCAGCGAAAGAAGCAGCGTGGAATGCTAAGTTTGACGCATACGCAGCGGCTTACCCAGAGCTAGCAGCAGAATTCAAACGTCGTACTAACGGTGAACTTCCAGCTGAGTGGGAAGAAAAAGCAAACGCAATCATTGCTGATCTTCAAGCTAACCCAGCAAACATCGCTTCACGTAAAGCATCTCAAAACGCACTAGAAGCGTTTGGTCAAATGCTTCCAGAATTCATGGGCGGCTCTGCTGACCTTGCGCCTTCTAACCTAACTATGTGGTCGGGTTCTAAGTCTCTTGAAGCAACTGACTTCTCTGGTAACTACATCCACTACGGTGTACGTGAATTCGGTATGACGGCTATCATGAACGGTATCGCTCTGCACGGTGGTTTCGTACCATACGGTGCAACATTCCTAATGTTCATGGAATACGCGCGTAACGCAATGCGTATGGCTGCTCTGATGAAAGTTCAGAACATCCAAGTTTACACGCACGACTCTATCGGCCTAGGCGAAGATGGTCCTACTCACCAACCGGTTGAGCAGATCGCTTCTCTACGTCTGACTCCAAACATGAGCACATGGCGTCCATGTGACCAAGTTGAATCTGCAGTGGCTTGGAAACTGGCTATTGAGCGTAAAGATGGTCCTTCATCTCTAATCTTCTCTCGTCAAAACCTTGCACAACAAGATCGTAACGCTGAGCAAGTCGCTAACATCGCTAAGGGTGGTTACATCCTGAAAGATTGTGAAGGCAAGCCTGAGCTAATCATCATTGCAACAGGTTCTGAAGTTGAGCTAGCGGTTAGCGCTGCGGCTGAACTAACGGCTGAAGGTAAAGCAGTACGCGTAGTATCTATGCCTGCAACTGACGCGTTCGACAAACAAGACGCTGAATACCGTGAGTCTGTACTTCCATCTGACGTTACTGCTCGTATCGCAGTAGAAGCTGGCATCGCTGACTTCTGGTACAAGTACGTTGGTTTCGGTGGCAAGATCATCGGTATGACAACGTTCGGCGAATCTGCACCAGCTGGCGAGCTATTCAAGATGTTCGGTTTCACTACTGAAAACGTAGTAAACACAGCGAAAGAGCTTCTTGCTTAATCATTGACTGATGGCCTTGTGCTAACAGTTAAATGCAGGAAAAAACCGAGCGCTGAGCTCGGTTTTTTGTATCTGGGATTTGTTTTCTCCTAGACTAATCCCTACAAGCAGCAGATCAAACTGTCCTAGGTAGACCGAGTTATTCAAGTAATGCCTTTTGGGTAGGATTCAGTTATCATCTGTTGCACGAAATTTTGGTTAGATGTACGGAACTATGCTAAAAGTCGCGATAAACGGATTTGGAAGAATAGGGCGTAATGTATTACGCGCTGTTTATGAAAGTGGCAAAAGCCAACAAATCAAAGTAGTAGCTGTCAATGAGCTTGCTCAGCCTGATGCTATGGCTCACCTATTGCAGTACGACACCAGTCACGGCCGCTTCGGTAAGAAGATCTCCAACGACCAAGAGCACATCTATGTCCATCACGGCATTGGTGCGGAAGATAAAGGTGAGTTTGATACGATTCGTATCTTGCACCTCGCTGATATTGAGTTGTTGCCTTGGCGTGATCTTGAGGTGGACATTGTACTCGACTGTACCGGTGTTTACGGTTGCCGAGCTGACGGCCTAGCGCATATTGCTGCTGGGGCGAAAAAGGTACTGTTTTCACATCCTGGTGCGAACGACCTTGATAACACCATTATCTATGGCGTGAATCACGATACCATCGAGGCCGACCATCGAATCGTTTCCAACGGTTCATGCACCACCAACTGTATTGTTCCTATCATTAAGGTTCTTGATGACGCCTTTGGCATCGAGTCCGGTACCATCACAACGATTCACTCTTCAATGAATGATCAACAAGTGATTGATGCGTACCACAGCGACCTTCGCCGTACTCGAGCTGCGAGCCAATCCATCATTCCTGTCGATACCAAATTGCATAAAGGTATTGAAAGAATCTTCCCGAAATTTTCTAACAAGTTCGAAGCGATATCTGTGCGTGTACCAACGGTAAACGTAACAGCGATGGATTTAAGTGTCACAATTAATACAAATGTGAAAGTTAATGACGTAAATCAAACCATTGTTAATGCGTCCCAGTGTACATTACACAATATAGTTGACTATACTGAAGCGCCGCTCGTTTCCATCGACTTTAATCACGATCCCCATAGCGCAATCGTTGATGGTTCACAAACTCGAGTGAGCAACGGCCACTTAGTAAAAATGCTAGTGTGGTGTGACAATGAATGGGGCTTTGCGAACCGAATGCTGGATACGGTTCTCGCAATGCAAGCTTCTGAAGGCAAGAAGTAAGACCTAGAAGCAAATGTGCGGATTATTTATTTTTTAGCTTGAAATAAATACTAAGTGTCCACATATTACTAGTAGTTAAAGAATTACCAGTTGAATAATTTATAGGCTTAGCAGGGTTGCTGAGTTTCCAAAACTTTATTTTTATTTAAATTTGAGAGGACAAATCATGTCTGTGATCAAGATGACTGACCTGGAACTTGCAGGTAAACGCGTATTTATCCGTGCTGACCTAAACGTACCAGTAAAAGACGGTAAAGTAACTTCAGATGCACGTATCCTAGCATCTCTACCAACTATCAAGCTTTGCCTAGAAGCTGGTGCAAAAGTAATGGTTACTTCTCACCTTGGTCGTCCTACTGAAGGCGAATACAACGAAGAGTTCTCTCTAGCTCCTGTAGTTAACTACCTAAACGACGCACTAGACTGCGAAGTTAAACTAGCTAAAGATTACCTAAACGGCCTAGAGCTAAACGCTGGTGAGCTAGTTGTTCTTGAAAACGTTCGTTTCAACGAAGGTGAGAAGAAGAACGAAGAAGCACTTTCTAAGCAGTACGCTGCACTATGTGACATCTTCGTGATGGACGCATTCGGTACAGCTCACCGTGCACAAGCATCTACTCACGGTGTTGGTACTCACGCTCCTGTAGCATGTGCTGGTCCTCTTCTTGCTGCTGAGCTTGAAGCTCTTGGCAAAGCAATGGACAACCCAGAGCGTCCGCTAGTTGCTATCGTTGGTGGTTCTAAAGTATCGACTAAGCTAACAGTTCTTGAGTCTCTATCTAAAATCGCTGACCAACTTGTTGTTGGTGGTGGTATCGCGAACACATTCATCGCTGCTGAAGGCCACAACGTAGGTAAGTCTCTATACGAAGCTGACCTAGTTGAAACTGCTCAGAAGCTAATGAAAGAGTGTGCTATTCCAGTAGCGACTGACGTTGCATGTGCTAAGGCATTCGACGAAAACGCAGAAGCTGAAATTAAGCACGTTTCTGAAGTTCAAGACGACGACATGATCTTCGACCTTGGCCCAGATTCAACTGCAGCACTAGCTGAAATCATCGGCAACGCAAAAACTATCCTTTGGAACGGCCCTGTAGGCGTATTCGAATTCAAAAACTTCGAAGCGGGTACAGCTGGTATCTCTAAAGCAATCGCTGAGTCTGCAGGTTTCTCTGTAGCAGGTGGTGGTGACACGCTAGCAGCTATCGACAAGTTCGGTATCAAAGCTGACGTTTCTTACATCTCTACTGGCGGCGGCGCTTTCCTTGAGTTCGTTGAAGGTAAAGTACTTCCTGCAGTAGCAATGCTTGAAGAGCGTGCTAAAGCATAATTGATTTAGAAAGGCGAGATGCGAATCTCGCCTTTTAACGTTTGCTGCATATCACACTTTTTTGCTAGAATGGCATAAGTTGTGAGCAAACGATTGCAAGTTTTTGAACTTAAGTTTTTTAATCTTAAAACGATAGAATAAATAGGACTATTTCCATGTCTAAGATCTTCGATTTTGTAAAACCTGGTGTGATTTCTGGCGATGACGTACAGAAAGTATTTGAAGTAGCAAAAGAAAACAAATTTGCTCTTCCTGCTGTAAACGTTGTTGGTACTGACTCTGTAAATGCAGTACTAGAAGCAGCTGCTAAAGTTAAAGCTCCAGTAGTTGTTCAGTTCTCTAACGGTGGCGCTGCATTCTTCGCAGGTAAAGGCGTTAAACTTGAAGGTCAAGGCGCACAAGTTCTTGGCGCTGTAGCTGGTGCAAAATACGTACACGCTGTAGCTGAAGCTTACGGTGTTCCAGTTATTCTACATACTGACCACGCTGCTAAGAAACTTCTTCCATGGATCGACGGTCTACTAGACGCTGGTGAAGAGTTCTTCGCACAAACTGGTAAGCCTCTATTCTCTTCTCACATGCTAGACCTTTCTGAAGAGTCTCTAGAAGAGAACATCGAAACATGTGCTAAGTACCTAGAGCGCATGGCTAAAATGAACATGACAATCGAGATCGAACTTGGTTGTACTGGTGGTGAAGAAGACGGCGTAGATAACTCTGATATGGACGCATCTGAGCTTTACACTTCTCCAGAAGACGTAGCATACGCATACGAGAAACTAATGGCTGTAAGCCCACGTTTCACTATCGCTGCTTCTTTCGGTAACGTACACGGTGTTTACCAAGCTGGTAACGTTGTACTTACTCCAACTATCCTACGTGATTCTCAAGCATACTGTGCAGAGAAGTTCGGTATCGCACCTAACGCTCTAAACTTCGTATTCCACGGTGGTTCTGGTTCTTCTGAAGCTGAAATCCAAGAGTCTATCGGCTACGGTGTTATCAAAATGAACATCGATACTGATACACAGTGGGCAACTTGGGACGGTATCCGTCAGTACTCTGCTGATAACTTCGATTTCCTACAAGGTCAAATCGGCAACCCAACTGGCGAAGCTGCTCCAAACAAGAAGTACTACGATCCACGCGTATGGCTACGTGCTGGTCAAGCTTCAATGGTTGCTCGTCTAGAGAAAGCATTTGCTGACCTTAACGCTGTAGACGTACTATAATTCTTTGAATTAAGTACTCTTTAAGTTTTAAAAACCCGCTCATTGAGCGGGTTTTTTTATGTCTGATAAAAACTTGTATTAATTATGTGAAAAACCTAGCGTGCGGTGAATAAATTTCGTAGTCTTTTAGTTATCGGTATTTGTGTTTATCAGTAAGTTTTATTATTTCAAAAGCTTACATAAATATGACTTTGCAATCTGTCAAAGATAGGATATCGTGCCGAAAAACTGGACTTGGTTCAGTTTATAAAAAAGGACTTGGCTTGAATTTACTTTTAACACAATGACTTAACAGAAATTAAACTGTTTGCTTTGTTGTTTGGTAGGTTTGGCTTAAGGCAGTTTAGCTCATAGCATATTACATAGAGGATGCACATTATGGCTGAGAGTTCTACAACGATTGAGACCCCGCTTGTGGATGGTCTTTCAAATGCAGAACAATGGTTAACGGATAACTCAGATTTGTTTATTCAATACGGTGTAAACATTATTTCTGCGCTCGTTATTCTATTTATTGGTAACTTAATCGTTAAAGCAGTAGCGAATAGCGTGTCTAAGGTTCTTCAGAAGAAGAAAATGGACCGAGCGGTTGTCGAGTTTATCCATGGCTTAGTTCGTTACTTGTTATTTGTTATTGTTCTAATTGCAGCTCTTGGTCGCTTAGGTGTTCAAACAGCATCTGTCGTTGCTGTAATTGGTGCGGCTGGTTTAGCTATCGGTCTGGCTCTACAAGGCTCACTATCTAACTTTGCTGCTGGTGTACTTATTGTTGCATTCCGTCCATTCAAGTCTGGTGACTACGTGGAAATCGGTGGTGTAGCAGGTTCAGTTGACTCAATTCAAATCTTCCAAACTGTTCTAACAACACCTGACAACAAAATGGTTGTGGTACCAAACGGCAGCGTTATCGGTAGCCCAATCACGAACTACTCTCGTCATGACACACGTCGTATCGACCTAATGATCGGTGTTTCTTACGGTGCTGATCTACAAAAGACCAAAGAACTTCTGACTAAGATCTGTGAATCTGATGAGCGCGTATTGAAAGAACCAGGCGTTCAAGTGGGTGTTCACACACTTGCTGACTCTTCAGTTAACTTCGTGGTTCGCCCATGGGTTAGCACTGCAGAGTACTGGAATGTTTACTTCGACCTGATGCAAGCAATCAAAGAAGGCTTGGATAAAGAAGGTATCGAAATTCCATTCCCACAAATGGATGTGCACATGAATAAAGTAGAAGCTTAATTCTTTAATCGGCTTTTACAGCGGTGAGCTTTTATAACGAAAGGCGGATAACTTAGGTTGTCCGCCTTTTTTGTTGTCTTCAATATCATTCCTCTTACTCGTTAGCTCTTGTTACTGCTTAGCTTCTTTTCTTTGTATATCCCTATTTTGCGTTCTACTTGGCGTTGGCCATAACGATGTTTTCAGCATCGCATATAAGGGTTTTCTGACTTCTTGTCCTCCCAAGATAGCCAATAAACATAAACCTCCAGGAATCAAAATCATCATCAGTAGTGGTCGAAGTAGGTAAGAGAAGCAAAAGATCGTGGGCAGAAAAATCAGCACTTGTCCCAGTCGGTTTAATATATTCATCATCTCCGTATCTCCAAAGTTAAATTGAGCGTGCTCATTTTTATAATTGAGCGCGCTCAATTTGTCAAATTAGAGCACTAAGAGTATGATCAAGCTTGATTTGAGAAGGGTGTATTTTCGTGAGTAAGAGAGAGATAACGAAACAGAAGATCCTAGCATCTGCTTGGGAGCTGTTTGGGGAAAATGGTTATGACAACACCACAACTCGACAGATCGCTCGTCACGCGGGTGTGGCTGATGGCACGGTATTTAGTCATTTTGAAACCAAGCTGACGATTCTTCGAGATGGAATGCTATCGCAGTTGGAAAAGATAGGTCAGGAGGTGTTAGCTGTTGAGCAAGATAAACGTGCTGTGGATGTCGGTATCTCGCTGATTGAACATTACTATCGCTATTATTTTGATAATGTTGAGTTAAGTCGAGCGTTACTCAAAGAGGTCATTTGGGATTTAGACTACTATCGCACCTTTGATCAGGCACTCTTTCAGACGGTTAATGTCGATGCATCTATTTCTGAAAAAATGCCACTGATAATGGATAGCTATTTCATGACCTTGATAAATCATTTGAGCCAACTGGAACCAAGCCTTGAAGCTGCGCTGAGTGAACTGAACAGTAAAATTCGAGTCATTCTAGCGTAACTCATTATATTAATGAGTTACTGATATCTTCTCTGGCTTGGTCGGTAGTCTTTGTTCTTTAATTGGTTACCAGTATTGCTCAATCAGTCCATTGGTAAGCACAGCAGCAATGGCGAACATCATGGTCGCGACTGCGATATCAATGCCTTTCTTAACATTCGGTTTAGATAGCGTTGGACCAAGCTTTGCTGCGCCCAGTGACAAAGAGTAAAACCAAACGAATGAAGCCAAAATGGTTCCCATAGCAAAAGCAATTCTGTCGTTACCTTCAAACTGTCCGCCAATCGAACCAAGAATCACCACCGTATCCAAATAGAGGTGTGGGTTTAATACTGTCACCGCCAAGGCGCCCAAAATAACGGTGCGCTTACCACGAGCCAGGATCTCTCCTTTTGATTCCTCGCTTGAGGGCGCTTTAAAGGCGCTGCGCAGTGATAACAAACCATACACGGTTAGAAAAGCGATGCCGCCTAACGTCACCGAGGTGAGTAGCAATTCATTTTGTGACAAAATTGCACCGCCACCAAAGATACCCAATGAGATAAACAGAGTGTCGAGCAGGCTACAGATTGTCGCTGTGGTTAAATGGTGGTTGCGCTTTATCCCTTGATTTAGGACGTACGCATTCTGAGCGCCAATAGGGATAATCATGCTTGCCCCTAGACCAAAACCTTGTAATAAAACCCAAAAACTCATTTTAACCTCCACTTATTTAACGATATTTACGTGCTATATGGCGAAGATACTCCGACCCTTTAAATAAGTATAATTAATGATTTTAATCTATTATTAGAGTTGCTAATGTGGTGTGGAGTTAGCTTAAAAAGGAAGCAAATTGATGCGTGGATTGGATTATAAATGGATAGAAGCACTGGATGCGGTGGTGAAACAACGTAGCTTCGAAAGGGCTGCCGAGCAGTTATATATCTCGCAGTCTGCGGTGTCTCAACGTATCAAACAGCTAGAAAAATGGTTAGCTCAGCCTGCTTTGGTGAGAGAAAACCCGCCTAGGCCAACCCCGGCAGGTAAAAAATTATTGGGTTTGTATCGCCGGGTTCGTTTACTAGAACATGAGCTGGTGCCTGAGTTGATGAATGAAGAAAGTGCGCAACCTTTATCAATATCTATTGCCACCAATGCCGATAGTTTAGCGACATGGCTGTTACCTGCATTATCAGATGTGATGAAGTCTCGCCAAGTAGAGCTGAACCTCGCGATTCATGGCGAGGCGAGAACCATTGATAAGATAAAAAGTGGTGAGGTTGCTGGCGCGATCAGTCTAGAGTCTCAAGCGATTCCTGGTTGCAGTGCTGACTATCTTGGCAGGATGGATTATGTGTGTGTGGCGAGTCCTGACTTCCATCAGCGTTATTTTTCTGAAGGCGTAAATTACGCCACATTAAGCAAAGCACCGGCGGTTTCTTATGACCAATACGATGACCTGCATAAGAAGTTTCTGCATGACCATTTTAATGTACCAAGGGACAGTGTGATTAATCATACGGTCGGCAGCTCAGAAGCATTTGTACGCTTGGCGTTGTCAGGTGTTGCTTATTGTTTGATCCCTCGATTGCAGATCATTGATGAGCTAGAGTCCGGTGTATTGATCGATATTACACCCGGTTTTTTGTTGTCTTATCGTATCTATTGGCACCACTGGCAGCTAGAAAGTGGGGTACTCAAAGAGATATCTCAAGCGATATTAGGTTTTGCTCACAACCACTTACCTCAGTAAATTGTTGGTTTTTTCAGCGTCAAAGTTCTGTTAGAAGTTCGGCATCAGGATTGGCTAAACGGCAAATTGCTCTATGATGAAAGTACATTTGTTTAGCACAGGTCTACCTAATGAAGTTTGCACCAAAGATGTTAGCAACGTCTCTTACTCTTACTGCAGCGTTGAGTGCTGTGAGTTTTCCATCATTGGCTGACTCTCCATCCTTCCCGCATATTTCAACGACGGGCTACGGTGAAGTGATCGCAACACCAGATATGGCGACATTCTCTGTGAGAGTCGTGGAATCGACGATGACTGCTGAACAAGCTAAAAATACCGTTGATAAAGTAGTGACTGGTTTCCTCAATAAACTGCATCAAGCGGGTGTAGAAGAGGCGAGCGTACACAGCTCTAACCTGTACCTATCTCCTCAATACCATTACCCGAAAGACGGCAAACCAGAATTGGTCGGCTACCGAGCTTCACGTAATGTGACCGTTCAAGTGAACGAGCTAGCTAATCTCAATGAGTACATGGATATTGCGATTGGAGAGGGTATTAATCAGATCGACAACATTCAGCTTCAAGTTCGCGACCAAGCTAAGTATCAAGAACAAGCGCGCTTAGAAGCCATCAAGGATGCGCGATCGAAAGCGAAATCATTAGCGAGTGGTTTTGAGCGTGAGCTAGGTGATGTTTGGCGTGTTGATTACAACGCACAATCTTCTCAGCCTGTGCTAATGCGTTCAATGGCGATAGATGCGAGAACAGAGTCGAACTCTTATGAAGACTCAACGATCACCATTCGCGATCGCGTTAATGTGATCTACCAGATCGAAGAGTAACAATAGCGCTATAGAGGCTTTTGGATCATGGTGATCTAATTGCCTACGATAGGCCAAATACTAAAAAGGCTCTCATAATGAGAGCCTTTTTGTTTTTACTAATATCGAGTTCGATGATTAGTGAAGTAGACGAGCACGGATTGTGCCTTCGATCTCTTTCAGTTTAAGCAGTGCTTCCTCTGAACGATCCGCTTCTACATCGATAACTACATAACCCATATCAGCCGCAGTCTGTAGGTACTGACCCGCGATGTTGATGCCTTCTTCAGCGAAGATGGTGTTGAGCTGAGTTAGGATACCTGGACGGTTTTCGTGAATGTGCAGCAAACGAGACGTGCCCGTGTGCAACGGTAGTGATACCTCTGGGAAGTTAACACTTGATAGCGTAGAACCGTTATCTGAGTATTTCGCTAGCTTGCCAGCCACTTCAACACCGATGTTCTCTTGCGCTTCTTGAGTTGAACCGCCTACGTGAGGTGTAAGAATCACGTTGTCGAACTGCATCAATGGCGACTCAAATGGGTCAGCATTGGTTTTTGGTTCGGTTGGGAATACGTCGATCGCTGCACCTGCAAGGTGACCAGAATCTAGAGCGCCACACAGAGCTGGAATGTCTACCACTGTGCCACGCGCTGCGTTGATAAAGATAGAACCAGGCTTCATGCGCTCGAACTCTTCTTTACCCATCATGTTCTTAGTTTCGTTGGTTTCAGGGACGTGCAAAGAGATCACATCACACTTGTTCAACAGTTCAGTCATGGTATGAACTTGCGTTGCGTTACCCAAAGACAGCTTGTTTTCGATGTCGTAGAAGTAAACGCGCATACCAAGGTTTTCCGCAATAATACCCAGCTGGGTACCAATGTGACCGTAACCAATAATACCTAAACGCTTACCACGAGCTTCGTAAGAGTTGTCTGCACTCTTTTTCCAAATACCACGGTGCGCAAGAGCGTTCTTTTCTGGAATGCCACGTAGTAGCAATAGAACCTGACCAAGAACTAGCTCAGCAACACTTCGAGTATTTGAGAACGGTGCGTTGAACACAGGGATGCCGCGCTTTGCTGCTGCTTGAAGGTTGACTTGGTTAGTACCAATACAGAAACAACCAACCGCAACCAGCTTTTCAGCCGCATCAATCACTTCTTGGGAGATGTTTGTGCGAGAACGGATACCAATGAAGTGAGCATCTTTAACTGCTTCAAGAAGTTCATCTTCCGGTAGCGAGCCTTTGTGGTACTCAATATTTGTGTAACCAGCGGCTTGCAGTACTTCTACAGAAGAAGGGTGAAGACCTTCTAGAAGTAGAATTTTTATTTTTTCTTTTTCCAGTGAAACTTTGGCCATTGTTCTCGTCCTTAAAATGGAAAGGTTGGGCAAATGCGGCGCACGTGCTACAAAATGGCTGAAAGGGGAACAAATTCACCACTTTGTTAGGAGACAAACGTTTTCCCTGTGCGTCTTCTGAACAATAAAGTAACAAAAAAAAAATGTTTTGGGTAAGAAAATTACGGAATAAGACATAATTTTACAGGTATAAAGCAAAAAAAACGGCGCCCTTGGGCACCGTATGTAATGAAGTAACAGAAAAACTCAATCTTCTATTATTTATTCTTCGATTTTTGCACCTTCTGGCGTGCCAGTGATAACCACATCAGCACCACGGTGAGCGAATAGACCAACCGTTACCACACCAGCGATACCATTGATGATATCTTCTAGTTGTTTCGGGTTTTCGATCGCCATGCCGTACACGTCTAGGATCATGTTGCCGTTATCGGTTGTGCAACCTTCGCGGTAAACTGGGTCACCACCAAGCTTTACTAGTTCACGTGCAACGTATGAGCGCGCCATTGGAATCACTTCAACAGGTAGTGGGAATTTACCCAACACATCAACTGCTTTAGTGCCGTCAACAATACACACAAACTTATCAGAGATAGCCGCTACGATTTTTTCACGAGTCAGAGCAGCACCGCCGCCTTTGATCATGTCGCGAGTTGGGTTGATTTCATCTGCGCCATCAACGTAGATGTCTAGCTTAGCGACATCGTTACACTCATACACTTTGATCTCTAGCTCTTCTAGTCGTTGCGTTGAAGCAACAGAGCTTGAAACCGCACCTTTGATTTTGTCTTTCATTGTGCCTAGCGCGTCGATGAAGTGATTTACTGTAGAGCCAGTACCTACACCTACAATGCTGCCTTCTTCAACATATTGAAGTGCTGCCCAGCCAGCTGCTTTTTTCATTTCATCTTGAGTCATGCCATTCTCCTGAATAAGGTCTTGCGCTTTGAATTGATCGTTTGCGTAATGATGAAGTTAACGTTTAGATATTGAGTTAACGTTTCTATATCGAGGTTAACGTTTGCGGCGCGATTATAGCGCTTTAATGGTCATTTTCCCATTGCCAAGTTTTACTCGGAGTCACGATTTTAGGTAAGGGAATGTCCCATTCTTCAATCGGTAAGGTATCGACATGTTGGCAATCGTGAGCCAAACCTATTGGGGTTGCGCCTTCGCCTGTCTCGAACCATTTCGCTAAGGTGCGATCGTAATATCCGCCACCCATGCCTAAGCGGTGACCATGAGAGTCAAAGCCGACAAGAGGCGTCAGGATGAGGTCGAGTTGCTGACAAGGTTTCACCAACATTTGATTAAGTTGGGGTTCTACAATGCCGTACTTATTTAAAACTGTGGGAGTTATTGGAGAGTAGTGCAGAAACAGCAGGTGTCCGGCAGAGAAGGGGTGCAATACTGGTAAATAAGTTTGCTTACCTTGCGACCATAACCATTCAATTAAAGGCTGGGTATCGAGCTCGCCATCAATCGAAATATAAAGAGCAATATGCTGAGCAGACTGAATCTCATCAAGCTGCATGCACTGCTTAACTAGGTCTAAACCGGATTGAGTTTGTTGTTCGCTAGATAGGGAGTTGCGTTTGATGCGGATCTGTTTGCGAAATTCGCTGCGTGTGAGCGTCTTCATAAGAAGGGATACCCCAAAGTGCCGTTGAGAATAGATGGCCCTTGAACCAGCGAGTTCAAGGCGGATCAGCAATGATTACCGTAGGCTTCTCGGCGGACCGAGCATGCTCAATAGCACTCAAGTACTAACCCTTAGGGATTGCTTATCGGCTCGGGGACGTGAATCCTCTGACAAACACTCCAGGGTAAATTTTGTGTACGCTATTGCTGTCCGTGCTTAACTTTACTGAGGACATCTGAAAGTGATGTCGTGAGCTGTTCCATTCGCTCGGTCAGTGCGTTTTGTTCATCATTTGCTTCAAACTTCTTGGTTTGTAATTCGTAGCAAATATTCAGAGCTGCGATAGTCAGCAGCTTCACTTCATTGGTTACCTTAGTACGTTCAGCCATCTCTTTCAATCGATTATCAAGATCGGCCGCCGCTGCAATCAATGACTCTTCTTGCCCTGGTGGACAATTCACTCGAGTCAGTTTTCCTAATATTTCAACGTCTACCGCTTGATTACTCATGATGGATGAACTCTTTAACGCGCTATTTTAAGGCTGTTGCCCTTCGCCATTTTTTGAGAAAGAAAAAGTGCAAGTACCGATGAGGAAGCAATCTCCTCTGAGGGAGAAACTATAGGTAAACCGCTATTAAGATTCAAGCTTTTCAGAGTGACTGTTTGTAAATGAGAGCTTGAGCACACAGTAATTCAGCAAATTGAACAATTGGTAGTCAGTCATCCTTCAATTGCTAGGGATCGATGCTTACCAGAATTGGGGTGAAGTGGTACGATTATACTATCGATATAAAGAATAACTGAGCGAGCTATCTGATGAGCGAAACTACTTTACCTGACTACCTAACGGTTGCGACTGAACTTCAATCGGCAAGTCTAGCCGTAACCCCTGCTGAGATGCATGGTTTATTAACGGGTATGTTAAGCGGAGGCTTAAACCTTGCAGATAAAAGCTGGCAACCACTTATCTTCGATTACACCAATGAAGGTATGGGCTGGCCAGATCGCGCGCTAATCCTAGCGGAAGCAACACTGAAAGTCACAACCAGTGAAATCACAGGCTCAGGCATGGAACTGTCTATGTTACTGCCTGATGAAGATGCAAGCGCGAGCGTGTTTGATCTTGCTGATGGTGTGTCTGATTGGATTAACCATTTCATTTCTGGTTTGGGCCTTGTTGGCGCTCAATTGAACAAAGCGTCTGAAGGCACGAAAGAAGCATTGGCGGATCTTGAAGAGATGGCGAAGCTAGGCATTGACGAAGAAGATGATCTGGAAGAGCAAGCACAACTTCTAGAACACGTTATTGAGCACGTAAAAGCGTGTGCATTAACGATTCATGCTGAATTTGGTGCACGCCCATCTGAAGATGCGGCACCAACCATTCACTAATCGTTTGTCGGTTTGAGGTTATGATGGCTCAATATGATGTTGTAATTGCTGGTGGCGCAATGGCGGGGGCAACTCTGGCCCTTGCTCTGAATCACCTAAGCCAAGGTTCGTTGTCGATTGCGGTCGTTGAGCCTTATCAGGTTGATCATCAAGCTCACCCTGGGTTTGATTCTCGTTCGATCGCTTTGTCTTACGGCACAGTACAGATCCTAGATTCATTGCACCTGTGGCAATCTATCGCTCCTGTGGCTACCCCGATTAAAGATATTCATGTGTCGGATCGTGGGCATGCTGGGATGACGGATATCTACAGTGAAGAATTGGCTGTGGATGCACTTGGCTATGTGGTCGAGTTAGCGGATGTAGGCCGAATCTATCAGCAGAAGCTGGAATCAGAAGCGGCAATTACGATGCTGTGTCCGGACTCGGTAGCGAAAGTCGAGCGAAGTGAGTCACTGACGACTATTGACCTCAACAGTGGGCAAACCATAACGACTAAGTTACTGGTCGCGGCTGACGGTGCAATCTCTACCTGTTGTCAGCAACTCAATATCCCATTGAGTGAACATGACTTTGAACAGGTTGCTGTGATTGCCAATATCGTGGCGAGCGAACCCCATCAAGGCCGAGCCTTTGAGCGTTTTACTCATCATGGGCCTGTTGCTCTACTACCGATGACCGATAACCGTTTGTCTCTGGTTTGGTGTTTGCCGCCGGAGCAAGCCGATAAAGTTATGGCTTTTAACGACGACGAATTCCTTGAACAGCTTCAGAGCGATTTTGGTTGGCGATTGGGTCGACTAGAAAAGGTTGGTAAGCGTGCAAACTACCCACTGATTTTTCGTCATCGTAAACAAAATATCTCTCATCGATTCGCGATTGTAGGCAATGCCGCTCAAACCCTTCACCCAATTGCAGGGCAAGGGTTTAACCTCGGTATTCGTGATGTGGCCTCTTTAGCGGAAGAATTGTGTACTCAGTTGGATGATGTCGGTCGTTACGCTGGTCTTGTTAACTTTAGAAAACGTAGAGAACAAGACAGAGGCGCGACGATTACACTGACATCAAGTCTTGTTCATCTGTTCTCAAACGATTTTTTGACTGCTCGAATCGGTCGTAATCTTGGGTTAGCCGTAATTGATAACCTTCCACCACTTAAAGGTCCACTTTTGCGTCATACGCTTGGCCTAGTAGAAAGATAAGGTAGATAAATAATGATGCAAAGTGTTGATATCGCGATAGTTGGTGGTGGCATGGTTGGCCTAGCGCTCGCGGCTGCATTGAAAGATAGCGATCTAAGAATTGCCGTGATAGAGGGCAAAGCACCTAGCGAAGGTCTGAATGAATTACCAGATGTTCGTGTGTCGGCATTGAGTCGCTCTAGCGAGGTGATTCTGCGTAATCTAGATGCATGGCAAGGTATTGAGCAAAGACGTGCAGCTCCGTATCAAGCGATGGAAGTGTGGGAGCAAGATAGCTTTGCTCGTATTGAGTTTGACTCAACACGTTTGGCGCAGCCTAATCTAGGCCATATTGTTGAGAATCGAGTGATTCAATTAGCGCTGCTTGATCAGGTTAAGAAGCAAGATAATGTCAGCCTCTACATGCCTGCGACATGTAAAACAATGGCAATTGGAGAGAGCGAAGCGTGGCTAACCCTAGACAATGGCCAAGCACTGACAGCCAAGTTAGTCGTGGGTGCGGATGGCGCAAATTCTTGGGTTCGTAAGCAGCAAGATATCCCATTAACACATTGGGATTACGGACACAGCGCAATTGTCGCGAACATCAAAACCACAGAACCGCACCACAGCGTTGCACGTCAAATATTCACACCGCAAGGCCCACTGGCATTCTTACCAATGCAACCGAGCAACATGAGCTCGATTGTTTGGTCTACTGAGCCTAATCGTGCCGAGAATCTCGTATCCATGTCGGATGCTGAATTCAATAAACAGTTAACGGCAGAGTTCGATTCAAAGCTTGGTTTGTGTGAAGTCGTCGGTGACCGTTTTGCCTTCCCACTGCGCATGCGATACGCGCGAGATTTCGCTGTTGATCGTGTCGCTCTGGTCGGTGATGCTGCCCATACCATTCACCCGCTAGCAGGGCAGGGCGTGAACCTTGGCCTATTAGATGCTGCAAGTTTAGCGCAAGAGCTGTTAAAGCTGTGGGCTGCTGGTGAAGACATTGGTACCAAGCGTAACCTACGCGGTTATGAGCGCTGGAGAAAAGCAGAAGCGGCGAAGATGATTGCTTCGATGCAGGGCTTTAAAGATCTGTTTGAAGGCGACAACCCAGCTAAGAAGCTGATTCGTGGCATCGGTATGAAGCTTGCGGGTCAACTACCTGGTGCGAAAGATGAAATTATGAAGCGAGCACTTGGCCTTGCCGGTAACCTGCCTGATTTAGCAAAGCGCCCTGTGACTCATCGTTAGTCGTTTAATTTTCAGGTGCTTAGACACCTGAACTCATGGCCTGAGCGCAGTTTCTAGCGTTACGGGAACGAAAAAAGGGTTGGCACATGCCAACCCTTTTTGTTTTGAATTCTTTAGATAATCAGATTATGCGTAAGCACAGCGCAGCTTCATTATTTCACTATTTATTTCTTTCACTGTTTGAAAGTGGCGCTTCTCTGCTCGATCTGGCAGGACTAGCTTGCCGTTATCAAACTCAAATTTCCCTACGCCGTAAATGTAGATTCGTCCTTTGAAAAGTCGACTTACATGTTTAGCAATCATACTCGGTGTATAGCGCTTAAACAGTCTCATTCTTAATTATCCTTATATTTACCTAGCCTGCACATTATAGAAAAACTCCGAGATAATAATTGTGATAAGCATGGAGTAATATGCAGTAGCGATGACGTTAATTAGATATTTGTGCTGTTCTAAGCACTTTCTACAGTAAATATCTATTTTTACGTGAGCTCCTCCCCAAAATAATACTGAGTCGTGAACTGCTGTGAACTTTCCTGTCCGGTATTAAGCAGTGGTAATGTTACAAGTATAAGAATAGGCGGGATTTTTTTGTTTGTGTAATCAAATTGTAAATTTTAGACATAAAAAAAGCCCGTCTAAAACGGGCGAATAGTCACAGATGCATTACACAAAAGTGGATACTGATGTTACTCAGTGGATTCACTTGTACTGATTTGCCTAAAGGCTAGTCAGTAAATTCACAATAACGCAGATTTTTCCTGATGACTACTTATGCTTTAATTTTGATTAACTATTTAATGTTGGCGTGTTTTTCTTATGACGAGCTTCACACTAAATATGTATCTAATGAAAACTTTAAAGAAGGTTTGCGATCAATTACGTCTTAGAATGGATCATCGACTGATCTCTGCAACGATTGGCGCGCATAACGCCATAAGATCCTCGAGATCAAGTGCAACACCTGCCATTCGATCACCAGAACTAATAGTCACGGTTGAGTTATTCTGAATGGAAGGATCAAAAATGATCGGCATGTGCCTTTTTAGAGCAAGCGGGCCGACACAACCAACTTTAAAACCGGTGATGGCTTCTACATCGGTGAGTGATACGCAGGTCATTCTGCGGCAATTCAACACCGAGCGCACTTTCTTGGGGTCGACAGAGCGATCACCAGCTGTACAGGCCAACGCATATTGGTTGCCCATATCCTTGAGCAGGATGCACTTGACCATTTGAGTGGCGTCGATACCTCGTTCTTGCGCGGTTTCTTCTATGCTGGTGGTAGGCTTGCTTTGCATCAGCAGGCGATAGTCCACCTGCTGTTGATCCAGCCATTGTGTAATCAGTGTTTCCACGTGATTACTCGTCTTCGAGGCTGTAAGGCAGTGGCAGGATATTCCATGTTTGATCAGGCTGCGCAGTCAATCGAAGTTGAACATCGTCATCAAGGTTGTTTGGCAACACCATCAAACCAATCGCTTGGTTATCAGCAAATTGATAGACGTTTAATAGTCGACCTGCACCACGCCAGTTCTCACCCACGCTACGTTCTAGTTCAATAGGATTCTCTAGAGACAGTACGTCCGAAGTTGTGCCCGACACAATGCGCATCTCACGCTTGTTCATGCCGCGGTACTTAGCACGAGCAACCGTTTCTTGACCTGTGTAACAACCTTTTGAAAAGCTGATACCGCCGATCGCTTGCAGGTTAAGTGCTTGAGGGATGTGTTCGTTTTGTTCTGCTTTCGATAGGTTAGGCTGAGCATCAAGGATTTCATGATACTGCCATAACGTTTCTGATACTTTCTCCGCAGCGCTGTTTGATACCAAGGCTTCAGCGGCTTCTTCTGTTACAAGTAGAGCCCAGCGGTTATCTGCAACTTGAACCGCCGTACCGCCAGAGATAGCACGTACATTACCTTGGCTTTCTGAAATAGAATCAATGTATTGATTCGCAGATGCACCCATCACACCGATAACAACGTCCGACGTTTGCTCGATATCGACCTTAGAGAACACTGCGTATTTCTTGATTTCAACGAGCTCGACTTCAATCGCAGATTTAGGTTGCATTAGTGCGTAGCCACCGTTGTGGTGGAACAAACGGAAGATACTCCATACCTTTCCTTTTGCATCACAGTGTGCGCCTAATGTGGATTCATCATTAGGAAGAGTCACGACGTCGCACGTTACTTGACCTTGCAGGTACGATTTTTTGTCATCGCCTACCATGGTAATTGCACTCCAATTTGACACGTGTGTCATCATCAGTTCTGGAAGCGAGTCATTTTGCGTATGAGCGTGCGGCTGAAATGTGTTTTTCCAATCCATTTTATCTTTCCTAAGAATTTTATTTGGCTCTATGTTAATCCTGTTCTGTTTCTTTGTCAGCCTAGGTTTTTTTGTGAGCTTAGATAGGGACTGTGACTCACATAGTAGTTGCAGAGCGTATGACTTGTTACACTCCGAGAAAGAAAAATTATAGGTGAGGATAGCCAATGTACACTGCAGAGCAGAAAGCACGAATTAAATGGGGTTGCCGTCGCGGCATGTTAGAACTTGATGTAGTCATCATGCCATTTTTCGAAGAGTGTTTTGATTCATTGCAAGAGCAGGAACAGCGCGAGTTTGTTTCTCTACTAGAGTGTGATGACCCAGATTTGTTTACTTGGGTGATGGGACACGGACGCAGTGAAAACCTAGGCCATGCATCAATGGTTGATAAAATTGTCGCACACAACCTCAGCAAGGTTCGTTAAGCTCCAGCTTAACCCTTCATATTCCGCATTATTTGCAAAAGGCACTGTTTTCGGGTGCCTTTTGTTTTTCATCGTCCTGTCTTCTATTCCACTTGTTGTCAGTCTTTATTGCTTGGCACTGCTGATCCATCTGTTTAAAACCAACCACCTTATTTTGAATAGTGCTCATGGCCGTTTTGACTATAAAGAAGATGGTGAGATTCGATTGAATGACCGACGCTATATTTTAAAATCCGTGGATAAGATCTGGGCGCAATTCTTTATTAAATTGCAGTTTGAGTGTGGACACTCAGTCTTGTTGTGGCGGGATAGCTGTTGTGATCGTGAATATCGAAATTTCTTGGCGAACCTACAACGAACAGGTTAGAGAAATCAAAATATCAGGCTGAAAGCAATAATTACAGATGAAAGAAAGGGAGCACTAGGCTCCCTTTCTTCGCATTTTATCTATCAATCTATCAATCTATCAATCTATCAAGATTAAGACTGGCTTCAGAATCGTTGGGCCGCTGTCTTCAGCAAGTTCTGGGTAATCCAACGTGTAGTGAAGGCCGCGGCTCTCTTTACGTTGCATTGCACAGCGAACCATCAGCTCAGCGACTTGTAGCAAGTTACGCAGTTCTAACAGGTTGTTTGAAACCTTAAAGTTGCTGTAATACTCGTGAGTCTCTTGCTGCAACATCTGGATACGACGCATTGCGCGCTCAAGGCGTTTATCAGTACGTACGATACCCATGTAATCCCACATGAATAGACGCAGCTCATGCCAGTTGTGCTGAATGATAACTTCTTCATCACTGTTGGTGACTTGGCTTTCATCCCATGCTGGCAGTTCAGCACACAGCTGTGATTGGTCGATGTTCTCGACGATGTCTTTGGCTGCAGCCCATGCGTAAACCACACATTCAAGCAGTGAATTTGAAGCCATACGGTTCGCACCGTGCAGGCCGGTGTAGCTCACTTCACCAATCGCATACAGATTCGCTAGGTCGGTTTGACCTTGTTTATTCACCATAACACCACCACAGGTGTAGTGGGCTGCGGGTACGATAGGAATCGGCTCTTTGGTCATGTCGATACCCAAGTCCATCAAACGAGTGTGGATCATTGGGAAGTGCGCAGTGATGAATTCTTCAGGCTTGTGGCTGATGTCAACGTACATGCAGTCAGCACCTAAGCGCTTCATTTCAAAGTCAATTGCGCGAGCTACCACATCACGAGGAGCCAGTTCACCGCGCTCATCGAAGTCCTTCATGAAGCGAGAACCGTCTGGACGGCGCAGGTACGCACCTTCACCACGCAGTGCTTCCGTTAATAGGAAGTTACGCGCTTCTGGGTGGAACAAGCAAGTCGGGTGGAATTGGTTGAACTCAAGGTTCGCCACACGACAACCTGCACGCCAAGCAATAGCAATACCATCACCTGAAGAGACATCTGGGTTAGATGTGTATTGATAAACCTTTGAAGCGCCGCCGGTTGCTAACACTACAAATTTAGCGCGCACGGTTTCGACGTGTTCTTGGTTACGGTTCCAAATGTAGGCACCGATAACCTTGTCTTTCGAACCACCAACCTTATCTTCAGTGATCAAATCCAACGCATTGTGGCGTTCGAAGATCTCGATGTTTGGGTGATTCTTTACATTATCTTGCAGTGAGGTTTGCATCGCCATGCCAGTTGCATCGGCAGCGTGCAGAATTCTGCGGTGGCTGTGTCCACCTTCACGAGTAAGGTGATACTTTGGCTGGCCTTCGGTGCTGTTCTCATCTTTATCAAATGGAACACCGCCATCAATTAGCCATTGCACACACTCTTTAGCATTTTCAGCAATGAATTGAACTGTATCTTCTTCACATAACCCAGCCCCAGCAATTTGAGTATCTTCTACATGAGACTCAATACTGTCCGACTCATCGAACACCGCGGCGATACCACCTTGTGCGTAATACGTCGATCCTTCGCTGCGTGGTCCTTTGCTTAATACAATTACTTTTGCATGTTCTGCTACGCGTAAGGCTAATGACAAGCCTGCCGCACCACTTCCTACCACTAATACATCACACTGATGTTCACGGTTTGCGTTCATAAAACTTATTAAATCCCGGGCTATAGTCGAGTTGTCCACTCTCAATTGACTTTGTCTTGTTTTAGGACTTGCGGTAAGACTGTTATAATCTCCCCAGAGTCATCCTAAAACGCTACGCAAAATCAATATATAGACAGCTATCTAGAAATATTTAATTGCTCAATACCATTGCTTTTGCTCAAGGTTTCCCCAAATTGATAGGGATAACTATTTTTATTACATCACATTGTGAAACAATAATGGCAAATAATTTTAAGAAAGTTGGAACTTTCGGTATTTGGCTTAGTCACAATAGTGCTCTTGTAGACGGTGGTGTCAATACTACATTTCGCATAATTAGTACCCATATCTGTGAAGGTGAGGGTTATAACAATAGGAGTACCCGCTCGAATGAACGAGCAGCTAACCGATCAAGTGTTGATTGAGCGAGTTCAGAGTGGAGATAAGCAGGCATTTAACTTACTAGTGGTTAAGTATCAAAACAAAGTTTGTAATCTTATCTCTCGATACGTGAATAATTCCGGTGATGTACCTGATGTAGCACAAGAAGCTTTTATCAAAGCTTACCGCGCGATACCTAACTTTCGCGGCGAGAGTGCCTTCTATACATGGTTATACCGAATTGCCGTGAACACCGCTAAAAATCATATTGTTGCCCAGAGCCGTAGGCCGCCAGCAACAGATGTAGATGCAGAAGATGCTGAATATTACGAAACAGGCAGCGCGTTAAAAG
Organism: Vibrio sp. ED004; assembly: GCF_023206395.1. NCBI lineage: Bacteria > Pseudomonadati > Pseudomonadota > Gammaproteobacteria > Vibrionales > Vibrionaceae > Vibrio > Vibrio sp. ED004. The sequence goes on along the minus strand of NZ_CP066149.1, from coordinate 1,224,969 downwards.
AAATATCGAACCCTGAGAACTTAACGCTGTCAAAAGAATTGAAACAAGTCGTTTTTGGAGCGATTGAAGCGCTGCCAGAAGACTTAAAAACTGCAATGACGCTGCGTGAGCTTGAAGGTTTGAGCTACGAAGAGATTGCAGAAGTAATGGATTGCCCTGTAGGAACCGTACGTTCGCGTATTTTCCGAGCTCGTGAAGCAGTGGAAAAGAAAATCAAACCTCTTTTGCAACGCTAGAACTTGTAATAATTATGGTGAAAATAATGGCTGATAAAGAAAAGCTTTCGGCACTCATGGATGGTGAAACGATCGATAAAGCTCTCATTGTAGACCTTGAATCTGATCAAGAAAGCATGAATACCTGGCAGAGTTACCATTTGATTGGTGACGTAATGCGTGGGGATGCGCCAGAAACTCAAGATTGGAACATTGCTGACAGTGTGGCAGCGGCGCTTGAAGCCGAGCCTGCACATAGTGCAATGCCGAACCTGCACCAAGTGAATGTTGAACCTACTGTTGCTCCAATTGAAGAGCAGCCGAAACCTCAGCAAGCGAAGCGTCAGCTTCCTGCGTGGTTACAACAGTTTGGACAAGTTGCCGTGGCAGCGTGTGTATCGTTAGCCGTTGTACTCGGTGTTCAGCAATATGGTGGCAGCGACCCTGCAGCACCTGAGCAATTGCCTGTACTACAGACGATTCCATTTGCGGGTTCTGCGGAACCAGTAAGCTTAACGCGCGACTCTGTTGAGAAGCCGGCATCTGAAGCTAACTTGCAAGAACAACGCAAACGCGTTCATGCAATGTTAGAAGATTATGAGCTACAACTAAGATTAAACAGTGATGCATCGCCAATGCAAGATGCACATCTAGAATCGGACATTGAATGAAGAAAATCCTGGTCAGTGCACTGACACTGTTCAGCTTGATGTCTCCAGCAGCCTTTGCAGAGGAACCCACTGCAAAGGCCTTGTTGCATCAAATGAACGAGGCCAGTCAGCATCTAAATTACGAACTCTCCTACATATTGATAAAGAAGAGCAGTATTGAACCTCTACTTTATCGTCATGCAGTTAACGACGACCAACAACTCGCACACCTTGTTTACCTAAGCGGCCCTGTTCGTGAGGTCATTCGACGTGGCAATGAAGTTAGCTACATAGAACCGGGTACAGAGCCATTTACCATTCAATCGGGCAGCATGGTTGCACCTGTTATTCCGATGATTAACCGAGATATCGACTCTCTGAACCAATACTACGACTTCGTCAAAGTGGGGCGCTCTCGTGAAGCGGGCAGCACAACACAAGTATTGCGCGTCGTGCCGAAAGATGGCCTTCGTTACTCATACGTAGTTTGGGTAGACGAGAAAACGAATCTTCCTTTGCGTGCCGATCTTTTAGATCGTGACGGTGAAGTGCTTGAACAGTACCGCACTATCTCTTACGTGGTGAATGACAAGATCGCAGAAGCTATGGGGGGGTTAAACCAAGCGAAATTGCCGAAGGTTTTATCACTACCAGAAGGCTTGGTAAGTGATACCAACTGGCAAGCGTCTTGGGTGCCTGAAGGGTTTAAGTCGAAAGAGCTTAGCCGCTACCAAATGGCAGCGACCGAAAAAATGGTCGAGAGTCAGTTGTTCAGTGACGGGTTGTTTAGCTTTTCGGTGTACATCGCCGATAAAGATGAACATTCATTGAAAGGACAATTGGTACGCCAAGGACGCAGAACCTTACACAGCTTAGTGATTGGCGACCGAGAAATCTCAGTAGTTGGTGATATTCCGCCAGCAACGGCTAAGCGTATTGCTCAGTCAGTCACGTTCAATAATCCGGTACCAGCGCAATGATGACCGCGCTGGCGACCGTTAGCTCAGTCGAACAAAAAGGTAAGCAATATTTTGTTCAACTGAGCTGCGAACAACAAACCAGTTGCAGCAGCTGCTCTTCTCAAAAAAGCTGTGGAACCGGTATCGTTACCAAGGCTGTAGGCAATAAATCATTGTTTTGGCAGCTTAAAACTAAAAGCCTTGTTAAAGCCGGACAAATCGTAGAGATCGGCTTCCCAGAGAAAAGTCTGCTTCAGTCGGCAGCTATCGTTTACCTCATCCCACTTTTCATGTTGATGATTGGTGCTGGCGTTGGACAACTCTTGTTACAACCCTTACTCCAAGTGGGCGAGGGGATTGTTATACTCTGTGCTGCACTATTTACTGCTGGTGGTATTGCCTTGGCGAAGCGGCTAGCCAAACCTATGGAAGACAAATCCAAGCAAGAAGTCGTCTTGATTCGAATCCTAGGTGAGTCTCTCGTCTAATTTATGATGCTTATTGCCCTTAAATTGGGTAGAATCTGCCAACTTGATTGAAATGCCGCCACCAATGCTGATGCTAGATTGGAAGCGTAGCGGCTTTCTTATTATCCCTATTCAAAGAGTTTAGTCACACCAAGCCTATGAAGCACATTCGTAATTTTTCGATTATCGCCCACATCGACCACGGTAAGTCGACCCTTTCTGACCGCTTAATCCAAGTTTGTGGAGGATTAAGTGAACGTGAGATGGCAGCTCAAGTCCTCGATTCTATGGATATAGAACGCGAGCGTGGTATTACAATTAAAGCGCAGAGTGTGACTTTAGATTACAAAGCTAAAGATGGTGAAACTTACCAACTTAACTTTATCGACACTCCTGGACACGTAGACTTCTCGTACGAAGTATCTCGTTCTCTAGCGGCTTGTGAAGGCGCACTACTTGTAGTGGATGCTGGCCAAGGTGTTGAAGCTCAAACTCTAGCAAACTGTTACACAGCAATCGAAATGGAACTGGAAGTGGTGCCAATCTTGAACAAGATTGACTTACCAGCTGCTGAACCAGAGCGCGTTGCTGAAGAGATCGAAGAGATCGTTGGCATCGATGCGATGGAAGCGACTCGCTGTTCTGCGAAAACAGGTTTAGGTGTTGATGATGTTCTAGAAAACATCGTAACGGCTATCCCACCACCGGAAGGTGATCCTGAAGCGCCTCTTCAAGCGTTGATCATTGACTCTTGGTTCGATAACTACCTTGGCGTTGTTTCTTTGGTTCGTATTAAGAACGGTACACTGAAGAAGAACGATAAGATTCGAGTAATGTCGACAGACCAAGTTTGGGGTGTTGACCGTCTAGGTATCTTCACACCTAAGCAAATCGACACCACTGAGCTAAATACTGGCGAAGTAGGTTGGGTTGTTTGTGGTATTAAAGACATCCTAGGTGCACCGGTTGGTGATACGTTGACGCTTGCTAAAGGCGGCAGCACTGAACGTCTACCTGGTTTCCAAAAAGTGAAGCCTCAAGTATACGCAGGCCTGTTCCCTGTTTCATCTGATGACTACGAAAACTTCCGTGATGCACTAGGCAAACTAAGCCTGAACGATGCGTCACTGTTCTTCGAACCAGAAAGTTCGGCAGCACTTGGTTTTGGTTTCCGTTGTGGCTTCTTAGGAATGCTTCACATGGAGATCATCCAGGAGCGTCTAGAGCGTGAATACGACCTAGACTTAATCACAACTGCTCCAACAGTAGTGTATGAAGTTGTTAAAACAGATAAAACGGTTCTTTACGTTGATAGCCCGGCTAAACTGCCAGCGGTTAATGACCTAGAAGAAATTCGTGAGCCAATTGCACGCTGTAATATTTTGGTACCTTCGGACTACCTAGGTAACGTAATCACACTGTGTGTTGAGAAGCGTGGCGTACAGGTAGACATGGTTTACCACGGTAACCAGGTTGCTGTGACATACGATCTTCCTATGGCAGAAGTCGTTCTAGACTTCTTCGACCGTCTGAAGTCGACGTCTCGCGGTTACGCATCATTGGATTACAACTTCCAACGTTACGAGCCATCAAACATGGTACGTGTAGACGTATTGTTGAATGGCGAAACGGTTGATGCATTGGCTATCATCACGCACAAAGATATTGCTCAGTCTCGTGGTCGTCTACTGGTTGAGAAGATGAAAGAATTCATCCCTCGTCAGATGTTCGATATCGCGATTCAAGCAGCGATTGGTAACCACATCATTGCTCGTTCTACAGTGAAACAGCTGCGTAAGAACGTAATCGCAAAATGTTACGGTGGTGATATCAGTCGTAAGAAGAAACTTCTTAAGAAACAAAAAGAAGGTAAGAAGCGTATGAAGCAGATCGGTAACGTTGAACTGCCTCAAGAAGCATTCTTAGCGATTCTTCATGTTGGTAAAGACTAGGTATCAATCGCACTAACTACCTGCTGAACATTACTGGTTAAAATCGTTTATTTCTTTGTTGCAAAGATTGCAATTAGGCCCACTAGTCACTGCACTTTGCGCCTAGAACTAAACGATTTTTCCTGCGTAATCTCCCCAGCATTTAGTCAGCATGATTGATACAGATTAGAAATATTAAGCAGAGTGAAAGGGTTATACTCTTTCACTTTCGTTATTTTTAAAGAAATGAAATTTAAGGGATATCAATGGCTAATACATTTTCGCTTATCTTAGTGATCGTAACTCTAGTGACTGGCATTGTATGGGCGTTGGAAAAGTTTGTGTGGGCGAAGAAGCGCCAACAAAAACTGGCTGACGTTGAAGCACAATCGAATGGCCTAGACGCTAAAACCAGCGCAAAAGTTACGGCTCAGCCTTGGTGGGTTGAGAACAGTGTTTCCATTTTCCCGGTAATTGCATTTGTTTTGGTTCTGCGTTCATTTATTTATGAACCGTTTCAAATCCCTTCAGGCTCGATGATGCCAACCCTTTTGGTTGGTGACTTCATCTTGGTAGAGAAGTACGCGTACGGTCTAAAAGATCCTGTATGGCGCACTCAACTGGTAGAAACGGGCAAGCCAGAGCGTGGTGATTCAATTGTATTTAAGTACCCGCCTCAGCCTAATATCGACTACATCAAGCGTGTTGTTGGTATGCCAGGTGACACAATTCACTATAGCAGTCGTAAAGAGATCTGTATTCAAGCGAAGGGTACAAGTAGCTGTGAACCAGTGAAATTAAGTAACGTTGAAGAAAGCCAATTTGTTCAAGATGGTGTGCCTCTGATTCAGCTGAATGAACAGCTTGGAGACGTAGAGCACCAAATTTTAGTTAACCCATTACGCCGCGACCGTGTGCAAGCATACCAGCCTCGCAATGGTGTTAACGAGTGGGTCGTTCCAGAAGGCCAGTACTTTGTGATGGGTGATAACCGTGACAACAGTGCCGATAGCCGTTACTGGGGCTTTGTCCCTGAAGCAAACCTTGTTGGTAAGGCCGTTGCTATTTGGATCAGCTTCGAGTTCGAGCGTGGTTCAGACAGTGTACTTCCAACATGGATTCCTACTGGTGTGCGTTTTAATCGCATCGGTGGGATTCATTAATCGATCAATTAACACATCGAGAGAGCATGAATTCTCCAATTGATAAACTAGAGAGAAAGATTGGCTATCAGTTTAATGATGCCGATCTTATCCACTTGGCGCTGACTCACCGCAGCGCCGCAGGTAAACATAACGAACGTCTTGAGTTTCTGGGCGATTCAATTTTAAGTTTTGTTATCGCTGATGATCTTTACCACCGTTTCCCTAAGGTAAACGAAGGTGATATGAGCCGCATGCGCGCAACATTAGTACGTGGTCATACATTGGCAGAACTAGGTCGTGAATTCGAACTAGGAGATTACTTAAAATTAGGTCCAGGTGAGTTGAAGAGTGGCGGTTTCCGTCGTGATTCTATTCTAGCGGATGCTGTTGAAGCGATCATCGGCGCTGTCTATTTAGATAGTGATACCGAGACGGTTCGCGGCATTATTTTAAGCTGGTACCAATCTCGCCTAGAAGCAATTCAGCCTGGAGTATCTCAAAAAGATCCGAAAACTCGTCTTCAAGAGTTTTTGCAAGGTCGAAGAAATCCTCTACCTGTCTACACAGTGACTAATATTAAAGGTGAAGCACACAACCAAGAGTTTACGGTTGAGTGTGAAGTGGCAGGTGTGGATAAACCTGTTATCGGTAAAGGCACTAGCCGCCGCAAGGCAGAACAAGCGGCTGCTGAAACAGCATTAGAGCAACTAAGCAATGTCTGATAACAACCAAGATTTCGATATCGATGCATTCTTTTCATCTGATAGCAAACAAACAGGCCTACCGGAAAACCAACACTGTGGCTTCATCGCTATTGTCGGTCGCCCAAATGTAGGTAAGTCGACGCTTCTGAACCATATTCTGGGTCAGAAGATCTCTATTACATCACGTAAACCACAGACCACACGTCACCGTATTATGGGTGTGGAAACTGAGGGTGATTACCAAGCGATCTTCGTTGATACTCCTGGACTTCATATTGAAGAAAAGCGTGCAATCAACCGTTTGATGAACCGTGCGGCGAACAGCTCACTGAGTGATGTAAACCTAGTATTCTTCCTTGTCGACGGTACTCACTGGACTGACGACGATGAAATGGTTCTGAACAAACTGAAGAAGACCGACTTCCCAGTTGTACTTTGCATCAACAAAGTAGATAACGTTCAAGACCGTACGAACGTCATGCAACACATGATGGAAGTTTCTAAGAAGATGGACTTCATTGATGTTGTGCCAATCTCGGCGAAGCAAGGTAAAAACATTGATGTACTGCGTAAGCACGTACGTGAACATTTACCAAAAGCGACTCACCACTTCCCAGAAGAATACGTGACAGATCGCTCGCAACGCTTTATGGCATCTGAAATTATCCGTGAAAAGCTAATGCGCTTTACGGGTGACGAGCTACCTTACTCGGTAACGGTTGAAATTGAACGCTTCGATTACAACCCAGATAACGATGGTTTCCACATCAATGCTCTGATTCTTGTTGAACGTACAGGTCAGAAGAAGATGGTGATTGGTAAAGCGGGCGAGAAGATCAAAACGATTGGTCGTGAAGCGCGTATCGATATGGAAGAGCTATTCGGTCGTAAGGTTTACCTAGAGACTTGGGTCAAGGTTAAATCTGGCTGGGCTGATGATGAGCGTGCACTTCGCTCGTTAGGCTACATCGACGATCTATAATATATTGAACGTCACTTTCTAATAGTAAAAATTGACAAGTAAGAAAGTTGAACTGAAGATAGATCCAAGAGAGAGTGCGAACTCTCTCTTTTTGTATCTGTAATAAGGGTAAGTGATTGAGCGAAGGGTTACAGCGATGCTTTGTGTTGCACCGTCGACCATACAGTGAGTCGAGTCTGATATTGGACGTCTTCAGTGAAGAGTTCGGTCGGATGACGTTGATGTCTAAAGGCGCACGCAGCAAGCGTTCCAATTTGAAAGGTGCATTGCAGCCTTTTACGCCGCTACTGCTTAAGTGGTCTGGTAATGGTTCGATGAAAACCTTACGCCAAGCTGAGCCAATCAGCTTGGGGCTTCCTCTCGCAGGTATAAACCTGTATTCAGCCATGTATGTGAATGAGCTAATCGGCCGCGTATTGATGGCAGAAGTACCCATGCCTGCACTTTTTCACGACTATCTTCATGCTTTAACAGAGCTCGCGCATAATGAGAACCCTGAGCCAGCACTGCGTCGTTTTGAGTTGGCTCTGTTATCCGCAATGGGCTATGGGGTCGACTTTTTACACTGCGCAGGCACAGGTGAAGCCATCGATCCAACCATGACTTATCGTTACCGAGAGCAGAAAGGTTTCATCGCTTCAGTGCGTCGAGATAACCTGACTTTTATGGGCGATGAACTTATTGCAATCAGCGAACGTAGGTTTATCACTAAAGAGCAGTTAAAAGCGGCAAAACGCTTTACACGCATAGCCTTAAAGCCGTATCTTGGCGGCAAACCATTAAAAAGTAGAGAGCTATTTATGCCAACAATAGCCCTCTCTAGAGCACGGAGTATTGGAAAATGAGCTCAATCCTTTTAGGCGTTAATATCGACCATATTGCAACACTACGTAATGCACGTGGTACTAAATACCCAGATCCAGTACACGCAGCTGAAATCGCTGAACGTGCTGGTGCAGACGGCATTACTATTCACCTGCGTGAAGACCGTCGTCATATCGTTGATCGCGATGTACGTATTCTGGCTGAAACACTTCAAACTCGTATGAACTTGGAGATGGCAGTAACGGACGAGATGGTTCAAATTGCACTCGATACTAATCCTGAGTTTGTTTGTCTGGTTCCTGAAAAGCGTGAAGAGCTAACCACTGAAGGCGGCTTGGACGTTGTTGGTCAACTAGAGAAGATCAAAGCGGCGACACAAAAACTGTCTGCAGCTGGTATCAAGGTATCTCTGTTTATCGATGCTGACCGTGAGCAAATCGACGCAGCAAAAGCGTGTGGCGCACCGTTCATTGAACTGCACACGGGTCACTATGCTGATGCTAAAACAGAAGAAGACCAACAAGACGAGCTCAAGAAGATCGCAGCGGGCGCAAGCTATGCAGATGATCTTGGTATCACAGTCAATGCGGGCCACGGTCTGACTTACCACAACGTTGCGCCAATTGCGGCACTTCCAGAGATCTACGAGCTGAACATCGGTCACTCGATCATGGGACGCGCAGTGTTTGATGGCTTAAACAAAGCCGTTGCAGACATGAAAGCAATTATGGAAACAGCACGTAACAACGCTTAGTTTTGTAAGTAGTAAGCGATACGTTGTGAATTATTAGATAGAAGTAAAGTAGTAGAGGAAACATGGCAGTTGTTGGATTAGGTACAGATATCGCAGAAATCGAACGTATCGAGAAGGCGCTGTCGCGAAGTGGCGACGCCTTTGCTCAACGTATTTTGACGGATTCTGAGTTTGAAGTATTCCAACAGTTGAAGCAAAAAGGCCGTTACCTTGCAAAACGCTTTGCCGCTAAAGAAGCTGCATCTAAGGCGTTAGGTACAGGTATCGCGCTGGGAGTTACCTTCCACGACTTTGAGATTTCAAACGATGAGCATGGTAAGCCAGTATTGAGCCTGCACAAGAAAGCGCGTGAAATCGCAGAGGCGAGTGGCACAACATCGATTCACCTGACGATCTCAGATGAACGCCACTACGCTGTGGCAACCGTGTTACTTGAATCGTAATTGATTACTACCAACCTGAATCTAATGTTTGATTAGCGACTCGCTACAAGACAAAAAAAGCAGAGCTTATGGGCTCTGCTTTTTTATTGGTTGAAAACCGTTTAACGAGTATTTTTTAGAACAGCTACTCGTTAAGTCTTCGCGGGTTTTAAATAGTGAATTGCAGTGGCTTGAACTTTTTCTAACTCATCCTGAAGTTCAAAAAGCTCCGGCTCAATATCTTCAACAGAAGTGCCTGAACGCAGTTCTTTTTCTATCGTTGCACATACCGATTTGAGCCTTGGAACGCCACTGTACGAGCTGCTGCCATGCATCTTATGGATTATGTGTATCAGCTGCTCAACAGGGTAGTCGCTGTCTTCAATGGCTTTCTCTGCGGCTTCATAAACCTCAGGAATGAAATCCACTAGCATCTGCAGCATATCGCGTGCGAGGTCTTCTTTATTAGCGGCTTGTTTCATCGCAGCTTGCCAATCAATGATGATGTTCTTGTGCACACTTGCTTCAGTTTCTGACACTTGGCTGTTGTCGATTTCAGTCGAAACGGCAGGGTGGTCTGGGTTTATCTTCTCGATGTGTTCAACTTCAGAGGTCGGACTCCAGTGAATCAGTACCTGTTGTAAGACATGCTCTTCAATTGGCTTGGTTAGGTAATCATCCATACCGGCTTCAAGCAGTCGGTCACGCTCACCAATCATCGCATGAGCGGTCACGGCAATCACTGGCGTATTAGCATTGTTCGCCAGCTTCTTAATATTCTCGCAAGCCGTCACACCATCCATTTGTGGCATTTGAATATCCATAAAGATGATATCAAACGGTGTTTCTGTCGCTTTGTCGATCGCTTGTTGTCCGCTAGTACAACTGATAACGGTTTCTACACGCTCTTTCAGCAGTGCGGTAATCAACTTAAGGTTGGCTGGGTTGTCGTCCACGGCCATCACAGTAAGCGGCAGCTTCTCTTCAGAATGGGTTTCAATCGCTGGCGCTATCCAGGTTGGCGCTTGGTTAGATACCAAGGTTTGCAGCAGCTTCTTACGAGAAAGAGGCTTGGTGATGCACTGAACATCAACCTCTTTCATTAGCTGCTCACCCAATGCTAGCTCGGTACTCGGTGTACCAATAATCACGTTCTGAGCAATCTTCTTAGCACCAATTGCCCAGCCGCTTACCGTATCAAACTGGTAATCTTGGTTAGCCGCAAGGTTAAGTAGAACGTAGTCGTATGAGGTCGACTCGTCCGGCATCACTGAACGGTAGGTAACGACTAAGCCTTCCTGAGTCAGAATTTGCTGAGTAATCGAAGCCGCTTGCATGTTTGGTTCGATGAGCAGTAGTTGTTTGTCTTGCAGACATTGAGTTTCAATCAGCTCTGTCATCGGCATATCAGTCGTTGATAGTCTCAAGGTGAACCAGAAAGTGGAACCTTGGTGTAGACGACTGGTTAGGCTGATCTCTCCGCCCATTTGGTTGACCAGTTTTTGGGTGATAACCAGACCTAAGCCTGTACCGCCATAACGACGAGAGATACTTGCATCAGCTTGACTGAAGGCTTGGAACAGCTGCGCTTGTTGACGCTCAGAGATACCAATACCGGTATCGCGAACCATGAATTGCAGCTCGATGTTGTCTTCGCTTTGTGAACGAAGCTCTACGCTGATATCAATGTTGCCGCGCTCGGTAAACTTGATTGAGTTGCCGACTAGGTTAGTCAGGATCTGTTGAATACGAAGTGGATCGCCTACCACGCCCGGCGGCACTTTTGGATCGATCTTAAGCGTCAGTTCTAAGCCTTTTTCATGAGCGTTGGTTGCTTGAAGGTTTACCACCTCTTCAAGGCTAGCTTGGAACTCAAATGGAATGTTCTCTAGGGCTAATTTACCCGCTTCGAGTTTCGAGAAGTCCAGGATATCGTTGATGATGCTAAGCAGATTGTTTGCCGAGCGTTCAATAGTTTGCAGATAATCGGTTTGACTGTTCGATAGGTGAGTCTTGAGCATTTGACGAGTAAAGCCAATTACACCGTTCAGAGGTGTTCTCAATTCGTGAGACATATTCGCTAAGAATTCAGATTTAACACGAGCCGCTTCTTGAGCTCGTTTCTTCGCGATGTCTAACTCAACGTTTTGAATTTCTAATTGCTCTAGAGTTTCTCGCAAGTCTGATGTGGCTTGGTCAATACTGTGCTGCATCTCGACGTGATATTCTGACAACGATACCGCCATCGCATTGATACCGTTTTTCAGTGAATCTAGCTCACCATGCATTTTACCTTCGATACGCACATCTAAGTGACCACGACGAATTCGGTCTACCATATTTTTCATGTGTGTGATCGGCTGGGTTACATCGTGCATTAAGCGGAACGCAAACACGCCCGATAAACCAAGCCCGAGAATCAATACTAAGAAGGCAGAGAACACTTCTTGATATTGCTGCAATCGAAGTGAAGATAGGTCTAACTCAATAGCAATATAGCCAATCGCTTGGTTGGCTTGCGATTGACCATTGGCTGAGTTGATGTATTGGCCTTCAGCGATGATAGGCGTCCGCAGGATCAGTGTGTTATCGAGCAGATTCGATGAGCTTAAATGCGGGATCGGTTTATCTTTGGGATAGGTCAGGCTTTCAAAATCGGGATGGAAGTTTGAGGTTACAAACAACTCATGGCGTTCATCAAACACCGCGATACTGCGCACCAGCTTAGAATTCTTTCGATGTGCATAGCTAATTAGCTGGCGAACAGACTCTCGACTTTCGAGCTTCATGCCTGACTCACTCGCAATCGCCAGTGGCTCAATGATGCTAGTACCAGTGTTAACCACTTGCCCCTCAAGGTCTTGATAGCGGTTAAATGAGAAAAATGCACTCAATAGCAACCCAATAATTAGGGTTGGAGCTAGAGTTAAGGTAATTACACGGGCTCTTAAGCCATATCTGGTCATGTTCTTTAATTACATCGAGGTCTGGATATGGGAAAATAACGCACACAATGGCGGTTAAGTGAACGGTAAGCTTAATCAAAGCCGTGACGTTCGACAATGATTCCAAGACAGAATAGTGAGTCCTGGATACCAATTACTTATTAAAAGATACATTAGGCACAAGCAATGGCACGTTTTTTCCAACCAAAAAAGAAAACTCAACTAGAGACCAAGCATCAATCGGTTTTGGTTGAACGAATGGATCACAATGGCGCTGGCATCGCTTATCAGAAAAACAAACCTGTTTTCATTGATGGCGCATTGCCCGGTGAGCAGGTGGTTATTCAACTTACTGAGAGTAAGAGTAAATTTGCACGCGCGAAACTCATCAAATTATTGAAGCCGAGCGAGCAACGTTTAAAGCCTTTTTGTAAACACTTTAATCAGTGTGGTGGCTGCCATCTTCAGCATCTTGGTTATGATTCTCAGATTGAGCACAAGGCGCAATCTCTCACGCACTTAATGAACCAATATAAGACGGATAAGACCGAAGTTGCCCAACCGATTGTGGGTGATGAAACCGGTTATCGCCGTCGCGCGCGCATCAGCCTGTTTGTTGATAAGAAAACACAGAAGCTTCAGTTCGGTTTCCGTAAGAAGCAAAGTAAGCAGATTGAAAACATCACTGACTGTGCCGTGCTTGAGCCTCGTCTTAATGTATTGCTGCCAAAGCTGAAAAATTTACTCAACACTTTCAGCAACCTTACCTCTTTAGGACACGCTGAATTGGTATTGGGCTATACTGGCCCTGTTATGGTTCTGCGTCACCTTAAGCCTTTGGTAGAAAAAGATGAGCAAGCTCTGATTGCGTTAGCGAAAGAAGAAGGCGTGACGCTGTACTCGATGCCAGAAACCGACAAATTACTTCGCTTGGTTGGTGATGCGCCAGCTTATAAAGAAACGGGTGTGACATTGCCGTTTGAACCAAACCACTTTATTCAGGTTAACCAGAAGGTAAACCAACAGATGGTGGCTCAAGCGATTGAATGGTTAGAACCTAAAGCGGATGAGCGAGTACTGGATCTGTTTTGTGGGCTAGGTAACTTCAGTCTGCCTATCGCACAACAATCGGCGTTTGTGGTTGGTGTGGAAGGTGTTGATGAAATGGTACAGCAGGCCACGTCGAATGCAGAATTAAACCAGTTGAGTAATACCGAGTTTTACCAAGCTAACCTTGAAGAAGACTTATCTTCACAGCCTTGGGCAAAAGAGAAATTCGATAAAGTACTGCTCGACCCTGCAAGGGCTGGAGCGAGTGGGATCGTTGATCAAATTTCAGCGTTAGGAGCGAAGCGTGTGGTTTATGTTTCGTGTAATCCTGCTACTCTAGCTAGAGATTCTGAGAGCTTAGAAAAACAAGGCTACCAATTAGCCAAACTTGGTATGTTGGACATGTTCCCACACACCAGTCATCTAGAATCAATGGCTCTCTTTATCAAGGCTTAGAGGCCCTTAAACAAGGCTTCAAAATGAATCACAAAGGCGCAGGGAAACTTGCGCTGATATCAATATGGTCGAACTAACTTGGAACCAGTTAGTCATATTGAATTGGGTATAAACAGAATAACTAGGAAGGCATGATGGTTGCGGTACGAAGCGCACATTTAAACCCAAGCGAACAGTTTGAGCTAGAAAGTTGGATTGCGTCATTGAATCAAGACGCAAAAACCTCGAATAAACTGATTAAAGTTTATCGTCACTGTGAAGAACTTTTAAAAGATCACGAGCAAGCATCGCTCTTGCTTTGGCGTGGCCGCGAGATGATCGAAATCTTGGTCACCTTGTCCATGGACCGTGCCACTTTAATTGCTGCACAACTTTTCCCCGTCGTCTCTAGCGGCGTTTTTGAGCGCGAAGCGTTTGAAGAAAGCTACGGCAAAGAAACCGTAAAGTTGATTGATGGCGTTGAAGAAATGGCGGCCTTGGGCCAGCTTAACGTGACCCTTGAAGGCAGTGCAGCCTCGGGTCAAGTCGATAACGTTCGTCGCATGTTATTAGCAATGGTTGACGACTTCCGCTGCGTAGTCATCAAGCTAGCGGAGCGAATCTGTAACCTCATTGAGGTGAAAAAAGCGCCTGATGCTGTGCGCCGCGCGGCAGCAAAAGAGTGTTCTAACATCTACGCACCACTAGCGAACCGTTTAGGTATTGGTCAGCTTAAGTGGGAAATCGAAGATTACGCATTCCGTTACCAGCAGCCAGACACCTACAAGCAGATCGCAAAACAGTTGTCTGAGCGTCGTATCGTACGTGAACAATACATTACAGATTTCGTTGACGATTTAACGGCAGAAATGAACCGTTCAAGCATCAATGCTGAAGTCAGTGGCCGACCAAAACACATCTACAGCATCTGGCGTAAAATGCAGAAGAAAGGCTTGGCCTTCGATGAACTTTTTGACGTTCGAGCTGTGCGTATCATCGCCGACCAACTTCAAGACTGTTATGCCGGCCTAGGTGTCGTTCATACCAAATACAAACATCTACCAAGCGAGTTTGATGACTATGTGGCGAATCCTAAGCCAAATGGTTACCAGTCGATTCACACGGTTGTTCTTGGCCCTGAAGGCAAGACCATTGAGATTCAGATCCGTACCAAGCAGATGCACGAAGACTCAGAGCTTGGTGTTGCGGCGCACTGGAAGTACAAAGAAGGTGCTTCAAGTGGCCGCAGTGGTTACGACGAGAAAATCACTTGGTTGCGTAAGCTTATCGATTGGCAGGAAGAGATGTCGGATTCTGGCGAGATGCTGGATGAAGTTCGTAGCCAAGTATTCGATGACCGCGTATACGCGTTTACACCGCGTGGTGATGTGGTTGACTTGCCAATGGGTGCAACTCCGTTGGACTTTGCTTATCACATCCACTCGATGGTTGGTCACCGTTGTATCGGTGCCAAAGTGGCAGGGCGTATCGTACCGTTCACCCATAAGCTATCAATGGGCGACCAAGTAGAGATCATCACCCAGAAAGAACCGAACCCATCTCGCGATTGGCTGAACCCAACCACAGGCTTCGTTCACTCTGGACGTGCTCGTGCGAAAATCAACGCATGGTTCCGCGCGCAAAGTCGTGAGAAGAACCTAGAAGCGGGCCGTGACATCCTTGAGGTTGAATTAGCGAAGGTTGGTGCAACTCTAAAAGATGCCGACCAATACGCGCTAAGACGCTTTAACGTGAACACGCCAGATGAGCTTTATGCTGGCATCGGTAGTGGCGACTTGCGTATTAACCAAGTGGTTAATCACATCAATGCGCTAGTGAATAAGCCTACAGCCGAAGAAGAAGACAAAAAAGCGCTAGAGAAACTGCTTGAGTCGGAAAACAAGCCAGCACAACAGAGTCGCCCCAAGAAAGACGCCGTAGTCGTGGAAGGTGTTGATAACCTAATGACGCACCTTGCTCGTTGTTGTCAGCCAATCCCTGGCGACACCATAAAAGGTTACATCACTCAAGGTCGTGGTATCTCGGTTCACCGTAGTGACTGTGAACAACTGAGTGAGCTAAGCCTACATGCGCCAGAACGTATCATTGATACCGTTTGGGGTAATGGCTTTGTTGGTTCTTACATCCTAACGCTGCGTGTTGAAGCGCTAGAGCGTAATGGCTTGTTGAAAGACATCACCTCACTGTTCTCGAACGAGAAGATCAGCGTGACCACAATGAAGAGCCGCATCGACTACAAACGTCAGTTATCGGTAATGGATTTCGATTTAGAGGTCACCAATATTGAGATTCTGAGTCGAGTGACAAGTCGAGTCGAACAGATCAAAGATGTTATGTCAGTAAAAAGGTTGGGATAGTCTAAAATACGATCCTCGTCATTCCCTACAGTGAGGGACGAAGGTGATAGGGAATCTCGCCAAACGGTTTGAGATCCCCAACTCGCTCATTCTTCACTCTTGGGGATGACGGAAAGAATAGAAAGGTGAGTGGTTTTGGCTGCTCACCTTTTTTAGTTTTAGAAGACGTTATAAATTTAAAAATCAAAGACAGTAATAGGAAGAAAACGATGAATCACCCGATTGAACAACTTGAACAGATCATGACTAAGCTGCGCGATCCTGAAGGTGGCTGTCCTTGGGATTTAAAACAAAATTTTGAAACAATTGTGCCGCATACTATCGAAGAGACGTACGAAGTGGTGGATGCGATTCACAACAAAGATTGGCCGAACCTACAAGAAGAGTTGGGTGATTTGTTGTTTCAGGTGATCTTCTATAGCCAGTTAGCGAAAGAACAGGGGTTGTTTGAGTTCTCTGATGTGGTTGATGGCATCAATGAGAAGCTAACACGACGTCACCCGCATGTGTTCTCTGATACCGAGTTTGCCAGTGATGAAGAAATCAATGCCAACTGGGAAGCGGAAAAAGCGAAAGAAAAAGCACAAGCAGGCAAAACTCAAGAAAGTATTCTAGACTCAATACCAAACTCTCTACCTGCGCTTTCGCGTGCTACAAAGATTCAAAAGCAGGTCGCGAAATTTGGCTTTGATTGGGACTCAATTGGGCCAGTCGCCGATAAGGTTTTAGAGGAAGTTGACGAGGTGCTGGAAGAGGCGCTTCAAGTCACACCTAACGAAGATTTGGTTGAAGAAGAGTTAGGTGATTTGCTGTTTGCGACGGTCAATTTGGTGCGACATTTAGGTAAAAATCCAGAAACGGCGCTGAACAAAGCCAATCTGAAGTTTTCACGTCGCTTTAAAGGGGTGGAACAAAAAGTTCGTCAGCAAGATAAAAATTTGACCGATTTTTCACTACAACAGCTTGATTCCATGTGGGATGAAGTCAAAGTGGCGGAGAAAAGATAACCAAAGCTTTTATCATGAATTGATTTGAAGCAAAAAATAAAAAATAGCAGTGTGATAGATTTCACGTTGTGGCGATAAGGGGCTTCTGGTATATTTTCATCCCGTCCAGAAGTAGTCCATTTCCCTCATTCAACCAATTTCAGGTTAAACATGACGACAAATTACATTTTTGTTACTGGCGGGGTTGTATCCTCTCTAGGTAAAGGTATTGCTGCAGCATCTCTTGCGGCTATTTTAGAAGCTCGTGGTCTTAAAGTGACTATGATGAAGCTTGACCCTTACATCAACGTTGATCCAGGCACTATGAGCCCGACTCAGCACGGTGAAGTGTTCGTTACGGAAGATGGCGCTGAAACAGACCTTGACCTTGGTCACTATGAGCGATTCATTCGCACCAAGATGACTAAGCGTAACAACTTCACTGCAGGTCGTGTTTACTCAGACGTACTAGCAAAAGAGCGTCGCGGTGATTACCTAGGTGCAACAATTCAGGTTATCCCACACATCACTAACTCTATCAAAGAGCGTGTTATTTCTGGCGCAGCTGGCCACGATATCGCGATCGTTGAAGTTGGTGGTACGGTTGGTGATATCGAATCTCTACCATTCATGGAAGCGATTCGTCAGCTAGCAGTAGAACTAGGCCGTGAACGTGCAATGTTCATGCACCTTACTCTAGTGCCATACCTAGCAGCAGCGGGTGAAGTGAAAACTAAGCCAACGCAACACTCTGTAAAAGAGCTACTGTCTATTGGTATTCAGCCAGACATCCTAGTTTGTCGTTCAGACCGCAACATTCCTTCGAACGAGCGTAAGAAAATTGCTCTGTTCTGTAATGTGCAAGAAAATGCAGTTATTTCTATGCGCGATGTTGACTCTATCTACAAGATCCCTCAGCTTATTAAAGCTCAAGGCACTGATGAACTTGTATGTAAGCGTTTCGGCATCACAGCTCCAGAAGCAGACCTGTCTGAATGGGAACAAGTAATTTACGAAGAAGCTAACCCAACGGGTGAAGTGACGATTGGTATGGTTGGTAAGTACATTGAACTACCAGACGCATACAAATCAGTAAATGAAGCGCTAAAACACGCAGGCTTGAAAAACCGCCTAAGCGTTAATATTAAATACGTAGATTCACAAGACGTTGAGTCTCGTGGCGTAGAAGTTTTAGAAGGCCTAGATGCAATCCTAGTTCCAGGTGGCTTTGGTGACCGTGGTGTTGAAGGTAAGATTCTTGCTGCTCAATACGCTCGTGAAAACAAAGTACCTTACTTAGGTATCTGTCTAGGTATGCAAGTAGCGCTTATCGAGTACGCTCGTAACGTTGCTAAAATGGAAGGGGCGCACTCTTCTGAATTCTGTACTGAAACTAAGTACCCAGTAGTTGGTCTTATCACTGAGTGGACTGATGGCGAAGGTAAAGTTGAAGAGCGTACAGAATCATCTGACCTAGGCGGTACAATGCGTCTTGGTTCACAGCTTTGTCACCTAGCGAAAGGTACGAAAGCTTACGAATTATACGGTAGCGCGACGATCCATGAACGTCACCGTCACCGTTACGAAGTGAACAACAATCTTCGTCCACAAATCGAAAAAGCGGGCCTAAAAGTATCGGGTCTATCTGCGGACAAGAAACTGGTTGAAGTTATTGAGAACCCGAACCATCCATGGTTCGTTGCTGCTCAATTCCACCCAGAGTTCACTTCAACACCTCGCGATGGTCACCCATTGTTTGCAGGTTTCGTTAAAGCGGCTGGTGAGTTCCAGCGCGGCGAGTTAGAAAAGTAAAAAGGAATACAGGTAGCTGCGTAAGTTGTGCTGCTACCTTTAAATTTGACATTTATATATTCAACGAGAAGGAAACATTCAATGTCTAAGATCGTTAAAGTTCTAGGTCGTGAAATCATCGATTCACGTGGTAACCCAACTGTAGAAGCTGAAGTACACCTAGAAGGCGGTTTCGTAGGTATGGCTGCTGCTCCATCTGGCGCATCTACTGGTTCTCGCGAAGCTCTTGAGCTACGTGACGGCGACAAATCACGTTTCCTAGGTAAAGGTGTTCTTAAAGCTATTGAAGCTGTAAACGGCCCAATCGCTGAAGCTCTAGTTGGTACTGACGCTAAAGCACAAGCTGACGTTGACCAAATCATGCTTGACCTAGACGGTACTGATAACAAGTCTAAGTTCGGCGCGAACGCTATCCTAGCTGTATCTCTAGCTAACGCAAAAGCTGCTGCTGCTGCGAAAGGCATGCCTCTATACGAGCACATCGCTGAGCTAAACGGTACTGCTGGTCAGTTCTCTATGCCTCTACCAATGATGAACATCATCAACGGTGGTGAGCACGCAGATAACAACGTTGACATCCAAGAGTTCATGATCCAACCAGTTGGCGCTAAAACTCTTAAAGAAGGTCTACGTATCGGCGCTGAAGTATTCCACAACCTAGCTAAAGTTCTTAAGTCTAAAGGCTACAGCACTGCAGTTGGTGATGAAGGTGGTTTCGCTCCTAACCTTAAGTCTAACGCTGAAGCTCTAGAAGTTATCGCAGAAGCTGTTGCAGCTGCTGGTTACGAACTAGGTAAAGACGTTACTCTTGCTATGGACTGTGCAGCATCTGAGTTCTTCGACAAAGAAGCTGGCATCTACAACATGAAGGGCGAAGGTAAAACTTTCACTTCTGAAGAGTTCAACCACTACCTAGCTGAGCTAGCGAACAACTTCCCAATCGTTTCTATCGAAGACGGTCTTGACGAGTCAGATTGGGATGGCTTCAAGCACCAAACTGAACTTCTAGGCGACAAGCTTCAAATCGTTGGTGACGATCTGTTCGTTACAAACACTAAGATTCTTGCTGAAGGTATCGAGAAAGGCGTAGCTAACTCTATCCTTATCAAGTTCAACCAAATCGGTTCTCTAACAGAGACTCTAGCTGCTATCAAGATGGCTAAAGACGCTGGCTACACTGCAGTAATCTCTCACCGTTCTGGCGAAACTGAAGATGCAACTATCGCTGATCTAGCGGTAGGTACAGCTGCAGGTCAAATCAAAACAGGTTCTATGAGCCGTTCTGACCGTGTTGCTAAGTACAACCAACTAATCCGTATCGAAGAAGCTCTAGGTTCTAAAGCTCCTTACAACGGTCTTAAAGAAGTTAAAGGTCAATAATTCCTAGTGAATTGTTAATCTAAGCTTTTTAAATGCCTCGCTTGTGCGGGGCATTTTTTTGTCTGTAAAAAATGACGGGAAG
The DNA here is from genome assembly GCF_023206395.1 of Vibrio sp. ED004. NCBI lineage: Bacteria > Pseudomonadati > Pseudomonadota > Gammaproteobacteria > Vibrionales > Vibrionaceae > Vibrio > Vibrio sp. ED004. The sequence continues at coordinate 1,204,847 of NZ_CP066149.1, read as the reverse complement.
AAGCTCTAGGTTTTAAAGCTCCTCCTTGTTACATCTAAAGTTCGTTATTCCCTAGACTGACGAAGGAAGGAATCGGGGGATCTCTTATTTGCGTTTGCCTCGATAGATGCCCAACTCAGTCGTTCCTCCTTCTTGGGAATGACGGGGCACGTGCCTTAGGAAAGGCACGCTGTCTTTGGTTCTTTCGGCTGCAGTCGTTTGTTCGTCATTATCGAGACCGATGGAGGAGGGCGTTGAGAATCTTATTACAGGTTTCGAACAACAATAATTCTCCTACTTATTGATTCCCTTACACCACATATCTCGCACCAATAAGCTCATTATGGTATATATGTGCCTTATTCTAGTTCCTTCTTTTTCAACCGGCGAAAGGTGTTATGCGAATTTTTGCTTTAGTACTGCTCATAGTGTTTGGCTGGCTACAACACACACTGTGGCTCGGTAAAAATGGTATCTCTGATTACTACGGTGTGAACAACGAAATCCAAGTTCAGCAACAAGTAAACGAAAAGCTACATGTTCGTAATGCCGAGATGTTTGCTGAAATCGACGATCTACGCCAAGGCTTAGACGCGATAGAAGAGCGTGCACGTCATGAACTTGGAATGGTAAAAGAAGGCGAAACGTTTTATCGCATCATTGGTGAGGAATCCCATTAATGTCGACTCAACTTCAAAGCGTGATTGCCGTTGTACCTGCGGCGGGCGTGGGTAGCCGAATGCAGGCCGGCCGTCCTAAGCAATATCTCAAGATTAACGGTACAACGATTTTAGAGCACACCATTGAGAAATTATTGTCTCATTCACAAGTCTCTCAAATTGTCGTCGCGATTAGCGAAGATGACCCATACTACCCAGAGCTTGCCCTAAATCAGAACCCACAAGTGATCAGAGTGTCTGGTGGAAGCGAAAGAGCGGACTCCGTGCTCTCTGCTTTAGATTACATTGCAGAGCAACAGCTTGGTGAATGGGTGATGGTTCACGATGCTGCAAGGCCTTGTGTTCAGTTGGGTGATATCGATAAGTTGATCTCAGGCGCGATGAGCCATGATGTCGGGGCTATTTTGGCCGCGCCCGTTCGTGACACGATGAAGCGAGGTGTCCAAGGGCAGATTGAGCATACCGTTGAACGAGCTGATCTATGGCACGCACTGACGCCGCAAATGTTTAAAGCAGAACCCCTCTGGAATGCATTAAGTGAGGCGCTTCAACAAGGTGTTTCTATTACCGATGAAGCTTCAGCTTTTGAGTGGAAAGGTTTATCGCCCGCTTTAATCGCTGGGCGTTCAGATAATTTTAAGATTACTCAGCCAGAAGATTTAGCGCTTGCTGAGTTCTATTTAAGTCAGAATAAGGAATAATGATGATTCGTATTGGCCATGGCTTTGATGTACATAAGTTTGGTGGTGAAGGCCCGGTAATTATTGGTGGCGTGAGCGTCCCTTATGAACAAGGTCTTATTGCACACTCAGACGGTGATGTTGCCCTACATGCGTTATGTGACGCTCTATTAGGTGCGATTGTTGCGGGTGATATTGGTCGTCATTTCCCAGATACTGATGATGAGTGGAAGGGTGCAGACAGCCGTGAGCTATTGAAAGATGTTTATCGTCGAGTAAAAGAACAAGGCTACGTGATTGGTAATGCCGATATTACTATCATGGCGCAAGCACCAAAAATGGCGCCTCATATAGAATCTATGTGCCAAGCGATTGCACAAGACTTAGAAACCAGCATCAGTAATGTGAATGTAAAAGCCACGACTACAGAGCGTTTAGGTTTTACAGGTCGCAAAGAGGGCATCGCATGTGAAGCGGTGGTCCTAATTACCAAAAGTGCGTAAGCACCAACACGAAAAGAACAGCATGTCAGATATTTTATCTTCATTGGCTTATCTAAACGGTAAACCAACTGCGAAAGCAAAACTAAAAGCAAAAGCCGAACACTTTGTCGTTAATGAAGACTTGGGTTTTGAATTTACCGGTGAAGGCGAGCATCTAATGGTTCGCATCCGTAAAACGGGTGAGAATACAAGCTTCGTGGCGAATGAGTTGGCTAAGGCTTGCGGTGTTAAGTCGAAAGACGTGAGCTGGGCGGGTTTGAAAGACCGTCACGCTGTGACAGAGCAGTGGTTGAGCGTCCACCTACCGAAAGGTGAGCCTGACTTTTCAGCGTTCTTAGCACAATACCCAAGCATCGAAATCCTAGCGACAGCGCGACACAACAAAAAGTTACGTCCGGGCGATTTAGTTGGCAACCAATTTGAGTTGACCTTGTCTGAAGTAACGGATTGCGAAGATGTGGTCAAGCGTTTGGAAAAAGTCGCTCAAGTGGGCGTGCCAAACTACTTTGGTGCTCAGCGTTTTGGCAATGAAGGTAACAACCTATCTGAAGCTCGTCGTTGGGGCCGTGATAACGTTCGTACTCGTAACCAAAATAAGCGCAGCTTGTACCTTTCTGCAGCTCGCTCGTGGATTTACAACCTGATCCTTTCAGACCGTATTGAGCAAGGTGCGTTTGCATCAGCATTGGTTGGCGATATCGTGTTGAAAGACGGCGCTCAACTAACGGTAACGGCTGACAACATTGAAGCTGTAAACCAAGACATCGCGAACGGCTCTGCTTTGATGACTGTTGCTTTGGCTGGCGATAATGCCTTACCAACGACTGATGAGTCTCAAGCTCTAGAACAGAAACACCTTGATGCTGAACCGGATCTAATGGCTTTGATTCGTGGTAACCGTATGCGCCATGATCGCCGTGAAGCGTCACTGAAACCAACGGATTTAACTTGGGAAGTGAACGAAGATAATGTCACGCTTAAGTTTTCTCTTGATGCGGGCTGTTTCGCAACAGCGATCGTTCGCGAATTGGTTGAAGAAGTACACGTAGAAAGAAGCTACGAGCAATAACGATTATGCTTGGAGCTAAGTCACTTGATATTGGAATTTAGTCACTTGGCATTGGAACAAAAGAAAGGATACAAGATGAAGATTTTACTCAGCAACGATGATGGTGTGCATGCTCAAGGTATTCATGAGCTAGCAAATGAATTACGTGATCTTGCTGAAGTTATCATTGTTGCACCTGACCGTAATCGCTCAGGTGCTTCAAATTCATTAACTTTAGAGCAACCTTTGCGTGTTCAAGAAATTGCAGAAAATACCTACTCGGTACAAGGCACGCCGACAGATTGTGTGCATTTTGCGTTAAATGAACTGCTTAAAAATGATATGCCCGATCTGGTTTTAACGGGCATTAATCACGGTGCAAACCTCGGTGACGATGTGCTTTATTCAGGCACAGTCGCAGCCGCAATGGAAGGGCACTTCTTAGGTGTCCAATCGGTGGCGTTTTCATTGGTGGGTAAAAAACATTTTAAGACAGCGGCAGCGATTGCTCGTCGTATCGTCGAACAACATTTAGTAAACCCAATCCCAACTAATCGCCTGTTAAACGTCAATGTGCCTGATCTAGCTTTAGAACAGCTCTCTGGTACTCAAGTAACGCGCCTAGGTGCTCGTCACCATGCTGAAGATATGATTAAGCAAAAGGACCCTCGTGGTCATGATATCTACTGGCTTGGTCCTCCGGGTAAAGAGCAAGATGCTGGCGAAGGTACCGATTTTTATGCAATCGAACATGGCTTTGTATCGGTAACACCGTTACAAGTTGATCTGACGGCGCACGAGTCGTTAGGTGCGATGACAACATGGTTAGGGGAGAAGTAAGTGAGCAATCCACAAGCCGAGCGCTTAGTTACTTTTCTGATTGAAAATGGCATCCGAGACCAAAAGGTTCTTGATGCTATTTACCAACTGCCGAGGGAGAGCTTTTTATCACAAGCGATGTACCATCAAGCTTATGATAATAATGCGCTGCCGATCGGACAGGGGCAAACCATCTCGCAACCATACATTGTTGCTAAAATGACAGAGTTACTTGAGTTACAACAAGATAGCCGCGTTTTGGAGATCGGAACAGGTTCTGGCTACCAAACCGCAGTATTGGCTCAGCTTGTTGATCATGTCTATTCGGTTGAAAGAATAAAGTCGCTACAATGGGATGCTAAACGTAGGTTGAAGCAACTCGATTTCTACAATATTTCAACTAAGCATGGTGATGGTTGGCAAGGGTGGTCTTCAAAGGCGCCTTTTGATGCGATTATTGTTACCGCTGCTGCAGAGTCGATTCCTCAAGCGCTTCTGCAACAGCTGAAAGATGGCGGTCGTTTACTGATTCCTGTTGGGGATGATGAACAACAACTGTTGAAGATCGTTCGTCACGGCGATGAATTTTTGTCGAGTGTTATCGAAATGGTGAGATTTGTACCTCTTGTTCCTGGTGAACTAGCTTAATAACAAGACCAATGGTGTAGGTGGATAGAGAGTCGATGCGTTCGAAGTTGTTTAAAGGAAGTACTTTACTGCTTAGCTGTGCCCTTGTTGGGTGTGCAGCGAATTCGCCTGCGCCGGTTTCAAGCCTTAACAAGAAATACTCATCGATTGATCGTGGTAGTTATCGCGGCAGTTACTATGAAGTGAAAAAAGGCGACACGCTTTATTTCATCGCTTATGTGACCAATAAAGATGTGAATGACCTCGTCAGTTACAACAAATTGTCTGCCCCTTATACTATCCACCCAGGACAGAAGCTTAAGTTGTGGCGTCCTAGCTACAACGCGCCTGCGTATGGTAAATCTACGGTAGCGGCAGCAGCAGTTGCTGCGCCTGTCGCGGCATCGACAACGTCATCTGCGGCAAGTAAACCTAAAACCAAACCACAATCGAGCAAAAACTCTAAACCAGCTCCAGCTCAAACTACCACCAAAGTGGTAAAAAAAGATCCACCAAAGAAGGTTGAACAATCTAAATCAAAGGAGTATGTTGGTTCTAAAGGTAAACAGAATGTTACACCGTCCACCAAACCAACAAGTGATAAAGTATCCAAATGGTTATGGCCAACTAAAGGGAGAGTAATTAAGAATTTCTCTGTAGGCGAACAAGGAAATAAAGGCATAGACATAGCAGGACAGCGAGGTCAGCCAATAGTATCTACTGCAGGGGGAACGGTTGTTTATTCGGGTAATGCACTACGAGGCTACGGCAATCTAGTGATTGTGAAGCACAATGATAATTACTTAAGTGCATACGCGCATAACGACCGACTATTAGTATCTGAAGGGCAAAGTGTGAAACCAGGGCAGAAGATTGCAACAATGGGAAGCTCTGGAGCCAGCAGTGTTAGGCTGCACTTTGAGATTCGTTACCAAGGTAAATCCGTTAATCCAAAACGATATTTGCCTTAAATACAATATGAATGATTAACGTATTGTATTGAGTGACATAGTCATTTAGCGACATATGAAGTTGTAATGTCATGCTAATTTCGCCAGGGGGAGGCGTTATGAGTATAAGCAATGCAGTAACCAAAGAAGAGTTCGATCTTGACCAAGCAACCACGGAACCGGAAGCTCTTGGAAAAGTAAAACGAACAGTCACTAAGAAAACCGAAGCGAAAGAAGAAGTTGAAGTTACGTCTAAAAGCTTAGATGCCACTCAACTGTATCTAGGCGAAATCGGTTTCTCACCACTACTAACCGCAGAAGAAGAAGTGCTTTACGCACGTCGAGCTCTACGCGGTGATGAAGCAGCACGTAAACGCATGATCGAAAGTAACCTGCGTTTAGTGGTAAAAATTTCTCGTCGTTATAGCAACCGTGGCTTGGCACTTCTCGATCTAATCGAAGAAGGCAACCTAGGCTTGATTCGCGCCGTAGAGAAGTTTGACCCAGAGCGTGGCTTCCGCTTTTCAACTTACGCAACATGGTGGATTCGTCAAACTATTGAACGTGCGTTGATGAATCAGACTCGCACCATCCGTTTGCCAATCCATGTTGTGAAAGAGCTGAACATCTACCTACGTACGGCAAGAGAGCTATCACAAAAGCTTGACCACGAACCAACAGCTGAAGAGATCGCTTCTAAGCTAGATAAGCCAGTTGGTGATGTGAGCAAGATGCTTCGTCTAAACGAAAGAGTGAGCTCTGTAGATACGCCAATTGGTGGTGACGGTGAGAAAGCGCTGTTGGATATTATTCCAGACATCAACAATTCAGATCCTGAGGTTTCAACTCAAGATAGCGATATCAAGAACTCACTGATTTTCTGGCTTGATGAACTGAATCCGAAGCAGAAAGAAGTGCTTGCACGTCGATTTGGACTGTTAGGTTATGAACCGTCAACGTTAGAAGAAGTTGGCCGTGAAATCAGCCTGACTCGTGAGCGAGTTCGTCAAATCCAAGTTGAAGGTCTTCGTCGTTTACGTGAGATTCTGATCAAGCAAGGTCTGAACATGGAAAACTTGTTCAACGTTGAAAACGACTAAACGATATTCCACGATATCGAAATAAAAAAACGCTGACCTAATGTCAGCGTTTTTTAGTTTTAGCTTCTGGTTTAGCTTTTTACTTCAGTTAGAAACCACAGCGCTTAGCTATTTAAACTAGAGTGCTTCTTAAGTTAGAGAAGCTTCTTCAAGCGGTAGAGTTCTTCTAATGCTTGGCGAGGTGTTAGATCATCAGGATCAACATTCGCTAGTGCTTGTTCCACTTCACTCGGTTCAGGGATCAGGCTCAGTTGGTTCGCGATATCAACACCACTTGGCTTCGATGTCGGAGACTCAATACTCAATGCCTCAAGCTGTGTTAGCTTCGCGCGAGCGTTCTTGATCACTGCTTTTGGTACACCAGCCAGCCCTGCAACTGCTAGGCCGTAAGATTTACTTGCCGCACCTTCTTGAACCGCGTGCATAAAGGCAATGCTATCGCCGTGTTCAACCGCGTCCAAGTGCACATTTGCCAATGTTGGCAGTTGGTTCGGCAGTTCGGTTAGCTCAAAGTAGTGCGTTGCAAACAGCGTCATCGCATTGATTTGATTCGCTAGCCATTCTGCGCTCGCCCATGCCAATGACAAACCATCGTAAGTACTGGTACCACGGCCAATTTCGTCCATTAGCACAAGGCTATTTGGTGTCGCGTTGTGCAGAATATTAGCGGTCTCTGTCATCTCAACCATGAAGGTTGAACGACCAGAAGCCAGATCATCCGATGCACCGATACGAGTAAAGATACGGTCGATAGAGCCAATAGTCGCGCTTTCAGCTGGAACATAACAACCGATATGAGCCATCAATGCGATGAGTGCAGTTTGGCGCATGTAGGTCGACTTACCACCCATATTCGGACCTGTGATGATTAGCATTTTTCGCTTATCGTTTAGGTCGATAGGGTTGGCGATGAAAGGTTCGTCCATCACTTGCTCTACTACTGGGTGACGACCCGCTTGGATCTGTACACCTGCCGCTTCTGTCATAGTTGGGCGACAGTAATCCAGCGTATCTGCGCGCTCAGCTAAGTTCTGTAGTACATCAAGTTGCGATACTGAAGAAGCGATGTTTTGCAGTCGTTCTAGATATGGCAGTAGCAAATCAAACAACTCTTCCCACAACTGCTTCTCGATAGCCAGTGCCTTCGATTTAGAGTTAAGCACTTTGTCTTCGTGCTCTTTCAGCTCAGGAATAATGTAACGTTCAGCATTCTTCAGCGTTTGGCGACGAACATAATGTGGCGGTACAAGGTGGCTTTGTCCGCGGCTTACTTGAATGAAGAAACCGTGTACGTTGTTGTAACCAACTTTTAGCGTGTCGATACCGTGACGTTCACGCTCTTCTTGCTCAAGCTTATCCAGAAACTCGGTTGCGCCCGCAGCAAGGTCACGCCATTCATCTAGCTCGGCGTTATAGCCTTCTGCGATCACACCGCCGTCGCGGATAACCACGGGTGGGTTCTCTTTTATTGCACGTTCAAGCAGTTCTGAAACCTCATCCACAGGAGACGCGTACTGAGCAAGTTGAGTCAGGTATGGGTGCTTAAGTTGGGTCAGTGTTTCAGCAAGCTCTGGCAAATATTCCATTGCTTGGCGAAGGCGCGCCATATCACGTGGGCGAGCAGAACGAAGTGCAAGACGAGCCAGAATACGTTCGATATCACCAATCTGTTTTAAGGTCGGCTGTAGCTCTGTGAATAGAGCCAAATCTTTCATTTCACCAATCGCATCTAGGCGTTGATCAAGTGCCGAGATATTGCGCATCGGTTGATGTAACCAACGCTTAAGCATACGACTACCCATTGCCGTAGCGGTGTGATCAAGCACTTCAGCAAGCGTGTTATCTGTGCCACCACCAAGATTTTGCGTGATTTCTAGATTGCGGCGAGTCGCAGCATCGAGGATCACGGAGTGATCTTGCTTGTCCATAGTGAGTGAACGGATGTGCGGAAGCGCTGTACGTTGCGTGTCTTTTACATATTGAATAAGACAGCCGGCTGCACACAGGCCAAGCTTGGCACCTTCCACGCCAAAACCGACAAGGTCGCGAGTACCAAATTGTTGGTTCAGTTGCTGCTTGGCGGTGTCTAATTCAAATTCCCAGACAGGGCGACGACGATTGCCGTTACGGCTTGCCATTAAATCGACAGGTTCGAAATCTTCAGGGAACAACAGCTCACGCGGAGAGGTTCTCTGTAGCTCAGCGGCCATTGCTTCTTCAGTTTCAGGCTCGCAGAGTTGGAATCTACCGGAAGTAATATCGAGCGTCGCATAGCCGAACTTACCGTTGTGGTGATAAATGGCTGCAATCAGGTTATCAATGCGTTCAGAAAGCAATGCTTCGTCGGTTACTGTACCCGGTGTCACGATACGCACGACCGCGCGCTCAACAGGGCCTTTTGAAAGTGCTGGATTACCAATCTGTTCACAAATTGCTACGGACTCACCAAGTTGCACTAACTTTGCAAGGTATCCTTCAACCGCATGGTATGGAACACCTGCCATCGGAATCGGCTCACCATTTGATGAACCACGCTTAGTCAGTGAAATATCGAGGAGTTGAGAAGCTTTTTTAGCGTCATCGTAGAAAAGCTCGTAGAAATCGCCCATGCGGTAGAACAGCAGAATTTCTGGATTTTCTGCTTTTAGTTTTAGGTACTGCTGCATCATGGGAGTATGTTTTTGATCGGCTTTCACAGTTAACTTCTTTCGTTTATTTCTATTGCGGCTTAGGATACGTGAAAGCGTTTCGTGCGAAAAGCGGCTGATGCGAAAAGATGCGAATCCAAATGATATGACAGTAAATAAAGGGAAGTTGATAATGCAGATGACTCAAGCTCTTAGTGAAAAACTTGGACCATTACTGGCAAAACATAAACAAGTGCTAGTGACCGCTGAATCTTGTACTGGCGGCGGTGTAGCAACGGCGGTCACCGATGTGGCAGGTAGCTCTGGATGGTTTGATCGTGCTTTTGTCACATACAGTAATGAAGCTAAGCAAGAGATGATTGGTGTTCAGCTTGAAACCTTGGTTGAGTTCGGTGCGGTAAGTGAACCTGTGGTGATAGAAATGGCCAAGGGTGCGCTACAACATTCAAATGGCACTATTTCTGTGTCGATCAGTGGTATTGCTGGCCCTGGCGGCGGCACAGAAGAGAAGCCCGTTGGTACCGTCTGTTTTGCTTGGAAGGCATTAAACGGCTGGGATAAAGTGGAAACGAATGTATTTACAGGCGATAGATCACAAGTACGCCAACAAGCCACGCACCATGCCCTGCAAGTTATTTATGATTACCTATCAATGGAAGGTAAGTAACATTTGTACAAATTATTTTCATACAGGTATAGACACTGTATGAATCAACAGTATAATGAAAGCCAATTAGTCACCCCTATGTGGGTTAGAAATAGATTCTAGATCGCTTGTTGAGACAACCGATTATGTGGAGATAGAAATGGACGAGAATAAACAAAAAGCGTTAGCCGCAGCCCTTGGTCAGATTGAAAAGCAATTTGGTAAAGGTTCTATCATGCGTCTTGGTGATAACCGCACAATGGACGTAGAAACTATTTCTACTGGTTCTCTATCTCTAGATATCGCACTAGGTGCTGGTGGCCTACCGATGGGACGTATCGTAGAAGTTTACGGTCCAGAATCATCAGGTAAAACAACGTTAACTCTTGAGCTTATTGCTGCAGCACAAAAAGTGGGCAAGACGTGTGCTTTCGTTGATGCGGAACACGCACTAGACCCTATCTACGCTCAAAAGCTTGGTGTTGATATCGATGCGCTTCTTGTTTCTCAACCAGATACGGGTGAGCAAGCGTTAGAAATCTGTGATGCACTTGCTCGTTCAGGTGCAATCGATGTACTTGTTATTGACTCAGTAGCAGCATTAACACCAAAAGCAGAAATCGAAGGCGAAATGGGTGATAGCCACATGGGGCTTCAGGCTCGTATGCTTTCTCAAGCGATGCGTAAGCTAACTGGTAACCTTAAGCAGTCTAACTGTATGGCTATCTTCATCAACCAAATCCGTATGAAGATTGGTGTGATGTTTGGTAACCCAGAAACAACAACGGGTGGTAACGCTCTTAAGTTCTACGCATCTGTTCGTCTTGATATCCGCCGTACTGGTGCGATCAAAGATGGTGATGAGGTTGTTGGTAACGAAACGCGTATCAAGGTTGTTAAGAACAAGATTGCTGCACCGTTTAAACAAGCTGAAACTCAAATCCTATACGGCAAAGGCTTTAACCGTGAAGGTGAGCTTATCGATTTAGGTGTTAAGAACAAGCTAGTAGAAAAAGCGGGCGCTTGGTACAGCTACAAGGGTGATAAGATCGGCCAAGGTAAAGCTAACGCTGGTAAATACTTACGTGAAAACCCAGAAGTTGCTCTAGAGATCGACACTAAACTTCGTGAGTTGCTACTAACTCCTGCTACTCTTGAAGAGAAAGACGTAGAACAAGAAGAAGAAAACGAAGAGCTATAAGCTAACGTTTTATCGAGTGGATGTTTGAAATAACATTCGCTTTGAAAAATTTAAAGCCTCGCATTTTTATGCGGAGCTTTTTTGTTGGGGCAGTTTCGCTCTGTGTGTTATTTAGCTAGAGCTTCTTAGTTTACGGACTTTCTTCAGTCATTAGGTAGTCAATTTAGTTAGGCTTTTCCACTATCTTAGCTAGTGAAATATTCTCCATTTTATCGATTTACAACTAAAATCCTGCCCAAGGGTGTCTTTTCTACAAGAAAACTAGTCGAAGCCTTAACCATGATCTACAATACGGCAAAATTCTAACTCGACTATTTTCAGGAAGAGCTGCATGTACATGAGCACTGATGAGGTTCGCAACGCGTTCCTTAAGTTCTTTGAGAGCAAAGAACACCAAATCGTAGACAGTTCATCGTTAGTTCCACACAACGATCCAACCTTGCTATTTACTAACGCAGGTATGAACCAATTCAAAGATTGCTTCCTAGGCGCCGAAAAGCGTGCCTACACACGAGCAACTACGGCTCAGCGTTGTGTACGTGCGGGTGGTAAACACAATGACCTTGAAAACGTAGGTTTCACGGCTCGTCACCACACATTCTTCGAAATGCTAGGTAACTTCAGCTTTGGTGATTACTTCAAAGAAGAAGCGATTGCGTTTGCTTGGGAATTCCTGACTGAAACTCTTCAACTGCCAAAAGATCGTCTGCTGGTAACGGTATACGAGACAGATGATGAAGCATTCGATATCTGGAACAAGAAAGTAGGTGTACCTGCTGACCGTATCGTTCGCATCGGCGACAAAGAAGGCGGTAAACAGTTCGAGTCTGATAACTTCTGGACAATGGGTGACACAGGTCCTTGTGGTCCATGTACTGAAATCTTCTACGATCATGGTGAGCACATCTGGGGTGGCCGTCCTGGTACACCTGAAGAAGATGGTGACCGTTTCATCGAGATCTGGAACAACGTATTCATGCAGTTCAACCGTCATGCTGACGGTACAATGGAACCGCTACCTAAGCCTGCTGTTGATACAGGTATGGGTATTGAGCGTATCTCTGCAATCATGCAGGGCGTTCACTCTAACTACGAAATCGATGTATTCCAAAAGCTAATCAAAGCGACAGCTGAAGTTGTGGGCCATGACGACCTATCTAACCAATCGCTACGCGTTATTGCTGACCACATCCGTTCTTGTTCATTCCTAATCGCTGATGGCGTTATGCCTTCAAACGAAGGTCGTGGCTACGTTCTACGTCGTATTATTCGTCGTGCAGTTCGTCACGGTAACAAGCTTGGCGCACAAGGCGTGTTCTTCCACAAACTTGTGGGTGTACTAGCTGAAGTGATGGGCTCTGCGGCAGATGAACTTAAGAAACAGCAGGAGCTTGTTGAAAAAGTACTTCGCATTGAAGAAGAGAACTTCGGTCGTACTCTAGAGCGCGGCATGGTTATTCTTAATGACGCACTAGATGCACTTGAAGGCAAAGAGCTTGACGGTGAAACAGTATTCAAACTTTACGATACATACGGCTTCCCAGCTGACCTTACTAACGATGTAGCTCGTGAACGCGACTTTACTATCGATGAAGAAGGCTTTGAGAAGGCGATGGAAGCACAGCGTCAGCGTGCTCGTGAAGCTGGCCAATTCGGCACGGATTACAACGCGACGATCAAAGTAGACACCAACACTGAGTTCTGTGGTTACACAGGTACTGAAGGTTCAGGTGAAATCTCTGCGCTATTCGTTGACGGCGAAGAAGTATCTTCACTATCAGCGGGCGACAAAGCCATCATTATCCTTGAAGAGACACCATTCTACGCTGAGTCAGGCGGTCAATGTGGTGATGCTGGTACGCTAAAAACAGCATCGGGTCTGTTCAAAGTACAAGACACTCAGAAACTAGGTAACGCATTTGCGCACCACGGTGAGCTAGTTGAAGGTGTATTTGCTAAAGGCGACAAAGTAGAAGCAACAGTTGATGCTGAGCGTCGTGCTGCTATCTCGCTAAACCACTCTGCAACGCACTTACTTCACTCTGCACTGCGTGAAGTTCTAGGTGAGCATGTTGCTCAGAAAGGTTCTTTGGTTAAGCCTGATAACCTACGTTTTGACTTCTCTAACCTTGAAGCGGTAACACCGGCACAGATTAAAGAAGTAGAGCGCTTGGTTAACGCACAAGTTCGTAAGAACCACGTGATTGAAACCAACATCATGGACATCGAGTCAGCGAAACAAAAAGGTGCAATGGCACTGTTTGGCGAGAAGTACGATGATGAAGTTCGCGTTCTGTCTATGGGCGACTTCTCTACTGAGCTTTGTGGTGGTATCCACGCGAGCAACACGGGTGATATCGGTCTGTTCAAGATCACTTCTGAAGGTGGTATCGCTGCTGGTATCCGTCGTATCGAAGCGGTAACAGGCGAAGCGGCTCTAGATGCTGTAGAAGCTCAAGCTAACGCTTACGAAGAGAAACTGGCTGAGTCAGCTAAGAAAGCGAAATCTCTAGAGAAAGAAATCCAACTGCTTAAAGAAAAGATGGCTGCAGCTGAAGGCGCAAACATCATGGGCAAAGTGGAAGAAATCTCAGGTACTAAAGTACTGGTTGCTGCAATTGAAGGTGCAGACAACAAGAACCTACGTACTATGGTTGATAACGCTAAAAACCAAGTGGGTAGCGGCATTATCCTGATTGCTAACGTAGCAGACGGTAAAGTTGGCCTGATTGCTGGCGTAACCAAAGACCTTATCGGCAAAGTTAAAGCGGGTGACCTAGTTAAAATGGTTGCTGAGCAAGTTGGCGGTAAAGGCGGCGGTCGTCCAGATATGGCTCAAGCGGGTGGTACTGACGTTGAAGCACTACCTGAAGCGCTTAAATCTGTACGCACTTGGTTAGAAGAACGTCTTTAAGCTTAAGTAATTGATACAAAGATGCCCAATCAGATGATTGGGCATCTTTTATTTTGTCTATTGGAAGTGTGTAAATCAGGTTTGATTGAGATTAACCACGAAGTCTAATGGTTACGTTAGACTCCTTGGTTCATTTTTTATTGCTTCGCCATGACGCGGAGTATGTGTTTTTTTGTCATATATAGACATTGGTCTTGGGAAGGTGAGGACGGGTGAAAATGCCTCTTATCGTGCAGAAATTTGGTGGAACGTCGGTGGGTTCAATAGAACGAATCCATCATGTAGCAGAAAAAATCATTGAAGCGAAAAATGAAGGTAACCAGATCGTGGTTGTCGTTTCTGCTATGTCAGGTGAAACAGATCGGTTGGTTAACTTAGCCACACAAGTTGATAGCGTCCCCAACGCTAGAGAATTGGATGTGCTGTTAACGGCTGGAGAGCAAGTTTCCATGGCTTTGTTAGCAATGACGTTGCACAAGTTAGGTTATGAAGCGACATCGATGACTGGCTATCAAGCCAAGATACACACCGATTCTAATCATAATAATGCGACGATTGAGCGTATTGATACTGCTCCTATTCAAGCCTTGTTAGACGATAATCAGATTGTGATTGTGGCTGGCTTTCAAGGCATAAATGCTAAAGGTGACATTACCACTCTAGGCCGAGGCGGCTCAGATACCACGGCGGTTGCGTTAGCTAGCGCACTGCAGGCGAAAGAGTGCCAGATTTATACCGATGTGGATGGTGTGTACTCTTGTGACCCGAGGGTTGTAAAACATTCAAAGAAACTCGATACCTTAGACTTTCCGTCGATGGAAGAGATGGCTCGCCGAGGTGCTAAGGTTCTGCATTTACCGTGTGTTCAGTATGCATGGCAACATAATGTGCCATTAAGAGTACTTTCCAGCTTTGAAGCAGGTGAGGGCACATTGATAGCGGGTAGCCAGTGTTTGAATGATATTGCCGGCATCGCCATTCAAAGAGACATGGTACGTATCGAGTGTTTGAATGAAGACTTACCGTCTTTCATATCGCATTGCCAACTGTTAGGGATCGAAGTCTGTAGTGTGATCGAGGAAACAGAACGGGCAGCACTCATTATTAAACAAGACATAAGTGTCAAATTAAAACTAGTTTTTGACGAGAAAATCCGTAATAGTGAACAGGTTAGTTTGTTAACTGTGGTAGGAAGCCGAACACAAGAAATTGTGGTCAGTTCACATGGATTGTTGTCTGAAGGCGAAATTGATGTACAGCATCACTTATTGCAGCAGCAGTCTTTAACTTTGGTGATATCACCAACGCAAGTCGATATGGCTGCTAACATATTACACAATGCATACATCGTAGCGCGTGAAACACAGGGTTATCCTAAAAAAGAAGTGCATTTTGGTTAAATAAACTCAATCGATAGTTTACGAAAATATAACTTTTGTTGGATAATGCTCTCGTAGCTAGATAAATTTAGAGATTACTCAAGGAGCAAAGAATGCTAATTTTGACTCGCCGCGTTGGCGAAACACTGATGATTGGTGATGAAGTAACAGTTACTGTACTAGGCGTTAAAGGTAACCAAGTACGTATCGGTGTTAACGCACCTAAAGAAGTATCTGTTCACCGTGAAGAGATCTACATGCGCATTCAAGCTGAAAAAGGTAATGGTAACGTTGCATCTGGCAACTACTAATACTTTTGCGTAGAGAAGGGGCTAGCATTGTTGCTAGCCTTTTTTGATCTTGGAGAACAGAAGTGTTCATTGAGATATAGATGGCTTAGATAACTGGCCAGTATTCACTCGGTGAAATGAATGCTCCATAACACTGTGAAATACCGTTGCGGTTGTTCAATGTTGCTTCTTTCTATTTTGTTTGGCAAAGCTCAAGATTTGTTAGCTTCTCCTATAGCGTAAAAACGCATCCCGTAGTAAGGTGCAAACAGCGGTAGCACTTGCTGCTGAAGAAATTAGATAATTGTTTTCGGCTGTTTATTCTTGCCAATCTTTCGTCTTAATTTTTAAGGGAAAAAGCGCGATTTGAATCTTATAAGTTCAATTTGCAAGCGCTTTGATTAAATAGCAAACGGTTGAGTGTTTTTGTCCAATTTTTTTCAATAAAGTGTTTGACATATTTTCGGTAAAACGTAATATGTGCCTCCGCAAGACGGTGAGGTGGCCGAGAGGCCGAAGGCGCTCCCCTGCTAAGGGAGTATGTGGTTTGTAGCTGCATCGAGGGTTCGAATCCCTCCCTCACCGCCATTTCTTGCGAGTCTAAAATTAGCAATTTAGACAATGTAAATGTGCGTCCTTAGCTCAGCTGGATAGAGTACCTGGCTACGAACCAGGCGGTCGGAGGTTCGAATCCTCCAGGACGCGCCATTCTCTCTTCTCTTACTTGTAAGTGATGTGAGAATAATGAATTAGGTGAGGTGGCCGAGTGGCCGAAGGCGCTCCCCTGCTAAGGGAGTATGTGGTTTGTAGCTGCATCGAGGGTTCGAATCCCTCCCTCACCGCCATTCATTACAGGCCGATGGCCTTTTTTTTTCTTCGTAGCAAGAAGAATGTGATATATTTCACAACTTCATTCTTAATGAATGAACACCGTGCGTCCTTAGCTCAGCTGGATAGAGTACCTGGCTACGAACCAGGCGGTCGGAGGTTCGAATCCTCCAGGACGCGCCACTATTTAAGGGTTTCCTCTCTATGAGAATGAAAATCCTCGTATTGGCTACAAGTTGATACTAAAACCGTGCGCTCTTAGCTCAGCTGGATAGAGTACCTGGCTACGAACCAGGCGGTCGGAGGTTCGAATCCTCCAGAGCGCGCCACTATTTAGGGTTTAGTTCTTATATGAATTTGAATCCTGATATTGATAAATCGTTTATCGAGAATTAATATCAAAAGCGTGCGTCCTTAGCTCAGCTGGATAGAGTACCTGGCTACGAACCAGGCGGTCGGAGGTTCGAATCCTCCAGGACGCGCCACTATTTAGGGCTTCTCTCTTATGAGAGTGAAATCCTTGTATTGATTGTGAAATAGCAAATTGATACTAAAACCGTGCGTCCTTAGCTCAGCTGGATAGAGTACCTGGCTACGAACCAGGCGGTCGGAGGTTCGAATCCTCCAGGACGCGCCACTATTTAGGGCTTCTCTCTTACGGGAATAGAAATCCTTGTATTGGCTTAAGTTGATACAAAAACCGTGCGCTCTTAGCTCAGCTGGATAGAGTACCTGGCTACGAACCAGGCGGTCGGAGGTTCGAATCCTCCAGAGCGCGCCACTATTTAGGGCTTCTTTCTTATGAGAATGAAACCCTGGTATTGAACCGTTGTTTACAACGAATTGATACTAAAGCCGTGCGTCCTTAGCTCAGCTGGATAGAGTACCTGGCTACGAACCAGGCGGTCGGAGGTTCGAATCCTCCAGGACGCGCCACTATTTAGGGCTTCTTTCTTATGAGAATGAAATCCTTATATTGATACGTTGTTAGTAACAATGAATTGATATTAAAACTGTGCGCTCTTAGCTCAGCTGGATAGAGTACCTGGCTACGAACCAGGCGGTCGGAGGTTCGAATCCTCCAGAGCGCGCCACATTATTAAAAAAAGCCTCGTTTATACGAGGCTTTTTTTATGCCCGCTATATAAATGTTGATTAAATGTTAAATTTACTTAACATTTAACTTGTTGTATTTTAAGTACTTCTTGAATGCTTCTTTGTTATTCCACCTTTTTCATATCATTTCACAGAAAAGCCCCGTTTAAGTCACAGTTTAAATATCTAAAAATGACTCATTTGACAGATTTATGTGATCTGATAGGCGAATAATTAACCTTATGTGTGCGTTATCCGTAACAGAACCTTAAACAAAATTGACAAAGTTTTACCAATCGAGATAATCCATGGGTCGGGATCACTATTCGCTGAAATCCTGTACATATGTCAGGATGACGAAGAAAGGAAGCAACATGACTAATATTGGAAGCCTGCTAGGAGATGCGGCGACTCTAATGATAACGGGAATGTCCGTTGTCTTTATTTTTCTAACTATTCTAGTTTACCTCGTTCGGTTGATGTCAAAACTGGTACCAGAAGAAGTACCTGAGCCGATCGCAGCACCTAAAAAAATTCAAAAATCACAATCAAACCCTTCAGCTGTTAGTCCACAGGTAGTGGCAGCAATTTCGGTCGCGGTTCATCAATACCGTGCGTCTACTGCTAAGTAGCATTTAAAGGATTAAAAAGGAGTTTATGAGCATGTCTAAACCACTAGCTATCACAGATGTGGTACTTCGTGACGCGCACCAGTCACTATTTGCTACTCGTATGCGTATCGAAGATATGCTGCCAATTGCGGCAGAACTGGATAAAGTCGGTTACTGGTCTCTAGAGACTTGGGGCGGCGCGACGTTTGATTCGTGTATCCGTTTTCTTGGAGAGGATCCATGGGAGCGTTTGCGTGAACTTAAAAAAGCGATGCCAAACACACCAATGCAGATGCTACTGCGTGGTCAAAACCTGTTGGGTTACCGTCACTACGCGGATGATGTAGTAGAAAAATTTGTTGAACGTGCCCACAAGAATGGCATGGACGTATTCCGTATTTTTGATGCGATGAATGACGTACGTAACTTTGAAAAAGCGGTGAAAGCAACGATTGATGTTGGCGGCCACGCTCAAGGTACCTTGTCTTACACAACCAGTCCGGTTCATAACTCTGATACTTGGGTTGATCTGGCTAAGCGTCTAGAAGACCTAGGTTGTCATTCACTATGTATCAAAGATATGTCAGGTTTATTAAAGCCTTATGAAGCCGAAGAGTTAATTACACGCATCAAAGCATCATGTGATGTTCCTCTAGCGCTACATAGCCACGCGACAACGGGTCTATCGACAGCAACAGCGGTTAAAGCCGTTGAGGCGGGTATCGACATTCTAGACACGGCTATCTCTTCAATGAGCTGTACTTACGGTCACACACCAACTGAAACGGTTGTGGCGATGTTAGAAGGCACAGAGCGCGACACGAATCTTAAGCTTGACCAAATTGAACCAATCGCATCTTACTTCCGCGATGTACGTAAAAAGTACGCGAAATGGGAAGGCCAGCTAAAAGGCGTCGATTCTCGCATTTTGATTGCTCAGGTTCCTGGCGGCATGTTGACTAACATGGAAGGTCAGCTGAAAGAACAAGGCGCAGCCGATCGTATGGACGAGGTTCTTGAAGAGATCCCACGCGTACGTAAAGAGCTTGGTTACATTCCTTTGGTAACACCAACTTCTCAAATTGTCGGTACTCAAGCGGTTATTAACGTGCTAACGGGTGAGCGCTATAAGAGCATCACTAAAGAGACTGCTGGTCTACTGAAAGGCGAATACGGCCAAGCACCTGCGGAAGTAGACGCTGAACTGCAAGCGAAAGTTCTGGATGGTGCAGAGCCAATCACTTGTCGCCCTGCTGACTTGCTTAAGTCAGAAATGGATACGCTGACTACGGACCTTTTAGAGAAAGCGAAATCAGAAGGCATTTCTCTAGCTGAAGATACCGTTGATGATGTCCTGACTTATGCACTTTTCCCACAAGTGGGTCTTAAGTTCCTTAAGAACCGTCGTAACCCTGAAGCATTTGAACCAGCACCAACGGCAGAAGTTGCGACTCCAGTTGCTGCAGCTCCGGCTCCTGTGTCTGGTGGCATCGAAAGCTACAGCGTGAAGGTGGATGGCCAAGTTTACGATGTCGAGGTTGGCCCACAAGGTGAACTAACATCTGTTGCGCCATCAGCAAAGCCTGCTCAAGCGGCTCAGGCTGCACCTGTAGCTGCTTCTGACGCTGAAGCGGTTCCTGCTCCATTGGCGGGTAACATCTTTAAAGTTAACGTTCAGGCGGGTGCTGAGGTTGCTGAAGGCGATGTTCTGCTTATCCTAGAAGCGATGAAGATGGAAACGGAAGTTCGTGCTGCTCGTGGTGGTATCGTTCAAGAGCTGAATGTTAAAGAAGGCGATGCAGTTACTGTAGGCGCTCCACTACTAAGCTTAGCGTAAGGGAGCACCATGGAAGGATTGATGACCTTATGGTCTGAAACAGGGATTGCGAACTTTGAGTTCGGCCAGATCTGTATGATGTTGGTTGGTTGCTTATTGTTGTTTTTGGCAATTCGCAAAGGATTTGAACCGTTACTTCTACTACCGATTGGTTTTGGTGCCGTATTAGCAAATATTCCAAATGCTGGGTTTACTGATCCAGGCGGTTTGCTTTACTACGTTTACTACATTGGTATTGAAACGGGTATTTTCCCACTGCTGATCTTTATGGGTGTAGGTGCAATGACGGACTTCGGTGCGTTGATTGCTAACCCTAAAACGTTATGGCTAGGGGCTGCAGCTCAGTTTGGTATCTTCGCAACGCTATTTGGTGCGATCTTGCTGAACTATGTTCCAGGAATGGAATTTTCAATGGCCGATGCTTCGTCAATTGCGATCATTGGTGGTGCCGATGGCCCGACCGCGATCTTCTTAGCAAGTAAACTATCTCCTGATCTTTTAGGTGCCATTGCGGTAGCAGCGTATAGCTACATGGCATTGGTTCCTATTATTCAACCGCCAATCATGAAGGCGTTAACGTCTCCTGAAGAACGTAAGATTAAGATGGCTCAACTTCGTCACGTTAGTAAAGCAGAGAAGATCCTCTTCCCGCTTGCTGTACTACTGATGACGATTTTGTTCCTACCTTCAGCAACACCTCTGGTGGGTATGTTCTGTCTGGGTAACTTGATGCGTGAAGCGGGTGTGGTTGATCGCCTATCGAAAACAGCGCAAAACGAACTGATTAACGTTGTGACTATTTTCCTTGGCCTTGGTGTTGGTTCTAAGCTTCAAGCGGGTACTTTCTTGAACTTAGAGACTCTGGGTATTCTTGGCTTAGGTGCAGTTGCGTTTAGTATTGGTACTGCGGGTGGTGTATTGATGGCGAAGGTTCTAAACCGCTTCTCGAAAGAAGACATCAACCCATTGATTGGTGCCGCTGGCGTATCAGCGGTTCCAATGGCGGCACGTGTTGTGAATAAGGTCGGTCTTGAGGCAAACCCTCAGAACTTCTTGTTGATGCATGCGATGGGCCCGAACGTAGCAGGTGTACTTGGTAGTGCGGTTGCGGCGGGTATTCTATTAGCGCTAGTCGGTTAATGGATTACTGGTCATGTATCGTTACGTTAATTGGTCGTCAATTTACGAATGAGCGGTTAACTTAGCCTTATTAAATGGTTTATAGTCAAAGGGATGCTTTCGCATCCCTTTCTTTTTATTAATTAGGGTGCTTGCTCTCTAGGGCTTTTATCAATCAAGGAAATGTGGAAATGGAAAATAAACAGATTGCGATTACTCAATTCGGCGGCGTCGAAAACCTAAGTATTCAAACCAGTGCTATTCCTGAGCCTAAGGCTGGAGAAGTGGTGGTTAAAGTTTCCTTTTCGGGCATTAATCCGATTGATGTGAAAACCCGTGCCGGCCTTGGTTGGGCCGCAGCACAGAACAAAGATAACCTTCCTTGGGTTCCTGGTTACGACATTTCAGGGCAAATTGTCACGCTAGGCGAACAGGCAGAGCGTTTTACTGTTGGTGATAACGTAGCCGGCTTTATTGGCTTCCCATTGCAAGGTGGCGGTTACAGCCAATATGTGAGTGTTCCAGAGGCTGCATTAAGCATGGTTCCTGATTCGGTTACTCTAGAAGCGGCAGCTGCATTACCACTAGCCAGCCAAACAGCAGCACAGGCACTCAACAAAGCTGAAGTGAAAGAAGGTGACCGCGTACTCATCTTAGCGGGCGCAAGCGGTGTTGGTCATCTAGCGGTTCAAATCGCGGTGGCAGCGAAGGCTGAGGTTTACACAACCTGCAGCGAAGCCAATCTTGATTACCTTGCGACGTTAGGTGCTCACGCGATTAACTATAAGTTTGCACCAGCATCAGAAAGAGTATCTGATGTCGATGTACTGATTGATTTGGTCGGTGGCGATACCGCTCTCGATGCGTTGAAGTGCTTGAAAGATGACGCAAGAGTCGTGACAGTCCCCACTCTATCTGCAGAATTGATCTGTGAAAAAGCAACACTATTGGGTTTTACGGCATCAGGCATGTTGGTTGAACCAAATCCTCAGCAAATGGACACTATGCTGTATATGGTCAGTGTCGGATTACTCAAAACAGAAATTCAAGGTATCTACCAATTAGACGAAGCGCAATCAGCTCATCTACAGGTAGAAACTGGGCATACCAGAGGCAAGGTACTACTTAAAATGCAAGAAGGTTGATATGCAGTGCTAGAGTTTTTTAATTCTCTGTTTGAAAACATAGCGCTGTGGTTCTCTGACTCGGCGCTGTGGGTACTCTTCATTAGTGGCTTCTTGAGTGCCACATTATTGCCCGGCGGTTCAGAAGCAAGCCTGGTTGCAGCATTGAGCTTAGATCAGTTCTCAACATCATCGATCATTCTGCTGGCGACACTTGGTAATACCTTAGGCGGCCTGACCAACTATTGGATTGGTTTGTGGTTGCCTAATCGAACTCAATCTGAAAAGCATGGTCATAAGGCTATGGCTTGGCTGAGCCGTTATGGTTACTGGACACTGTTATTCAGTTGGTTACCCATCATTGGTGATCCTTTGTGTCTGGCTGCCGGTTGGCTGAGAATGAAATTTATCCCTAGCGTTATTTTGATAGCGATTGGCAAAGCCGTTCGCTACAGCTTACTTGCTGCTATTTACTTCGGTTTTTTCTAAGGAGAACCTATGAAAAAGGTTTTACTTGGTACATTTTCTCTTATCGCCATCGCTGGCTGTTCTTACAATGTACCTAGCTCAACACCCTTCTTTTCTTCGTTACCTGAAGGTGTCACCTTATTAGAAGAAGTTAAGCCTTCTAAAGATAAAGTCGTGATTCCGTATGCGAAATATCAGCTTGAAAATGGCTTGACCGTGATTCTTTCTCCTGATGATTCCGATCCACTGGTACATGTTGATGTCACTTATCACGTAGGTTCTGCTCGTGAACAGATTGGTAAGTCAGGCTTTGCTCACTTCTTTGAGCACATGATGTTCCAAGGTTCTGAAAACGTCGGTGACCAACAGCACTTTAAGATCATTACCGAGGCTGGTGGCTCGTTAAACGGCACCACCAACCGTGACCGCACCAACTACTTTGAAACTGTTCCATCTAACCAACTTGAGAAAATGCTGTGGCTGGAATCAGACCGCATGGGCTTCTTGTTGGATGCGGTTTCTCAGAAGAAATTTGAAGTTCAAAGAGGCACGGTTAAGAACGAGCGAGCTCAAAGCTACGAAAATCGCCCTTATGGCTTAATGTGGGAACGCATGGGTGAAGCGCTTTACCCTGAAGGGCACCCGTATTCGTGGCAACCAATCGGTTATGTTGAAGACTTAGACCGTGTCGATGTTAATGACCTTAAAGCCTTCTTCCTACGCTGGTATGGTCCAAATAATGCTGTGTTGACTATCGGTGGTGATATCGATGTTAATGACACGCTAGAATGGGTTAACAAGTACTTTGGTCCTATCCCTCAAGGTCCAGAAGTTAAGGCTGCTGAGAAACAACCTGCAGTGCTGACTGAAGATAAGTACATCACCTTAAAAGATAATATTCGTCAGCCGATGGTGCTTGTGGGGTGGCCAACCACTTATCGTGGTGAAGAAACACAAGCTTCGCTAAATGCACTGTCTAATGTTTTAGGTTCTGGTACCAACAGTTACCTATATCAAAACTTGGTTAAGACGCAAAAAGCGGTGAGTGCAGGTTCTTTCCATGACTGTGCTGAATTGGCTTGTACCATGTATGTTTATGCGATGGGCGATTCTGGTAAAAAAGGGGATTTGACGGTTCTTAATAAAGAATTGATGGATACCTTAGAGCAGTTCTCGAAAGAGGGTGTTGAACAAGAGCGCTTAGACCAAATTACCGGTATGGCTGAAGCGGATGCGGTTTTCGCTCTGCAAAGTGTCAAAGGCAAGGTTTCACAGCTGGCTTCGAATCAGACCTTCTATGGCCAACCGGATCGCATTGAGTCACAGTTGGATCAAATCCGCGCGGTGACTCCTGAAAGCGTAAGTAAAGCCTACCAAGATTTCATCGAAGGTAAGCACAAGGTGACCTTGAGTGTGGTTCCTAAGAAACAACTCGATCTTGCGGTTCGTGAAGCTACATTCACCACTCCAGCTCGCACGTTACCTGAATATGTCAAGGTCACTGAAGATCAGCTTGATTTCAGAAAAGCACCGAACACCTTTGATCGCAGCGTTATGCCAGAAGTTAACTTTGGCGTTGAAGCGACTATGCCTGAGCTGTATCGCATGCACTTTACGAACGGTACTGACTTGATTGGTACAGTGACCAGTGAAACGCCGACAGTACAGCTACAAATTCAATTGCCTGCAGGCGAACGCTATGTTCGTAAAGGGCAAGAAGGCTTAGCGAACTTAACGGCTTCGATGATGGAAGAAGGTTCAACTAAGCGAGCGGTTGAAGAGTTACAGGCGACCTTAGATAAGCTAGGTAGCAGTGTGAGCATTAGTGCGGGCAGTTACACCACAGATATTTCAGTCTCGACGCTAGAGAAAAATCTGCCTCAAACCTTAGCTATTGTGCAAGAGGTTCTATTCGAGCCTAAGTTTGATGAGCAAGACTTCGAACGTGTGAAGAAGCAGATGCTTGAAGGCGTCGTGTATCAGCACCAACAACCAAGCTGGATGGCTTCCCAAGCAACCCGTGAAGTGCTGTTTGGTGACAGTATCTTTGCTCGCGCCAGTGATGGCACTAAGGAATCTCTATCGAAATTGACCTTAGACGATGTGAAAAAATTCTATGCGCAACATTACACACCAGAAGGTGCCAATATTGTTGTTGTGGGAGACATCTCGAAGAAAGAGGTAGGGAAACAGCTACAATTCTTTGAACAGTGGCAAGGTGATGCGGCACCACTAACGCGTCCGCAGATCGTCAAAGAGCTTTCAGGGCAACATCTGTACTTAGTTGATAAACCGGGTGCGCCGCAAAGTATTGTTCGTTTGGTGCGTAAAGGTTTACCTTTTGATGCGACCGGTGAGTTGTATTTGAGCCAGCTAGCTAACTTCAACTTAGCAGGCAACTTCAATAGCCGCATCAACCAGAATCTACGTGAGGACAAAGCCTACACTTACGGTGCGAGCGGTTACTTCTCCAGTACGCGTGAAACTGGTGCGGTAGTATTCAGTGCTCAAGTGAGAGCCAATGCGACGGTTCCATCGATTCAAGAGTTTATCTCTGAGCTGAATGAATTTAGTCAAAGTGGATTAACTGACGAAGAGGTGAAATTTATGCGCCTTGCCGTCGGTCAACAAGATGCACTTAAATACGAAACACCAAGTCAAAAGGCTGGGTTGTTGAGTAATATTGTTGCGCTGAGCCTTGACGAAGATTACCTGCAGCAACGTAATCAGATAGTTGAAACTGTCTCAAAAGAGACCTTAAACGAGCTATCTAAGAAATGGTTTGACCCGAATGATTATCAAATAATTGTTGTTGGCGACGCGGCTTCGCTTCGTCCTCAACTAGAAAAGTTAGATATTCCAATAGAAGAGCTTGAAATCATTCGTTAGAGTACACATTAAAGGGGGAGGAAAAAGACTCTATTTTTCTCCTCCGACCTAATTTATGATAGTTCTAATCAGAACGATATAAGATAAGTGAACTGAATTTTGACTGATTTTGCTGCGCGACTAAAGCAAGTTGCAACCAACCCTAAGACCTTCTCTCAATTTGGTCGTGGTGTTGAAAGGGAAACGTTACGCTACACGGAAGATGGGCATCTTGCGACTGGGCCGCACCCAAAGGCTTTGGGATCTGCGTTGATGAACGGATGGGTAACGACCGATTTTTCTGAGTCGCTACTGGAGTTTATTACGCCTGTTTCTAACGACGTTCCGACGCTTTTGAATCAGTTGTCTGATATCCACCATTTCACACAAACCAAGTTAGATGGCGAAAAGATGTGGCCGCTTTCTATGCCTTGTTATGTAGGCAGTGAAGATTACATTCA
The DNA here is from genome assembly GCF_023206395.1 of Vibrio sp. ED004. Taxonomy (NCBI): domain Bacteria; kingdom Pseudomonadati; phylum Pseudomonadota; class Gammaproteobacteria; order Vibrionales; family Vibrionaceae; genus Vibrio; species Vibrio sp. ED004. The sequence continues at coordinate 1,178,972 of NZ_CP066149.1, read as the reverse complement.
GCTAGCGCAATACGGCACCTCTAACAATGGCAAGATGAAGACTCTATATCGTGAAGGCCTTAAGCGCCGTTACGGTAGCCTGATGCAGATTATCTCGGGTGTTCACTTCAACTTCTCTTTCCCAGATAGTTTTTGGGATAGCCTTTTTGGAGAGCAAACCGAAGAAGCGCGTTGTGAATCTAAGTCCGATGCTTACTTTGGTTTGATTCGTAATTACTACCGTTTTGGTTGGTTAATTCCTTATTTCTTCGGTGCTTCACCTGCACTATGTCCTTCTTTCATCAAAGGCCGAGAGACAAAGCTACCTTTTGAAAAGATTGGCGAGACGCTGTATCTACCAAAAGCAACGGCACTACGTCTGAGCGATCTTGGCTACACCAACAGTGCTCAAAGTGTATTGAAAATTGGCTTTAATAGCCTAGACCAGTACCTTGAAGGATTGAACCAAGCGATTCGCACACCATCGGAAGAGTTTGCCGAAATTGGTACCAAAGTTGATGGTGAATACCGTCAGTTGAATAGCAACGTTCTTCAAATCGAGAACGAGCTTTATGCGCCAATTCGTCCTAAGCGTGTGGCTAAAAGTGGTGAGAAGCCATCAGAAGCACTAGCTCGTGCTGGTGTCGAGTACATCGAGGTTCGCTCTTTAGACGTAAACCCATTCAGCTCAATTGGTATCAATGAGCAACAAGTTCGCTTCTTAGATTTATTCCTAACTTGGAGTGTGTTAACCGACTCTGCTGAGATGGATAACTGCGAACTTGAATGCTGGCGTGATAACTGGAACAAGGTGATCTTAGAAGGTCGTCAAGTTGGTCTAGAATTGCAAATCGGTTGTCACGGTGAGCGACTGTCTCTGCAAGATTGGGCGAAGCGTGTCTTCAAAGATCTGCGCTCTATTGCCGAGATGATGGACGCTGAACAAGGTGGTCGTGCATACCAAGAAACGTGCGATACGCTTGAAGCTTGGATTGATAACCCAGAGCTGACCATTTCTGGCCAGTTGCTAGAAGAGACCAAGAAACTGGGTGGTTTGGGTAAAGTGGGCTGCGCGCTTGGTAAAACATACGCTCAGCAACACAAAGCACACCAATACAAGGTGTATTCAGCAGAGTTGATGGAAGCAGAAGTTCAACGCTCTGTGACAGCTCAGCAACAAAGTGAAGAAGCAAGCACTCAAGATTTTGATAGCTTCTTAGCGGATTATTTTTCGTATTTAAAAGCATAGCGAGACGTTGGTGGAAAGGAAGCAAGCCTTATTAGGTCAGCCTACTCGTGTGAGTAGTAAATGGTTACCTGTAGTGACTGTTGGTGTTGTCTCTAGCCTATTGGTTGGATGTGCAACGCCACCGCCAAAGCAGCAAGATAATTTGTGTAGCATCTTTAGAGAACACCCTTCGTGGTATGAAGATGCACTCGATATGCAAGAAGAGTGGGGCACACCGATCAACGTAGCGATGGCTTTTGTGAAACAAGAGAGTAGCTATCGTCATGATGCGCGCCCGCCTAAAGATTACATTCTTGGCTTTATTCCGTGGGGTCGTGTGAGTAGTGCCTACGGTTATGCGCAAGCTCAAGACCCTGCTTGGGAAGATTTCCAAAAGGCGACCAATAACGGTGGCTCAAGAACCAACTTTGATGATGCATTGATGTTTATTGGTTGGTATACCAGTGAGACACGTCGTCAGCTTGGTATCTCGCTATGGGATCCTTATAACCAATACCTGGCTTATCATGAAGGCCGTGGTGGTTATAAGCGTAAGTCATACAACAGTAAGCCATCGCTGATTAAGGTGGCTCGCAAAGTCGAACAGCAAGCAAAAGATTATGGATGGCAGCTGAAACAGTGCCGCAAAGAACTAGAAGACAATCGAAGCTGGTTTTTCTAAAGCCAGCCGTCACGGAGAAGAGCAATGCCTTTATTAGATAGTTTCACTGTTGATCACACTCGCATGAACGCACCTGCAGTTCGTGTTGCTAAAACAATGCAAACCCCAAAAGGGGATACCATCACGGTATTTGACCTGCGTTTCACTGCGCCAAACAAAGACATCCTATCTGAGAAAGGTATCCATACTCTTGAGCATTTATACGCTGGTTTCATGCGTAATCAATTGAACGGTTCAGATGTAGAGATCATCGATATTTCACCTATGGGTTGTCGTACTGGTTTCTATATGAGCCTAATTGGTACGCCTACAGAGCAACAAGTGGCTGACGGTTGGTTAGCTGCGATGAAAGACGTACTGAAAGTTGAGAACCAGAATAAGATCCCTGAGCTGAACGAATACCAATGTGGTACAGCGGCAATGCACTCTTTGGATGAAGCGAAAGAGATCGCGAATGCAATCATCGCTGCAGGTATCTCTGTAAACAAGAATGACGAACTGGCACTGCCAGAGTCGATGCTCCAAGAGCTTAAAATCGACTAATCATTTTTGGTTCACCTAGAATACGCTTCACTCTAGATACATTTCGCTCTAGAGACTGAGTGAGCTAGATACTAAAAGGCCCGATTCAATGAATCGGGCCTTTTGTTTATGTCTCACGTGAGCTTGTGTCCTCATTTAGCTATTACAACAAGCCACATTTATCCATTAACGATCTGTGGGAACACGCGCACCAGCTTGATACGGTTCTCTTCGAGTTCTACGATCTCCATTGGGTGGCTAGCAACCTGCACGCTGAGGTGACTCTCTGGAATATCTTCAAGGTGTTCAAGTATCAAACCATTCAATGTTCTTGGACCGTCGGTAGGCAATGCCCACTGTAAGCCTTTGTTGATGTCTCGGATATTGGCGCTGCCTTCAATTAAGAAGCTGCCATCGCTTTGTGGCGTGATCTCTTCAGACAAGCTTGGTGCAATTGAAGTAGTAAACTCACCAACAATTTCTTCCAGAATATCTTCTAATGTAACCAAGCCATTGATGTCGCCATACTCATCAACAATCAAACCGATGCGCTGTTTATTGCGCTGAAACTTAAGTAGCTGAATGTTTAGCGGTGTCGCTTCAGGAATAAAGTAGATCTCATCTGCCGCGCGCAGCAGGGTCTCTTTATTGAACTCGTTCTTTTCCAGCATTAAACGGTAAGCTTCACGCAGCCTAAGCATACCTACCACTTCATCTATCTGGTCACGGTATAGAACCACACGACCATGAGGAGAGTGAGTCAGTTGGCGAACAATCGATTTCCAATCATCATTGATGTCGATGCCGGTGATTTCATTACGAGGCACCATGATGTCGTTCACGGTCACGTGCTCTAAATCTAGAATCGACACCAACATATCTTGGTGACGCTGGGGAATAAGGCTGCCCGCTTCATTTACCACGGTTCTGAGCTCTTCTGAGCTTAAGTGGTCGGTTGCATCATGGCTGGCTTTGACACCTAAGATACGAATGAAGCCGTTGGTAATGAAGTTAACTAAAATCACCAATGGTGACAGTACCTTCATCAGCACCATCAAAAGGATGCTACTGGCGTAAGAGACACGTTCAGGAAATAGAGAAGCGATAGTCTTTGGGGTTACCTCGGCGAATACGAGGATCACGAGAGTCAGGGTACCAGTAGCGATAGCCACACCGATATCCCCGTAGATGCGCATACCAAGAATAGTAGCGATCGCAGATGCAAGAATGTTGACGAGATTGTTGCCGATGAGAATGAGGCCAATCAATCTGTCTGGGCGGTTCAGAAGTTTTTCTACGCGTTTGGCACCTTTATGACCCGTATTGGCCAAGTGCTTTAAACGGTAGCGGTTCAAGGACATCATGCCCGTTTCAGAACCAGAGAAATAACCAGAAATTACAATGAGACACGCGAGTAGCGCAAATAAGATACCCGTTGATATGTCGTCCAAAACTATTCTTTTCCTATTTGTGTATCTTGATTAATTTATGACCGAACATGGTCGAGATGTCAATTGAATCTAACGGACTCAATATTTTAAAGGCAAGGTGTGTGAGACCTTGCCTTTATTTTACAGACTAGTTCAGGATGATTTCCTGAACGAAGCGGCTACCGAAGTAGGCTAATGTGAGCATGCTGGCGCCCGCAAGTGCGAACCAAGTGACTTTCTGTCCACGCCAACCTTTTTGATAATGACCCCATAAAAGAATGGAGTAGATAACCCAAGCGATAAAAGACAATACCGCTTTGTGCGCCTTTCCTTGAGCAAACATATCTTGTACGAAGATAAGGCCAGTCAACAAAGTACCCGTTAATAAGCCATTACCAATAAGAATGATCTTGAAAAGCTGCCTTTCCACCATCATTAAAGGAGGGAGGTTAGGGTTTATCACTAAGGCTTTTTTCTTTTTAAGCTTGTGATCAAGCCACGCGAGTTGCAGGGCGTATAACGCACCGATAGTCAGCGTCGCGTATGAGAACAATGCCAAAGAGATGTGTACGAGCAGCTTCGGGTCATTCTCTAGATGTTTGATGAAGGTACTTGGAAGAAACGTTGCTGCCATGAGGTTAAGCGCTGCGAAGCTATAAACAACAGGCAAGATGAACCACAAGCGGGTTCTGAGCATCGCGCCGCTCATCACCAAAGAAATGATTAAACTGATTAATGAAGCAACGTTCAAGATACTGAGGTTTTGGCCACTAGCATTAAAGATTAAATCGCCAAGCAACCAAGCATGGAAAGCTAAAGCAAGTAATGCGCTGATAAACACCGTTTTTACACGGATTCCTGTTTGGTGCACGAGACCTGGAATGATCGTGGAAATCGCCATTGTATAAAGAAAGGCTGCTGCGATCGCAATAAGACTGTCCATGGTATCCATTTAAATGATTACTAATTGACGAATTATACCTTGCATCGCTCTTTGGGGCTACGGTGAACCTCACTCAATTCCAAGTGAACAATGTCTCACATCACAAGCGTGGATGATTAACGCTCCACAACGGGTATGACTCTAATCAACGCTAATGTATACTCACAGTAATAGTCGCAGGATTGAGCGAAGAGAAAACTATGTTTGATAATTTAACGGATCGTCTATCCAAAACGCTGAAGAACATCAGCGGTAAAGGTCGTCTGACCGAAGACAATATAAAAGAGACGCTGCGTGAAGTACGTATGGCGCTACTTGAAGCCGACGTTGCACTGCCAGTTGTCCGCGATTTTGTTAAGCGCGTAAAAGAAGGCGCTGTGGGTGTTGAGGTTTCTAAATCTCTAACACCTGGTCAAGAATTCATTAAGATCGTTCAAGCTGAACTTGAAGCGGTGATGGGTGAGTCTAACGAGGCTCTTAACCTAGCAGCGCAACCGCCAGCTGTTATCTTAATGGCAGGTCTACAAGGTGCGGGTAAAACCACATCGGTAGGTAAGCTATCTAAGCTTCTAACTGAGCGTGACAAGAAAAAAGTTCTGGTTGTATCTGCCGACGTTTACCGTCCAGCGGCGATCAAACAGCTTGAAACGTTAGCAAGCGATGTTGGCGTCGACTTCTTCCCATCTTCAGCTGATCAAAAGCCTCTTGATATTGCAAACGCTGCAATCGACCACGCGAAGAAGAAATTCTACGACGTACTATTAGTCGATACTGCCGGTCGTTTGGCTATCGATGAAGAGATGATGGGCGAGATCAAAGAGCTTCATACTGCAATTAAACCAGTAGAGACGCTGTTCGTTGTTGATGCAATGACAGGTCAAGATGCTGCGAACACTGCAAAAGCCTTTGGCGATGCGCTACCACTAACCGGTGTTATCTTAACGAAAGTAGATGGTGATGCGCGTGGTGGTGCTGCACTGTCTGTTCGTCATATCACAGGTAAACCAATCAAGTTCTTAGGCGTTGGTGAAAAAACTGACGCACTAGAACCGTTCCACCCAGATCGTGTTGCTTCTCGTATCCTTGGTATGGGCGATGTACTGTCTCTTATTGAAGACCTACAGAAAAACGTTGATACCGAGAAAGCAGAGAAACTGGCTAAGAAGTTCAAAGAGAAGAAAGGCTTTGACCTTGAAGACTTTCGTGAACAGCTTGGTCAGATGCAAAACATGGGCGGCATGATGGGCATGATGGATAAGCTTCCAGGCATGTCTCAGCTACCAGACAACGTTAAAGATAAAGTTGATGACAAGATGTTCAAGCAAATGGAAGCGATCATCAACTCTATGACTATGAAAGAGCGTCAACGCCCTGACCTAATCAAAGGCTCACGCAAAAAGCGCATTGCTGCTGGTTCTGGTACACAGGTACAAGATGTAAACCGTATGCTTAAGCAGTTCACCCAAATGCAGAAGATGATGAAGAAGATGCAGAAAGGTGGCATGAAAGGCATGATGCGCAACATGCAAGGCATGATGGGCGGCGGTGGAGGTATGGGCGGAATGGGTGGTGGCTTTAACCCGTTCGGTCGATAACCTACAAATGTAAGCTTTAGCTACGTTACTTTTCATAGTGTTAGCCGTGTCACAGAAAGTGTACGGCAGCTATGTTGGTGAAAAAATAGCTAAAGCCCTTGCATTGCACCGGAATAAGAGTAAAATTCCGGGGCTTTAATTTGGCACGAGACCCCAAGCTATTACTTAGACTTGGGGTTAATTATTTTATTAAGAAAGCAAAGAGGACGACATGGTAACCATTCGTTTGGCACGTCACGGTGCAAAGAAGCGCCCATTCTATCAAATCGTAGTTGCGGATAGCCGTAACGCTGCAACTGGCCGTTTCATCGAGAAAGTAGGTTTCTTTAACCCTACAGCTCAAGGTCAAGAAGAAGGTCTTCGTCTAGACCTAGATCGTGTTAACCACTGGGTTGGTCAAGGCGCATCTCTATCTGATCGTGTAGCTAAGCTAGTTAAAGACGCTCAAAAAGCGGCTTAATTCTTTTTTAAAGAGAAATAGCTTATGTCGATGAAGGGTAAAGAAACAATGAGCAAGCAAGACGAAAAAATTGTTATGGGCAAGTTTGGTGCTACCTATGGCATTCGTGGCTGGCTTAAAGTTTTTTCCTACACAGACAATGCTGAAAGCATATTTGATTACTCCCCTTGGTACGTTAACCAAAAGGGGAAGTGGGTTGAATTCAAAGTAGAAAGCTGGAAACGTCATAACAAAGGTATGGTGTGTAAGCTGGAAGGTTTTGAGATCCGCGAGGACGCTCATGTACTGACCAACTTTGAAATTGCAGTAGACCCTGCTTCGTTACCAGAATTGTCAGAAGAGGAATTCTACTGGCGTGAATTGTTTGGTATGCAAGTTGTAACCACTAAAGGTTACGATCTAGGTGTTGTTACAGACATGCTAGAAACTGGCTCAAACGATGTTCTAGTAATCAAAGCAAATCTTAAAGATGCTTTCGGACAAAAGGAACGGTTAGTACCGTACCTTGAAGAGCAAGTGATCAAGAAAGTTGATCGCGAAGCTCAACGGATCGAAGTTGACTGGGATCCTGGATTCTAACTTTAAAATCATAGAGCGAGAGAACACATGTGGGTTGGCGTAATTAGCCTATTTCCTGAAATGTTCCGTTCAGTTACTGATTTTGGAGTAACGGGTCAAGCGGTAAAGAAAGGTCTTTTATCTATTGAGACATGGAATCCTCGCGATTTCACTCATGATAAACATCGCACTGTTGATGACAGACCTTACGGTGGTGGTCCTGGCATGTTAATGATGGTTCAGCCTTTGCGCGACGCTATCCAAACTGCCAAGCAAGCATCACCGGGAAAGACGAAAGTTATCTATCTTTCACCTCAAGGTCGTAAACTCGACCAGAAAGGTGTTGAAGAGCTGGCAACAAACGAGAATTTACTTCTTATTTGTGGTCGCTATGAAGGGGTAGATGAGCGCATCATTCAATCTGAAGTTGACGAAGAATGGTCGATTGGAGATTTTGTGATGACGGGTGGCGAACTACCAGCCATGACGTTGATTGATTCAGTATCTCGGTTTGTTCCGGGTGTACTTGGGGATTTCGCGTCAGCAGAAGAAGACTCTTTTGCAAATGGCTTGCTAGATTGTCCCCATTATACGCGCCCTGAGGTGCTAGACGATAAAGATGTGCCATCGGTACTCAAGTCTGGAAACCATAAGGACATTCGTCGCTGGCGATTAAAACAATCGTTGGGCCGAACTTGGCTAAGAAGACCAGAACTCCTGGAAAACCTAGCTCTGACTGACGAACAGGAACAATTACTGGCTGAATTCATTAAAGAGCAACGCTCTTAACGAAAAGCAAGCAGTAACCTATTAAATTTAGTATCAGTTTATTCTAGGAATTTATACAAATGAGCAACATCATTAAGGCTCTTGAAGAAGAGCAACTAAAATCAGACCTTCCTAAATTCGCACCAGGTGACACTGTTGTAGTTCAGGTTAAGGTAAAAGAAGGTGACCGTGAGCGTCTACAGGCTTTCGAAGGCGTTGTAATCGCTATTCGTAACCGTGGTCTACACTCTGCATTCACAGTTCGTAAGATCTCGAACGGTGAAGGTGTAGAGCGTGCGTTCCAAACTCACTCTCCAATGGTTGATAGCATCGAAGTTAAACGCCGTGGTGCAGTACGTCGTGCCAAGTTGTACTACCTACGTGAGCGTTCTGGTAAGTCAGCTCGTATTAAAGAGAAACTTGCTAAGAAGTAATTCTTTTTGCATTCTATCGATAAAAGCGGAGCCATTTGGCTCCGCTTTTTTGTTTGCCCAGCGAAGCTGGCAAACCCGTTAGGTTGAAAGAAACCTGAATCACCCCGACTGAGGGGAAGATAATCCGAATCGCAAGGGCGTTGCTGGCTAACGGCAGGGTCTGAAGGAAGCGATAGGAAGTTAACAGTACACAACGCAAGTAAACCTGCTTCGGCAATATAGGTGGGTAAGCGTCCGAAATAGCGCGAAGCCCTATACTCAGTCAGACCTATGCTGTGCTTGAGGGTGGCATTGTTAACAGGGAGCCAGTGCAGTAACTGGGGAAGCCTGACACCACAGCCAAAAGTCTGGAAGCACAAACTCGAAGCGAAAGCTAAGAGCTGTGTTGGTGCGAGGTGGCAGATGAATCCGTAGTAGTGAGTAAGGCTAAGCCCGAGAAGCCCAGTAATGGTGTGGAGGAGAAAACTTAGCTGACCATCAGCATCAAGTCTGATGGAGCACTGAAATGCCAAAAGCACTCAGTGCTGCGAAGGGAGGAAGTACACTTTAAGTCTGTGATGAACAGATGTTTTTTTCAGTGATACCCAAACCGAATCGCTATCGGGGTATTGATTGTGGAAGCAAGATACTGAGCTAAGAAACCGTATAGGGGAGTAACTCTGACACACTTCAGTAAATTGCCATTGAGCTAGAAGGCTGAATAGCAGAGAGAAATAACACCCACACTGGACATGAAACACTTGTCCCCACACAGCACACAACCCAAGGAGAGAAAGTGCGAGTTTATTACAGTTTATATGGTCATCTGCTCAACAAAGAGAGGCTGTATAAAGGGTTTAAAAAGGTAAAGAAAGCGAAAGGCGCGGCTGGAATAGATGAGCAGAGCCTGAGCGACTACGCCGAAAATCTGAGTGATAACCTCGATCAACTCCTCTCTGAACTCAAAACCAAGCAATACAAACCTCAGCCAGTCAAACGAGTAGAGATACCCAAAGAAGACGGAGGGGTACGATTGCTTGGGATCCCAACCGTTAGGGACAGAGTTGTCCAACAAGCACTCAATGATATCCTCACCCCCATCTTCGAAGAGCAATTTCACCCATCAAGTTTTGGGTATAGACCGAATCGAAGTTGTCACGATGCAATCAACAAATCCACGATGTTTATCCGCCGATACGGATTACAGCACGTCGTAGATATGGACTTGTCGAAGTGCTTTGACAAACTCGACCATGAGTTGATCCTCAAGAGCATCAGAAGGCGAGTCACAGATAGCAGCGTGTTAGAGCTGATAAAACAGTTTCTGAAAAGTGGCGTGATGATAGACGGTAGTTGGCAGGAGACAGAGCTAGGAAGTCCACAAGGTGGTGTTATCAGTCCTTTGATTGCCAATATCTACCTTGATGCGTTCGATCAGGAAATGCGAAAGCGTGACCATAGGCTCGTTCGTTATGCGGATGACATACTCATCTTCTGTCGTAGCAAGGCAGGAGCAGAGAATGCCCTTGCACAAGCGACGAAGATCCTAGAAGGAGAGCTTAAACTCACAGTGAATCAGACGAAATCACATATAGCGCACAGCCGTGATGGCGTGAAGTTCTTAGGTGTAGAAATCGGGAGTCAATTTACCCGCATTCAAACTAAGAAACTGAAAGGGTTCAAAAGTAAGTTAAAGCGACTGACAAAGCGAGGTGCGGTAAGCCACTTGAGCAAGTCATAAAAGCTTTAAACCCAGTGTTAAGAGGGTTCAGTCAATACTTCAGGATCACCAATAACAGCAGAGAGTTCTCAAGGTTAGCAGGGTGGCTACGAAGAAGACTTCGTAGTATCCAGTTGAAACTTTGGAAGAAGCCTCAACGGTTACACCGAAGGTTAAAACAGTTAGGGTATAAGCCGCCGTTCCAACATATCTCAATGACAAGTTGGGTCAGTGCAGCGAGTCCCCTATCAAGCTATGCGATGCCAAATCAATGGTTTAATGACCAAGGATTGGTAAATCTTGGAACAATAAGGACAGGGCATGTGTTCAGCCAATATGCTGAATGGAAGTGTGCATGAGCCGTATACGAGGTCCGTACGTACGGTTCTGTGAGAGGGATGAGGCGGTAACGCCTCACCCTACTCGATGTGCCTGCTATTTAGAGTTTTGAAAACCAGAGATCCCCAACTCCCTCAATGGTATGGACTCCCCACCTTAACTGACAGTGTCAGCTAAAGTTACAGGTGCGAACCAAAACAGGAGCCCATACTATGAATAAATTTAACACAATCTCGATTGATTTAGCCAAATCCGTCTTTCAAGTCGCGGTATTTAACCGCCATGGAAAGCGTAAGTTGAACCAAGCTATGTCTAAAAGAAAATGCTAACGGTCATCAGCCAACACCTGGCGCGACCATTTGCATAGAGGCCTGTGCGGCATCTCATTATTGGGGACGAAACGTTTCAAAGCCGTGGTCATACCGTCAAAATGATACCTCCCAAAAGTGAAGCCATATCGCTGTGGTAATAAGAACGATGCTAATGATGCTATCGCGATTTACGAAGCTTCCTTACGCTCCGATATTCATGCGGTACCAGTAAAAACACCTGAGCAGCAAGATATCGCTATGCTGCTGAGTTTAAGACAAAGCTATATAAAACAACGCACAGCAGTAAGTCTACGGATCCGTGGCTATGCAGCGGAATGTGGAATTACCTTCCCACAAGGAGCCAATAAACTGCGAGAACTGCTCCCTCTCGTTATCGAAGATGCAGAGAATGAATTAACACTGACAACTCGATTCGTTCTCCGAGAATTACATGCTCAGCTACTAAGTCTTGATGAGCCTATCGAGAGAGTTGAATCGCAACTTATAGACTTTGCAAAGCAAATACCCGCTTGCCAGTTATTAATCACTTTACGAGGTGTACGTTGGGTGATTGCAAGTGCCATTTTTCCCGCCTAGGTGACGCTTCGGCCTATAGAAATGGGCGAGGGGCTAGTGCGAGCTTAGGTTTAGTTCCGGCTCATACTGGCAGTGGTGGTAAGAACAAAAACCACGGAATAAGTAAATCAGGTGATAAAACCTTACGCTCTCTTGTCGTTCATGGAGCAAGAGCAGTGGTAGCGAATATACGAGATAAAGAAGATCGCTTAAGTTGCTGGATACGAAACTTGTTAGAAAGAAAGTCGTTTAACCAAGTAGTTGTCGCCCTTGCTAACAAAACGATCAGAATGGCTTGTGCCATGCTGAAGAGCAATCGATCTTATAATGAAACGTTACTCGCTTAACAATTGATTTTATAAGGTTAAGGGAGACATCAATCCCCCATGTAAGCAAGTAAATTATGGTAAAGAGTGAGCATAGCAAGCAAGAGAAACTCTGAGAGGGACGAAGGTGATAATACACCACACGCTCGATAAGAACTTTTGCTGAGTGGATTAAGCCATAGAGGTTCGGGGTAGCTCCCCATAAAGAAACCGAATATACGTGCACTTGCGTACCTTTACTCGTTTCCTTGCAATACTAGGGGAGTCCATATACGTTCCTCACTCTTGGGGATGACGGTTAGGTTTCAGTTACCGAGTTATGACACTAAATGATCTGACAATGGGACAACCATGGCCGTTATTTCAGATAGCGACGAAGGAGCTTGGCCAGAAATCTAATCTTGCGAGACAATTTGGAACAAGCTTGCGTATAACCGTCATATATGGACCCACCCAGTTTGCAAGTGATTTTACACGTTTGGTAATAGAGTCATTGCCTTCATATATTCGGCCTATTTATTGAGCACATTATTATTGTGTTCATGGCTCTGATGTAATCAGCACCCGAAGCTCTTTATCATTCCCACGGCTTCTTAATGAGCCTATGACGGTGCCAGAGTTTCTTCGGGGCGGTTTGACCGCATACCATCGTTGTAAAATTTATCGCAACTGTTGATGAGTATTCTTAATTTACTTGTGTGGTTAGTTGTTCGAGCTTTTCATGGTTATGCGCCTCTTAACTCGTAAGCTTTGTCATGATTGATAACCGACCAGACAATACGAGCCAGTTTATTGGCCAAAGCCACACAAGCAATATTAAACGACTTGGTCGATTTAAGCTTAATTGCCCACTGACTAAGCTTGTCTTCTTTCTTATTCATCCGAGATAACACACTTCGGGCTCCCGCAACCAATAATGTGCGTAGCTGTATATTGCCTTTCTTAGTGATACCTAGCATTGTCTGATTACCACCTGTTGAATGCTGACGAGAAACAAGGCCACACCAAGCGGCAAAATGCCGACCATTTTGAAAGTGCTTCCCTTGACCAATAGCAGCATAAAGCGCAATGGCTGTAATAGGGCCGATTCCGACAACAGTTTGGGCTTGCTGGCAAACTTCATTTGTTCCTGTAAAGCTTTTTATTCTCTGCTCTACTCGCTCGATTCGTTCACACAATGCTTTAAATTCTTCGTATAAATCATTAAAGAGTTCTCTAGATATAGCGGTTAAGTCATTATTGGCATTCTCTAAAACTTCAGGTAACACCTTTCTAAAAGCTGACCAACCTCGATTTATACTAATACCTTGTTCAAGTAACATTCCGCGTGCCTGGTTGCTGAGCTGAGTACGTTGTCTAATTAATCGTTCTCTAATTCGTAAAACAATTTGAGCATCTTGCTGCTCTCTTGTTTTGATCGGCACAAAAGTCATGCTATCTCGTTGGAGGCTTCAGCTATCGCTTCCGCATCATTGTAGTCATTCTTATTTTTTCGACAGTAAGCCACAACGTACTGAGGGGCGATAAGCTTTACCTTGTGACCTAAGCTAACCAACTCTCTTGCCCAATAGTTCGAGCTGCCACATGACTCCATAACGATACAACTCAGCTCTATCTGAGAAAAATAAGAAAGAACTGCAGTACGATTGAGTTTCTTTTTTCTAAGGATCTTTCCATGTGATGTCATATGCACAGCATGGAAAATATTCTTGGCTATATCTAATCCGATCGTTATAGTTTTCATATGGACCTGCCCTTGTTTAGATGACTTATTACAATATTCATCTTGGCGCATTGCGACGCCGTTTAGAAGGGTGGGTCCATTTCATTATTCCCTAGACTGACGAAGGAAGGAGTAGGGAATCTCTTTCAATAAACACCAAACTATCGGCAATAAAAAAGGATTGACGCAAAACGCCAACCCTTCAATCATTTTTCCGAATCTCGAATCTCGAATCTCGAATCTCGAATCTCGAATCTCGAATCTCGAATCTTAGTACGGATCTTCTGACCAACCGTCGCTATCAGACATGTCTGGTGCGCCTGCGATGCTGTTCTCTTCGTCTGCCCACTCACCAAAATCAATCATCTGACATTGCTTGCTGCAAAACGGGCGATGTGGGCTTTGTTCACCCCATTCAACGTCAGTATTACATTGAGGGCATTTAACGATGGTGATTTTCTTCGACATAGTGATTCTTAAATTGAGGGGTAATAATAGTGATTGTAGGCTCGAGTGAGCACTCAAGCCAAACGATAAAAGGAAATTAATTAGGTGCAGATGGCCAATTCAAATTCGATATCTTGAGTACAAGCTTGCCCTGTTTCAAAACTCATGAATTTAACAGCAAAACGATTCTTATGACCCGAGATCATCGGGTAAGCGCCGTATTGCATTGGAATTGAAAGGCGAAGGATATTCGCTTCTTCAGCATCGCTCTGGAAGAAGCCTGCACGAGCAATTTGCTCTTTAAAGTGACCAGTCTCTCTGGTTAGCTTTAACCATAGCGTTAGCGCTTCATACAGAGGCTGTAGGCTATCCATCCATGCCTTGGCATCTCTCATTCTCTTATCGAGAGGAAGGTGCAGCCAATAATGCAGAGCCGGTAAATCAAAGCAGCATGAACCACCAGGTAGATTAAAGCGTTGGCGAATCGCACTCAGGAAACGGTCTTCCTTAAGTGATTGTCCAAAACGCTCCGCTTGCATCAGCTCGCGATAGATGTTGCCAATATCGGTGAGCAGTGATGTAAGCATCTCTTGATCGACACCTTCAACATCTAACCAACTTTTGTAGGTTACACGTTGCTTCTCAATGTCTTTTGCGAGTTCGCTCTTGAGTTGGATCTGTTCGAAGATTTCAATCAGATCAAAGATAGAACGGAAAAAGAGTTGATACTGTTGAGCATCGGAAAATGTAGAAGACAAGTGTAGCTGCCTCAAGAGTGATTCAACTCTTAAGTAGATGCGTGTTTTCTCATTTAGAGGATGTTCAAATTTGTGGGTGATCATCGAGCAAACCTTCATTCAACATTGTTCTATTCTGACCCATCTACTGTACTGATTGCCAGATACTTTTGATGTAAATCTGTGATTTGAGGCAAAAGTTCTTGGTTTTTAGTATGGTTTTTAATCACGTCATCTGCAACTGCTAAGCGCTGTTCTCTTGAAGCCTGTGATTTTAAAATTGACGCTACTTGTTCCCTAGAAACATTATCTCGACTCATCGTACGCTCTATTTGTACTTCAGCAGGAACATCAACGATTAACACGCGATCGGCCATGCCTTGCATTTGGTTTTCAACCAAGAGCGGTGCGACTAATAAAGCATAAGGAGAGGTGACTTTAGACAAGTCACTGTCAATTTTGTCGCGGATCATTGGGTGGAGAAGATCATTGAGCCACTGTTTTTCTGTTGGGTCAGAGAAGATTACTTCACGCAGTTTAGCTCGGTTTAGCGTTCCATCTTCTAGCAAGATATCTTCACCAAAATGAGCTGTAATCTGATTTAGGCCTTCACTGCCAAGTGCGACGACTTCACGTGCCACGATATCAGCATCGACAACATCAATGCCAAAGTGTTCGTTGAACAGGTTCGCAATGGTCGTTTTACCACTGGCGATACCGCCACTTAATCCGATAATGATTGCCATGGTTACATTCCTAGTACAGAAGTTAAATACCAACCCATGATGTCGTTACCCCACATCAAGCTAACCCAACCTGCAATGGCAAGATAAGGCCCAAATGGGAAGGCTTTATCTATGCCTTGCTGTTTCAAGCGCAGCTGAATCAAACCGAAAACCAAACCAACAAGTGACGATAAAAGGATGATCATCGGTAGATGCTGCCAACCCAGCCATGCACCAAGTGCCGCCAGTAACTTGAAGTCGCCGTAACCCATGCCTTCTTTGCCTGTCAGCAGCTTAAACAACCAGTAAACTGACCATAAAGCTAGGTAGCCTGCCATAGCGCCAACCACAGAGTCTTGAAGCGATACTGGGCTGATATTAAACAGTGCTAAAGCGATACCGGACCAAACCAAAGGTAAGGTGATTTGATCAGGCAGTAGCATGGTGTCGAGATCGATAAAGGTCGCTGTAATCAGTGCGAAGGTGAAAAAGATCAGCGCAATAGCGTAGAAACCAAAACCAAAGTGGCTAGCGACTACAGTACAAAGGATTGCAGTAAGCAGTTCAACCAAAGGGTAGCGAGCACTGATAGGATTCGCGCAACTGTGGCATTTGCCCTTTAAGAACAACCAGCTTAGCACTGGAATATTGTCGATGATTCTTAATTGGGTTTCACATTTCGGACAAGTCGAACGTGGAATGTTCAGGTTAAACTTCCCTTCAGGTGCCGGGATTTTGTATTGAGAGAAATACTCTGAGCACTCTTGTTGCCATTCACGTTCCATCATAATCGGTAAGCGGTGTATGACGACGTTGAGGAAGCTGCCAATAAGAAGGCTAAAAATGAAAGCTAATACGGGGAATAGCCAAGGATAGTAGTGAAATACTTCCATAGTGTCCTTTACCACTTGATCTATATGAGCAGAAGTTTGCTACTCATGGGTGTTTAGTTGCTTTTGGCTATCCTAACACACTCATAAGATTAAAGATCGGTAAGTACATCGCAACCACAAGCCCGCCAACAACCGTTCCTAAAAACACGATGATCAATGGCTCTAAGATCTTGCCCAGATTATCGACGGTGTTGTCGACTTCAAACTCGTAAATCGAGGCCACTTTATTAAGCATATCGTCAAGGTTGCCTGACTCCTCCCCAATCATCACCATCTGCAACACCATCTCGGGGAAGGCATTGGTATTACGCATCGCGATATACATAGGCATTCCAGCTGCCGTTTCGCGGTGAACCTCAATGATCGCCGATTCATAATGCAAATTGCCTGCGGTTTTGGCGGTGGTTTTAAGGCTCATGAGAATCGGAATACCAGAACTAAAACTGGTTGATAAGGTGCGGCTGAATTTCGCAATAGAGGCTTTGGCCATCACACCACCAAGCACCGGAAATCGTAACCCTAAGCGGCTGGCTGACAAGCGAATCGAGTAAGAGCGCTGGCACAATTGATGGACTAATAGTGCCAGCAAGCCAATGCCCACAGCGGCATAAAAACTGTAAGCCTGCATCCAATGAGAAAGATGAAGAACTTGTTGGGTAAACCAAGGGAGATCGGCGCCAAACCCTGAAAACATCGATTCAAATTCGGGAATAACCATGGTCAGCATTAGGTAAGAGACAGTCAGTGCAACAATGACCACCATCGCTGGGTAAATAAGTGCTTTTATAACCTTAGATTTTAACTGTTCACTCTTTTCTCTATAGGTTGCTAGGCGTTCGAATACTTGCGCTAGGTTTCCTGAGAGTTCTCCTGTCGCAACTAAGTCGGTATACAGATCATCAAAGTGACGACTTGCGGTGCGCATGGCTTTTGAAATCGGAGTGCCTGCTTCCACGCCTTTACAGATATGCGACAAGATAGATTTCATCTCAGCTTTGCGATGGTTGTCTGATACTAACTTGATAGCCTGTACGATAGGGACACCAGTAGCCAACATAGTCGCAAGTTGTCGAGTCAAAATAGTGATGTCTTTAGGTTTTACACGGTGCGTTAAACGAGTCAGCGCTGAGATGCTTTTCTTTTTGATTTTCTTGATTTGAATGTGCTGATCTTTGAGCTTTTCTCGCACCTCTAATTCGGTGAGCGCTAAGGTTTGACCAGACACTTTCTTGCCTGAGCTATTAATGCCTTTCCAATGATAGCTTTTTAGTTGTGATTGCTTGGACTTACTGCTCATTGGTGCTCCATTGAATTATATGTACAGAACACGTTGTAGCTCTTGATAGCTGGTGGTGCCTTCAAGCAGTTTGTCTAAACCAGACTCTTGCAGTGTTCTCATGCCTTCTCGGCGGGCGAGATCTTCAATCGCTAACGCATTAGGTTTGTTAATTAGGCTGTTTTTAAGTTTGTCGGTGAATGGCATTACTTCGTAGATACCAACGCGACCGGAGTATCCTTGATTGCACTCATTACAGCCTTGAGTGTTGGCTTTGTAGATGATTTGGCTATTTGGGATAGAGTGACGCAGGTAAATATCTTGTGAATCGTCTTCAGCTTTACAATGGTTACATAAGCGTCTCGCAAGACGTTGAGCAATAATCAAGCTCAATGACGAAGCAAGATTAAAGGGTTCAATCCCCATGTGAGCGAGTCGAGTCACCGTTTCTGCTGCGGAGTTGGTGTGCAACGTAGATAGCACCAAGTGCCCTGTTTGTGATGCTTTAATCGCGATCTCTGCCGTTTCTAAATCCCGGATCTCACCGACCATCACTACATCTGGGTCTTGTCGTAAAAACGAGCGAAGTGCTTCCGCGAATCCAAAGCCGATCTTTGGTGTCACTTGTACCTGATTGATGCCACACAGGTTAATCTCTACCGGATCTTCAGCGGTGGAAATATTGCGTTCAGTGGTATTTAGTACTCGAAGCCCAGTATAAAGAGACACGGTTTTGCCACTGCCGGTTGGCCCTGTCATTAGGATCATTCCTTGCGGGCGTTTCAAGGCATTAAGGTATAGGGCTTTCTGATCTTCACTGTAGCCAAGCTTGTCGATATCGAGATTGGCCGCACTGCTATCAAGCAGTCGCAGTACTATCTTCTCTCCCCATAAGGTCGGAAGTGTAGATACACGCATATCGATCGCGAGCTCATCATTCAGGCGCAGCTTGATGCGTCCATCTTGTGGCAAGCGACGTTCTGCGATATCAAGCTTGGCGAGTATTTTCAGACGAGCAGATAAACGGCGACTTAAATGGGAAGCGGGTTGCTGTATTTCAACCAGAATACCATCACAACGCAGTCGTACACGATAGTGCTCTTCGTAAGGTTCAAAGTGGATATCCGATGCACCTTTGCGCACCGCATCAACCAGTATCTGATTGATAAATCGGCTAACGGGGGAGTCGTCTTGGCTGAGGTCTTCAATTGAAGTTATCTCATCGTCGGAGACTTCGACCAGGTTGGCGAGTTCATCTTGGGTGATCTCTTTACGCTTAGGGCCTTGCCCTGAAATAGAGCGGCCATACAACTTTCGTATTGCGCCTTCTAATTCAGAGTAGTTAGCAACAACAAGTTCTATCTGCAATCCAGTCGCGAATCGGAAATCATCTTCCGCTTGTAAATCGGTCGGGTCGGCTGAAGCTAATGTGAGAGTCGAACTAGACACTGAAATCGGGATAGCGTGATACTTGGTGATCAGCTCGCGAAGCCCTAATTGGTCGCACAAGACTTCGTAGTCAGTATTGGCGAGTTGCACCGATGGCAGACCGAAGATGGCCTGAATGTTATGTGCGAGACTCTCGCTAGTGAAGAAATCAAGAACGAGTAAGGCTTCAGGTGTTGATACACCTGAAGTATGTATGTGTTCCGCAACGGTTTGTTCTTGAGTCAGGCTAAGTAAGTCAGCCTGACGTAGAACGGTCGGGAGGTTGGTGAGCATTATTTGACAGGACACCAGTCAGAGGCATTAACATTATTATCTGTACCTGAACATTCGACAGTCCAACTAATGCCGCTAGTATCCTTATTTGAAGTCAAGGTCACTTTTGCAGAAGTAGGTAGTGATCCTTTACTACCTGAGACTGCAGATTCAACTATAGCGGCTCCACCACTTAATTTTGCTAGAACTTCAAAACCTGTAAAAATTTGTTTTGCTGGAACGCCATTGTTACCGGAAGTACAACTGGCTGCTGATATGCTATCAGATAGACAAAGTCCAACAGCTGTTTTCATGGCTGATGACGCGTTTAACATATCACTCGCATGAGCTCTCATCGTATAGTTTTGATAAGCAGGCACTGCAAAAGCCGACAAAATCCCAATAATCGCTACCACAATCATCAATTCAATCAGCGTGAAGCCTTTCTGGTTCGTTCTTTTGTTCTTGTTATTCATTGTCTAATTCCATTCTTTAGTTTGTTTCAGCGCAAGCACTGGTTGGTAGAGAGAATAGAAGTCGAGGTGGGGAAGTGGAATGGTGTTCAGGTGTGGTCGCGAGTGGTTTTGTATTTATTAGTGTGATGTTTCATATAGCGCGCAAATTTATGCGATCAACTTAAATAACTGCTTGAAATACTGACAATTAAGGTAATAAAAAAGGCACTGTCATTAACAGTGCCTTTAGCGATAACTTATTAATTATTCAGTAGATTACGCTTTGAATCTCATTGATAGATCCATTGCTTTCAGGTGCTTAGTTAATGCACCTACCGAGATGTAATCAACACCTGTTTCCGCAAACTCTGCAATCGTATCTAATGTCACGTTGCCAGAGTTCTCTAGTGCAGCACGACCCGCGTTAATCTTAACTGCTTCACGCATCATGTCCGTAGTGAAGTTGTCTAGCATGATGATGTCTGCGCCAGCGTTGATCGCTTGCTCTAGCTCTTCTAGGCTCTCTGTTTCCACTTCTACAGGCTTACCTGGGTTCAGCTCTTTTGCCGCAGAGATTGCTTTTTCAATGCCACCACAAGCGATGATGTGGTTCTCTTTGATTAGGTAAGCATCGAAAACGCCAATACGGTGGTTGAAACCGCCGCCACAAGCGACTGCGTATTTTAGTGCGCTGCGTAGGCCTGGAATCGTTTTACGAGTATCTAACAGACGGCACTCTGTGTGTTTAATTTTGTCTGCGTAGATAGCTGTTGCTGTCGCACAACCAGACAGTGTTTGAATGAAGTTCATTGCGTTACGCTCGCCCGTTAGTAGCGCACGTGCTGGGCCAGTTAAAGTACAAAGCGTTTGGTTTGGCTCAACCTTATCACCATCTTCTACATTCCACTCGATCGTTACTTCACCGCCCAATTGCTTAAACACTTCATCAGCCCAAGCTTTACCACAGAACACACCGTGCTCACGAGTAATGATGGTTGCGCTGTTGATTGCGTCTGCTGGGATTAGACTTGCTGTGATGTCAGCCGCTGGATCTAACGTACCACCTAGATCTTCTTTGATAGTCTCGGCTACTGCACGAGTGATCTCTAGAGGTAGTTGCTCTTTTAAGTAGTCAAGGCGTTGGTGGCTGTTATGTGTGTTTTTCATCGCAAATCTAATCTTGAAAGGGAGTGGGAATGGAATGATACTCTTGCTTAACTTCAAATTAAAGAGGCTAGCGCGACTGCTCTATGGGTAAGGTCACATCTTATTGTGCTAGCAGAAAAGAAAGTGAGACCAAGATGACGATCAGCTTCAACGGATGGTACGACAACGCTCGGCATGTTCCTTCCCCGTATTTTGATGTAAGGCCTAGTGTTGATGATATCTCTCTGCTGGTGGTTCACAACATTAGCCTGCCACCGGGCCAATTCGGTGGCTCTTATATTGAGCAGTTTTTTACGGGCAAGCTAGACCCCGCTGAGCATCCATTTTTTAAGGTGATTCATCAAATGGGTGTGTCTGCACACTGCTTGATTCGTCGCGATGGTGAAGTGGTGCAGTTCGTTTCTTTCCTTGATCGAGCTTGGCATGCCGGCCAGTCGAGCTTTGCTGGGCGAGAAAGGTGCAATGATTATTCGATTGGTATTGAACTGGAAGGTAGTGACTTTGTGGCCTACACCGAACAGCAGTATCAAGCACTGACCCAGTTAACGGAATCATTGATATCAAGCTTTCCTCAGATCACCAATGAACGCATTACTGGCCATCAATACATTGCACCTCTGCGCAAAACTGACCCAGGTTTGGTTTTCGATTGGCAGAAGTTTAAAGGTAAGCTGAACTTCTAGGCTTTCATTTTCTTTATGGCTCTGTTGATTACAGAGCCTTAGATAGTCAACGCTGAGCATAATTACTTGTGAATTTTTGTTGTTGCGATGTAAAGAAAGTGGTTGAAGGAAGGGCATCAATAAATCGAGAGTGTGACGAGCTTATCAAACACTCATATATTAAAACTTATGAACAGAATTTCCCTCCCAAATGTGCGCTTGGTTCGATTTTTAACCGAGTTAGGCTAATCTTTCTGAAACAATTCATTTTTATCCTGAAACTTTCTAGCACGAATCCTCCCCAAAAGTATTACCCCTGTAAATGGTAAGACCAATTTGGTTGCTGTTTTAAATTTCATTTGTTAAATCACGGTTAATTCACACTGCATTCTATGATGCAGGTCAATTTTACGCTGGACAGTGGCGTTTTAATTATGTTAATTTCTGCCCAACTTAAAATTGGTATTACCAATTGTCAGCGAAGAAAAAGAAGAACAACAAACTATGGCTTATCAAAGGATTCGTCAGCCAAAACTCTCCGATGTTATCGAACAAGAGTTAGAAAGGTTGATAGTGGAAGGAACACTGGCTCCAGGGCAGCAGTTGCCGCCTGAGCGTGAACTGGCGAAACAGTTCGATGTGTCTCGTCCTTCAATCCGAGAAGCGATACAACGTTTAGAAGCAAAACGCTTGCTTACTCGTCGTCAAGGCGGAGGTACGTTTGTTAGCGAAAATATCTGGAAAAGCTTTTCAGATCCTTTGCTTAATTTGTTGTCCTCCCATTCTGAAACCCAACTAGACTTGTTGGAATCGCGTCATGCGATGGAAGGGATTTCGGCTTACTTCGCGGCATTGCGTGGCACTGATGAAGACTTTGCTCGAATTCAAGCATGCCAAGATAAAATTCACGGCGCGCAAGATAAGGGTGATATTGAAGCCGAATCTGCAGCGGTGATGGCTTTTCTTATTGCTTTAACAGAGGCAGCGCACAATGTGGTGTTATTACACATTGTTCGTAGTTTGGCTCCGTTACTCGAACAAAATGTCTTAGAGAATTTAAAGCTGTTGCATCGTCGTAAAGACGTTGTGGAGAAAGTGAGTATACATCGAGCTAACATTGTAGATGCGATTGTTTCAGGGCAGCCAGAACAGGCACGTGAAATGTCACACTCTCATTTAGCTTACATCGAAGAAACATTGCTGGATTTGACGAAGGAAGAGTCGCGCCGCGAACGTTCTCTACGTCGAATTCAACAGGGTAAATAGTCGTAATACTTCGACTTTTTACGTGTTTAGTAGAATCCAACTAACAAAAAGGATAGATCGCCATGTCTGACATGAAGCATGACGTTGATGCTCTGGAAACTCAAGATTGGTTAGAAGCTCTTGAGTCAGTAGTACGTGAAGAAGGTGTAGAACGTGCACAGTTTTTACTAGAACAAGTTCTAGATAAAGCGCGTTTAGATGGTGTTGATATGGCTACAGGCATCAACACAAACTACATCAACACAATTCCAGCAGCACAAGAGCCAGCTTACCCTGGTGACGTAACTCTTGAGCGTCGTATTCGTTCGATTATTCGCTGGAACGCAATCATGATCGTATTGCGTGCTTCTAAGAAAGACCTAGACCTTGGTGGTCACATGGCTTCTTACCAGTCAGCTGCAGCGTTCTACGAAGTATGTTTCAACCACTTCTTCCGTGCTCCAAACGAGACTGACGGTGGCGATCTAGTTTACTACCAAGGTCACATCTCTCCAGGTATCTACTCTCGTGCATTCGTTGAAGGTCGTCTAACTGAAGAGCAGCTAGATAACTTCCGTCAAGAAGTTGATGGTAAAGGTATCCCTTCTTACCCGCACCCTAAACTGATGCCTGAGTTCTGGCAGTTCCCTACAGTATCTATGGGTCTAGGTCCGATCTCTGCGATCTACCAAGCTCGTTTCCTTAAGTACCTAGAAGGCCGTGGTCTTAAAGATACTTCTGCTCAACGTGTATACGCTTTCCTAGGCGACGGTGAGATGGATGAGCCAGAATCACGTGGTGCTATCTCTTTCGCTGCGCGTGAGAAGCTAGACAACCTATGTTTCCTAATCAACTGTAACCTACAGCGTCTAGACGGCCCTGTAATGGGTAACGGTAGCATCATCCAAGAACTTGAAGGCCTATTCAAAGGTGCAGGTTGGAACGTTGTTAAAGTTATCTGGGGTAGCAACTGGGATTCTCTACTAGCTAAAGACACTACTGGTAAGCTTCTTCAACTAATGAACGAAACTATCGATGGTGACTACCAGACATTCAAATCTAAAGATGGCGCATACGTACGTGAGCACTTCTTTGGTAAGTACCCAGAAACAGCTGCACTAGTTGCAGACATGACTGACGACCAAATCTTCGAACTGAAGCGTGGTGGTCACGATTCTTCTAAACTGTTCGCTGCATTCAACAATGCAAAAGAGACAGGTGGCAAGCCAACAGTAATCCTAGCTAAGACAGTTAAAGGTTACGGCATGGGTGAAGCTGCAGAAGGTAAGAACATCGCTCACGGTGTTAAGAAGATGGACATGACTCACGTACAATACCTACGTGACCGTCTAGGCCTACAAGATATCCTTTCTGATGAGAAAGTATCTGAGCTTCCTTACCTGACTCTTGAAGAAGGTTCTGCTGAATACGAATACCTGCATGCTCGTCGTAAAGCCCTACAAGGTTACACGCCAGCACGTCTGCCAAAATTCACTCAAGAATTCAAAGTTCCTGAGCTAGACGCATTCGCACCTCTACTAGGTGAACAGAAGCGTGATATCTCTACAACTATGGCTTATGTACGTACGCTAAACATCCTTCTTAAAGATAAGAACATTGGTAAGAACATCGTTCCTATCATCTGTGATGAAGCTCGTACATTCGGTATGGAAGGTCTATTCCGTCAGGTTGGTATCTACAACCCACACGGTCAAGAATACACACCTGAAGATAAAGGCATCGTTTCTTACTACAAAGAAGCAACGTCTGGTCAAGTACTTCAAGAAGGTATCAACGAGCTAGGTTCTATGGCTTCATGGGTTGCAGCGGCAACTTCATACAGCACGAACGACCTACCAATGATCCCGTTCTACATCTACTACTCAATGTTCGGTTTCCAACGTATTGGCGACATGGCATGGCTAGCAGGTGACCAACAAGCGCGTGGCTTCCTACTAGGTGCTACAGCTGGTCGTACAACACTGAACGGTGAAGGTCTACAGCACGAAGATGGTCACTCGCACATCCAAGCGAACACTATCCCGAACTGTATCTCTTACGACCCAACGTTCGCTTACGAGCTAGCAGTAATCATGCAAGACGGTATCCGTCGCATGTACGGTCCTGAGCAAGAGAACGTTTACTACTACCTAACAGTAATGAACGAGAACTACGCAATGCCAGCAATGCCAGAAGGCGCTGAAGAAGGCATCCGTAAGGGTATCTACAAGCTTGAATCTCACGCTGGTGCTAAGGGCAAAGTTCAACTAATGAGCTCTGGTACTATCATGAACGAAGCGCGTAAAGCAGCTGAAATTCTAAGCGAAGAGTACGGCGTAGCATCTGACGTATTCTCAGTAACGTCGTTCAACGAGCTAACTCGTGACGGCCAAGCGGTAGAGCGTGACAACATGCTTCACCCAGAAGCTGAAGAGAAAGTACCGTACATCACAACTGTTCTTGGTAAAGAACCTGCAATCGCAGTGACTGACTACATGAAGAACTACGCTGAGCAAGTACGTGCGTACATGCCAACTGAGTCTTACAAAGTACTTGGTACAGATGGTTTCGGCCGCTCTGACAGCCGTGCAAACCTACGTCGTCACTTCGAAGTTAACGCTGGCTACATCGTAGTTGCAGCTCTAACTGAACTGGCTAAACGTGGTGACATCGAGAAATCAGTAGTTGTTGAAGCAATTGCTAAGTTCGATATCGACACTGAAAAAACTAACCCGCAATACGCATAAGACTGGCATTAAGGTAGGTAAATACAATGACAATCGAAATTAATGTACCAGACATCGGTGCTGACGAGGTTGAAGTAACTGAGATTCTTGTAAACGTTGGCGACAAGGTTGAAGAAGAGCAGTCACTGATCACTGTTGAAGGCGACAAAGCTTCAATGGAAGTTCCAGCGTCTCAAGCGGGTATCGTTAAAGAAATCAAAGTAGCAGAAGGCGATTCTGTTTCTACTGGTTCTCTTATCATGATCTTCGAAGCGGAAGGTGCTGCAGCAGCACCGGCTGCGCCAGCAGTTGAAGCGGCGGCACCAGTTGCTGCAGCTCCTGCAGCGGCAGCCCCTTCTGTTGCGAACGAACTGAAAGAAGTTCACGTACCAGATATTGGCGGTGATGAAGTTGAAGTAACTGAAATCATGGTTGCTATCGGTGATGCAGTAGAAGAAGAGCAATCTCTTCTTACTGTTGAAGGCGACAAGGCTTCAATGGAAGTTCCTGCACCATTCGCTGGTATCGTTAAAGAAATCAAGATCGCTTCTGGTGATTCAGTTTCTACTGGTTCTCTAGTAATGGTATTCGAAGTAGCTGGTTCAGCACCTGCAGCAGCTTCGGCTCCTGCGGCGGCGGCACCAGTTGCAGCGGCACCAGCAGCATCAGCTGAGAAAGAAGTAAACGTTCCTGATATCGGTGGTGACGAAGTAGAAGTTACTGAAATCATGGTAGCGGTTGGCGATACAGTAGAAGAAGAGCAATCTCTAATTACTGTTGAAGGCGACAAAGCTTCAATGGAAGTTCCTGCACCATTCGCTGGTACAGTAAAAGAAATCAAGATTGCAGCTGGCGACAAAGTGTCAACTGGCTCTCTAATCATGACTTTCGTAGTTGAAGGCGCAGCGCCTGCTCCTGTTGCAGCGCCTGCTCCTGTTGCAGCACCTGCACAAGCAGCAGCTGGCGACTTCCAAGAGAACGGTGACTACGCGCACGCTTCTCCAGTTGTTCGTCGTCTTGCTCGTGAATTTGGCGTTAACCTTTCTAAGGTTAAAGGTACTGGTCGTAAGAGCCGTATCCTTAAAGAAGACGTTCAGTCTTACGTTAAAGATGCACTTAAGCGTCTAGAGTCTGGTGCTGCGGCATCTGGCAAAGGCGGCGACGGTTCTGCTCTTGGTCTACTACCATGGCCAAAAGTTGACTTCAGTAAGTTCGGCGAAACTGAAGTTCAGAAACTTTCTAAGATCAAGAAGATCTCTGGCGCAAACCTTCACCGTAACTGGGTAATGATCCCTCATGTTACACAGTGGGATAACGCAGACATCACTGAGCTAGAAGCATTCCGTAAAGAACAGAACGCAATCGAAGCGAAGAAAGACACTGGCATGAAGATCACTCCACTTGTGTTCATCATGAAAGCTGTTGCTAAAGCGCTAGAAGCATTCCCAGCGTTTAACTCTTCTCTTTCTGAAGATGGCGAAAGCATCATTCTTAAGAAATACGTAAACGTGGGTATCGCTGTTGATACACCAAACGGTCTAGTTGTTCCTGTATTCAAAGACGTGAACAAGAAAGGCATTTACGAGCTATCTGAAGAGCTAATGGCTGTTTCTAAGAAAGCACGTTCTGGTAAGCTAACAGCGGCAGACATGCAAGGCGGTTGTTTCACAATCTCTAGCCTTGGTGGTATCGGCGGTACTGCATTTACTCCAATCGTAAATGCACCAGAAGTAGGTATCCTAGGTGTATCTAAGTCTGAAATTAAGCCAGTTTGGAATGGTAAAGAGTTCCAACCACGTCTACAGCTTCCACTGTCTCTATCATACGACCACCGTGTGATCGATGGTGCTGAAGGTGCACGCTTCATTACTTTCCTAAACAGCGCACTATCTGACATTCGTCGTCTAGTACTGTAATTGAGAAAGTAATTATTAAGGTGGCTTTCGGGTCACCTTAATTCTTTATATAAAGACTATTTTTAGAGAACAGTTTCCCGCATTTCTCATAAAGCGGAAGGGAATTGTTGTCTAGCTCACAGGCTAACTTAAAGCTACTTTCACACTGTTAACATCTCTGTAAAATGTTTCCTGTTTGAAAGCCCAATAATTTAAGAACATCTACTCAGCCTGTTAGGGATAATGACTACAAGAGGTCACAATGAGCAAAGAAATTAAAGCCCAAGTTGTTGTACTTGGTTCAGGTCCTGCTGGTTACTCAGCTGCATTCCGTTGTGCGGATTTAGGTCTAGAAACAGTACTAGTTGAACGTTACAGCACTCTTGGTGGTGTATGTCTAAACGTTGGTTGTATTCCATCAAAAGCACTTCTTCACGTTTCTAAAGTAATCGAAGAAGCTAAAGCGATGGCAGAGCACGGCGTTGTATTCGGCGAACCACAAACGGACATCAGCAAGATCCGTATCTGGAAAGAAAAAGTAGTAGACCAACTAACTGGCGGTCTTGGCGGTATGGCTAAGATGCGTAACGTAACTGTTGTTAACGGTTTCGGTAAGTTCACAGGTCCTAACAGCATTCTTGTTGAAGGCGAAGGCGAAGCAACAACTGTTAACTTCGACAACGCAATCATCGCTGCGGGTTCTCGTCCAATCAAGCTTCCTTTCATCCCACATGAAGACCCACGTATTTGGGATTCTACGGATGCACTTGAGCTGAACGAAGTTCCTGAAAAACTGCTTATCATGGGCGGTGGTATCATCGGTCTTGAAATGGGTACGGTTTACCACTCTCTAGGTTCTAAAGTAGACGTAGTTGAGATGTTCGACCAAGTTATCCCTGCTGCGGATAAAGACATCGTTAAAGTCTTCACTAAGCGTATTAAGAACAAGTTCAAGCTAATGCTTGAAACTAAAGTAACAGCTGTTGAAGCGAAAGAAGACGGTATCTACGTTTCAATGGAAGGCAAAAAAGCACCAGCTGAAGCTGAGCGCTACGATGCTGTTCTTGTTGCTATCGGTCGTGTTCCAAACGGTGCACTTATCGACGCTGAAAAAGCAGGTATCGAAGTTGATGAGCGTGGCTTCATCAATGTTGATAAGCAAATGCGTACGAACGTTCCTCACATCCACGCGATCGGTGACGTTGTTGGTCAACCAATGCTTGCTCACAAAGGTGTACATGAAGGTCACGTAGCTGCTGAAGTTATCTCTGGTAAGAAGCACTACTTCGACCCTAAAGTAATCCCATCAATTGCGTACACTGAGCCAGAAGTTGCTTGGGTAGGTAAGACTGAGAAAGAAGCGAAAGCGGAAGGCCTGAACTACGAAGTTGCTACTTTCCCTTGGGCTGCTTCTGGTCGTGCAATCGCTTCTGACTGTGCAGACGGTATGACTAAGATGATCTTCGATAAAGATACTCATCGCGTAATCGGTGGTGCTGTTGTTGGTACTAACGGTGGTGAGCTTCTTGGTGAAATCGGCCTAGCAATCGAAATGGGTTGTGACGCAGAAGATATCGCTCTTACTATCCACGCTCACCCAACTCTACACGAGTCTGTTGGTCTAGCTGC
Organism: Vibrio sp. ED004; assembly: GCF_023206395.1. Taxonomy (NCBI): domain Bacteria; kingdom Pseudomonadati; phylum Pseudomonadota; class Gammaproteobacteria; order Vibrionales; family Vibrionaceae; genus Vibrio; species Vibrio sp. ED004. The sequence goes on along the minus strand of NZ_CP066149.1, from coordinate 1,149,841 downwards.
GGAAGTATTCGAAGGTTCAATCACTGACCTTCCAAATAAGAAAGCAGTGAAAAAGAAGAAGTAATTCTTTCTTAGCCACTCGCTAATGTTTTTAAAAGTCGCTGATTCGTCAGCGGCTTTTTTATGTCTGAAGAAAAGTGGGTTGTCATGTCTGTATGAGATCCCCAACTCGCTCGTCCCTCGCTCTTGAGGATGACGAAGTGAGGATTGAAAGTTTATGCTTTGACGATATCTCTAGCGTAAAGGTGAGAACTGTAGCTCTATATTCCTGTCATTCAATAGGCTGACGAAGGAAGGAGTAGGGAATCTCATTCTGGTTTTCTATCGGTAATAAAAAAGGTTCATCGCGGATTAGCGGGAACTAAAAACAAAAAAACGGTAGTAAGTGATATGGTTTAGTCGCCAAACAAAAATCATACACAAACTACCGTTTTCATGCCGAATCATACTTTCCTATCTTCATTCTGGGAAGGCTTTAAAATAGTAAAGTCTCACCAGACAGCATCACTTGTTACACTAACTCTTAAACCTAATTCTGAGGCTAAATGCCTTTGCGGTCTTGAAGCTGAGGCTATCCATGAGTATCAATGGCGTCATGTGAAAGAGGCCATGTTGTTCAATGTTCCTGTTGAGCTTTCCGTTCAAACTCGAAGGATCAAGTGTCGTGACTGCGGCATAAAAACAGAGTTTCTATCTTGGTTAGAGCCTTATGCTCGTATAACGACGCGTCTAAAAAGCTATATAGAACAACTACTGCCTCTTCTTCCCATTAAGCATATCTCCCAGTTAACGAGCGTTCATTGGCACACCATTAAAGAGATAGATAAACGTCGACTTCGCCAAGTGGTACCGTCAGTGAAATGGGAAGGGCTAAGGCAACTCGTCATGGACGAGTTCGCCATCTTTAAAGGGCACCGATATGCCACAGTCATCGCTGATGCTAAGACTCACCAAGTCATTTGGATAGGGTTAGGTCGTAGCCGCAAGGACATACGACCGTTTTTCGAGCAGTTAGGCAAGCATGGTAACAATATCGAAGCGGTCGCAATGGACATGAATACGGCTTTTGACCTTGAAGTTCAAGCGCACTGCCCGAATGCAAAAATCGTTTACGACTTATTCCATGTTGTTGCTAAGTTTCGGTCGTGAGGTGATGGATAGAGTCAGAGTCGACCAAGCTAACAAACTCAAGCAGGATAAAAAAGCGAGGCAATGGGTGAAGCGCTCACGCTGGGTACTGCTGAAAAACAGAGGTAATTTAAATGCACGACAAGATAGCTATCTTACTGAAATATTGAATATCAATAAGGACTTGATGGCCACTTATATACTCGGCTCACAACTCAAAGAGCTTTGGTACTGTAAATCAGAAGCACATGCTAAGGGGCTCTGGGAGGTATGGTGGGCACAAGTGCAAGAGAGTGGAATTAAGCCATTGAAAGAGTTTGCACGAAAACTGAGGCCTTATCTTCACGGTATTATTGCATCGGCAACTTATCCGCTCAACACCTGCACATTGGAAGGGATAAACAACAAAATAAAGTTAATCAAGCGAATGGGGTATGGATATCGAGATACAGACTACTTCTTCTTGAAGATAAAAGCGGCTTTCCCCGGAAAGCCGCGATGAACCATAAAAAAGGGCTGGCGTAAAAGCCAACCCTTTAGTTTTACGCGAATCTATTTATAGATACACAGCATGTTTAGGTAGCTATCCGTCAAGCTTGAAAGCTCTTCAGGCGTTTCTACACGTTTCGCTTGAATGAATAGCGAGTAGCAGATGCCGTGGAATAGGTTCGCTAGATGCTTAGGGTCGTGATCGTCGCAAACTTCGCCGCGTTCAATCGCTTTGCTAAACATGTTTTGTACTAACATTTGGTTAGTGCGGTTAGTGGTTACGAATAGAGGCCATACTTCATCGCGAGTTGATGCGCTCCATTCGAACCATACGTTCAACCAATGGCTGTCTTGAGCCACTAACGTCACCATTTCAGTCGCAATATTATGTAGGTTTTCTTTTGCGTGAATATCTAAGTCGATATTGTCTGAAAGGAAGTTAGAGAATTGGCGTACAACGTGATTCAGTACTTCATCAACCAGATCTTCACGGGTTGGAAAGTAGTTAAATACGGTTGCTACAGACACCTGAGCAATATCTGCAATGTCTGCGTGTCCACCACGGCCAATGCCACGGCGAGAGAACACTTCAAGTGCGATTTCCATCAATTGAAGTTTTCTTTTTAGGGGTGAAAGCCTAGTTCTAGGTCTCTTAGAGATTGAGTCCATTTTGTTTTCCTTGCCAACGAATTTCTTATATTAATGATTTTATTATTATTTAAGCCAAGATGAGTGTAATGGTGCATATGCGAATGGTCAATCCTTTGAGCTTATTTAATAGACAGTTACATCAAACTTGATACATAAAGCGTGATCAGTATTGATGTGAAAGGAAGCGAGTATCGGACAAGGCAGTAGCGCACATTATCGTGGATAATCTGACAGTAAATTTGAACCATAAGGTGGTGTGGGTATTTGAGCAGTGCTAGACTTACGCACAAATTGAGCGGCGCCGATGGCAGAACTGTCTACACTTGTCGCAATCACCAAATAAAATGAGAGCAGTATGAAGCATACAGTTGAAGTCATGATCTCTGAGCAAGAAGTTCAGGATCGAGTGAACGAACTAGGCAAACAGATCACGGAACACTACAAAGGTAGTGAAGATCTAGTTTTAGTTGGCTTATTACGTGGATCTTTTGTCTTTATGGCGGATCTTGCTCGTGCTATCGATTTAACTCACCAAGTTGATTTCATGACTGCGTCTAGCTACGGCAACGGCATGGAAAGCTCACGTGATGTTCGTATTTTGAAAGACCTGGATGATGATATCCAAGGTAAAGACGTTCTGCTTGTTGAAGACATTATCGATACAGGTAACACACTGACGAAAGTGAAAGAGATTCTGAGCCTACGTGGTCCTAAATCTATCGAAATTTGTACGCTACTAGACAAGCCTTCTCGTCGTGAAGTGACGGTGGATACTAAGTGGATTGGTTTTGAAATCCCTGACGAGTTCGTTGTGGGTGTTGGTATCGACTACGCACAAAAATATCGTCACCTGCCGTACATCGGTAAAGTTGTACCTCAAGAGTAATTATTACGCTTGTCGAATAGAAGTCATTAAAAAGCCCGCATCAAGCGGGCTTTTTGTATTTATAGCGGAAGGGTCTAGCCTTGCTGGCTAAGAAGAGGCGTCGTTAAGATTTTATTCAATGCCTCTAAATGACTGTTCTCTAGGGTATCGTTACTTGAGCAACGCACGCCAAGGTCTTGTAACTTGCCATCGCCAATGCCGTAAACCACACCGTGGATTTCAACCTCTTGGCCTCGCTCCCATGCGTTTTGCATAATGGTTGAGTTACCTAGGTTATAAACCTGCTCTGCGACGTTAATCTCGCACAGTTTGTCACCCCATTGCTCACGAGGAAGCCCTTCGATCTGCTTACGGTATTTTAGGTAATTGTCGCGGATGTGAAGTAACCAGTTATTGATTAAGCCAAGTTTAGGATTATCAATTGCCGCGTTAACACCGCCACAACCGTAGTGGCCACAAACAATAATGTGTTTAACTTTGAGTACATCGACCGCGTACTGAACAACAGACAGGCAGTTTAAGTCGGTATGAACCACTTGGTTAGCAACGTTTCGATGAACAAACAGTTCGCCAGAATACAAACCAGTGAGACGCTCGGCCGGTACACGGCTATCAGAGCAGCCGATCCATAGGAAACCAGGGTTTTGACCCTCTTCAAGCGTTGTAAAATACTCTGGTCGCTCTGAACGAATTTCTTCAGACCATTTAGAGTTGTTTTCAAAAAGCTGTTTAATCTCTGGCATTTTGCGTCTTACATCCCTTAATTAAGAATCACAACTATACACAATGTTACAAATTCAATCTCGTAAAAACTGTGTCAATTAGTACTCATCTGACGTGTCCTAGTCGTTAAAATCATGAACTTAGCTTAGAAGCTATGATCCGGTTATAAGACATGAATAATGTGATTGAATTAACACTTTCTGAACACTTGATACATTTGTTAAAGTGATAAGGTTTGTCATTTCATCATCAGGAAGGTGTGTTTTGTTTGGAAGTCGTTTTACGGATATCAATCTCAAAGGGGACATGTTTGGCGGTGTGACTACAGCCATCATCTCACTGCCTTTAGCGTTGGCATTTGGTGTTGCTTCTGGGGCTGGTGCTGAAGCAGGCCTTTGGGGCGCCATCATGGTCGGCCTATTTGCCGCTTTATTTGGCGGTTCAAGCAGCCTGATATCTGAGCCAACCGGCCCGATGACAGTGATCATGACAGCGGTAATGACGAGCATGGTCGCTAAATATCCTGAAACCGGAATGGCAATGACCTTTACCGTCGTGATGATGGCGGGGGCGTTTCAAATATTACTTGGCACGTTAAAGCTCGGAAAGTACGTTACTTTGATGCCATATAGCGTGATCTCCGGCTTTATGTCGGGAATTGGCGTTATTCTGATTATCTTGCAACTCTCGCCACTGCTTGGGCACGCCGCTCCTTCTGGTGGAGTGATGGGCACACTCTCTGCGCTTCCTGATACGCTAGCAAACTTAAAAGTGAGTGAGCTATTTCTAGGTGTACTGACACTCGGTATTCTCTTTGGCTTCCCAGCTAAGTACCGTAAGTATGTGCCAGCACAACTGGTCGCGTTAGTGGCTGTGACTCTGTTGTCTGTTATCTTCTTCGATACCGATTCTATTCGCCGCATTGGTGAAATCCCTGCCGGGCTACCTTCTCTTGTTATTCCAACTATCAGCGCTGAGCAGTTTACGACTATGGTTATTGATGCCTTAGTGCTTGGTACGTTGGGTTGTATTGATACGCTTTTGACAGCGGTTATTGGTGATTCACTGACTCGTAAAGAGCATGACTCTGATAAAGAGCTTAGAGGGCAGGGCATCGCCAATATGCTTTCTGGCCTGTTCGGAGCACTGCCTGGTGCGGGCGCGACTATGGGTACCGTGACCAACATTCAGGTTGGCGCGCGTTCTCCACTGTCTGGTGTGATTCGTGCCTTAGTATTAGCGCTAGTCGTTTTGGTTGCTGGTGGTTTAACCGAACCCATTCCTATGGCGGTGTTGGCGGGTATTGCTATGTACGTGGGCTTCAACATTCTCGATTGGAGCTTTATTCAGCGCGCACACAAGGTCAGTTATGCTGGTATGGGCGTGATGTATGGCGTAATGCTGCTAACCGTATTTGTTGACCTGATTATTGCTGTTGGGCTTGGTGTCTTTATCTCAAATATTCTGATTATTGAAAGATTGAGCCGAGAGCAAGCCAGACAGGTTAAGGCGATCAGTGATGGAGATGATGAAGACGATATTCCACTCACTGATAGTGAACGTCAGCTACTCGATGGCGCGAATGGTAAGGTTCTGTTCTTCTATCTTTCAGGGCCAATGATCTTCAGTGTTTCTAAGGCTATTTCGCGCCAGCACTCCAGTATCTCTGACTATGAAGCGATGATTTTAGATTTAACTGACGTTCCGATGATTGATGTAACCGTTGGTCTAGCGCTGGAGAATGCCATCAAGGATGCTCTAGATGCGCAGTGTGAGGTGTACTTGTTGTGTCCTAACGAGAACACGCGTCAGCAGCTTGAGAAATTCCATGTAATTGACTTGGTTCCTGAATCCAATACTTACCGATTCAGATACGAAGCGCTGACGGCTGCAACCAGTTATGTTGAGAGAGACGAGCACCAATTTGAGTCAGTCTAAGCTTCCGCGATGAACTTATTTGATTCATCGGTTCTTCATTTAATTCTGACAAAAATGCCGTTAAGTGAATGACTTGGCGGCATTTTTTTGTTTATCGAACATGTTTATTCTCTTTAGTTCGCTGAGATCTTCCACTGTTTTAAAAAGAAAGCACTAATCGATATTTGTATTCATCGTCAATCAACGATAAACTTGTTCGCAAAATGGCCGAGTAAACAAATCTTGGGTTAGCTTCAGCTAATTCGTTTACGTTTCACTCTCTTCCTCATACTCGGTCATCAACATCTATCTATAGCAAATGGCAGTCTATCTCTATGTATGCATTAGAAATTGAGCAATTAAGAAAAACTTATGTTGGGGGCTTTGAGGCTCTTAAAGGCATTAGTTTACAAGTAGAAAAAGGCGACTTTTACGCACTACTTGGTCCAAATGGTGCGGGTAAGTCGACTACCATCGGTGTTATCTCATCACTGGTTAACAAGACTTCAGGCAAGGTTAAAGTGTTCGGCTACGACATTGATACTGATCTGGAGTTGGCGAAACAAAACCTAGGCTTAGTGCCTCAAGAGTTTAACTTTAACCCGTTCGAAACCGTAGAGCAGATCGTATTACAGCAAGCTGGTTACTACGGTGTGCCGAAAGCTCTTGCGAAAGAGCGTGCGAAAAAGTATCTATCTCAACTCGATTTGTGGGAAAAACGTAGCGAACGTGCGCGTAACTTATCTGGTGGTATGAAGCGTCGTTTGATGATTGCTCGTGCACTGATGCATGAGCCACAGTTGCTTATCCTTGATGAACCAACAGCAGGTGTCGATATTGAACTACGTCGCTCTATGTGGGAATTCCTGAAAGAGATCAACGAGAAGCAGGGCATTACCATTATCTTGACCACGCACTACCTAGAAGAAGCGGAAATGCTGTGTCGCAATATCGGTATCATCAATCGTGGTGAGTTGATTGAGAACACAACCATGAAAGCGTTGCTAGGTAAGTTGAGCGCAGAGACCTTTATTCTGGACCTTGAAGAGGGCGCGACTGAACCTAAGCTAGAAGGCGTGAATAGCCAAGTAATGGTGAATGGCTCGTTAGAAATTGAAATCGACAAGAACCTCGGCTTGAACACCATCTTCGCTCAGTTGAGCGATCAACAGGTGAAAGTCCTCTCTATGCGTAACAAAGCAAACCGTCTAGAAGAGCTATTCGTGAGCATTGTCCGTGAGGGGAGTAAATAATATGTACAGCCTATATTGGACAGCTTTCTGTAGTTTATTAACTAAAGAGATCAATCGTTTTACGCGTATCTGGGTGCAAACTCTGGTGCCGCCAGCGATTACCATGACACTTTACTTCATCATCTTCGGTAACCTGATTGGTGCACGTATTGGTGAAATGAACGGCTTTAGTTACATGGAATACATTGTTCCTGGTTTGATTATGATGTCGGTGATCACCAACTCATATTCAAATGTGGCATCGTCGTTCTTTAGTGCAAAGTTCCAAAAGAACATTGAAGAGCTGCTTGTAGCACCTGTCCCTAACTACGTGATTATCGCGGGCTTTGTAATGGGTGGCGTCGTGCGTGGTTTGTTAGTAGGTACTATCGTAACCTTCGTATCATTGTTCTTTGTTGACCTACAAGTCGATCATTGGGGCGTGATTATTGCGACGGTATTCCTAACGTCAGTCGTGTTCTCACTGGGTGGCCTGATTAACGCGGTGTTTGCTCGCACGTTTGATGACATCTCGATTATCCCTACCTTTATCTTGACACCACTGACTTATCTTGGCGGTGTGTTCTACTCGATCAGTTTATTGCCTGAGTTTTGGCAAGGTATATCGAAGCTGAACCCTATCGTGTACATGGTAAACGCGTTCAGATATGGCTTCTTAGGTGTATCTGATGTAGGTATTGTGACGTCGTTTGGTGTGCTAGGTGTGTTTATCGTGGTGCTGTATGGCATCGCACATTACCTAGTGACGAAAGGTATCGGCTTACGTAGTTAATCCTGGATAACAGACAAAGAAAAAGGTCGATATTATATCGACCTTTTTTATGTTCTGCGTTTGTGCTTTTACTTTGCGTTTGGAGCTGGTTTACGCAAAGAGAAGAACGTGATTACTCAGCGACTTCTTCTTTCACTTCTTCTTTCGTTTCCGTTACCAAATCAAGAACTTGGTTGTCGATAAGACGAGTCTTACCTAGGAAGGCTGACATAAGAATCACTGCTTGAGTTGATTCTGAAGTGATGGCTTGTAGAGTCTTAGCGTCACAGATGAAGATCTCATCTGGTTGCAGATCTGCTGCGCGAAGCTGGTCTGTTGCATCTTCAATCACTGATGCGTAATCATCGCGACCGCCGCGAATTGCACTGCTGATCCAACGCATGGTGCGCGCTAGAACAGGAGCTCGTTGACGTTCATCAATGGTGAGATTGCTATTGCGAGAGCTCATTGCCAAACCGTCCATCTCACGAACCGTCGCGACACCCACAACTTCAATGTCTAACGCTAAGTCAGTCGTCATCTGGCGAATCACAGCAAGTTGCTGGAAATCTTTCTCGCCGAAGCATGCAAAATCTGGCTGAACGATGTTGAACAGTTTAGTGACAATTGTTGATACGCCGCGGAAGTGACCCGGACGAGAAGCACCTTCAAGCATGTGAGATATGCCTGGGACTTCAACAAACGTCTGCTTGTCTAGTCCTTCTGGGTACATAACCTCTGGCGTTGGTGTAAATACCAGTTCAACACCTTCGCCCGTTAGTTTGCTTAAGTCAGCTTCTAACGTACGAGGGTAGTTGTTTAGATCGTCGGCACGGTCAAACTGCATTGGGTTAACAAAGATGCTTACCACAACAATGTCAGCCAGCTCACGAGCTTTCTTTACCAGAGTTAAGTGGCCTTCATGCAGGTTTCCCATTGTCGGAACAAAAGCAACCGTACGTCCATCACGCTTAAACTGTTTAATCTGCTCACGAAGAGCCGCTATTTCAGCAAAAGTTTGCATACTTACTCCTAAGCGATTGTATGAGCTTCATCAGGGAAGCGCGCGCTCTCTACTTCTTCTTTGTATAGAGCTACTGCCTTACGCATATCACCTGTTTCAGCTAGGAAATTCTTAGAGAATTTCGGCATGTAATTCGCAGAAATACCGAACATGTCATGCATAACCAAGATCTGACCATCGGTAACGTTGCCTGCGCCGATACCAATAACAGGTACGTCACAAGCTTCTGTAATTCGTTTTGCCAATGAAGCTGGTACACATTCAAGTAGAACGATTTGTGCGCCTGCGTTTTGCAATGCTAGAGCATCAGCAACCATTTTATCGGCTTGCTCGTCGTCACGGCCTTGAATCTTGTAACCACCAAAGATGTTCACAGACTGAGGCGTTAAGCCCAAATGTGCACATACTGGTACAGCACGCTCTGTTAGCATTTTCACAGTATCAACCAACCAGCTTCCGCCTTCGATTTTTACCATGTTCGCTCCAGCACGCATTAAGGTTGCAGCGCTCTCACAAGCTTGCTCTGGAGTCGCGTAGCTCATGAAAGGCATGTCAGCCATAAGAAGGCAGTTAGGGCTACCTGCACGCACTGAACGCGTATGGTAAGCAATCTCTTCAACGGTAACTGGTAGAGTGTCGTTATGGCCTTGTAGAACCATACCCAGTGAATCACCGACAAGCAGCACTGGCATTTCTTGACTTTCGAATAATTGAGCAAAGCTCGCATCGTAAGCTGTCGAAGTCGCAAATTTACGGCCTTCAGTTTTGCATTTGATAAGGTCGTTAATGGTTACTTTTTTCATTGGTTTTCCTTAATGCGTTTGGCTATTGCTGCCAAACATTGAGCCCGTTCTTATCTACTATTTTGAGTAGTTCTGTCAGCTCAGTCCCATCAGGGAGTTGTAAACTTGGTGCGATTTCAGCAAGCGGGTAGAGTACAAACTCTCGTTCTTTCATTCCGTAATGAGGAACGATTAAGCGCTCTGAATCGATCACCTCATTGCCGTATAACACAATGTCGAGATCCAAGGTTCTTGGCTCCCAACGCTCGTCTTTACGGACGCGCCCTTGCTCTAGCTCGATTTTTTGAGTGCAATCAAGCAGTTCAATTGGCGTTAATTCGGTTTGGATTGCCACTATCGCGTTGATGTAGTCTGGTTGATTTTGTGGCCCCATTGGAGTGCTACTATATAGCTGTGAGGTCGCAACAAACGTTGATCGCGGTAGGTTTTTTAGCGTTTCGATAGCCAAATTTGCTTGGCTAACTGGGTCGGCAAGGTTGCTGCCGACCGCAATGTAAGCAGTGATCATTCTGATTGCTTACTCTTTTTGTTTCGGTAAGTCTTACGGCGACGATTGCCTGACTTTGCTGGTGCTGCTACATCATTAGCCATGGCTTGGCGCATATTGCGACCGGCTGTTTGGTAGCGCTCCCACCATTTCGCTAGATCTTTGGTTTCGCCACCTTCAATCTCACCACGCATTTCTAGGAAATCGTAGCCTGCACGGAACTTGTTTAGCTCCATTAGGCGAACGGCGCGTTTACCGTTGCGGCGAGGAAGTCGTAATTGTAGCTGCCAAACTTCACGAATGGTTGCTGTGTGACGACGAGGGATAGCAATAGATTTAACTTGCTGGTCAAGGATGATGTTGCTTGCTTCCATGATCGCATCGTAGTGCGCCATGCCTTGCTCTGCGACTAGCTTGTCTGCCAACTTGTTCATTGGGTACCAAAGAATCGCAGCAAACATAAACGCAGGGTTTACTCGTTTGCCATCTTCGATGCGAAGGTCAGTCGAGTCGAGTACCAAGTCAAGCATCTGTTCTGTATGAGAGTCGTAATCTTCAGTGAAGAACTCAGCGATTGCTGGGAACATCTGTTGGAACAGATTGTATTCACGCATCAGGTGGTAGGTTTCTAAACCGTGTCCTGATTGAAGCAGTTTAAGAGACTCTTCGTAAAGACGCGCTGCCGGGATATCTTTTAGAAGGTGTGCCAGCTCCTCAATTGGGTCAGCAGTGTCTTCTTCAATATCGAAATCCAGTTTAGCGGCGAAGCGCATTGCACGTAGCATACGTACCGGGTCTTCGCGGTAGCGTGTTTCTGGATCGCCGATTAGACGGATCAGTTTGTCTTCTAAATCTTCTACACCACCTGCGTAATCGTGGATGCTGTAGTCTGCAATGTTGTAGTACATCGCGTTGATTGTGAAATCGCGACGCTCTGCATCTTCATCAACACTGCCGTATACGTTATCGCGAAGCAGCATGCCTTCTTTAGATTGTGCAGATACGTTTTTCGATGGCTCTTGATGGTGACCACGGAAAGTGGCTACTTCGATGATGTCACGACCAAACATGATGTGCGCCAAGCGGAAACGGCGACCGATAAGGCGACAGTTTCTGAAAAGGTTCTTGATTTGCTCTGGCGTTGCGTTGGTCGCAATATCAAAATCTTTTGGCTGAGAGCCTAATAGGATATCGCGTACACCACCACCGACTAAAAACGCGTCAAAACCCGCACCATTCAGGCGATATAACACTTTTAGTGCGTTGTCGCTGATCTGCTTGCGTGAAATATTGTGCTCTTGACGAGTATAAATATTCAGAGCTAATTCGTGGAATCCGCGTTGTTCGCTTGGGGTATTGTCGTTTGTATTCATTAGTTTAGAACAAAGTAGGTATCGCCAACTTTGTTTTTCTCTTAGTCCAAAGTGGTAGTGCAGAGTTTAATTGCGGCTAATAATAGCTTAGCGCGAGCCATTTGAGAACATCGTCTGCTTAACCACTGTGGTAGGTTATGGCATTTTTATGTGTCGTTTTTGCTATTTGCCGTGAATTTCGAGCTAATTACAGTGCTCTTTTTGTAAACTATCAGGTAACTGACTGACGTTCCATTGTTGGCAGCCCCACAATAAAATCTCATCGATTGAAGCCTCACAAATAGCCTCAGGAATAGTGAAACCTAAGAATTGCATGGCATTAAGTAGCGTTGGTTTTGGGTTGTCGAGATCGATGGCTGTGGCGTGGTTCTGTTTTGACAGTTTATTCCCCAAGCTATCAGTTGCCAATGGTAAGTGCAGGTAACTGACGGTTTTTTGCTTGAGTGTCTTATACAAACTGATTTGTCGACCTGTTGGTTCGATTAGGTCTGCGCCTCTAACAACTTCGGTTACCCCTTGGTCGATATCATCAAGGACAACCGCTAAGTTATAAGCAAACAGTCCATCTCGGCGTTTGATAATGAAGTCTTCTTCCGCCAATGCTTTAGGTATCTGGATTGTACCGTGACGAACATCGTCAAACGACTCGATAGGATAATCCATACACAAGCGTACTGCTTGCTCACCTGAATCAATCAAATCTGCGTGTCGGCAGTGGCCATTATAGAAACCGCCTAAGGCTTTTATCTGTTTACGAGTGCATTGGCAGTAGTAGGCTTGTTTATCAGCGACCCATTGATCAATTTGAGCTTGATACATGTCGTGACGTTGGCTTTGATAGACGACTTCGCCATCCCAAAAGAGGTGGTAAGCCTCAAGCGTCTTAAGAATCAGGTCTGCAGCTCCAGCCATTTCTCTTGGTGGGTCTAGGTCTTCCATACGAACTAACCATTTTCCTTGGTTAGATTTTGCTTGGAAGTAGCTACCAAGAGCAGCAACAAGTGAGCCAAAATGAAGAGGACCTGACGGTGATGGTGCAAAGCGCCCGATATAATTCATGTGTGAACAACCTAATCTGGATGGTAACGCAGTAGCCGATTCTTAAGACGTTTAACTGTCGTAGTATTGTTTCTAACTCGCGCTTGAACGCGCTGAGATAACCAACAAAAAAGGGAGCCAAAGCTCCCTTTCTTTATATCTGCAAGAATTAACCTTGCATCTGTTTCTCTTTGATCTCTGCAAGTGTTTTACAGTCAATACAAAGATCAGCAGTTGGACGAGCTTCAAGGCGACGAATGCCAATCTCGATACCGCAAGAATCACAGAAGCCGAAATCGTCTTCTTCGATCTTGTCTAGTGTCTTCTCAATTTTCTTGATCAGACGACGCTCACGGTCACGGTTGCGTAGCTCTAGGCTGAATTCTTCTTCTTGAGAAGCACGGTCAACTGGGTCTGGGAAATTCGCTGCTTCGTCCTGCATGTGGTGAACAGTACGATCAACTTCTTCCCTGAGCTGGTTGCGCCAAGCTGCTAAAATTTTTGTAAAATGTTCCGTTTGCTCAGGTGACATGTATTCTTCACCTGGCTTTTCTTGGTACGGTTCAACACCTGCGATGGCTAGGATGCCTAGCGCTTTTTTCTTAGATTCTGGCATACAGCATCTCCTATTTACACCTAGTCAACTGCAAAGCAGCTAATTTTAAGGCGGGTATCTATAGCAGAAAGAACGAATGGTGGCAAATACTCTTATTCAAACTTGCAATCAATGTGATTTGTTCAACATCTTTGTTCAGTTATTGATAAATTCAACAGATTGTTTTAGTTGTATTTGAGTACTGCTGAGCTCTGCTTTATAGCAAAGCACTTCAACTCCAGCGTCTTGTGCTTGTTTTAGTAATAACGAATATTTGGCGTCTATATGGTGTGCCGCAGACACTTTTTCAATACCTGAATGCAAAACAGTGAATAAAAGTACGGCTCTATTTCCAGATTCGACCATTTCTGTGAGTTCACGCAGATGTTTTTGACCTCTGGTGGTGACCGCATCAGGGAAAAAACCTTGCCCTTCGGTTGACGCTTGTTGTTTAGTTGAAACTTGTTGCTCGTCGAGCAAAGTGACGCTTTTTACTTCGATGTAACAAGGCGGCTTTTCGTTATCTTCAAGCAGAATGTCAATTCGACTATTCTCGCTACCATACTTCACTTCGGTTCGTAACGCGTTATAACCTAAGAGTTCAACTATAGTCCCATTTTCAATTGCTTCCACCGCTAGCTGGTTTGCTCGCGCAGTATTTACACAAATACGGTGACCTTTGTCTGTTTCTGAGATCTCCCAGCTGTTTGGGTACTTTCTTTTTGCGTTATCGGATGTTGAGTACCAAACGGTGTTACCTGGGGTAGCACACCCTGTCATCGCTCCAGTGTTAGCACAGTGAATAGTACGCTCGCTGCCGTCTGGAAGTTTGATGTCAGTGAGAAAACGTTTATAGCGTTTGATAAGAGTCGCTGACTCTAATGGCGGATTGAAGTGCATATTACTTATTTAGACGGGTAGGTTTTTATGTACAATGTTGCCAACATTACACCACAAGGTTCTCCCATTGCCACAACTGCCCATAGAAGCTGTGATGCCAGATCTGCTCGCTGGCGTAGAAACACACACTCAACTTATTCTAAAGGCCGCTCCCGGTGCAGGTAAGTCAACATTCTTCCCTTTACAACTGGTTAAGACCAATGCCGTTCAAGGCAAAATTATCATGCTTGAACCTAGGCGTTTGGCGGCAAGAAACATTGCGACTTACTTGGCGAGCCAATTGGGAGAGAAGGTCGGGGAGAGCATAGGTTTTAGAGTTCGTGGTGAATCTAAAACCAGCAGTGCAACGCGCTTGGAGATCGTGACCGAAGGGATCATGACGAGAATGATCCAAACCGACCCTGAACTGACCGGGGTGGATATGGTGATCTTCGATGAGTTTCACGAACGAAGCATTCATGCCGATACCGCTTTGGCTTTTAGCCTAGAGATCCAAGAGGCGCTACGTGATGATCTGAAAGTGGTTGTGATGTCGGCAACCTTAGATCAACAAGCGCTGCAGTCTTTATTGCCGAATGCCAAATATGTTGAATCTCAAGGTCGTACTTTCCCGGTCGACTTCCGCTATCAACCCCTGAATACCAATGAATATTTAGCTCCAAAAATGGCGAATGTGATTCGTTCTTTGATGGAGAAGGAATCCGGTTCGTTGCTAGCATTCTTGCCTGGAGTGTCTGCGATTAAGCAGGTGGAGTCGCAACTAGAACAACTCTCTAGCGATATCGATGTGTGCCCTTTGTATGGTCAACTCAGCTTTCCTCAACAGCAGAAAGCGATAGCACCATCTGAGAAAGAACGACGAAAAGTGGTGTTGGCCACCAATATTGCTGAAACTTCTTTGACCATTGAGGGTGTTCGGTTAGTGGTGGACTCTGGCCTTGAACGAGTCGCCAAGTTTGATTTGAAAACCGGCATCACCAAGCTTGAGCAAGTGAAAATCTCGCAGTCTTCCGCTGAGCAGCGTGCAGGCCGTGCAGGGAGAATTGAAGAAGGTCTGTGTGTTCGCTTGTACAGCGAAACGCAGTTAATGCAGCAACCCGCTGTACCTGAGCCTGAAATTCTACATTCGGACCTTTCTTCGCTGGTGGCTGAATTGACGCAATGGGGCGCTGTAAATGCAGACGAGTTGCAATGGCTAGACGTTCCGCCACAAGCTTCAGTGGAGCAAGCCAAGCAATTGCTGCAAAGCCTTGAGCTATTAGACTGCAATGGCCAATTTACGGCGCTAGGTAAACAGGCCCAGCGTTTAGGCCTTGAGCCACGTATCGCCAGCATGCTGATAAAAGCGCAACAAGGCAGCCAAGCATTGCTGAATGCTGCGATTGTCGCCGCCGCTTTACTTGAAGAGCCTGAACGCAACGTCACCGATATTCAGCATTCGTTGCACCGGCTTAAGCAAAGAAAGCATTCGAAAAACAGCGTGGTGATGCAGCGAGCGAAAAGTCTCGCCAGCAAACTCAATCATCACGTAGATTTGTCACAAGCTGATGAATCATTGTTACCATTAGTGCTTTGTTTTGCATTCCCTGACCGAATAGCTCAAGCGAGAAGCGCAAATAGTAGTGCTTTCCTACTTGCGAACGGTCACGGCGCTGAGGTTCGTGACAATGATCCATTGGCGAACAACGATTACCTCGTGGTGATTGATTTGATGCGCAGCACAGGACGAGCCAGTCAGATTTTCTTGGCAACCGCTGTCGATATTGCGCAGTTAGAAGACGCGTTTCCAAAACTCTTTGCCTGTTCAGATTATGCGGATTGGGATGAAAAACGTGGTCGCTTAGTTGCGGAGCAGCGAGTCTCTTTGGGCAAACTGATTATCAGCACCAAAGCCTTACCTGAGCCGAGTGCGAATCAGGCGAGCCAAGCGCTACTCAATTATATCGCTCGATGTGGGCTTGACCATTTACATTGGGCGCCTGCCGCGAAGCAGTTAGTTGAGCGCGTACGCTGCGCTCAGCTTTGGGTGCCAGAACATGATTGGCCTGCGATGGATAATGCTAGCTTAATTGAAAATCTAGATGCTTGGTTATCGCCGTATTTGAATGGCATAAAGTCAGCAAAAGGGTTGTCGAATGTTTCCATTGAACAAGCACTGTCGGCGTACCTTGGTTGGCCGTTGAATCAAGAAATCGATCAATGGTTACCAATGCACTACGTGATGCCTACAGGCAGTAAAAAAGCGATTCGATACCAATATCAATCGGAGCCTGTGATCTCGGTGCGAATGCAAGAAGTCTTTGGTGAACAAGACTCACCATTGATAGCGCAAGGTCGTAAAAAAGTCGTGCTTGAGTTACTTTCTCCAGCGCAGCGACCACTGCAAATCACTCAAGATTTAGCTGGCTTTTGGGCTGGCGCGTACAAAGAAGTACAAAAAGAGATGAAAGGCCGTTACCCAAAACACCCTTGGCCCGATGATCCTGCTAACCATGTAGCAACCACTAAAACCAAACGACAGTTGAACCGATGATGACCAAAATGTTAACGCCAAAAAAGGCACCACCTAAAAAAGCGCCAGCAAAGAAGTCACCAGCGACTAAAGCCAAGCCTCGAAAACCGAGAGCGGCTGCGAAGAAGGCCAAACCAAGAGCAAAAAAAGCGGGTAACCGAGGCTGGTTGAAGATCCTTTGGGGCATTGCGTGGAAAGCGGGCTTAGCCTTGGCTGCGTTGTTGTTGTTCGTCGGTATCTATCTAGATTCTGTGGTCAAGCAGCGCTTTGAAGGTCAACTGTTTGATTTGCCTACCGTTGTTTATGCTCGCGTGTTGGATCTGTCTCCGGGTACTGCGGTGAGTTTGACACAGGTTAAGAATGAACTGGATGTACTGAATTACCGCAAGGTAAATTCTCCTCGTCACCCGGGTGAGTACTCTTCTTCTTCAACCAAAATAGAGATGATTCGTCGTCCGTTCGAGTTTGTCGATGGGCCGGAAGCTGACCGTCATGTGATGTTGCACTTCAATGGCAATGAATTAACTCGAATCCAGTCGCTAGAGAAAAAAGGCGACATGGGTTATCTGCGTGTTGAACCGAAAATGCTGGGTATGCTTGAGAAAAGTAACGACGAGCAGCGACTGTTCTTAAAACGTAACCAATTCCCAGAAGTGATGGTTGATGCGCTACTGGCGACCGAAGACCGAAACTTCTACCAGCACGATGGGGTTTCGCCATTGGCGATTGCTCGTGCGATGGTGGTAAACGTTAAAGCCGGACGCACGGTACAAGGTGGTAGTACGCTGACTCAACAGTTGGCGAAGAACTTGTTCCTATCTAGTGAGCGCACGCTGTGGCGTAAGGTTCGTGAGGCCTACATTGCACTTATCTTGGATCATCGTTACAGCAAAGACCGCATCTTAGAAGCTTACTTGAACGAGGTTTACCTAGGTCAAAATGGCGGTCAAGCCATCCACGGCTTCGGATTGGCTTCGCGTTTGTACTTCGGTCAACCGATTCAAGAGCTGCGCATCGATCAGCTGGCATTGCTAGTCGGTATGGTGAAAGGGCCATCGTATTACAACCCTGTTCGCTATCCTGAACGTGCTAAGACTCGACGCGATCTGGTTCTTCGCTTGTTGATGCAACAAGATATTTTGACTCCAAGACAGTATGAAGAGGCTGCAAGCCGTGACTTGGATATTCAAGACAATCCACGTATTGCCAGCCGACAACCTGCTTACTTCCAACAGGTAAACATCGAGCTGAAAAAATACGTTGGAGACCGATTTGAAGCCAAGAAAGGGATACGAGTGTTTACCTCTCTTGATCCTGTGTCTCAAGATAAGCTAGAGAAGTCGATTGCGCGTAAAGTTCCGGATTTATCCAAAACCGCAGGTGACAAGCTTGAAGCGGCTGCGATTGCTGTTGATAGAAATACTGGCGAAATCCGTGCGATGGTAGGGGGCAAGCGTACTGGCTACGATGGCTTTAACCGTGCCTTGAACGCAAGTCGTCCTATTGGTTCATTAGTTAAGCCTGCAATCTATCTGACGGCATTAGATCAGCCACAAAAGTACACGCTTGCGACGACCTTGATGGATACACCTCTCAGCTTGAAAGGCAGTAAAGGCAGCGTCTGGAGCCCGAGAAACTTCGATCGTAAGTTCCGCGGAGAGGTGCCTTTGTATGTGGCACTTTCGAAATCTTATAACGTGCCAACGGTACGATTGGGGATACAGCTAGGCATTGATAGTGTCTCGGATACGATTGGAAAACTGGGTGTCGATAAAAATGAGATTCGCCCAGTGCCATCGATGTTCTTGGGTTCATTCTCACTGACTCCGTTCCAGGTTGCGCAGATGTACCAGACAATCACCAACTCTGGCCGTATCGCACCGCTGTCTGCGCTTCGTTCTGTGGTTGATAACGATGGTGAGGTTTTATATCAATCAATCCCTCGCGTATCGCAAAGTGTTGATCAGCAAGCTGCTTGGCTAACAACCTATGCGATGAAACGTGGTGTGTCGGAAGGCACGGGACGTTTCCTACAAGGTCAGTTTGCTTGGGCAGGGTTAGCCGGTAAAACGGGCACCAGTAACGACAGTCGCGATAGTTGGTTTGTTGGGGTTGATGGTCGTGAAGTTACGACGATTTGGCTCGGGCGTGATGACAATAAACCGACTAAACTCACAGGTTCTAGCGGTGCGTTGCGTGTCTATGCCGATTACCTGAAGCTTAGAACACCAGAACAGTTATTGCTGCCTTGGCCGACAGGGATTGCGACCGCCAGCTTTACTCGAACTCCCGAAGGCGCTTTAGAGTTTGAGTGTGATGGTACCGTTAAATTGCCAGTTTGGGATGAAGGCGGGAACATTAAAAAGGGCTGTGAAAGTCAACCAAAACAGTGGCTAAAGAAGCTTTTTCAGTGGTAAAGTCATAACAGAAAACAATGACAAGGATAGTTTAAAGAATGATTTCTCGTTGGTTAGTGAGCAGCTTAGGTGTTGTAGGTACAATGATCAGTTTTCAACTGTTTGCAGCAACTGCGGCGAAGGTTGATTCATCAGAACACGTTGAACTTGCACAAGCTCATAAAAGGCCAACCGTCGCTGTCGTTCTTGCTGGTGGGGGAGCGAAAGGTGCTGCCCACATCGGTGTGCTTAAAGCCTTAGAAGAGATGCAGATCCCAGTCGATTACATCACTGGTACCAGTATGGGCGCCTACGTTGGTGGTCTTTATGCGACAGGGATGAGCGCTGACGAGATTGAAAGTTTTATTTACACGGTTGATTGGAATCGTGGTTATCGCGACCGCGTTAACCGTAGTGATCGCCGTGTGCGTGATAAAGAGTATGAAGATCGTTATCAATTGAACACCGACCTTGGTTTAGGATGGGGGGAAATCAAAGCGAGAAAAGGTGTGGTTCAAGGTCAGAATATGTTGCGTATCCTGCGTGAGACCACCGGCAATCTATCTTCATTCGACTCTTTCGACAACCTTGCTATCCCATACCGTTCAGTAGCTACTGATATCATTGAACTCGAAGAAGTGGTCATTGACCACGGTCACCTCGTTGATGCCATGATGGCGAGTATGTCAGTACCCGGAGCGCTTCCACCTTATGAAGTCGATGGACGAATGCTAGTCGATGGTGGTGTCACCAATAACATGCCTGTGGATGTTGCCCGAGCGATGGGGGCAGACATCGTCATTGCTGTTGATATCAGTACAAACTACAAAAGCAAAGAAGACTTCACTAACTTTCTTGCTGCCGCAGACCAACTCTCTAATTACTTGGTTCAACGCAGTACCCAAGAGCAAGCCGCTACGTTAACAGACCATGATTTCTTCCTCCAACCTGATGTTGGGGAAATGGAAACCACAGAGTTCGATAAAATGCCGACGGCTTATCATGCTGGGTATGAAGCGACTAGGCAGTACACAGAGCAGCTTTCTAAGTTGTCGCTCTCGAATGCAGACTACCAACACTATATTGATGACAAGCAGAAGGCTCGCAGACAGCTGAAGCACGGTGATAAAACCAAGATCGACAAGGTGGTTATCAATAACAACACCCACTATTCAGACAAGCTGCTTGAAAACCGCTTAAACCTCGATGCAGGCCAGGTTCTGAAAACCAGTGAAATCGAATCTAAAGTACAAGATCTCTATGCATTAGATAGATTTGAACTCGTGACTTATGAATTTGAAACGGTTGATGGTGAAGAGCAACTTCATGTAGATGTGAATGAAAAGTCTTGGGGGCCTAATTACCTCAACTTCCGATTCTTTCTTGAGGATGACTTCTCTACCACAAGCCAATACTCGATCGGTCTCTCGGCCAACTTCACCGATATTAACTCACACGGTGCTGAGTTAAGAACGAATGTAGAGATGGGTACGGATAAGCGAATTGAGGCGGAACTTTACTCGCCATTTTTTTCGAGTCATAAGTTGTTCACCTCAGCATTGGTTGTTTACAGCAAGGAAAACAGAAATCTACCAGCAGGAGAGGGCGAGATCGGAGAGCCGACATTAGATGCGACTAAAGATTATCTCCCACTGACTTATAGTGAATATGTCGGTGAATTGGCTTTAGGCTATCAGCCTACGTTGTGGCAAGAGCTTAAATTTGGTGCTCGTTTTACTGATGGGGATTTTGAAGTTTCTTCGCTACCATCTTTTGGTAAAGGAGCGTATACACGTATAGGCGGATTTATTAGTTATCGACTCGATACTTTAGATAATTTTAGTTTGCCAACGGAAGGTTACCTTGTTGATCTTGAGTACCTTGTTTCTCATGATGATTTTGAGGACAACACGTCTGGAGGTAGCCCAGATCTAGCGGCTGAAAGCGATACGGTTTATGAGTTTTCGGCGAATTTCATGGCTGCACAAAGTTATGGAAGACATACTTTAGTCGGAAAGGTCGATTATGGCATTGTGGAGAGTAAAAACTCGGTTTTCCCTATCGATCCTAAAGAGCTAGGTGGTTTCCTTAACCTATCAGGTATCCCAAGAAATAGCTTAATCGGCCAGAACTTAGCGTACACCAGTCTGATCTATCGATATAAGTGGTTTGAAAATGACTTCGGTCTCTTTGAATCACCGTTCTACGTGGGCGCATCCATTGAACATGGTGGTGTCTGGTCGAACAATGATTTAAAGCTTGATGAAGCGCCAATGTACACAGCTGGGTCTGTTTTCGCAGGTGTCGATTCGCCAATTGGACCAATCATATTAGCTTATGGACGAACTGAAGATAACTTCGACTCGGTTTACTTGATTGTAGGAACCTCTTACAAATAATCATGCGCAGAGTCGTCATTTAAGTGCGTAAATAGGCAAAAATAGTGGGACTTTCGTCTTAACTTGCTATGTTGGTCAAAATGATAAGATTTTAATTTAACGTTAAATTTGCTATTCTACCGCCCACAGTTTGGCCTCTATGACGCCGCTCATCAATACAAATTGAATGACAAAAATGGCAATGGAGAGCCAAGTTTCCAAGGATGTTCGCTTCTTTATTTTACTAACAATTATGAAGGTAAGAAGTGAACCGCAATGAGAGGAAAAAAGTCGTGCTTGAAGCCTACCGTAAACACGTCGAAGAACGTGCTGCCGAGGGAGTTGTTCCAAAACCACTAGATGCTGAGCAGGTTGCTGGCCTAGTTGAACTTCTGAAAAATCCACCTCAAGGTGAAGAAGAGATCATTCTTGACCTACTAGAAAACCGCATTCCACCGGGTGTAGATGAAGCTGCTTATGTAAAAGCAGGTTTCCTTACGGCTATCACAAAGGGTGAAGTATCATCTCCGCTAGTAAGCAAAGCAAAAGCTGCAGAATTGCTTGGTACTATGCAAGGTGGTTACAACATCGAATCTCTAGTATCTCTGCTTGATGATGCTGAGCTTGCTCCTATCGCTGTTAAAGCACTGTCTCACACTCTCTTAATGTTCGATGCATTCTACGACGTAGAAGAGAAAGCGAAAGCTGGCAATGCTGCTGCACAACAAGTACTTCAATCTTGGGCTGATGCTGAATGGTTTACAGCGAAAGATAAAGTAGCAGAAAAAATCACAGTAAAAGTATTTAAAGTCACTGGTGAAACGAATACCGATGACCTATCTCCAGCGCCAGATGCATGGTCACGTCCTGATATCCCAGTACACGCAAAAGCGATGCTGAAAATGGAACGTGAAGGCATTACTCCTGATGACCAGGGTAACGTTGGTCCAATTACTCAAATTGAAGAACTGCAAAAAGATGGCATTCCACTTGCCTACGTTGGTGATGTTGTTGGTACAGGTTCTTCTCGTAAATCTGCGACAAACTCAGTGCTTTGGTTCATGGGTGAAGATATCCCATTCGTACCAAACAAACGCACTGGCGGTGTTTGTCTAGGTGGTAAAATTGCTCCAATCTTCTACAACACAATGGAAGATTCAGGCGCACTACCTATCGAACTGAACGTACAAGACATGAACATGGGCGATATCATTGATATCTACCCGTACGAAGGTGTTGTTCACAAAAACGGTTCTGTGATTTCAAACTTCGAACTCAGCAAAGTTCTTCTAGATGAAGTTCGTGCTGGTGGTCGTATTCCACTGATCATCGGTCGTGGTCTAACAGGTCGTGCTCGTGACTCTCTAGGTCTAGCTGAAACTGATATGTTTGCTAAACCAATTGATCCTTCTGCTTCAGATAAAGGCTACACGCTTGCTCAGAAGATGGTAGGTAAAGCATGTGGTGTTGAAGGCGTTCGCGCTGGTCAATACTGTGAGCCGAAGATGACAACCGTAGGTTCTCAAGATACGACGGGTCCTATGACGCGTGATGAACTTAAAGACCTTGCGTGTCTTGGCTTCTCTGCGGATCTAGTGATGCAGTCTTTCTGTCACACATCGGCATACCCGAAACCAGTTGACGTAAACACGCACCACACGCTACCTGATTTCATCATGAACCGTGCGGGTGTTTCACTGCGTCCGGGTGATGGTGTTATCCACTCATGGCTAAACCGTATGCTTCTTCCTGATACTGTTGGTACAGGTGGTGACTCGCATACTCGTTTCCCATTAGGTATTTCGTTCCCTGCGGGTTCAGGTCTAGTCGCGTTCGCGGCGGCAACGGGTGTTATGCCACTTGATATGCCTGAATCTATTTTGGTTCGTTTTAAAGGTGAAATGCAGCCAGGTATCACGCTACGTGACCTAGTACACGCAATTCCTCTATACGGCATCAAGCAAGGTCTACTGACCGTAGAGAAAGCAGGTAAGATCAACGAGTTCTCTGGTCGTGTACTAGAAATTGAAGGTGTTGAGCACCTATCTGTTGAACAAGCATTCGAACTTTCTGATGCATCTGCTGAGCGTTCTGCTGCTGGTTGTACGGTTAAGCTTTCTGAAGAGTCTATCTCTGAGTACTTGAACTCGAATATCGTGATGCTTAAGTGGATGATCGCTGAAGGTTACGGTGATGTTCGTACTATCGAACGTCGTATTACAGCAATGGAAGAGTGGCTAGCGAACCCTGAGTTACTTGCTGCTGATTCAGATGCTGAATACGCTCATGTTATCGAGATCGACCTTGCTGACATCGATCAACCAATCCTATGTGCTCCAAACGATCCAGATGATGCTCGTCTTCTTTCTGACGTTCAAGGTACTGAGATTCAAGAAGTGTTCATCGGTTCTTGTATGACGAACATCGGTCATTTCCGTGCTGCAGGTAAGATGCTTGAAGAGTTCAATGGCTCTCTAAACACTCGCCTATGGGTTGCTCCGCCAACTAAGATGGATAAAGACCAGCTGACAGAAGAAGGCTACTACGGCATCTTCGGCCGTGCTGGGGTTCGTATCGAAACTCCAGGTTGTTCACTGTGTATGGGTAACCAAGCACGTGTTGCAGATAAGTCGACAGTAATGTCTACGTCTACTCGTAACTTCCCGAACCGTTTGGGTACTGGTGCGAATGTTTACCTAGCTTCTGCTGAACTTTCTGCGGTTGGTGCGATTCTTGGTCGTATCCCAACGAAAGAAGAGTACCTTGAGTACGCAGAGAAGATTAATGCAACGGCTGCAGATACATACCGCTACCTGAACTTCCATAAAATGGGTCAGTACACGGAAAAAGCAGATACAGTTATTTTCCAAGAACCAGCATAACCGCTGACTGATTGAGTAACTTGCTGAACGCCTTCTATTCGTAGAGGGCGTTTTTTTATGTCTGAATGTTCGGTGACGAGCGACTCGATCTCTTGATGACTTCGCTATATACTCTCGCCTCATTTTTAACCCTATCTGCAGTTACTGCGTGGAGCCACTATGGAATTCGAATTTACAAGAAACACTCTAATGGGTGAGTACTACGTAAAATGCAGCATGGGACACGAGATCGTTGGCCGCTGGTTACAAGAAGAGATCGGTAAAGATAAGCAGAAACTGGATCATGTGATGGCGCTTATTGAGCAATCTCGACAGGATCTGAGCAATGAAGTGACCTTGCTTGGTAAAGAGATCAGCTTAGCGATCAATGAAGACGAAGTGACGATTCAAGAAAACGTACTTGGCCACGAGCAAGAGATGGAAGAGGGCAGTGAGTTCGACTTTTATAACTGCGAGAGCCAAGCAAGCTGTGGCATCGATGACTTCGAGTTGTTGATTGAGCGCTGGATGGAGTTTCTAGGTTACTAGTCTTTTATTTTCTAAGCTCGATATTCTGTTTCTATTTTTAGCTTTGAAGACCTTGTTGCCCAAAACAGGAGCAACAATAGTGCAACGCATTAAGATAGTGAAAAGGCCGCACCATATTGGTGCGGCCTTTTTTGTTATTACGGCTTTATTATTATCATACCCTTTAAAATCAAACATTTAACTTTTTGGCACGCTACTTGGATTGTAATAAGAGAATTAACGGATTAAGTGAAGAATTTAAGGAACGAATATGAAACTAATAAATGCCATTGTTAAGCCATTCAAATTAGATGATGTACGTGAAGCACTCTCTGATGTGGGTATTGAAGGTATGACGGTCTCTGAAGTGAAAGGCTTTGGTCGTCAAAAAGGCCACACTGAATTGTACCGTGGTGCGGAATACCAAGTAGATTTCCTACCAAAGGTAAAACTAGAGATAGCTACTCAAGCTGAAAATGTTGACCGAGTTGTTGAAGCGATTAGCCAAGCGGCACACACCGGAAAAATCGGCGATGGCAAAATTTTTGTGTATGACCTAAGCCAAGCCGTACGAATTCGTACTGGTGAAATGGATGCTGAAGCACTTTAAAGAATTACAAGGACTGGAGACTTTAATATGGAACTTACAACAACAGTAACGGAACTACGTTACGCACTAGACACTTTTTTCTTCCTCATTTCAGGTGCGTTAGTAATGTGGATGGCAGCAGGCTTCGCGATGTTAGAAGCTGGCCTAGTTCGTTCAAAGAACACCACAGAAATTTTAACTAAGAACATCTGCTTGTACGCGATTGCTTGTACTGCTTTCTTAGTTGTTGGTTACAACATTATGTATGTAGATAACGGTGAAGGCGGTTGGTTGCCATCATTCGGTACTCTGATTGGTACTCAAGGTGAAGGTGCAGATCACTCTTTAGAATCAGACTTCTTCTTCCAGGTAGTATTCGTTGCAACAGCAATGTCTGTGGTATCTGGTGCGGTTGCTGAGCGTATGAAGCTTTGGTCATTCCTAATCTTCTCAGTAGTGCTAACAGCGTTCATTTACCCTGTTGAAGGTTACTGGACTTGGGGCGGTGGTTTCCTATCAGAAGCAGGTTTCAGTGACTTTGCTGGTTCAGGTATTGTACACATGGCTGGTGCAGCTGCTGCATTAGCAGGTGTTCTACTACTAGGTGCTCGTAAAGGTAAATACGGTAAGAACGGTGAAATCTACCCAATCCCTGGTTCAAACATGCCGCTTGCAACATTAGGTACATTTATCCTTTGGTTCGGTTGGTTCGGTTTCAACGGCGGTTCTCAACTAATGGTTTCAGACTTCGAGAACGCGACAGCAGTGGGTCAAATCTTCCTTAACACCAACGCAGCAGCAGCAGCGGGTGCAATTGCAGCGCTACTAGTATGTAAAACAACTTGGGGTAAAGCAGACCTAACAATGATTCTTAACGGCGCATTAGCTGGCCTAGTAGCAATCACTGCAGACCCTCTATCACCATCACCTCTATTTGCAGTAGCAATTGGTTCGGTATCTGGCGCATTGGTTGTATTCAGCATCATCGCTCTAGACAAAGCTAAGATTGATGATCCAGTAGGTGCTATCTCAGTACACGGTGTGTGTGGTTTCTTCGGTCTAATGGCTGTGCCACTAAGCAACGCTGATGCAACATTCGGTGCTCAACTACTAGGTGCTGCAGTAATCTTTGCTTGGGTATTTGGTGCGAGTCTAGCGGTATGGGCTGTGCTTAAAGCGACAATCGGTATCCGTGTAAGTGAAGACGAAGAGCTGGAAGGAATGGACATGCACGATTGTGGTGTAGGCGCTTACCCAGAATTTGTGTCGGTAAAATGACGTCGCTATTGGGTTGTTAAGCTATAGGTAACATACCCAAACAAAACGAAATTAAGTTTAAACGAACAAACCCCACACCTGAATGGTTGTGGGGTTTTCTGTTTGTATGGACGAGCTATAAGACCTTTATAAAGTCGAAATTCGGTATAGCAATCTTGAAGTAACGACAATGTTTACAGAAATAAATTGTTACAAAAGTGGGAGGGTGAAGGGGCAGACCAGGCTATTTTTTTGTCAGACGTCATTGTAATTATGTTACTGATGAATATAATAACGCAACTGATATACATTATCATTTCGATATAAAGGATTTTACAATGAAGAAACTGCTAACACTTTCAGCTCTAGCGTGCGGTGTAATTGCCCCGACAGCAATGGCTGCGGAAGAAGTAAACGTATACTCTTACCGTCAACCTTTCCTTGTTGAGCCAATGTTTAACGAGTTCACAAAAGAGACTGGCATTAAAGTAAACGTTAAGTTTGCTAAAAAAGGTTTAGCAGAGAAGTTAGCTCAAGAGGGTGAATACAGCCCAGCTGACGTTGTCTTAACTGTAGATATCAGCCGTCTATCTGAACTAACTAAACAAGGCCTAGTTCAATCTGTAGAGAGCGATGTACTTGAAAAGAACATCCCTGCTCAATACCAAGATACAGATAACGAGTGGTTCGCACTAACAACTCGTACACGTAGCGTTTATTCGTCACGTGACCGTGTTGGTCGTCTAGGTGAAGAGTTCACTTACGAAGATCTAACTAAGCCTGAATTTAAAGGTAAAATCTGTACTCGTAGTGGTAAGCACCCATACAATGTTTCTCTAGTGTCTTCGATGATTGCTCACAAGGGTGAAGCTGAAACGAAAGAATGGCTAGAAGGCGTAAAAGCAAACCTAGCACGTAAGCCTCAAGGCAACGACCGCGCGCAAGTTAAAGCGATTAAAGAAGGTCTATGTGATGTTGCTCTTGGTAACAGCTACTACCTAGGTAAGATGGTTAACGATAAAGAGCAAAAAGCTTGGGCTGACTCTGTTTACATTAACTTCCCTAACCAAGAGACGACAGGTACTCACGTAAACATCTCTGGTATGGCAATGGCTAAATACTCTCCAAATGAAGAGAATGCCGTTAAGCTGATGGAATTCCTATCTGGTAACACAGCGCAAAGCATGTACGCAGAAGTGAACTACGAATACCCAGTGAAAGCAGACGTTAAACCTTCTGAGCTTGTTGCTTCATGGGGCGAGTTCAAAGCGGATACTATTTCTCTAGATGAAATTGCAAACCACCACGCGGCTGCAATCAAGCTATTAGATGAAGTTAAGTTCGATCTATAATTTATTACGGTAGGCTTCGGCCAAAGTAAAATGACAACCTCAAGTCGCCATTTTGGCTGCTTGGGGTTGTTTGTTATTGGAAAATCACTTTTTGATACAAAGCACCCCACTGATCCCTTGAGTTATTAGCATCTCACCTTGAAGTCATTAGAGTATATGGGTATAAATAACCCCACCATTAAAAGGATATGAGATGTATTTGCAAATGCATTTGTGTTTCATTAAGCCTCGTTGTAGTTAGGCGATGAAAGAAAAGAATTATTTATGGAACACCAGTAGCGGCATTATTGCGGTATTACTGGTTTTACCAATCTTAGCGATTTTTACGACGGCTGTTGGAGAAACAGATGAGCTATTTTCTCATCTGATGTCCACCGTGATGCCTACCTATGTCTACAATACGGTGGTTTTAGTCATAGGAACCATGTTCCTGTCTTTAGTTTTTGGTATTCCGTCTGCTTGGGTTATGGCAATGTGCCGTGTTCCAGGAGAGCGCGTTTTGCAGTGGGCACTCGTCCTGCCATTAGCAATGCCTGGCTATATTGTTGGGTATATCTTTACCGATTGGTTCGACTTTGCCGGTCCTGTTCAGGTTCTATTGCGAGACCTTACTGGGTGGGGACCCGGTGAGTATTGGTTTCCGGATATTAGAACCTTATCCGGCGCTATTATTGTTCTGTCACTCGTTCTCTATCCTTATGTTTATTTGTTGTGCCGCGCGGCATTTATGGAACAAAACGTATCCTTATTGCAATCCGCTCGTTTGCTAAAATGCTCACCTTGGGAAAGCTTCCGTCGTATCTCCTTACCACTTGTTCGTCCATCAATGGCGGTCGGTTTATCGCTTGTTGCAATGGAAACCATCGGTGATTTTGGCACGGTGAGCTACTTTGCGGTAAATACCTTAACGACCGCGGTGTATGACACGTGGCTTGGCTACTCTAGCTTGACCGCTGCCGCTAAGATCTCAGCCATTATGCTGATTATCGTAATAATGCTGTTGAGCTCTGAACGTTACAGTCGTCGTAAGCAGAAACTGTTTCAAAACCAATTTAGTAGCCGAGAAGATTTCCGTTATAACTTAGTCGGTTGGAAGAAGTGGCTAGCACTGCTTTGGTGCTGGGGATTAGTTTGCGTTGCATTCTTGTTTCCGCTTGGTCAGCTGATTATTTATGCCTACAAATATTTTGCTCAAAGCTGGACCCCGGAATTCAGAGAGTATGCCCTTAACAGCCTTTATGTATCGGTGGTTGCTGCGATTATTGGCGTGATTATCGCGATGGTTGTTAACTTCAATCAACGCGTTAGCCCGAACAAGAAAAATCAAGCTTATATGCGTCTCGCTTCGATGGGCTATGCCGTCCCAGGCACGGTGTTAGCTATTGGTGTGATGGTACCTGTTCTATTCATGGATCATTTAGTCAATGACATTGCGAAAGTGATGGAGTGGGGGCGACCTGGTTTGATCTTCTCTGGTTCCATGTTCGCGCTAATCTTTGCGATGGTGGTGCGCTTTTCGGCAGTCGCAATCGGCAGTATTGAAAGTAGCTTGAGTAAAGTATCCCCTTCATTGGATATGGCTTCTAAAACCATGGGTTGTAATACCAATCAGATGTTACGCCGTGTTCATTTACCTTTGATTAAACGTGGTGCATTGATCGCTGGTTTATTGGTGTTTATCGAATCAATGAAAGAGTTGAATGCGGCATTGCTGCTGCGTCCTTTCAACTTCGAAACATTGGCGACTTATGTTTATAACTATGCCTCAGATGAGCACCTAGAATTGGCGGCGATGCCTGCTGTATTATTGGTGTTGGTGGGTTTAATTCCTCTGATCATCGTAAACCGTTCCTTGGAGCAGAAAAACTAATGAGTTGTGCATTATCAATTAAAGATCTGACTTGTAAGTATGAGTCGCAAACCATTTTGGAAGCGCTCTCGTTAGAAGTCGAGCATGGTGAAATTGTTTGTTTGCTTGGTGCAAGTGGATGCGGAAAAACCACCTTACTTAAGGCGATTGCGGGCTTACTCCCATTGAGTAGTGGTATGATGAGTTTGAACTGTCAAACCATTGATGATGGTGCTAATTGGTTACCGCCAGAGCAACGTAATATCGGTATGATTTTCCAAGATTACGCGCTGTTCCCACATCTGACGGTAAATCAGAACGTGGCATTTGGCCTGCGTGATATGTCTGAGCAAGAGAAGAAAGCAAAGGTTCAAGAGATGCTTGAGCTCGTTCATCTTGATCAATACGGCGATCGCTACCCACATCAATTGTCTGGTGGTCAGCAACAACGTGTCGCTATTGCACGCTCTTTGGCTTATAAACCAGACCTATTGTTGCTGGATGAACCCTTCTCGAACATTGATACTCAAGTGCGTCATGAGCTGATCTCTCAGATTCGTAAGATCTTTAAGAAGCAGGGTGTGACGGCAATCTTTGTTACACACAGCCGTGAAGAAGCATTTGCTTTTTCGGATAAAATGGCTGTGATGAATCATGGTGTGATTGAACAGTATGGTTCGGCATCTGAGTTGTACTTCCACCCATCAAGCAAGTTTGTGGCTGATTTCTTAGGTGGTGGTAGCTACTTGAATGCACAACGTATTTCAGACAACGAATTTGAAACCAGCTTAGGCCTGATTGAAGCGAAAGCACAAACAGAGATTGAGGTGGGTACGGATTGCGCGTTGTTGTTAAGACCTCAACATATTGTTGCAAGCCATGATGACGACAGCAATCTGTCTGTATTGGAGCAGCAATTCATGGGCGACCATTGCCGCTATGTGATTGAAGCCAATGGTCAGAAGTTATTAGCAACCTCGTCAGAAGCGCTTGAAGTCGGTATGCCAGTCACTGTGAAAGTAGACACCAAAGGCGTGCTGGCGTTCTAACTCAGTTTAGTCGCTAGCTAGACCCACTAAATCCTACTCAGTTAAGCAATAGCAGTTAGCCATAAAAAAGCCCAGCACTTTAATCTAAAGTACTGGGCAAGAGTTCTTCATCTATAGGCTTTAACAAGGCAGTGATTTGTTAAGTCCCATCCAAAACTGCTGCACTCTATAAGCCTATAGAGAGAGGAAGTCTTTCACTTTTTGAAGAACACGTTCTGCAGTGTCTTTGTCTTCCATTTCTGCGAAGATTCGTAGTAATGGCTCTGTTCCTGAGAAACGAGCAATTACCCAGCCGCCATTCTTGAAGTACACCTTGGCACCATCTTCATAGCTGACTTTTTCAATTTCATATTCAAATTCAGGCAGTTGTTTCTCAACGTAGATCTTGGTGTAGAGTGCTTCTTTCTCCGAAGGCTTGAATTTGCAATCTCCCTCTGCCGTATAGGCATAGCCGTACTTAGAGTAGATTTCATCAAGCAGTTCAGACAACTTCTTCCCAGTCACACTGATCATCTCAACCAGTAGGCTTGAGGCGAAGACACCATCTTTACCCTTGATGTGACCACGAATGGTTAAACCACCTGAGCTTTCACCACCAATCAAAGAATCATCAGCTTCCATTTGTGAGCTGATATGCTTAAAGCCTACTGGAACCTCAAAGCTCTTCTCGCCATGATCTGCCGCGACTTTATCGAGTAGGTGTGTGGTTGCGATGTTACGAACCGCTGAGCCTTTCCAGCCTTTGTATTCCAACAAGTAGTAGTAAAGCAGTAGCAGCACTTCGTTAGGGTGAATGAAGTGACCTTTCTCATCGATGATGCCCAAACGGTCTGCATCGCCATCGGTACCAATACCAATGTCATAACCTTCTGCTGCGACTAAATGCTTCAAGCGATACAGTGTTGCAGCGCTTGGAGAAGGCATTAGGCCGCCGAAGTCTGGGTTCTTGCCATCGTTGATCACGTCGACATCACAACGACCGTTGATAAGAACCGTTTGCAGAGCGTTTTTCGCCACACCAAACATTGGGTCGATCAGTACGCGTAGATTCGCTTTCTTAATCGATTCAATATCGATGGCATTAATGATGGAATCAACAAAGGCGTTCATCGGGTTAATGATTTCGATCTCTTTGTCATTCAACGCTTGCTCGAAATCGACACGAATAACATCTTCGTTGGTTAAGGTTGCGATTTGCTGTTCGATCTTCTCGGTGATGATCTCATCAGCATCACGGCCACCTTCAATGAAGATTTTAATGCCGTTGTAGTCCGCTGGATTGTGAGAAGCGGTAATACATGCCGAGTAGGTGCAGCCCATCTCTTTCGCTTGGAACATCACGATAGGAGTTGGAACGAACTTATCGATGAAGCTCACTTTGATGTTGTTAGCCGTTAATACTTCAGCAAACCAACATGCGGCTTTATCTGAAAGGAAGCGACGGTCATAGCCGATCACAAATCCGTTTTTGGCTGCATTTTCATTGTTGATGATGTTTGCGAGTGCTTGCGCTACAAGACGAACATTTTCTCTCGTGAACTCTTCACCAATTAAAGCGCGCCAGCCACCTGTACCAAATTTAATCATTAGAAAATCCTTTTAGTCTCATTGTCTCAAGCCTGTAAAGACTTGAGACAAGAGCTGTTCGTTAAATTGAGTGACTAGCCTAGAACAACGACAACATCGTTCACGCTGCCTTCTGCTTGTACTGGAATTGCACCTTCAACTGACTCACCGTTGATAGTGATAGAAGCAACGCCTTTGCTTACTGCATTCGGGTTTTGCACTGTGATGTTGTAAGTCGCACCGCGCCATTGACGAGTAACTTCGAATTCTGGCCAATCCGTCGGAATACAAGGATCGACAGTTAAGCCTTCGAAGCCTGTTCGAACACCAAGAATGAAGTTGGTTACCGCAAAGTAAGCCCAACCAGAAGTACCTGTTAACCATGGGTGGTTTGCACGGCCGTGGTCTTGGTGGTCTTTACCCATGATGAACTGCACGTACGAGTATGGTTCTGCGTAACGTGTTTCAATCATGTCGTTTTGGTTGTACGGGTTAAGTGCATCGTAGAATTTCATCGCACGGTCGCCACGGCCAAGTTTCGCTTCTGCTACCCAAGCCCATGGGTTCGGGTGAGAGAAGATAGCGCCATTCTCTTTTACGCCTTGGTACACGCGAGTTACGAAGCCGATGTCATCGTTTGGTGTAGCGAACGATGGAGAGTTTAGGTGTAGGCCGTATTCAGAGAATAGGTTCTCATCAACTGCGTCCATCGCTTTCTCTCCGCGCTCTTGAGAAACAGCACCAGACAGAACTGCTAGTGTGTTTGACTCAAGGTGTACACGACCTTCAGTTTGCTGAGCTGTACCGATCTTGTCGCCATTCTTTGTTAGACCACGGATGTACCAGCCGCCTTCGTCATCCCAAAGGTGTGTTTCACACGCTTCACGAACGTTCGCTGCCATTTCAGTGTATTTAGTAACATCAGCATCGTTATTGCGGAACTTAGCCAGGTCTAAGAACTCTTGCAGAGCCCAGAAGTGTAGGAATGAAACCATTGAAGATTCACCGCCACCTAGGTTCAAACAGTCATTCCAGTCAGCACGTAGACCTTTACAGATACCGGTTTGACCTACGTATTCAGCAGAGAAGTTCAGTGCCGCTTTCATGTGTTCGTAAACAGTCGCTTCGCCGCCGTCTGCGTATGGAATTACTTCATCAAAGAAGTCGTGCTCACCAGTTTCCATCACGTATTTGATGATGGTTGGTACGATCCACAAGTGATCATCAGAACAAGTGTCGTCAATGCCGTGGATCTTGTCGTCATCTGACGGCGTTGGAACAACCGTTGGTGATTTTGAAGGTTCAACGTCAGCTTTCTCTGGATCGAACCAGTCAGGATCGAACAAGTGTAGACCGTAGCCCGCTTTCACTTGGCCGCGAAGCAGGTCGATAATACGCTTCTTGGTCATTTTTGGGTTGGCATGAGGTACTGAGATAGCATCTTGCGCCGTATCACGGTAACCAAGGCCGGTACGACCGCCAACTTCGATGAATGATGCAAAGCGTGACCAAACCACACAGGTTTCCGCTTGGTATAGCGTCCATGTGTTGATCATGGTGTCTAAGCCTTCGTTTGGAGACTTAACTTGGAATTTGTTGCAACGCTCGTCCCAGTGATCTTTGATGCCTTGGAACGCCGCATCTACGTTTGCTGTGTCTTGGTATTTTTCACGTAGGCGTTCACCATTGCCTTTACCGATACCTAGTACATATGCAAAGCGAACTTCTTCACCCGGTTGAATCGTAAATTGCTTGTGTAGAGAGCCACAGTGGTTGTAACAGGTTTGAGCGCTGTTCGAACATTTACCGTTTTCAACTGCAATTGGGTTAGCTTCATCACGGTACATGCCTAGGAAGTTGTCACGTTGACCGTCGTAGCTGTCTGGTGAGAAGGTTGACGCTAGGTAGTAGAAGCCTTCAAAGTCGTTAGTGTTGTAGTACAGGTCGTACTCTAATACACCTTCTTGGTAAGACGTGCCTGCTGAGTACAAAGACATCTGGTGATTCTGGTTATCCGATTGGATGTGACTGAACGAGAACTCAACAAATGAGAATGTGCTGATAGTACGAGGCTTATCAGTGTTGTTCTTTAGGACAACGTCCCAAACTTCTGCATCTTCGCCTTTAGGTACGAATAGTGTTTTGGTCGCGGTAATGCCGCTGTATTCACACTTGAACTTTGAATATGACAGGCCGTGACGAACTTCGTAATTCGCTTCATCTAGACTTTTTGCCACAGGCTGCCAAGAGATAGACCAGTAATCACCTGTCTCATCATCACGCAGGTAAACATAGTGTCCTGGGCGGTCAAAGGTGCCGTTTGGACGGAATTTACTAACACGGTTGTATTCCGGAGAATTGTAGAACGAGTAACCGCCCGCATTGTGCGAAATCACGGTACAAAACTTTTCAGTACCTAGGTAGTTGGTCCAAGGTGCTGGTACATCAGGGCGAGTGATGACGTATTCGCGATTGTCGTTATCGAAATAGCCGTATTTCATTGTCATTTCCTTTTTAACAAACTGCATCTATGCAGCTAATTTTTAAATAGTGATGCTGAGTTTTATTAGACTGAGCACCTTAATTTGAGTCAGCAATCACTTGATGTGAGTGTGCTGTGGTTTTGTTTTATTCAGCTTTCCAAGGGTTGCGATAATCAACATTGAGCCTGTCGAGTAGTGGCAAGTGACCCTTTAGGCGAGATAGGTAATCTAGCCAGTTTCGGTTGTTTTTATGTGTCCAACATCCTTCAGCTAAAGCGCTAATTCTTGGAAATACCATGTAATCCATACGCTTTTGGTTGGTGACGATCTCACACCATAAAGCACACTGAATTCCGCGGATCCGCTTACGAATTGGGTCGTTGTCGGATATCTCAGCAAGCGCTTCGTAGGTATAAGCTTGTTCTAATGGGATAACGGCAGCCCAATCTACGCCCGGCTCTTCCGGTGCATAATCTTGGGTCATGTCGAGATAGGTAAATTGTGCAGGTTGCAGTACCACATCAAAGCCTTGGCGTGCACAGTTCACAGCGGCCTCTTCGCTGAGCCACGAGTAGATGATGGTCTCTTTGCTCACCTTGTCGCCGTGCTGTGCTTCTTCCCAGCCGACCATGCGCTTGCCGAGTTGCTTAAGTTTGTTCTCGGCATAGCGGAATAGGTGACCTTGCAAGTCTTTGCTGTCTTGGTACTGATGCTCTTTCATTAGCGCTTGAGCGGCAGGGCTGTTAGTCCACACGCCCGGTGGTACTTCGTCTGCGCCCATGTGAATCAATTCGCTAGGGAATAGCTCTGCAACTTCTTCAATAACCGCATCTAAGAATTGGTAAGTGCCTGGCAAGCCTGGGTTTAGCACATTGTCGTTGTAGTGCTGAATACTCTTGTATTGAGTGGTGTCAGCTTGCTCTACCAACATCTCAGGCAGTGATTTGATCGCGGCGCGGCAGTGTCCCGGGATATCGATCTCAGGGATAACCGTGATGCTGCGCTGTTCTGCGTATTCAATGACTTCACGAATCTGTTGCTGTGTGTAGAAGCCGCCATAGTTTTCTGCAATATGGGTATATTGCGGTTCCAATGCATGATCAGGACCACGCCAAGCACCGATTTCAGTGAGTTGAGGTAGTCTCTTTATCTCGATTCTCCAACCTTCATCATCGGTTAGGTGCCAATGAAAAACGTTGAACTTGTAGTGCGCTAATTGGTTGATTAAGCGCTTCACTTGCTCCACTGAATGGAAGTGACGAGCGCAGTCCAACATCATGCCACGGTATTTGAAGCGTGGTTGGTCGGCGATTTTGCAGCATGGCACAGAGAAGCTTTCGGCATCCTGTTGTTGAACCAATTGAATCAGACTTGCCACGGCGTGTGTGAAACCAGATTGGCTGCCTGATTCAACAATTATCTGTTGTTCAATAATGAGGAGTTTGTATTCGGCTTCGTCTAAAGTCGGGTTACTGCGAAACAGAATGTTGCCGCTTTTTTCTGCTGGAAGCAGATTCGAAATCGACAGTTCAAAGGTTGAGAGTAATTCTTGTTT
The DNA here is from genome assembly GCF_023206395.1 of Vibrio sp. ED004. Taxonomy (NCBI): domain Bacteria; kingdom Pseudomonadati; phylum Pseudomonadota; class Gammaproteobacteria; order Vibrionales; family Vibrionaceae; genus Vibrio; species Vibrio sp. ED004. Next base: position 1,113,448 of record NZ_CP066149.1, on the reverse strand, counting down.
TAGCCAAGTGACGGCTTTATCTGCAAGGTGAGATTGAACCTCAATCTTGCATTTACTATTTAACGCGAAGCTACCTTGCTTAAGTTCGATCTGGTTCGACTGAGGAATTAATGCCACCTCAGCAGCGTTCACTTCAGGTATCTGATTGCGTTCACGGTATGGCGAAGCCAAAAAAATCGGTGATATCGCGACAGGCAGTACCGATGTTTCTCCATCATGATGTGATTGGATAAATGCATCATTAAGGCCATCAGAATAGAAGCGAAATGGGGCGCTTTGAATGCTGAATTCAAGGTAGTAATGGTTGTTCGCTTCTAACACTGACGAACTTGGTTTGAACGAACAAAAGCTGCCAACTTGAGTTAGCTCGCCTTGCGACAGACTCTCCTGAAGGATGAATCGGTCAAACGCAAAATGCAGTGACCAATCTGTTACGTCAAGATCACTTAAGTTATGTACCGTAAGGCCAAATCGGCAGTTATTTTTTTGTTCAGAAAGAACAGCTAAGTCGATGCGATAATTCATATAACTTCCCTGCTAAGCCTGTTGATACAAGTTGTGTTGTGGTTTACCGGCAAACATCAATGCGCCTTCGATAGCGTCAAATTGAGGTTCAACGATCCATTGTTGTACTGGTGGTGATAGCCAGTTGAGAATGCGCTCAGCGATACTGCCCATCAGGCATACCTTGTCCGCACCTTTGCGATGAAGTGCTAGCACAAACATTTCGATGTCAGCTGCGGTTTGCTTGAGCATCTCGATAGCTAGCTCATCGCCTTCGTTAGCGAGTTGAAAAATCACTGGCGAGAATTGACCGTAGTCTTTTGGAATAGCGCCTTTGGACCATTCGACGATGGCATCAACATCATTGCCAAAGTGGTTCATCACGTGTTGAGTCAGTGGTGTCTTGTTGCGAATACCATCTTCAGCAAGCAGAACTTGTTGAATCAAGCGAAGGCCCATCACAGCACCGCCACCTTGGTCAGAAATTGGGAATTCACGACCGCCAACCACGTGCTGCTCACCATCTTGTAGGTAGATGCCGCATGAGCCAGTTCCACCTATCATGATCGCGCCGTTTTGGCCATTGTGGGCACCAATACAAGCACCGTAAGCGTCAGTGTTGAGCGTCATACTTGCGAAAGGGTGTGGTTGAGCCATGAAATCGAACCATACCGATTTTTGCTCAGCGCCAGCCAGTGCAAGGCCGACATGCATATTGGAAAAATGATTTGAGTCGAGTTGCCCTTGTTGTGCCGCTTGAGTAATCGCATCAACAATTGAGCTCATCGCAACATCAACACCCAAAAGGATGTTGGCACTGCCACTTTTCGCTTCACCAATGAGTGCGCCTTGGTTATCACGAATACGCGCACGACAAGAAGTGCCACCACCATCAATACCTACGTAGTAAAGAGTCATGATTATTGCTCCTTACACTGTGTTAAGAAATTGAACTGCGCAGCGGTTGCCAATAGGAACCAAGCGCCGTGAGGGATCCATTGCTCGCCCCAGCGCCAGTTTTGGAGCATGTCATCTTTTTGCGCTGGTGGATTGAATGCAATGTCTTGATCATCTTCAAAACCTGCAGTGATGCCGTTACAGATACCGCCCTTTGCATTGAAAAAACCAAGTTGCGGTAGGTAGTCAGGGTTGTTATGACCATGACCATCAAGCATGCACATGTGGTATGGATTGAGGCCTAAAATCCAATCTAGGCTGTTCTGTGAAAGTTGGATTAAACGCTTTTGAAGTTCGCTGTCTTGAATGTGTGGCTGAGCTAAGTACGCCATGGTTGCGATTGAACCAAGACGTGCGTTCTCGCCTTGCCACCAGTAGCCTGTTTCGTTCTTCTGAGCGACGAAGAAAGCATCGCGCTTATCACCATCAACATTTTTAACGTACTGTCTTGGGTAGCCAAATGGGTTGGTGACTTTATCGGTGATGTTGATTTCGAACTGACACGCTTGTTCAACAACAATGCGAGCTTGTTCTTGCAGCTCTGTATCGGTTTCATTGTCGATGTACTCACATAGAGCTATTACTGGAAGGCCGGCTTCAGCTGCATGAAAGTATGGGCGAGAGCCATCAGAGTTTGCTGACCAGAAGTGCTCAAATGAATCATCTGACTGTTGGCGAGAGATTAAACGAGTTGCCCAAGTCCTTGCTTCTGAAAGGTATTGTTCGTCTTGTGTTACTCGGTACAGCTCATTGGCTGCGAGTAGGGCGCAATACTCATCAATGATGTTCTCTTCACCATCGTTTAGGTATTGCAGGTTGTACTCTTTAAGATGCCAGTAACCTTTGGTTGCGGTATCAAGATAGGTTTGGCTAGAGTAGCTGCCTGAAACTTCAAGCTCAGAAGCCGCTGCGAGTGCCGCAATTGCCACACCTGCACCTTGTCGATACCCTGCTTGCAAATCTGTTGATTTATGGCCTTCTTGAGTGGCGTACGCGCAGATATCGCGTTGGTTGATATCTTTGCTCCACTTGTCGAATACTGTCATGTAGAAGTATCCAGTCGCGTCTTGCATACGAACCAAGAAATCAGCACCGAATAGCGCTTCTTCTGTTAGGCGAGTCATGGAGAATTTAGGGAAGTCTGGATTGTTGCTGGTTAAGCGCACGCTTTTAAGCATGTTCCAAACCACCATAGGAATCTGTTGCGGGTTGAGGTAGTTGCCATAAGACAGGTGGCTAAAGTACTTACTTACATCACCTGATGCATCGTACCAACCACCATGGACATCGACGTATCTGTCGGTGCCGAGAATTTGTGCTTGTCGATCTTTTTTGTCAAAAGTACCGCCACAACGTTGAGACTTAAAGTAATGAAGCACATCAGAAAAGGTGTGGTTCATTAATAGGTTGCTGCCAATCTCAAACACTTCTGAGCGTAGGTTATCAAAGCGCATGTAGTAGCGGCCGGATTCGGTAAATGAACTGAAATCGATTGTGAAGAATTGTCCTTGATGCCAGTTTGCTACGCGGCCTTGTTTTACAACATCAAAGTTGCCCACGGTAATGTGGTTGTCTGCACACACCAAAAGTGCAGTCGTACTCGATAAACGAGCCTTTTTAGTTTGTAAGATCGCCTGCTTGGGAGCCGAAGATTCGTAGCCAATATGGTTGGTCAATAACAGCATCAATGTTCTCCAAAGGTCCTAGTTTCTTTTGGCTAGGTACCTGAATTAGTTTGGATATGAGTAGTTAGGGTCCGCAGACCCTAACTCAGTCTTAATGTTTAGCTTTCGTGTAGGTAACAACGAACAAAGTGGTTATCGGCTAATTGAGTCACACCTGGCAGCTGCTCTTTACACTTGTCCATTGCGTGAGTACAACGACCTGCAAACGGGCAACCTGCGGATACTGGAGTCCAAAGTGGAATCTCACCTTTGTTACCTGCCAATTGTTCGTGGATCGATTTCTTAGGATCTGGAACCGCAGAAACCAATAGTTGAGTGTAAGGGTGTTGAGGGTTAGCAATAACGTCATCGGTATCGCCCCATTCCACCATATGGCCGACGTACATCACTGAAAGATCCTCAGCAATATAACGAGCCGTAGCGATGTCGTGAGTGATGTAAAGCAGAGACATTTGCTTCTCGAACTTCATCTCTTCCATCAGGTTCAAAACACCAGCACGAATTGAAACGTCTAGCATTGAAGTTGGTTCATCCGCTAGAACAACCTCAGCACCAACCGCGATATTACGTGCTAGGTTGACACGTTGACGCTGGCCGCCAGACAGTTGGTGAGGGTACTTCTTCGCTGTCTCTTTTGGTGGGATCAGGCCCACTTGCTCTAAAAGATCGTAAACGCGTTCTTCTAGTTCTCTCTTATTGCCCGGAGTTACCTTCTTGTGGATCAGGAGTGGTCGAGCAATGTGGTGGAAGATATTGTGTGTTGGGTTGAGTGAACCAAACGGGTCTTGCCATACCATCTGCACACCCTCACGGTAGTGCATAAGATCTTTTCTGCTTGAGATCTCTTGGATATCGCGGCCTTTGTATTCAATCGTACCGCCTGAAGGCGCGTACATCTTTGCGATCATTTTTGCTGTTGTTGATTTGCCTGAACCCGATTCACCAACGACCGCTAAACCACGGCTTTTGTACATCTTGAATGACACGTCGTTGATTGCACGCATCATTGGGGTTTGAATAGTGGTACTGCTTATTGGGAAGTCTTTTACGACATTCTTACCTTCTACCAATAATTGACCGAAATCTTTGCTCATAATTGTCTCCAGAATCCTTGTTCGCTTTGCTTGTTTTTAGGCGGTCGAGCCGCCTGTTTAGTTATTCACGCTGAGAAAGCGTGCAAGCTATAGCTTCCTTTGTACTATTGGGTCGCCGTACAGGTGGCAGTTAGACAAATGTCCCGGTTCGATAGAACGCAGCTTGGTTGGTACCTTGGTACAGGTTTCATGTACACGGTCACAACGAGCTTGGAAGCGACATCCTTCAGGAATCTCTAATAGGTTCAGAGGGTTGCCCGGAATACCTGCTAGTTTTGTCTTTGGCCCTGTTAGTGGAGGGAAAGAACTTCCCAGCCCTTTGGTGTAAGGGTGGTAAGGGTTTTCTAGAATATCTTGAGATTTAGCGACCTCGATGAGCTCACCTGAGTACATGATGCCGATGCGGTCAGAGAACTCGACCATCAATGACAAGTCATGGGTGATGAACAGAATCGAGAAGCCAAACTCTTCTTTCAGTGCATAGATCTTTTGTAGGATTTCGCGTTGAACAACCACATCAAGCGCTGTCGTTGGCTCATCCATAATGATCAGCTTTGGATTCAGTGCTAATGCGATAGCAATAACCAAACGTTGACGCATGCCACCAGAGAATTGGTGAGGGTAGTCACTCAATCGGCTTGGGTGAATATCTACGATTTCTAGTAGACCTTCCGCACGTTGTTTAGCTTGCTCACGAGTCATGTTGGTGTGACGCATGATTACGTCACAGAACTGCTCTTCCATTGGTAGTACTGGGTTGAGCGCGTTCATCGCACTCTGGAATACCATCGACATCTCGCTCCAACGGAACGCTTGCATGCGGTCATCACTGTACTCAAGGATGTTCTCACCGTTGAAGATAACCTCACCACCACTGATGTAAGCAGGCGGCTTATGTAGACGCATTAGCGAGAAAGCAACGGTTGATTTACCACAGCCAGACTCACCAGCTAAGCCGAATACTTCACCTGGCGCGATATCGAAGCTTACGTTGTTACACGCACGAACATCGCCAGACTCTGTGATGTAATCCACGCATAAGTTGCGGATAGAAATTAGTGGTTCAGACATGATTATTTATCTCCGCTCCAAAGTGCATTTTGTGGTGGTAGTTCTGGTTCACGTTCTTCTTTGTCTTGAGCTGCTAGTTTCTTCCAACGCTTCATGCCTTTGTGAGAACGCAGTTGCGGGTTAGCAATTTCATCGACAGCAAAGTTAAGCAGAGCAAGACCCGTTACGAGTAATGTCAGTGCGATACAAGGAGCCAACAGTTCCCACCAAGCGCCAATCAGCATTGATGAAGAGGTTTGAACGTTGTAAAGCATGATGCCCCAGCTGATTGTGTTCGGGTCACCAAGACCTAGGAACGAAATCGTAGCTTCCATCATGATTGCGTACATCACCGAGCCGATGAAACTCGCACCAACGATAGAGATAAGGTTTGGCAGAATCTCTACGAAGATGATACGGAATGAAGATTCACCCAAAACTTCTGCAGCTTTTACAAATTCTTTTTCACGTAAAGCTAAGGTTTGGGAGCGAACAACACGGGCGCCCCAAGCCCAGGACATAAAGCCGATAACCAAGGTTATGGTGAGTGGCCCTGCCTCACCTATAAAGGCTGCAACGACGAACAGCAGTGGGTATTGAGGGATAACCAACATAATGTTCATTGCGGCGGTTAGAACGTCATCGACACGCCCACCGAAGTAGCCTGCAGAAACACCAATAACAGTTGCTAATAGACATACGGTTAGACCCGCACCAAAACCTACAGCAAGAGATACGCGTGCGCCGTATACCACTTGAGACCAAACGTCACGCCCCATACGAGTTGTACCAAGTACGTGGTCTGCCTTTTTAGACATAATCAATGTACGACGGTCATCTGCTAGGTTTTGAGCAACCCAGCCATCAGGGTTAGTTTGTGCTGATTTAACAACGAAGCCAGGGTATTCGTGTGGATTACCTGTACGCTTGTCTGGTACATGTTTAGTGATCAATGGAGCAGCAAGTGCGCCAAGGATGAAAATACTTAGGATGATGACGCCTGTTAGTGCCATCGGGTTACGCCAAATGAGTTTTAGAAAGTCTTTCATGATTATTTACCACCCTTACGAAGACGAGGGTCAAGAACAACGTAAAGCATGTCTGCAACTAGGTTAAAGAACAGCATGAATAGCGTCATGATAAGTAGTTGACCTTGCAGTACTTGGTAGTCACGAGCGTTAATTGCGTTGAAAAGTACGCTGCCAAGACCAGGGTAGTTAAAGATGATTTCGATAATTAACTGACCACCGATTGCCATACCTAGTGACATTGAAAGTGCTGTCACACTTGGTAGCATCGCGTTACGAGCTGCGTAGTTGAATACCACTCGGTTTTCGCTCAGGCCTTTGCCTTTCGCCATGGTGATGTAGTCTTCTGCTAGTAGGTTGATCATGTTGTTACGCATGTTTACTAGGAAGCCACCAATTTGAACAACAGAAGCACAGAACAGTGGTAAGAAGGCGTGGTAAGCGACATCTTTAATGAATGCCCAGCTTGTCCAATCAGGCATAGTACCTGCGGTGTAGGCATAACCAGTTGGGAACCACTTCAAGCCAATCGCAAAGGTAAATAGTGCAATCATCGCGATAACAACTTGAGGAACGGCTTGTAGAATCAGCATCCCTGGCGTTACGAAGGCATCGTATTTACTGCCACGTTTCCACGCTGCGAAAATACCTAGGATTGAACCAATCGAGAAAGAAAGAATAACTGCGGTGCCAGCTAAGAAAAGCGACCAACCGAATGCTCCGCCCAACAGTGTGTTTACAGAAAGTGGGTAGAATTGAATTGATGTACCAAGTTCCCAGCTCAGAATGTTCTTCATGTACGCTACGTATTGAACCAGTAAGCCACCATCAACGAAGCCTAATAGTTCTTTCATTGCAGCAATACGCTCTGGAGTAACTTGTACAGAAGCGTTCGCAAACATCATGGTAACTGGGTCACCAGGCATTGCTCTTGGAATAATAAAGTTTAACGTCGCAGCAACTAATAGCGCGACAAAATAAAATGACAAACGTCTTAAAAAATAACCCATAACTCACACCTTACTCACCCAGATTGTTTCCCTGTTTCTGGATTCAGGTCGCTCCTAGCGAAATTTGGAACGAAAAATCCCCTGACGACTAGCGCCATACTTTCAATTGAGAGTGTGGGGATTTTTATAAGCGGCGTAAGAGGTTACGCCGCAAGGATTGAACGATTACTTATTTAACTGGTTTTAGGTCCAGTACATGAAGTAGACGCTCTGGAATACCAGCCCAAATGTTTGGACGGCCTTTTGGATTTTCTTCGTTCCACCAACCAGTGAAGCGAGTTGTGTTGTATTGGTACATGTAAGCACCAGACATCACAGGGATTGTCACTTGGTCTGCAGCGATGATTTGCTGGATACCGTGTGCAATATCTAGCTGCTCGTTCTTATCAGCTGTTTTGTAGAAGCTGTTTAGAAGACCATCTAGCTTTTCGTTTTTGTAGAAGTGCATTGCGAAACGAGGCATACCATCACCAGATTGTAGTGACGAGTTGTAAGCACTGTTCCAGTACGTGTATGGATCCGCACCGTGGAAGTAGTTTGTGTATGCTACGTCGTATGTACCTTCAAGCATTGCTTGGTTGTACACAGAGAAATCTGGCGTACGAGCTTTCGCTTTAATACCGATTTCGTTTAGCTGTTCTACCGCTAGTTGAACTGTGTTGTTGAAATCAGTCCAGCCGTTTGGCGATTGGATCATTAGTTCGAAAGACTTGCCAGATGGAGTGTCAACAAAACCATCTTTGTTTACATCTTTGAAGCCAGCGTCAGCAAGAAGCTTTTTCGCGCCTTCAGCGTTGTAAGTGTTGAAGCCTTTGTACTTGTCATGAGTTTTTTCATCAGACCAAGCTTCAAACGCGTAACCAAGACCCGATGCGAAATCGTTCACAGTACCGCCGCCGTAGAATGCGATGTCGATGATAGTTTGACGGTCAAGAGCCATAGAGAAAGCACGACGGAAGTCAACGTTGCTCAACGCTTCATGCTTCGCAGCATCAGGGTGTTTGAAGTTAACGATGAATGCCTGTGTACCTGCTGGCGGGTACCAGTAGTGGTGTTTAGGGCTAGCTGCTGCGTATGTACGGTCGATATCTGGAACGAAAGAAGACGTCCAGTCCATTTCACTGTTTACAACTTTACCTAGGAACTGGTCGTTGTTCGCAATTTGTGGAACACGTAGACAGTCAACATCTAGGTTGTCTGCATCCCAGTAGTTCGGGTTTGCACACTGGATGTATAGTTGCGCTGTAAACGTATCGATTTCTGTAAACGGACCAGAACCAACTGGATTTTCATTGGTAAACGTTGATGGATCTTTAACGTCTTTCCAGATGTGCTTAGGTACTACAGGTACTTTAGCAATCTCATAAGGTACGTTCGAGTTTGCTTCTGTTAGGCTGAACTTAACTTGGTTGTCGTTCAGTTTTTCTACAGAAGTTACCCAAGAGTTGATACCAGATTGGTCAAGCTCAGGCTTCTCTTTTACAAGGTTGAAAGAAAAAACAACATCATCAGCAGAGAAAGCTTCTCCGTCAGACCATTTAACACCCTTACGAATGTCGAAAACTACGCTCATCAGATCATCTGACATCTTGAAGTTTTCAGCTAGACGGAACACTGGAGTGTTACCGTGCATTTCGTTAAATACTACTAGCGGCTCATACATGAAGTCAGTTGTAGTATGTAGGTTAGTAGCACCAAGGTACGGGTTAAAGTTACGTACGAATGTAGTGTACTCTTTCGGGTGAACGGTCAGTTCACTGCGTTCTGCAGCTGTTGCTACTGATGCAAAACCTGTTGTAGCGGTCGCAATAATTGCTGTTGCTATTGCTGTTTTTTTTATATTGGCAAGCATAGCTGTTCCTTACTATTTGCTTTCATTTCACTAATGGATTGAATGTTATCTGTCGCTAAATGGTTTAGTAGATACACACTCTAGTTAAAGGCCTACCTCTTCTTCGTTGCTCCAGATTCATCGTTGATTCCGAGAAGTGGTAAGAGTGGCCTGTAGGCCTTTGGCAGGAGTAAGAAAACACCTTATCGATGAATTAATCAAACTCGTTTCCCGTCAAAAACGTTAAAAACACATAACCACACGTCATTAACGTCAAAATAGGGTGGTTTGATGGTTTTTTGCACGCAATTGTTATGGTGATGTGACTCGCAATTGAATTTGTATTGGTAATTAGATGTTAGTGCTTACTCACTTTTTGTCCTTTTTATTATATAGCCTTGTGCTGTTTTAATGTAATTGTAGATCTTGGTCACTTGCTAGTTTTACGTTAAATTTCCCTAGAAAATTAAATCTGCCGTTCTGTTGTGACTCGCTTCTCAAACTGCAACAAAGAGTCAGCTAATGGTTAAGAATGGTGAAGAAAAGGGCAAGTAACCGTGAATTTTAACAGTGCTGTTTGAGCTCAAGTAACGTGATATTTCGCTTGTTTAATGATGTAAAAAAAGTGGTTTTAAGGAGGTGTTATTGTGCCTTTTACTGGAATGCCATGCACAAAAAAGCCCACGCGAGGTGGGCTTCATTATTCGAAGTATCGTGATGTTAGTTCAGGATTAGCTGGTTAGTAATTTCTGTAGCTTGTCTCTGAGCATCTCAATGTGTGTTCTTTCTGGTGTCTGCTCTTTACAGTGTTCGAGTATGAATTCGATAGAGCTCAATACCGTTCGCCAGCGAGGTGTTTTCGGCAGCGTTTCTACGCGTAGATATTTATCTAATGTTCGCGTTTGAAGCGTACTGCGGTCTAAATAGACGCGCCATAAGCCACTCTTTTCTGCGAAAGCAAACTTGGTTTCACCAGTCACCGATTCCCAGTAGATGATGGCATTAGTCATGGCATCCACTAGGACTTCACGCATTAATTCTTGCTTGTTTTTCCCTTCTCCAGTCGCTTTATCTGCAAGGCGAGTAAATTCACCACCGAGCTCCTTGAGTTGTTGCAGCTTGTCCTTATCACCTTCAAAGGCATAGCTAGAGAGTGCTTCAACAGCCGTCTCAAGGTTATTGATACGGTTTGAGTTAACGCCACCACCGACATTGAAGATGTACATGGTGTCGAGCCCAGAACCTTCTGGCAGCTTGAGGATGTCACTTGGTATGCGCTGACGGGTATCGTCAATATAGATGTCGATATCACCACAATAGTGTGCCTGTTCCACCTTAAGGTACTTAGGTGCGATGATCTCATCGGCCATGGAGCGCTTAAGTTGTTCTTGTCCACGTCTAAACAGTTTCGCTGCCGCTTCATTGGCAAAGCGAATACGCTGATCATCACGAATACAGATGATGGCTTCTGGAGCCGACTCTAACTGTTCTAGCAAACGTCCTTGAGTTTCTAGCAGGTTAGCTTCAACCATGGCTCTGTGCTTGAGCTCAAGTTGCAATTGGTCATTCTCAAGGCGTCTTTGTTCGGCTTTACTTGCTGATAAGTGAGCCGTGATTCGCGCAGCCAGTTCCTGTTTGTTGAACGGCTTAGATAAGTAATCATTAGCACCTGCTTCGAAACCGCGAACACGGTCTTCTGCTTGGTTGAGTGCCGTCAGCATGATGATTGGCAACTGTGCATGGTCATATTGCTTACGCAGCGATTCACACACTTGATAGCCACTCATGCCCGGCATCATGATGTCGAGTAGAAGTAGTTCTGGCTTCTCTTTCTCAATCAATTCAATAGTTTCAGGTCCGTCACAGGCTGTGCGTACTCGATAGCCTTCTAATTTCAAGAAGCTGTCCAATACTCGTAGGTTGACTGGCTCATCATCAGCGATAACCAGTAGTGGGCCATCAGGGTTCTCACTGATAACACTGTTCTCTTGCTGCGCGTTATCAATCAAATCAGGTGCTTGGAAGTGTGAGTAGCTGCCTGATTCGTTGTAGTTCTTAAGTTCTTCTTCTGTCGCCAAAGGCAGAGTAAAGCTGAACGTGGTGCCAAGCATAGGTTGGCTGCTCACGTACAGAGAACCACCCATTAGCTCGATTAGCTGACGACTGATCGATAACCCAAGCCCCGCACCTTGGCGATAGTTACTCGCATCTTGGCCTGCTTGAATCAGCGGTTCAAAGATGTGCTCAAGGTACTCTGCTGGTATGCCTTGGCCAGTGTCGACCACTTGTACACGGATGTTGTCATCGATAACGCTTGCCGAGATAACGATCTTACCTTCGGATGTGTACTTGATGGCATTGCCGACCAAGTTATACATCACTTGCTCAAGTCGTTGAGGATCGGATGAGACGAGCCCTAGATCGCTTGGAACTTGGTTGATAATACGGATTGGTTTGTTACCTAGCAGGTGATGAGATAACTCAAGCACCAAGCTGGTGGCAGCTGACAGATCAACCGCAGATTTCTTAATATCTAAGCTGCCGTAACGCATCTTGTGGTAATCAAGCAAGTCATCAACCAGTGTAGCCAACCTTTGACCACTATTGATGATGATATCTAACTGGTACTTCTGGTTAGCCGGAATAGGACCATTCGCGCCAGATATCAGTGCTTCAGCAATACCAACCATGCCATGCAGTGGTGTTCTCAATTCGTGAGAGGTGGTCGCTAAGAACTCATCTTTGAGTTTGTTAGCCAGCTGTAACTCTTCGTTTTGTTTTTGAATGGTCTTGAGGTTGTCTTCCAGCTCATCATTTTGGCTCTTGATGAGCTGCATTTTTTCACGAATAGAGCGTTGCATTCGTTCAAAGCTGACCGCCAAGCGACCGATTTCATCTTTACGTTCGGTGTTGATCATTGTCTCATCAAGATCACCAGCAGAAACTTTCTCGGCAGCCCATGTCAATTTAAGCAGTGGTGAGGTGATGAAGTTAGAGAGATAGTGTGATGCGACAACAACCAGAATGATCGCAGTTAGCATCACGATCACGAAGATCTTTTCTAGTTGATGAATACGGGCAAATGCTTCTTTTTCAGGAAGCTCGACAACGAGAGCCCAAGTCGCGTACTTAAGTTCAATTGGTGTATAGGCCGCGATGATCGCCTGATCTAGAGTGTTATCAAATGTGCCTACGGCTGTTTCGCCCGCAAGTGCTTTATCAACCACGTCTAGGCTTAAGTTAATCGACTCTTGAGAGTGCGCAAGGCTACGAGGTAAGTGGTCGCTACCTACAAGAAGCGTTTGAATATTTGAGCTCTTGTTGAGATCAGCAATAAGCTTGGTAATACCGTTGATCGGTAGCCTGAACATCGCATAACTGTGCAGATAGCCCTGCTGTACGATAGGCGCACCTAGCCATGCCGTCTGTTTACCGTTCTCGTCTTTAAAGTCCGACACAATAACTGGTGTGTAATCTTCATTGGATTTACGTCGGTCGGTGACATCTTTAGCGAGTCGTTGAAAGGTAACGCCTAGGTTTGAATCTTTATACTTACCTGTCAGTAAGTTAGTGCCGTAATCGTCATTTTTAAAGACGGAGTAAGCAACGTTACCGTTGATATCAACCAATAGAATATCGTCAAAATCGGAGCGTTTAAGCAGCTCTAGGTAAGCGTTATGGTAGCGCTTGTGCAGTAGGCGATAACGCTCACTGCCAATGTAGCTACTCGACTCAGGAAGAATCGATGTTTTGATTTGATCGCCCGATCCTTGAATGTAGCGTTGCTGCGCATTACTGCGTGCTTCGTCAATATCTAGACCAAGTCGCTGGAAGGCATTGATCAAACCATAGAATCGACCGCCACTGGCATTGGCTAATTCTGAGCGAACAAAGCCCATCACTTGGGATTCTTGAGCTTGCAGGTAATCGACAATTTGCTGTTGCTTAGTATCACGGACTGAAACAAGGTGTGAGGTACTTTGTTCCTGAAGATCCTGACTGTGCGATTGAAGGAAAAATATCGCGATAAGTGTCACTGGAGTAATACTGAGGACAAGAAATGCCAGCATTAGGGTATTTTGAAGGCGCTTAAACTTCTGCTTACGATAAAATCTAAACATAAATTTGGTACTACTTTCCTTTGATGTACTGCTAAAAGGGGCGAAAACAAGTACAGAGAATAGAATTAATGGTTTCCAATTTAACGAAATTAACGAGTTTTTTTACTTTGACAAGTAAGTGGTATTTAAAGCGTGTGCAAAAGCTCACTTTTATAGACTTTTGATAAAAATATGAACAGACAGCGCAGATAATGACCCTGCGCTGTGCTAGAGAGGCTACTTACTTGCGTGGTAGATCGCGAATTTGGTGGTCTTATTTAGAGTCGCGCATTTTCCAAACGCTTGCTCAATAATTGGGATGTATTTTAAGAAACTGTTCGCGACAATAATCATCTCACCAGAACGCTTCAAATGTTTAGGTGCCTGCGCAAGTAAGGTCTCAGTCGCGCTATAACTGGTGTCTAAACCTGAGTGGAATGGTGGGTTACTGATGATGAATTGGTAGTCTTGTGCTGTATCAGAATAAACATCTGACGCGAAGACTTTGCCTGTTAAACCATTCGCTTCCAGTGTGGCTTGGCTTGATGCTACGGCAAATGCACTGATATCGCACATTTCTAGCTCGATATCAGGGTTACGAGATGCCATTACAGCGCCTAACACGCCAGCACCACAACCGAAGTCCAGTACTTTGCCTTTCAGTTTTGGCAAAGTATCCAGCAGTAGTTGACTACCCACATCGAACTCGCCGTGGCTGAATACGCCAGGAAGGCTTTTCACAGTAAGTGATTGCTCACCAATGTTCACCGTGTAGGTTTTAAACCAGTCTTGTAAGTTGAAAGCTTGTGGCTGCTCGAAGCATTGGCCCCAGTAGAAAGAACAGCGACGCGCTGAATCGTATTTTACGACCTTGCCGTAAGGCATAAACATCTTCTCAACACTTTTCACGCCAGAGCGGTTTTCACCAACTACGACAATCTCGGTATCTTTGCCTAGCTTTGCAAACAACATAGCTAACAAATACTCAGCTTCTGCCTTGGCTTTCGGCCAGTAGAGCATCACTAGGTCAGCTTTGGTCTCTTCGGTAAACTCAGCACCGTAAAAACGTTGGATGGTGCTATAACCTTCAAGCTGACGGTAGTAGCTGTAATTAGAGGTAAACACAGAGACAGATTCACAGTGCTTTGCTAATTCAACAGGGAACAAATCTTCAGCCTCACCGGCAACTAAAACATGTTTGCCTTCAAAGTAGGCAAGTTGGCGCTCAGCAATCTGGCTTGGGGCAATATAAGCTGACATAGGACACTCTATTGAATCGTTAGCAAAAAATGAGGGCGGATTTTCGCATAATCCGCCCAAAGCTTGAAGTGTTTAATACTCGTTCGGCAAGTAAGTGATTGAAGAGCGGTTTAACTCTTGTCTTGCTGATTTAAAAAGTCCTTAAACTCTTCATCGTAGATGTTAAATAGAACAATGGTAATCGCAAAAATCAGTGGGCCGTAGATAAGACCAATCAAGCCGAATAGTTGGATACCACCCAGTAGCGAGAAGAAGATCATTAGGGTGTTCATGCCCGCGCTGCCTTGCATTAGAAGCGGACGCAGAAGGTTGTCAATTGAGCCAACGATCGCCACACAGTAGACCGTTAGGAAAATGGCCCACGTAGTATCACCTGTTAGGAATAAGTAGGTCGCCGCTGGGATCCAGATTAGTGCGGTACCGACCACAGGGATGAACGAGGCGAAGCCCATCATTGTGCCCCAGAAGAGCCCTGGGAAACCTGCAATCCACATACCTAAGCCGCCGGCAAAACCTTGTGCAATCGCCGTTAAGAATGAGCCCATAACTGCTGATTTAGAAACTTGCTCAATCTCAGTGAGAAGTTTGTCTTCTTGGCTGCGAGATAGCGGAAGAATATGACGAACCACACTGATGATTTTGTCGTGATCTCTCAACAAGAAGAACAGAACAAACAACATCAAGAAGAAATCCATCAAGAAGTTGGTCGCATCACCAAGGATTTTTGCGCTGATTCCAACAAGTTTAGAACCAAAGCTTGTTGCGAATTCACCGACCTTTTGTGCGATCGCTTGAGGTTCAATATTGTCAAAAGGCAGATAGTTGTTCACGAACGATAGGGCTTTCACAACTAAAGGGTGTTCGAACAGAGTTTGAATGCCGCCGTGTGTTACCCATTGGTAGGTGTTCTGAGAGAACAAAGAACCTTGCTGCACGATAGCTGCAAACACCGCCAACAAAGGGATTACGATAATAAAGGTTAAGATGACACAAGAAAGTAGGGAGACCACGTTTTCTTTATTCGGTATCTTTTTTTCAAGCCACTCATGGATTGGGAACATTAAAAGTGAAATGATAAAGGCCATCACTATCGAGTTAACGTATGGTTCGATAAGCAGGTAACAAGCATAAGCCGCCGCAAGCAGGGCAATGATGATCACCCAGTGGCTGGAATTGATTTTGATTTTTTCTGACACGGTAATGGTCTCTATATTTGCGTTCTGAGTTTATAATGGCTGCAAAACAGAGAGTTAGCAATGAGGAGTTTTGATTATGGGATGCTGTGATAAAGATAAGAAATGCCAAGACGAACAACAGCAAACAAAAAAAGAGATCCCTTGGTTCAGAATGTTCCTTGGTACGCTGATGTTGTTGGTTTTCCTTTTCTGGGAACGTTAGACGCTCTTCGTTAAATTTTCGAACAAATTGACGGGTAATCTAAGCGGAAATACTCGAGTTTAATTTAGTCGATGCATTAAAAAGGGCTGCGTTAATGCAGCCCTAAATTCAATCGGTTAGCGACTTATAAAGTGCTTTCGATTATTTGCTTTCAGCAGCAATGATAGCAAGAGAACGGTCAGCGGCTTCTAATGTCGCATCCAGCTCTTTTGAACCATGAGCAAGAGAAGTAAAGCTTGCTTCGAATGCTGAAGGAGCAAGGTAAACACCGTGATCCAGCATTAAGTGGAAGAAGCGCTTGAAGCGTTCTACATCACACTTAGTTACATCTTCGTAGCACGTTACAGTTTCTTGGTCTGTGAAGAAGAAACCAAACATACCACCAACTCGGTGTACTAGCATCGGGATGCCGTGCTTGTCAGCAAGTTGCTTAAAGCCATTCGCTAGCTGCTTAGTTTTTGAAGCTAGACGCTTTTCGTTGCCTTCTTCACGTAGAAGGTTCAAACATGCGTAGCCAGCAGCCATTGCAACAGGGTTACCTGAAAGCGTACCTGCTTGGTAAACTGGGCCAGTTGGTGCGATGTATTGCATTACTTCTTTACGACCACCAAAAGCACCCACAGGCATACCGCCGCCGATAACTTTACCAAGACATGTTAAGTCTGGTTTGATGTTGTAGTAAGCCTGCGCGCAGCCTTCAGCAACGCGGAAACCTGTCATTACTTCATCAAAGATCAGCAATGCACCTTCTTGGTCACAGATTTCACGTAGACCTTCGTGGAAGCCTTCTACGGGTGGGATACAGTTCATGTTGCCCGCAACTGGCTCAACGATGATGCACGAGATCTCGCCTTTGTTCGCTGCGAATAGCTCACGTACTGAATCTAGGTTGTTGAAGGTTGCTGTAAGCGTGTGCTTAGCAAAATCAGCTGGGACGCCTGGAGAGCTAGGTTGACCTAAAGTCAGTGCACCAGAACCTGCTTTTACAAGTAGGCTGTCTGCGTGGCCGTGGTAGCAGCCTTCAAACTTAAGAATTTTGTCACGACCTGTGAAGCCACGAGCAAGACGAATCGCACTCATTGTTGCTTCTGTACCTGAGCTAACCATACGTAGCTGTTCCATTGATGGGACCATCTCAGATACAAGCTCAGCCATTTTGATTTCAGTTTCGGTTGGAGCACCGAAGCTAAGGCCGCGTTGAGCTGCTTCAATAACGGCATCACGGATAACAACGTGGTTGTGACCAAGGATCATTGGACCCCAAGAGCCAACGTAATCGATATATGCTTTACCATCAGCATCAAAAATAAGTGGGCCATCAGCGCGTTCAACGAAGATTGGAGAACCACCTACGCCATTGAATGCACGAACTGGAGAGTTTACGCCACCAGGAATAGTTTGCTGTGCTTTTTCGTACAGCTCTGCTGATTTGGTCATTGATATATCCTCTTTTGACTGTCGGACCAATTGGCACGCATTGTACCTATCCCTAATCCAACTAGGAATGCTTTCGCCCAGATAATCGCCCGAATCTGGTTGTTTTGTGTGGTTACACGTTTTAATTGCCAGATATTGACGAGTTTACAGCAGTAAAAGGAAGGATCCGGTGGTGAATACTTGAACGTTTCAGTCAGGTATTAGATAATCCCCCGAATATAAGAAAATACTCAACAACACTGGTCTCGAATTAGATTTGTATCATGTTGTTTTTGACACAGGTAAGAGAGGTTGTCGTGAGCGAAGTAAATATCCCATTGTCTTTTTCTGATGCAGCAGCTACCCGCGTACAAACGCTAATCGCTGAAGAAGAAAACCCAGAACTAAAACTACGTGTATACATTACAGGTGGTGGTTGTAGTGGTTTCCAATACGGCTTCACATTTGATGAAAAAGTAAATGATGGCGACACTACGATTGTAAACAGCGGTGTAACGCTGGTTGTTGACCCAATGAGCCTACAATACCTTATGGGCGGCATGGTTGATTACACAGAAGGCCTAGAAGGCGCACGCTTCTTTGTGAACAACCCGAACGCTACAACAACATGTGGCTGTGGCGCATCATTCAGCGTATAGCTTGAAAGATAGCTAGAGTTAAAAGACAGCTTTAGCTGAAAGCTACGCCAGAAGGTTGAAACGCCGAACTTATGTTCGGCGTTTTTGTTTTTATATCCCCAAATTTCTCTTCATAACAAAGCTCGGCTCTGATCAAGGCTTTTGTTTTTCACGCAGCCTCAAAATTGCTAAGACATATTAAGTCATTGCTTTTAAAACCATTCCAACCCTCTATTTTGTCATTTTTAGTACACGGCATATTTTTTAAACTGTCGATAGCGTCCAACTTCGTTTGGTTTTGGTCTGTTAAGGTTACCTATGTGTATCAGGAAGTTGCACATGACAGTGTTTAGCCATTTAGCGCGCCTTAATCACATCGGACAAAAGGATTTGTTATGCCCACTCTATTTTCTAACTCACCACTTTTTCAGAAGCTGAAACAGCCGTGGCTGGTGTCTCTGATTTTAGTGATGTTGTTGTCTATCTGGCTTGGCCTAGGAGTGGGGCAAGCAGAAGAGTCGCCAGAGAAAACAGCGACAGAAATCCCGTTGGCCAAGGTCTCTTTTCAAACATTCACCTCATCACCCACCTTTAAAACCATTGATTTATACGGTCGAACGGCACCCGACAGGCATGCGAGATTAGGGGCGGAAGTCGCGGGCAAGATTGTTCGATTGAACGTTGTGAAGGGCGATGTGGTTAAAGCAGGGCAGGCTATTGCTCAGATAGATAAAGGTGATTTGGAAATACAGTTAGAGCGAGCATCGGCTCTGTATCGTTTGAAGCAGAAAGAGTTCAAAGCGGCGCAGTCACTGAAGAAAAGGGGCCTGCAAGGTGAGATCGCTTATACCACCGCTGAGGCATCCTTAACTGAAGCAAAAGCCATGATGCGCAATGCAGAATTGGCTTTAAAGAATACTGTGATTACATCGCCTTTTTCGGGTGTGGTTCAAGATTTGATGGTCGAGTTGGGTGATTTCGTTGGTATAGGCGACCCAGTCGCAGGCGTGATTGACCTTGACCCTCTGGTTATTGAGGCCGATGTCAGTGAGCGCCATATCCAACATCTGTTAGTCAACCAATCTGCTGTGGTCCGCTTACTTGGAAGAGAAGAAGCTGAAGGGCGCTTGCGTTATGTGTCTCGAATTTCTTCGGCCTCAACCAATACTTTCCCAATCGAGATTGAAATCGATAATTCTGAAGGCCTATTACCTGCTGGGGTTAGCGCTGAAGTGAAACTCAACCTAGAAACAAGAGACGCAATCAAGGTGACACCTGCGATGTTGGCTTTGGATGAGGCGGGTAACCTTGGGGTCAAAACGTTGGTTTCAGTCGATGACTCACCAATCGTGAAATTTGTCGGTATTCAGCTAGTTAAGGCAGAACAAGATGGTGTATGGCTCACGGGTTTAGGTCAACGGGTCGATATCATCACTGTAGGACAAGGGTTTGTGCGTGATGGTGATTCGGTGATTGCGGTCGAGCAAGGTGCTGAACTCTCAAACGTAACAACTGAGTAGGAGATAACAGATGTATTCAATTATTGATGCAGCCTTGTCTCGTGCTCGAACAATGCTCTCTCTTTTGGCGCTCATCTTGGTTGCAGGTGTCATTACCTATATCACGATCCCCAAAGAATCGAGCCCAGACATTACCATCCCGATTATCTACGTTTCAGTCGGGCACCAAGGGATCTCGCCAACGGATGCTGAGCGTCTTTTAGTTCGACCTATCGAGCAAGAACTGAGGTCGATTGAGGGCGTAAAAGAGATGACGGCAACCGCAGCAGAAGGCCACGCCTCTGTTGTGTTGGAGTTTAATGTTGGAGTCGATCTAACAAAGGCAATGGCGGATGTTCGTGACGCCGTTGATCTCGCCAAACCAAAGTTACCAGAAGACAGTGATGAGCCAACCGTAAATGAAGTCACACTCGCTTCTGAGCAGCCAGTACTTTCTGTTGTGTTATTCGGCACCGTTCCTGAACGCACTATCGTACAAATTGCCCGAGAAGTGGGAGATAAACTCGAAAGCTATCGCCAGATATTAGAGGTTGATATTGCGGGTGATAGGGAAGACATCGTTGAAATCATCGTTGATCCTCTATTGATGGAGAGCTACAGCCTAGATCAAGCTGATATCTACAATCTGATCGCTTTGAACAACCGAGTGGTTGCCGCGGGTTTTGTCGATACTGGCTATGGTCGTTTCTCGGTCAAAGTACCTTCGGTGTTTAATTCGTTAAAGGATGTGCTTGAGCTACCAATCAAAGTGGATGGTAAGCAGGTGGTAACTTTTGGTGATGTGGCGACAGTTCGTCGAGCGTTTCGAGATCCAGAGAGTTTTGCGCGTTTAGATGGTAAAGCTGCGGTTGTGTTGGACATTAAGAAGCGCGCAGGTGAGAACATCATCGAAACGGTTGAGTTAGTGAAAGCGGTAATGGCCGGGGCTCAGCAGCAAGCTGAATGGCCAAACAATCTATTGGTTAAATACACCTGGGATGAATCTAAAGATGTGAAGATCATGCTGAATGATCTGCAAAACAATATCTTATCCGCCATTATTCTAGTCGTGATTGTGATCATCGCGATTCTTGGTGTGCGTACTGCGTTATTGGTGGGCATCTCAATTCCTGGATCATTCCTCACGGGTTTATTGGTTCTGTCTGTATTCGGCTTAACCGTTAACATCGTGGTGCTGTTTTCTCTGATCATGGCGGTGGGGATGCTAGTAGACGGCGCTATTGTGGTGACTGAGTTTGCCGACCGGAGAATGCAAGAAGGGGAAGGGCGTAAAGCGGCCTATCGAGATGCAGCTAAACGAATGGCATGGCCTATAACGGCATCAACGGCTACAACTTTAGCGGCGTTTGCTCCACTCCTGTTTTGGCCAGATGTAACAGGCGAATTCATGAAATTCCTGCCACTCACTCTGATCGCTACGTTGACTGCTTCATTGATTATGGCGCTGTTGTTTGTGCCAGTGTTGGGTGGTTTGATTGGCAAACCGCAATACGTCTCGTCTCAGAGCCAAGCTCGAATGGTGGCTTTGCATAATGGTGATTTCTCAGAGGCGACTGGCTTAACCAAGGCGTATTACCACACACTGTCGATTGCGATTAAGCACCCATTTAAGATTCTGTTCAGTGCGATACTGCTCGCGGTTGCGGTTGGTTTCACGTATTCAAAAGCGGGGCTCGGTGCCGAGTTTTTCCCTGAAGTTGATCCGCCATTCTTTAACGTCAAAGTGCGCTCGCACGGTGATCTTTCTATTCAAGAAAAAGATGACATCATGCGCGATATTGAACAGATGATGCTGAATCATGACGAGTTCGATACCGTTTATACGCGTACCGGTGGTGACGACCAGATTGGTTTGATATCAATTACACCTGTCGATTGGCAATACCGCCGCAGTGTTAAAGCGATCATTGATGAATTAAAGGTGCAAACCGATCAATATGCTGGTGTCGAGATTGAATTCAAGTTCCCCGATGCTGGGCCTCCAGTTGAAAATGACTTGGTTATCGAGCTGTCGGCTAAAACACCTGAGCAACTCAATCAGGCAGCAAAGATCGTAAGAGGTTGGGCAGATGGTAATCAAGCGCTGACTAATATCAGCGACACTGCGAGTAAAGATGGCATCGATTGGAAGGTGGATATTAGCCGTGATGATGCCGCACGTTTTGCAGCTGACGCGACTTTAGTCGGCAATACCGTTCAATTCGTTACCAACGGTCTCAAGATTGGGGATTATCTGCCTGATGACTCATCAGAAGAGGTCGACATCTTGGTGCGTTACCCTAATGACAAGAGGGATATCGGACGCTTTGACCAGTTAAGAGTCAAAACGCCAGCAGGCTTAGTACCAATCACCAACTTTGCTCAGATTGTTCCCGACCATAAACAGGACACGATTAAGCGCCTCGATGGAAAGCGTGTGGTGAACATCATGGCGGATATGGAAGAGGGCTATAACCTTGCGCTCGAACTGCCAAAGATCGAGCAAGCGTTAAGTGAATTGGGGCTGCCGAGTAGTGTTGAGTTTCGGATCCGCGGCCAAAACGAAGAACAAGAGAACTCGTCAGCCTTCTTACAAAGTGCTTTCTTGGTGGCTTTAGCGGTAATGGCTTTGATTCTGATTACTCAGTTCAACAGTTTCTATCAAGCGTTCTTGATTCTAAGTGCCGTATTGTTCTCAACGGTTGGTGTGTTTGTTGGGTTGCTTATCTTCCAGCGTCCGTTTGGCATTGTTATGTCGGGTATCGGGGTCATCGCACTAGCAGGGATAGTGGTGAACAACAACATCGTGCTGATTGATACCTATAACCAATTGATTAAAAGAGGTTTGGACAAGCGAGATGCGATTCTAAGAACCGGTGTTCAGCGTCTAAGACCGGTCATGCTCACGACTGTTACGACTATCTTGGGTTTGATGCCGATGGTGTTAGAGATGAACATCGACCTGATTAATCAAAAGATAGAATTTGGCGCGCCAAGTACACAATGGTGGTCACAGCTAGCGACTGCTATTGCTGGCGGGTTGGCGTTTGCGACGGTACTGACCTTGGTACTAACACCGTGTCTGTTAATGCTAGGTCGAGAAAAGAAGTTTGAAAAATAACAGAATATTCGGATTCAACGAAAATAAAAAGAGCGCCTAGATAGGCGCTCTTTTTATTGTTTATCGTGATTAGGCTAATTCAATCTAATTAGTTGCTAGCAACTGACCGTATCGCTCAAGGTTCTTCAATCGAATCTCTGAATTCGCAATGAAAGTAGCTTTTGCTTTACCGGTTAGCGATTTGGATTGTGGCAATTTCACGGTACGTGCATTCTTGTGAACGCCATTAACCAAGAATTCATAGTGTAAGTGCGGACCAGTAACACGACCTGTACCACCCAGAGTACCAATGGTTTGGCCTTGTTTTACGCGCTGACCTGTTTTCACCATGCGTCGTTTCATGTGCAGGTATTTAGTGATGTAGGTGTTGCTGTGGCGGATGAACACGTAATTACCATTGAATTGGTTATAACCCGACTTCTGCACGATACCATCGCCTGCAGCCCAGATAGGCGTGCCAACAGGAGCCGCATAGTCAGTACCACGGTGAGCACGAACCTTACCGGTTACGGGGTGCTTTCTGTGTGGGTTAAAGTTCGATGTTACACGACGGAAATCAATCGGAGAGCGTAGGAAGGCTTTCTTCATTGCTCGACCATTTTCATCGAAGTAGTTGCCGCTCTTGTCATCCAATACCGCGGTAAATGAATCACCTTGGTTTTTGAACACCGCTGCCATGATCTTACCGCGACCAATCACTTCACCTTCAACCACTTTCTCTTGATACAAGATCTTGAAACTGTCGTTCTTACGAATATCCAACGCAAAGTCGATATCCCAACCGAAAATACCCGCCAGTTCCATGATTTGGTTTGCAGTTAGGCCTGCACTGACGCCGGCATTCCAGAAGTTAGACGTGATGTTGGCTTCAGCATAGTTGTATTGATAGGCGACTTCCTTCTTGTCGAAGCTAGAAGAAAACGAATCGCCAGATTTAGTGATCTTGAAGCTTTCAAAAGCACTAAGTTGTCGTTTTAACTGAATAAGGTCGTTGTTTTCATCAAAGCCGAATTGCAATACATCGCCAGGTCTTAGGTTAGACAGCTGTTTCTTAATATCATTATTGGTATTGAGTAGCGTGATTAACAGGCGGTATGAGAGGCCAATGCGCTCGAATAAAACAGAGGTGCTTTCACCAGAACGAACGGTGTATTTTTCCCAATTGAGTACTGCCGTTGGTGGTGCGTCACTTGAGCTAACCAGCGCAGATGCATTGATAGTCAGTGGATAATGTTTTCCCACGACTAAAGCACCCGAATCGTCACGTAAACTGTTTACGTCGGGGAGTAAGAAAATCGCGACGAAAATTACGGCACTAAAAAATGCGATAAAAGCCCGGTGCAAAATAGGAAGGCGTGCAAAAATAGACAACATGTTCCGGTTCGTTCTGTAAATATTATGAAAATCGACGACGGAATAGTGTAACTGGTTTCAAAATACATCGCTATTCAAGTAAGATGTCTAATTAATGTATTTTTGCCAAATCTGTGGGAGTGAACAAGAATGGCGAGTATTGAAGCTGCACTAGCCGAGATCAAACGTGGCGTAGAAGAACTGATTCCAGAAGACGAACTGATTGCTAAATTAAAAGAAGGTCGTCCTTTACGCATTAAGCTGGGTGCCGATCCAACAGCTCCAGATATCCACCTAGGCCATACGGTTATCTTTAACAAGCTTCGTGCTTTCCAAGAGCTTGGTCATGAAGTGACATTCCTTATCGGTGATTTCACTGCAATGGTTGGTGACCCATCAGGTAAAAACTCAACGCGTCCACCGCTAAGCCGTGAAGACGTATTGAAGAATGCTGAAACTTACAAAGAGCAAGTATTCAAGATTCTAGATCCTGCGAAAACGCAAATTCGTTTCAACTCTGAGTGGCTATCTGAGCTTGGTGCTGAAGGCATGATTCGTCTTGCTTCTAACCAAACTGTTGCTCGTATGCTTGAGCGTGATGACTTTAAAAAGCGTTACGCTGGTGGTCAACCGATCGCAATCCACGAATTCATGTACCCACTTCTTCAAGGTCACGACTCTGTTGCACTAGAGAGCGACGTTGAGCTTGGCGGTACTGACCAGAAGTTTAATCTTCTAATGGGTCGTGAACTGCAAAAAGCAGCAGGTCAAAAACCACAAGCGGTACTGATGATGCCACTACTTGTAGGTCTAGATGGCGTTAAGAAGATGTCTAAGTCTGCGCACAACTACATCGGTATCAGCGAAGCACCAAGCGAGATGTTTGGTAAGATCATGTCTATCTCTGACGATCTAATGTGGAGCTACTACGAGCTACTGTCTTTCCGTCCACTTGAAGAAGTTGCGGAACTGAAAGCTGGCGTTGATGCAGGTAAAAACCCGCGTGACGTGAAAGTACTTCTAGCGAAAGAGATCATTGCTCGTTTCCACTCTGAAGCGGATGCTGATGCAGCTGAGCAAGAGTTCGTTAACCGTTTTGCTAAGAACCAAGTGCCAGATGATATGCCTGAATTCGAATTCGAAGCAGGCTTACCAATTGCTAACGTTCTAAAAGAAGCGGGTCTAGTAAACTCGACTTCTGATGCGATGCGTATGATCAAGCAAGGCGCAGCTAAGCTTGAAGGCGAGAAGATCGAAGACAGCAAATTCGTACCTGAAGCAGGTACTGCGGTTTACCAAGTTGGTAAGCGTAAGTTTGCTCGCATTACTATCAAGTAATAACGCTCATCAATAATTGAACAAAAGGCATCTACGGATGCCTTTTTTATTGACAGAAAGCTGACGAAACTTTGAAACGCCTATTGCTACACTATGCGCGCTGTCAAATTGACAGTAATTCTGGAGATTTTTATGAACAATACCGACCATCCTCCTAGTTTGAATGGAGAAGAATAACCTGTCTCGGTATTGATCTATTGTCCTGCCGTTCAGGTAGGGTATCTTTGTTTTTTCCCCTCATTCTTTTCCACACTCTAGATTCTAACAAGTAGACACACCAGTAGTTTTCAGCTTTTGGTGCGCCTAGTTATACGTTCTTGGTGCGCTTGGCTACATCCTCTTGGTGTACACATTATATGCCCTTGGTGTATTAGCTATAGGCTATTTGTTTTGATGGTCGTTACCTTTGCCAATCGGGAGATTCGCCATGACGGTAATGAACAACACTTTTTTATCTATTGAAGCTCTGTACTCAGAGCAAGACATCCAAGCTGTATCGAATGCATTTCAACAGTATGGACGTGAACAACAAGTTAACCTTTTGAACCGCATGCCGCTTGAAGATGCGGTGATAGTACTTGGGCAATGTTCTCTTAGTACGATTCAGACTTTACTTAGTGAGCTAGAAGAGCAGGGCTTTGAGAAGCGCTCTCGACATCTAGCTCACCAACTAGGGCTGATCTACTCGGAGGTTGAGCCTCAACAGGGTTACCTTTCAACTGGGGTGATGAGCCACGTTAGACAGCGCATAGGTTGGATTATCGCCTTAGCACTGCTGGGTATCGTTTCTGGGCTTATCATCGCTCAGTATGAAGATATCCTTAGCCAGCTGGTACTTCTGGCGATTTATATGCCAGTAATCGCTGCTGCGGGTGGTAACACCGGAACACAAGCTGCGACTCTAGTGATTAGAGCCTTAGCCACCGGCGAGTTGAAAAAACGCCAATGGGCTAATGTTTTATGGAAAGAGTTTAGAGTTGCTATCTGCTTAGCACTTGCGATTGCAGTGGTGATGATTGGTCGTATTTTGCTGTTTAGCGAAAACCAATCAACTGGCGGTTATGACATCAACATGATTGCACTTGCGATTGCCGTAGCACTATTTATTCAGGTGACGATATCCACGGTGCTCGGTGGTGGGTTGCCGATCGTTGCTCGACTATTTAAGCTTGATCCTGCGGTGTTAGTGAGCCCAGTACTTGCATCGATAGTCGATATCTCAGGAATGTGGATCTATTTCACTGTCGTGAATTCCTTCCTCGGTATCGCTTAGTTCCTATAAGAATAGGCACCTGTAAAAATAACTAAAAACACCTTAGAAACAAAACCACCTACTTCAGTAGGTGGTTATCATTCAGTTTGGCTTTGCCTGTAGTTCTACCCATGTTAAATGCTCCCTTGATTTTTAGCGAAGTCAAAGAGGACAAATAACATGAGTAGATATAATCAAGCTTCCCACGTATTTTGGAGATGTCAATATCACATAGTGTGGACACCAAAGTATCGATTTAGGATTTTGAAAAACAATGTAGGTAAAGAAGTTTATCGGTGTATAAACGTTTACTGTAATCAACTTGGATGTGAAGTCGTTGAATTAAACGTTCAAGTTGACCACGTGCACTTGGTAGTAAAAGTTCCGCCTAAGTTATCGATATCCAAGTTGATGGGCGTATTGAAAGGCAAAATAGCTTTAAAACTCTTTAGTAAATTTCCATATTTAAGGAGAAACAAGCTCTGGGGTAACCATTTTTGGCAAAGGGGCTATTTTGTCGATAGCGTAGGGGTTAATGAAGAAATAATTCGACGCTATGTAAGACATCAAGAGAAAAAAGAGCGCGTGGAGCAGCAGCAACTGGCGTTGGACTAAACAAAGGCCCCCTTTTAGGGGGCTCACACAAAGCCACCTTCTTTAGAAGGTGGTAATTTACTATTAAAGTAGAAGTTTACACAGAGCTAAGCATTACTTAGATTTGCTTTGTGTTTGACTGAACTCGACTACATCTTTGTAGAAAGCGCGTTCAAACTGAGTGATCGGTGCTTCCACTGGTTTATCAGGATCTGGCTTTTCAGGGAAATAATCACGAACAAACTGCACGAAGATTGAATTTGGATTACCTGATTTATCTAAACCAAACCCTGCCATGTTGTAACTGCCGTATAAAGAGCCGCTTTTGGCAATGATGTTGCCTTGAATCGGCGCTTTTCGCATGCTTTGACGATACTTAAGCGTTCCATCAATACCTGACGTTGGCATTGCATCAATTAGGTTGAGTTGTTGATCGTTTTCCCAGATATAGCGAAGCACCTGTGCCATGGTCTGCGATCTCATTCGGTTATTTCTGGATAAACCTGAACCATCGACTAGCTGCGCTTTGCTGAGATCAATGTTGGCCTTAGTCAGTAAGATCTGTTTTATCGCTTCAGTGCCGTTATTGAAGCTGCCCGGTTGAACATAAAATGTCGCACCTAGCGTTTTGGTAAGGTTGTCAGCAATTAGGTTGTCTGATTTCTTCAGCATGGTATCGAGCAGTTCTGGAAGTTTTTCAGAATGGTGGCTAGCGACTAACGTTGTTCTGTCTGCTGTCTCTTTTTTACCAAGGATCACATCACCTTTAACTTGGATTTTCAGTTCTTTAAGCAGTGAACTCACGACTTGGTAGGTATAAAGCTCTGGATTTTGAATCGCAAACTTGAGTGGCAGTGGTTTCTTACGCTCAACCAAGCAACCAGAGAGCTTGTAAGCGTTGTCTGGAGTAGTAATGAGCTCTAAGTCGCATTGTGTGGCCTTTTGACCTGAACGAGTTACGGTGGCAGCGGTGGTTGTCACGTCTATTGGATAATGAGCTGGGATATATACGCGCGTTGCCCCGTTATCTTTCGTATAAATAGAGGCTTGTGCGCAGTTGCTGTCTAATGTCATCGCGCTAGAAGGCGCGCTGTAACAAACGCCTAGAATGTCCCAAGGCCAACCAACGGCACGTTGATAGCCCGTATAAGCCGAGTTATCGAGGTATAAGTTGCCATTAATGGTTCTAGATTGCGACTTAGCGTATTGAGCTAAAAGGCTTTTTAGATCTTCTCGCTGTAGTGTTGGGTCACCGCTGAATGAGATCACAACATCCTTATTGGAACGGGTAATGCTGGTTGTATAGTGAAAGTCATTTCCCAACTCCAATTTAGCCGCTAAAGCTGTAACCAGTTTTAAAGTGCTGGCTGGTGGATAAAAGCCATCACTGTTGGTATTCATTTTGTTTGAACTGCCACTTAATGACTCTAAGATTAAGCTTGTGCTACTACCATCGGGCAGTTTGTCTAGAGGGGCGTATGCGAGTGCTGAGCAAGATATAAGGGACGCTGTAAGTAGATAAAACTTGAACATGTTTGTTCCAATAGGAGAATCGTTTTAAAACTATTGCCAAGTTATCTCACAATGGCTCAAAGGTCACGTATGTGAGCTAAGTTTCAATGCAAAGAACAAACTTTAAAGGTGAGCTAGGAACTGCAGGAGTAAGTATGAAAAAGGTCTAGCGTTGGCTAGACCTTTGATTTCATATAACAAATAGAATGTTTGTTAACAGATTAGAATGCGTATTTTAGGCCTAGACGCATCGTATCTTCGCCTTCGATTTTCTTGTTACCAACCTGAGAGTATTGGCTATCTAGGTTGTTTAACTGGTAAGCAACGTAAGCATTAAGATTTTTGTTGAATGCATAGTCACCAGTAATTTCGAAGAAATCGCTTTGGTCTTCTTTAGTACCATTAACTTTAAGATCTGTTTTTTGGTAAGCACCCATTAGAGAGAAGCCGTTACCAAAGCCGTATACTGCAGAAAATTCCATACCGTTGAAGTCTGACTTGTCTTTATCATCTGCTTCACCAGTAGTGTATGTACCCGCTAGGTATAGAGAATCAAGAGTATAGTTCACACCTGCGATGATAGCGTCGCCAGAACCTTCCCCTTCACCATTGTCGCCAGCAGAGTAGCCAAGACCGAAGCCTAGACCCATAGGTAGAGTGTAGATACCAGAAACACCATAAGCATCAGTATCTTTTTCTTCACCAGCAACTAAACTTGCTTTCACTGTTAGAGCGTCAAATTCGCCAGTGTAAAGGATTGTGTTGTTGATTTGCTCGTTACCAGCGCTGATGAATTCTTTTTGAGCACCAGTAAATGTCGTTACGTCAGACATTTGAGAGATTTGTACTGCTGCTGTATCTTGGCGACCGAAAGAAACGGCACCGAACTCACCTTGAAGACCTGCAAACATGTAACGCTGTTTGAAAGTATCGTTAGCGTCATTGTCGCTAGAAGAGTTTACTGTTTGTTCTGCTTCGTAGAAACCAAAGCCGCTTAGTGATTCGTTGATTTCTGTAGTACCACCAACGTTAAGACGGAAACGGCTGTTGTTAGCCATAGTGCCTTCGATTTCTTCACCACCGTTACCAATGAAATCACCACGGAATTCCGCGCGACCACCAACGTTTAGTTCTGTGCCATCTTGGCTGTATACGTTAGCTGCATTTGCGCCAGCTGATACTGTTGCTGCTACTGCTAGAGCGATCAGAGTCTTGTTATTCATGTTATTAATTCCTAATTACTGTCCATAAAGGTATTTATAAGGATTTGAATCCTTTTTGTGTATTGCCTGTATTAATCAGGCTTCATAACCATGATTAGAACAGAAGTCTGAAAAATGCCAGTGCAATCCATGGGTTACTTTTTACCTCTAAAGTTCCATAGTCAGTTAGTAAAATGATATAAAACTAAAAAATGAACACTGTTTTATTACATTCCTTGTTATTTAAGTCTTTGTTTTAAAGTGTTTTTTACAAAAGTGTGATCTGTGTTTGTTTTGTTTGTTTTTTGTTTTTTTATGTATTTGTTTGCTGTCTTATTAATTAGGTCGTTATTATTCATTTTTGTGATATCTGTAATTTAGACCTAGATAAAGCTTTTATAACGCAAAGTGGAATAAAGGTGATTT
Organism: Vibrio sp. ED004; assembly: GCF_023206395.1. Lineage (NCBI taxonomy): Bacteria > Pseudomonadati > Pseudomonadota > Gammaproteobacteria > Vibrionales > Vibrionaceae > Vibrio > Vibrio sp. ED004. The sequence continues at coordinate 1,083,180 of NZ_CP066149.1, read as the reverse complement.
AGCCATAAAGTTTGTTTACACTAAGCCAAATCGTTTTGTTTCTACTACCCAATAAATACGTTGGGTGTATTTATGTTCGCCAAAGAAAGTTTTGGCATAGAGGTAAAAAATGGAAAAGGTTCCAATGACAGTACGTGGCGCTCAGCAGCTACGTGATGAATTAGATCGCCTACTTAAGCTGCGCCCTATTATTTCAGCAGCTATTGGTGAAGCACGTGAACTGGGTGACTTGAAAGAGAACGCAGAATACCACGCGGCTCGTGAAGAGCAGGGTATCTGTGAAGCTCAAATTCGAGATATCGAATACAAGCTATCACTTGCTCAGATCATCGATGTAACTCAGATGGATAACACCGGTAAGATTATCTTCGGTACGACTGTGACTTTGATTGATGTGGATACGGATGAAGAATTCCGCTACCAAATCGTTTCTGAAGATGAAGCTGACATCAAGACTGGCCGTATTTCTGTGAAATCACCAATTGCTCGCGGTCTTATCGGTAAGATGGAAGGCGACGAAGTAATGATCTCTACCCCTGGTGGCGATAAAGACTTCGAGATTGACAAAGTAGAATATATCTAATTGAATTTTCTTTGTTTCTGATAAGTAAAAAGGTCGCTTAATGCGACCTTTTTCGTTTCTCACGCTACACTAAAAGATAAGCGCAGTGGCTTTCTCTTGGTGAAGTTAGCTTATATTAAGCTCTTATTTACGTGGAATCTCGATTTTACGTGCTTCTGACTGACGGAACAGTACTAGAACTTTACCGATAGTCTGTACTTTCTCAGCTTTAGTTTCACGTACAATTGCATCGATAATCAGTTGCTTAGTCTCACGGTCTTCTGATGCAACTTTAATCTTGATCAGTTCGTGGTGGTCTAGAGCTAATTCGATTTCCGCTAGAACAGCTTCAGTAAGTCCATTTGCGCCCATTAGCACAACAGGTTTTAAACTGTGAGCTAGGCCCTTTAGATGCTGCTTTTGTTTGGTACTTAGGTTCATTACGCGGCCAATTTTCTTTACTATTAGGGTTGAAAAAACCTATTTTAACGCCATCTAAAGCTGAAGACTATAATTTATTCAGCAATTAGTACTTTCCTCCAATTTAGGTATCCAATGAGCAAACAGAAACACTCGGCCAGTTCAGGCCGTTGGTTGAAGGAACACTTCGACGACAAGTACGCAAACGAAGCAAGAAAGAAAGGCTATCGTTCACGTGCTTATTTCAAAATGGAAGAGATTCAAACGAAAGATAAATTGCTGTCTCCTGGGATGACCATTGTGGATTTAGGTGCAGCGCCTGGCGGTTGGTCTCAATATGCTGCTAAGATTGTTGGAGACAACGGACAAATCATTGCGTGTGACTTGTTACCAATGGATCCGATTGCTGGCGTTAGCTTCTTACAAGGCGATTTTCGTGAAGACGCTGTGCTAGAAGCTCTATTGGAACGTATACAACCAAATATGGTTGATGTAGTGATGTCAGATATGGCGCCTAATATAGCAGGCAACAATTCTGTAGATCAGCCAAGAGCTATGTATTTAGTTGAATTAGCTTTGGATATGTGTCGACAAGTTCTAGCTACCAATGGTAGTTTTGTTGTAAAAGTATTCCAAGGCGAAGGCTTTGACCAATATGTTAAAGACGTCCGTGAGATGTTTAAAACAGTCAAAGTTAGAAAACCCGACTCTTCTCGTGCTCGATCTCGTGAAGTGTTCATCGTAGCCACTGGTTACAAAGGTTAACGATTCTCTTCCAAGAGTGAGAGTTAACAACATGGCTACAGGTTACAAACTGTAGTACCCTACCTTTAATTACAATTAGTTATCGAGAGGCTTACACCTTGAGTGACATGGCAAAAAATTTAATTCTGTGGCTTGTTATCGCGGTAGTGTTGATGTCGGTATTCCAGAGCTTCGGCCCTGGGGAAAGTAACGGCAGAGCAGTAGATTACACCACGTTTGTACAGGAAGTTGGCCAAGGCCAGATTCAAGACGCACAGTTCAATAACAGCGAAATCACTTTCACACGTCGTGGTGGTGGTTCTAAGTATGTAACTTACATGCCTGTTTATGATCAAAAGCTACTTGATGACTTAATTAATCAAAACGTAAAAGTTCAGGGTACACCACCTGAAGAGCAGAGCCTACTTGGCACTATCTTCATCTCTTGGTTCCCAATGATCTTACTGATTGGTGTGTGGATTTTCTTCATGCGTCAAATGCAAGGCGGTGGCGGCGGTAAAGGCGCTATGTCTTTCGGTAAGAGTAAAGCTCGAATGATGAGCGAAGAACAAATCAAAACGTTATTTGCGGATGTTGCTGGTTGTGACGAAGCAAAAGAAGACGTGAAAGAGCTTGTTGATTACCTTCGTGACCCAAGTCGTTTCCAAAAGCTGGGTGGTAAGATCCCGACAGGTATCCTGTTGGTTGGTCCTCCTGGTACTGGTAAGACATTGCTTGCAAAAGCGATTGCTGGTGAAGCGAAAGTACCGTTCTTTACAATTTCAGGTTCTGACTTCGTTGAAATGTTTGTTGGTGTTGGTGCATCTCGTGTACGTGACATGTTCGAACAAGCGAAGAAAGCGGCACCTTGTATCATCTTTATCGATGAAATCGATGCGGTAGGTCGTCAACGTGGCGCTGGTGTTGGTGGTGGTCACGATGAGCGTGAACAAACACTAAACCAAATGCTGGTTGAGATGGATGGTTTCGAAGGTAACGAAGGTATCATTGTTATCGCCGCGACTAACCGTCCAGACGTACTAGACCCAGCACTACTTCGTCCAGGTCGTTTTGACCGTCAAGTTGTGGTTGGTCTACCTGATGTACGTGGTCGTGAACAGATTCTTAAAGTACACATGCGTAAAGTTCCACTATCTGGCGATGTTGAACCATCTCTGATTGCTCGTGGTACTCCAGGTTTCTCTGGTGCAGACCTTGCAAACCTTGTGAACGAAGCGGCTCTATTTGCTGCTCGTGGTAACAAGCGCAATGTCTCTATGGTTGAGTTTGAACTTGCGAAAGATAAGATCATGATGGGTGCCGAGCGCCGTTCAATGGTTATGTCTGAAGAAGTGAAAGAGTCAACGGCTTACCACGAAGCGGGTCACGCGATTGTTGGTCGCTTGGTACCTGAACACGATCCAGTGTACAAGGTGTCAATCATTCCACGTGGTCGTGCACTTGGTGTGACAATGTACTTACCTGAACAAGACCGCGTAAGCATGTCTCGTCAACATCTAGAATCAATGATTTCTAGCTTGTACGGTGGTCGTCTTGCTGAAGAGCTTATCTACGGTAAAGACAAAGTGTCGACTGGTGCGTCTAACGATATCGAACGTGCAACTGATATTGCTCGTAAGATGGTAACGCAATGGGGCTTCTCTGAAAAACTGGGTCCTCTTCTTTATGCTGAAGAAGAAGGTGAAGTTTTCCTAGGTCGCGGCATGAGTCAAGCTAAGCATGTTTCAGACGATACAACTAAGCTTATCGATGAAGAAATTCGTATTCTAATCGACCGCAACTACGCTCGTGCGAAGCAAATTCTTGAAGAGAACATGGATATCATGCACTCGATGAAAGATGCGCTAATGAAGTTTGAAACGATCGATGCAGGTCAAATTGATGACTTGATGGAACGTAAAGACGACATTCGTGAGCCTGCTGGTTGGGGTGATCAGGTGAAAGCAGAACCTGCAAAGGAAGAAGCTAAACCTGAAGTCAAATCAGAAGAAGCTGCAGCCTCACCAAAAGCTGAAGAGTCGAAAGTTGAAGAAGTTAAATCTGAAACAGATGATGCTCAAAACAAAGATTCTTAATCGCTAAGTTATAAATTAAAACCCTGAGTACGCTCAGGGTTTTTCTGTTTATAGCCCAAGATGTTTTTACCTTTTAAGACCCGCCTTTCATGATATTAAAAGCACACAATAAAACACTCGTTTTAGATCGCCCACATGTGATGGGTATCCTCAATGTCACGCCTGATTCTTTCTCAGATGGCGGAAAATTCAATTCACTAGATAATGCCTTACTGCAAGCTGAACGCATGATTCAAGCTGGCGTTAGCATTATTGATATTGGTGGTGAGTCGACTCGGCCCGGTGCTCCTGACGTTTCCCTAGAGGAAGAGTTAGCTCGAGTTATCCCAGCAATTAAAGCGATTCGCGCTAAGTTTGATGTTTGGATCTCTATTGATACTAGTAAAGCGGAAGTGATGCGCCAAGCAGTTGAAGCAGGTGCAGATTTGATCAATGATGTGCGCGCGTTACAAGAGCCTGGAGCATTGCAAGTCGCTGCTGATGCGAAGGTTCCGATTTGTCTGATGCACATGAAAGGCCAGCCGAGAACCATGCAAACTAACCCAAGTTATGATGATGTTCTTCAGGATGTAGAAGCATTCTTGCAAGAAAGGGTTGAAGCTTGTGAGGCGGTTGGTATCTCAAAAGAACAGCTGATTCTAGACCCAGGTTTTGGTTTTGGTAAAACCATCGAACACAATTACCACCTATTAGCGCACCTTGAGAAGTTTCATACGTTAGGCTTGCCTGTCTTGGCAGGAATGTCGAGAAAATCGATGATCTTTAAGCTACTAGACAAGGCGCCTGCTGATTGCATGGTAGCAAGCGTAACGTGCGCTACCATCGCTGCAATGAAAGGTGCACAAATTATTCGCGTTCACGATGTCGAAGATACATTGGAAGCGATGAAGATAATCGAAGTGATGAATAACAATCACTAATCATAATTAAGGAAATCAACATGTCTGATAAAAGACGTTACTTCGGCACAGATGGTGTGCGTGGCAAAGTAGGCCAGTACCCTATTACACCTGATTTTGTTCTGAAGCTTGGCTGGGCTGCGGGTCGTGTTCTTGCAAAGCAGGGCACAAAGAAAGTGATCATTGGTAAAGATACTCGTATCTCTGGCTACATGCTTGAATCTGCTTTAGAAGCAGGCCTTGCTGCTGCTGGCCTTCAAGCTACATTTACAGGCCCAATGCCAACACCTGCAGTTGCATACCTAACACAGACATTTCGCGCAGAAGCGGGGATTGTTATCTCTGCATCGCATAACCCTTACTACGATAACGGTATCAAGTTTTTCTCTTCTGAAGGTACAAAACTTCCAGACGATATCGAGCTAGCAATTGAAGCTGAACTTGATAAAGACATTGAGTGTGTTGATTCTTCTGAGCTAGGTAAAGCAGTACGTTTAAACGATGCAGCTGGTCGTTACATTGAATTCTGTAAGAGCACATTTCCAAATCAGATGACACTTGCTGGAATGAAGATTGTTGTCGATTGTGCACACGGCGCAACTTACCATATCGCTCCTGCGGTATTTAAAGAGTTGGGCGCTGAAGTGATTGCTATTGGCGTTGAACCAAACGGCACCAACATCAACCATGAAGTTGGCGCAACAGATGTGCGAGCTCTGCAAGCAAAAGTGGTTGAAGAGAAAGCTGCGCTAGGCCTTGGCTTTGATGGTGACGGTGACCGTATCATTATGGTCGACGAGCTAGGCAACAAAGTTGATGGTGACCAAATCGCTTACATCATTGCACGTGATGCATTGCGTCGTGGTGAGTTGAAAGGTGGTGTTGTTGGTACGCTAATGACGAACCTTGGCATGGAGAACGGCCTTAAGCAGCTAGGTATTCCATTTGTGCGTGCCGCTGTTGGTGACCGTTACGTGATGGAGCAGCTTCTGGCTAAAGGCTGGAAGATCGGTGCTGAAAACTCGGGTCACGTTATCCTATTAGATAAAGTGACAACCGGTGATGCTATCGTTGCTGCACTGCAAGTTTTGGCTTCGGTTGTAGACAGTGAAATGACACTGAACGAGCTTTCGCAAGGTATGACTCTATACCCTCAGGTTCTGGAAAACGTTCGTTTCAGCGGTGATTCAAATCCATTAGAAGCAGAAGCAGTGAAAGCCGCAGTTGTTGAAGTAGAAGCTGAGCTTGGTGAAAAAGGTCGTGTGCTATTACGTAAATCTGGTACTGAGCCATTGCTACGTGTGATGGTTGAAGGTGAAGATGCCGATCTTGTTCAAGCATCTGCACTTAAGATTGCTGATGCGGTAAAAGCAAACTGCTAATTTAACCTTTTAATGAACAGGCGTACGGAAGAGCACCTGTGATTTGAAGTGATTGACTTATATAACGGGCAAGAGATATAACGGTCAAAAGAGACGCAAATGAGTTTTGTGTCGCTTTTGACCTTTTTTTGACCATTCACTTGGTAAAGGCTTATTTTTTAGCAAATTCTCCTTGTCAGCCCTCGTCGCATTCGCTAGTATTGCTCGGCCTTCAGTTAGGAGGTCGCTAGCCTTGTTCTTAAAAATAGTTTTTTGAACGGCGCTGGCTCAACAATTAGGAACATAGGTGGAAAAATGTTTACAGTTCTACTTGTGATTTACCTGTTGGCAGCGCTTGGTGTAATTGGCCTAGTGTTGATTCAACAAGGTAAAGGCGCAGATATGGGAGCCTCTTTCGGTGCTGGCGCTTCAAACACTGTGTTTGGTGCTGGTGGCTCAGGAAATTTCCTTACCCGAATGACTGCAATTTTTGCAACTACATTTTTTATCCTTAGCTTAGTGCTTGGTAATATGTCTACACATAAGACTGAGTCACAGTGGATTGACCCGACCCAAGGTCAGGTAATTCAGCAAGCTGATGATGCAGTGAGTGAAGTTCCATCGCAAGGCGATGAAATTCCACAATAATCTGTAAAGATTTGATGCCGAGATGGTGAAATTGGTAGACACGCTAGCATGAGGTGCTAGTGCCTTAGGGTGTGAGGGTTCGAGTCCCTCTCTCGGCACCATGTTTACAAACTTGTAAAACATCTTGTTGGGCGTATAATGCTCGCAAGTCGGACGCGGGATGGAGCAGCTTGGTAGCTCGTCGGGCTCATAACCCGAAGGTCGTCGGTTCAAATCCGGCTCCCGCAACCAATTTCAATGCTATTATATAGCTTGTATTGGTAGCAAGTTTGCACAGTGTGAACCTCACTGTGAGTTAAGTGCGATATCGAATGTGATGGCACTTAGCATATAAGGGTCCAGCAACAAAAACCCCGGCTTATACGGGGTTTTTTGTTATCTAAGCATTTGTAAATGTATTTAGATAATGTTTGCTTGGAATTTAAATTGGGCTTTGAGCCCTTTTTTTGTTTCTGGAGTGGTTAAATGACTGGTTTAGAAAGACAACTTACTGAAATGCTTGACGCTCCAGTAGCAGCATCAGGTTATGAGTTAGTTGGATTAGAATTTATTCGTGCTGGTGAGCACTCAACGCTACGTATTTACATCGATTCACCAAACGGTATCAATGTAGATGATTGCGCTGAAGTTAGTCACCAAGTAAGTGCCGTAATGGACGTTGAAGATCCAATTTCAGTGGCTTATAACCTTGAAGTGTCTTCACCAGGTTTAGAGAGACCACTGTTCAAAGCAGAGCATTACCAACAATTTATTGGTCACGAGGTAAGCATCGTTTTGAAAATGGCTGTCGGCAACCGTCGTAAATGGAAAGGTGATATCCAATCTATTGAAGGCGAGACAGTAAAAGTATTGGTTGAAGGACAAGAAGAAGAATTCGTCCTGAGCAATATTGCGAAAGCGAACCTGATCCCTAAATTTTAGTTCTCCTAGAGAGAAGAGCTTAAGAGGCTAGATTAATGAACAAAGAAATTTTGGCGGTAGTAGAAGCTGTTTCTAACGAGAAAGCAGTTCCTCGTGAGCGTATTTTTGAAGCGCTTGAAATCGCGCTTGCAACAGCAACTAAAAAGAAAAGCGAACTAGAAATTGAAGTTCGTGTTGAAATCGACCGTAAAACGGGTGATTTTGAAACCTTCCGTCGCTGGGAAGCTGTTGAAGAAGTTGAGTTCCCAACGAAAGAGATCTCTCTTGAAGCTGCAAAGTACGATGATCCAGAGATCGAACTTGGCGGTTTCATCGAAGACGACATCGAATCAGTTACATTTGACCGTATTACGACTCAAACAGCTAAGCAAGTTATCGTACAGAAAGTACGTGAAGCTGAGCGTGCTCAAATCGTTGAACAGTTCATCGACAACGAAGGTGAGCTAGTAACTGGTGTTGTTAAGAAAGTTAACCGTGACACTATTATCCTAGACCTAGGTAACAACGCCGAAGCGGTAATCCTTCGTGATGACCAACTTCCTCGTGAAAACTTCCGTCCAGGTGACCGTGTTCGTGGTCTTCTATACGCAGTTAAGCCTGAAGCTCGTGGTTTCCAGTTATTCATTACTCGCTCTAAGCCTGAAATGCTTGCTGAACTATTCCGCGTTGAAGTGCCTGAGATTGGCGAAGAGCTAATTGAACTTAAAGGTGCTGCACGTGACGCTGGTTCTCGTGCTAAAATCGCTGTGAAAACAAACGACAAGCGTATTGACCCTGTTGGTGCGTGTGTTGGTATGCGTGGTGCACGTGTACAAGCTGTTTCTGGTGAGCTTGGCGGCGAGCGTATCGATATCGTACTTTGGGACGATAACCCGGCTCAGTTCGTAATCAACGCAATGGCTCCTGCTGACGTTGCTTCTATCATCGTTGATGAAGATGCACACTCTATGGATATCGCTGTTGAAGCGGATAACCTAGCACAAGCTATCGGCCGTAGCGGTCAAAACGTACGTCTAGCATCTCAACTGACTGGTTGGGAACTGAACGTAATGACGGTTGAAGATCTTCAGAAGAAACACCAAGAAGAAGCAGTTGCTTCTATTGAAAACTTCATGAAGCACCTAGACATCGAAGAAGACTTTGCTCAACTGCTTGTTGAAGAAGGTTTCTCTACACTAGAAGAAGTGGCTTACGTACCAGTAAACGAACTTCTTGAAGTAGATGGCCTAGACGAAGGCATCGTTGAAGAACTTCGTAGCCGTGCTAAAGATGCACTAACGACTCTAGCACTAGCGAAAGAAGAAACTTTCGACGGTGTTGAGCCTGCTGAAGACTTGCTAGCACTTGAAGGCCTAGAACGTGAAATGGCTTACAAACTGGCAGCTAAAGGCGTGGCAACATTGGAAGACCTAGCTGACCAAGGCGTTGATGAACTAGAAGGCATTGAAGACCTAACTGCAGAGCGTGCGGGCGAGCTAATTATGGCTGCGCGTAACATCTGTTGGTTCGGCGACGAAGAATAATTCAGCAAGGAGAGAAAGCGGTATGACACAATTAACAGTTAAAGCACTGAGTGAAGAGATTGGTACGCCAGTTGACCGCTTAATTGAACAACTTGCTGATGCAGGCATGAAGAAATCAGGGTCGGATCAAGTAACTGATTCAGAGAAGCAAACATTGCTAACGCACCTTAAAAAGGAGCATGGCGATACTTCTGGTGAAGCAGAGCCGACTCGTTTAACTCTTCAACGCAAGACCCGCAGCACGCTAAGTGTTGCCGCTGGAGGCGGTAAGAGTAAGGATGTTCAAGTAGAGGTACGTAAAAAACGTACTTACGTGAAGCGCAGCGCTATTGAAGACGAAGCGAAACGTGAAGCTGAGGATGCAGCATCACGTGAAGCGGAAGAGAAAGCACGTCAAGAAGCTGAAGAGCTTGCGAAACGTGAAGCTGCAGAGAAAGCACAGCGCGAAGCTGATGAGAAAGCAAAACGTGAAGCGGATGCAAAACGTGATGCTGAAGAAAAAGCTCAACGCGCACAAGCTGAAAAGGCTAAAAAAGACATGAATTCAAAAAATGCAGACGCTAACGCACAAGCGAAAAAAGAAGCGGATGAACTAAAAGCTCGTCAAGAGCAAGAAGCAACTCGTAAAGCCGAAGCTGAAGCAGCTAAGCTTGTAGAGGAAGCTCGTAAGCTAGCTGAAGAAAACGAAGCTCGCTGGACTGAAGAAGAGAAGAAGAAGAAAGAACAAGAGAAGTCTGCGGACTACCACGTGACTACTTCTACTTACGCGCGTGAAGCTGAAGATGCAGCGGATCAGAAAGAAGAAAAAGCGCCTCGTCGTCGTAAAAAGAAAGCAGCTCCAGCTAACCAACCTGGCAACAACCGTGGTGGTCGTAACCAACGTGGTCGTGGCGCTAAAGGTAAGCTTGCGAAACCAACTTCAATGCAGCAAGGCTTCGATAAGTCAGCAACTGTTGCTAAATCTGACGTTGCTATCGGCGAGACTATCGTTGTTTCTGAACTGGCTAGCAAAATGTCAGTTAAAGCAACTGAAGTTATCAAAGTAATGATGAAGATGGGCGCTATGGCGACTATCAACCAAGTGATCGACCAAGAAACAGCACAACTTGTTGCTGAAGAAATGGGTCACAAGGTAATCCTACGTAAAGAAAACGAACTTGAAGAAGCAGTACTAGCTGACCGTGATAGCGATGCAATCGCTGAAGGTCGTGCTCCTGTTGTTACTATCATGGGTCACGTTGACCACGGTAAAACTTCAACACTGGATTACATTCGTAAAGCACACGTTGCTTCTGGCGAAGCTGGCGGTATCACGCAGCACATCGGTGCTTACCACGTAGATACTGACAACGGCATGATCACTTTCCTTGATACTCCTGGACACGCGGCGTTTACTGCTATGCGTGCTCGTGGTGCTCAAGCGACAGATATCGTTGTACTAGTAGTTGCAGCAGACGATGGCGTAATGCCACAAACAATCGAAGCAATCCAGCACGCGAAAGCGGCAGGTGTTCCTCTGATTGTTGCTGTGAACAAGATCGATAAAGAGGGTGCAAACCCAGACAACGTTAAGAATGAGCTAGCTCAATACGACGTAATCCCTGAGGAATGGGGCGGTGAGAACATGTTCGTTCACATCTCTGCTAAACAGGGTACAAACATCGATGGTCTTCTAGAAGCTATCCTTCTTCAGTCTGAAGTTCTTGAACTGACAGCTGTTAAAGAAGGCATGGCGTCTGGTGTTGTTGTTGAATCTCGCCTTGATAAAGGTCGCGGTCCAGTTGCAACAGTACTAGTACAGTCTGGTACTCTAAACAAAGGCGACATCGTTCTTTGTGGTCAAGAGTACGGCCGTGTTCGTGCAATGCGCGATGAGAACGGTAAAGAAGTAACTACAGCGGGTCCTTCTATCCCTGTAGAGATTCTAGGTCTATCTGGCGTTCCTGCTTCTGGTGATGAAGCAACTGTTGTTCGTGACGAGCGTAAAGCACGTGAAGTAGCGAACTACCGTCAAGGTAAATTCCGTGATGTTAAACTAGCTCGTCAACAGAAAGCTAAACTAGAAAACATGTTCGCGAACATGGCTGCTGGTGAAGTTGCTGAACTGAACGTAGTACTAAAAGCTGACGTTCAAGGTTCTGTAGAAGCAATCGCTGATTCTCTACTGAAACTGTCTACTGACGAAGTTAAAGTGAACATCGTAGGTTCTGGTGTTGGTGGTATTACTGAAACTGATGCAACACTTGCAGCAGCTTCTAACGCTATCATCCTTGGTTTCAACGTTCGTGCTGACGCAACTGCGCGTAACACTGTTCAGAACGAAAACCTAGATCTACGTTACTACTCAATCATTTACCAACTGATCGACGAAGTTAAACAGGCAATGGGCGGTATGCTTGCTCCTGAATTCCGTCAAGAGATCATTGGTCTTGCTCAAGTTCGTGACGTATTTAAGTCGCCTAAACTTGGTGCAATCGCTGGTTGTATCGTTACTGAAGGTACGATTAAGCGTAGCAACCCAATTCGTGTACTTCGTGAAAACGTTGTTATCTACGAAGGTGAGCTAGAGTCACTTCGTCGCTTTAAAGACGATGTTCAAGAAGTTAAGAATGGTTACGAGTGTGGTGTTGGCGTTAAGAACTACAACGACGTACGCGTTGGTGACCAGATCGAAGTATTCGAAATCGTTGAGGTTCAACGTACTCTAGACTAATCAGTCTGTACGACTCGACATATTGACTAAGGTTACTAACATTACTAGTAAAGGTAATAAGTAATCGGTTGTTGAATACACCATGGGGGGCTGGTAATTACCAAGCCCCCCATCTTTCTAAGTGAGAAAAGAAAATGTCAAAAGAATTTAGCCGCACACAACGTGTGTCTCAGCAGCTTCAAAAAGAGCTAGCACTTATCCTACAACGTGAAGTTCGTGACTCACGTATCGGTATGGTAACCATCTCAGACGTAGAAGTGTCTCGTGACCTTGCTTACGCAAAAGTATTCGTTACTTTCCTATGTATTGGTGAGCAGACACCTGAATCATGTCTTGCTGCTCTTAAAGAGCACGAAGTGCCAATCCGTATGGCACTAGGCAAGCGTATTCGTCACCGTCTAACGCCTGAAGTTCGTTTTACTTACGACAACACACTAGTAGAAGGCATGCGCATGTCTAACCTGGTAAGTGAAGTGCTAAACGATGATAAGCGTAAGCAACAAGAAGCTGGCCGTACTGACGAAACTCAGTCTAAGGGCGAAGAGTAATGGCTCGCCGTCGTAAAGGTCGCCCTATTAACGGGGTAATTCTGTTAGATAAGCCAACAGGCATTTCGTCTAATGATGCACTGCAAAAAGTAAAGCGTATTTACTTTGCAGAGAAGGCAGGGCACACCGGTGCTCTGGATCCTCTTGCGACTGGCATGCTGCCAATTTGTCTTGGTGAAGCAACGAAGTTCTCTCAGTTTCTTTTAGATTCTGATAAGCGCTACGTAGTGATCGCTAAGCTTGGTGAGCGTACCAATACCTCTGACTCAGATGGTGAAGTGGTAGAGACACGTGATGTAAACGTGACTCAAGAACAACTTGAGCGCTGTATCGAAACCTTCAAAGGTGAAACTGACCAGATCCCTTCAATGTTCTCTGCATTGAAATATCAAGGTAAGCCTTTGTATGAATACGCACGTGCAGGTATTGAGGTTCCTCGTGAGTCTCGTAAGATCATGGTGTACTCTATTGAACTGCTTCGCTTTGAAGGCGATGAAGTTGAGATGGAAGTGCATTGTTCAAAAGGCACTTACATCCGCACAATCACCGACGATCTTGGTGAGATGCTAGGTTGTGGTGCTCACGTGACCATGCTTCGTCGTACTGGTGTAGCAAAGTACCCTTACGAGCGTATGGTAACCTTGGAACAACTGAACGAGATCTTAGAGCAAGCGCAGGCGCAAGAAATTGCACCGAAAGAGCTGCTTGATCCACTGTTGATGCCAATGGACACTGCTGTTGAAGATCTACCAGAAGTAAACCTGAATGCGGAACTGACTGACCTAGTTCAGCACGGTATGCCTGTTCAAGTTGCTGGTGCTCCAACGGATGGTACAGTTCGCATGACAAGCGGTGAGGATAAGCTGTTTGTTGGCGTTGCTCAAATTGCTGAAGATGGCCGAGTAGCACCGAAACGTTTGGTTGTTTTCAGAGATGAAGAACCACAAGCGAGTGCTTAAATCGAGTGAAATATTCGTGCTGAGTCGTTAAAGACGAGCAAATAAGACAGAAAGCGGACGCCTAATTTAGGCAGTTCGCTTTTTTCGTTTTTAAGGCGTTCGATTGTTATTGCACCAACTGACAAACTTCCCTATAATCCTCGGCTCGCGTAGCGGCTGAATCAGAGATTGGCTGCTACAAATATTAAACTACTCTTATCAGGAGAGAATTATGTCTCTGAATGCAGAAACTAAAGCAGCAATCGTTGCAGAATACGCACGCGCTGAAGGCGATACTGGTTCACCAGAAGTACAAGTAGCACTACTAACTGCTTCTATCAACCACCTTCAAGGTCACTTCAAAGCACACAAAGGCGATCACCACAGCCGTCGTGGTCTTCTACGTATGGTTTCTAGCCGTCGTAAGCTTCTTGACTACCTGAAAGGTAAAGACCTTTCTCGTTACCAAGATCTAATCAAGCGCCTAGGCCTACGTCGCTAATAGCGATGTCTGCAAAGACTGTTTGAAGAAAAGGAGCATTTATTGCTCCTTTTTTTGTGCCTGAAAGACAGAGTTTGAAGTAATTCACGGAGCTTTTTCAGCGCGAAAATATCCCTGTATATAAAAATAGTTTATACTATGCGTCGCCTGTACAGCTATCTGTATAGGTATTATACGACCCAGAAGTTACAGTCACAGATGTCGGCCAATAGGTCGCGACTATTCAAAGTGGATGCTCGTTGTATTTTTGATATAACGAATTAATTCCGTCTGCTTTGACTAGTCGCGATTGGTGATTTTTGGGTTCCAACTTACTGACTCTAAAGAACACTCTTTAGATAAAGGAAATACAATGTTTGAGAAACCAGTTGTAAAAACGTTTCAGTACGGTAACCACACAGTTACTCTAGAAACTGGCGTTATTGCTCGTCAAGCTACTGCAGCAGTTATGGTAACAATGGACGATACTTCAGTATTCGTATCTGTTGTTGGTAAAAAAGAAGCGGTAGAAGGTCAAGACTTCTTCCCTCTAACAGTTAACTACCAAGAGCGTACATACGCTGCTGGTAAAATCCCAGGTGGCTTCTTCAAGCGTGAAGGTCGTCCATCTGAAGGCGAAACACTAACGGCTCGTCTAATCGACCGTCCAATTCGTCCTCTTTTCCCAGATTCATTCAAGAACGAAGTTCAAGTTATCGCTACAGTAATGTCTGTAAACCCAGACGTTCAACCTGATATGGTAACAATGATCGGTACTTCAGCAGCTCTTGCTATCTCTGGTATCCCGTTCAACGGTCCAATCGGTGCTGCACGCGTAGGTCACATCGACGGTCAACTTGTTCTTAACCCAAGCACAACTGAACTTGAAACGTCTAAACTAGACCTAGTGGTTTCTGGTACTGAAGGCGCGGTTCTTATGGTTGAATCTGAAGCTGATAACCTAACTGAAGAAGAAATGCTTTCTGCAGTTGTTTTCGGTCACGATCAACAACAAGTTGTTATCAACGCTATCAACGAGTTCGCAGCAGAAGTTGCTACTCCAGCGTGGAACTGGGAAGCACCAGTAGTAAACACTGAGCTTAAAGCTCGTGTTGCTGAGCTTGCAGAAGCTCGTTTATCTGACGCTTACCAAATCACTGAGAAAATGGCTCGTTACGAGCAAGTTGGCGCAATCAAGAACGACGTTGTTGAAGCACTACTAGCTCAAGACGAAGAACTAAACGAGCGCGAAATCCGCGGCATGCTTGGTTCTCTAGAGAAAAACGTTGTACGTAGCCGCATCATCGCTGGCAACCCACGTATTGATGGCCGTGAAAAAGACATGGTTCGTGCGCTAGACGTACGCACTGGTGTTCTTCCTCGTACACACGGTTCTTCTCTATTCACTCGTGGTGAAACTCAAGCTATCGTTACTGCTACTCTTGGCACACAACGTGATGCTCAAATCATCGATGAGCTAACAGGCGAGCGTAAAGACAACTTCCTACTACACTACAACTTCCCTCCATACTGTGTTGGCGAAACTGGTTTTGTAGGTTCTCCTAAGCGTCGTGAAATCGGCCACGGTAAGCTAGCTAAGCGTGGTATCGCTGCAGTAATGCCTTCTGTTGATGAATTCCCATACACAGTTCGTGTTGTATCGGAAATCACTGAATCTAACGGCTCTTCTTCAATGGCTTCTGTATGTGGTACATCTCTAGCGCTTATGGATGCTGGTGTTCCAATCAAGTCTTCTGTTGCGGGTATCGCAATGGGTCTTGTTAAAGAAGGCGACGACTTCGTTGTTCTTTCTGACATCCTTGGCGACGAAGATCACCTAGGTGACATGGACTTTAAAGTAGCAGGTACTAACGAAGGTATCACTGCTCTTCAAATGGACATCAAGATCGAAGGTATCACTAAAGAGATCATGCAAATTGCTCTTAACCAAGCGCAAGGTGCACGTAAGCACATCCTTTCTGTAATGGATGAAGCTATCTCTGGTGCTCGTGAAGATATCTCTGAATTCGCTCCACGTATCCACACAATGAAAATCAGCTCTGACAAGATCAAAGATGTTATCGGTAAAGGCGGCGCAGTTATCCGTGCTCTTTGTGAAGAAACGGGTACTACAATCGAAATCGAAGACGATGGCACAATCAAGATTGCTGCTACTGAAGGCGCAGCTGCTAAAGAAGCTATCCGTCGTATCGAAGAGATCACAGCTGAAGTTGAAGTTGGCCGCATTTACCAAGGTAAAGTTGCTCGTCTAGCTGACTTCGGTGCATTCGTAACTATCCTTCCAGGTAAAGATGGTCTAGTACACATCTCTCAAATCGCTGACAAGCGCGTTGAGAAAGTGTCTGACTACCTAACTGAAGGTCAAGAAGTGCCTGTTAAGGTTCTTGAAATTGACCGTCAAGGCCGTGTACGTCTAAGCATGAAAGAAGCAGTTGAAACGCCAGCTGAAGGCGAAGCACCTGCTGCTGAGTAATTCTCAGTGTGTCGATGGTGATATCGCTTTTTAGTGATTTCTAACCTATCGTCAACAAAGCATGTTATAAAGGGGAGCATATCGCTCCCCTTTTTTATTGCGGTCATAACAGGAGTAATTATTTGTGAAATGGTTTCAAACCGCGAGTATGTGTTTACTGCTTGTACTAACTGGTTGTGCAACAACATCAGATAACGCCTCACGTTGGGTTTATCCACCAATGGCTGTGCCACTGCAACCAAGCGTTCAGCAAGAAGTTCAAATTGCACGCCTTAGTCAGTTATTGCAGCGCCCAGATTTGAACGATGAAGTTAGAGCTAAGATGCTGTTTGAACGTGGTAACTACTACGACAGTGTTGGTCTGCGTGACTTAGCGCGCCTCGACTTCAACCAATCTCTTTCATTGAACCCAGCTCAACCTGATATCTTCAATCTTTTGGGTGTTTACTTTACGCAGGTAGGGGAGTTTGATGCGGCTTACGAATCGTTTGATTCCACGCTAGAGCTTGATCCTGCAAACTCTTATGCAGAAAGAAACCGCTCTATTGCTCTCTACTACGGCGAACGTTACGACTTAGCTAATGAAGAGATGATGAAGCACTACGCCGATGATCCTAGCGATCCGTTCCGTGCTCTATGGTTGTACATCATTCAGCATGAACTCACGCCAGAACAAGCTAAGCTTGATTTACAAAAGCGTTACGAAAGCCGTGATGAGCAGTGGGGATGGGTGTTAGTGGCCATCATGCTTGATGACATTACCGAAGAACAGGCTTTCAAGGCTATCTTAACCGGTACTCGTGACAACACATTATTGGCACAGCGCCTAACAGAGACTTATTTCTACTTAGCTAAGCGTTACCACATGAATGGTGACTACGCGAATGCGATCTCTTTGTATAAGCTGTCAGTGTCTTTCAACGTGTATGAATACGTAGAGCACCGTTACTCTTTCTTAGAGTTAAGCCGTATCTTCACTACGCTTAAAGCTGAGCATCTAGCTCAAGCTAAGTTGGCAGAGGCTGAAGAAGAAGCTAACGCTCGATAAGCAATACACCGTGAATATTAAGAAGCCACTGCCTGTGAAGTGACCCCGTAAAGTTGGACATTTCTGTTAAGCGGCTTTCAAGGCCTGAGTTCGATATTCCATCGGAGTCAGGCCTTTTAGTTTCACTTTTATACGTTTGGTATTGTAGTACTCGATGTATTCTTTAATTTGCTCTATCAGAGCATCTGCATCTTCAAAGCTTTGGTTTTGATACATCTCTGTTTTGAGTAAAGCAAAAAAGTTTTCAGCAACCGCATTATCCAAGCAGTTACCTTTTCTCGACATGCTTTGCGTTAACCCACTCTCCGCTACCTTTTTCTGATAGTGTCGATGACGATATTGCCAACCTTGATCGCTATGTATAATTGGCTTTGAGTTGGGTTTAAGCGTAGATATAGCCTCCGTCAGCATATCCGTGACAAGCGGCAAACAAGCATTTTTGGCCACTCTATAAGCAACCACTTCCTGAGTAAACAAGTCGACAACGGGAGACAAGTATACTTTCTGCTCTTTGACTTTGAACTCCGTGACATCAGTTACCCATTTTTCATCGGGTTGAGTCGCACTAAAATCTCTTTCAAGCACGTTAGAGCAGTTGTTCCAGACTCACCTCGGTATGAACGATACTTTTTAATCCTGACCGTCGATTTAAGGTTGAGCTGAGCCATAAGCCTTTGAACCGTTTTGTGATTGAGCACGAACCCCTGATTTTTTAATTCCAAGTGAATACGGCGGTAGCCGTATCGGCCCTTATGTTCATGATAAATTGACTTTATCAACTGCAGCTCACGTTCGTAGCTATTTGGGCGCTTGCTTGTTTGAGCCTGATAATAAAAGACACTTTTTGCCAGCTGTAGAGTGTGCAGTAAGTGCTTCAACGGGTACTGACCTTTAAGAGTTAGAGCTATGACCGCTTTTTCTTTGTTCGACGGTTTTTTCCCTGCTCCAACTCTTCCAACTTTTTTAGAACGGCATTCTCGGTTCGTAAGTAGACCAACTCCTCTTTTAGCTCCTCAAGTGTCATTTCATTATCAGGCTTAGTGGTACGTTGAGGTTGCTGTTTCATTGAGGGTCTTCCTTTCTGGCGCATTTTGAGCCCCTTGATACCGAGCTCATTAAATCGTTTGAGCCAGACAGAGAGTATCCCAGGGGATGAGAGGTTTAATACTGCGCTAGTGTGCGTGAGAGACCATTCATTCGTCCACATTAAATTCAATGCTTTTCGTTTTGTCTGAGCAGTAGCAGCATGCTTAGTTGGTAAAAATGAAGCAGTGCCGTGGATGGCAAACACTTGAGCCCAATACCGAACCTGTCTTGACGAAATTGAATATTGTTTGGCTAAGTAGAGAGATGACGTGCCATCTAAGTATTGCTTAGCAATGATACATTTTAGCTCTCGGCTATATTTGGACATAAAAAGACCCCCAATAATTGGTGTCCAACTATTGGGGGTCAGTTCACTGTCAGCGGCTTTTTTTATGACTATTTTTTATGATCTTCATCTCGTTTTGATTGCTTTTTATTTAAACAATATTAAAATAGTTAGTCTTGCTAACTAAATGCCATTCTTTGATTGGGTGAGTATGCTAAACCAGAATTTAGAAAAGATTGAGCGCTTCGCCTCTAAGATATGGCGCACTCAGGTGAATGAAGATCCTATCTGCCAATTGAGCTTCAATGAGTATGACTATTTGAAGGTCATTCAGGCTTCTCCAGAGCCGATTCGATTGACCGATCTTGCCATTGAAATGCAGGTGACTAAGCCCTCAGCGACCACTATGGTGCAAAGGCTTGAGAGAAAAGGCCTAGTTGAGCGTAAGGCGTCACTTGAAGATGCAAGATCCAAGTTAGTGGTATTGACCAACAAAGCGGAGTTGGGTTTAGAAGAAGAGAGCAAGATCTACCAAGTGATGGCTCAAATACTAGAAAGCCGTTTGTCTGAGCAAGAATCTAAGCAACTGAACCTATTATTAGACAAAGCTTTGAAGTAAATAATTTAGATATTTAGTTAGCCTTGTTAACTAATTTTTCGAGTCATATCTCGTTGATATGCGACTCACAAATGAAAGTAGAGTAAGAAATGAGTAACTCAATTAGTCGTCAATTTTGGCGATACACAATCCCTACCGTGGCAGCGATGTTGGTTAATGGCCTGTACCAAGTGGTGGATGGCATTTTCATTGGCCGCTATGTTGGCGCTGATGGACTCGCGGGTATTAACGTCGCGTGGCCTGTGATTGGTTCGATTCTCGGTATTGGTATGCTGGTGGGCGTAGGTACTGGTGCGCTTGTCTCGATCCGTCAAGGTGAAAAAGATACTCAAGGTGCTAAACAGATCCTGGCGACCGGTCTAACTTTGCTGCTGGCGATAACACCGATTGTTTCCGCGTTACTGTATCTGTTTGCCGACAACTTCTTGCTTTGGCAGGGTGCAGAAGGGCGTGTGTACGAACTTGGCCTGCAATATTTACACATCCTGATTGGTGCCAGTGTCTTCACTTTGGGTTCTATCGCGATGCCGTTTCTGCTGCGTAACGATGACAGCCCGAACTTAGCCACGATACTGATGATTGTCGGTGCGGTGATTAATATCGTTCTCGATTACCTGTTTATCGCTCAGTTTGGTTGGGAGTTGATGGGTGCGGCATTAGCCACTGCAATTGCACAATTTGTGGTAACAGGCTTGGGTCTGGCTTACTTCTTCTCACGTCGAGCAAACTTACGCTTACGTTGGAATGAACTGCGACTGAAGCTATCGGTTATCCCACAGATCTTCGCGATTGGTACATCAAGCTTCTTTATGTACGCCTATGGTTCAATGATGGTGGCATTGCACAACGCGTTGTTCTCTCAATATGGCGACCAATTGATGATTGGTGCTTACGCTATCTTGGGCTATATCGTGACGGTTTATTACCTCACGGCTGAAGGTATCGCAAACGGTATGCAACCATTAGTGAGCTACAACCATGGTGCGCGCAACCAAGCGAATATTCGTAAGTTACTTAAGATTGCGATGCTGAGTTCAGTATTGATCGGTGTAGCGTTTGTGTTGCTTCTCAACGCGTTCCCTCGAGAGTTCGTGTCAGTCTTTAACTCTGACGAACCACAGCTAGTAGAGTACACAGTATTGGGTATTCGACTACACATGTTTGCATTGGCACTTGATGGTTTCTTAGTGGTAGCGGGCGCTTATTACCAAGCAGTGAACAAGGGCAGCAAGGCGATGTTTGTGACGATAGGCAATATGCTTATTCAGCTGCCTTTCTTGTACATCATGCCAAAGTTGTACGGTGTGCCGGGGATCTGGATTGCGTACCCATTGTCTAACATTGCGTTAAGCGTGGTGGTGATGGTGATGCTCTACAAAGACGTAAAGAAGCTCGATGCTTCATTGATGGAAACAGCGACGGCATAGGTCGCTTTTCTTAAGTCGAACTAAAAGGTCTAGCGAATGCTAGACCTTTTTTGCATCTGTAGCTGATAGGTTTAATTATCGAACTAGATGTTTTTTACGTCTAAACCTGCAAGTTGATGCCAGTAACCATTACATTGGCGGCTTTCAATCTTCATCGGGTTTTGACCTCGTTCGTTAGCTCTGAAGTTATTAATTTCAGAGAAGGTATCGATGCCGAGCGGGCTTAAACGAACCACATCAACCAAGTCGTGCATGTTGGGTAAATCATTCACTAGGTTGTAGCAGTAACCCGATTGGGTCTGGATACCGTTAAGGTTGAATACCGATTGGCCTTCTTGGCTCTCGACCTGTAGTCCGGTTGGGTATTTGATACAGCAGGTTTCACAATCGTCTTTCGCTTTGTTTTCTGCGCGAGCCGTAAAGCAGCGTGCTGAGTAAGCAAGAGGCAAGTAACCGTGGCTAAATACTTCGACTTCGAACTTGTTACGAATATTGAGCTCTTCACACTGTGTCATGACGTTGCTTAGCCATTCACGAGACAGCTCAACCGGCATACACCAACGTGTCATACCTTGCTTCAAGAACAGGTTCAGCGTGCGCGCGTTGTAGGTGTTTACTGCTGGGCCGACAACGAAAGGTACTCTGCTTTCGCTTGCCAGTTGAATAGCAGACACGTCGTTGGCTTCAATCGCGAAGTCACCGTTATCAATGTACTTCTTCATGATGTTGACTTCGCTTGGCGCTTCTAACAATGCCATGGTCGACAGTACCACTTGCTTACCTGAAGCAGACAGCTCTTTTGCGATGTCCATCCAGTGTTTCGCTTTCATCTCACGACGCTTTGAACACACGGCTTCACCAAGGTAGATGATATCAGCAGAGCTTGATTTCGCTTGCTCATAGAAGCTTTCAACATCTTGTTTTGGCCAGAAATAAAGTAGAGGGCCTAATGCGTATTTCATTGAGTTCTCCATTTGGCTCTATTGCCATTTACGGTGATAAGCGCCAAGCGTGGTTTGTGTACCTTCCGATACATTCGCCAGTGTCGCATTCCAAGCTTGTTCCACTTGGTACTGTTCAGGATTTGCTAAGTAGCGGTCGATGGCTGCGCGCCAAGTGCGAGTCACTTGTTCAACATAAGCTGGGCTGCGCTGACGACCTTCAATCTTCACCGAAGCAACATTCGCAGCGAACAACTCAGGAAGCATTGATAATGTGTTTAGGCTAGTTGGCTCCTCAAGTGCGTGGTAGCGCTTGCGTTCACCGTCGATCTCCGCTTCAAAGCGACCTTTACACAGCGTTGGGTAGCCCGCGTTCTCACCCGCTTCATACTTATCGATAAGGATTTCGTTTAAGCGAGACTCTAGGCCAGTTTCTGTTTCTTGCCAGCGAACGTATTTCGCAGGAGAGCAAGCGCCAACCGTATTTGGTGATTCACCTGTCATGTATGAAGATAGGTAACAGCGACCTTCTGCCATGATACACAAACTACCGAAAGCGAATACTTCAAGGTCAACGTCAGAAGTGATGTTACGAGAAAGCTGTTTGACCTGATGAATCGATAATACACGGGGTAATACCACACGCTTAACGTTGAAGTTTTTATGGTAGAAGTCGATAGCAGCGGCATTGGTCGCAGATGCTTGTACAGATAAGTGCAGTTCAAGGTCTGGATATTTGTTTGCAGCATATTCGAGTACTGCGATGTCTGCGATGATCAGCGCATCGACACCTAGCGCAGCTGCGTTGTCTACAGCATTAGTCCAGCGTTCGAAGCCATTTGGGTGAGCAAACGTATTTAAGGCAACATGAATTTTCTTGTTGCGGTCATGCACATACTGCACAGCACGATCGAGCTTTTTACCGGCAAAGTTTAGGCCTGCAAAGTGTCGGGCATTGGTATCGTCTTTGAATCCGATATAGACAGCATCCGCACCGCAATCAATGGCGGTTTTCAAAGCAGGTAAGTTACCCGCTGGGCATAAGAGTTCCATTTGCTCACTACCAGTAGAATTAAGTTGAAGCGAGCATTTTATGAAGAATTATGAATGACGGAATTGATATAAGGCAGGTTTAGATGGATAAATCTGCTTTTACTCCGTTTGAGGTACTGACGAGCTGTGGTTTTGTGTGTTGTTTTGGCTTGGAAGGCGGTGCGTATTCGAATCGTCTAATCAGTTCTTATGACGGCGGTTTTGTGCGAACAGCTCTTCAACATCTTGTTTAGGTTGTGGGCGATAGAAGTGGAAGCCTTGAATGGAACTACAGTTGAGGTTCGACAGCAGCGTCGCTTGCTCACTGGTTTCGACACCTTCTGCAACCACGGTTAAATCGAGAGACTTACCCAGGTTGATGATGTTTTCAATCACGGTAATTTGCTTTGGTAGGGTATCGATATCTGAGATGAAAGCACGGTCGATCTTAAGCTCATCAATCGGGAAGCGAGCAAGGTAAGACAGAGAAGAATAACCGGTACCAAAATCATCAATCGATAGGGCGAAGCCAAGCTTTTTAATCGCGTTGAGCATTTGCAGTGTGTGTTCACTGTCACTCATCACCGCACTTTCTGTCAGCTCAAACGTAATTGCACTTGGGTCTAGCTCTGTCGAACGTAGCAGCTTTTCCATGTAATCAATCAGCTTTGGATTACCAAACTGTTCAGGAGAAAGGTTGATTGCCACGCGGCCAGGCAGGATCCCCTGCATCTTCCAGCGTTTAACTGTCGCAAATACTTCACGCATCACCACACGACCAAGCTGCTCGATAAGACCGGCACGTTCTGCAACTGGGATGAAGGCAGCTGGGCTTATGTAGCCTTCTACTGGGTGCTTCCAACGTACTAGAGCTTCTGCACCGTTAATGGTGAAGTCACGTGCGTTTACTTTTGGTTGATACCAAACCTCGAGTCCGTTTTGTTGCAGCGCTTTCTGCAGCTCTATCTCAAGCCACAGCCGCATGCGCGCTTCTTTGTTCATCTGTTCGTTGAACTTGATCAGGCGATTACGACCACGATCTTTCGCCTCATACATCGCAGTGTCGGCATTTTGAAGCAGGATGCGAGCATCAGTACCATCTTGAGGAAAGCTTACACTACCAATAGAGCAGGCTAAGCGTTTACTAAAGTGGTGAAGATCGAACGGTTGATTGATCAAGGAAATGATCTTTTCAGCGAGCATTTCAGGCGTTCGCTGATGTTCAGGCTCTGGGAGAATAATACCAAATTCATCACCACCCAAATGACCGATAACGGCTTGACGAGGCAGTAAGCGTTTAAGACGCGAAGCGACCTCTTTAATCACCTTGTCACCGATGTGATGACCCAGTGAGTCATTGATATTTTTAAAGTTATCAATGTCTAAGTAGAGCATGACAACAGGCGTATCGTTGTGAATGAACTGCTCAAGGCGCTTGGTAAACCCAACTCGGTTATAGAGCTTGGTTAACGCGTCGATGTAAGCATCTTCACTGTTTGCCGGAGTGTATTGTTTTGCGGTTTCTTGCGCGTCTTGGATAAGCACTAGTTGGGTGCTACTGCCGAGAATGGCCGTTGAGTCGATGTTGAGTTGAACCTTACGTTCAAAGCCACATCGAGCGCCCGTTAAGCAAACCAAACCAGACTCAGAAATAATAGAACTCAGGCTATTATTGAAGACTGTTTTGGTTTGTTCATCGATAAATAAGCGGCCTAACTCTTCGCCAATCAACTCAGTGGTGGAATTGAAACCAAGCAAGCGAGCTGCGGCTGGGTTGGATGACAAGATGTAGTCGTTCTCAACCAACAGTAATCCGTCTGGGAGTAGGTGAGAGAGCTTATGGAACTTTGCTTCGGACTCTTCTAAAGAACGGACAAGGACTTGGTTCTCAGATGTATCGAAGGCATGAAAGACGATGTAGTCGGTTTTATTGCCGTTTGCTAGAGGGGATAAGCTAAAATGAAGACTGGTATCGAGGTCAGTTTCGTTGAGAGTAACTTCGGCCTCAATTGTTTCGCCATTGAAGGCACGCTCATAGTAAGGCTTAAGATGTTGGTAGAACTGCTCGCCTAATGTTTGGCGGTCATTCATGCCTGCAAGCTCAGTTTGGCTTAAACCAGCAATATCGCAGTAACGCTCATTCACCATAAAATAGTTATGTTGAGCATCAAGTACTGCAAAAAAGAACGGACTATTTGCAGTTAGCTGGGTAAACCAATGTTGTAGTTGCTGGGGAGGCATCAAAGTACTACCAATTCTCCAAGAGCTTGAATATTCACTATCGATAAATATTTATTACTTTTTGTGTGGTTATCGATATTTACCTGTGAGTGCAGCGATCCGCTGTAATTCTCATTACCTGAGTTACTATAACTGTGATTTTCAGGATATTAAAGGTCGAGTATCAAACAGAAGTTAATTTGATACATAACAGTAACTGAGATCTCAACATCATCTATGATGCATTCCATATTATTGACAAAGTTACGGATAAGTCACGTGATAAACAAGATTCGCACTCAACTAGTTCAAAATGCCGCATCAATTTTGCGATCTCCAGTCCAGTTATTGCCTAAAACAGTACAAAAAAGAGCCTTATTAGAAGCGCTGAAGAGTGTCTTCAAGGAAGCTTTAGAAGACGGTGACTTTGAGTTCTTAGAAGATAAGTGGCTGAAAGTTTCAATAAAAGATATGGGGTTAAGTTGGTGTATTAGTTACGAAAATGAGCAACTGGTTGTAGCTGATAAAGAAGTCGCTGAAGATGTCAGTTTTAGCGGGAATCTTAACGATCTTGTGTTGATTGCGGGACGTAAAGAAGACCCAGATACGCTTTTCTTCCAACGTCGACTGTCTATTGAAGGTGATACAGAGCTCGGTTTAGAGGTCAAAAACTTGATGGATAGCGTAGATTTGGACTTATTGCCGACTCCTATGAAAACTTTGTTAAATCAATTAGCTGATTTTGTGCAGAAGGGAGTACAATCCCCAGATACACAAAGTGAGGTAATGAATGCTTATTCGAACTGAAGCACCGGCAGATATACTTGTCATTGATCGTCTATTGAAATCTGTTTTTGAAACGGATGCAGAAGCTAATTTGGTTATGAGCTTGCGTGAGAATAGTCATTTAACGCTATCGCTGGTGGCTTGTTCTGACGAAGGCGAGGTGGTTGGTCACCTGATGTTTAGCCCAATTACCCTTAAAGGTGACGATCACAACTGGCAGGGGCTTGCGCCACTTGCTGTGAAAGAAGAGTTCCGCAACCAAGGCATTGCTAAATCTCTGGTTGAAGATGCTTTCTCTACTTTGGTTGATTTCGGTTACCCTGCCTGTGTTGTGCTTGGTGATCCTGCCTATTACGGTCGCTTTGGTTTCAAGGATGCGAGTGAATTTGGTTTGAGCTGCACTTGGGATGTGCCTGAGGGAGCCTTTCAAGCTATCGAGTTAGTTGAAGGTGCGCTTGCGGGATATTCTGGTGAGATTGCTTACAGTCCTGAGTTCAACGACTTATAAGCCTATTTCCCACGCAATATGGTGCAAACTGATTTAGTCTAAATAAAGGAGCTTGATGCTCCTTTATTTTTTGTTAGTATCAGCCCAACTCTGATGAGCTCGTTTTAACTCTGCTCTAATAAGCCACCCACTATCAACCTAAGGTTACACTGCTAGATATGTCACAAACACATGCACAATACCTGCAAGAGATGGGCATTAGCCAATGGGAGCTTAGCCACTCAGAGCGTTTGGCGGGCTATGAATTTGAATTGACTCCGCTCTCTAACGATTGCAAGTTACTGTTGGTATCGCCTGAAAAACCTCAGGAAGACCTCGCCGTGATGTTTGAGCGTGTACTCAAAAGTATCAAACTCGACTTATCTCAAGCCTTACATATTCAGCCTCAACACCTTTCTTCTATCGAACTCGGTGATGTTGAATGGGTATGGTTTGCAGGTTGTGAGTCCGCCCAAGAGCTGAAAGCAAAAACATTACAATCACCATTACTATCTGACATCAATGGTAATAACCAACACCGCCGCGATTTATGGCAACAAATTTGTGCTTATGACTAATCAATTTTTACCGACTTCACAGCAACACCTAGACGCTATTTGGCAGATAGAACAGACAGCGCATTCTCACCCTTGGTCTGAAACGATGATTCGCGATCTCGATAGTCGAGGTGCTTGTCACCATGTGCTTGAAGTCGATGGGCAAGTGGTCGGGTATTTCTTCGCGCAGAATATCGTTGGTGAAGTCACGCTGCTTAATATTGCTGTCGACCCAAGCCTGCAAGGTAAAGGTTATGGCAAGGCGCTGACCGAGCATTTTCTTGATATGTGTGAACAGGCTGACGCGGAAAGTGCTTGGCTAGAAGTGCGCGAAAGTAACGTGAACGCGTTTAACTTGTATGAGAAAGCGGGTTTTAACGAAGTCGACCGCCGTCGTAACTATTACCCAACTAAGCAAGGCAATGAAGATGCGATCATTATGAGCTATCTTTTTATGTCGTTTAGTTAGTTATATTTTGTCTTTTCGCTACGCAGATAATGAGCCATAAAATAGGGTGCAAACTGACCCTTTAGAAAGTGACACGCTTTCTGTATAATCCGCACACAGAATTCAAGGGCAAGTATTATCTACTTGCCCTTTTTACGCTTTAGATCAGCAAAGGGCGACTATGTCTTTCCAACAAGAAGTGAGCAAACGTAGAACGTTTGCAATTATCTCTCACCCGGATGCGGGTAAAACCACGATTACTGAAAAAGTTCTTTTATTCGGAAACGCGATTCAGAAAGCGGGTACCGTAAAAGGCCGTGGCTCTAACCAGCACGCTAAATCTGACTGGATGGAGATGGAAAAAGAACGTGGTATCTCGGTAACTACGTCGGTAATGCAATTCCCATACAATGATTGCCTAGTAAACCTACTAGATACTCCAGGACACGAAGATTTCTCGGAAGATACGTACCGTACACTAACTGCGGTTGACTCTTGTTTGATGGTTATCGATGCTGCGAAAGGTGTCGAGGATCGTACTCGTAAGCTAATGGAAGTAACACGCCTGCGTGATACGCCAATCGTAACGTTTATGAACAAACTTGACCGTGACGTTCGTGACCCGATGGAAGTGCTTGATGAAGTGGAAAGCGAGCTGGGTATGGCTTGTTCTCCAATCTCATGGCCAATTGGTTGTGGTAAAGAATTTAAAGGTGTTTACCACATTCACCGTGATGAAACGATCTTGTACGAATCTGGCCACGGTCATGAGATCCAAGAAGTACGTATCATCAAAGGTCTAGACAACCCTGAGCTAAATGAAGCGGTAGGCGACGATCTTGCAAAAAGCGTACGTGAAGAGCTAGAGCTTGTTATCGGTGCTTGTCCTGAATTTGATCACGATCTGTTCCTTGCTGGTGAACTAACACCTGTTTACTTCGGTACTGCACTGGGTAACTTTGGTGTTGACCATATGCTAGATGGCCTAACGAAGTGGGCTCCTGCACCGCAAACTCGCCAAGCTAATGAGCGTGATGTAGTAGCGACAGAAGAGAAGTTTTCTGGCTTCGTATTTAAGATCCAAGCAAACATGGATCCTAAGCACCGTGACCGTATCGCATTCATGCGTATCGTATCGGGTACTTACAACCAAGGTATGAAGATGAACCATGTTCGTACTGGCAAGAACGTAAGTATCTCTGATGCGGTAACCTTTATGGCGGGTGACCGTGCGCGAGCTGAGAAAGCGTACGCGGGCGATATCATTGGTTTGCATAACCACGGCACAATCCAGATTGGTGATACCTTCACTCAAGGTGAAAGCCTGAAGTTTTCTGGTATTCCAAACTTCGCACCTGAACTATTCCGTCGTATTCGTCTACGCGATCCACTAAAGCAGAAGCAACTTCTAAAAGGCTTAGTTCAGCTTTCAGAAGAGGGCGCGGTACAAGTATTCCGTCCAATGCAGAACAACGACCTGATCGTTGGTGCGGTTGGTGTACTTCAGTTCGACGTGGTTGTAGCGCGCTTGAAAGCAGAATACAACGTAGAAGCTATCTACGAAGGTGTTAACGTTGCAACAGCTCGCTGGGTTGAGTGTGACGACGCTAAGAAACTGGAAGAGTTCAAACGTAAGAACCAATCTAACCTTGCGCTAGATGGCGGTGACAACCTGTCTTACATCGCACCAACTATGGTGAACTTGAACCTAGCCTCTGAACGTTTCCCTGAAGTTCAGTTCCGAGCGACGCGCGAGCACTAATTACTCCGCGCTCTATTCGAGTTAAACAAAAACGTCTATTGTTCTGCAATAGGCGTTTTTTAATACGTGCTATTTGAGGTTGGAAGCGTGAGGTTAATATGTTCGGTTGGATAAAAGTTTGGATTAAGAAATACGATAAGTGGTGTGAAGAGCTTGGTTTAACACCTGAGAATAAACGCAGTTGTGTACCTCATCGTCGTGATCCTCAAGGACAACAAACAGAGAGTGGGCAAGATGACACCAGAATTAAGTGATTTTCCGCTATTTGATACCCATTGCCATGCGGACTTTGACGCCTTTGACTGCGGTTTTTCAGTTGAGGAAAGTCTTGATGGTTACCTAAAAGAAGCGAAACAAGCCCAAGTTGAGAAACTGTTGATTCCTTCTATTGGTCAAAGTAACTGGGGGAAACTCGACAAAATCGCTCAATCTCACCCCAATGTTTACTATGCATTAGGCTTTCACCCGTACTTTTTAGAGCAAGCGGAGGATGAGCAATTCTCGGAACTTCACCAGTTACTCTCTTCAAAAAACAGCCAATGTGTCGCGATAGGTGAGTGTGGACTCGACTTCTTTGTCGACGTCGAAAAGGAAAAACAAGAGCGTTTTTTTATCCAACAAATGGAGCTTGCGAAGGCGTTTGACCTGCCTTTAATCATCCATGAGAGGAAGTCATACAACCGACTTATTGAGCTAATAAAGCAGCACAAATTCACCTTAGGTGGTGTGATTCACGGTTTTTCGGGGAGTGAACAGCAGGCTTTGGCTTGGATCAAGCTCGGTTTCTATATTGGCGTCGGTGGAACGATAACTTACCCAAGAGCACAGAAAACACGCACAGCCATCGCAAAATTGCCTCTTGAATACATGGTATTGGAAACGGATGCTCCGGACATGCCCATGCATGGAAACCAAGGAAATGTTAATCATTCCAAATATTTAGTTACGATCTTAAATGAACTTTTTTTGCTTAGAAAAGAGCCAAAGCAATCGATTGCAGCGCAAATTTGGCAAAATAGCCATCGCGCATTCGGTATATGTGAATAAAATCGAAGGTTTTTGTTTATCGTTTGCGTAAATTGCACTGAGCTTGTGATTTGGGTCACATTTGCGTGTGAATGGTACATGAATCTTCTACGAAAGTGTGAGGACGGCATTACTTTATTAGTGGTCGCATGAGTATAATTGCCTCCGCTTTATAGCCCCATTTTGTAACACGCCAATAAATAACTAATAAGGAAGTCATAAACTATGAGCCTGTTTATGAGCCTAGTCGGAATGGTTGCACTGATCGCAATCGCAGTACTACTATCTGACAACCGCAAAGCTATTAATCTAAGAACAGTGGGTGGCGCTTTCGCTATCCAATTCGCACTTGGTGCATTCGTACTTTACATCCCTTGGGGTCGTGATCTACTTGCAGGTTTCTCTGCTGGTGTAGCAAACGTGATCGACTACGGTAAAGACGGTACTGGTTTCCTATTCGGCAGCCTAGTTAACTTCTCAGTTGACGGTATCGGTTTCATCTTTGCTTTCCAAGTACTACCAACTCTGATTTTCTTCTCTGCACTTATCTCTGTACTTTACTACATTGGTGTTATGCAAATTGTAATCAAAGTTCTTGGTGGTGGTCTTCAGAAAGCTCTAGGTACTTCTCGCGCCGAGTCTATGTCTGCAGCAGCAAACATCTTCGTTGGTCAAACTGAAGCACCTCTAGTTGTTCGTCCATTTGTTCCTAAAATGACAAACTCTGAACTATTCGCAGTAATGTGTGGTGGTTTGGCTTCTGTAGCTGGTGGTGTACTAGCAGGTTACGCATCTATGGGTGTGCCTCTAGAGTACCTAGTTGCAGCGTCATTCATGGCAGCACCTGGTGGTCTACTATTCGCTAAAATCATCAAGCCTGAAACTGATAAGCCAGACGACAACATCGCTGACGAAATGGACGGTGGCGATGACAAACCAGCTAACGTTATCGACGCAGCAGCAGGTGGCGCATCAGTTGGTCTACAACTAGCTCTAAACGTAGGTGCAATGCTACTAGCATTCATCGGTCTAATTGCTCTAATCAACGGTATCCTAGGTGGCATCGGTGGTTGGGTTGGTATGGAAAACCTAACTCTAGAACTTCTTCTAGGTTGGATCTTCGCACCACTAGCATTCATCATCGGTGTTCCATGGGAAGAAGCAACTATCGCTGGTTCTTTCATTGGTCAGAAGACAGTTGTTAACGAATTCGTTGCATACCTAAACTTCGTACCATACGTTGGTGAAAACGCTCAAGTTGTTGCAGCAACTGGCCAAGTGATGTCTGAGAAGACTCAAGCAATCATCGCATTCGCACTATGTGGTTTCGCAAACCTTTCTTCTATTGCGATTCTTCTAGGTGGTCTAGGTGGTATTGCACCAAGCCGTCGCCACGACATCGCACGTATGGGTGTTAAAGCGGTAATTGCTGGTACTCTATCTAACCTGATGGCAGCAACAATTGCTGGCTTCTTCCTATCTTTCTAATCAAGTAGATTTAGATATATAGACGCCATAATAATATCGCCCCGTAGCAAGAAATTGCTGCGGGGCTTTTTTGTTTTTAGGCCTAGTGATTCTTTGGCATGAATATGAGCATAAGCATCAGCTTGATGTCGATTAATGGGTCTAGAATGTTTTTTTGAGATACAAACCGTTTGCGTTCTAAGGAGCACTACAATTTATTGATGGATACCTATAATGTATAAGCTTAAGGGATAGGATGTCTCTTTTGGCAAGAAAGTGACTGCTTGGATTCGTCCAAAGGTTATTCTTCTGGGATTAAGCCAAACTTAGCGATACGCTATAGATGTTAGACACAACATGACTGATTTGTTGTGCCATAGACCAAACTGGTACTGTGCGGTGACAAGGATTGCAATTGGTAGCGAAAGTTATCAAGTCTTCAGGGAACCAAGTCCGTTCATTTGTGACTACTGAGCATTACTAAAATATCCATCTATACTGGATGGAGGGCGAAGTAGTTAACTATTTGAATATATTGATCGGAGATAGAAATGAGCGATTTAAAAGCAGCAGCTCTACGTGCACTTAAACTTATGGACCTAACTACGCTAAATGACGACGATACTACTGAGAAAGTAGTGGCGCTTTGTCATGACGCGAAGACTGCAGTAGGCAACACAGCTGCAATCTGTATTTACCCTCGCTTTATCCCAGCAGCTAAGAAAGCGTTGCGTGAGCAAGGTACTCCAGAAGTACGCATTGCGACTGTAACTAACTTCCCTCATGGTAATGACGACATCGAAATTGCTGTTACAGAAACAAAAGCAGCAGTAGCGTACGGCGCAGATGAAGTTGACGTAGTATTCCCATACCGTGCCCTTATTGCTGGCAACGAAGAAGTTGGCTTTGAGCTAGTTAAGCAATGTAAAGCGGCTTGTGGTGACATCACGCTTAAAGTGATCATCGAAACAGGTGAACTGAAAGAAGAAGCACTGATCAAGAAAGCTTCTCAAATCTGTATCGAAGCTGGTGCAGACTTCATCAAAACTTCAACAGGTAAAGTGCCAGTAAACGCGACTCCAGAGTACGCGCGCATGATGCTTGAAGTTATTCGTGACATGGGCGTTGCTAAAACAGTTGGTTTCAAACCTGCTGGTGGCGTACGTACTGCTGAAGATGCAGCACTATACCTAGCAATGGCTGATGAACTACTAGGCACTGAGTGGGCAGACAATATGCACTACCGTTTTGGTGCTTCAAGCCTACTAACTAACCTTCTTAATACATTAGAAGTGACAGACCAGACTGCTGATCCTGCAGCATACTAAATTACTCGTCATATTTGACGCCGCAGCGTTGTTGACTGCGTAGTTCACCGGTTCGCCGGCCGTCCTAATCGCATAGAGCCTCTATGCTCATAGGAATGAACTTCGATTTTTTTCAAGAGAATAGTCGCCTAACTGCAACGCCAAATATTTAGAGTATTGAACATAATAAGTCTGTTTGATGGAGTGGCGTTAAGTCACTCCATATTACCTCTTTCCCCTACAAACCATACTCACTAGAGTTTGGGAGGCACTAATGTATCTACCTCAAGAAATTATTCGCAGAAAACGTGATGGTGAAGTCCTAACAGCGGACGAAATTAACTTCTTCATTCAAGGCGTAGCTAAAAACACGGTTTCTGAAGGCCAAATTGCAGCATTCGCAATGGCTATCTTCTTTAACGAAATGACCATGCCAGAGCGTATCGCACTAACGTGTGCAATGCGTGACTCAGGCATGGTGATTGACTGGAGCCACATGAACTTTGATGGCCCAATCGTTGATAAACACTCTACTGGTGGTGTTGGTG
This sequence comes from Vibrio sp. ED004, assembly GCF_023206395.1. Classification (NCBI taxonomy): domain Bacteria; kingdom Pseudomonadati; phylum Pseudomonadota; class Gammaproteobacteria; order Vibrionales; family Vibrionaceae; genus Vibrio; species Vibrio sp. ED004. The sequence continues at coordinate 1,049,785 of NZ_CP066149.1, read as the reverse complement.
ACGTAACTTCTCTGATGCTTGGCCCTATGGTGGCAGCATGTGGCGGTTTCGTTCCAATGATCTCTGGTCGTGGTTTAGGCCACACTGGCGGTACGCTAGACAAGCTTGAATCTATCCCTGGTTACAACATTACACCAACCAACGATGTGTTCGGTGAAGTAACTAAAGATGCTGGCGTAGCGATCATCGGTCAAACAGGCGATCTAGCTCCTGCTGATAAGCGTGTTTACGCGACTCGTGATATCACAGCAACCGTAGATAATATCTCGCTGATCACGGCTTCAATCCTATCTAAGAAACTGGCCGCTGGCCTTGACTCTCTAGTGATGGATGTAAAAGTAGGTTCAGGCGCATTCATGCCGACTTACGAAGCGTCTGAAGAGCTAGCGAAATCGATCGTTGCAGTAGCAAACGGTGCAGGCACTAAGACAACAGCAATCCTAACGGACATGAACCAAGTTCTGGCTTCTTCTGCGGGTAACGCAGTAGAAGTGCGTGAAGCAGTTCAATTCCTAACAGGTGAATACCGTAACCCACGTTTGCTAGAAATTACGATGGCATCGTGTGCTGAAATGCTGGTGTTGGGTAACCTTGCAAAAGATTCAGACGAAGCGCGCGAAAAACTGATGGCAGTACTGGATAACGGTAAAGCAGCAGAGTGCTTCGGTAAAATGGTAGCGGGCCTTGGTGGTCCAGCAGATTTTGTAGCGAACTACGATAACTACCTAGAAAAAGCAGAAATTGTTAAGCCAGTGTACGCGCTAGAAAGCGGTGTAGTATCAGCAATGGATACTCGTGCAATTGGTATGGCTGTCGTTGGTATGGGCGGTGGTCGCCGTGTAGCAACGGACAGCATTGATTACGCAGTCGGTTTTGATCACTTTATTCGTCTTGGCGAAGTGGCAAGTGAAGATAAACCATTAGCAATGATTCATGCTCGCAACGAACAACAGTGGCAAGAAGCTGCAACAGCATTACAAAATGCAATCACTGTGGGCGGAGAATATACAGCAACGCCAGGCGTTTACCGTCAGATTCGTTCTGAAGACGTGTAAATAACAGGTATCGGCATGCCTTGTGTATGCCGATAAACAGAGTTCTGGTGTAAAGAGCAATAAGTTGGTGAAGAAAATGAAAAGAGCATTTATTTTAGTTTTAGATTCATTCGGTATCGGTGAAACAGCGGATGCAGACAAATTCGGTGATGTAGGTTCAGACACTATGGGGCACATCGCAGATCATTGTGACAAAGGTCTTGCAGACAACGCAGATCGTCAAGGTCCTCTGACGCTACCAAACCTGTCTAAGCTAGGTTTAGCTATGGCTCACAAAGAGTCTACAGGTCGTTTTGCTCCTGGTATGGATGCAGACGCTGAAATCATCGGCGCTTACGGTCACGCTGCTGAACTGTCTTCTGGTAAAGATACGCCATCAGGTCACTGGGAAATCGCTGGTGTACCAGTATTGTTTGACTGGGGCTATTTCACCGACAAAGAGAACAGCTTTCCAAAAGAACTGACTGACCGCATCCTTGAGCGTGCAGGTTTGTCCGGTTTCTTAGGTAACTGCCACTCATCTGGCACGGAAATCCTAGATAACCTAGGTGAAGAGCACATGAAGACTGGCTTGCCTATCTTCTACACTTCTGCAGACTCTGTTTTCCAGATTGCTTGTCATGAAGAGACATTCGGCCTACAAAACCTATTAGACCTTTGTCAGATTGCTCGTGAAGAGCTCGAAGACTACAACATTGGTCGTGTTATCGCTCGTCCGTTCATTGGCCCAGGTAAAGGTCAATTTGAGCGCACTGGTAACCGTCGTGACCTTTCTGTTGAGCCACCTGCAGCCACCATTCTTCAGAAGTTGGTTGATGAGAAGGGCGGTAACGTTCACTCAATTGGTAAGATCTCTGATATCTACGCAGGTTGTGGTATCACTCAGAAAACCAAAGCAACAGGTATCCCTGCGCTATTTGAAGCAACAAAAGAAGCGATCAATGAAGCGGGCGACAATACGATTGTGTTCACTAACTTCGTTGATTTCGACTCAGCTTACGGCCACCGCCGTGATGTTGCAGGTTACGCCGCGGCACTTGAGTACTTCGATGGTCGCATCAATGAAATCATCGATATGATGAAAGAAGATGATGTACTTATCCTAACTGCAGACCACGGTTGTGATCCAACATGGCCAGGTACAGACCATACTCGTGAACATATCCCTGTGATTGTTTACGGTCAGAAGGTTCCAGCCGGTTCTCTAGGCCGTCGCGATACGTTCGCTGATATCGGTCAAAGCTTAGCGTCATACTTTGGTACGTCGCCAATGGGACACGGTACAAGCTTCCTATAATAGTTAACTAAGAGAGAGGGAAACCTCTCTCTTCTTTTTTGTTTTGAGATTAAGGATATTTTCAATGGCTACTCCACATATTAATGCTGAAATGGGTGATTTCGCTGACGTAGTTCTAATGCCAGGCGACCCGCTACGTGCTAAATACATCGCTGAAACCTTCTTAGAAGAAGTGGTTCAAGTGTGCGACGTTCGTAACATGTTTGGTTACACTGGTACTTACAAAGGTCGTAAGGTTTCGGTAATGGGACACGGTATGGGCATTCCATCTTGTTCTATTTACGCGACTGAGCTGATCAAAGACTTTGGTGTGAAAAAGATCATTCGTGTTGGTAGTTGTGGTGCAGTGAGCGAAGATATCAAAGTGCGCGATGTAGTTATTGGCATGGGCGCATGTACCGACTCAAAAGTGAACCGTATTCGCTTTAAAGGTCACGACTTCGCGGCTATCGCAGATTACAAAATGGTGCGCGCGGCAGAAGATGCAGCTAAAGCTCGCGGTGTGGATGTCAAAGTCGGCAACCTTTTCTCTGCTGAACTGTTCTACACGCCAGATCCTGAAATGTTTGAAGTGATGGATAAATACGGCATTGTCGGTGTAGAGATGGAAGCGGCAGGCATCTATGGTGTGTGTGCGGAATACGGTGCAAAAGCTCTGACTATCTGTACTGTGTCTGATCACATCAAAACCGGTGAGCAAACTACATCAGATGAGCGTCAAACAACCTTCAACGACATGATGGTTATCGCTCTAGACTCTGTGCTTCTTGGTGACCAAGAGTAATTACAGTTCACAATAGCTTGATAAAGTAACAGATAACAAAAAGCCCCGTCGCTGCCTGAGCGTCGGGGCTTTTTATTGGATCTTTTGAACTGAATCGTTATGAGTTTACGTTTTTCAGCAGTAAGTTCTCGCCTGACTTAGTTGGTCTTCTACGAATCAACATGATGAACAGCACACCACTGACGAAGCCCATCAAAACCATACCAATCATATAACGATCGCTCTTGCGGTAGTGGTGATCTGAAATCGCTGTCATCTTACCTGTTTCGAAGGTTACTCGAATAAAGCCGATGATCGTATGTTCTGCAGAATAAATAGGTTCAACTAATTGCTGTCTACCGATACTTGCGGTTGAAAGTGGCGTGTCTAAGCCAAGAACCTCACGTACAGAGAGTGCTTTTTCGCTCGAAGCCAGTCTAATACCTTCAGCATCGTAGATGGTGGTATCGAATACCAGTCGGTCTTGAGATAGCTGATTGGTCAGGTCAAGCAGTCGTTCTTGGTCTTGTTGCGTTATCATTTTACTGGCTGAAAGTGATGCCTGAGAGATAAGCAGCTTGGTAAGAGTTTCCAGCTGTTTCGCTTGGATCTTCTCGTTACCTTTACTGATCACGACCGTATTTTTAATCGTTACAACGAACATGGTAGCCAACAAAATGAGGGCTAGCATTCGTAAAGCGTTACGTATTGAGAACAATGATTCATTCATGTTTCACGAAGCCTGAAATAAACAAATGTTATGATTAAGATATATTGAGACTTGCGTTTTCAAATTGCAATAGGTTAACGTTTAGCATAGTTAATTAGGAATCATACACATGGACGCTCAGAAATATCTGCCGATTAAAAGGCATACTACATTATTAACTCGACTCCCCGAGACTCGTTTCGCTTCTCAACTCGCTAAGGCAAAGGCCAACTGGATTGTATTTGGTGAGTACCTATCTCCACAATCTTTTGATGACATCGATTTTTTCACCGGCACTTACAACACCATTCTTGATACGTGGAAAGTTGGACATTACGAAGTGGCACTGATGTCTGGAAACTTAACGCCTGCCCACGAAGAAATCCTACAAGCATTGAAGCTTGATTATGCTTGCCTTAGCGAGGTCCCAGACTTATCTAAGCCAGGTTTGATTGTGATGGATATGGATTCCACAGCGATTCAGATTGAATGTATTGATGAAATTGCAAAGCTGGCTGGAGTAGGAGAGCTAGTTTCTGAAATTACAGAGCGAGCTATGCAAGGTGAGTTAGACTTTGAACAAAGCCTACGTCAACGAGTGGGCGCACTGAAAGGTGCCGATGAAGCTATTCTTGAGCAAGTGCGTCAATCACTGCCATTCATGCCTGATCTTGTTGGGCTTGTGAATACGTTGAATAAGTTAGGCTGGAAGACGGCTATCGCATCTGGTGGCTTTACTTACTTCTCGGACTACTTGAAAGACACGTTAGACCTAGACCATGCTCAGTCGAACACATTAGAAATCGTCAAAGGCAAACTGACGGGTGAAGTTCTCGGTGATGTGGTTTCGGCGCAAACCAAAGCCGACATCTTAGTAGAACTCGCTGAAGAGTATGAGCTGGAATTGCACAATACGGTTGCTGTAGGCGATGGTGCGAATGACTTGGTGATGATGGGTTCTGCAGGTTTAGGTATTGCTTACCATGCGAAACCAAAAGTAGAGCAGCAAGCTCAAACCGCTGTGCGTTACGCTGGTTTAGGTGGTGTGCTTTGTATCTTGTCGGGTGTATTGGCTAAGCAGCAAAAAATCAGCTGGCAGGCAAAACCTTAAAATTTGCTTATTAGGTTTTATTAGCAGCAAACTATAATAGAACTCAGATACAAAAAAGCAGGCGATGAGCCTGCTTTTTTTATTTTCAAATCCAGTAAATGGATACTGACCTAACGAGTAAGCTCTAATCGAATCAAGACTTCGTCGGTAATGTCTTCAATTTCACCATAGCCGATAAAAGCGGTGATCTCATTCTCTAGTTTCTTCGCTTGGTGCATGCTAATTCGTGCCAGTTCTTCTAAGTCCGATTGGAACAAAGTGGTCAATGGATTAAAGATTGGTGCGGTTGTTACACGCAGTACATACACATCACCTAAGTGCTGTGCCTTCTTGATGAATAAGATGCGCTCTTTTGCCGAGGCGAAATCTTTTACCAACTTGGTATGCACCGATTGGATTTTGTCGCCAAATTTCACCGCAGCAATATACACGTCATGATGTTTAGGCTCTGCGCCTTCGATTCTTTTCAGTGGCTCAGCCAGTAATGAGCTAGTGTGACCCTTAAAGATCGGTTCTAGTGAGAACTTTTGGTTGTGTCCAAGCTTAGCCAGTAGAGTGAGGTGCTTATTCAGTGGGAAGTTCACACCAATGATCTTACAGCGCAGCGTTGAGCTTGGCTTATCAATGAAGATAGGGTTACTGACCATCTTACTCAGCAATATATTGTGCAACGATTCGAGCAACGAGTTGGTTGGCAGTATCTCTTTCTTTTTAATCAGTTTGCTTTGGTTTTGGTCGATAAGCCCGTTAAGGAAAGCGATAGTTCGCATTGTCTTGGCATTCTCAGCAATAACCAATTGTACGTTTCGACCATTCGGGCTTACGCGAATCACATGATAAGGCACTGTGCTCAGTGGCAAGTTTTTATCATAGAGCTGTAGCTCATTGAAGTTGACTAATACAGGGTCATTAATCTTAAGTACCATTGGGTGCTCAAGGGTAATGCTAAGTCCACGCTTCGAGATGTCTAAGGTGTGCCCGTTCGCTGCTGCACCATCTTGTGAGGTGAGTTGTAACGGTGATTTAAACTGGTATCTCGGCTCTTTACGACGAGTCTGAGAGTCAAAGTAGATACTTTGAATATTCCCAACCACAGTGCGTGGGTGACGGAAACGGTTCAGTTCATTGCTTGGAATGCGTGGCTTTTCACTCAATAGATAATCAGCTGCACTTTCATGATCGCCAATTTCTTGCAAAATGCCGCAATGCGTCAGTTGCGCTGAGCTTTGAGCTAACGTGTCTGAGTGTTTGGCTAACGCTTGTCGCTCGGTATCGGATAGTTCGAACACTGAGAACTTGAACGCCTTCCAACTTTTACGTTTACCACCAATGTGCCAGAACAGTTGTCTTTGCTCACGAGAGGCTTCTGGGAGCATCATCGAGTAAAACAAGGTCTTATTCTGATGTTCGTGGGTAAACGAATAGATGACGTTACTGGTACCTTTTACACCAGGCTTAGCCAATAAGTTCATTCGTTGTTCGTTGAACAGGGTACCCAGAGCTTGTTGGTTACGCTCGTCGTGCCAGTATTGCCACAACGGATGGTTGTTATCCGTAAGTAATGCAAGCTTGAGTTCGCTACCACTGAAGAATAAAGGAAGGTTACAGGTGTGTTTTAGATAGGTGTGTTCAATGCCTCGTGTGCGAGTTCGAATGATCCTATCTTGGTTCTCATGGCTGGTTTTCTTACTGGTGCTATTTAAAGACTCATCAAGTAAGCGAGCCACAATATTGGTGTCGCTTACCTTGATAGTTCTCAGAAATTTAACTGCGTTGTTCTCGTATGATTCATCAATACCCAGAACGCGAAATTCTACGGCTTGGTTAACGTCGTTTTCTTGAGACTTTTCGACAAGTTCTGTGAATTTGACGCTGATGATTTCACCAAGGTTATAGCGAAAGGCACTTGGCACCTTAAATTTTGCACCTGAAGGGGAAATATCGACCGTAACACCGTGTAGGCTTTGCCCTTTCGATGTGGTGATCTCAACCTGTGAACTAATCTTGAGTCTGTTTTCTTGGCGCTTTAAGTCGTAACCTAGGTTAATGGCTTCCGCTTCAAACGGGCTGTTAGCGCTTGTGATGTCGTGGCTATCTTGAGACGAAGTATTAACAACACTGCGAAGGGGCTGAGTTCGCGGAGTCATTACTAACTCCCATGCGCCCTCGGTGTAACCTTTAAACTTTTTTGTACCACGTTGATACGCGTTCAAAGCAATGTCATCGAGCCAGTGCTTACGGCCATCGAGAGTGAACTGACGACACTCATTATCAATACGCCCGCGTAAATCAATGCTCTTTGTACACGGAGCCATGATACGATTCAGTTCCATTTTAACGAGCAGCTTCAGAGACGGCGATTCCCCTTCTGTCATTTGAGAAAGAAGGAATTCGAAATCTTCGGCGTGGTAAGCCGGGATTAAACGTTCTGCTACAGATAGAATTTCAGATTGCTGCATACTTTTCTTGTTAGAATGGACGGTGCGTTTATGTTATCGACTAGTTTAAATCGATCTTTAAGTATAAGTGGTATGACTGCAACTTTTATTTTCATCCGTACGGTCAAATAAGTCACAAATTGACAACATCATTGTGTAATTGAGTAAATTATTGAGGTTTTATGGCTAAGGCAAAGCGAGCTTATGTGTGTAATGACTGTGGTGCCGATTTTCCACGTTGGCAAGGGCAGTGCAATGCATGTGGTGCTTGGAACACGATTACAGAAGTTAGGTTAGCGGCTTCCCCTCAGGTTGCACGTAATGAACGGTTGAGTGGTTATGCGGGCGGTGCAACTGAATCTTCGGTTCAAACGCTGTCAGAAATCGACCTGCAAGAAGTACCGCGTTTTAGCAGTGGCTTTAAAGAGCTCGACCGAGTACTCGGTGGTGGTGTCGTACCGGGCGCTGCGATCCTGATTGGTGGTAACCCAGGTGCCGGTAAATCAACGCTGCTATTACAAACCATGTGTCAGCTTTCTTCTCAATTACCGACTCTCTATGTCACAGGAGAAGAATCCCTACAGCAGGTCGCGATGCGTGCGTCTCGACTTGGATTGCCAAAAGAGCACCTAAAGATGCTCTCAGAAACGAACGTGGATAAGATCTGTCAGGTTGCCGAAAAAGAACAACCTAAGATCATGGTTATCGACTCGATCCAAGTTATGCACGTTGCGGATGTTCAATCTTCTCCGGGCAGTGTTGCACAGGTTCGTGAATCGGCAACCGCATTAACGCGCTACGCGAAACAGAATAACGTTGCTGTGTTCTTAGTTGGACACGTAACTAAAGACGGTACCTTAGCGGGGCCAAAAGTACTTGAGCACATTATTGACTGTTCCGTTCTATTAGATGGCGGAACCGATAGCCGTTTTAGAACGCTACGCAGCCACAAAAACCGTTTTGGTGCAGTGAATGAACTGGGTGTGTTTGCGATGACAGGCCAAGGGCTAAAAGAAGTCAGCAACCCATCCGCTATCTTCTTGTCTCGTGGTGAAGAAGAAGCCTCGGGCAGTTCTGTCATGGTGGTGTGGGAAGGTACGCGCCCGCTTCTTGTCGAAATCCAAGCGCTGGTGGATTATTCACAGCTGGCTAACCCACGTCGCGTCGCTGTCGGCCTAGAGCAAAACAGGCTTTCTCTGTTATTAGCGGTGCTGCATAAACACGGCGGCTTACAAATGGCTGACCAAGATGTGTTTGTGAATGTCGTCGGTGGTGTTAAAGTAACCGAAACCAGTGCTGATCTTGCGTTGGTGATGGCTCTACTTTCTAGTTTCAGAGACCGCGCATTGCCAAAAGATGTGGTGGTATTTGGAGAAGTAGGCCTAGCGGGTGAGATTCGACCTGTACCGAGCGGACAAGAGCGTTTAAATGAAGCATTTAAACACGGCTTTAAGAAAGCAATCGTACCGGCAGCGAACATGCCTAAAGGTGGCATTCCAGGAATGCAGATCCACGGTGTGAAAAAATTATCGGAAGCAATTAATGCTTTTGATGAGTTGTAATTGAACTCACTTCAGCTACTCTATACAGCAGTAATTCAGCCTAACCTTAACGCCGATTAGGCTTTAGGTTAGCACTATAATTAACAATCATTTAGATTGTTACTACTGAGTGCCTTTTTCTATATGTTAGAAAAAGGCAAAGTTTTTTAGTCCCAAATGCATGCAAAGCTATCAGTCTTCACAGATTGTGATATACTCTGCGCGCATTTTATATCCTATTAACAGAGTAAGACAATGGCAGATTTATCGAAATACAGAAACATTGGTATTTTCGCGCACGTTGATGCGGGTAAAACAACTACCACTGAGCGTATCCTTAAGCTAACTGGTCAAATCCACAAGACTGGTGAAGTACATGATGGCGAATCAACGACTGACTTCATGGAACAGGAAGCTGAGCGCGGTATTACTATCCAATCAGCAGCTGTAAGCTGTTTTTGGAACGATCACCGTCTAAACGTTATCGATACTCCTGGACACGTTGACTTCACAGTTGAAGTATACCGTTCTCTTAAAGTTCTTGATGGCGGTATCGGTGTATTCTGTGGTTCTGGTGGTGTTGAACCTCAATCAGAAACTAACTGGCGCTACGCTAACGAATCAGAAGTATCTCGTCTGATCTTCGTTAACAAACTAGACCGTATGGGTGCAGATTTCTACAACGTTGTTGACCAAGTTAAAAACGTTCTAGGTGCTACTCCTCTAGTTATGGTTCTACCAATCGGTCGTGAAGACGAATTCGTTGGTGTTGTAGACCTACTAAGCCGTAAAGCATACGTTTGGGATGACACTGGTCTTCCTGAAAACTACGAAATCAAAGATGTTCCTGCGGACATGGTTGATGACGTTGAGCAATACCGTGAAGAGCTAATCGAAACTGCTGTAGAGCAAGACGATGACCTAATGGAAGCTTACATGGAAGGTGAAGAGCCTTCTATCGAAGACATCAAGCGTTGTATCCGTAAAGGTACTCGTGATATCGCATTCTTCCCAACGTTCTGTGGTTCTGCGTTCAAGAACAAAGGTATGCAACTTATCCTTGATGCTGTAGTAGATTACCTACCAGCACCAACTGAAGTTGATCCTCAGCCTCTAATGGATGAGAACGGCGAAGAAACTGGCGAACACGCTATCGTTTCTACAGATGAGACTTTCAAAGCGCTTGCATTCAAAATCATGGATGACCGCTTCGGTGCTCTAACTTTCGTTCGTATTTACTCTGGTAAACTGAACAAAGGTGACACGATTCTTAACTCATTCACTGGCAAGACTGAACGTGTTGGCCGTATGGTTGAGATGCAAGCTGATGACCGTAACGAACTAACTAGCGCACAAGCTGGTGACATCATTGCGATCGTTGGTATGAAGAACGTGCAAACTGGTCACACTCTATGTGATCCTAAGCACCAAGTAACGCTTGAGCCAATGGTATTCCCAACTCCAGTAATCTCAATCGCTGTATCTCCAAAAGATAAAGGCGGTTCTGAGAAAATGGGTATCGCGATCGGTAAAATGGTTGCAGAAGATCCATCTTTCCAAGTTGAGACTGACGAAGAGACTGGCGAAACTATCCTGAAAGGTATGGGTGAACTTCACCTAGACATCAAGGTAGATATCCTTAAGCGTACATACGGCGTTGACCTAACTGTAGGTGCTCCTCAAGTTGCTTACCGTGAAACTATCACTCAAGCAATTGAAGATAGCTACACGCACAAGAAGCAATCTGGTGGTTCTGGTCAATTCGGTAAGATCGATTACCGTATCAAACCAGGCGAAGCAGGTTCTGGCTTCAAGTTCAACTCTGTAGTTGTGGGCGGTAACGTTCCTAAAGAATTCTGGCCTGCAGTTGAGAAAGGCTTCGCATCTATGATGGAAAACGGCGTACTAGCTGGCTTCCCAACTCTAGACGTTGAAGTTGAACTTTTCGATGGTGGTTTCCACGCAGTCGATTCATCTGCTATCGCATTTGAAATCGCAGCGAAAGGCGCATTCCGTCAATCTATGCCTAAAGCTGGCGCGCAACTTCTTGAGCCAATCATGAACGTTGACGTGTTCACTCCAGACGATCACGTTGGTGATGTTATCGGTGACCTTAACCGTCGTCGTGGCATGATCAAAGATCAACAAGCTGGCGTAACTGGTGTTCGTATTAAAGCTGACGTACCTCTTTCTGAGATGTTCGGCTACATCGGTCACCTACGTACTATCACTTCTGGTCGTGGCCAATTCTCTATGGAATTCGCACAATACGCACCATGTCCAACTAACGTTGCTGACGAAGTGATTGCAAAAGTTAAAGCAGAAAAAGAAGCTGGTAAGTAATTAACCCTTTTCTCAATTAGCTAAAAAAGCCCCGCAAGTGAAAGCTTGCGGGGCTTTTTATTGCTTGTAACATAATACGAGATACGAGATACGAGATACGAGATACGAGATACGAGATACGAGATACGAGATATGATGTTGATGTTGATGTGGCCCCTAAAAAGTAGACACAGGGGTTGTCCCGTATTTAATCAACACGGGACTGATAAAGAAGGGAGAGATTAACGCTTTAAGTCGATGTAGATCTGCTCTACTTTGGTACGAGCCCAGTCTGTTTTACGCAAAAACTTTAGGCTAGATTTAATACTCGGATCTTTTTTGAAACAGTTGATGTTGACCATGTAACTCAACTCTTCCCAACCGTAATGTTCAACCAATTCAGTCAGTAGCTTTTGAAGAGTGATACCGTGAAGTGGGTTATTTTCTTGTGTCATGAGATGTTCTCGCCATTTATTTGAGCTCAGTATACCAGTTTCGCTTTATGAATTATCAGACCATTTAAATTCGTAATCGGTGTGGATAATCGACAATTCTTCTCTACCTGTATCACCAAACAATTTAACTTGAGCCTGCATCCATTCTTCGAAGCGTTTTATCTTTTCTCGATGGAAGTAGCCTGGAGGTGCGCATAAAAAGTAATTGTATTTAGGCTTCAGTGCGATGTTACCGATGCGTACGAGTTTCTTTTCCTGCAAATAGCGATACACCAAGCTGTGCTTAACTAAGGCTACACCTTGAACGGATAATGCACCCTCTAAAACAAAATGTGAGCCGTCAAATTGCAGTGACGAACGGCCTGCCTTCGCCCCAACAACGTCTAACCATAGATTCCAATCCATATCAGGCCAACGGTCTTCAATTAACTCTGCCTTATGCAGATCGCTGATGTCATAGATTCCATATCTTTCTTGGTAGATAGGATGGCAGACAGGGTAAACCACTTCGTCCATTAACCAACGTGATTCAATATTTGGGTAGTTACCATGACCATATCGAACACAGACATCTACAGCTGAGTCTTCAAAGGTAACCAGTTTGTTGGTCGGTTCTATTAACATAGATAAATCTGGGTGACGGTCGCGGAAGTCGCCAATTCTAGGCACTAACCAATGTTGTGCAAAAGAGGGCACGGTAGAAATCGATAACTGAGTGGGGTTAGGGTCTTGGTTTATTCGTCTTACTCCATCTTGAATATGAGCAAAGCCTTTCTTCGCTTGCAGATAGAGCACTTCACCTTCATGAGTTAATACTATTTTTCGGTGCTGGCGAATAAACAGGTCTGCGCCTAACCATTCTTCAAGTTGGCGAATTTGTTGGCTGATTGCTGCAGCCGTGACAAATAGCTTTTCTGCTGCGAGCTTAAAACTGCCAGTTTCAGCCGCAGTATAAAAATAGTAGATCCCTTGGAATGGTGGGGTTCGTTCTCTCACATTAGTTTTCCTTAACTGAATGCCAGTATCTATCGTTTGTTGCTAATGCGTTGTTGGTCGATTATTGACCATAAGAAAGCAAAGCGTCAATAGGAGAACGATTATGAACACGATAACCGCGACATCAAATACTCATCATTCATTCTTATCAGGTAAGAAATTCTATTCTAAATTTAGGACTTATCTTCAGAATCGCAGAACGAGAAAACACCTAGCTGAGCTATCGGATCATTTACTTGAAGATGTTGGTATTACCCGAGAGCCGGCTAATGAAGAGATGAGAAAATCTTTTTGGGAATAACTAACCTTCACACACGTAACTCTTTCAATATAAAAGGAGTTACGTGAACGCGGAGTGTGATAAGTGATGCTGAATTCTCTTTGCAAAGCCAAATCTAAAGCTTAGCTCTTAGATATTTCAGACACTTCTTCATGCAACCACTCAGTAAATGCCTCAATACGTTCTTTTCTCGGTGAGCTAGGGTCAAAACATAAGTTAACTTGGACGCCTGGTGTCATCCCAATATTAAAGGGCTTCACAAGTAGGCCACGTTCGATAAAGTCTCCAGCCAAGCTATCTGTTGCTAGACAAACTCCATGACCAGCCATCACCGTCGTTAAACCCATATCAAAGGTACCCACTTCCATCCATTGGACGGTGCTGTCTTGCATTGGTATATCCGCCTGTCTGAACCATTCCTCCCAAGGGAAGAGACCACCCTCAAATTGGATCAGCCAACACTTAAGTAGCTGTTCTGGCGAAGTAAATTTTAAAGAGTTAGCGAGTTCAGGTGAGCAAAAGGGATATAAAGGTTCATTGAAGAGTATTTCAAGCGCTAAGCCTTGCTCAACACACAGGTCTTCTCCTTGCCGAATAGCGACATCAATTTCACCATGCTTTAGGTTAGGAGTATCACATCCTGTCAGGATCTTGATTGGTATCTCGGGATGTTTGACTGAGAACTTCCAAAGCCTCGGCAACAACCAACGTGAAGCAAAAGAGGGAGGACTTCGAACTATGATTACGCCTTGTAGCGGCTCCGACTGAATCTTGTTTAATCCGGCAACAAGCTCTTTGAATCCGTGTGATACATGTGTGAAGAGAGTCCGGCCCTCTTGAGTCAGAGCCATTTCACGCCCTTTTCTAATGAACAACTTACACTCAAGTTGCTCCTCTAACTGTCGGATCTTTTGGCTAACAGCGGCTTGGCTAACAAAGAGCTCTTCCGCTGCCTTGCTATAGCTACTTAAACGAGCTGCTACTTCAAAATAGCGCAGTCCGGAAAGGTGGCGTAGTCGATTGTCCATAACTTCTACTTATAGTTCTTGTTAGGAATGGTTGTTCGCTTATCGAACAGGTTGTTTTCATAATAGCGATAGAACGATGGCGAATACAAGAGGGAAATCATGGAGTTATTAATCAATTTGAAGAGTTTTTTTGGTGATAAAATCTTTAAAAACAAAGTAATGGAAGTAAAAGGTGGCAAGGCTAAATCTAATAAGGTGTTATGTGTGGAGCAGTTAAGTCGTCGAATAAAAGAGGACTTAGGATTAAGTAGCGAGAACAGAAATGATTCAGACTACACCAAATATTTATAACCTTTTGTTATCTTAAAAGTAAGCGCTCCATAAACCCCGCATTCTAATCGCCTAGCGCGAAGAATAAGATCAAGTCTCCAACCATGAGGAGATTTGAAATGGGAAAACGACACACTAATCAAGAATGGCAAACACTCATCGAGCAGTCTGAATCGAGTTCATTGTCAACGCTTGCATTTTGTAAGATTAATGAACTCAATCCCTCGACGTTTTATGCTAAGCGCCAGCAACTCAAAAAAGCAGATGTCTCTCAAGGCTTTTTACGGGCAGAGGTCGTCGAAAAGACAACGAAGTATCAAGCTCAAATAGCCACCGCTAACATGACACTCCTCATCAATGATGTGGAGTTGAGCATTCCTCAAGGCACGCCCGCTGCCTACCTGGCAGAACTCATTGGAGCCTTGTCATGAAACATATGCTCAGCGCACCAGAGATTTATCTGTATCGTGAGAGTGTCGATTTTAGAAAGTCCATCAATGGCCTCGCGGCGATTATCGAAAGTGACACCGATTTACCCTTGGGAAGCGGCGCACTGTTCCTGTTCACCAATAAACAGCGCGACAAAATCAAAGTGCTGTACTGGGATGAAACTGGCTTTGCGCTTTGGTATAAACGCCTTGAAAAAGCCAAGTATAAATGGCCTACAAAAGAGCAAAATGAAGTGTTTACCCTGACTCAATTCGAACTTGATAGACTGCTTTCTGGCTTCACGATTATCGGCCATAAACCCGTTCAAATAAACGATTTTACAATGACTTAATCGATAATAAAGCCTTATCTGCCAAGCGTTAACGGCATGATTTTAGTATAATCAATGCCATGAAAAAGACGCCAGATATCAACCCAGAAAGCCAAGATATTGCCGAGCTACAAGCGATGGTGAAAGCGCTGATGGCGTCAGAAAACCAATGGAAACAA
The DNA here is from genome assembly GCF_023206395.1 of Vibrio sp. ED004. NCBI lineage: Bacteria > Pseudomonadati > Pseudomonadota > Gammaproteobacteria > Vibrionales > Vibrionaceae > Vibrio > Vibrio sp. ED004. Next base: position 1,034,581 of record NZ_CP066149.1, on the reverse strand, counting down.
GAGCGTCAATCTCTGCTTGAGCAACTCAAACTTGCTTTCGACCGCCAGTTCGCAAAACGCTCGGAGGCGTTAAAGCCTTACGATGAATCTCAAGGTGACCTCTTCAACGAAGTGGAATGTGAAGCCGCTAAGGGAGAGGTGGTTGAGGTAACAACGACCACAACGAAGAAGCGTGGTAAACGCAAGCCACTTCAAAGACTTTGCCTCGTGAGGTTATCGAACTCGATTTAGACGACCATGAAAAACAGTGTGCATGCTGCCAATATAGTCTGCATAAAATCGGTGAAGACCGCAGTGAGAAACTTGAGTTCTCACCAGCCGTGCTCAAAGTGCTGGAATATGTTCGTCCTAAGTATGCTTGTCGTCAGTGCGAGCAAACTGAAGACAAAAGCTACATCGTTCAAAAGCCAGCGCCCCAGAGCATCATCCCTAAAAGCTTCGCGACAGAAAGCTTGCTAGCCAACATCATCCTTGGCAAATATCAATACGCAATGCCACTGTACCGCCAAGAGTCGCTGTTTACTCAGTCGGGTATTGAGCTATCGCGAACTACTATGGCAAGGTGGGTTATCCAAGTCAGTGAGAAGTTCAAACCGCTGTATGCGGCCTTGAAAGAGCATCTACTCCAACAAGTGGTGGTTCAGGCAGATGAAACGCCGCTCAATGTCCTCAAAGAAGATAAACAGTGTTATATGTGGCTCTACTGCTCGGGCGCAGACTCGCCCGACGCTGCACTGCCGAATGTAAAGAATATCGCCTTGTACGACTATCAAAACAGTCGCGCGAGGGCATGCCCTGTTGCCTTCTTGGGGATTACAGTGGTTATCTGCAAACCGATGGCTATGGTGCCTATGATGGTCTTCATCACGTAACCAATGTTGGTTGCTTGGCGCATGCACGGCGTAAGTTCATGGATGCTAAGAAGCTTCAAGGTAAAGGTAAGTCAGGCAAAGCAGATAAAGCGCTAGCCAAAATCCAGAAGCTCTATGGGATAGAATCGCGCTTAAAAGGTGCGACTGTCGAAACACGAAAAGCAGAACGTCAACAGTATGCCAAGCCGATATTGGATGAGCTGTGCGACTGGATGACGTCTCAACAAGTAATAAGCTCTAGTCCATTAGGAAAAGCGATTAAGTATACGCTCGGCCAATGGCCGAAACTTATCCGCTATATCGATGACGGTCATTTATCTATCGATAATAATCGTGCTGAACGCGCCATTAAACCGCTGGTCATTGGTAGAAAAAATTGGCTCTTCTCGAACACACCAAATGGTGCTGATGCGAGCGCGATGCTTTACAGCATCGTCGAGACGGCGAAAGCCAACGGCCTTATCCTTTACGACTACATGGTCAAGTGCATGAAAGAGCTAGCGAAAGTTGAGCCTGATATCGATGCGCTCCTACCTTGGAACTTCAAACATTAACAACATCGCCCCGTGGGTTCATGGAGCGTTTACTCTTAAAAGAGTCATAAGGGTTCTTTGTGAGGAAAGTCTCTTAGGGTTAACTCTATCTAACTCTTAATTGTATAAACTCTAGGATTTTGTATTTTTATATATTATATCGAGTGCATAAATTAAATTTTCCTTGTCTTATATTTGAGACAGAAAAGGTGATTGTTTAGATAAATAGCAAGAATGTTTATAATGTCCTTCTTTTTCTAATGGATATAAAACAGGCAGTTATTTAATAGTGCGACAAATTAGTGTTCCTTTAAAATTGCATTATTAGTGAGTTTATTGTTATTTAAATAACTGAAAATAATTAAGTTTAACCGATTAATAATATACAGCTCACCGCCTATTCAGACGCTTAAATCTACTACTTATTTAAAACTTGAATAACTCATTTATCAATTCTATATCTGTAATGTTGAGTCTTTCTATATCTCCTAGGATTCTATTGGGCTAGATAGGGTGAATAGAAAGAACAAAGGGTGGGGGTTGTATGAAATTTATTTCAAGAGGTTCAGAAGGTAACCGCTATCGAAGCGGTCTAAAATCCAAAATAAAAGGTATCGCTATTATCGAATTTACGATTGTGGTGAGCCTGTTTTTTGCGCTTTTTTTAACGGTTGTTGACCTTGGTATTTATGGGTTCGTTAAACTGACCATGCAACACTCGGCAAGGGAGGGGGCAAGATATGCCATTACAGGTCGTTCTGACTTGGATCCTGACTCATCGAGTGATCGCGAAGCGGCTATCTTGGAAAAAATCTCTCAATCGTCGAGCGGTTTACTCGATAAAGTGATGGATGTTCAGAATATACGTGTTGAGGATGTCTATGGTAATGCAATCACCGGCTTTGGTGGTTCTGGAGACATTATTTCTATTCACCTTGATTGTGAGTGGCCATCTGTAAATCCCTATATGTATGTTTTGCTCGATGATGGAAAATTCAAATTTACCGTCAGCGCAGCGATGAAAAACGAAGCTTTTTAGGGAGGGACAGGATGTTTCCTTTTAAATTGAAAAAAGCCGCTCAGAAAGGTTTTGCAGCAATCGAAATGACGTTGATAGCGCCTTTATTTATGCTGCTGATCGTGGCGGCTGTCGACATAACACATCTCATTCAAGCCAATCACGTTATTATCAATATCAGTCGAGAAGGTGGAAACATTATCTCGCGAAGTAACACTGATACCCCACAAGAAGTCATGGACATCATAGCGACAACATCAGGCACTTTGGATTTAACGCAAGACGGCGTTATTTACATTACTGAGTTGGTCGGTCAAGAAGATGCTTCTCCATACATTAAAAGAACCAGCACGGGTTAAGTAAAAACAGTGCTATTTGGGCGAGCTGCAGCAATTGGGCCAATGATGGAGAGTGCTCGGATGTGGATGCTGATGATCCTCCTATTGTTAACAACTTAGCGGTTGCACTTGATGATGGAGAGATTGTGTACAGCGTTGAAGTTTTCTACGACTACTCGCCTATTTTTAGTCGAGTGTTTGATGATGAATACATTCTGAGCGACACAACATATATGTAAGGGAGGTCGATATGGATAAGGAAACCCCAATCAAATATCGTTACAGTCGTGGGTTAGTGGCTTTGATGTCAATTATTGCGCTGCCTTTTATACTCTTAGTTGTTGGTCTTTCTGTTGATGCTGGTCGAGCTTATATTGTTAAGTCGAAATTATTTGCCGCGGTCGATGCAGCCAGCATTGCGGCAGCAAGGGCGGTCGCTAATGGCGAAGATGCTGGACGGGCAGCTGCTCAAAAATATTTTGCAGCTAATATCCCCGCAGACTTTTATTCAGCCACTCCTAGCTTAGGCGCAGTCAATTTCTCTAATGATTCGTTTGGTAATATCTCTATCGATATCTCGGCAACAGCGCAAGTGCCCACTGTCTTTTTGCCATTGATAGGGCTAGACACGTTTAACCCTGGTGTATCCGCACAGTCGATCCGCCGCCCTGTAGATTTAGTGTTAGTGATTGATAACACTACATCTTTGAGGTTAGGGAGTATCGGCGACGTGACTCAAGATGTCATCGATAGGTCTAAGTCATTCGTTGAGAATTTTCATGAAGGTTTTGATCGTATCTCGTTGGTGAAATTTGCGTTTGGATCAGAGGTACCTGTTGGGTTCACATCGACCCGAGGGCACAGTCGAAGCACCATCAAATCTGAAATTGACAGCTTTAACTTCGGTAGTACTTCAAGCGCACAATATACCAATGCGTCTGAAGGGATGTATCGAGCCTTGAATGAACTGAGAACTGGGACTGATCCGGCAAACTTGAAAGTGATCGTGTTCTTTACCGATGGAGCACCAAACACTTTTGCATCTACGTTTGATTTTGAGGACGGGGATTCACATACGGGGGCAATTCGTTCAAGCGATGGTTCCAGTGGTACGCCGAGAGGGCTTTGGAGGCATGACTCAATAGCCACCACTTTATCTGGTGGCTATGAGGGAAATGATATTGATGACCATATCAGTGAGATGCCCCAGTACTACACGACTCATGATTCAAGTGCTACAGAGTTCAATATTCTGAATCCAACTCATGCGGTGCGCCCAGTCGCGCAATATGATCGCTGAATAGTCATTCAGCGAATGATTTGTATACCCGTGTAAATAGGGTTGCACGTAATCTCGTCGAAGATATTGCGGAAAAAGCCAGAACGGAAGATATTTATGTATTTACGTTAGGTTTAGGTTCATCTCTAACATCAGCGACAGGGCCTGATAGTGAGTTTGGTGAAGACTTATTGTTACGGATGGCGAACTCTAGTGCGTTGTTAGATGATCCTGATCTTAGTGCGGATTATGACCCTAATCAGCTTGAAGGGGTGTATTGTCATGCCATCGACGAAGAGGCGTTAGGACCTTGTTTTGATAAGATGTTGGATGTGATTATTCGTTTAACCTTATAAGATCTCTGTTAATCGCCTTTGATCATTAAGACCGCAACAGAGAGTTGAGGCAAATAAAAAGAGGGAGCTTTTCAGCCCCCCTCTTAGTGCTATGTGTTGTTTTGTCGTCGTTTACTCTTCCCAAACCACCAGTTTATCTTTCGGCCAGTTATGCCCAACTTCGTGGTACTTTTGCTCAAGGATATGTCGTTTTATCTTAAGAGTCGGAGTTAACACGCCATTCTCAATACTCCACGGTTCCTTAATCATCAATACGCCTTTGATCTTCTCGTGTGAAGCGAGTTGTTCGTTCATCTTCTCGATAACACGCTTAGTCGTTTTTTCATAACGAGCTCGATCAAAATTAGGGAAGTCATGTGGAACGACAAGCAGAATAGGGCCTGGTAAGCCCAAGCCTATCAAACACATCATTTCTACGCGGCTGTATTCAAAGAGCTTGTTCTCGATAGGAACGGGAGCAACAAACTTACCTTTCGCGGTTTTGAAGGTATCCTTCTTACGTCCACGAATCGTTAGGTAGCCTTCGCTGTCGATATCCCCGATGTCTCCTGTATGGAGCCAACCTTCTGAGTTAAAGGATTCTTGGGTCGCAATATCATTCTTGTAGTAACCAGAGAATAAGCCTTTGCCTCGAACTAGAATCTCTTCGTCTTCAGCTATCTTGAGTTCGATCCCAGGGCCGGCATTACCGACCGTACCAATTTTATCGGCTCTGAATGGGTAATTGAGCGTGCTGTAGGCGAAAGACTCTGTCATGCCCCAAGCCTCGGTAATGTGTAAACCAACGCTTTCGTACCATGCGAGCAGAGCGGGTGATACTGGCGCTGAGCCACAGCCGAGAACACGCGCTTGGTCTAACCCTAAACCATCAGCAAGCTTCTTCTTAATGATGTTGTTGATAAACGGAATCTTAAGTAAGAAGTTCAGTTTTTTCTGTGGCAACTTGTCTTGGATTCGCTGCTGGAACAGAGTCCATAAACGAGGTACTGAAATAAACAAGGTTGGACGATGCATTTTTACATCATCAATAAAGGTGTCTAAAGACTCAGGGAAAGCAGTAACCACACCTCCCATCACTGAAGAACCGAAGATGTAAACTCGCTCTGTAATATGGGCAAGTGGGAGGTAAGAAAATAGACGATCATCTTTTTGGATACCGATATGATCGATCAGCCTCTGAACTGACCACGTAAAGGCACCGTAGGTCAGCATTGCGCCTTTCGGCAACCCAGAGGTACCAGATGTATACACAAGCGACATCAGCTTATCGTCGTGGTGCTGAGGTCGTTTAGTGGATGGTTCATGTGTATCGATGAGCTGCTCGAATGTGTGTTGGCATTTTGCCGCACTATCGTAAGGTAATGAGATACTGACCAAGGTCGGATTGTCATCAAGTACTTGTTGAGTCGCCTTAGGATCGTCAAGCTTACCGGCGATCACAATCTTACTTTCACTGTGTTCAATACAGTACTGAATGGTGTCTGCACCCGCTGTTGGAAAGATAGGGACGCTGACAAAATCTCCTAACATCATGGCAAGATCACAGATAAACCACTCTGCACAGTTTTTTGAAACGAGAGCAACTCGATCGCCTGGTTGGGCTCCGAGTCCTTCTAATGCTGACGCCAGTTTGAGCGCTTTGTCTGCCACTTCTTTATAAGTGAATTCAACAAATTGGCGGTTAATTATTTGTTTTAGATAGACTTCATCTGGGCGTTCTTCTGCCCATTTTAAAATCATGTCATTGGGTGTAGGGAGAGCTGTTGCTTGTTCTTGGCTAAACTCGTTAGGCTGAATCATTGTCTAACTCCATGTTTTTCGCTAAGTTATTTTTGGTTATTTTTGTTAAAATCATGTTAAATGTACCATGATTTTTTCTTTTAGGGAGTAAAATTAGCGTTTTCTGTTATCTGTGCAGGCACGTCTATAGCTTGCAGGGGTTACGCCCGTCCTTTTCTTAAAAATTCTTGAAAAATACGACACATCCTTGTAGCCACATTGATAAGAAATTACAGCTATTTTTGATTCGGTATCGGCTTCGATTAACTTCTTGGCTAACAGGATTCGTTTATCGCACACAAAGTCTCTAAAGCTTACTCCAAAGTGTAGATGAAACTTCTTAGAAAAGTAGGTTGCTGAGCAGTGACATTTTTCAGCTATCTCTGTTTCTCTTATTTCCTTGTTAATGTTATCCATAACAAAGTTAACAACTTCAGAAGTAAACTGTTTTGTCGGTTCTTGGTTATTGTTATTCATGTCTCGATCGAGGTCGAAATGTGCTTCAAAGATATGTTGGGTTTTATGCTTTAGCTCTTCGAATGAATTGGTCAGATGATGACTGCTTGTTTCAATTACGAAGAATACATTCTTATGATTTCGAACGTTATTAGGTATCTGACCTGTACAAATAATAACGATTCGCTTGTTCAAGTTATCACAAATAGATAGTGCCATTTTAAGTAGTTGAAGTTCATCCGTTTTATTCAATATGAAAAATACTAACCTTACATCTAAGTGACTGATTATAGAGATGTTCTGTTTATAGTTTTTTATGAGAAAGTAACGACTTATTTTATTGATGATAATTGAGCTAAAGTCGCTATCTATATCTGACAGTAAGGGGGTAATTATATTCATAGTTATTAAACCGGTATCATACTTAAATAAACAGTAAAGAAGTATGGATAAATACGTTTATTTAAATAGATTAGAAGTGTGACAAAAAAGTGCAAGTAAATGGCAAGAAAATCCTAACCGAATATATAGTTCGGCTCTAGATTTAGTTTACAGGTAAACAAAACCTGTTACCCAAATCAAGGAGAGATTCTCATGAGTAAGTTTTTGAAAAGTTGTAAAGAATTCATGAATGATGAAGAAGGTCTTACTGTCATTGAATACGTAATTGGAGCAGCTATGCTCGTATTAGGTTTAACAACCATATTTACTGGGATTGGTACTGCGCTATCAACAAAATTAAGTACGATTGTTGACCAAATAAGTACATCGTAAGAGCTTACCAAAATGAGCCTCAAATGGGTTGGGCACCAGAAAGGGTTAACTACGGTCGAGTATGTAATTGGAGCGGCTTCACTTGTCGTCCTTGCTTGGTTGATATTTTCTGGAATAGCGACAGCTCTAATCAGTAAGTTTCTTTCGATTGTGGCAGGTATCTAAATTAATGATAAGTGAATCGTTAGTTTTTTGGGCATTACTTATTATTGTTTCGGTATACGATGTTGAGAAACATCGTATACCAAATAAGATACTTATTTTATTGTTATTTTTATATTTCTCATCAGCGTTAAATGATGGGTTTTCATTGGATACGTTAGTTACTTCATTAATCGGAGCTATCGTACTTTTTTTGTCTGGCTTAGTTTTATATTTTCTGAGAGCAATGTCTGCAGGGGATGTGAAATTACTGGGTGTTATAGGGTTGTATGTTGGTTGGAGTTCATTGCTTCAAGTTTCTTATTACATACTCATAGCTGCTGGCATGATAGGGATATTATATTTACTTTATAATCGAGAAAATAATAGTGAGATAACAGTTCGAAGATATTTCGAAGAAAAACTAATGTTAGTTAGCGGAATATCACCTCACCTTAAAAGTGAGCCAGTTGCGCATTTTCGGTACTCAAATAAAGTAACAATGCCATTTGCTCCTTCAGTTGTAATAGGTTTAGCGATGTACAGTTATTTTACATAGATCAAACTAAATCACTAATCGATGTGTTGGAGAGGACATATGGATATGAGAGGGATACCGTCCCCGAGTAATTTAAAGCCTCAAATATCAGCTCCTTTGGTTCCGACTTCCATTGAATCGCTTGGTATACCTGAAGTTGTGATTGAAAATCTATTGCTCAAGCACTTATCTGCGTACCCTAAATCTGATGTATTAGAGCTTTCTAACTACTTGTGTGTGGTGACCCATATTGTTGAGAATGGACTTGCGGTACTTAGAAAGAAATCATTCATTGAAGTCTTTCAACCAACTTCAGCTCTATCCTTAGACTCCTCTTCACATAGTCATGTTCGCTACTCCTTGTCAGAAAAGGGCATAGAAGAAGCCGACCTAGCCTTTACCCGCGATGCCTATCTTGGACCTGTCCCTGTTTCACTTGCTCAATACAGTGACATTGTAAAACAACAAGACTTGCGAGCGGAATTGGTGACCAGACCACATGTTGAAGCGGCTCTTAGTGATGTGTATGGCGTAGACAAAATGATCTCCGTGCTAGGCCCTGCAATTAACTCGGGACGAGCTTTGCTTTTGTATGGGCATGCCGGTACAGGTAAAACATTTGTTGCGACACGCATAGTCAATGCCTTACACACTTCAGTCTTTATTCCTTATGCGGTCTATGCATTCGGTAATATCATTAAGGTTTTCTCTACGCAACACCATAGACCACTCGATCGAAACGGTAGTGAAACATTGGTTTCCCTTAAGGATCAATACGACAAGCGTTGGCTCAATTGTGAGAGACCGAATATTCAGGTAGGCGGGGAGCTAACCATGGATATGCTTGAAGTTAATCATTCAGAGAACAGTCGAGTGTGGTTAGCGCCTCTACAAATGATGGCGAATAACGGAATTCTGGTGATTGATGATCTCGGGCGTCAACCAATGCCAGTTGATAATCTGCTCAACCGTTGGATTGTTCCAATGGAATATTACTTCGATTACCTTTCGTTGCCGAATGGTCAGCAAGTGACAATGCCATTTGTGTTGACCCTCGCTTTCTCCACTAACTTGAACCCTGAGAAGATCAGTGATCCGGCATTTTTACGTCGCTTGGGTTATAAAATCGAGTTCAAGCCTCTTAATCAGCGTGACTATGAATCCTTGTGGATGAACGTTGTGGAAGAAAAAGAACTGGAGCTTCAAAGCGGATTCTTTGAGCGCTTGTCTCAAATGCACACACTTTACAAAGTGCCTCTTTTCCCTTGCTTACCTAAAGACCTCGCTGGTATTAGCAGAGACATTCTTTCGTTTGAGCAACTCCCGCCCGTTATTACTTTCGATATTCTTTCCATGGCATGGGAAGTCTACTTTACCTCTGATGGACACGAGGAAGAAAATAATGAATAAGAGTCAGGTATTCCTATTGTTTTTACTGTCCGTAGTATTCGGCTTAGCGGCTGTATTTTTTGCTAAGCAATGGATGGACAACCAAGTTCAGCCGACGATAGAAGTCGAAGAAGTTGAACGTCACCCGGTTGTAGTTGCGTCTCAAGAAATTGAAGCTGGAACCATAATTGAAGATCAATATTTAACGACCAAGTTGATGGAAGTTGATTGGATAAATGAAAACAACTATTCGGATCAATCTGAGCTAATCGGTAAGGTTGTCGCTAACACCATTTATGCCGGAGAGGTGCTTCACAAGTTGCGTTTCACCGTTCCAGGTGAAGGCTCCACACTTGCGGCTCTGATTCCTGAAAATAAACGTGCGGTGACGATTCGAGTCGATGATGTTATCGGTGTAGCTGGGTTTCTATTACCCGGAAACAAGGTCGATATTCTTAATACCGTTTCCTACGGTAAAAACTCTGCTGCCACTCAAACTGTGTTGAAAGACATTAAAGTGCTGGCGGTAGACCAAACCGCCAGAACCAAAGAAAACAGCCCCATTATTGTTCGTGCGGTAACACTTGAGGTGACCCCAAAAGATGCAGAAAAGCTTCTGACGGCTAAGAGCAAAGGCAGTATTCAGCTTACCTTAAGAAATCCTCATGAAGTTGAGAAGAAAGTCGTTCGTCGATACGTGCCTAGACCAAGCGTGACCATTATCAAGGGTACGGAAACATCCAGTGTGCGCGTCAAGGATTGAGGTGAGATATGAGAATAATATTAGCGTGTGTTTTGAGCCTGCTTTGTTTTTCGAACGTAAGTTTTGCTGCATTGCAAACCGGAAAAACAGTTACGGTTCCACATCATAAATCGACGCATGTCGTGTTATCAGGTAAAGCGAGCAAGGTTTCGCTTGGCGACCCTGATGTTTTGGACATCGTGATTTTGAAATCTAACGAAGTGTTTTTGATTGGTAACAAGTTAGGTGCAACCAACCTGATGGCTTGGGACTCTCGAGGCCAGTTGATTGAGTCTATTAATATCGAGGTGACTCATGATCTTAATAGCCTGAAATCCAAGCTGTATGAGTTTCTTCCTGACGAGACTATCGAGGTACATAGCGCGCAGAATCGCTTGTTGTTGAGTGGGCAAATCAGTAACCAACAAAAAATGAATGTGGCGATGAGAATTGCTGAAACCTACGCTGCAGGGCAGGCTGCAGATGATTCTAAAGAGAGTGGCAGTGAACAAGCTGCTGCAACTGGTGTTATTAACTTAATGTCTATCGGTGGCGCCCAACAGGTGATGTTAGAGGTAACTGTCGCCGAGGTTCAGAGAAGTTTAGTCAGAAAGTTCGATGCTAATTTCCACTTCTTCCAAACCAGTGGTTCCAACTTTTCGTGGGGGGCTTCATCTGTTCCTGCTGGTGTATTGGGCGCAACACCCATCTTCGATATCCCCACCTCAACTGATTACGGGATTCTAGGGTCTTTCATCGATAGTAATACCTTATTTACTTTTGCATTGGATGTCGCTAAGCAAAATGGTGTGGCGAAAGTATTAGCAGAGCCGAATTTAACCGCATTGAGTGGTTCTAAGGCCGAGTTCTTAGCGGGTGGTGAGTTCCCTATTCCTGTTCCGGACGATGACGGTATTACTATTGAATACAAAGAGTATGGGGTAGGGCTGAAATTTATACCGACCGTACTCAGCGACCAGAAAATTAATCTGAACTTAGCGGTTGATGTGAGTGAGATTGCGAACAGCAGTTCATTAACTATCGACCCGGGTTCAACGAATGCGACTTACTTTATCCCACCAATTACACGTCGAAGCGCCTCTTCTACGCTTGAACTCGCAGATGGACAAACCATCGGTATCGCAGGGCTATTGAGCGAGAATGTTCGGGATGTCAGTAACAAAATGCCGGGTATTGGTGACGTACCGATTTTAGGCCAACTGTTTAACAGTCAAGAATACATCTCAGGAGAGACTGAGTTGGTCATTCTTGTTACTCCTCGACTCGCTAAACCAGTAGATAGAAGTAAAGTCACACTACCAACTGATGCCTTTGTTGACCCTAATGATCTGGAATATTACTTGTTAGGTAGAAGCGCTTACATTGCTGAGCCTTCTGATTCTGAAGACAAGAGTAATTCAAGTTCCGCTAAAGACATCGCGCCAACTGATGGTGGTAGCGAAGGTTCATTTGGTCATGATTTATAAGGAGATAGATATGATTAAAACAATGATGGTCTTTCTCGTCGTTTTATTGGTGGGGTGTGCGAATGATGCCCTTTTAGGTCAGTCGGTTGCTAAGCTGAAAATGGAGCAAACGTACAACCCGAATGCAACTCAAGAGAACTTGCAGGTTTTACCTGATGGTACCGGGGAGCGCATGCAAGCAGGGTATGACAACTATGTAGGTAAGGGAGATGAGGATCTTACCGGAAGTAGTAGTCAGGTTTTAAATAGCTTTAATTAATGTAAATGATTGAGTGCAAATAGTGCACCCAACCATCGTGACTGTTTAGAAAATCTCATTGGGCGAATTGGATATTTTAAGCCTAAAGGGTAAATGGAAATGGTTGTCAGTGAACCATGCCGTCATCGAAATTGGTCTAACGTACACCAAAAATCTTTCGATGATATTAGGACAAGAGGTCCGCAATGAAGACAGGTGGGAATATGGGCGAAGCAATTGATATTTTACCGAATGAAGACGATGCGATTCGCCTTAAAACCAACTTGAATGTATGGCTGATTTATAACAGTGAGAACTTTCATGCTCATATGAGGCAGCAATTGAAACGTTGTCGAAATGTGCACATAGAACCTTTTTCTTTGTTAGGCATGACGGAAGAGTACGTAAAAAATATAGATGCGCCGGACCTTATCTTTGTTGAAGCGAATGGCGGTTGGGCTCAGAAAATGGTCGACCTGCAAAGCTATAACCTGCAGTTGGAAGAGCATGATTTATCTTTGGTTGTATTCGGTGATGAGAATGACAATGGATCATTAAAAATAGCGCTAAGACTGGGTGCTTCTGATTTCCTATCTCATGACATTTCTATTTCTGGTCTCTTACCGTTATTCAAGAAAACCGCAGCGGAAAAAATTGAAAACTCTAGCTACGGGGAGGTGTTCCTGTTTATTAACACCAAAGGTGGAATGGGGGCGACAACCTTAGCGCTAAACACGGCCGTTGAAATAGCAAGTTACCATCCTAATGAGGTGCTTTTACTTGATATCGACCTTCAATTTGGAGTTATTCCTGAATATTTGAATATCACCCCCGCCTACAGTATTTCTGATGCTATCGACAGCTCAAATGACCTGGACGAGATGTCTTTGGGAAGTTTAGTGAACAAGCATGCTTCAGGATTACACGTTCTAAGCTTCAAACATGAAAATAATGCGGATGATTATGAACATGCTCAAAAGATTGGGAGATTGTTGCCCGTATTGCGTCGCTTCTATCGTTACATCGTTATTGATTTCTCTCGAGGGTTAGACCATATCTTCGCATCGGCCATCTCGCCAGCGACTAAGGTGTTACTCGTTGCTCAACAAACCTTAGTGTCGGTCAAAAACAGTAACCGTTTAGTCAGAACTCTAAAATTTGAGTACGGATTACAACAAGACTCAATAGAGATAATTGTGAATCGTTATGAGAAGCGACAAACCATTAAGTTATCAGACATAGAACAAACCGTTGGAAAGCACGACATCCATTTAATGCCGAACGATTTTAAGGTCGCATTGGAGAGTGCCAACTTAGGTCAGCCTTTGGTTGAGTCCAAAAAGAAGAGCTCGATTACACGCTCGATTATCGACTTGTCTCATATTCTTTCTCCACCTGAACAAGAAGAGAAGAGTTGGCTCAAAAAGATATTTTCATAGGCTGTTTGTTCTAAGCATAGATGAGGGATCGTTATGTTCTTTAAACGAAAAAATATAAACCCTGAGTTTGAAAAGAAAGTAGAACAATTTTCTCAACAAGAAAATGGCAACGCCACAACCTTTCCTCAGGGTGTCGTTAGTTAACCTGCTGTTTTTAAAGGCTTAGATGCCAATAAAGAGCAGGAAAAAACGGTCAATGAAGTAAAGAAAGTCTTAGAACAAGAGCTTTCAATTAAGCACTATTTCCATAAACAGCTCTTAGAAACGCTCGACCTTGGACTGCTTTCTAGTCTTGAAAAAGAGCGCGCTAAAGTTGACCTTCATGAAGCGATTGTTCAGTTAATGGCAGACGATCAAAGTCATGCTCTGAGTGCGGAAGGCCGGAAAAGAGTGATCAAACAAATCGAAGATGAAGTGTTTGGTTTGGGGCCTTTAGAGCCATTGCTGGCCGATAAAACGGTATCCGATATTTTGGTTAACGGGCCTAAGAATGTGTTCGTTGAGCGAGGCGGTAAGTTAGAAAAGACCCCCTATACGTTTTTGGATGACAGACATCTTAGAAACATCATTGACCGTATTGTTAGCCAAGTGGGACGTCGAATTGATGAAGCCTCTCCTATGGTGGATGCTCGATTGGCCGACGGCTCTCGGGTAAATGCAATTATTCCACCTCTTGCCTTAGATGGCCCATCGGTATCCATACGACGCTTTGCGGTAGACAGCCTAACGATGGATAACTTATTAGAATATAAGTCAGCCTCTCCGCAAATGGCGAAGTTTGTAGAAGCGGCCGTTAAAGGTGAGCTCAATATATTAATTTCAGGCGGTACGGGGTCAGGAAAAACCACGACGCTCAATATCTTTTCTGGTTTCATTCCACGAGATCAACGAATCATCACAATAGAAGATTCCGCAGAGCTTCAACTCCAGCAACCTCATGTTATTCGTCTTGAAACTCGCCCGGCAAACCTTGAAGGAAAAGGTGAGATCAGTCAGCGAGAGCTAGTCAAAAATACCTTACGTATGCGACCTGACCGTATTGTTGTTGGGGAGGTGCGTGGTAGTGAAGCGGTGGATATGTTAGCAGCGATGAACACGGGTCATGATGGTTCATTGGCAACTATTCACGCCAATACACCAAGAGATGCACTCAGTCGTGTAGAGAACATGTTTTCGATGGCGGGTTGGAATATCTCAACTAAAAACCTCAGATCGCAGATTGCTTCTGCCATCCATTTGGTGGTTCAGATGGAAAGGCAAGAGGATGGTAAGCGTCGTATGGTTAGCATTCAAGAGATCAACGGCATGGAAGGAGAGATCATCACTATGTCTGAGATTTTCCACTTTCAACGCCAAGGCATAGATGAGCATGGCAATATTCTAGGGTATTACACCGCAACTGGTGTCGTTCCTCAGTCTCATGACCAATTGGTTAAGCGTGGTCTTGATCTGCCTTTTGAGCTCTTTACTGAATCACATAGCTGAGGAACGGATTATGGATAACGTAACTGTCTCGCTGGTTCTATTATTTGTTGCAGTGTTGTTTATTTCGCAAGCCTTGCTATTACCTGCTGCTGGGAAAAAAGCCAAACACAAAGAGTTATCTCGCCGTCTAAAAGAGACACAAAGAAATATTGACGAAGAGAGCTTGTCGCTTTTAAAAGAGCACTACAACAAAGAACTATCACCGCTCGACCGAAAATTAATTGTTATTCCTTTCTTTGCCGACCTTAAACGTATGCTGGAATTAGCGGGTCTTAAGCTCACATTAAGCCGCTTCTTATTCATTGTATTCTTGTGCGGAACCTTACTAGCTTTAATTACTTTGGTGTTAAATCAATTATGGTTTATTTGTGTGGGGGTTTTCGTGTTTGCTTGGGTCGTGGCTTACCTATTTGTCCAAAACCGAGTGACATACAGAATGGCGCGATTTGAAGAACAGCTACCAGAAGCTTTAGATATTATTAGAAGGGCCTTACAAGCCGGTCAGCCACTGGTTCAGTCTTTTAATGAGGTGGGTGAGGAGATGCCAGAGCCGATCGGTGTCGAGTTCAAGAACACCTATAACCTGCTCAATTATGGTTATGACTTAAGGCTCGCGATCATGCAAATGACTGAAAGGGTGCCGACGGTTTCGATGCTGGCTTTTTCAAGTGCCGTCATGTTACAGAAAGAGACAGGGGGGAACCTCTCTGAGAATCTGCAAAAAGTATCTGAAGTATTAAGAGCCCGCTTTAAACTCGAAAGAAAAATCAAAACTCTCTCAGCTGAGAGTCGGCTTTCTGCTTGGATAGTGACTCTTTCTCCGTTTGCACTATTTTTCGGTCTTAAACTCGTAAACCCTGAATACATTGAGCCTTTGTACAGTGATCCTAGAGGAATATCCATGGTCAGTGTTGGGGTGATCTTGTTGGCTATCGGGGCGCTGTGGATAAGAAAAATAGTAAATATTGAGATATAGATTATGGAATTCTTTGATTTAGAAGTATGGAAGCAAGCACTGTCTGAGTTTGGTATCAGTAGTCAAACCTTGCTTTACGGGATGCTCCTGTTCACCACTATGTTACTCACCTTCACACTAGGTTTTCTCTTTGTTGGTACTCGTTCCCCGTTAGATAAAAAGTTAAAACAGATCTCCGGAGATAATCACACGAGTGGTCGGAAATCGTACGATTTTACTAACACCTTGGAGTCGTTAACGCCATTCATTGGACGCGGGAACAAGAAAGACAACGAGACTTACTCAGAAAAACTCATGCATGCGGGTTACCATGAAAAAAGTGCACTTTCTGTCTTTTACGCCTTCAAAGTGCTTTCCGCTCTAATTGGGTTTGTCTGTGCATTTGTGGTGTTCTATTTAGCGATAGGCGACAGTTACAACAACTTATTGATTGTGACTTGTATCTTTGTCGGTACTTTTTTACCCAATGTTATATTGAGTAACATGCAAAAAGAGAGACAGAGAAAAATTAGAAATGGGGTCCCTGATGCGCTCGATCTATTGGTTGTTTGTACGGAATCAGGCCTTGGTTTTAATGCGGCGCTAGGGCGAGTAGCTAACGAGCTATATATCTCACAACCCGAGCTTGCCGATGAGTTAGATACCGTATGCGCTAAAATTCAGGCGGGTGTCACGATGCCTGATGCTTTGACTCAACTCGTTGAACGGACTGGTCTTCATGAATTAGAGGGGCTTGTCTCTTTGCTCTCCCATGCTTCAAGAATGGGGGGAGCCTAGCGCAAACCTTGCGTGATTATACCGATGACTTTCGAGATAAACGTCAACAAGCTGCGGAAGAAGTTGCGGCGAAAATCCCCACAAAAATGCTATTTCCTATGTTGTTATTCATTTGGCCTTGCTTCTTTATCGTTGCTCTTGGGCCCGGAATGATGATTGTAATGGATGCACTCACATCTCCAGGAGCGAGTTTATGATGCGAATGAATAGAATAATCTTACTTTTACTGTCGTTGATGATTCTTGGGTGTGCATCGTCTGATGAGTCGACTAATCAGTTTGATGCAGAGTTGTATTCAGGGAAGCCCATTGACACTTTAACCAGTGATGATCCTCCGGTCAGTGAAAAAGAAGCGATCATGCGAGGTGATGTCGCGCTAAGAGACAACAATATCGATTTGGCGCTTTATGAGTACATCCGATCTCTGTCTTTCCCTGAACAAGAGTTTCACGATAAAACGCTGTTTACGATTGGCCGAATTCACTCATCGAGAGGCAACTACGCGCTCGCTGAAAAAGCCTATCTGGCGGCATTAGACTTTAATCCGGCGCATACCGAAGTGTTGGAGCAACTTGGGGTTCTATATACCAAGCAGCGTCGCACAGATGAAGGGCGAAGTTATTTCTTTAAAGCAATTAATGCCGATCAAGTTCGCCTTAAAAGCAGTGAAACGACTAAAAATTACCAAGCGTTAAGTCAGAGCGAAGTGGCGGCCTTGAAGGTGGATAGCATGTCGCCAGCACTCGCTTATATGGGAATTGGGGTATTGGAGGATGTTGAAGGTAAGCATCAAATAGCTCAAGAGTATTTTAAAAAGTCGCTCACTATCGATAAAACCTCAGTAAAAGCCTTGTTGAACATGGGCTACTCCCATTACATGTATGGTAACTACAAAGAAGCGTATCAATACACGCGTTCGGCGTTAGAGATAGAACCTAACAATGAGAAAGCTCAGAACAACCTTGCACTTATCTACCTAGCATCAGGTGATGTGAAAAAGGCGATCAACGTTTTCATGCGTCATATGGATGCTCCCGAAGCGTTGAATAATGTCGGGTATTTTTTGATTATCCAAGGTCGACCTGATGAAGCGATTCCCTATCTTCAACAAGCGATCGATAAAAAACCTTCTTACTACAAAATTGCCAATGAGAACCTAAATAGAGCGTTGGCAGAGGTAAGAGAAATGAAAGCAAGCACCCCGATATAGCACTCTATCAAGTTAAGTCATTCTAAATAAGATAGCCCCTGATGAGTTTCCTTGTCAGGGGCTATTATTTGTAACTCAGTTTCGTATCTAAAGTTTGGTATCTAAGTGCTTAATTATAAATAGTTAAGCAGCGCACCTGCCGCGATAAAGGTACCAACTAACCCTACAATCGGCATCTTCATTGTTTTCAATAGCCATACACCGATAATGATCAGAGCGAAGTCTATGTCGCTGCTCACCGCACTTGTGAAGATAGGTTGATACAGGGCTGCAAGTAGTAGACCTACAACTGCCGCATTCACACCAGTAAGAGCGCCAGCAACCAGAGGTTTGCTTGCAATTGCTTGCCAGTTTTTCAATACACCTAGTAGTAATAAGAAGCCTGGTAAAAACACTGCAATTGTCGCTAACAGTGCGCCTGTGATCGGTGCTGACGGCATCAATACATAACCTAAGTAAGTCGCAAGTGTAAACATAGGCCCAGGTACTGCTTGTGCTGCTGCATAACCTGTTAGGAAGGCATCTTGAGACAGTTGGTCGCCGATACCATTTTGTAGCAATGGGAGTACCACATGGCCGCCACCGAATACTAAGCTACCTGCTTGGTAGAATAGGCCAAACACTTCAATACCTTGAGAGTAAGCACTGAATAGAGGCAGACCAACCAATAACGCAACAAAAATCACGAGAGGCGTTACCGATATTTTTTGTGTTGAAGGTGTCGTTTTTAGCTCTTGAGACGTCAAGAACTTACTACCAACCATCGCTGCAAATAGAAGCACTAAAACTTGAGGCCAGATGCCTGGAATCAGTAGCAGAACAATCGCGGTGATCATACATAAGGCGGTCGCTATCTTCGACTGGCAAAAGTTCTTGTACATACCAAAGGTTGCATCAGCTACAACCACTACCGCTAATAACTTAAGCCCGTGAATGATTGAATTGAAAAGTGGTGCTTCCAATAGTTGGTTGCTCACTAACGCCAATATCAGCATCAGAATCACAGATGGGGAAGTGAAGCCGACAAACGCAGCAATAGCACCTGTTAATCCACCTTTCTTGTAGCCAACCGCAAAGCCAACCTGACTTGAACCTGGCCCCGGTAGAAATTGACTAAGAGCGACAATCTGCCCGTATTCTTCGTCGGACAACCAATTCAGTTTCTCAACAAAGGTTTTACGGAAGTAGCCAATGTGTGCTGCTGGTCCACCAAAGCTAATCCAGCCAAGCCAAAAAAAGGTTTTAAAAATTGAAAGCATGATCGATTCCAGATAAATGTTTAGCGTAATTTAGGTGGAGTTAGACTATGATTCAAATTAATTATTTTAATTATAAATATGAATGAAATGGGTTGCTTGGTATGGCTGATTTTAATTGGAAAGGGATCGACCTTAACTTATTGATTGCACTGCAGGCTTTGTATAAAACGAATAGCGTGAGTAAGGCTGCCGAGCGTTGTTATGTCAGCCAATCTGCGATGAGCCATAGCTTACAAAGGCTACGAAAGTTGTTTGATGACCCTTTGTTTGAGCGTGTAGGTAGCAAGATGGAGGCGACCGATCGAGCCATTGAACTATCAAGCACCGTGGACGCGCTACT
The DNA here is from genome assembly GCF_023206395.1 of Vibrio sp. ED004. Taxonomy (NCBI): domain Bacteria; kingdom Pseudomonadati; phylum Pseudomonadota; class Gammaproteobacteria; order Vibrionales; family Vibrionaceae; genus Vibrio; species Vibrio sp. ED004. The sequence continues at coordinate 1,015,155 of NZ_CP066149.1, read as the reverse complement.
GAATACCATCCAGTCTGAAGTCCTGTTATCTAAACGTTTTGAGACCGAGAGTTTCAAAGGTAGTTGGAAAATAGGGCTGACGGATTACGCAGAGCAGATGTTTGGCCCAATGATATTCGATTTGATCAAAGAAGCTTCACCAAACTCTCAAGTCGCATTTTTTAATGTTAATCGAAGCAACTATCAGCATGTATTTGAAGAGGCAAAGCTTGATATCTCGATAGGTAGTTTTGGAGAGGTACCTAAGCTGTTTGGTATTGAGCAACTCTACACCGAGCAGCATGTTTGCTTACTTGATAGCTCAGTGCTTGGTGTTGAACTACCGATGTCGCTAGAGACATTTGTGTCTGTCGAGCATGCATTAGTTTCCCCTAATGGTTCTCTAAAAACAGGCGTAGACCTTAAATTAGCTCAACTTGGTTATACGAGAAAAGTGGCGATTGCATCGAGTAATTTTTTGACGGTAAAACGACTGATAAGTGGCAGGAAGTTGCTGTGTATTGTGCCTAAATTGGTCGCCCGAACTGACCCTAATGTTGACAGCTCATTGATAGCAGTTCCGCCACCTATAGATGTTCCTGATTTCGATATACAGCTTGTTTATCGCAAAGGAAAGCAATTAGACGATAAAAACACGCACTTGAGGAAAGTAATTACCCAAGCGGTAGAGGTTGTCATTGCTGAAGGCTGATTGGGGCTGAGTTCTTTCTGAGTAAGTAACCGATCAAGTGCCAGAGGATAACAACAAATAGAGTGCCGACATAGCCATCGATGGCGTAATGCCAGGCTAGATGAACAGAGCCAATTTGAATAAAGAAGGCGTACAGCCATGCTGTGTAACCGAGTTTCTTATTTAGTCTGAATGATGCCATCGCTATCAGCACAGATATTGTTACGTGCATACTGGGCATGGCTGATATTCCAGTCCCTATATCTCCAATACCTCCTTCATAACTTGCCCATAAGGCATCTTGAGTGCTGAGAGCCCACAAAGAAAACAAACCACGCTCAGTGAGTTCTGCGCTCTGCATGTCTAATCTTTGCATCAAAGGGAGATACAAATCTTGGTCATTGAAGTAGCTAATATAAACGGGTCCAGCCGATGAAAGAAGGGTCGCCATAATGTTGCCAATGATAAACCACGAGCTCAAGAACGTGAGCAAAAACTGGTTACGAAGTTGGTCATCTTTACGGTGAATAACAAAGTAAAGTAGCATCCCCCACATGATAAAAAACCATAAGTTATACAAGATATTGATGGCGAGTGAAGCTATCGCATTAGGCAGGAAAAAGTGAGTAATTTCCCAAGGTGAAATGCCAAAGTGCAGCCATTTATCTAGATTGTAAAAATCGAGATCTAAAAAGTATGGATTAAGGTAAGGGATTACAGATTTTAGGAAGGTGTAGCTAGGAACGAGATATTCAAAACGAGCATCAACAGAACAAAATAGATCGGCTTTGATATCGGGAACAACAGTGTTCTGATTTTCTTGATAAATTGTTTCGTGGGTCTTTTTTCTCGATTAAACAACAGGTAGCAGTAGTAGTATGTTGCCCATAATATAAAGGTGACATAGCAGACTGTCGCCAAAATCTCTAAGTAGGTATAGATGTTGTACCGAACTTCGTGAGGCACGAAATAATTTACAATCAGTGTTACCGGAGTTGTGAATGCAACATAGTACAAAATCAGTTTGTTTCTTCTGAATTCATAAAGTAAAGACGATAACAAGCTTGATTTATCTTTTTGAGGAATGGGTTTAGCGGTTGTCGTCTCTGGATCCATGTAACCCCTCATCAAGATTTCCTATCATGATTAAAGGTTAGTTCATCTAAGCTCCTTTGCTACTTTAGCTTTATTCGCTTTAGCAAAAATAAACGAAATAATTCCTTCCATTTTTCACAACCCGACTATACTTAATTTACGGCTCAAAGCAGTCGTAAAGAATAGGCTTTTTGATTTACCTAAGTAAAAAAATTGGTTATATCCCCATGATATAGCTCAAAAACCTACCAGGCTAAACGGACTTAGTTGGTCTTAAAGCGCTAGCTCCCCCTAGCGCTTTTTCTTTTCATCTCGATTCAGGCAGAAGGGTTTGAATCCGTTGCAGTAGTCGCTCTATCTCTTGTTTCTCATAATGAGCAGTCACTTTAGGTTGGCTGCTTTCTCTTGTGAGTAATGAAGTTTCGATATGGTGCTGTAGCAAAGAATCTTGTGAATTCGCGTTGAGTTTCTCTGCAAGTTTTACGGCTTGTCGACCAATCGTGGTGAAGTCTTGCTTGATGGTGGTCAATGGTGGGTTAAAGAAAGCGCTGTCTTCGATGCCATCAAAACCGACGACTGCGACCTTGTCAGGCACTGGAATTTGAAGTTCTTGCAGGGCGCGTAATGCTCCTAATGCCATCTGATCGCTTGCCACCAACACAGCATCAAATGCGGCTTGCTTGGCGACAGCGTCGCGAACACCAAGGTAACCACTTTCTGCTTGCCAGTTTCCTTGGTATTGATACTGCACTTTGCAATCGGCATCTGATAACGCTGCTAACCAACTCTGGTGACGAATCTGTGATGCACTGGATTCATTCGGCCCCGTGATCAATAGGTAGTGAGTTCGCCCACTCTCTATCAGGTGTTGAGCTGCAAGTTTTGCTCCTTCTGCGTGATCACCGTAAACATAGTTCACTTGGCTGTTAGAAGGGACATCAATGAAGATAAGATTTAAGTGTTGGTATTGTTCGACTAATAACTCTGCATCGACACTTTTTAAAGGCACATTCAGAATGATGCTGTCGACCTGTTGAGCCATCAATTCACGGATAGCTTCACGCGTGTTAGCGAGGTTGGGCTCTGATACAACAGAAAAAGCGATACCATAATTCATGTCATGAGCCTGCATTCGCACACCATTGGCGATCATCGCAGCACCATGCAGTGCCATATCGAGAGTCACCAACCCAACGCTGGTGGACTTCGCTCGACTGAGCATTTGCGCGCCCTTGTTTGGTACATATCCCAACTGTTTAATAGCCGCATTAACCTTGTTACGTGTTAATTCGGCGACGCTCTCTGAACCATTTGTCACTCGAGAAACGGTTTGGGTAGAGACTCCTGCTAGCTTTGCGACATCTTTAAAGGTGACACTCATTATTCTGCTCATAGAACTTTGACAATGAAATAAGCCTAACCAATCTTGATGAAATAAACCTTGTACACCTTCAAATAAATGTCATTTGAAACACTATTTATGTTTCCGAAAACAGTCGATCTTGTGCAAATTTTTATAAGGATTAACTGCTTTTAGATCACGTTATTTGTTCTGTTTGGTACTAACTATAATCTCTAGGTTCACTATTAATCTCAAATTATGTTTACGAAAACAATATGAGATTGGCTATGAGCGAGTTTATTCATCTAACAAGTAAAAACCACAGTTTGATCATCAAATCAGGACGTGTTCCAGAGATCCTGCACTGGGGAGCGAAGATCGCCAGTATTGATGAAGATCTGCTGTTATCAACTGAGAGACCGATTTCTCAAGCGCGCCTCGATGTCGATGTGCCTCTTTCACTTTGTCCTGAACTGGGCAGCGGCCACTTTAACGCACCGGGAGTTGAAGGGCATCGTGATGGCTTGGATTGGGCGCCTGTATTCAATACCACGCGCGTTGAAACTGGTACTACAGACGGTGAAGCTAACGTGCAGCAAGCGACGTTTGTTCTTGAAGACACGGTAGCCAAGCTTGAACTGACAGTCGAAATTAAGCTTGATTACCAATCTGATGTGGTTCAAAAACGTGTCACGGTTACCAATAAAGGCGACAGTAAATACTACCTCAACAAATTGTCCTCAACACTGCCACTTCCGAATCATGCTAATGAGCTGATGACGTTCCATGGACGTTGGTGTCATGAGTTTCAAACACAGCGTCAGCGATTTGAGCACGGTGGTTTCATGCAAGAGAACCGCCGCGGTCGAACTTCTCACGAAAATTTTCCGGGTATGTTTGCGGGTACTCAGGGATTCTCAGAGCAACAAGGTTTGGTGTGGGGCTTTCACTTAGGTTGGAGTGGCAACCACCAAATGCGTGCTGATGTTCGTAGTGACGGTCGTCGTTTTGTCCAAGCTGGCGAGTTATTGCTGGCGGGCGAATCCATTCTTGAACCTCAAGCAAGTTATCAAACACCTTGGCTATTTGGCTGTTACAGCAATTCAGGGCTGAATGGTATCGCTCAGCGTTTTCAGCAATTTGTTCGCGATAACATCATCAACTTTCCAACCGATAAGCCACGTCCTGTTCACTTAAATACTTGGGAAGGGATCTACTTCGATCATAAACCTGAGTACATCATGCAGATGGCGACGGAAGCCGGTGTGATGGGCGTTGAGCGTTTCATTATTGATGATGGTTGGTTCGTTGGGCGTGACGGCGAACGTGCAGCGTTAGGCGACTGGTATCTTGATGAAGCGAAATACCCAAATGGTTTAGAGCCTGTTATTGACCATGTTAACCAGCAAGGTATGGAGTTTGGTCTTTGGGTTGAGCCTGAAATGGTGAGCCAAGATTCGAATCTATATCGTAACCACCCTGATTGGGTGCTTGGTTTGCAAGGCTATCATCAGCCTTCAGGTCGTTGGCAGTATGTTTTAGATCTGCAAAATTCAGAGTGCTTTGATTACCTATTCTCACGCTTAGATGATCTGCTCACTCGCTACAACATCACCTACCTCAAGTGGGATATGAACCGTGAATTGGTTCAACCTGGCCATAACGGTAAAGCGGCAGTACACGGTCAAACTCAGGCTTTGTATCGCTTAGTTGACCAACTTAACGAAGCACACCCAGAGGTTGAGATTGAATCTTGCTCTTCTGGTGGTGGCCGTATCGATTTTGAAATCCTTAAGCGCACCCATCGTTTTTGGGCATCGGACTGTAATGATGCACTTGAGCGTCAAGCGATTCAAAAGGGCATGAGTTACTTCTTCCCACCAGAAGTGATGGGCGCACACATTGGCCCAGCTGAGTGCCACTCAACGAATCGTCGTCATAGTATCAATATGCGCGGTGTAACGGCATTAATGGGGCACATGGGTGTTGAATTAGACCCAGTAAAAGAGTCCCAAGAAGAGAAGAAGACCTTTTCTCACTATATCGCTCTGCATAAACAGTTCCGCCATATTCTCCATTCTGGTCGTAGCTTCCGTATGGATCCTGCGGATAAGAATCAGAACATTTATGGTGTGCAAAATGATGACGAGATGTTGATGACGGTGTGCCAATTAGCCATGCCAGATCATGCGCTTCCGTCACCCCTTCGAATCAGCTGCGTCGAGGACAGCGCTCAATACCAAGTGAAGCTGGTGGAGATGCCGCAAACCAGCTTCCAACTGATGAAGCAACGCCCTCAATGGTTGGATAAAACACTGACGTTAAGCGGTGACAACCTCAAAGAAATTGGATTGACCTTACCTATTTTAGACCCGGAGTCAGCCTTAATTGTGCATCTAAAAAAGATGTGAATTTCTGACTCTGAGTACCCCTACAAATAAAAATCTAAATATAAAAATTATAATCGGCAGCGAGGTAGTGCTGCCGCAATAACTAAACGAAAGGAAAACAAAATGTCTATTACAGTTCTGCTGTCATTTTTGTTGTTTACTGGTTTTGTTGTCGCGTATACCTACAACAAAGTTAAGAACGATAAAAACACCTCACAAGATGGATTCTTTCTTGGCGGAAGAAGCCTGACCGGTGGTCTGATCGCCAGTTCACTGATCTTAACTAACCTAAGCGCCACCAGCTTTGTGGGCATGAGTGCCCAATCTTACACGCATAACATGAGTGTGATGGGATGGGAAGTTGCATCGGGTGTCACGTTGGTCATCATCGCATTGATGCTTGTTCCTCGCTATTTGAAGCAAGGCATTACCACCATTCCAGATTTCTTGGAAAGCCGTTACGACATGTCTGTGAAGAAGTTCGTGACACTGCTTTTCTTGTGCCAGTACGTTATCAATATTTTGCCAACCACACTTTACGCTGGTGCCGTTGTTCTGGGTGAAATCTTCGATGTTCAAGCCTTACTGAATATCTCTGAATTTAGCTCGATAGCGCTAATTTCGGCGACTATTGGGTTGCTTGGCTTCTTTTACGCGATTTATGGTGGCCTCAAAGCTGTGGTCATCGCAGATACTATCAACGGTATCGGTCTGATTGTCGGTGGCATGATGATTCCAGTATTTGGCTTGATGGTACTGGGTGAGGGCAGCTTTGGTGCGGGTCTAGACATTCTGCTGTATGCGGCGCCAGAGAAGCTTCAATCTGTCGGTACAGAAAGCGATCCACTGCCGTTCTCGACATTGTTCACAGGTCTACTGTTGGTGAACTTGTATTACTGGGGTACTGACCAATCGATCATCCAACGTGCATTGGGTGCTAAGAACCTAAAAGAAGGACAGAAAGGTGTCATCCTTGCCGGTGCAATTAAGGTTATCTCTCCGCTGTTCCTGATCATTCCAGGTATTATTGCATTCCACATGTTTGGTGCTGATGCGGGCAACCCAGATACCATGTATACTCGTTTGGTTAACGAAGTATTGCCTAAGCCTTTGGTGGGCTTCTTCGTTGCCGTGATGTTTGGTGCGATTCTGAGTACCTTCAACGGGGTGCTGAACAGCTCTACTACCTTGTTTGCATTGAACGTGTATAAGCCGCTGTTTGGTCAAGGTAAAACAGATGAAGAACTGGTCGGTAAAGGACGTATCTTTGGTGTTGTGATTGCGATTATCTCGGTATGTATCGCTCCTTTCATCATGTACGCACCTGAAGGCTTGTTCCAGTATTTACAAATGGTGGCTGGTTTCTTTAGTGTGCCAATCTTTACCATCGTATTTGTTGGTTACATCTCTAAACGTGTGCCTGCTCTAGCAGCAAAAGTGGCGCTGGTGGTGTTCGTAAGTTCTTATGCGGCAATGCAGCTAATCTTCAAAACACCGATTCACTTCCTACACCAATTGGCGATTCTGTTCGTGGTATGTACCACGCTGATGTTTATCATTGGTCACTTTATGCCTCGTGAATCTGAATACGAGATGCCAGTAAACGAAAATATCGATGTGACGCCGTGGGAGTTCCGCTTCGAGGCTTCAGCGATCATTCTTTACATGGTGCTTGGCGCTTACGTTATGTTCTCTAATGTTGGTTTTGTATCTGACGATCCAACCATCATGCAAGTTTATGGTGTGTGTGGCATTGTTATGTTGCTTGGTATTTTTGGACGACTAGCAAAACGAAAGAAGGGCGCTAACGCGACGGCTTGATGCTCTAAGATAACTTGTTAACTATCTGATTATTTGAGAAGTAATAGTTAGATAAGTAAAAATTTCATCATAGGCCAAATACTTTATATCGAACAATAAAAAGCCGCACCATCACAATGATGGTGCGGCTTTTCTACTTAAGGAAATGGTCATGTTTAATCATAGCCATTAACCAAGAATTGGACTCTTGATTACGCTAGGTCGTCTTTACCTTCGATAAGCGCATGGTGGCTAACTGAACCTGCGGTGCGTGCTGCTAGGTGTGGAACATAACCAGGATCGTTCATGAAATCTACCGCAGCTTGCTTCGATGGCCACTCGATGATGATGCGAAGTGCAGGCTGTTCTGCGTCGCCTTCAAGGCGTTCGTGGCTAGAAGTACGCGCTAGGTATTTACCGCCGTATTGAGCAACCAGTTTGTTTGCAGGGCCAATGTAATCGGCAACCCATGCGTCTGTTGTTGGTGTTACTTCTAGTACTGAATAGTAAGACATAGTGATGTTCTCCACGTTGTGCGCTCTGAATGAGCATGCACTTTAGTTATTAGTCGTTTTAGTCGTTTTAGTCGCTATCTTGCTAACGTCTTGGCTAGCGGACGAAATAATAGTAGTTCGAGTGACCCTGTTTGATAATCCCTACGATTGAATAATCTTTATATAGGAAATGTTGATAATGCTTTCCTCAGGTAAACTTTATATATTGGATGGAAGGTAATGAAGAGTAGAGGTGTGATTAGAACTAGGAGGGGATTGAACGGATAGGGTATGGAAGCCGTACAGCTAATAAACGGGAAGAAACATCGTAGGCCAAATACTATGAAAGGCAGCCCAGTTGTGATAACTGAGATGCCTAACGTGTAGTGTAGGTACTTGTTTTTATTGGATTACAAAGAGAAGCGAGTCCATTTTTTTGCTCGCCAGCGACGAACCATGATTAACCCGCGGAACCATTCATCCATCGCGATTGCCATCCAAGCACCAAATACGCCATAACCCCAATGCACACCAAGTAGATAGCTCATTGCGACGCCAATTCCCCACATGCTAACAATGCCCATTTTCACTGGGAACTTGATGTCGCCAGCGGCTTTCAAACAAGAGATGAAGATCAGGTTAAACACGCGACCTGCTTCTAAAATAATAGATCCAGCAATCAGAGAGGCTGTCAGCGCGAGAATTTCAAGGTCTTGTGTGAACACGTCCAGAATCTCGAAACGGAACAGATAGATCACGCAGGTAATGGTGGTCGAAGCAATAAACCCAACCACGAAATAACGTTGCACTCGGCTGGCGATTTCATCAATCCAACCTTTGCCGATGTAGTAACCGGTTTGAATTTGGCTGCCCTGACCAATCGCCAATGCAAACGCAAAAGAGAGGCGAGCGATGTTTTGTGCATAGGTGAATGCTGCCAACGAAGCCGTGCCCATTTGCACGACAAAGAACATGATGGTGATCTGCGCCATGTTGTAAGACAGCACTTCTCCGGCGTTCATCGAGCCAATCTTAATGATCTTCTGGTAGATGGCTTTAGGTACCGATTTAAACTGTTTCAGTGGTAGATCAATGCCTTTATTTCTCACGACACCAATCAAGATAAACATCCCGATAACTTGGCTAATGACGGTCGCAATTGCTACGCCTTGCACGCCGTAAACCGGCAGGCCAAAAGGTTGGTAAAGTGCGCAGTAGTTACCGAACACGTTAATTACACCCGCAATCATATTGATGACCATGGGTGATTTTGAATAGCCATGACTGCGTAGGATTGTGGTGAGCACTACACCTATCGTGACGTTAAAGGTCAGCGCACCACTGATGAACAGATACTCTTGAGCGTACTGCTCGACTTGAGGTTCAAGTTGGTAGAGTGGGATAAAGTACTCAGCGCCTAGCACGGCGAAAATACTCAACAATACACCCGTAACAATCGCCAATATGATGCTGGCAACGCCGACCTGTGCGCTTTCTAGGTCGCGAGAGGCGCCGTTATATTGGGCGATTAGAATGCCAGTACCACTGCTGACCATAGTCGAGACGATGATTAGGAAAAAGGATATCTGAGAGATAACACCAACGGCAGACACGGCTTTGTCTGAGTATCCGGATAACATGAATACATCACTGGTGTTGAGTGCCGTTCTTAAAAGAACTTCGATAAAAATTGGCCAGGTGAGCGCAACGATTCCCATACGTTTGTTTAGGGTGGAATCAGCATTAGGCATTTAGGTTTTCTCAAAAAAAGGGGTAGGCGACACTATAGTTTAGCGATTATTTAGTAAACGACTATCAAATTAATGTCCGGATAGCTATTAAGGGTAAAGAAAATACCAATAAGGTCGTTAGAGCCAAAAACTAAGCAGGGTGCATGAAACTTTTTGAATCGTTTCATAGAGAGATAAGCAGTAAAGAAGGGAGGCAAGCACTGAAGAGTAAGGACAGTACGACCTAGGTAAAGCTAGCCTTTCGAACCAGCTCTACCGTGTGAAATAGCTAGTTAATACGTTGACCTTCAGCATCAAATAGGTGGCAATTAATGGATGCGAAATTTAAATTGAGGGACTGATAACGAGTGACCTCTTGATCTCCGGGAAGGTGAACTTTAAAGCTATCAACGCCACATGATTGGCCAAACATATAAGTACTGTTGCCCAATCGTTCTACCACTTCGCTCTGGAACTCAATCGTGATATCTGACTCGCCATTGATCTCTAGATGTTCTGGTCGAATACCAAGAGTCAGCTTTTGTCCTTCAGCAAGGCCATCACTTGGCAGAGGCAGAGTAATTTTACTAAGGCCATTAACGGTCAGTTGGGCATGAGTCTCAGAGGTGCTATTGACCAAACAAGGTAAGAAGTTCATTTTCGGAGAACCGATAAAACCTGCCACAAATTCATTTTGAGGAGAGTGGTACAGTTCTAGAGGTGAGCCTACTTGCTCCACTCGACCGTCTCTAAGCACGACGATTTTGTCCGCAAGTGTCATTGCTTCGACTTGGTCGTGCGTTACGTAAATCATGGTGTTTTGCAGATCTTGGTGCAATTTAGCGATTTGTAAGCGCATATCGACACGAAGTTCTGCATCTAGGTTAGACAAGGGTTCGTCGAATAAAAACACTCTTGGGTTACGAACTATTGCTCGACCGATAGCGACACGTTGACGTTGTCCACCCGATAACTCTTTAGGTTTACGTTTCAATAGAGGTTCTAGCTGAAGCGTCTTCGCAGCACTGGTGACCTGTTTCTCGACGGTTTCTTTGGCGACGCCATTCATCTTCAGGCCAAAGCCCATGTTCTCTTCAACAGTCATGTGAGGGTAGAGTGCATAAGACTGGAACACCATCGCGACACCACGTTCAGCGGGATCAACATCATTAACTAGGTCGTTGCCAATATGGATCTCACCTTCCGTGATCTCTTCTAGGCCTGCCACTAAGCGTAGGAGGGTTGATTTACCACAACCAGACGGGCCAACAAATACGACAAACTCGCCATTATTTATCTCTAAATCAACACCATGGATGGTTTGTATATCACCGTAACGCTTGATGACCTGTTTTAAGCTGATATCAGCCATGCTTTCTCCTTGCCTCGTTGGACTACATCACTTTGCCTTTAAAACATACGCTTTCATCAGAAATTTGTTAGATGCCTCGCATGAATTATTGATCCTCGTCATACAAATTTTACAAATCATATTGTTTTTTGTGGAAACGTTTACAGAAATGAAACATAACCGTGCGTAATGTTATCAATAAGCCTAATATTTGAACGTAATTACTATAAACGCTGAGCTGCTTGATTGAATTTACGAAAATGACTGGTAATTCATCAAATGGAAAATAAAGCTTTGAAGACAAGGAATTTCGGGAAATGGAGCAATCTGTGAAAACGATATACCCAGAAAATCGTACCCCATCAGCCAATAAAAAGCGGCGTATCAGTTCCAAGGTGTCCCCTTGGTTATTCTTAGCGCCCGCTATCGCTATCTTTTCGCTCTATGTTATCTACCCCATTTTAGACAGTATCTGGTTGAGCTTCTTTGAATGGGATGGCTTAGGTGAAAAAGAGTGGGTGGGGCTTGAGAACTATCGTGAGCTTTTTGATTCTGATGCTTTTTATACTTCGTTAACGAATAACTTCCTTTGGTTGATCTTCTTTATGCTCGCGCCACCGTGTGGCTTGGCTATTGCCCTTTTTCTCAACCAACAAGTGAAGGGCATTCGTGTCGTAAAATCTTTGTTTTTCTTCCCGTTTGTTATCTCTCAAGTGGTGGTCGGTCTCGTATTTTCTTGGTTCTATGATCCCTCTTTTGGTCTTTTTAATATTGCTCTTGGAACACTTGGTTTCGAACCCATTTCGATACTTGCCGATGAGGACTATGTGACCTACGGAATCATCGCTGCGGGTTTATGGCCACAGATCTCTTATTGCATGATCTTATATTTAACGGGGCTGAATAACCTCGACCCTGAACAGTTAGAAGCGGCTCGCCTTGATGGAGCTAAGAAGTGGCGCATGTTGTGGTATGTGGTGTTGCCTCAGTTAAGGCCAGCTACCTTTATCGCGGTCGTTGTTACCGTGATTGGAGCACTGCGTTCATTCGATCTAGTGGCGACCATGACTGCTGGTGGCCCTTGGGGTAGCTCAACCGTTCTGGCGTATCAAATGTATGAAGAGTCTATCTTTAACTACCGCATGGGTTACGGTGCCGCGGTGTCGGTAGTGCTATTCCTGATCATGGATATCTATATCGCTTACTTCTTGTGGCGTATGTTAAGGAGTGAAAAATAATGTATCCGCAACCAATTCAAAAAGCTGGCCGCTTTACTAATATCAGTTATCGCGTTGCTCTACCGCTCTCGATCGTGATGTGGTTGTTGCCATTGATCGCGGTGATGATGACATCGATCCGTTCGATGGAAGACATCAACAAAGGTAACTACTGGGGCTGGCCGAGCGAGATTCAGTTCATTGAAAACTATACCCAAGTCTTTACCTCGACCTCGATGGGGCAGTACTTAATCAACAGTTTGATCATCACTTTACCTGCGGTCGCAGGGGCTGTGGCGTTGTCGACACTGGCGGGCTACGCTTTGGCGAAGTACAACTTCAAAGCCAATGTGTGGATCTTTGCGATGTTCATCGCGGGTAACTTTGTACCATTCCAAATCCTGATGATCCCAGTACGTGACCTAACGATTGGCCTTGGTCTCTACGATACGCACTGGGCGTTGATTTTCTTCCATATCGCCTTCCAAGCCGGGTTCTGTACCTTGTTTATGCGTAACTTCATTGTAGGAATTCCGGACGCATTGATTGAAGCGGCACGTGTTGAAGGGGTGAGTGAATGGAGAATATTTTGGCATGTGGTGTTGCCATTGGTTCGCCCTGCGCTAGCGGCATTGTCGGTACTGGTGTTTACCTTCATCTGGAATGACTTCTTTTGGGCGTTAGTTCTAGTACAGAGTGACGAAGTTCGCCCTGTGACTGCGGGACTAAGTTCTCTGCAAGGGCAATGGTTAGCGTCTTGGCAATTTATGTCAGCAGGCGCGGTTGTCGCTGCGATTCCACCTGTTGTCTTGTTCTTTACCATGCAAAGGCACTTCATTGCTGGCCTCACATTAGGCGCAACGAAAGGATAGAAACCATGTAAAGGCGCTGGCTTAACGGGTGCCTTTATTGAACCCAATCCATCGTGGATTAATACAAAAAGAGTAACCAAGCACGACAAACTCTACGCAACACAATAATAAAAATTGGACTTAGTGAGCTTAGCTCCACAACAAGGACCTTAATATGAAATACGTGAAACATATCGCTGCTTCTGCAGTGCTTGCTGCCTCTCTGACTACCACTGCTTTTGCGGGCACGTTAGTCATTAACTCAGATGCGTCCGATCCTGCACCCAAAGAGGCATGGGGAGAGATCATCAGTCGCTTTGAGAAAGAGAACCCTGATATTACGGTGAAGTACAACCTATATGACCATGAGTCGTATAAGACCACGATCCGTAACTGGCTGGTGACTTCGCCGCCGGATGTGGTGTTCTGGTATGCGGGTAACCGAATGAAAGCCTTCGTTGACCGTGGTTTGTTTGAAGATGTGAGTGACATTTGGGCAGACAAAAACATGAAGCAAGACTTTGCTGCCGCCGCTCCTGCGATGACAGTGCAAGATAAGCAATATGGTGTGCCATACACGTATTATCAATGGGGTATCTACTACCGCAAAGACATTTTTGAACAATACGGCATTGGTGAGCCGAAAACGTGGGAAGACCTGAAATCAGCGTCTGCAACGTTGAAAGAGAATGGTGTTGCGCCATTCGCGATAGGCACTAAATACCTATGGACTGCGGCAGGGTGGTTTGACTACATCAACATGCGTACCAATGGGCTTGATTTTCATATCCAGTTGATGGATGGCAAGGTGCCTTACTCAGATGAGCGTGTGAAGAAAACCTTCGCTAACTGGGCAGAATTAGTTGAGCCAGGCTACTTCCTTGAGAATCACGCGTCTTACTCTTGGCAAGAAGCGCAGCCTTTCTTGTATAACGGCAAAGCAGCGATGTACCTGATGGGTAACTTCATCACGCCAAACTTCCCTGAAGAGTTGGATGGCAAGATGGATTTCTTCCAATTCCCGGTGATCGACCCAAGCATTCCTATGTCTGAAGATGCACCAATGGATACGCTGCACATTCCTTCTAAGGCGAAGAACAAAGAAGATGCACGTAAGTTCCTTGAGTTTGTAGCTCGCGCTGAAAACCAACAACTGATCAATGAGATGCTGCTACAGATCCCAACCAACAACAAAGCCAAGGCGAAATCTGATCCGTTCTTAGACAAAGGCGTTGCGATGTTAGCGTCAAGCGCAGGTACTGCTCAGTTCTACGACCGTGACACCAACCCAGCAATGGCCAAAGAAGGTATGAAAGGTTTCCAAGAGTTTATGGTTCACCCTGAACGAATCGATAAGATCTTGAAAAAACTGGATAAGGTGAGTAAACGCGCCTTCAAGTAAGACTCATGAGCCGCAGCTATTTTGGTTGCGGCTTTTCTTTTCTCGTTTGTCATTGCCAATGCCTTTGTTTAGCTCGCTAGCGCTTGTTGTCACTCAGTCGCACTCGCAATGATTCACGTTACACGGTTTATAGTAAGGAATGCTCCATGAGAAACTTTTCTCAAATCATCTCGGCTCGCGAGTGGGAAAACCAACACGTTACTCATCACAATGTCATTGAGGCTCACGCGCCTTTGAATGGCTATCTTTCAAGTGCCGACGCACTCGCTAAACGTTCTGAGCGTAAGCTTTTTTTGAATGGAAAGTGGCGCTTTCAGTTGTTTTCTGCCCCCGAGCTAGTGAGTGAAGAATCGGTATCTCAAGACTTTGATGACTCACAATGGGCGCAGATAGATGTCCCAAGTAATTGGCAAATGCAGGGCTTCGATAAACCTATCTACACCAATGTGAAATACCCTTTTGCTGATACGCCTCCTTTTGTGCCAAACGATAACCCAACAGGGCTATATCGAACTCGTTTTGAATGTACAGAAGATGCGTTATTGGATACCCATAGGCTAGCTTTTGATGGCGTTAACTCCGCCTTTCATGTGTGGTGTAACGGTAAATGGGTGGGGTATTCGCAAGACAGCCGATTGCAAGCCGAGTTTGATCTGTCTGAGTATCTTAGTGTGGGTGAAAATACACTTGCGGTGATGGTACTGCGTTGGTCGGATGGCTCTTACCTTGAAGACCAAGATATGTGGTGGTTGAGCGGTATATTCCGTGATGTCACTTTGCTCACCAAGCCAAAGACAGCGATAGAAGATGTAAGAATTGAAACTCAATTAGATGGTGCTTATCGTGATGCGCAGCTCAATGTCGATGTCAAAATATCAAAAAATGATAACGAGAGTAGTGGTGCTTATCAGGTAAAGGTTGAGCTGTATGATGCGCAAGGTCATCGAGTGAATGAGCCTGATGTGGTTGGTTTTGGGCAAAGATATGTCGACGAAAAAGGGCCTTGGCAGGAAGTGGCACACAGTCAACACTCACTCGCCAATCCACACAAGTGGAGCGCTGAATCACCTTATCTCTATCGTTGTGTTATCTCATTGGAGAATGAAAAGGGCGAATTGATCGATTGTGAGGCTTACGATGTTGGTTTCCGTAGCGTCGAGATTAGTGATGGGCTGCTAAAAGTGAACGGTAAGCCGCTGCTAATTCGAGGCGTGAATCGACATGAGCATCATCCGGAGCTTGGTCATACCATGACTAAAGAAGGGATGATTGAAGACATCAAGCTGCTAAAGCAGAACAATTTTAATGCCGTCAGAACCGCGCACTATCCGAATCACCCGATGTGGTATGAGTTGTGTGATGAATATGGTTTGTACTTGGTCGATGAAGCAAATATTGAAACTCATGGGCAAGTCCCGATGTGTCGCTTGTCGGACGATGCTTCTTGGCTCAATTCCTATATGCGTCGCATGACTCGTTTGGTGGAGCGTGATAAGAACCACGCCAGTATCATCATTTGGTCGCTGGGGAATGAATCGGGGATTGGTCGCAATCACCACGCGATGTACCAATGGGTGAAGCTAGCCGATCCAACTCGCCCTGTTCAGTATGAGGGCGGTGGTGCAAACACGGCTGCGACCGATATTTTGTGTCCAATGTATGCTCGTGTCGATTGGGATTTACCTGTGGTTGAGCATCAACCTGAGGTCACGCCGCGTGTCGGTATTCGTAAAGCGATTGCCTTGCCTAATGAACAGCGCCCGCTGATCTTGTGCGAATACGCACATGCGATGGGCAATAGCTTAGGTAGCTTTGATAAATACTGGCAAGCATTTCGCGATAACCCAAGGCTGCAAGGCGGTTTTATTTGGGATTGGGTCGATCAGGGCATCACCAAACAAGATAAAAACGGCCAGCCTTATTGGGCGTACGGTGGTGATTTTGGTGATGACATTAATGACCGCCAATTCTGTATCAACGGCTTGGTTTTCCCAGATAGGACAGTTCATCCCACCCTGCATGAAGTGAAGAAAGCGCAGCAGTTTTATCAGTTCACTCTAATTTCTGCGTCACCTTTGGTCATTGAGATACGCAGTGAGCACTTATTCCATACGAGTCAGATTGAAACCTTGAACTGGAGTATCACCCAAGATGGTGAGGTGCAAAGCCAAGGTAGTATTGAGCTGCTAATTGAACCGGATTCTTGCACACGTTTAGAGTTGGATGGCGTCGACGTGACGCCTTCAATTAATGCGCTCAACCACTTGAACGTAGAGGTGGTATTGAGTGCAAAAACGTCATGGGCTAATGAAGGGCACGTTACCGCGAGTGAACAATTACTTCTGCCTGCAGCACCGCAATTGTTACTCGATATGAACCTCTCCGCGAAACCTCCTAAAGTTCAAGAAATGGGAACCACATTGACGATTCGAGGAGACGATTATCAGGTCGAATTTAATCGACTCACTGGTACTCTAGAAAGCTGGCAGCTAAGAGGCATCGAGCAATTGGCGAGTGGTATTCGAGACCATTTCTATCGTGCGCCACTGGATAATGATATTGGTGTTAGTGAAGCCAATCGAATTGACCCCAACTCTTGGATTGCGCGTTGGCAAGCCATGGGGCTAGATAAGCTGTCTCCAGAATGTATCGAGTTTACTTTCGGCACTCCGGGTAACTGTGTTGCGGTGACTTCAAGAATTGCACACGTTGTTTCCGGGCAAGTGCGACTGCTATCAACATGGCGCTATCAGTTATTTTCCGATGGTGAGGTGAAGGTTGATGTACATGTTGAAGCGGCAAAAGGATTGCCATCACTGCCGCGTGTTGGGCTTACGTTTGCTTTAGCTGATGTGCCTGAAAATGTGGCATGGTTTGGTCGAGGCCCGCATGAAAACTATCCTGATCGTAAATTAGCTGCGCATATGGGCTTGTATCAACAGAGTATCGAGCAGATGCATACTCCTTATATTTTTCCCTCCGACTGCGGGCTGCGTTGTGACGTGCGTGAAGCGGTGATTGGTGGATTTGAATTACAGGGCGATTTCCAGTTCTCAGTGAGCCGTTTTGGACAGCAACAGTTACAAAAAGCAAAACATACTTGTGACCTTATCGAGCAAGACCAGTTGTTTGTCTATGTCGATGGTTTTCATATGGGCGTGGGCGGTGATGATTCATGGACACCAAGTGTCCACGATGAATTCAAGTTGCAACGAGAACATTACCACTATCAAGTGCGGTTCTTTCCTAGCTAGTTGATAGCAATGGTTTTATATAGGTTGGATAGTAAAAAGATCATAGTAGGCCAAATGCTCTGATAGCCTGTTTTTCGCTTACGTTACTTCAGATATAAAAAAGGCACTCAGCGAGAAACTGAGTGCCAAAACCTGAAATTTATGAGGTTAGATTTTCATTGAATTCCAGAAGACAGGTATAGGTTTTTACTTACTCTGCATCAGTAAAGAAATCGTTATACAACATGTATAGGTGAGCGGCACTCCAAGAGAAGTTTGGTGCACCTTGCTGTTCACCGTTTAGTGGGTTGTAGTTCTCTCGGATAGGGCCGTCTTGCACCAAGCCATCAGCGTGGTCAAAGAACGCACCTGCCATTTCAATCGCATCGTCACGGTACCCGTAGCTGTCCATGCCTTTTAGGCCAAAGTAGAACTGGTCTACCCATACACGTCCACGCCAGTAAATATCTGGGCCAAATGCTGGGCTAGAAAGCGCTGCTGTGCCCAGTGGAACATAGGTGTTGAACTCTCCCGTATCTTTCATCACAGAAACAACCGCATCAGCATGTGCTTGCGTTGCTGCACCGTTGAACAGTGGTGACCAACCTTCAGGGCCTTTACCACGCTCAATAATCGGTTTACCCGCACAGCCATTCGCCAAAGGCTTATCTTCAATACGAATGTCGTAGTAGAAGTTAGTGCCTTCATCGAACATACAGGTGTTGATGTAGTTCGATAGGTGCTCCGCTTTTTCGCGGAACTCTTTTGCTTCAGCGTCTTTACCCAGAATGTCAGCCATTTCTGCTAGGTACTTGTTATCGCTGTACATGTAGCTTGCTTGGTCAACCGACTCTTGCAGCAGTGAGTAGCCTAGCAGTGTGCCGTCTTTCGCACGGTTTTGAGCGAATTCAACATCCCAATCGCTGCGCTTGCCGCCGTTCGCGACGTATGCGTCTAGCTGGTCTTTATCAATGAAACCAAAGGCTGCCGCATCGTCACGACCGGATTCCCAAGATGCAGCGGTTTGAGCTGGGCTCTCGATGTAATCGTAGTTACCTTCCGCTACCACTTTATCCAGTGCTGCTTGGCCTACGACGGTTTCATGCTTATCACCACGAACCACGGTGAAGTACATTTCACCTTCAGGTGTGTTGTGTGCTTTGTCGCGAGCAGCGCCATACTCTGGAACACCATTGCCGTTGTTATCACGGTTGCGTAGCCACCAATCATGGTAAGCCACTAGTTTTGGATACATCTCTTCAAGCCAAGCTTCGTCGCTGGTGGTCTTGTAGACTTCCATTACTGCCCATGCGGCGAGGCTTGGTTTAGTATTACGTTCATTCCAGTTACCACCGTCGCCGCCACGTTCTGGGCTTAGGTTGTAAGCGAGTAGGTCTGGCACGTAGCCTTCATCCCAAGGGCGAACCGCGTCGTCAGCCTGAATCTGGTAAGCGAACATTGCGCGGATGTTATCTTTCGCCACGTCTGGATTAAAGTGAGCCATTGCATAGGCTTGTTTCCATGTGTCCCATGGCCATGTTTGGTTGCCTGAGAACCAGCGAGCGGTTACCGATGGAGTGACAGAATCAAACTCCATTGCACCTGCCGCGCCACGCCAGTTACCGTTTAGGGTTTCCATTGCTTTAACTGCAACACGCTCTTGCTCTGGTGTTGCATTCGGGTTGGTTAAGCCCATCTCAAGATAGCCTTCCCAACGTTCTGCTGATGCCGCTAAGAAGTCAGTTGGGTTTGCCATGATCTTTTTGATTTCAGGCTGTTCAGCTTGTGCTTCTTCTGCCGTTAGAACATGCGAGTAAGTGGTGTAGATGGTGGTCGATTCTTCAATGTTTGCCGTTGAAGTAAACGTTAGGCCATTAACTGTGGTTTGGGTTGGAATCGATTTATGAACTTGGTACTAAGACTCGCCTGAAGTCAGCAGATCCCATGTTGAACGCACCTTACCGAAAGTTACCTTCAAGCCATCGTCAGTTGCGACGATTTGACGATCGTACTCAGGGTAGGTTTCAGCAATGGTTTTATCGGTTTGAGCGACGCCTTCTTTCGCGTGTGTCTTCTCTAGCAGTTCGCCATCCCACACCAATTCAACCGGTGAGTCTGTGGTGATTTTGGTCTCTAGCAAAGAGGTACGGTTGGAAGCAAAACGCATTGTCATCTCTACCGTTACATCGTCAGATTTTAGTGTCTGAACCAATGCGCCCGGTAGGCTGTAAGCTTCCATGGTGAATGCGACTTTTTTGCCATCTTTGAACACGCTTAGGCGGTCAAAGTTATCAGCCATGAAGTTGATGTACTCTTCGGTAAGCAGCGCTGTACCTGGGAAGCCGCCCATGCCTTCGGCTGTATCTGGCAGTAGGTGGCCGTGCCATGCACCTAAATCGAAGAATGGGTTGAAACGCTGGTGGTCATCGAAGTCGTAATCACGCATGTATTCTGGTGAGCCAGTGCGGTCGATAACGTTTTTAAATTGGTTGGCTTGAAGTTCTTCAGAGCCTGTATTTGATGTACAGCCAGTAACAACAAGTGCTGCGCCAATAGCGAGAGCTGCGAATGATTTGTTCAGTTTCATAGTGAGTTCCTGTTATTACCAGTAGAAGTATTGCATTGCGAACACTTGTGCGTCGCCAATTTCAGTGTCGCTGCCTACGCCAAAGCGGCTATCGAAAGCAGTCGCAAACGCGCCGTTGCCGTATTCGTACCAAACACCGGCGTTGATGTAAGAGGTGATCTCTTTTTCGCCATTGTCGCCGTCAAAGTTGGCGTAGTTGTAGGCTGCTGATAGGTAAACGCCTTGTGCCGCTTCGTACCAAGCACTGGTTTGAATACCTGACTCGCTACCGAAAGACTCTTGGTTGCCTTTGTCTGTGTCGTGCCATACACGCGTTGCGAAGTTCTTGTACTCAGCACCCAATAGTAGAAGTTCACCACCATCGTTATTACGAACTTCACCGCCGCCCATTAGGGTTAGGTCGTCAGTCAGATCGTACTGGAGGTAACCGTTGACCATGGCATTTTTGTCTTTCCATTGGTCTGCGAAGTTGTCGTACTTACCGAAGTGAAGTAGGGCATCGTCTTCAGAGAAGTCTGATTCAGGCGCGAATGAAACGCTGTAGCGTAGCTTGCCTTCTAGATTTTGGATCTTCACACCGACATGTACGTCACGCGTGTTTGAGATCGCGTAGCCGTACTCGACGGTAGGGTCACCCCACCATTGAACGTCATCCAGTGATGAGTCCATACGACCAACAATAAATTCTGTTTTTTCGTCAGTGCGGTAACCAGCGTAAAAGCGGTTAAAGCCCCCTTCGAAGCCGCCCCAGCCATGACCAGTTGCCCATGCATTGCCTTCGTCATCGGCTTGTACCGTCCAGCCTTCCATGTAAGCAAGACCAAACCAATTGCCATGCTCGATAGCCAAGCCAGCCTCAATGTAAGTGCCGTCTGAGTAGCGGCCTTTGTCGTCGCCTTCTAGTGCAACGTGACCACCAAGGCCAAGCTCACCATAGAAGTTAAATAGCGTTTCAGATTCTGTTTTAGGGGGCTGAGTGTCGCTGTGGTTAGCGGCTGTTTCATCAGCGTGGGCATTAGCCGTTAGAGCAGCAAGGATACAGCTTGTAATAAGAGTGGTTTTAGTAAAACTACGTTTCATTTTATTCACTTCTGTTTCGGGTTGATAAATGAAGCTTCGCAGGCTGTTCTGACTTCTAATATTGGGGTGCTCTTCAAGGCGTATATGGTCAGGTCACTTACGATCGCAAAACCGATATTAATGATTATTTTTGTGTTTAAAATTAAATCGATCTAAAAATGTGACCTATTTTTAGTAAATATTTACTTTTAATTTATTTTGGTTTTTAGTTGAATTTGTACGCTAATGCTTGGGGTGGGAGGTATTTGGGGTGTGAATCGAATTTTGAACCAATAAACAGGCTTGTAAATAAAAAGGCACTCACCAAATGGAGAGTGCCTTAGATTTTTAATGAGAGTATCAAGCCAAATTAAGCGTTAGCAGTTTCTGGCTTTGCTTCTAGCTTCTTCTCTTCTAGAGACAAGCTTTTCTCGTATTGACCGTACTTCCACCACGCGTAGCCAAGGAAGATCACAATGCCGCCCACGTTGTAGAAAATGATGGTCATGATGTCAGCGCCCGTTGGGAAGGTCGATGCAAAGAATCCTATCGTGAAGATACCGATAAGAATCGACACTGCGGTAATGCCTACTCGGCGTGAGCCCATGCGGAAATCACGAGGTAGATGGTCTAGTTTTACACGCAGGTGCAGGTAAGCAATCATGATGAACAGTGGCGGTAGCATAGAGGCTGCGGCTGTCATGTTGATGATGGTGCTCATTAGGTCTTGCACTGTGTCCGACGCCAGTGTTGGGATGAACATCAGCGGAATTACGATGAAGAACTGAACCCAAGCAGCACGCTCTGGCACGCCTTGTTTGTTGAGTGCGACAGTTTTCTCACCGAAGATGCCTTTAGGGATTTCAGAGAAGAAGATCTTAACCGGTGTTGCTGTCCACATCAGTCGCGAGCCCAGCATCGCAGTGAATGAAACCACACCCACAAAGCGATTCATTAGGATCTCAGACAGGCCAAAGTGTCTTGCTAACCCTTCGAATACCTGTACTGAACCGCCGGTAAACTTCAACTCTTCACGAGCAACAAACACGTTCGCAAGTACAGATCCAACCGAGTAAAGCGCACCGATAAATATACCGGCAATGATGATTACCTTAACGAAAGACTTGTGACCACCTTTGATGTCGTTTACGTAAACCGCGACCGATTCTGCACCGCCAGCCGCCATGAAGATCCAAGTGATTACGCCAAGGAATGCCCAGTTAAAGCTTGGTGTCATTGCCTCAATCGTGATTGGGTCAGCCGGTTCGATGCCACCAACCAATGCGCCACCTGATAACAGGATATAAGACATAGTCAGCAATAGCATCAGTGACGAAGTTAAAGAGGTGATAGGATCCAGTAGCTTCGCGCCGTTGTTCGAGATGTGAGTCGCGACCGCAAACAAAATGGTACTCAGAATTGCCGTGGTCATTGGCGTGAAGATGTACTCGAAACCTAAGAACGCATATGACGCATAAGCGATGATTCTAGGCAGCAGTGACGTGAAGAAGAATAGGTTAACAAACCAGTATGTGTAAGCCGAAATAAACGCCCAGCGGCCGCCTAGCGAGCTTTTAACCCAAGAATAAACACCCGCTTCAGAGTCTTTATTCAGTGACACAAACTCAGCGACTATCAGGCAGAAAGGAACAAAATAAAAGATGGTTGCTAAAAAGAACATCGGAGCCGAAGAGAGGCCGATTTCGATGTTGTTATTAATGATGTTATTGAAGCTATATACCGCCGCGAAGGTCATAGACAGTAGGGCAAATTTGCCTATCGTACTGCGTTTATTATCGGACATGATGTTCTCCGGTGAATCACGTTGATGATCGTTATAACTTGGTCCTAGAGAGGGACGCTCTAGGCCGCACTTTTATTGTTATGTTGGTTTGGCAAACACCCGCTCAGATCAATCAGGGTTGGCTCAGATATTATTTTTATAGATTTACGATCGGACTTCTTCGTGATTTACCTTTGCTGTTTTCAGTAAATTTATTACCGAAACAACAAGTTAACGACTCAGAAGTTCTGTAAAGAAATTGGCTGTTTCATGTGCGACGTTTAATAAGGCTTGTAGGGGCTTTGTGTCGTTTTTTTATATGGAACAGCTTGTCTCTTCAGCAAGAAGATTAAAGATTAAGCGGCGGGAAGTTAATCAAAATTGATCAATTATGTGACCTTGAGTAAATAAATTTAGTTAATGTTTTACCTTTGTTTTTATTCGAGTTTTATTACCGATTAATTGGCGTTTTTCGTGAAGTGAAACCTTGACGGAACGGCGTTTTTATTTTTGAGCTTGTTGTTTTAATTATCTGATTTAAAACAAAAAAAGCGCCAATGAAGGCGCTTTTGAATTGGGAGTATAGATTCTGGATTACGACTGCTTAGCCGTTTCTAGCTTTGCTTCTTTACCTGCTTGCTTCTTTTCAAAGCGAGAGATCCACCACCATGCAATACCTGAGAATACAGCGGTCATGAAGACGTTGATGAAGAAGGCTTGAACAAGGTCAACACCTGTCGGGAATGCCGATGCTGTCATGCTCACAACGAAGATACCAATCAGTACCGAAACCACTGCCATACCTTGAACTCGAGTGCCCATTCGGAAATCACGCGGTGTGTCGTCGTGTTTCAAGCGGAATACAAAGTAAGCCACCATGATGAAGATAGGCGGTAACATTGCGGTACCGGCTGTTAGGTTGATAGCCGTGTTCATCATGTCTTGTACAGATTCAGAGCCGAAGCCGTTAACCACAAGCATCACGAATACGAACGCAAACTGCCACCATGCTGCACGAACAGGAACACCGTGCTCGTTCAGTTCTGTTGTCTTCTCACCGTAAACACCTTTAGGGATTTCAGAGAAGTGAATTTTTACAGGAGCCGCAGTCCACATCATCATCGAGCCAAACATTGCAACGAACAGTACGATACCAACGAAGCGACCCGTTAGAGATTGTGAAATGTCGAAGTAGTTCGCCATACCTGTGAATATTTCAACCATGCCGCCAGCGTAAGTTAATTCATCACGTGCTACGAATACGTTTACTAGTAGAGAGCCGACTGCGTACATCGCACCAATCGCGATACCTGCACCAATGATGACCTTGATGAAAGACTTGTGACCGCCCTTAACATCGTTTAGGTAAGCGGCTGCGGTTTCTGCACCACCGGCTGCTTGGAAGATCCAACACATGATACCTAGCGTTGCCCAGTTGATGGTCGGTGTCATTGCTTCAAGCGTGATTGGTTCTACTGGCTCATGGTTGCCGCCCAGTGCCATTAGTGCACCGATAACGTAGATTGCAAACAGAGCAAATACACCGTATGCCACGATCTCGGCAATCTTACCTAGCCAGCTCGCGCCTTTGGTTGAGATGTGAGTTGCTGCTGCAAACAAAGCAATCGAGATAGCCGATGTAACGACTGGCGAGAAGGCGTATTCATAGCCCAACATCGCGTAAGACGCATAGGCGATTACGTTTGGTAGCAGGGATACAAACCAGAAAAGGTTTACGAACCAGTATAGGAACGAACCTAGGTAGGCTGTTTTTAAGCCAGTCATACATGCCTGACTCAGAATTTTTATTTGCAGATACGAATTCAGCAATGATGAACACGAATGGAATGAAGTAAATAAGGGTAGCGAGCAAAAAGATCGGAGCAGAACTCAATCCCAATTCGATGTTGTTGTTTACAATGTTGCGAACGTTAAATACCGCTGCAAATGTCATGGAGAGTAGGGCAAATTTGCCTAACTTACCGCGTACAGATTCAGACATAGTGTCCTCCAAGGGGCACGTAATTATAGTCGTTATATCTTTAAGCTTCCTTGTAGGGAGGAAGTATAAAGGCGTTTGCAGTGTGACTGAGCCTTGAACGGCAAGCCTCAGTCACACTGTGAATAGATCTTGTTGTTTCTACTTTCAGTTGTTTACTTATTAAGGAAGTAGCCGTCTTCAATGGTCACTTTCAGTACCACTTTGCGAACTCGGTTATCACCGTGAAAGCGGTAAGCTTTGCTGTTATCAAAGATCGCCACTTGGCCTTCAACTAACTCACGAGTCTCGCCGTTACCCATTAGGTGTTCACGGTCGGTTTCATCGCTGTAAGCTTGGGTCTGTTCAAGCTGAGACTTATCTGCAAACTCGACCGTTTCACGACCTTCCAAGTAGTAGTGCACATCAAAGTAACGACGGTTACCTGTGAAGTTTTCAGTGTTAAGAGCCACGCCGTCTTCAATCATGTAAGCCAGTGAGTCACCAATCGAATACATCACGCCATCTTTGATGTTGCCAATGTTTTCAATCGCCTCTACACAGCGTTGCCATTTACGACCATCGCGGTAAACGACTTTAAATTGTTCTAAGTTCTCTAAAACGATCATCACTTATGCCTCGTTCTGTTGTGGTTGAGCTTTTGGTGCGTTCGCCGAAAAAAACTCATCGCCAAAGTTATGATTTATTAGGTGCTGCGCGTCGCAATCGCCTGCTTGGAATGGAATCAGAGTTAAGCCGTAGCGGAACTCGTCCATGTACACGCGGTAAGAGTCGAGCACTTCGCTGCCCCAAGAGTTAGAGCCTAAGCCCATCACTTGGTGGTCTAGGTTTAGCGTGATGTAACCGCTCTTCTCTAGCTCAATAATGTGTTGTGCTTGGTGCAGGTTTTGATTGGTGTAGAACCATGCGCTGAAGTTGATTTCTTGCTGTGGTTTTACTGCAATACCATTACCCGCCCGGCTTGAAAGCGCAGCCCAACGAACGTGTTGGCGGTTGCCATTGTTTTGTGGGAACGGGTAGTTCTCGAACATGTCTGCAACCGTTGATTGGTACACATCAATCATGTTGGCTTGCTTGCTGTCTTGATAGTTCTCTTCAGGGCCGCGGCCGTAGTATTGAACTTGGTCGAAGTCGCCGTTGATGCCCATATCGAAACCAAGAACTGGAATCACGTGAGGGTAATCACCGTAACGTTCACCGCTCAGTTCAACGTTCAGTTGGCCTTCTGCACTGATTTGGTAGCGATATTCACAACGCATGCCGAAATCAAATACTGGTGGAGCAATGATGCTGGTGGTCGTGATCTCGACCTTGCCGTTGTTCTGTTCAACGTTAAGTGAGCGGAAGTGTTCCTGCATGATCTGTAGGTGTGCTGGCTCCCAGTAACCATCGTGCTCTTGCTTGTGGTTATCGATCATTGGCTTGAAGAAGTTGAGTCTTGGTTCTGACTTAATCATCTCTTCGCCATTGACGAGCCATGAGGTCAGCTTGCCGTTTACTTTCGAGAAGTTCAGTGCAAAGTTGTGGCCTTTGATTAGATAAGCGAGGCGAGACTCTTCAACATTCAGTGCTGTAGCATTGTTGTTAGTGAAGGCTTCTAGCTGCGCCGTGTTATCTTTCACTTGGAATTGGTAAACCGCGATGTCGTGGTTCGCTTCGCTGTAAGGCGTGCGAGAATCCTTGCGAACAGTAAAGTTCACAAACACTTCGCGCTCATCAAGTTGTGGTAAGTTAAGTGTTAGTTCACGGCTAGAGTTTTCTGCCAGCTCTTCAACCTTGATGTGTTGCACAGCAATGGTTTCACCTTCAGCGCGAATTTCTGCAGTGATGGTGTAGTCATCGATGTTTGAGAACCACAGTTTGTTATCGACAGTGAAGGTGCCAGTTTGTGCATCGAAATCGCGAAGTTTCACTGGGGCAATCACTTGCTTGTACTCTTTCAAGCCAGGGCCTGGCGTTTGGTCTGGGTAGATCAAACCGTCCATGCAGAAGTTGTAGTTGTTCGGATAGTCACCGTAGTCTCCACCGTACTTGTAGAACTCAGTACCTGCTTCATCACGTGCTAAAATGCCATGATCACACCATTCCCAAACATAGTGACCTTGAATCGAGTCGTGCTTGTAGAACACGTTTTGGTACTCGGTTAAACCGCCCGGGCCGTTACCCATTGCGTGTGCGTATTCACAGATGATGCGTGGTTTTTCGTGTGGGAATTCACCGAAGGCATTCATTAACTGAGCTCGTGAGTACATGGTTGAAATGATGTCGACCACTTCAGCATCACGGTCTTCTTCATAGTGAACTAAACGCGTGTCATCAATCGCTTTAGCTGCATCGTACATAGAACGAATGTTGCAGCCGTAGCCAGATTCGTTACCTAAAGACCACATGATGATAGAAGGGTGGTTCTTTTGAGCGTGAATGTGACGTTCGATACGCTCAACAAACACCGCTTCCCATGCTGCATCGTTAGTGATGCGGCTTAGGTCACCAACGTTAGCAAAGCCGTGTGTTTCAACGTCGGTTTCGCCCATCACGAACAGACCATAGATGTCACACAGTTCGTAGAAACGTGGGTCGTTCGGGTAGTGTGCAGTACGTACTGAGTTGATGTTGTGTTGCTTCATCAACACTAAGTCTTTCTCTACGCGATCCATGCCAACAGCACGACCTTTTAGGTGGTCGTTGTCGTGGCGGTTCACGCCGTGCAGCATCACGTATTTATTGTTGATGTAGAACAGACCATCACGAACTTTAATGTCACGGAAACCAACGCGTTGTGGGATCACTTCTAACACTTTGCCGTCAGCGTCTTTCAGCGTAAGCAGCAGTTGGTAAAGGTATGGGTTTTCAGCATTCCATTGAACTGGGTTCACTACATCGATAGAGAATTGAGTGTTCGCATTGCCGCCAGTCTGTTGGTTAGGAACATTTAAGCTATCTACTGAGCCTTGCGAGATAACTTGGCTGCCATCAAGCAATGCGTACTCAAGGGTTGCGTTTGTCGCTGCTGCTAGGTTTTCTAGAGCAACATTGCACGAAAGGGTTGCGCTTTGGTAAGCATCGTCAAAATCAGTACGAACCGTTAGATCTTGAACGTGCAGTTGCTCTTTACCAACAAGGTAAACATCACGGAAGATACCGCCCGTCCACCACATGTCTTGGTCTTCAATGTAGGTTGAATCTGCTCACTGCATCACGCGAATAGAAAGTAAGTTGTTACCCGCTTTTACGTGGTTAGAAATATCAAATTCAGCGGTTAGGCGGCTGCCCTTGCTGAAACCAACGTACTCTCCGTTTACGTAAACCTCAAAGTAAGTCTCTACGCCATCAAACTTGATGATGGTTTGTTTCTCGTCCCAGCTTTCGCCAAGGAAGAAAGAGCGTTGGTATGCGCCTGTTGGGTTGTCTGATGGTACGAAAGGCACATCAATCGGGAATGGGAAACCTTCATCTGTGTATTGAAGATCGCCGTGGCCTTCCATTTGCCACATGTTTGGAACCGTAATGTGGCCCCAGTCGCTCATCTCTTGAGAGTAAAACTCTTCAGGAACCAGTAACGGGTTGGTGAAGTAGCTGAAATTCCATTGACCACTTAATAGTTGGAAGTGGCTGCTTAATTCACGTTGAAATGTCTTAGCTGTTTTTTCTGATGCGTATGAGAAGAAGTAAGCACGTGGTGCCATACGGTTCTCATGTAAGTTCAGGAAGTTTTCCCAGTTGTTCACGTTGCCTCTCTCTCGGCCTGTTTGAATGCTGGCCGACGTTCTTATGCGTAATGGGTCGTAGTGAATACGAGTATTTTTGGACTGAGGTAATTATTGGTAAAAGTTTTACTAAATGAAATTAGTGAAAACGTTTTACTTTAACTCCATCACGTTTTTTGTGGGCTTTTTACGGTGCTGTGTGATCCACTTAAAAGAATGCTATTTGGTGTTTTATACAGCAGATTGGAAGAGACGATATGTGATTGGAGAGGGAGATAACAGGTACAAAAAAGGCCACCTATAATAGAGGTGACCTTTCGTTATCTGTTTGAAATTTATTGCTATTTTGTTGTGTCGCGTAGCTTGAGTTTACTTGGTACGTAAACTCTTAGTGGGATAGTACGGCCATCGCGTACTTTCTCAATCAGAAGGTTAACACCTTGAATTCCCATCAGTTCAGAGTGAATACGAACGGTTGATAAACTTGGGAAGGTAAATTTAGCGGTTGGGATGTCATTGACACTGATCAGCGCAATGTCTTCTGGAATGCTCAATCCATGTTCATGAACGGCGCGTAAAACACCAATTGCAATCGAATCGGATGCAATAAACATCGCTTTCGGGTAATCGCCGCTCTCTAGCATTTTCTTCGCCAGCTTGTAGCCAGATGAACTAGAGAAGTCACCGCGGTAGATGTCTTGTTCGCTGACCACGTTCTTCAAACCACCGTATTCCGCAAACGCGACTTCGCGAATATCAGAGGTGTTAATGTCGTCTTGGCCACCGATGAAACCAATGCGTTCGTAGCCTTGGTTAATGAAGAAGTTGGTGATCTCTTTGCTGATGCGAGCAAGGTCAATATCAACGGAGTCATAAGGTTCAGAGTGATCGGTAAAGTCGACATAACAGATATTATCGGTAAGCTTTTTCGCTTGTGCGATAACTTCTTGCGTCATTCTACCAACCAGTAAAATGCCGGTTATCTGGCCAGAGTTGGTCTGTATTTTACTTTCATAACAGTTGGTTAGGTTAACTTCCATCTTCTCGCACTGAGTCTCAATACCGTGGCGAATTGATAGATAATAAGGGTCGTTAACTTCCGCTTCTTGCTTGTAATTGTACAGAGCAAGGAAGTGGTGGTTCTGCTTTTTACTGCTAACCGATTTACGTGAGCTGCTGGTTTTGTATTCCAACTTCTCGGCAATTTCAAAGATACGCCTTTTGGTCTCTTCCTTGACGCTTAATGTAGGATCTTCATTGAGAACCCGAGAAACGGTAGCTAATGAAACATTTGCTTCCGTCGCGATATCTTTTAACGTTGCCATACTCACTTCCTGTTCTTGGAACATTGCGCTGCTTTGAAATTCGTCTTTAGTAAAAAAAGCAATGCACCTCTTTATTCTACTGACCTATTGTAATCAAACTGAAAGCCAATGCATTAACTTTTAGTAAAATAAATGCTCAACTCCTCTGTGATGTCGCAAATCTAACTATCTATAAAGATCTCATTTAATTTCAATGAATTAGCACTGTCTATCGATTCATCAACTCAATGTTGATATGAATGTGTCTCGTGGAACTTTGTGTAAACGTTTACACTTCGTGGTTCTGATCACAGAATTATAGTCAGATTGGCTGCTACTATTTCTATAACAACGAACTAATACACAGAGTATCGGTTCAGATTTCATCATGAATGACAGTGAAGAGAGGTTGATTGTGAAAGTACTGGTAACGGGCGGAATGGGTTACATCGGAAGTCACACATGTATTCAAATGATGCAGGCGGGCATGGAGCCAATCATTGTAGACAACCTTTGCAACAGCAAAGAGCTAGTACTGGAGCGAATCAATGCCCTAACCGGTCAAACGCCAACATTTTACCTTGGCGATATTCGTGATGCATCCTTCTTAGATGACGTGTTTGCTAAGCACGACATTCAGGCCGTCATTCATTTCGCTGGCCTAAAAGCGGTGGGCGAATCAGTCGCTAAGCCTTTGGAATACTACGATAACAACGTCAATGGTTCTCTGGTTCTAGCGCGCAGCATGAAGAAAGCAGGCGTGAAAAGCATCGTGTTCAGCTCTTCTGCAACCGTATACGGCGACCCTGAGATTGTACCGATCACCGAAAGCTCACCAACGGGCGATACCACGAACCCTTATGGTCGTAGTAAGTACATGGTCGAAGAGTGTTTGAGTGATTTGTTCAACGCGGAAAACGACTGGAGCGTGACTTTACTGCGCTACTTTAACCCTGTTGGCGCACACCCATCAGGCACCATGGGCGAAGATCCGCAAGGCATTCCAAATAACCTAATGCCGTTCATCGCACAGGTTGCTGTAGGCCGTAGAGAGAAGCTTTCTATCTTTGGAAACGATTACCCAACCGTTGATGGTACGGGTGTTCGTGATTACATCCACGTAATGGATTTGGCTGACGGCCACGTAGCGGCATTAAAAGCCGTGGGCGAGAAAGCGGGTTTGCACATTTACAACCTAGGTACCGGTAAAGGCTCAAGCGTACTTGAGATGGTTGAAGCTTTTGCACAAGCATCAGGCAAGCCAGTTCCTTATGAACTTTGCCCGCGCCGTGCTGGTGATATTGCCGAATGTTGGGCAAGCACTGAAAAGGCAGAACGCGAACTGGGTTGGAAGGCGACTCGCAGCGTGATGGAAATGACGGCGGATACGTGGAATTGGCAGTCGAATAACCCTCAGGGTTACTAAGAAACTTTTAGGTTATTGAGAAAAGAGAGATTCCAGATATCTCGTACCTCGATTCTGGAATGACGGATAAGCACAAGGCTATGAAGCGGTTGCCTTTGCACAAATAGCACAACGAGATTACACGTCATTCCCTACAGCGAGGGACGAGCGTGATAGGGAATCTCCTTGTAGAAGAATTATTCGTCTTGGTGAATTGACCAAGACACAAAAATTAAGAGCAATGTAAGTATGTCAAAAGTTGAATTTAACCCAGTAGACCACCCGCATCGTCGTTATAACCCACTAACGGGTCAGTGGATCTTAGTATCACCGCACCGTGCTAAACGCCCGTGGAGTGGTCAAGACGAGAAGCCATCGACTGAACAACTTCCTGAGTACGAGAAAGAGTGTTTCTTGTGCCCGACCAACACACGTATCTCGGGTGACGAAAACCCAGATTACGACGGTACTTATGTGTTCAGTAATGATTTCGCGGCGTTGATGCCTGATTCGCCTGACGCTCCAGAGTCTGACAACCCTCTATTTAAGACTCAAGGTGTTCGTGGATTGAGCCGCGTTATCTGTTTCTCTCCAGACCACAGCAAAACGCTGCCAGAGTTGCCTGTGAACAAAATACGCGGCGTGATCGATACCTGGAACGAGCAGATTGAAGAGCTAGGTAAAGATTACCTATGGGTTCAAGCGTTTGAGAACAAAGGCGAGACCATGGGCTGTTCACAGCCTCACCCACACGGTCAAATTTGGGCGAACAGCTTTTTGCCAAACGAGATTGAACGTAAAGAAAAGCTGCTAAAAGAATACTTTGAGCAACAAGGTTCAAACCTATTAGTGGATTACGTTGAAGCTGAAATGAAAGACGGCTCACGCACTGTGGTTGAAACGGAACATTGGATTGCTGTTGTGCCTTACTGGGCTGCATGGCCGTTCGAAACCATGTTGCTACCTAAAACGCATATTCGCCGCATGAGCGAATTAACTGACGAGCAGCGTGATGATTTAGCGGTCGCGATTAAGAAGCTAACCAGTCGCTACGACAACTTGTTCCAATGCTCATTCCCATACTCGATGGGTTGGCACTACGCACCGTTCTTTGAAGAGGGCACCGATATTGACCATTGGCAACTGCACGCTCTGTTCTACCCGCCACTACTACGCAGCGCATCGGTTCGTAAGTTCATGGTGGGCTACGAAATGTTGGCGGAATCGCAACGTGATCTGACCGCAGAACAAGCAGCGCAACGTCTTCGCGATTTGAGCGACGTTCACTACAAAGAGCAGTAATACCTGCTTCGTAAATAACAAACGAGATTCCTGATATCTCGTCCCTCGATTCTGGAATGACAGTTTCATTGAAACTTTTTGCGTCAATCCCGAGAGTGAGGAACAAAGGAGTCGGGAATCTCAAAGAATTAAAGTGGTGCCATGAAGGGGCCATAACCAATTGAACAAAGAGTTTAAGCAGAGAGTTTACTTATGTCTGATCTAATCCAAAACGTGAAAGCATCTTTTGAGCAAGTCCTTGGTTACCAAGCGACTCACATCGTTCAAGCGCCAGGTCGTGTGAACCTGATTGGTGAGCACACTGACTACAATGATGGTTTTGTTCTACCGTGTGCCATTAATTACCAAACCGTTGTTGCGGCAGCAAAGCGCGACGACAACATGGTACGTGTGGTGTCTGTGGACTACGATAATGCGGTAGACGAATTCGATATCACGCAAGAGATTACCTTCCAACAAGACAAGATGTGGGCAAACTACATTCGTGGTGTGGTGAAGTGTTTAATTGGTCGTGGCTACCAGTTTAAAGGTGCGGATATTTCTGTCTCTGGCAATGTACCTCAAGGTGCGGGTTTGAGTTCATCAGCCGCGCTAGAAGTGGTAATTGGTCAGACATTCAAGGTGCTTTACAACCTAGAGATCACTCAAGCGGAAGTGGCGTTGAATGGTCAGCAAGCAGAGAACGAATTTGTGGGTTGTAACTGCGGCATCATGGACCAAATGATCTCGGCTGAAGGCCTAGCGAACCACGCGATGCTTTTGGATAGCCGTAGCCTAGAAACTCAAGCGGTTTCGATGCCAGAAGACATGGCGGTGGTGATCATCAATTCAAACAAGAAACGTGGCTTAGTCGACAGTGAATACAACACACGCCGTGAGCAGTGTGAAGAAGCGGCTCGCTTGTTCGGTGTCCCAGCACTACGTGATGTAACGATTGAGCAATTTAAAGCGAAAGAGTCTGTATTGGACGAGATGGTTGCTAAGCGAGCTCGCCACGTGATTACCGAAAATGACCGTACAGTAGAAGCGGCTCAAGCTCTGCGTACTCATGACATGAAGCGCATGGGCGAGTTGATGGCAGAATCGCATGCATCAATGCGTGATGATTTTGAAATCACAGTTAAAGAGATCGATACGCTAGTGGATATGGTTAAAGAAGTGATTGGCGATCAAGGCGGCGTGCGTATGACGGGCGGTGGCTTTGGTGGTTGTATCGTGGCGTTGGTTCCGCCAGCTTTAGTTGATGAAATTAAAACAACCGTTGAGCAGAAATATCAAGCAGCGACGGGTCTAAAAGAATCAATTTATGTGTGCCAAGCGAAAGACGGCGCCAGCCTAATTGAAGTAATCTAACTGCTTCGAGACTTAAGATAGTGCTTACCGAGCAAAAAGATCATGGTAGGCCAAATACTAAAGCCTTTACCTCAACGTAGAGGCTTTTTACTGGCAGTAGAAGGAATTTAGAATGACACAAGCGCAGAACCTGCATCAATCCATGACAGAAACTGCAGCCTATGATGGCCAACCTGCTCAGCTTGTCACGCTGTCGAATGCACACGGCATGGAAGTGACACTCATGGATATTGGCGCAACGTGGTTGAGCTGTATCTTGCCAGTAAAAGGAAACAGACGAGAAGTGTTATTGGGTGTGAATTCAATGGATAACTTCGAGAAGCAAGCCAGTTATATGGGAACGACAGTTGGTCGTTATGCCAACCGTATTGCCAATGGTCGTTTCAAGATTGACGGCAAGAATTACAAGTTGGAAACCAACCAAGCTGGGAATACCTTACACGGTGGGCCGAATGGTTTTGATAAACGTCGTTGGAACATTGCTGAGCAAACTGAAACATCGGTTGTGTTTAGCTTAGTATCAGCGGATGGCGACCAAGGTTTTCCGGGTAATTTGAACGTGTCGGTTCGTTATGAAATCACCGAAGATAATCGAGTCTCTATCGATTACACAGCCAACACCGATAAACCAACCGTAGTTAACCTGACTAATCATGCCTACTTCAACCTGCTCGGTGCAGAAGCAGGGCACGATTGCTTGTCTCACATTGTGAGTATCAACGCGTCTCAGTTCTTGCCAACCAACTCTGTCGGCATTCCATTAGGCAACTTGAAATCGGTGAAATCGACCAGCTTCGACTTCACTCAGCCTATGATGATCTCAGAGCGTTTATTAGGTGATGAACAACAGAAAGCCGCCAAGGGTTACGATCACTCTTTCTTATTGGCTGATGGCTGTAAACGCACTCAATGTGCCGCGACTGTGACCTCGCCAGATGCGCTGGTCACCTTAAAAGTATTTTCAACCAAACCTGCGATGCAGCTATACACCGGAAACTGGCTTGGTGGCACACCAAACCGTAGTGGTGGCAGCTATGAAGATTACGCAGGTTTGGCATTAGAAACCCAGTTCTTACCTGACTCTCCTAACCACCCAGAGTGGAAGCAGGACAGTTGTATTCTCCAGCCTGAACAAGAATATAACTACCGTACCTGCTACCAGTTTGAATTTTCGGGGGATTCTTCAAACTAGTACACTCTAGCTCAAAGCGGTGATGCCAAGTTCTTTTGTTGATTTATGAATGGAGCGGTGTGATTGATTACGCTGCTCTTGGGGGGATGAACAAAAGTGGCACCGAGCAATCGACGACCTAATAAGGGAGTGATTGTTGGGTACGAGAGTAAGGTAGGAAAGCCCTAACAGAAGCGATTCTGTTAGGGCTTTTTTTTGTTTTCAGCCCTAAACCACCTACTTCAGTAGGTGGTTATCATTCAGTTTGGCTTTGCCTGTAGTTCTACCCATGTTAAATGCTCCCTTGATTTTTAGCGAAGTCAAAGAGGACAAATAACATGAGCAGATATAATCAAGCTTCCCACGTATTTTGGAGATGTCAATATCACATAGTGTGGACACCAAAGTATCGATTTAGGATTTTGAAAAACAATGTAGGTAAAGAAGTTTATCGATGTATAAACGTTTACTGTAATCAACTTGGATGTGAAGTCGTTGAATTAAACGTTCAAGTTGACCACGTGCACTTGGTAGTAAAAGTTCCGCCTAAGTTATCGATATCCAAGTTGATGGGCGTATTGAAAGGCAAAATAGCTTTAAAACTCTTTAGTAAATTTCCATATTTAAGGAGAAACAAACTCTGGGGTAACCACTTTTGGCAAAGGGGCTATTTTGTCGATAGCGTAGGGGTTAATGAAGAAATCATTCGACGCTATGTAAGACATCAAGAGAAAAAAGAGCGCGTGGAGCAGCAGCAATTGGCGTTGGACTAAACAAAAGCCCCCTTTTAGGGGGCTCACATAAAGCCACCTTCTTTAGAAGGTGGTAATTTACTTGCTGTTTGGTCAGTGAACAGAGCTTAGATTTTCTCGACCGAATTACGGCGCACCAAAGTTGGAGAGAACATCATTGGCTCAGCTGAGGTGTCTTCACCTTTGGCTAGGTTCAAGGCAAGTCGTGTTGCTTTCTCAGCCATCATTTGGATTGGATAACGAATCGTAGTCAGCTTCGGATGAACATAGCGGGCAATTAAGCCATCATCGAATCCGATGATCGACATCTTCTCTGGCGCTTGGATTCCGTTCTCATCGAGTACCGATAAAGCCCCTGCCGCCATGTAGTCGTTGTAAGCCACAATACCAGTGATTGGTAGTGACTTAATCAGCAGGTTCGTCATCGCATATTCGCCACCGTCACTGGTTGGTAGAGCCTGTTCGACATAGCTTTCAGATAACTCAATACCATACTCTTTGAGCGCGGCTTGGTAGCCTTCAACACGTTCGTTGGCATCTTCAATGCTTGAAGAGGAGGCGATACACGCAATGTTTTTGTGACCATGTCGGATTAAGTATTCAGTCGCGAGGAAAGCGCCTTTCTTGTTATCTAGGAAGATACAGCGATTGGCAATTTCTTCGATGTAACGGTTGATCAGCACTAAGCCTTTCACTTCTTTAGAGTAAGCAATCAGCTCTTCGTCAGTTAGGCCTTTCGAGTGGATGATCAGGGCATCACAACGGCTGTTGATCAGCAACTCAATCGCTTGCTGCTCTTCTTCGCGATTGTGAGAACCATTACCCACTAAGATGTGTTTGCCGTTCTCTCTTGCAACGTTGTCGACCGATTTAACTAGCGTGCCGAAGAAAGGATCGGAAATATCACCCACCAACACACCGACGGTATTGGTACTTTGGCTTACGAGCGCACGGGCATTGGCATTCGGGCGATAGCCGAGCTTCGCCATCGCTTTCGTTACCGACTCAATAGAGCTCGCACTGGCCTTCGGAGATTTGTTGATCACCCGAGATACGGTTGCGACTGATACACCGGATTCTTTTGCGACATCCTTGATTGTTGCCATGAGAGACCTTTCTGGGCTGAAAATGTTAACCAAAGTATTAAACACGCATTGTGTAATAAGTGCAATTGATGTCGATTCTATATTTCTAGATGAGTATCTTAATATTTGAATTTATTAGGAATATGAGATGTGTAAACGTTGTCCTAATTTATCAGAACAGTTCAGGAGAAGTCGGTAGGAAATAAAAATCGCGGCCAAAGCACGGCCGCGATTCTAGAGAGCAAAATGATAGGTTTGCTCAGGTAACAGGATGACTCTAGAACTAGTTATTGTTCATCCAATCAAGCATTTGAGTTTTGTACACGTCACTATTGCCACCAAAGATAGCTTGAACGCCTGTGCCTACTCGTACGACACCAGCAGCACCAAGTTGCTTCAGTTTTGCTTCGTCTACCTTGTCTTGTTCAGACACTTGGATTCTTAAACGTGTGATGCATGCGTCTGTGCTCAAGATGTTCTGCTTACCACCAAATGCACCCACCAATTCGCTGGCGAATTCAGAGCTGGTGTCATTGATGACTTTGCCATTGTCTTGATCTTCACGACCTGGTGTTTTCAAGTTGAACGTCTTGATAAACCAAGTGAACACAACGTAGTAAAGCGCTGCGTATGCCAGACCTAGAGGGATGATCATCCAACCTTTGGTCGAGATACCGAAGAAGGTCACATAGTCGATCAAACCCGCACTAAAGCTGTAGCCGTGTTTCACACCCAGCAGAATACACAGTGGGTAAGCAAGGCCAGCAATGATCGCGTGAATCACGTAAAGCACTGGCGAGATGAACATGAAAGCAAACTCAATTGGCTCAGTGATACCGGTTAGGAATGACGTCAATGCTGCTGAAATCATGATCCCCATAACCTTGGTGCGGTTCTCCGGTTTTGCTGCACGACCAATTGCGATAGCCGCGGCAGGAAGGCCAAACATTTTAAATAGGAAGCCACCCGCTAGATTTCCGGCATTTGGATCGCCAGCGAAGAAGCGTGGGATTTCACCGTGGAATACTTGCCCTGCTGAGTTAATGAATTCGCCCGCTTGCAGTTGAATAATCACGTTAATCACATGATGAACACCAAATGGGATCAGCGCACGTTCCGCAGTGCCATAAGCCCAAAATGCCATCAGTGGATTTTGTTCTGTTGCCCAAGCACCGAACCAATCAATGCCTGCGCCAATCGGCTGCCAAATAAAGGCAATCGCGATACCCAAGAACAGCATCGAAAATGATGTCACGATTGGGACAAAGCGCTTACCCGCAAAGAAGGCCAAATAAGCGGGCATCTTAATGGTGTAAAAGCGGTTAAACATATAAGCGCCGACCGCACCCGAGATGATGCCGCCCAATACGCCGGTATCAATATGGTCAACGCCAAGTACGCCCGCCATTACCTTCAGTGTTGCCACTAAAACGTAATAGCCGATACCAGCTGCTACAGCGCCGACACCGTCATTGTTGGTGAATGAAATCGCGACGCCTAATGCAAAAATCAGTGGCAGGTTACCAAATACGGCGCCACCGGCTTCGGCCATTAGCTCGGAAACCACAGGAGGGATAAACCCAAATTGTGCCGAGCCAATACCCAACAAAATACCCGCCGCAGGCATTGAGGCTATGGGCAACATTAAGGCTTTACCGACCTTAGACAGGTTGGCAAAAAAGTTAGCAAACATAAATATACTCCAATTTGTTATATAAAATTTGGGGCGCGCATCATCGGTGAGTAATGGCAAAAGGGGGATTAGCGATAGCAGCGAGATTATGGTTTGCAGGGGGTAGGAGCATAAACATAAAGTAGGTTGCTATCGCTAAAGCTTTTAAAGTGTGGATTTGCCGATGGTGGAAAGAGGCTTTTCTTGTGAATGCTTTTTTCACTCAATAACCGATGAGTTGTCTTCAGCTGAATTACTCAACCGTAGGGCTGCGCTAGAATCTATGGTTATTTTTGCTAAAAATGAGGTAGGGAAAAAGAGCGTGATTTTTAGGTTTTAAGTTCCCTATAACGAAGTTTTTAGACCTTTTTCGATACTACGAACGCCTAGAAGAATTTGAATTGTTGGTTGAGCATGCTGTCACGCTTGCTGAGACCTCAGACAAGATGTGTACTAGCCCACGACACGCACGTGCGATTCTCAAACAGATGAGTGAACTCAAGTGGATTGCTTGGATACCAAGAGTCGGGCGAAATCAGCGTTCGACTCTGATTCGTCGTATTGACCGCACCGAGGTAAAGCGCGCGATTGCCTTGGAGTGGATCAAAGAGAGTAAGTACGACCGAGCTCTGGAATTTCTCGATTACAACCAAGTGGTGTTCGAACAACTGCTCAAGCAAACCTCAGGAGCACAGGTGAAGGAAGGAAAGGTCAGTGTTCAGCTTACTTATAATCGACCATTTGCTTCTCTTAACCCGACAACGCCGCATCGAAACAGCGAACGCTACCTGATTCGTCAAATCCACTCTTGCTTAGTATCAATGACCCCAGAAGGCGAACTGATTCCGAACATCGCACACCACTGGGAAGCAAACCAAGATTGGACAATATGGACGTTCTACCTTCGACCTTCAGTGAGTTTCCACTCGGGCGGAAAAGTAGACGCGGAGGTTATCGCGCAACTGTTACTTGAGCTGCAAGGGCTTCCTTATTACCAAAACGAACTCGAGCATCTAGAGTCGATTACGGTTGAAACGCCTTATCGATTTTCCGTTCAGCTCAACCGCCGAGACAAAGGCTTTGCGGCATTAATGAGTGATTTAAAGTACTCACTTCAGCCTCCAGAACAACTCAAAAACTCATCGTCTAATGTGGTTGGTTGCGGCATCTTCGCTCTTGAACTGCATTCAGACAGCAAGCTTATCTTGGCGGCCAACGAGCACTTTCATGGCTTTCGTTCTCTAACGGATAAAGTGACGATTTGGTCTTTGAATGCAGCTACGGCGAGTCATGACCAAGCCTCTGGCGATTCACAGAAGCTTCCTGACACAGACAGTACTCTAAGAAGATCATCACCAACGTGACAACTGAGCCGAGTGAGAGTGCTTTGGACACTGGAAATACTGCTGACCTGCCACACACCGCATTAAGAGCTCGGATTGAGGAAGGGTGTCTGTTTGTTATTTTTAACCAGAACAACTCAAGCTTGTCTTACCCTCAGCGTCGTTGGTTGAGTGAACGACTCAATGGAGAGCAGATTTGGCGTCAGCTTGAATTAAATGAAACGACTTTTGGCGCCGAAATCGCGCATAACTTCTTTCCTTTCTGGCACAACGTCAAACACATCAGAAGCCAACCGATCGAATTGCCTCGCTCGGTTCAGATTGCCTGTTATTCTCATTTGGGTGTTCAACGCAGTGCCAAAGCCGCTGTGCAAATATTGGCGAAAGAGGGGATTGAAGCGCAGATCAATCTTTATTCATTTGAAGCCTTTATTGAGAAAGCGCAGGGCGATGGCTTCAGTGAAGAGGTTGTTTTAAGTAGCCTTAACCTTGATGACAATCGCCAAGTATCGGCGCTGTTGTTCTTTCTGAGTGACCCAGTTTTGCATGCCACGATTGGATCTGCGGTGAGTGAATGGCTGGTGACTGAGCTCAATCGCATTCGAGAAGACTTCTCACCCAATGAATATCTTAATCAACTTGAGCAGCTCGGGTCTGTTCTTATCTATGAAGGCTTGATTTGCCCAATGCTCCATCATAGACAAACGCTCAGCTTTCTCGATGTTTTTAAAGGCGTTGAAATCACGGCTTGGGGTTGGCCAAAATTAAGTGAGATTTGGTAACTGTCGCTGACAAATTTTATGATCTTTACTTATCAGAATGAGATCTTTACCGCTTGTAATTATTAGGCTTACTGCTAATGTTAGATTTTAGTTTTACTTAATTTTAGTGAATTTATTTGATAAATAAAAAATCAATATAAGAAGTGAGAAATGGATACTGTCTCTTATGGCGACTTTGCTAAGTTAGAAATGCGTGTGGGTAAGATCATCGAGGTTGTGCGTCATGAAAACGCAGACAAGCTTTACATCGTGCAAGTAGATGTGGGTGAGAAGACGCTACAAACAGTGACCAGCTTAGTCCCTTATTACACAGAAGAAGAGTTGCTGGGCAAGCAGGTTGTTGTGCTGTGTAATTTAGCTAAGGCTAAGATGAGAGGCCACACTTCTGAATGTATGCTGCTGTGTGCAGAAACGGATGATGAATCTGAAAGTGTATTGTTGACACCAGAACGTGCAATGCCAGCGGGTATTCGAGTGGTTTAAGCGGTTTATTTTAGTCGGTGAGCCTATTCGTTATAAGCTCATCGACTTCTCTGTTCTCAAAGCTCCAAAACCCTCAAAGACTAACTACGAACACTCAATATCAAACCATCAATCACACTGTGGTGGTGATCAGACACCCCAGCAAGATTGCCGTATTTTGGCTGGTGGCGATCATTTTCTAATGGGTGGTGCCAGCCTTGTGTGTGTTTCACAAAGTGCGCGGCAAAGCTTTCAGACACTTCTAAACATCCTGCCATGACGGTATCGACATAGGTTTGAACGATAGGGCTGTTCTCACAAGGCGCTTGAATCTCGTCTTTGATGTATACCCAGATCGATTGATCCGTTTTAAAGTCAGTTTGGCTCTCTATTTGATCGGCTTTTAATTCGATACGGTGATAACCACGTTCACGACGATCAAACTCAGCCAATGAAACATCATCCACTTCAAGCAAAACACCATTCACTTGCCCTTCACCAAGATTGACGATCAAAGGGGATAACACGTAACTGTCATCGATCTTACTCCAATGGCGCACTAAGCCATGAACAATCGCTGGGATTGCTTGACCCGTTTGACCGGTAAGTTGACGTGAAGATGAGTTGATCAAGCTGCCATAACCAAAAATATACATCGCGTTCCTTGTCTGTTCTTCTGTATTTGAGACTAGTCTTACTATATGTGGCGAGGTAGCAAAAGTCAGCAAGTTTCTATTTACACACCTATATGTCTTTATGACTCTTTTGGTTGTGTTTTTTTGACCTGTTTATTGGCTAGTGAATCTCGTGAGTGGCTGTTTTTACTGGCTTTATCTAATTGGCGCGTTTCATGCAGTGTGATTTGCATATTGCATCGAATTTGATGCACACCAAATTTGGCTTAGGTAATACCTTGGCCGCTTATCTGAGAATTAGGAGCGAGTTTGTTAAATATCACAGATAAAAGTGTAGAAGACGCGATTCCAGCCTACCTGCGTTTAGGCTTTCGACCTTTCTTCTTTTTCGGCAGTCTCTATGCCGTGATTGCGATTGTGGCTTGGGTCATCATGTTCCAAAACGGTCAGCCAGAGATTTTAAACGTTCCCGCATTGTGGTGGCACGTGCATGAGATGCTGTTTGGTTTTTCGATGGCGATTGTTGTCGGCTTTGTGCTCACTGCCGTGCAAACTTGGACAGGGGTCAATGGCACCAAACACTATCGATTAGCGGTGTTAGTTGGTTTGTGGTTGGCACCTCGTATTCTGTTTTGGACACCGGCTCCGCTGTGGTTGATCTCTTCGATTGAAGCGCTGTTCTTAATCTTCGCGGCTTACGAGATTGGTTTCCGTGTCGTGAAGTCGAAAGGTTGGAAGAACCTATTCTTCGTGCCGCTGTTTATATTGGCTATCGTGGCGAACTTTGCTAGCTACGCGACCATTAAAGGTATGCCTCCGTTCCCATCGTCAGCGGTATGGCAAGCGATGTTGTGGTGGTTTACGTTATTGCTGTCTGTAATGGGCGGACGAGTGATTCCATTCTTTACCGCTCGTCGTTTCGACTTTGAGAAAGCGCAACCTTTAGCTTGGTTGGAATGGTTGGCAAACTTGCCTTTGGTTGGGCTGTTTGTTCTGAGCTTCTTCCCACTCACCTTTGCTCAAGTAGGTAATGAGTTAATGGTGTTTGCTGGCGTGACTCAGTTGGTCCGCTTTATCCGTTGGAAGCCTTGGACGACGTTATCTGAGCCGTTGGTGTGGTCTCTGCATGCGGCTTACTTGTGTATTCCTCTAAGCTTGTTTTTACGTGGTTTGTTAGATAACCCATTTGCGAGTCATAACATGTTGCACCTGTTTGCGATTGGTGGCTTGAGCGGTTTGATTCTTGCGATGATTACCCGTGTGACAATGGGGCATACTGGTCGTGCGATTTACAAAGAACCAAGCATGGCACTAGCTTTCTCAGCGATATTTATTGCCGCGCTAGTTCGTAGCTTAGGTGTGACTTTCTTCCCTGCTTATCTGTTTGAGATGGTTAACATCAGCGCGGGTTTATGGACTCTGGCGTTTGGTCTGTTTATCCGGAAATTCGGCATGATGCTGTTAACCCCAAGAGTAGATGGTCATCCGGGTTAAGTTAATCTCAGCCTATTGATTAACAAAGGGAAGCATTGAGCTTCCCTTTTTTGATCGTGTTGAAAAGTGTAGTCACTTCAATAAATTATTCACTATTCGCTGCAAGGTA
This sequence comes from Vibrio sp. ED004, assembly GCF_023206395.1. Taxonomy (NCBI): domain Bacteria; kingdom Pseudomonadati; phylum Pseudomonadota; class Gammaproteobacteria; order Vibrionales; family Vibrionaceae; genus Vibrio; species Vibrio sp. ED004. The sequence continues at coordinate 971,576 of NZ_CP066149.1, read as the reverse complement.
TTGGCGTATCTGGGTAATGAGGTCTTCTTTGGCATGAGGGGAGATGAAGCTCGCCTCGACGGCGTTAATGCTGAACTGCGCTAATTCTTGATGAGTGAGTGGGTGTGCATTGGCCACAGCTAGGAAGTTATCATTCATATAGCCACCAAAGTAAGCAGGGTCATCGGAATTGATGGTGACACACAGTCCTTTTCGTAGCAGTTCAACAATGTTGTGGTCTTGCATGGTGTCGAAGACTTTGAGTTTGGTATTCGATAGCGGGCAGACCGTTAGTGGCGTGCGTTTAGCTATTAACTGTTCCATCAGTTCTTCATCTTCAACACAGCGAACCCCATGGTCAATTCGTGTGATGCTCAATAAACTTAATGCATCGATAATGTTTTGTGCAGGGCCTTCTTCTCCGGCGTGCGCGACGGTCAGAAACCCTTGATTGATGGCTTCTTGGAAGACATGTTTAAACTTTTCTGGCGGGTTGCCTTGCTCGGATGAATCTAGCCCAACCGCAATGATTTTGTCTTTGTAAGGTAAGGCCTGTTTGAGTGTCTCGAACGCGCTGTCTTCATCAAGGTGACGCAGAAAGCACATGATCAGCTGGCTGCTGATCCCGAGTTCCTGTGTGGCTTGCTCTAGTGCTTGGGTAATGCCGCCTACAATCGTATCAAAACTGATGCCGCGTTCGGTGTGAGTCTGAGGGTCGAAGAATATCTCAGTGTGAACCACGTTATCTTGTTGGCATTTTAATAGATAAGCCCACGTTAGATCGTAGAAATCCTGCTGGTGGAGCAGCACGTTTGCGCCTTGATAATAGATGTCGAGAAAGGACTGAAGATTGTGGAATTGGTACGCGTCTCGCACTTGGTCTGGGTTTTCAAAGGGAATCGACACGTTATTACGCTTGGCGAGCTCGAACATCAGCTCTGGTTCTAATGTGCCTTCTATGTGTAAGTGCAGCTCAACCTTCGGTAAATTTTTGATGAAGCTATCCATAGCAACTCCTTAGCTATTTTTATTATGGGCGGAGTAGGTGAGATGTGATCGCCTATCAATAGGAAGCCTTAGGCGATTCATTTATCTCTGTTTGAGCATAGTTCATTTCATTGTGGTCGATAAAACAGTGCCTAAATTGGTGGTGAATAGAGGCTTGCCAAGGAATTGAAATGAGCCGCAAACGATTTGCAGCATAGGAGTGTGATCCGCTGCAAATATTTGCAGCAATATTCATTGATTTGTGCTCTAATACCGCGCTTACCAAGGGATGGTGTTAAAAGATGCTCACTTAGATGGAGTTATCAAAGTTGACCGATCCCTTAATGATCTCCCTTAGGAAAAAATAGAACATGTCTAAGAACAAAAAATTTGATATCCGCCTTACAGAAAAACGCAACGGTTGGTGTGCAGAGATTACTCGTCAAGTAACGTCTCGCAGCACAACAGTATCTAAGCGTGAGTCTGGTTTCGAAACTGAAGCTCTTGCACAAGAGTGGGCAGAGAAAGAGCTAGCATCTTTCATCGCAAACCAAGCTGAACGTAACGAGCGTAAATCAGAACAGCGTAAAGAGCGTGACGAACTACGTCACACTAAAGAGCTTAAAGCTGAGCAAGCACGTGAAGCACGCGCTAAAGCTCGTGCAGAAGAGCAAGAAGACGCTGAGTAATTCGGTGCACGATTAACTTATAGGTCCCTTAATTTTAAGATAAGGGACTTATAAAAAAAGGTTCATCGCGGCTTTCCGGGGAAAGCCGCTTTTATCTTCAAGAAGAAGTAGTCTGTATCTCGATATCCATACCCCATTCGCTTGATTAACTTTATTTTGTTGTTTATCCCTTCCAATGTGCAGGTGTTGAGCGGATAAGTTGCCGATGCAATAATACCGTGAAGATAAGGCCTCAGTTTTCGTGCAAACTCTTTCAATGGCTTAATTCCACTCTCTTGCACTTGTGCCCACCATACCTCCCAGAGCCCCTTAGCATGTGCTTCTGATTTACAGTACCAAAGCTCTTTGAGTTGTGAGCCGAGTATATAAGTGGCCATCAAGTCCTTATTGATATTCAATATTTCAGTAAGATAGCTATCTTGTCGTGCATTTAAATTACCTCTGTTTTTCAGCAGTACCCAGCGTGAGCGCTTCACCCATTGCCTCGCTTTTTATCCTGCTTGAGTTTGTTAGCTTGGTCGACTCTGACTCTATCCATCACCTCACGACCGAAACAGCAACAACATGGAATAAGTCGTAAACGATTTTTGCATTCGGGCAGTGCGCTTGAACTTCAAGGTCAAAAGCCGTATTCATGTCCATTGCGACCGCTTCGATATTGTTACCATGCTTGCCTAACTGCTCGAAAAACGGTCGTATGTCCTTGCGGCTACGACCTAACCCTATCCAAATGACTTGGTGAGTCTTAGCATCAGCGATGACTGTGGCATATCGGTGCCCTTTAAAGATGGCGAACTCGTCCATGACGAGTTGCCTTAGCCCTTCCCATTTCACTGACGGTACCACTTGGCGAAGTCGACGTTTATCTATCTCTTTAATGGTGTGCCAATGAACGCTCGTTAACTGGGAGATATGCTTAATGGGAAGAAGAGGCAGTAGTTGTTCTATATAGCTTTTTAGACGCGTCGTTATACGAGCATAAGGCTCTAACCAAGATAGAAACTCTGTTTTTATGCCGCAGTCACGACACTTGATCCTTCGAGTTTGAACGGAAAGCTCAACAGGAACATTGAACAACATGGCCTCTTTCACATGACGCCATTGATACTCATGGATAGCCTCAGCTTCAAGACCGCAAAGGCATTTAGCCTCAGAATTAGGTTTAAGAGTTAGTGTAACAAGTGATGCTGTCTGGTGAGACTTTACTATTTTAAAGCCTTCCCAGAATGAAGATAGGAAAGTATGATTCGGCATGAAAACGGTAGTTTGTGTATGATTTTTGTTTGGCGACTAAACCATATCACTTACTACCGTTTTTTTGTTTTTAGTTCCCGCTAATCCGCGATGAACCTAAAAAAAGCCCCAATATAGTCACCTATATTGGGGCTTTTTCGTTTGCCCAGCGAAGCTGGCAAACCCGTTAGGTTGAAAGAAACCTGAATCACCCCGACTGAGGGGAAGATAATCCGAATCGCAAGGGCGTTGCTGGCTAACGGCAGGGTCTGAAGGAAGCGATAGGAAGTTAACAGTACACAACGCAAGTAAACCTGCTTCGGCAGTATAGGTGGGTAAGCGTCCGAAATAGCGCGAAGCCCTATACTCAGTCAGACCTATGCTGTGCTTGAGGGTGGCATTGTTAACAGGGAGCCAGTGCAGTAACTGGGGAAGCCTGACACCACATCCAAAAGTCTGGAAGCACAAACTCGAAGCGAAAGCTAAGAGCTGTGTTGGTGCGAGGTGGCAGATGAATCCGTAGTAGTGAGTAAGGCTAAGCCCGAGAAGCCCAGTAATGGTGTGGAGGAGAAAACTTAGCTGACCATCAGCATCAAGTCTGATGGAGCACTGAAATGCCAAAAGCACTCAGTGCTGCGAAGGGAGGAAGTACACTTTAAGTCTGTGATGAACAGATGTTTTTTTTCAGTGATACCCAAACCGAATCGCTATCGGGGTATTCCTAGTTTGGTTGATTGTGGAAGCAAGATACTGAGCTAAGAAACCGTATAGGGGAGTAACTCTGACACACTTCAGTAAATTGCCATTGAGCTAGAAGGCTGAATAGCAGAGAGAAATAACACCCACACTGGACATGAAACACTTGTCCCCACACAGCACACAACCCAAGGAGAGAAAGTGCGAGTTTATTACAGTTTATATGGTCATCTGCTCAACAAAGAGAGGCTGTATAAAGGGTTTAAAAAGGTAAAGAAAGCGAAAGGCGCGGCTGGAATAGATGAGCAGAGCCTGAGCGACTACGCCGAAAATCTGAGTGATAACCTCGATCAACTCCTCTCTGAACTCAAAACCAAGCAATACAAACCTCAGCCAGTCAAACGAGTAGAGATACCCAAAGAAGACGGAGGGGTACGATTGCTTGGGATCCCAACCGTTAGGGACAGAGTTGTCCAACAAGCACTCAATGATATCCTCACCCCATCTTCGAAGAGCAATTTCACCCATCAAGTTTTGGGTATAGACCGAATCGAAGTTGTCACGATGCAATCAACAAATCCACGATGTTTATCCGCCGATACGGATTACAGCACGTCGTAGATATGGACTTGTCGAAGTGCTTTGACAAACTCGACCATGAGTTGATCCTCAAGAGCATCAGAAGGCGAGTCACAGATAGCAGCGTGTTAGAGCTGATAAAACAGTTTCTGAAAAGTGGCGTGATGATAGACGGTAGTTGGCAGGAGACAGAGCTAGGAAGTCCACAAGGTGGTGTTATCAGTCCTTTGATTGCCAATATCTACCTTGATGCGTTTCGATCAGGAAATGCGAAAGCGTGACCATAGGCTCGTTCGTTATGCGGATGACATACTCATCTTTTGTCGTAGCAAGGCAGGAGCAGAGAATGCCCTTGCACAAGCGACGAAGATCCTAGAAGGAGAGCTTAAACTCACAGTGAATCAGACGAAATCACATATAGCGCACAGCCGTGATGGCGTGAAGTTCTTAGGTGTAGAAATCGGGAGTCAATTTACCCGCATTCAAACTAAGAAACTGAAAGGGTTCAAAAGTAAAGTTAAAGCGACTGACAAAGCGAGGTGCGGTAAGCCACTTGAGCAAGTCATAAAAACTTTAAACCCAGTGTTAAGAGGGTTCAGTCAATACTTCAGGATCACCAATAGCAGCAGAGAGTTCTCAAGGTTAGCAGGGTGGCTACGAAGAAGACTTCGTAGTATCCAGTTGAAACTTTGGAAGAAGCCTCAACGGTTACACCGAAGGTTAAAACAGTTAGGGTATAAGCCGCCGTTCCAACATATCTCAATGACAAGTTGGGTCAGTGCAGCGAGTCCCCTATCAAGCTATGCGATGCCAAATCAATGGTTTAATGACCAAGGGTTGGTAAATCTTGGAACAATAAGGACAGGGCATGTGTTCAGCCAATATGCTGAATGGAAGTGTGCATGAGCCGTATACGAGGTCCGTACGTACGGTTCTGTGAGAGGGATGAGGCGGTAACGCCTCACCCTACTCGATGTTTGTGGAGTTCGTTTCTATTTTGCCTAAGACCGACGTTTTTAGCTTTAGCTTGTCGCTTTTAACGTCGATCTCTTGCACTTTAATCAGTTGTTTAGCGCAGTTAGCCAATCGTCTTCTGCTACTTCTTCAATGTAGCTTTCTACTGATTGTCCCACTTCTTCATCGTCTTGTTTGAAGTAAGCGATGTGGAACACAGCATCACCTTCGTTTACCAAAGGCAGAGTCTGCTGACCAATCACGATACCACCTTTGGTTGTGATCACTTGCCCTTCTTGGTGACCTAGCGGAGAACTGATGTAAGCCAGAGTTTGTCCTGCTTCAACTTGTTCGCCCAGTCTTACCATATTACGCAAGATGCCGTCTGATTCCGCACGGATCCAGCTGGTTGATTTACTCAATACTGGTTCTGGCAACTTCTTACGGTTCGGGCGCAGCATGCCGATTTCTTTCATTACTTGGTGAATACCCAAGTAGCCAGCACGAATCGCTAGATGATCGAAACGCAGCGCTTCACCACCTTCGTAAGTTAATACAGGAATACCAAGTTTTTCTGCTTCGCTACGCAGTGAACCGTCACGCAGTGGAGAATCAATGATCACTGGTGTTGCGAATGCTTTCGCGATGCGCATTGTTTCTGGGTTCGATAGGTTTGCACGAATCTGTGGCAGATTGGTACGGTGAATCGCACCCGTGTGTAGATCCAAGATGTAATCACAGTGCTTCGCCACGTTCTCGAAGAAAGTGTAAGCGATACGCGATGTTAGTGATCCTTTCTCACTACCTGGGAAGCAACGGTTTAGGTCGCGACGGTCTGGTAGGTAACGAGACTTATGGATGAAGCCGAACACGTTAACGATAGGCACGACAATCAAAGTACCTTTCAGTTTCTTTGGATCGATAGCGTTCGTCAGTTGTCGAGCAATCTCAACACCGTTTAGCTCGTCGCCGTGGATCGCCGCGTTTACCATCAGTGTTGGGCCCGCTTGGCGACCGTGAATGATTTCAATCGGGATCGAAAGTGGAGAGTGCGTGTAAAGCTGAGCTGCTTGCAGTTCAATCTCCATTCGTTGTCCTGGCTGAACAGTATAACCAAGTAATTCGAATGGTTGATTAGGTTTTAGTCTTGCCATTTAGGTTGTTCTCAACATGGTGATAATTCGTTAACACGGAATGTATCAATCGTTGATTTTTAGTACGAATCAATCACTTTACGGTCACGACAAAAGTTTTTTATGAAGGGGCTTCAGAATTGGTTTCAGTTTTTGATTTGGTGAATTAGAAGGTGTTTCAAATTGTGAATTTCCTGACAATACATTGATTTAGCTCTGATATTTGTTGTTTGCTTGCTTGGTATTATCCATCGCCATTTTTTGGCGGCCAAATTCAAATATCGAGATAAAAATGAAAAAAACAATTTCAAAAGTCGTTGCACTGGCGGTGGTTTCTGTCGCTTTATCTGGCTGTGTTGGTAGTAACGCAGTAACGGGTTACCTAATGAAGTTCAACATTAAGGCTGTTGATAACCGTTACGCACGTGGTGGCTTGAACATGCTACTTGCACCTGTTTACGGCCTAACGGTTGCTGCTGATTACCTGGTATTCAACTCACTAGAGTTCTGGACTGGTAGCAACCCACTGACTGGTTCTCCACACATCTTTGATACAAAGACTGACACTTACCTAGACATCAACCATCAGTTGGATCCGTCTTTAACGGAAGCGCCTGTTGGTCCTATCACGAGTGCAGATGTGATCGAGAAAGGTCAAATGCAGCAGATTGATGAAAACACGATCCAAATGGACATTACTTACCAATCTGGTGAGCGAGCGACGCTAATCGGTGTTCGCGATGGCGAGATGGTGACCTACTTCATCGATGGCGAAGTGGTTGCACAAACTTCAATTGATGAGCTAGAAAGCTACGCGGCTTCACGCGCTTAATATCTTAGTTGATCGCAAAGCTTAGATACAAAAACAGGTACTCATTGAATACCTGTTTTATTTTGTCTCGAATAAAAGGTGCTTACTGAAAAGCACGATTTACTGAACAAACATAGCTTATCGAATTAAGCTTTTTCTGGGATTGCTTCAAGCAGTGCAACCATTTGGTTCCAGAATAGCTCAACGGTGTCGATCTTCACTTTCTCATCTGGAGAGTGAGGGAACTTGATCGTTGGGCCGAAAGAAACCATATCCATGTTCGGGTAAGGTTCTTTGAATAGACCGCACTCAAGACCAGCATGGATAACCATGATGTTTGGCTTGTGACCGTAGATACCTTCGTACATGTCGCGGAAGATGTGCATGATTTCTGAATCAGCGTCTGGCTTCCAACCTGGGTAAGCGCCAGAGAACGCGATGTTCGCGCCTGCTAGTTCAGCAACAGAGTTCAGCATGCCTTCAACTTGCTTACGACCAGAGTCGATCAGAGAACGAATCAGGCAAAGTACAGTGATTGAGTTCTCTTCTGTAGTGATAACACCAACGTTTAGAGACGTTTCAACAACACCTTCGATCTCGTCACTCATACGAATCACGCCGTTTGGCGCCGCGTTTAGTGCAGCGATAAAGCGAGCTTGGTCAGCTGCAGCCAGAGCGCCCATTTTAACCGAAGCTTCTTCGTTGAACGTAACAATGCTGTCTTCTACTTTACCTAGCTCTGTTGAAAGAAGCTCTGTGTAGTAGTTGTATAGCGAAGCCAGTTTCTCTTGGTTTGCAGCAGGTACTGCAACTGTTACGAAGCCTTCACGAGGAATCGCGTTACGAAGGCTACCACCTTTGAATTCTACGATGCGTAGGTCTAGCTCTTTCGCGTGACCCGCTAGGAAGCGAGCAAGCAGTTTGTTCGCGTTTGCACGACCAGTGTGGATGTCACAACCAGAGTGACCGCCTTTAAGGCCTTTTAGCGTTAGCTTACGTGTTACGAAGTCAGCAGGAATTGCGTTACGTGCCACATCAAATGTCATTGCGCCGTCGATACCGCCAGCACAACCCATGTACACTTCGCCTTCTTGCTCAGAATCGGTGTTAAGAAGAATGTCACCTTCTAACCAACCTGCTTCAAGACCGAAAGCACCTGTCATGCCTGCTTCTTCGTCTACTGTTAGTAGAACTTCGATAGGGCCGTGCTTGATTTCGTTTGAAGCAAGAACTGCCAAACAAGAAGCCATGCCCATGCCGTTATCAGCACCAAGCGTTGTGCCTTTTGCTGTAACCCACTCACCATCGATGTATGGTTGGATTGGATCTTTAGCGAAGTCATGAACGGTGTCTTCGTTCTTTTGTGGAACCATATCGATGTGAGCTTGTAGCACCACACCTTTTTTGTTTTCCATACCCGGCGTTGCTGGCTTCTTGATGAATACGTTGCCCGTTGGGTCACGACGTACATCTAGGCCTTGCTCTGTTGCCCAAGCAATAATGTATTGAGCAAGCTCTTCTTCATGCTTTGAAGGGTGTGGGATTGAGCAAATCTTATCGAAGAACTGCCAAATAGGGGCAGGGGATAATTTACTGATCTCAGAATGGAATTCAGACACGGATGACTCCTTTTTTATTTGATAACCATATGTTTAGGGTTTTTATGGGTGAAAACTTAGAACAAAAATCTAAAATATGGGTCTGTTTTGATGGCAACAGCATACCACTAGAGTGTTTTGACGAGTAGCGCTTCTAAACCTGAAATGCCTCAAATTTTGAACGCCATCTTGTTCATTTGATCTTGAATAAGTGTGTTGATGCTTATAAGTGGTGCAAGCAAACGTTTGTTTAAGTCTGTTTTGTAATTTAATTACAAAATTAAGTTTGCAAAATAACCATAAATGGCGAAAAGTGTGACCTGAAGCAAAAAATACTTGTAATCTTTTTTCTTTGAGGTATATTAATAACCAACTTCTGAAGTGAAGAGTAAATGCTCAAAGGATGAGTCCGTTTTATCGCCTCCAAGGAACCGAGAAATCAAATTCGTTTTTTATTGATTTATTAAGGTGATAGTTATGAAAGGTTTACCATCTGCAATGTTCTGGCTTAACAGCTCTGTTTACACTAGCAACTTTGCATACCCTACAAGCTTCGGTTACTAATACCGTAAGCATGTAACTCGAACAGTTTTGTTCACCCCTATATATTGGAATTCTTTTACAGCCCTTTTGGTTGACAGATTCTACCGCCACTCAGTTTTGAGTGGCGTTTTTTTTGCCTGCTACTTTTCCAAACCGCTTTATCTTGTCACTTTCCCTGCTGTTCTGCGTGGTTGTTTTTTAAACGCCAAAATATCAATTTGCGCCTTATTACTGATCCTGTTGAAAAATACACAACTCTTGTGGGTTTGAATTCAGAATTTAATGGCTAGATTCTCTATCAAAATAACCGATGGTCGAAAAAGTAACCAAGATTTCTCATTGTGATTATTAGTCTTAATTTACTGTTTATTATGGTTATTTCTTTATGAATACTTCGTTTTTAATCGCTTTGTTTCATACGGCATTCTGATAAATATCGATTAGAGCCTTAATTCTATCTGGAATTTGTTATTTGATAACTTTATAATCCACAGCCAATCGATTACGCAACCGTTTACTTTTTACCCTTATAGGATTCGATAATGTTCGAAAAGCTATTCAAACTCAGTGAAAACGGCACCAATGTGCGCACTGAAATCATCGCAGGTCTAACAACCTTCCTAACAATGGCTTACATCATTTTTGTAAACCCAATGATTCTAGCTGATGCTGGTATGGACCATGGCGCTGTATTTGTAGCAACCTGTTTAGCGGCTGCTATCGGCTGTTTCATCATGGGCTTTGTTGCTAACTACCCAATCGCTCAAGCACCAGGTATGGGTTTGAACGCATTCTTTACCTACGCAGTGGTTATGGGTATGGGGTATACGTGGCAAGTTGCTCTGGCAGCGGTTTTCGTATCAGGCGTAATCTTCATTTTCTTAAGTATCTTTAAGATCCGTGAATGGATTATCAACTCGATTCCTATGTCTCTACGTGTTGGTATCTCTGCGGGTATCGGTCTTTTCCTAGCGTTTATTGCACTGAGCAATGCAGGCATCGTGGTTTCTAACCCTGCAACTAAAGTCTCTCTGGGCGATATTACTGCGATTGCTCCTATCCTAGGTTCATTAGGCTTCTTCCTTACGATTGCTCTTGTTCACCGTGGTGTGAAAGGCGCAGTAATGATTGCGATTCTAGCAATCACGGCTCTTGGTATTATTATTGGTGACGTTCAATACGGCGGCATCATGTCTACTCCACCAAGCCTAGCTCCTACCTTCATGCAGCTTGATTTCTCTGCTGTATTTGAAATCGGTATGATTTCAGTAGTATTCGCATTCTTGTTCGTCGATTTGTTCGATACTGCGGGTACGCTAGTGGGTGTTGCAACGAAAGCAAACCTAATCAAAGAAGACGGTAAACTACCTCGTCTAAACAAAGCACTGCTTGCTGATTCTACAGCAACGTCTATTGGTGCATTGCTAGGTACATCAAACACAACTTCTTATGTTGAGAGTGTTGCAGGTGTCGCTGAAGGTGGTCGTACAGGTCTAACAGCGGTTGTTGTTGGTATCTTATTCCTATTGGCTCTTTTCTTCTCGCCACTTGCAGGTATGATTCCGGCTTACGCAACATCAGGCGCGCTTTTCTATGTAGCAATTCTGATGATGTCTGGCCTAGTTGGCATTGATTGGCGTGATCTTACGGAAGCTGCACCAGTCGTGGTAACATGTCTGCTAATGCCGCTGACGTACTCTATCGCTGAGGGTATCTCACTAGGTTTCATCGCTTACGCTGCAATTAAGCTGCTAAGTGGTAAAGGTCGCGACGTTTCACCTGCTGTGTGGGTAATGTCGGCTATCTTTATTCTTAAATACATTTTCGCTTAATCGTCTAGATTTCTGCTTAATCGCTGAAGGGGCTATGTACGACATAGCCTCTAATAACATGACAAAATTATTAGGTTTTATACTATGAGCAACAAATTCGTTATCACTTGGGACAACATGCAGACTTACTGCCGTCAACTAGCTGAAAAGCAAATGCCAGCAGAGCAGTGGAAAGGCATCTGGGCGGTAAGCCGTGGTGGTTTGGTTCCTGGTGCAATCTTGGCTCGTGAGCTAGGTATTCGTCACGTAGATACGATTTGTATTTCTAGCTACGACCACGATCACCAACGTGATATGACAGTAGTTAAAGCACCTGAAGGTGACGGCGAAGGCTTCCTAATCGTTGAAGACCTAGTGGACAGTGGTGACACTGCACGCAAGCTTCGCGAAATGTACCCGAAAGCGAAACTGATCGCAGTATGTGCAAAACCATCTGGCGCACACCTACTAGACGAGTACATCGTAGATATCGCTCAAGATACATGGATTGAGCAACCTTGGGATACAAGCCTAAGCTACGTTGAGCCAGTAAATCGCAAGTCAAAATAAGCCTAAACTTAGTTTTTTGAGAAATGACCCTTTATAGGGTCATTTTTTTTTATATGATTAGTGACAACCATTTCTTATTAAGTATCCCAATGTCTGAATCAGAAGAAACGAGCTCGAACCTTTCGGAAACCTTGTTTGTAAAGCACAAGCAGGCCAAAGAGACCTCAATGTTGACGCAATACATGCCAAGCTCTGAAGCGTTATTGGATGAGAAGCGTGAGCAGCAAAACTTATCTTGGTATCGAAATCTAAGACGTCTTCAGTGGGTATGGCAAGGCGTTAACCCAATTGAGCAAGAGGCGGTATTGTCGCGAATCGCATCGTCAGACAACTCACGCACAACCGATGAGTGGTTGGATACCGTGATGGGCTACCGCAGCGGCAACTGGGCATACGAGTGGACCAAGTTAGGTATGCAACACCAGAACCGTTCTAATGAAAAGAGCGGTGAAGAGATGGCTGAAGAGTTGTTCTCGGCGTCTTTGTGTTTCAGCATTGCGGGCTACCCACATCTTAAGAACGATAACTTGGCGGCTCAGGCTCAGGTATTGGCGAACGCGGCCTATTCGGAGGCGATTAAGCATACCAAGCTGATCGTTAAGCAGATTGAAGTGCCGTATCAAAACAAGAAGATCAAAGCGAATTTGCATCTAGCGAAAACAGATAAGCCTCAACCGGTTGTTATCGTGAGTGCGGGTTTGGATAGCTTACAAACAGACATGTGGCGTTTGTTTAGGGATTACTTAGCGCCTAAGAACATCGCGATGCTGACGGTAGACATGCCATCGATTGGTCACAGTTCTCATTGGCCGTTAACGGAAGATTCTTCGTGCTTGCACCAAGCGGTATTGAACGAACTGCCAAACATCCCTTGGGTAGATCATCACAAGGTGGGCTTATTTGGCTTCCGCTTTGGTGGTAATGCCATGGTGAGATTGTCGTTCGTTGAACAACAGAAGATCAAAGCGTGTATCTCTCTTGGTGCGCCTATCCACGATATCTTTGTTCATGCCGATAAACTTAAGCAGATGCCGAAGATGCACTTAGACGTGCTAGCTTCTCGCCTGGGTAAAGGTGCGGTGGATATCAACAGTCTTTCTGGGCAGTTGATGGCGTGGTCACTTAAGGTACAAGGGCTGCTGTCGAACAGCAAAACCCGAGTTCCTATCTTGGCATTAGCCTTAGAAGGGGACCCAGTATCACCGCCAATGGATAATCAACTGGTTGCTATTTACAGTGATTACGGTAAAGCGAAGAAAATCAAAGCTAAATCAATTACACAAGGTTATGAGCAATCCCTCGAATTGGCGATAAAGTGGCTTGAGGATGAATTATTTAGATGACATTTCTCCTAAATTAGTTAAGCATGAAAAGTGTACAGATTAAGTACCTGATACTCAGGGGGAATTTATAAAATCCAACTGCGTACTTTCTACGTATTGCAGTCTGAGTAACGTCATTCTTAACATTGAAAACGGAGATTCAATATGTCAGAAGTGACACAAGAACCAACGCATTATCGCTTGTTAAACGTTTTAAAGGCCATTGGTCCTTATTTGAGGGAGCCGCAATCAGAAGAAGGCCACTATCTTTTTGATTGCTTGTCTGTGTGTGTGAACGATAAAAAATCACCAGAAGAACGTGAGTTTTGGGGCTGGTGGTTGGAATTGGATAAGTCGGAAGAGGGATATTCGGCGAAGTACAACATCGGTAAATACAACATTGAAGGCAACTGGGATTCTTTATCATTGCCTAAAAAGGCGGTCGCTGAGGTGTCTCGAACTCAAGAAGCCTTCCACCAAAAACTGGTTGATGAACTTCAAAGTAAGTTTGAAATCAGTATCCAATTAGACGAAGAGTCTGTCGAATTCGTCTGATTTTAAAGGTTACTCTTCTCTATAAAGCAAAAAGGTGCGATTTCGCACCTTTTCTACTTGTGAATTCCCCTGTTGATTGCTAAAACATCACCTCTTATTTGTTTTATCCATAAAAGACTTCATGACAACAAATCATCAAAGCGGGACAACAACACAGCGTAAAACTGTCGTTGTTAAACTGGGTACCAGTGTCTTAACTGGTGGAACATTGGCATTAGATCGTGCTCACATGGTTGAGCTGGTTCGTCAGTGTGCTGAATTAAAAAAACAAGGCCACTCTGTGGTTATGGTTTCGTCTGGCGCAATTGCTGCGGGACGTGAACACCTTGGTTACCCCGCACTTCCCAACTCAATGGCGAGCAAACAGTTGCTTGCGGCAGTTGGGCAAAGCCAGTTGATTCAGGTTTGGGAGTCTTTGTTTGCTATCTATGGCCTTAAGATTGGCCAAATGCTACTGACTCGTGCTGATCTTGATGATCGCGAGCGTTTTCTGAATGCACGTGACACGATCAACGCACTCGTTGAACATGATATTATTCCTGTAGTAAACGAAAACGACGCAGTAGCCACCAACGAAATTAAAGTGGGCGACAACGATAACTTGTCGGCACTGGTTGGTATTTTATGCGGCGCTGATAAGCTTTTGCTATTAACCGACCAAAAAGGCCTGTTTACGGCTGACCCTCGCAAAGATCCAAACGCTGAACTCATAAAAGAAGTAAAAACCATTGATGACACACTGCGTAAGATCGCAGGCGGCAGTGGTACTACGTTAGGTACCGGCGGCATGGCGACAAAACTGCAGGCAGCTGATATTGCTCGTCGTGCGGGTATTGAAGTGATCATTGCAGCAGGCAGTGCTGAAAATGTGGTGTTTGACTCATTGAGTGATAGCCCACAAGGCACGCGGTTCTTACCTTTAGCGGAAGCGCTTGAAAACCGTAAACGCTGGATTTTAGCGGGCCCAGCTTCAGCTGGTGACATCGTGGTTGATGATGGCGCAGTCAATGCCGTTAACACCAAAGGCAGCAGCTTGTTAGCAAAAGGGGTTGTTCGAGTTAAAGGCGAATTCTCTCGTGGTGAAGTTACCCAAGTCACAGACAGCAAAGGCAAGGTAGTGGCGCGTGGTATCGCTAGCTACTCAAGCCAAGACCTAGCAAAAATAGCAGGCAAGCACAGTAAAGATATTGGCGACATTCTTGGTTACGATTACGGGTCAGAAGTCATTCACCGTGACGACCTGGTTGTAATCCAAGAATAGCTCGTGATGATAAGGCGAATCGCCTTTTTGCATCCAAAGACAGACAGAATTTAGGGAGAGTTAAACATGGATTTAACTAACATGGGTATCGCAGCAAAAGATGCTGCTTTCCACCTAGCGACCGCATCTACGGCGCAAAAGAATAAAGCATTGGCGATCATCGCTGATGAGCTAGAAGCCAACGCAGCAACGATTTTAGAAGCGAACGCGAAAGACATCGAATTAGGCCGAGAAGCAGGTCTAACTGATGCACTGCTTGATCGTCTATCGTTGAACGAAGAGCGTCTAACGGGTATCGCTAACGATGTACGTAACGTGATTAGCCTGAATGATCCAGTCGGCAGCGAGATTGACAGCAAGGTACTGGAAAACGGTATGTCATTGTCTCGTCGTCGTGTACCACTTGGCGTGGTGGGTGTTATTTATGAAGCGCGTCCGAACGTAACTATCGATATTGCGGCTCTGTGTTTGAAAACAGGTAACGCAAGCATCCTACGCGGCGGCAAAGAGACATTCTTCTCAAACATGGAGCTGGTTAAAGTCATCCAGTCTGCATTAGAGAAAGCGGAACTTCCTGCCGCTTCAGTTCAATATATCGAAAAACCTGATCGTGAATTAGTCTCTCAACTGCTTAAGTTGGATGATTACGTGGATATGATCATTCCTCGTGGTGGCGCTGGCCTGCACAAGATGTGTAAAGAGAACAGCACCATTCCAGTGATCATTGGTGGTTTTGGTATCAGCCATATCTTTGTTGATGAAAGCGCTGATCTTGAGAAGTCTGTTGATGTGGTTGAAAACTCTAAAGTACAACGCCCATCTGCGTGTAACTCGTTAGATACATTGCTAGTGCATGAAGCGGTTGCTGAAGCTTTCTTAGCTCAGCTAACACAGCGTTTAGCAGGCAAGGTAACCTTGGTTAGCGATGCTAGTGCAAAATCTCTGCTAGCAGGTTTTGAAGACCAACGTGATGCAGTTGAAGGCGACTTTGACACTGAATGGCTAAGCTACACGTTAGGTGTGAAAGTAGTCGCTAATGTGGCAGAAGCGATTGACCACATGCGCATACACAATGCGAGCCACTCAGATGCGATTATGACGAATAGTCTAGAGAGCTCAGAGCGCTTTATTAACTCAGTCGGCTCAGCTGCAGTCTATGTGAATGCATCAACACGATTCACCGATGGCGCACAGTTTGGTTTAGGCGCTGAAGTCGCAGTATCTACCCAGAAACTGCATGCTCGTGGTCCAATGGGCTTAGAAGAACTGGCAAGTTACAAATGGGTGGGCAAAGCGAACTATTTGGTTCGTGGTTAACGCTGGCCGTTAATTTTATTCCTCAGCTCATTTTTGAAATTGCTTTTGAGTAGCAATAATCAATGAATCACCACACAAAAGGGCCTTAATTGGCCCTTTTTCTTTCCTAACGTTTGGCAATTCCGTTACACTGATATTCAATTATTTGGAGGTGATATGCATTGTCCTTTTTGTTCAGAGAACGACACTAAAGTAATCGATTCAAGACTGGTAGCCGATGGTCATCAGGTTCGTCGTCGCCGTCAATGCCTTGCATGTAGTGAACGTTTTACGACGTTCGAATCGGCAGAACTTGTGATGCCTAAAGTCATAAAGTCGAATGGAAACCGCGAACCATTTAATGAAGATAAAATGGTCGGTGGTGTACAGCGCGCCCTAGAAAAACGCCCAGTGAGTGCTGATGCCATTGAACTTGCGATCAGTACGATTAAGTCACAACTCCGTGCAACTGGTGAGCGTGAAGTACCAAGCGAGATGATTGGTAATCTTGTTATGGGTCAATTGAAAGTATTGGATAAAGTGGCGTACATCCGTTTTGCCTCTGTTTACCGCAGCTTTGAAGACATCCGAGAGTTTGGCGAAGAAATCGCTAAATTAGAGGACTAACCCCTCAATCATGTCTAACTTTACTCCCCTAGATTTTCAAATGATGTCGCGTGCTATTCAGTTAGCAAAACGCGGCATTTACACCACTGCACCCAACCCGAATGTGGGTTGTGTCATCGTACAAACCGACGGTCAGATCGTTGGCGAAGGTTTTCATGCCAAAGCTGGCGAAGCTCATGCCGAAGTACACGCGATGAGAATGGCGGGTGACAAGGCAAAAGGTGCGACCGCTTATGTCACGCTAGAACCTTGTTCGCACTATGGTCGAACACCACCTTGTGCTGAAGGTTTGATTAAGGCTCAAGTTTCAAAAGTGATTTGTGCCATGCAGGACCCAAACCCTAAAGTCGCAGGCCGTGGTATCAAGATGCTACGCGACGCAGGCATTGAGGTTGAAATCGGCTTGTTAGAGCAAGATGCTCTCGATTTAAATCCTGCATTTATCAAGCGTATGCAAACGGGCATGCCATTTGTTCAGTTAAAAATGGCCGCTAGCCTTGATGGCCAAACGGCATTGGAAAATGGTCAAAGCCAGTGGATCACGTCGCCAGAAGCGCGTCGTGACGTTCAGAACTACCGAGCAAAATCAGGCGCGGTGCTATCAACCAGCCAAACGGTGATTGAAGACAACGCGTCGCTGAATGTTCGTTGGGCAGAGTTGCCAAGCAGTACCAAAACAAATTACGTTGAAGACGAGTTGCGTCAGCCAATTCGCGTAATTCTTGATCGCCAAAATCAACTGTATCCTGAGCTCAAGTTATTCCAAACTCCAACATCGGTATTGAGAGTCGCTGAAACCTCTGCTGATATTGAAGTCGGAACCACAGATGCAGGTCAGCTCGATTTACACGATCTGATGCGTCAATTGCCAGCGAACCATATTGATCATATTTGGGTCGAAGCGGGTGCGACATTGGCAAAAAGCTTGATTGAAGCGCAGTTAGTGGATGAGCTAATCCTCTATTTAGCACCTAAACTAATGGGCAATGACGGACGAGGTTTGATGGGCGCATTAGGGCTTACTTCAATGTCTGATGTGATTGACCTAGAAATTAAAGATGTTCGACAGGTTGGTGTGGATATTCGCATCGTCGCGAAACCTATTATCGCGACGAAACCACAGTAGAAATAGTCATTCCAACAGCATACGTGTCGTTGACAACAAAAAGAGTTTTAAAATGTTTACAGGAATTGTAGAAGCCGTAGGTACATTGAGTGCAATCACTCCCCGCGGAGAAGACATCACCGTAACGGTTAATGTTGGTAATCTTGATATGGCTGACGTTAAGTTAGGCGACAGTATCGCGACCAATGGTGTTTGTTTGACCGTAGTTGAGTATAACGACCACAGCTACAGTGCAGACCTTTCGCTTGAGACCCTGAAAAAAACGGGTTTTGTCGATTACCAAGCTGGCGATAAGGTCAACCTAGAGAAAGCTATGCTACCGACCACGCGTTTCGGTGGTCATATAGTATCGGGTCACGTTGATGGCGTGGGTGAGATTGTTGAGCGTAACCAAGTCGGTCGTGCGATTGAGTTCTGGGTTGAAATGCCAGCAGAGATCTCAAAATACGTGGCTCAAAAAGGTTCAGTCACCGTTGATGGTATTAGCCTGACGGTGAATGACTTACGCAAGAATGCCTTTAAGCTGACGATCGTTCCCCACACCTCTTCAGAAACGACCATTGATCAATTCAATGTTGGTCGCAAAGTGAATCTAGAAGTTGATGTATTAGCGCGTTACATGGAGCGTTTACTGCAAGGCCAGCAGCAAGAGTCTGAGCCTGAATCTCGACTGACGATGGAATTCTTACAGCAGAATGGTTTTGCCTAACCGTTGGTACAAAGTGCACTAAACATCACTTTGTAAAAGCGAGCAATATCATCAGGTTTAAATAGTGTCGGTTCTAGGAAGCAGAACCATTTCAAAGGATA
This sequence comes from Vibrio sp. ED004, assembly GCF_023206395.1. Classification (NCBI taxonomy): domain Bacteria; kingdom Pseudomonadati; phylum Pseudomonadota; class Gammaproteobacteria; order Vibrionales; family Vibrionaceae; genus Vibrio; species Vibrio sp. ED004. The sequence continues at coordinate 952,996 of NZ_CP066149.1, read as the reverse complement.
TAGAACAATGCCAATTAGTACTCCTCAAGAAATTATTGAAGACATTCGCCTAGGAAAAATGGTTATCCTGATGGATGATGAGGATCGCGAAAATGAAGGCGATCTGATCATGGCAGCAGAACATGTTACGCCAGAAGCGATTAACTTCATGGCGATGTATGGCCGTGGCTTAATCTGTCTTACATTGACCAAAGAGCGTTCAAATCGCATGGGTCTAGCGCCTATGGTTCAAGACAACAATGCTCAATACACGACGAACTTTACGGTTTCAATTGAAGCTGCTGAGGGCGTAACAACGGGTATTTCTGCATCAGACCGCGCTGTTACCGTTCAAGCGGCAGTAGCAAAAGACGCAAAAGCGGCAGACTTAGTTCAACCTGGCCATATCTTCCCTCTGACTGCTCAAGAAGGTGGCGTGTTAACTCGTGCTGGTCATACAGAAGCAGGTTGTGATTTAGCTCGTCTAGCAGGCTGTGAGCCAGCATCTGTTATTGTTGAGATCCTAAATGACGACGGCACCATGGCACGTCGCCCTGATCTTGAAGTCTTCGCTGAAAAACACGATATCAAATTAGGCACCATTGCTGACTTGATTGAATACCGCAACAACACAGAAACGACAATTGAACGTGTAGCACAATGCCATTTGCCAACAGAGTTTGGTGACTTTGAACTTGTGACTTACCGTGACACGATTGATAACCAGATCCACTACGCAATGCAAAAGGGCGACTTGTCTGTAGGCGCTCCTTTAGTGCGTGTTCACCTGCATGATACGTTTACCGATCTGCTTCATTCTGATCGCGGTACCGAGCGTAGTTGGTCGCTAGATAAAGCGATGAATCGCATTGGCGACGAAGGCGGTGTGTTGGTTATTCTGGGTAACGAGGAGTCGTCTGATTCTTTGATCCACAAAGTGAAGACGTTCGAAGCTCAAGATAAGAATGAGCAACCAACCATGGCTAAGAAGCAAGGTACTTCTCGTCGTGTTGGTGTGGGTTCTCAGATCCTTCAAGACCTAGGCGTTCACGATATGCGTCTGCTTTCTTCAAGCACTAAGCGTTACCACGCATTGGGTGGTTTTGGCCTTAACGTTGTTGAATACGTTTGCGAGTAAGCCGACGTTTGTCCGTTTATAGCGACATAATTTACCGATGATTTCAGTGGTTCTTTTAGAGGTTAATTTCGATAAAAGAGCAAAGTAGCCAAGCCCGATTCAAAACGTGTTGAATACACAAGCTTGGCTACTTGCTGCTCCGATAAGGTTAGCAGCAGCGCTGCGTTATCATCTTTACATCTCCGGTGTCTGTTCTTCTAAATTAGCATTAGATATTGCTCACAGTTTTGTGCTAGAATCCGGCGATTCTCACTTGATGAAAATAGTTAAAGGAAGGCTTATGAAAGTGATCGAGGGTGGCTTCCCAGCGCCAAATGCAAAAATTGCTATCGTTATTGCTCGTTTCAACAGTTTTATTAACGAAAGTTTACTTTCTGGTGCAATCGATACTTTAAAGCGTCATGGACAAGTAAGCGAAGACAACATCACTGTTGTTCGTTGCCCTGGTGCAGTAGAACTTCCACTTGTAGCGCAGCGCGTTGCAAAAACAGGTAAGTTCGATGCGATTGTATCTCTTGGTACAGTAATCCGTGGCGGTACACCTCACTTTGACTATGTTTGTAGTGAATGTAATAAAGGTTTGGCACAAGTGTCTCTGGAATTTTCTCTTCCAGTAGCGTTTGGTGTTCTTACTGTTGATACGATCGATCAAGCTATTGAACGCGCAGGAACCAAGGCTGGTAATAAGGGTGCAGAAGCAGCACTTAGCGCACTTGAGATGATCAACGTTCTTTCTGAAATCGATTCCTAATGGGGGCCAGTGTGAAACCAGCCGCACGTCGTAACGCACGTCAATTTGCTCTACAAGCAATTTATTCTTGGCAAATTACTAAAGAAAATATTGCTACCGTTGAAGAACAGTTCTTATCTGGTGGTAAGTATGATGAAGAAGAGCATCATGCCGCAGAACCTGCTCTAGCTATGCCAGAAACAGACGTTGCATACTTCCGCGACCTACTAACTGGTGTTGCTCTTAGCCACATGGAACTTGATAGCAAGCTTCGTCCATTCGTATCTCGCCCTATGCAAGATCTGGATTTGATGGAACTAGCGCTTCTACGTTTAGCTATGTACGAGATGACTCGTCGCGAAGATGTACCATACAAAGTGGTTATCAACGAAGCTATCGAGCTTGCGAAAGTATTCGCAGCAGAAGACAGTCATAAGTTTGTTAACGGTGTGCTTGATAAAGCTGCACCGCACGTTCGTAAGAAATAAGACGTTCGTATATTGAATCTAAAGGTCAGCTTTTATGCTGGCCTTTTTTGTAACTAAATTTCTGTAATATTAATAATTACGGTGATTTGTATGAAGACTAAAGATAGGGCATGTGATGTCTGGCGAATTTAACCTGATTGAGAAATATTTTGTAAATCGACAACCACAACGTAAAGACGTACATCTGGCTGCGGGCGATGACTGTGCTTTGGTCAAAGCGCCAAGTAATGTTCAGATCGCGATCAGTACGGACACCTTAGTGGCGGGCACTCACTTCTTAGCAGAGGCGAATCCGGCATGGGTGGCACACAAAGCTTTGGCTTCGAATATCAGTGATCTCGCGGCTATGGGCGCGACGCCTGCCTGGGTTTCGTTTGCGTTAACCATGCCTGAAGTCGATGAAGCGTGGCTTGCTCCCTTCTGTGATTCTTTTTTCAAACTTGCAGACTACTTTGGAATTCAACTTATTGGTGGTGACACGACCAAAGGACCGTTGAGTTTAACGCTGACTGTGCAGGGCTTTGTACCCGAAGGTCGAGCACTACGCAGAGATGGCGCGAAAGTGGGTGACTGGATTTACGTAACGGGCAACTTAGGCGACAGCAAAGCGGGACTAGAGGTGATATTAGACCCTGAACAGAACAAAGCTAAGCCTTATGCGTTAGAGCTTGAAGAGAGACACTACCTGAGCACTCCACGAGTTTTGGCGGGTCAAGCATTAGTGAATCTTGCTTCGTCTGCCATCGATATCTCTGATGGTGTTATTGCTGATTTAAAACACATCCTTAAGCGTTCTCAGGTCGGTGCAAGCATTGATGTGAGTGCGTTGCCTATCTCCGCTGAATTACGCCAGTTTTCTTCCGATATCGCTTCTGCACAGCAGTATGCGCTTACCAGTGGTGAAGAGTACGAACTCTGCTTTACTGTGCCGGAAGAAAATAAAGGTTCACTGGAAAGTGCTTTGTCACACACTGGCACAAAAGTCACCTGCATTGGCCAGATAAGACCTGTAGAATATTTTGAATTACACAATAATGGTGAACCACTAAGCTGGAACTTAACTGGTTACGATCACTTTAAGGTTAATTGATGACAAACCCACTTTCTCTTATTTCTCTTAAAAATCCTTGGCACTTATTGGCAACGGGTTTTGGTAGTGGCTTATCGCCTATTATTCCCGGCACCATGGGCACGCTTGCGTCGATCCCATTTTATCTATTGCTGGTTCAGTTACCTTTCCCTATTTATGTCATTCTTGTGGTTGTGAGCTGCATTATTGGTATCAAAATATGCCAAGTGACTTCTGATGACATGGGCGTGCACGATCACGGCTCTATTGTGTGGGATGAGTTTGCTGGCTTTTGGATCACCATGGGCCTAGTACCGTTGTTGGGTATTCCTGTTAATGATTGGAAATGGCTATTCGCTGGCTTTGTTCTGTTTCGTTTTTTCGATATGGTAAAGCCTTGGCCAATTGGTTGGTTAGACAAGCGAGTTCACGGCGGCTTAGGTATCATGATTGATGATATCGTGGCGGGTATTATGGCGGCGATTTCGCTGTATGCAGTGGCTCATTTTTCAGGTTGGCTTGTTTAAGAATCAATACCCAGAGAACGAACAATAATAGATAAAAACAAGGAATTACAATGTCTAAGAAGGTTTACTGTGTTGCTCAATTTCAGCCAAAAGAAGGCAAATTGAACGAGTTGTTTGAAGTGTTAAAGTCTCTAGAACCAAATACAATGCGTGAAGATGGTTGTATCCAGTACACGGTGACTCGTCACATTAAGAGCCCGTTTGCAGAAGGTCAGAGTTTCCCGATTGCTTTCAATGAGATCTGGGCGGACAACGAAGCGTTTGAAGCGCATTGCCAACGTCGTGAGATTCAGCAGTTCTTCCAAGAGCAGTGTGTTGAAGAGACTGGCTTGGTTGAGAACTTCAACGTTGCTATCTACTCTGATGAACCAGAGAACTATGACGCACCAGTACTTAAGCCTTGTTGCTAAGTTTGGGCTACAAGTTTGGATAAGCGAAAGTTAGTGGAGCTATAAGGTTTAGCTAACGAGTTAGCGGATACTAAAAAGGTTGACCCTAGGGCCAACCTTTTTTGATTTGTTGCTTATGCCGTTTGCTTGTGAAAGCTATTTAGCAAGGTAATCAGAGATAGACTTCTCTATGCCTTTAGCATCTAAGCCAAGCTCTTCATGCAGTTCGCCTTGAGTACCTTGAGCAATAAACTTGTCTGGTAGACCAAGGTTCAATACTGGCATCAGTAGCTTTTCTTTCATCAAGAATTCAATCACACCCGCACCGGCACCACCTGCAATAGCGTTTTCTTCGATTGTCACAAGTACATCGTGGTCAGCAGCAAGTTGTTTGATCAGAGCTTCATCGAGGGGCTTCACAAAGCGCATATCAGCAACTGTCGCATCAATAGCGTCAGCCGTTTGAAGTGCACTCTCAAGGAAAGTACCAAAGCTAAGAATAGCGACTTTCGAGCCATCCTTTGCTTTTTCGCTTTCGCGAACGATACGACCTTTACCAATTTCTAGCGCAGTAAACTCACTTTGAATCTCTGTACCCATGCCATTACCACGAGGGTAACGAACGGCACTTGGACCTGTGTGCTGGTGGCCTGTGTATAGCATTTGGCGACATTCGTTTTCGTCGCTTGGCGCCATGATCACCATGTTTGGAATGCAGCGCATAAAGCTTAAGTCGAACGCACCTTGGTGTGTTTGACCATCCGCGCCGACAAGACCTGCACGGTCAATCGCGAACATAACCGGTAGATCCATGATAGCAACATCGTGGATCAGTTGATCGTAGCCACGTTGTAGGAAAGTCGAGTAGATAGCCACAATTGGCTTATCACCCGCAATCGCCATACCCGTTGCTAGTGTCACTGCGTGTTGCTCAGCAATCGCTACATCGAAGTACTGTTCTGGGTATTCTTTCGAGAAACGTACCATGCCAGAACCTTCGCGCATTGCTGGCGTGATCGCCATTAGCTTAGGATCTTGCGCGGCCATATCACACAGGAAGTCGCCAAAAATCTTAGAGAAAGTTGGTTTAGAGCTGGTGCTCTTAGGCAGACTTGAGTGTGCAGGATCGAATTTAGGAACGCCGTGATAACCAATTGGATCTTTCTCAGCAGGCTCGTAGCCTTTGCCTTTCTTGGTCATGATATGCAGGAACTGAGGGCCTTTAAGGTCTCTCATGTTCTTCAGCGTTTTAATCAGCTCATTCACATCGTGACCGTCAACCGGACCAATGTAGTTAAAACCTAATTCTTCAAACATGGTGCCAGGGACAACCATGCCTTTTAGATGTTCTTCTGTACGACGAACCAGCTCTTTAATCGGCGGAACGCCCGATAGCACTTTCTTGCCACCCTCACGAATTGACGTGTAAAGACTGCCAGAAAGAACTTGAGCTAGATGGTTGTTCAGAGCACCGACGTTTTCAGAGATCGACATCTCGTTATCGTTAAGGATAACCAGCATGTCATTGTGAATATCACCCGCGTGGTTCATCGCTTCGAAGGCCATACCTGCGGTAATCGCGCCATCACCAATGACACTGACGACTTTACGATTCTTGCCTTCTTTCTTCGCACTGATCGCCATACCGAGTCCGGCACTGATCGATGTTGAAGAGTGACCAACAGAAAGCGTGTCGTATTCGCTCTCTTGACGCCATGGGAATGGATGCAGTCCATCTTTTTGACGGATAGTCGATAAGCGGTCACGACGGCCAGTAAGAATCTTATGTGGGTATGCTTGGTGGCCAACATCCCAAACCAACTGGTCGAAAGGCGTGTTGTACACATAGTGTAGAGCAACTGTTAGCTCTACTGTCCCTAAGCCTGATGCTAAGTGACCACTTGACTGGCTCACTGAGTTAAGAAGATAGGTACGTAATTCATCACAAAGCTGTGTAAGCGTCTCTTTTGGAAGTAGACGCAAATCCTCTGGCTTATCAGCCAAAGCAAGAGTTGGGTACTTTGATATATCAAGAGTCATAGGTAATGCGCGCTTATTGTCTTAGTTCTTGCGCTCGATGACGTATCGGGCGAACTCTTCGAGTAACTGGGTATTGTATGGGATTGCAGCCAAAGCTTGAAGCGCTTCCTGTAGCAGAGTTTGCGCTTTTTCTTGAGCGCCCTCTAAACCTAGCAAAGAAGGGTAGGTGCTTTTGTTCAAATCTTGGTCAGAGCCCTGTGGTTTACCCAAAGTTTCGGTATCGCTAATGATATCTAAAATATCATCCTGAACTTGGAAGGCTAACCCGATTGCATCGGCGTACTTATCTAATTGAGGCATCACTTCGAACGCTTTTTCGCCAGCAGCAAGAGCACCTAAACGAATCGCACTCTTCATTAGAGCGCCAGTCTTGTTACGGTGAACTTCTTCTAACTCTTCTAGCGTGACAGAGCGGTTTTCAGCTTCAATATCAAGAGCTTGTCCAATACACATACCTTGTGCACCAGACGCTTCTGCTAGGCGTTGAATCATTCGAACGCGATTGCTTTCCCCGTCAGCACTTAATGTGCCTTCCGCAAGTATAGTAAACGCGAGAGTTTGTAGTGCATCGCCAGTTAAAATTGCCGTTGCTTCATCGTATTTGATGTGACAAGTCTGATGGCCACGACGCAGTTCATCGTCGTCCATTGCTGGAAGGTCGTCGTGAATCAGAGAATAGGCATGAATACATTCGATTGCAGATGCTGGAGTGTCGAGTTCTTCTGCGGTGCAACCGAGCATTTCCCCTGTAATGTAGACAAGAAACGGACGTGCGCGTTTGCCGCCTAAAAGTAACCCATAACGCATCGCGTTGATTAGGTTCTGATTTTGGTGTGGCAGGCGGTCAAGCCAAAGGTTCAGTTGCTCGTTATTACGTGCTTGATAAGACAATAACGTCTCGATCATAGGGGATCTCATACAATTTGTTATTCAGGTTGTGGGTTAAAGTCACTCAGTTCTGCATTTTCATCATTTTGCAGTAGGATGCTAACACGCTGTTCAGCGTCGTTTAGTTTACTTTGACCAGCACGAGCGAGGGAGATGCCTCGTTCGAATTTTTTCAGCGCATCATCTAAAGCTAGATCACCATTTTCTAGTTGATCAACCAAGCCATCAAGCTCTTCGATAGCCGCTTCAAAGCTCATATTTTCAGGTTTCTTAGTAGCCATAATAAATCTGCGTTTGGAAAGATGAACGAACGTTACCCTAGGCCGTTGAGATGGTCAAATGTAACCAAGAAATTTTGCTAGAAAGTTCGTTTTTAAGGGGCTTGAACTCACTTTGATTGAATAACCTTAGCTTTAACGAGTTTATGCGCTACGGATAAGGCCAAAGTAAGCTAATAGTTGTGATTCAAAAACGAAAAGTGTGATACTTAGGCCAAGAATTAACTAAAAGATCTTACAGTCTTGCCGATAAAAAGATTATCGTCGACATAGAGCTACAAAAAAGCATGAGGAGTGCTCAGTGGATTTAGCAACCCTAATAGGTTTGATTGGTGGATTTGCCTTTGTAATCATGGCAATGATCCTAGGTGGAAGCCTCGGGATGTTCTATGACACGACATCCATTTTGATCGTGGTTGGTGGTTCAACGTTTGTTGTTCTGATGAAGTTCACCATGGGACAATTCTTTGGTGCGACCAAAATCGCTGGCAAAGCATTTATGTTTAAAGCTGACGAGCCTGAAGATCTGATCGCGAAAGTGGTAGAGATGGCAGACGCTGCTCGTAAAGGTGGCTTCTTAGCACTTGAAGAGATGGAAATCAGCAACAGCTTCATGCAAAAGGGCATCGACTTATTGGTGGATGGCCATGATGGTGATGTGGTGCGCGCTGCACTGCAAAAAGACATCGCATTAACGACAGAGCGTCACGAGCAGGGTGCGAAAGTGTTCTCTGCATTCGGTGATGTTGCCCCTGCGATGGGCATGATTGGTACCTTGGTGGGTCTGGTAGCCATGCTTTCGAACATGGATGATCCTAAAGCGATCGGTCCTGCGATGGCGGTGGCACTTTTAACCACCCTATATGGTGCGATTCTTTCGAACATGGTGTTCTTCCCAATTGCCGACAAACTTGCGCTACGTCGTGACCAAGAGACACTTAACCGTCGTTTGGTGATGGATGGCGTGTTAGCAATTCAAGATGGCCAGAACCCACGAGTTATTGATGGTTACCTCAAGAGCTACCTCAACGAAGGTAAGCGCACGATTGATGGTGAACCGGCGTAAGAGGAGTTTAAGATGGATGAAGAGAATCCATGTAAATGTCCTCCTCCGGGGTTACCTCAATGGATGGGGACATTTGCTGACTTGATGTCACTGCTGATGTGTTTCTTCGTACTGCTGCTCTCATTCTCTGAGATGGACGTACTGAAGTTTAAACAGATCGCGGGCTCGATGAAGTTTGCGTTTGGTGTACAAAACCGCTTAGAAGTAAAAGACATCCCGAAAGGGACCAGCATTATTGCACAAGAGTTTCGCCCTGGTCGTCCAGAGCCGACACCGATTGATGTGATCATGCAGCAAACCATTGATATTACTCAGCAGACGCTGGAGTTTCATGAAGGTGAATCTGAGCGTGCTGGTGGCACCATGCGCGACCAAGGCAAGATGACCGGAGGCAAGTCGCCAGAGGTTTCGACTCACGACAATCAAAACTCTGAGTCAGACCAACAGCAACAACAGGCTGAAGCTCAATCGCAAGAGATGGAAACCTTGATGGAGAGCATCAAGAAGGCGTTGGAAAGAGAAATCGACCAAGGCGCGATTGAGGTGGAAAACCTTGGCCAACAGATTGTGATTCGAATTCGTGAGAAGGGCGCATTCCCATCGGGTTCTGCTTTCCTACAGCCTAAGTTCCGACCTTTGGTGAGACAGGTGGCTGAACTGGTGAAAGATGTTCCGGGCATTGTTCGAATCTCAGGACACACCGATAACCAAAGACTTGATTCTGAGCTGTATCGTTCGAATTGGGACTTATCATCACAGCGAGCAGTATCTGTTGCTCAAGAGATGGAGAAGGTTCGCGGGTTCTCTCATCAACGCTTGAGAGTACGTGGTATGGCAGACACCGAGCCAGTAGAGCCGAACGATACTGAATGGCAACGCAGCCTAAACCGTCGCGTAGAGATCAGCATCATGCAGGGCGAGCCGCTATACAGTGAAGAAGTCCCAGCTATCTCTCAATAGTATCGAGATCTGAGTTATATCGAGTGATTAAATAAACTAGAAAGCCCAACCTTATGATGAGGTTGGGTTTTTTCTTTTGTTCGTGAGTTCTTAGCTGATCATTGCGTTGTACATCCATCAAACTGTCGATAGCGAGCAGAGGTGCTATTTTTAATAAGGTGCGTATTTATTAATGGTGCCTAAGCAAGCACTCTTTTCCTTGTTTCACTTTCTCATGTATAATTCGCGCCCTTAGATTTAGATATGATCTACTCTTGCTTCAAGTGCTGTGTAAATTCTCTAATTTACTTGGCGAAGAGCCTTTTAAAAATTTTGAACATTAATGTTGTGAAAGTACTATGAAATTTATTGTTAAGCCCCATCCGGAAATTTTTGTAAAAAGTGAATCGGTGCGTAAGCGCTTCACAAGGATTCTAGAGTGCAACATTCGTAACGTTATTCAGCGTCGCTGTGAAAGTGTTGCGGTATTCAACCGTCGCGATCATATCGAAGTGACGTCTGAGAGTGACCAGTACTACACAGAAGTGTTAGAGGCTCTGACTCACACTCCTGGTATTCACCACTCTCTTGAAGTTCAACAGTCTGAATTCAAAGACCTGCACGATATTTACGAGCAAGTACTAGAACGCAGCCGTGCTGACATTGAAGGCAAGACTTTCTCTGTTCGTGCTAAGCGTCGTGGTAAGCATGACTTTACGTCTATCGAGCTAGAGCGCTACGTAGGCGGCGGTCTAAACCAAGCCGTTGATTCAGCGAAAGTTCGACTTAAGAACCCAGACGTAACCGTTAATGTTGAAGTGGCTAACGACAAACTTAACCAAGTACTGGCTCGTCATAAAGGCCTTGGTGGTTTCCCTCTTGGTACTCAAGAAGACCTACTAAGCTTGATCTCTGGTGGTTTCGACTCTGGCGTTTCAAGCTACCTGCACATCAAACGCGGTTCTAAGGTTCACTACTGTTTCTTCAATCTTGGTGGCCCTGCGCATGAGATTGGCGTTAAGCAAGTAGCTCACTACCTATGGAACAAATACGGTTCATCTGCAAAAGTGAAGTTCATCTCTGTAGACTTCGAACCGGTTGTTGCTGAGATCCTTGAGAACGTAGAAGACGGCCAAATGGGCGTTGTTCTTAAGCGTATGTTCATGCGTGCTGGTGGTATGGTTGCAGAGCGTTTTGGTATTGAAGCGCTAGTAACAGGTGAAGCATTAGGTCAGGTTTCTAGCCAAACACTAACTAACCTTCGTCATATCGATAACGTGACAGATACGTTGATCCTTCGTCCTCTTATCAACTGGGACAAAGAAGACATCATCGACCTTTCTCGTATCATCGGTACTGAAGACTTTGCGAAAGTAATGCCAGAGTACTGTGGTGTTATCTCTAAGAAGCCAACAGTGAAAGCGAAGAAAGGTAAACTAGAAGCAGAAGAAGCTAAGTTTAACTTTGAAGTGCTGGATCAAGTGATCGAGAACGCTCGTGTTATGGATATTCGTGACATTGAGAAAGAGAGCCAAGAGCAAGCGCCTGAAGTTGAACAAGTTCAGGCTGTTGCTGAGCACGCTATCGTTCTAGATATCCGTAGCCCAGACGAAGAAGACGAAAGCCCACTAGAAATCGACGGTGTTGAAGTGAAGCACCTACCTTTCTACAAGCTAGCGACTCAGTTTGGTGACCTTGACCAAGGTAAAGAGTACCTACTGTATTGTGACCGTGGTGTAATGAGCCGTCTGCAAGCACTTTACTTGCAAGAGCAAGGCTTTAAGAATGTCAAGGTTTACCGTCCATAGTTAACCTTTGATGGTATGACTTCGGTCTGAGAACACATACGAAAAGCCGCTTACTGGAAAGTAAGCGGCTTTTTATTGGTTCATCGCGGCTTTCCGGGGAAAGCCGCTTTTATCTTCAAGAAGAAGTAGTCTGTATCTCGATATCCATACCCCATTCGCTTGATTAACTTTATTTTGTTGTTTATCCCTTCCAATGTGCAGGTGTTGAGCGGATAAGTTGCCGATGCAATAATACCGTGAAGATAAGGCCTCAGTTTTCGTGCAAACTCTTTCAATGGCTTAATTCCACTCTCTTGCACTTGTGCCCACCATACCTCCCAGAGCCCCTTAGCATGTGCTTCTGATTTACAGTACCAAAGCTCTTTGAGTTGTGAGCCGAGTATATAAGTGGCCATCAAGTCCTTATTGATATTCAATATTTCAGTAAGATAGCTATCTTGTCGTGCATTTAAATTACCTCTGTTTTCAGCAGTACCCAGCGTGAGCGCTTCACCCATTGCCTCGCTTTTTTATCCTGCTTGAGTTTGTTAGCTTGGTCGACTCTGACTCTATCCATCACCTCACGACCGAACCTAGCAACAACATGGAATAAGTCGTAAACGATTTTTGCATTCGGGCAGTGCGCTTGAACTTCAAGGTCAAAAGCCGTATTCATGTCCATTGCGACCGCTTCGATATTGTTACCATGCTTGCCTAACTGCTCGAAAAACGGTCGTATGTCCTTGCGGCTACGACCTAACCCTATCCAAATGACTTGGTGAGTCTTAGCATCAGCGATGACTGTGGCATATCGGTGCCCTTTAAAGATGGCGAACTCGTCCATGACGAGTTGCCTTAGCCCTTCCCATTTCACTGACGGTACCACTTGGCGAAGTCGACGTTTATCTATCTCTTTAATGGTGTGCCAATGAACGCTCGTTAACTGGGAGATATGCTTAATGGGAAGAAGAGGCAGTAGTTGTTCTATATAGCTTTTTAGACGCGTCGTTATACGAGCATAAGGCTCTAACCAAGATAGAAACTCTGTTTTTATGCCGCAGTCACGACACTTGATCCTTCGAGTTTGAACGGAAAGCTCAACAGGAACATTGAACAACATGGCCTCTTTCACATGACGCCATTGATACTCATGGATAGCCTCAGCTTCAAGACCGCAAAGGCATTTAGCCTCAGAATTAGGTTTAAGAGTTAGTGTAACAAGTGATGCTGTCTGGTGAGACTTTACTATTTTAAAGCCTTCCCAGAATGAAGATAGGAAAGTATGATTCGGCATGAAAACGGTAGTTTGTGTATGATTTTTGTTTGGCGACTAAACCATATCACTTACTACCGTTTTTTTGTTTTTAGTTCCCGCTAATCCGCGATGAACCTTTTTATTTATCGGTTGATTGTTATTCTGTCGTCGATAAAGTGGTTTGATAGCCTCACTCGTACGGTTTTTTGTCGTAAAAACAAGGCTGTGTGATAAAAAGAATTTAGGTGAGAGTTGTTATCAAAATGCGCAATGAAGTGCTTATATTTGTATGCGTATGATTGTTTACGTAAGCAGGCGTTAAATTTTGTGATTAGAGTCAGAAAATAGTAAGGATTAATTAGCACAGCTATTGATAAACTTGTTGTTAATTTTCTCTGGACATAAAAAAACACCGCCGTATAGGCGGTGTAAACAAATTTGACAGACAGGTCAAAATAAATACAGGAAGTATATGCCTCGTTTCAGGGTATAACTGCAACAAAACATTTGGTAGAACTCTACCCAACTCGAAAAGTACGAGTTTGCAAACACAACATCGCAGGAGCTAAGCCAATTGATTCTAGAGAGAATCAAGCCGTTCAGGCTAGCTGCTGCGGAATGAAATATAGAATTTCTCTGGCCGCTAGGCAATGGACAAATTATAATGTTTCAGATAAAAAAAACTAATGCTTATTTAGAGAGTAACTATGTCTCGTCGATTACCCCCATTAAACTCGTTAAGAGTGTTTGAAGCCGCTGCTCGACACTTGAGTTTTACGCGTGCTGCAGAAGAGTTGTTTGTTACTCAAGCTGCGGTTAGCCACCAGATCAAAGCACTTGAAGAATTCTTATCTTTGAAGCTTTTTCGTCGAAGAAACCGTTCTTTGTTGCTAACTGAAGAAGGACAAAGCTACTTCTTAGATATCAAAGATATTTTCACATCACTCGCAGAAGCCACTGACAAAGTGCTGGAGCGAAGTGAGAAGGGTGCATTGACCATCAGCTTACCGCCAAGTTTTGCTATTCAATGGTTAGTACCAAGGCTTGCCGACTTTAATCAGCAAGAACCTGATATCGATGTGCGAATCAAAGCCGTGGATATGGATGAAGGCTCGCTAACGGATGATGTCGACGTTGCTATCTATTATGGTCGAGGCAATTGGTCGGGGCTAAGAGCCGACAAGCTGTATCAAGAATATCTAATTCCGCTTTGTTCTCCTTCAGTGCTGCTAGGGGCAAAACCATTAGAATCTCTAAGTGATTTAGCATGCCATACGCTACTGCACGATACCTCTCGAAAAGATTGGAAACAGTTTGCTAAACAAAATGGTATCGATGGGGTTAACGTGAACCATGGCCCGATCTTCAGTCACTCAACCATGGTGCTTCAAGCGGTAGCTCACGGCCAAGGCATTGCATTGGGTAACAACGTTCTCGCACAACCAGAAATAGAAGCAGGTCGCTTGATAGCGCCGTTTGATGAGGTGTTGGTGAGTAAGAATGCCTTCTATGTAGTGTGTCACGAGAAACAAGCCGACATGGGCCGAATCGCGACCTTCCGTGATTGGATGCTGGCTAAAGCACAAAGTGAACAAGAGGACTTGCTGGATGAATAACATCATTATCGATGGTGAAGACAATCCAATCACCTTTATCTTCGCTCACGGCGCAGGTGCAGGCATGGACCACGAGTTCATGCAGTCAGTGGCAAAAGGGCTGGCCTTTAAAGGGATACGAGTGATTCGTTTCAATTTCCCTTACATGATCAAGCGTGCTGAAGATGGCAAGCGTCGTCCACCTGACAGAGCCCCTAAGCTACTTGAAGCCTACCAAGAGATCATCGAGCAATGCGATGCCGACAAGCTTGTGATTGGTGGTAAGTCGATGGGAGGGCGCATGGCAAGTCATTTATCTGAAGTGGATAAAGTGGCTGCTATGGCGTGTTTGGGTTTTCCTTTCCATCCGCCGGGCAAACCAGATAAGTACAAAGGCGAACATCTCGCTGAGTTAACCAAGCCGTGCCTTATTTTACAAGGTGAGCGTGATACCTTTGGTAAGCGTGAAGAGTTTGCTGACTTCAATCTGTCGGATTCAATTCGTGTTGAATTTATTCCCGATGGCGACCATAGCTTCAAGCCGCGCAAGAGCTCTGGCTATACTGAACAACAGAACATCGCGTTAACCGTTGAAAAGCTATCTGTATTTATCAAAGAGGTGCTGAATGAAAAGTAAGTATTTACTCACTTTCGCAGGCATTTCTGGTGCGATCGCTGTGATGCTTGGGGCATTTGCTGCACACGGTTTGAAAGCCATCTTGCCAGAGTATCTTTTGGGTGTGTTCGAGACGGGTGTTCAGTACCAGTTTATCCATACTCTAGCGATATTGGCGTGTGGCGCTCTGCTACAGATGAAACTTGGCGCTAAATCACAAAAATATTTTTTCATTGCGGCAATTTGCTTTATCATCGGCATCCTTTGTTTTAGTGGCAGCCTTTATGGGCTAGCACTGACAGGAATAAAATGGTTTGGCCCTATAACACCGTTTGGTGGTCTACTATTTATCATTGGTTGGGGAGTCTTCTCCTTCGCTGCTTTGAATATAAAAGAGGTAACTCAGTGAAACACGTACTACTTTATTGTCGCTCTGGTTTTGAAAAAGAATGTGCTGGCGAAATTCAAGACAAGGCAACACAACTGGAAGTGTTTGGTTTTCCTCGCCTAAAGAACAATACAGGCTTTGTATTGTTTGAATGTTACCAAGCAGGTGAAGCAGATAAGTTGATCAAAGAGATCGACTTCCAATCACTGATCTTTGCTCGTCAAATGCTAGCTGTAGCGGTTGAAATCAAAGACCTACCAACTGATGACCGTATCTCTCCAATTCTTGAGGCGCTTTCTGAGAAAGAAAGTTTCCCACGTTGTGGCGATATTCGTATTGAAACGCCAGATACTAACGAAGCAAAAGAGCTATTGAAGTTCTGCCGTAAGTTTACCGTGCCAATGCGTCAAGCAATGCGTGGTAAAGGCTTGATGACGGCTAAGGACAACGCTAAGAAGCCAGTACTGCACTTGTGCTTCATCGCTCCGGGTCACTGCTTTGTGGGTTACTCTTACCCATCGAACAACTCACAGTTCTTTATGGGCATTCCTCGTCTGAAATTCCCATCAGATGCACCAAGCCGTTCTACATTGAAGCTAGAAGAAGCGTTCCACGTATTCATCCCTCGTGATGAGTGGGATGAGCGTCTGGCTCCGGGTATGTGGGGTGTTGATTTAGGTGCGTGCCCAGGCGGTTGGACTTACCAACTGGTTAAGCGTTCGATGTTCGTTCACTGTGTTGATAACGGCATGATGGCAGACAGCCTAATGGAAACGGGTCAGATTAAGCACCACATGGTAGATGGCTTTAAATTCGAACCAGACCGTAAGAACGTAACTTGGATTATCTGTGACATGGTTGAAAAGCCAGCTCGTGTTGCACACCTTATGGGTGAGTGGATCATCAAGGGTTGGGCACAAGAAGCACTATTCAACCTGAAACTGCCAATGAAAGGCCGTTACGATGAAGTACTGCAGGATATCGAGAACCTAAAAGTGTTCCTTATTGAGAACAAAGTGAAGTTCAAGATGCAAGCTAAGCACCTTTACCACGATCGCGAAGAGATCACGGTTCATATCCAGTCGCTTTCAAACATCTCACCGCACTAATATTTGCGTTAGTGCCAGTCTCAGTATCGAGATAAAGAAAATGCTCCTTTAAGGGGCATTTTTTATTTTCAGCCCTAAACCACCTACTTCAGTAGGTGGTTATCATTCAGTTTGGCTTTGCCTGTAGTTCTACCCATGTTAAATGCTCCCTTGATTTTTAGCGAAGTCAAAGAGGACAAATAACATGAGCAGATATAATCAAGCTTCCCACGTATTTTGGAGATGTCAATATCACATAGT
Organism: Vibrio sp. ED004; assembly: GCF_023206395.1. Taxonomy (NCBI): domain Bacteria; kingdom Pseudomonadati; phylum Pseudomonadota; class Gammaproteobacteria; order Vibrionales; family Vibrionaceae; genus Vibrio; species Vibrio sp. ED004. The sequence continues at coordinate 936,475 of NZ_CP066149.1, read as the reverse complement.
GTGGACACCAAAGTATCGATTTAGGATTTTGAAAAACAATGTAGGTAAAGAAGTTTATCGATGTATAAACGTTTACTGTAATCAACTTGGATGTGAAGTCGTTGAATTAAACGTTCAAGTTGACCACGTGCACTTGGTAGTAAAAGTTCCGCCTAAGTTATCGATATCCAAGTTGATGGGCGTATTGAAAGGCAAAATAGCTTTAAAACTCTTTAGTAAATTTCCATATTTAAGGAGAAACAAACTCTGGGGTAACCACTTTTGGCAAAGGGGCTATTTTGTCGATAGCGTAGGGGTTAATGAAGAAATCATTCGACGCTATGTAAGACATCAAGAGAAAAAAGAGCGCGTGGAGCAGCAGCAATTGGCGTTGGACTAAACAAAAGCCCCCTTTTAGGGGGCTCACATAAAGCCACCTTCTTTAGAAGGTGGTAATTTACATCTGCAGTTTGGCAATTGCTCAGTTAAATCCATTGTTACATGTTGTAGAAAGTCGCACTCATGAGTCAGCTATGGGTGTTATGACTATCAACACAACTCGCAGAAAAATCGTTAAATGTCCTATATCAGCGGTGATTTGATGTGAAAAAAGCCGTAAGTGATCGAGACATACGGCTACCTAATTCAGGGGTGATACGAAGAAGGGTTTATTCAAAGATTCAGCAGCAAAACGAAGTAAGTTTTACAGCCAGAACATCCTAATCGAATTCTGTTTTATTAAAAGTAAGGGAACGTAAGTAGAGAATGTAAATGATAAGAATTATCATTCAAATTGTGTAATATTCACGCCTCCTCACTCGAATTTATAAAATATAAAAACAGAATATGAAACTTAAAGCATTATCAGTGGCCGTTACGGTTGCCTTAACTTCATTTACAGCGCTTGCTGCTGACGAACAAGAAACCGTTGTTGTTATCGGTTCTGCCCTTGACCAACTTGTTCAAACTGAAATCAACTCTGACACGCTTGAAAAGAAACAAGCATCGGACATCAAAGATGTTCTGAACACCATGCCAAGTGTGACGGTAGACGGAAACGCACGTTACTCTCGTAAAGTGTATGTACGTGGTATGGAAGACAAATTTGCCGTAGTGACCATTGATGGTGCTCGTCAAGAAGGTCAGCTGTTCCACCACTCTGGTGATCAGGCGATTGACCCAGCGATGCTTAAGCGTGCTGAAATTGAACTAGGCGGTAACTCTGCGCTATCGGGTTCAGGTGCGATTAATGGCTCGTTTAGTTACGAGACTAAAGACCCAAGCGACCTTCTTAAACCGGGTGAAAGCATTGGTGCTCGAGTTAAAACCAGCTACCAAACCGCTTACGAACGTTTCGCAACCAACGTTGCTGTGTACGCAAAAGTGAACGACAAGCTGCAGTTCATGGGTATTGCAAACTACTCAGAAGATGGTGACCTACATATCCCAGATCAGGAAGCGGTAACGTCTAAGCAAGGCGAACTGAAATCAGGTTTGGCTAAGGTTGTTTTCATCCCGAACGATGCCAACGAATTCAAGCTGACTTTCAACCGATACAACGATGGCGGTAAGCGCCAATTGTCAGGTGAGAAGGCAGGTGCTCTGTATGCTGATGATGAACACAACTACCACTCGCTAAACCGCGATACTGTGACTCTGCAGCACGAATACGACGCAGGTAGCGATTTGGTACATCTGAAAACCAATATCTACTACAACCGCCAGTACATGGAGCGTGATGCGCTTGTTGATACTGCTTGGGATAAAGACGCGAACGGTAACTGGATAAAAGATGGCACGATTGCTATTCCTGATCGCGAATACAATGTGACGACCATTGGTGGTGACATTCGTAATATCTCTTGGGTTGGCGAGCATGAGCTGACTTACGGTCTTGATGGTTATAAAGCAGAGCAGTGGATTGATGCGGGTGACGGTGTTTACCAAAGCGGTTCTAAACAAGGTGAAACTAAGAAGTACGGCATGGATGGCGGTACGGTGACGGCTTACGGCCTTTACCTACAAGACATGTATGAGTTCAGCGACTTCCGTTTAACAACAGGTTTGCGTTACGACGTTCATAAACTTGGTGGAGTTTACGATGGTGACTTCGACCAGTTGTCTCCGAAATTCAAAGGTGAATACCAAACCACGGATAACCTAAAACTTCGTGTCGGCTATGGTCGTCTGTTTAAAGGTGCATCATTGCCAGAAGCATTAACGATGAAAGCGGCACCTGATGTTAACCAGTCTGATACTAAGGCGATGACGGGTAACAACTACGAAGCGGGCTTTGATTATGAGCTGACACGTCTGCTTGCTGCTGACTACGCTATCTTAGGTTTCACGGCTTACACCTACAACCTTGATAACCAAATGCACCCAACCAAGAACAACTCAACACTGGCAAACCAGTATGATGTTGAAGTGTGGGGTGTGGAAACAGTATTGAGCTATGAACTAGATTCTCTGAGCGTATACGCGAACCACTCATACTCAGACGGTGACCAGAAAGATCTAGAGAATGGCAAAACCAGCCATATGAGCAAAACAGGCATTCACAACTTCAAAGCGGGCTTCAACTACAGCCTAAACAGCGAGTTTGTGCTTGGTTGGGATTCTCGCTTTGTTCCGGGTAATGACTACATGGACGAAGATGGTGAACAAGTGAAGCGTGCTGGTTTTGCAACACATAACATTTGGGCGGCTTACACCCCTACGTTTGCTAAAGACCTAGAGATGAACATCGGTATCGATAACCTACTTGATAAGAAATACGCAGAGCACACTGGCTTTGGTATCTCTTGGGGCTCTGATAAGTACACCAGCTACGAAGCCGGTCGTAACTTCAAAGCTTCTATCGCTTATAACTTCTAATCATCCGATTGAGTCCGCTTAGGCGGTCGCCGTAAATAACAAAAAGCCTTAGTATGAAGTGACCCCGTAAAGTTGGACATTTCTGTTAAGCGGCTTTCAAGGCCTGAGTTCGATATTCCATCGGAGTCAGGCCTTTTAGTTTCACTTTTATACGTTTGGTATTGTAGTACTCGATGTATTCTTTAATTTGCTCTATCAGAGCATCTGCATCTTCAAAGCTTTGGTTGTGATACATCTCTGTTTTGAGTAAAGCAAAAGTTTTCAGCAACAGCATTATCCAAGCAGTTACCTTTTCTCGACATGCTTTGCGTTAACCCACTCTCCGCTACCTTTTTCTGATAGTGTCGATGACGATATTGCCAACCTTGATCGCTATGTATAATTGGCTTTGAGTTGGGTTTAAGCGTAGATATAGCCTCCGTCAGCATATCCGTGACAAGCGGCAAACAAGCATTTTTGGCCACTCTATAAGCAACCACTTCCTGAGTAAACAAGTCGACAACGGGAGACAAGTATACTTTCTGCTCTTTGACTTTGAACTCCGTGACATCAGTTACCCATTTTTCATCGGGTTGAGTCGCACTAAAATCTCTTTCAAGCACGTTAGGAGCAGTTGTTCCAGACTTACCTCGGTATGAACGATACTTTTTAATCCTGACCGTCGATTTAAGGTTGAGCTGAGCCATAAGCCTTTGAACCGTTTTGTGATTGAGCACGAACCCCTGATTTTTAATTCCAAGTGAATACGGCGGTAGCCATATCGGCCCTTATGTTCATGATAAATTGACTTTATCAACTGCAGCTCACGTTTCGTAGCTATTTGGGCGCTTGCTTGTTTGAGCCTGATAATAAAAGACACTTTTTGCCAGCTGTAGAGTGTGCAGTAAGTGCTTCAACGGGTACTGACCTTTAAGAGTTAGAGCTATGACCGCTTTTTCTTTGTTCGACGGTTTTTTCCTGCTCCAACTCTTCCAACTTTTTTAGAACGGCATTCTCGGTTCGTAAGTAGACCAACTCCTCTTTTAGCTCCTCAAGTGTCATTTCATTATCAGGCTTAGTGGTACGTTGAGGTTGCTGTTTCATTGAGGGTCTTCCTTTCTGGCGCATTTTGAGCCCCTTGATACCGAGCTCATTAAATCGTTTGAGCCAGACAGAGAGTATCCCAGGGGATGAGAGGTTTAATACAGCGCTAGTGTGCGTGAGAGACCATTCATTCGTCCACATTAAATTCAATGCTTTTCGTTTTGTCTGAGCAGTAGCAGCATGCTTAGTTGGTAAAAATGAAGCAGTGCCGTGGATGGCAAACACTTGAGCCCAATACCGAACCTGTCTTGACGAAATTGAATATTGTTTGGCTAAGTAGAGAGATGACGTGCCATCTAAGTATTGCTTAGCAATGATACATTTTAGCTCTCGGCTATATTTGGACATAAAAAGACCCCCAATAATTGGTGTCCAACTATTGGGGGTCAGTTCAGTATCGACTAAGGCTTTTCTGTATCTGAGGTTTTGTGAAAATAGAGATCTTGTATATGAGAGCTAAGCGTTTGCTTCGTAGCGAATATCTTGCAGGTTAAAGCCTAAATCAATGTCTGTTTTCAAAGCTGAAACCAGCTTACATAAGCGAGCGGATTCGATGTGTTCATCGAACTTCTTGCGATATTTTTTCGGCAAGTCTTCTGCTTGATAGGCGCTTTCAATATCAGGGTAGGTGGTTAATATCTCTTTTGCCGCTTTAGGGCCGACACCTGGAATCCCCGGCACTTGGCTAGAGCTCACACCGGTTAAGCCCCAGTAATCAGCAAGTTGTTCAGGTTTTACGCCAAACTCCGCTTCAATAAAGGGTTTGTCTAACCAGCGATGTTGGAAGTAATCACGGATCTGTAGGGTAGGTGATAGCAGTTGGCAGTAGCCCTTATCCGTCGAGATGATGGTGACGGTTTCACCGTGATCAGCCACTTTCTTTGCCAATGTTGCCACTAAATCATCCGCTTCATCGCCATCTGATAATAGTGAATCAATACCTAGTTCCCACCAAGCTTGTTGGATAGCATCAAGGCCCTTCATCAGTGGTTCTGGCATTGGCTTACGGTTCTGTTTATAAGCTGGTAGTACTTCAGCGCGCCAGCCTCGATCTTGTAAGTGATGATCAAACACTGCGATGATGTGAGTTGGCTTAGACTCAGAAAGGATTTTATTGAGAGTACGAGTTGTCGTGGTGATGGTTCTTGTTATATCGGTTGGATCCGGCTGAACAGAGTGCACGCGTCGGATGAGGTTTAAGGCATCGATGATAACAAGATGGATAGACATAAGTTTCCACTAAATAGGCAATAAAAAAGGGGCTGCTAGCCCCTTATAGTAACGTATCACTTGGTGAGTTGAAACGTTAGCGACGTAAACGTTATAACCTGATTAACGTTATAACCTGATTAACGTTATGCCTGACAATTGGTTATCTGTGACATGGTTGCAATGAGTGAGTGTAACTAATCGCTCGGCGCAATTTTATAACAAGGCACATAGTCAGTACCGCCCGGCAGTTTCATTCGATGCTGTTCAACAAAGTCATTCAGCAGTTGGTCCATTTTGGTCATTAGCTCTTTGTCGCCATCGATGATGAATGGGCCATGTTTTTCGATCTCTAGAATACCTTCAGCTTTGACGTTACCTGCCACAATACCTGAGAACGCTTTACGTAAATTCGCTGCTAGGCTCTCTGTTTTTTGGTCCATATGAAGATCCAGTGCCGCCATAGATTCATGAGTAGGGTCGAACGGTAGTTGGAACTCTGGTTCAATATGCAGTGACCAGTTGTAGCTATACGCATCGCCGGTCTCCTTACGGTGAGAGCGCACATTTGGCATCGCTTGTTTCATTATTTTCGCAGCACGTGCTGGGTCATCAATCACGATCTCATAGTGTTTTTGTGCATCAGGACCTAAGGTCTCACCAATGAACTTATCAATCGAGCGGAAGTAAGCTTCGCTCTCTTTTGAGCCCGTTAACACAATCGGCATTGGTTGTTCGGCGTTATTCGGGTGCATCATGATCCCTAAGATGTACAACAGCTCTTCGGCAGTACCGGGGCCGCCTGGGAAAATGATTATGCCATGCGCCATACGAACGAAGGCCTCGAGACGTTTCTCGATGTCTGGCATGATCACTAGCTCGTTCACGATCGGGTTTGGTGGCTCAGCCGCAATGATCGAAGGTTCAGTAAGCCCTAGATAACGATGATCGGTGTAACGCTGTTTTGCATGACCAATCGCTGCCCCTTTCATTGGACCTTCCATCGCACCCGGTCCACAACCCGTACAGATATTTAGTTCGCGCAGGCCAAGTTCATTACCCACTTCACGTGTGTATTGGTATTCGCTAGCATTGATTGAGTGACCACCCCAACACACGATGAGGTTTGGCTCGATGCCCGGAGTTAGCGCACCTGCGTTTCTCAAAATACCAAATACTAAGTTGGTGATGTGAGTGGCGTTGGTGAGGTTGAGCCTTTGGTTATCGGCCAAGTGCATGTTGACGTAAACAATGTCACGCAACACTGAAAATAGGTGTTCTTGGATGCCCTTGATGATTTCACCATCAACAAAAGCATGCTCAGGTGGGTTGCTCAGTTCGAGCTTGATACCACGTTCACGGCGAACGACTTCGACATCGAACGACAGGTACTTGTCGAGTAACTCTTTGGAGTTGTCGGTGTGGCTACCTGAGTTGAGTACCGCTAACGTACAGTTACGATACAGTTGGTACAGATCACTAGACGCGGTTTTCTTAAGACGCTCAACCTCAAGTTGAGAGAGTAAATCCATGCTACCGGCAGGGCTGATATGAGTGATCATAGTGCCTCCTTATTGAAAAGAGCAGGGGACGTTGAAGTGACCCTCTGGCTCGAGAGTGAGAAGCAAACGTTGAAAATGTTTGGTTAAGGGTGAGAGAGTTAACCAGACGAAACGGATACGACAGCGTTGCTTAATGGCTTTTGTAAACTTGCTTAATAGCTCATATGTATCGGCTTAAGAGCGACTATACATTGGTTTAAGAGCGACTTTACAGCATTGCTTGCCAAGAATGCTTGTTAAGCGAATGTTAATCATTAGCTTAGCAAACATTGAGGGAAATGGTATGTGATAAGTATTTGAAAAAATGAAATAAATTAAACCTAGGAAAGGTCTAGTTCCAAACCAGTTGGTTAGTACCGCGCTGTTTTGCTTTATTTAGCGTCTTATTGAGTCGCTCTAACACTTCTTCAGGCGTATCTGATTCTTTAAATTGAGTACTCGCGGCACACAAGGTAATCGTGATTTGTTGGTCACGGAACTTAAACGGTAAGCGGCTAACTTGAGTCTGGATGTTTTGAATCACCTGATGGCAATATTCATCGGTTTGTTCGGGTAGCAACAAGATAAACTCTTCACCAGAAAAGCGAGCCACAGTATCGGTGGTGCCTGTTTCTTTGGTGATGGTTCGCGCGATGATCTTGAGTGCCTTGTCGCCTGCCGTATAACCAAAGCTATCATTAATGGCTTTGAAGTTATCGATGTCTAGCAGTACCACACGCAGTGAGTGTTGCGCGCGAATCCAGCGGCGGTATTCAAGTTCTAAGCGATCGGTAAAGGCTGTGCGGTTGTAAACCTTAGTAAGTGGGTCAAGCAGCATACGTTGAGCCTGATCTTCCAGACGTTTGCGGTAATCTTGGGTCACTTCATAGAGCGAGTCTAACTGAGTTTTTCCGTAACTCATTCTCTCTATCAGAGCTTGTTCTTTCTGCTCCGCATGATTCAGCCTTTCTGAAAGCGAGGCGATTTCACTGAGTAGGGGATTGATCGACATCTTTAAGTTATCGATGTCTGTGGCTTTATCCACTGAGCTTTGGCTCTTAGAAACCAACTCATTCAATTCTGAATTCAGACCTTGGCGGTGCTCAAAGTAGCTTTGGCTCTGGTCGGCATTTTGGTCTGCGGTTTTGATGCTAGACGCAAGTGAAGAGTTAAGCTGATCAATAAACTGTTCAGACTTTTTGCGCTCTAGATTGGTGCCTTCAATGACCAGCTTGAGAATTTGCAGTGTCAGCTCAAGTAGGTTTTGTGTTGAAACACCAAGCAGCAGTTTTGCTCGAATATCGGTAAGCAGATCACCCGATTCACCCTCGAAGTCGAGTTCAGTGATCAGATGTTGTAATTCGTTTGATAGGTCGGAAAGGAGTTCTTGCTCTGGAGACTGCGCAGCGTCGGCAAAATGAGTGCGTGAGTTATTCGCCATAATCTTTATGGCACGCTCATAAATACCGAGAAGTTTCATGGCATGGTCGACTTTCTGACTGCCATTGCATTCGGAGAAGCTAAGTAAGTTTCGTAGGTCGCGTTTCAACTGCGCTGGTAAACCAGTGATGCGTTGCAGCGTTTCCCCACTGTGCTTAATGCTATCGTCCAGATATCCGTTCTGTTTATCCATAGCCAACGTTTTCTGCTTAAGCATCCTTTCTAATACTGCCAGCTTTGGGATCATTGAGCTAATGTCTTTTTGCTTTTCTAGCTCTTCCCTAAGGGCAATGAGGTTTTCATCTAAATGGCTGTTACTGCCAACACATGCATCACTTAAAGATGTGACGATACGCTTTAGAACTTTCTGTTCTCGAATAAATTTGAACGAGGTGTCTCTTTGCGTCAAACGGACCTGCTCCAACTGAGATTTCAGCTGGTGGAGTTGCGCCTGAATGTCTTTTTCAAGAATGCCCATAGATGTATTAATTAGCGCCGCGTAGACCGATCTCGATCATTTTGATGAAATTCCGTTACATCGATAATAACAAAACTAAAAATAAGGTCACGACTTGCAAGTCTTAACCGCTCGCAAATCAGTCATCTTTTAGCATTTTTTTGATGTTGTCCTCATTCTGGTACGACGATTGTATTTTTATTAACCCTTGATTAATCGCATGTTTACACGCTTCTCTTATGTTACCGGTTGCAAGGCTTGCTGCTGGTGCATTGTCGATAGCTTTGAGGTATACCCACTGGCTGCTGCGCTCTTTGAGACTGATCTCACGCGCTAGGTTGGTCGACATCAATAACACGTCGAGCAGCTCTTGATCGTTAATCGCGGTGTAAGCGCGTGGCAAGAACGGGTAATCCGCGATGCCCATGCGAACGGTTCGGTTGATGTTGCGTTCTGGTTCGAAGTTATTCACCCAAGATTGAATCTTTTTGAACATCGCCTCAGGTGATAAATCACGGTCTGAGTTAGGTTCGATATAAAGCAGGTTCGCGTCCGAGAAGTGGTAAACACGAGCTGGGCCTTCAAGCTTTGATTTTAAGAACTCACCAAAAGCGTCTTCGAGCTCGAGACCCGCCTTGTAGCCATTCTGGGTGTACATATTACGTAGGAACGGCAGGTCAATCATCACGAAGCGTAAACGGTCGTTGAGTGGTTCATGAATCAATTCACCCATCTGCCATTGCTCAAAAGTTTGGCTGGTTTGCTCTAATGAATTTGAAAGCTTCGCATTGAGCATTCTTAGGTTCGGAAGCTTTGAACGTGAGTGCGTAAACAGGTCGGTGCGCAGTGAGTCCACTTCCTTGGCTAAGGTTTGAATAATGTAGCCGCGACGCAGCACAAAGAAGAACAAGATAATACTGAACAAGAATAGGGCGAACGATATCTTTTGGAACTTGCGATGTTCCAGTTTGTATTTCTCTAGCTCTTGCGCTTGGCCTGCGTAGTGCAGTGTTTGTTCAGCAAACTCTTTCTGTTGGCGGAATGCGTCTTCGCCAACACGGTTGAGCTTTTGCTGCTCTAAAGAAACAAGGCTGTTGTACTGCTTAAGATTCGCCAATGCCTGTTGCGGACGCCCCGCTTGTTCGTAACCCAAAGAGAGCAAGTAGTATGAGCGTTGTGATAAGCGCGAGTTCTCGACTTGGCGTGAGATCTCAAGCGCACGTGTCGCATGCTTGATAACATCTTCGCTCTCTTGCAGATGATAAGCCAAACCTGCTGATAGCAGTGCAGCACGACCTTCCAGTTTCGGAATGTCCGTGTACTCCAGCAGTTCAAGAGCACGGGTTAGGTACTGTTCTGCAAGAGGGTAATTATAAAGGCGCAGGTAAGTCGCTGATAAGCTTAAGCGAATATCGATAACTTGGTAGATATCTCGGTCAGTACTTTCATGATCCAAGACGTTGAAGAAATGCACTAGGGCAAGGTTGTATTTACCTTGGTAAAAGTACACATCGCCCATCTTCTTAAGCACTTGTGCTAATACTGGAGAATTTTCAAAGTTATCATAAAAATCAGCAGCTTGAGATAGGTGCTCTAGTGCTTTGTCTAATACTTGGCGCTCAAAGAAAAGCTGTGCCAGTAGGCGGTTTACCTTAGCCAAACGAGAGCTTAAATTTCCTTCTACCGACTTCCAATAGCCATACAACAACTCAGATAGCGCGTGGTTGTACTCTTTGTGGTTCAGGTAAAATTCACCGACCGAGATGTGGTAGTCGATGGTCACTTTTTCAGAGTAACGCTGGTCGAGATAGGCCTTCGCTTCTTGGTAGAACTTTTCCGCTTCATCGATCTTGTTATCGTAAGAGGCGATATCGGCTTTCAACATGATCAAGCGGTAGGTAATGCCTTCCGTCAGACGTAAGGTTTTATTCACCGATTCTAGGTTTGCTTCAATATTGGCGAGATCTGCCTTTGCTTTGGCGGACTTTCTGTCACTTAGCCAAAGTAAGCGTACTTTTAGGATCTCTAGATCCAGTTTGAGGTATTCAAGCTTATAGGTTTTGGCGAGCTCAGAGGCTTTGTCGATGTGCTTAATTGCAATGCGAATGTTGCCAAGGTTGTACTCGGCTTTCGCTAAGATCTTGTAGGCATCGATACTGCTGTTTGGCGTTCGAATCGAAGAGTCTGTCTCTTCGCGAGAAATTGCCGAAGGGCTTTTCTCGCGTTGATCAGAAAGGACACGAAGCGTTAGGTAGCTGTTGGCCATTTGTTTTGCTTGGCTCGGCTCGATCTCAACCAAATTATTGGCTTCATTGAGCAGCGCCGATGAATAGACCGACGCATTAACCGATGTGCTTAAGCTTAAAATAAATAGGCTAACGACGTATAACCAACGCATTTCAATGTCCCTTTAAAGATGAGGTAGGTTCCAATAAGTGTGTGTCTTGAGCCTATTATTGGCGAGCCATACGCTTGTTGTGGCTTGGTCTATCTTGCTCTGTTGAACGGTATGGGTTGATATCCAGACCACCACGACGTGTGTAACGAGCAAATACAGTTAGCTTTGATGGGCCACAGTATTTCATGATGTCAGTGAAGATACGTTCAACACATTGTTCGTGGAATTCGTTGTGCTCACGGAAAGAAACTAAATAGCGTAGCAGAGCTTCACGGTCAATTTGCTTACCTGAATATGCGATCTCAACGCTGCCCCAGTCCGGTTGGTTGGTGATCAAACAGTTCGACTTCAGTAGGTGGCTGTGCAGTGTTTCTTCCACTTCTTGTTCGCCAGCAGCGCCTTCAAGCAGTGAGGCTTCAAAGTCGTAGCTGGTGATTTGGATGTCTTGGTTGTCGATACAGTCACCTTCCATCGTTACGATAGGTTGGTTGGTGTAGTCGGTTACTGAGTTTACATTCACAATGACAGTTTCGCCTGCACATGCTGACAAATCTTGGGTCAGGCGCTCAGTTACTTGCTCCCAGTTTTCGAATTGAGTCTGGTTGTAGCTGTTCAGGTACAGCTTGAAAGATTTTGATTCAATTAAGTTTGGGCTCGTTGCTGGGATGAAAACTTCACCCACGGCGACTTGTGGTAGGCCATTAGTGTTTAGCCACGAAAGTTCGTACATGGTCCAAATATCATGACCAACAAAAGGCAGTTCACCGTTTAGCGCAAGATCATCACGATTCAGGCTACGAGGTACTGGTTGCAATAAACTTGCATCGTATTGGTTAGAGTACTCAGTTTTTTGGCCTAGGGTTAAACCCGCTAGCTCTTTTGCGTCAGAATATTTGCTCATACTTTCGTTTCAAATTCGATTAGAATGGGGTCGATTTTACTGAATCCCCATTACCCTGTCATTAAGTCATCGCCTAATCGACACGGAAAGGGCTCGGATTCTATTTATTATTTTGTGTTTAGGAGATTTTCATGACTCAACGTGCTCAAGACGCACTACTTTCTTTTAGTCAGCGATACGTTGACGCGTGGCAACAGCAACACCAAAGCTTACCTCGCAATGAGGAGTTGGTGGACGTGGTATCGCCATGTGTAGAAGAAAAGAGCGGCGATGCCGTGTTATGGAAGCACTATCCACGTGAGCAATTCGCAGATTTCACTAACGTTGAAACCGGTATTGAATTAACGCTGCATGAAGACATCAAAACCTTCTACGGCGCGCAATACAGCGCAGACATGAACGCGACCTTCGACGGTAACGAACTGACTCTATTACAGATTTGGAGTGATGAAGACTTTGAATGCCTACAAGAAAACATCTTAGGTCACCTAGTGACTCAACGCCGCTTAAAGCTAAAGCCTACGGTTTTCATCGCAGCGACCGATGCTGAGCTGGATGTTATCTCTATCTGTAACCTAACGGGCAACGTGATTTTAGAGCGCCTAGGCACCAAAAATCGTGATGTACTAGCCGAGACATTGGCAGAATTTTTAGAAAAGCTACAACCAGCGGTATAAATAGATGTACGTACTAGAACTTCAATTTGAGTGTTTTGATAACACAACGGTAAGCGCTGTCGACAAGGCTGTTAATGGCTTAATGGATGCACTTCGTTATAACGGACAAGTGTTGGGTCGTGAGTTTCCTATCGTGATGGGCGACGGTGAGTTTTATGTTCGCGTTGTCTGCCCAGAGCAAGACAGCTTACACCCGCGTAACCACTCAGATTTCGTAAAAGTGTGTTTTGATCGCTTGTCTAATGCGAGCTTGCTTGCGCCAAAAATGCGCTTGCTTGGTCGAGATCTTAACTCTGAAGAAGTAGCTGAAGACGAAGCGCCTAGCTGGCAGGTACTGTACACGACGTTCGTTCATACCTGTTCACCGCTACGTAGTGGCGACAGCTTGTTACCGATCCCTCTGTACCGCAACCCGCCAACCTTCAATGGTGACCATAAAGCCGTGTTGAAATGGCAGACCGAATGGCAAGCTTGTGATGAAGTCCAAATGGGTGGGGGCTGTCGTGCTGAACACGCAACTCTGACTGAGATCAGTGATACTAAAAGCGTGTTGTTCAAGCGCGGTTGGGGATTAAGAGGACGCATTGAATATCTCACGAAGATCCCGACTTATTACTACTTGTACCGCGTGGGTGGCATCAGCTTAAAAGCAGAAAAAGAGCGTAAATGTCCGCAATGTGGTGGTGAATGGCTGTTAGATGCGCCGATCCACGATATTTTCTATTTCAAGTGTGATGACTGCCGTCTGGTATCAAACATCTCTTGGGATCATCTTAAGTAACTCCTAATCCCTAACTCCTAAAGCTTAACTAGCGATTCAAGGTATCGAAGTGTTAATCAATACTTCGATACTTATTCTTCTGTTTTCTCCCTGCTAGCTTCTCGTCTGTTTCTCTTTCTTTGACCGCCATATTGAGCACTAATCAGTATTGGGCTTTGCCAATATTGTCGAACCTATTTCGCCCTTAAATGCGCTCATTCTGTGCTGTATGTCTCTCTCTGTAGTCTTCATGCATTCACCAAAATAATTCCACACCCATCAACTTTTGATCATTTCAATAGTTAACTGGATCACAGTAATCAATCAGTTCTCTTTCAATTTATATTCCTCTTAATATAAATGGGATCGATCTCATGGGAATGTTCCCATTTATAAAAATAACGCAATTCTAGATCTTAAAGGAATGGACGATGAAACTGTTACCTATTGCTGCTGCACTTTCTACTGCTTTACTTGCACCTAATTTATACGCTGATGAAACCACGCCATTGGAGTTTAATGGCTACATGCGCGGCGGCGTTGGCCTGAGTAATGAAGGCGGTTCAAATAGTAAATGGGAGGTGAGTAAAGTTGGACGACTCGGCAACGAAAATGACCTGTATGGCGAGTTTGGTTTTAGAAAAGAAGTGTATGTTGAGGACGACGTTTCATTTTTAGTTGATTCCATGTTGTCGTACTGGCAAGGCCAAGATGAGAACGCGGCGGATAAAAGCGTGGATGTCGTTCAACTCAATGTTCAAGCGGTAGGACTTTTTGAAGATAAGGATATTGGCATTTGGGCGGGCGAGCGCTACTACCAACGCCATGATGTACACATCGTTGATAACTACTACTGGGATGTCAGCGGTATTGGTGCGGGTGTTGAACACATCAATATGGGCCCAGGTAAATTATCGGTGGCTTTGATTCAAGACACAGTGACAGGTGATGTGTTTGATGGCAAAGAAACCACAGCCATGATTGCTGATATACGTTATGCGGGTATTCCACTGTGGAACGATGCGGATCTTGAGGTCGGTATTGATATGAACTTCGCCAATGAAAAGCAGGGTCAAACGATGGACGCGGATGATAGCGTGATGCTGACAGCCAGTCTAAATCAAAACCTAGCGGGTGGTTTCAACAAAACCATTCTCCAAGTGGCTAACTCTGGTTATGCCGAGCAGATGACCACCTTTGGTACCGGTAAGGGTATCGTTCGTGATGCAAACAACAACGATGCGGATGGCTTCCGATTGATTAACTAGGGTGTGCTTGCTATCGGTGAGAACATCGAATTTGGTCACACGGTTCGTTATGCTGCGTCATCGGGTGTGGGTGCGAATAACAGTGATGATGAGTCGTTCAGTGCAGTAATCCGTCCGCTTTATAAGTGGGACAAGCGCATGCGAACCATTCTTGAAATTGACGGCTTTGTGGAAACCATTGATAACCAAGACGGCGCGGGTGGTAAGTTTACCGTCGCTCAGGCTTGGGTACCGCAAGTGGGTTTTTGGTCTCGTCCTGAATTCCGTATTTTTGCGACTTACCTAAACGATGTTGAAAATGACAATGCCTTCGGTGAAGGTAAGAACAGTGAAATGAGTGTCGGTATGCAAGTGGAAGCTTGGTGGTAAGCCGAGCCTTTCTAACGAAATTCGGTACATAAAAAACTGCCGGAAATAAAAAAGGGGCTGACGTTATGTCAGCCCCTTCGGGTATCTATACAATGCTGCAGTTTAGGTGATTACCAACCTTTAACTACGCCACCTTGGAAGATATCAGAAGCTGCGTTGTACACTTCTTCAGTTTGGTAAGCTTTAACGAAGTTCTGTACGTTTTCAGCGTTTAGGTTGTCTTCACGAGAAACGATTAGGTTTACGTAAGGAGAATCTTTGTCTTCAACGAATACGCCATCTTTTTGTGGAGTCAGGTTGATAGAGCTTGCGTAAGTTGTGTTGATGATAGAAAGCGCTACATCATCAAGAGAACGTGGCAGTTGTGCTGCGTCTAGTTCAACAATGGTTAGGTTCTTCGGGTTCTTAACGATGTCACGAACTGTTGCTAGAAGACCAGCACCTTCACGAAGCTCAAGAAGACCTTGTTGCTCAAGAAGCAGTAGAGAACGACCTAGGTTTGTTGGATCGTTTGGTACCGCAATACGAGCACCGTCTTGGATTTCGTCTACAGATTTCACTTCTTTAGAGTAACCAGCAATAGGGTAAACAAACGTGTTACCAGCGATAGTCAGTTTGTAACCACGGTCAGCCACTTGCTGATCTAGGTACGGTGCGTGTTGGAATGCGTTGATGTCGATAGAGCCATCATCCAGAGCCGCGTTTGGTGTTACGTAATCCGTGAAAGTAACTAGCTCAACGTCTAGGCCGTACTGTTCTTTTGCTACTTTCGCTGCAACTTCAGCAACTTGTGCTTCAGCACCTGCCATTACGCCAACTTTTACTTTAGAAGTATCCACTTCTTTATCACCACAACCTGCTAGTACTAGCGCTGATGCCGCTGCTGCGATAGTAAGTAAACCTTTAAGGCTAAATTTCATAATAATCTCCTTTTAATAAATCTATTTAATTTGGTTCAGACGACTCTTGTCTTAGATAGTTTGCGTTTTAACGCTGAGTCTTTATCTGTGGTCAACGCGGCGAACTAAAGAATCACCGATTGATTGAATAATTTGTACAAGCACAATCAACATCACTACCGTTACAGCCATGATGGTCACATCGTAACGGTGGAATCCGTAACGAATCGCGACATCACCTAGACCACCGCCACCAACCGTACCTGCCATTGCTGAGTAGCTTACCAGTGTTACTAGCGTAATCGTTACTGAGTTGATAATAGTCGGTAGTGCTTCAGGAAGCAGAACCTTATTGATGATTTGTGTTGGTGTTGCACCCATCGATTGAGCTGCTTCTACTAGACCTGTTGGTACTTCAAGTAGTGCACTCTCGATAAGTCGAGCCACGAATGGGATAGCGCCAATGGTCAGTGGAACAATCGCAGCTGTTGTACCGATGAAGGTACCAATCAGCATCTTAGTCAGTGGGATAATCGCAACCATCAAAACTAAGAAAGGTACTGAACGACCCACGTTCACAATCGCACCTAAAATCTTGTTTACTTTGGTGTTCTCTAACAGACCACCTTTTTTCGTCGTGTGTAGAATCACGCCTAATGGAATACCGACAGCAAAGCCAACAATGCCTGCAACAGCAACCATGTAAAGTGTTTCGCCCGTTGCGCCTAATAGAAGGTTACCGTTAAGGCTGATCCAGTCAGCAATCTCGTTGAAACTAAAGGACATAACCAAGCACCTCTACTTTTACATTGTTGTCACGTAGGAATTGGATAGCAGCATTATCATCTGCTTCATTACCGAACAGTTCAGCAACCATCATGCCGAACTTCACGCCGCCGGCGTAATCAAGGTCAGAGCTTAGGATGCTGACATCGATATTGAATTTGCGTGCAATCTGAGTCATCAGCGGAGCATCAACCGTTGCGCCCGTAAACTCTAGGCGTACCAGAGGGTAGCTGCTGTTTACGCGAGTCTCTTGCAAGCGTACTTGGTAATCTTCAGGAATCGTCAGATCCAACGTTGAACGAATGAATTGATGCGCAAGCTCAGTCTTAGGGTGAGCAAAAATGTCACCAACTGTGCCTTTCTCTACCAATTCACCACCGCCAATGATCGCCACTTCGTGACAAATGCTTTTCACTACATCCATCTCGTGCGTAATAAGCAGGATAGTGATGTTTAACTTACGGTTGATTTCACGCAGTAGCTCAAGAATCGATTGAGTGGTTGCCGGATCCAATGCACTGGTCGCTTCATCACACAGCAGTACTTTCGGATCAGACGCCAGTGCACGAGCAATCGCAACACGTTGTTTTTGACCGCCACTTAGGTTTGCAGGGTAAGTATCACGCTTATCCGCCAAGCCAACGAGTTCAAGTAACTCACTCACTTTCGCTTCAATAATCGCTTTATCTTTACCAGCAAGTTCTAAAGGCAGTGCTACATTGTTAAATACAGTACGAGAAGACAGCAGGTTGAAGTGCTGGAAAATCATGCCGATGTTACGGCGCGCTTCGCTAAGTTCAGATTTGCTGAGTTTTGTTAGGTCGATACCATCAACAATCACTTCACCTGAAGTTGGGGCTTCCAACATATTTACACAGCGGATTAGGGTACTTTTGCCTGCACCTGAAGAGCCGATGACTCCAAAGATTTGACCTTGAGGAATGTGGAGGTTGATATCAATTAAGGCATTGATTTCTTTAGTGCCTTGATAAAAAACCTTGTTGACTTGATTCACTTTAATCATAGAGAAACCCGTGCAGGTAGAACAGAATAATATGTCGATAGCTCGCTCGATTTACAGACGATGCTATGGTGTTCTATGATCTAAGTCAATAGATATTTTTACGTCTAGACGGCTAAACGTCGATTGTATGGCTAAGCTGGAAACAAATCGTTAACGAACGCAAAACTAAATAGATAGTGATGAAGCAAATAAAGCGTGTAATAATTAATGATTAATAGAGAGTTGATAGAGAACAAAATTTTGTCTAAACCTGCTGTTTTTTTAGATCGTGATGGTGTGATTAACGTTGATCACGGCTACGTACATGATGAGCATGACTTTGAATACATCGACGGTGTGTTTGAAGCGGCGAAAGCGTTTAAAGATATGGGCTATTTATTGGTGCTAGTGACTAACCAGTCAGGCATTGCTCGTGGCATGTTTAGCGAAGACCGTTTTCTTTCTTTAACGCAGTGGATGGATTGGAACTTTGTTGATAATGGTGTCGAGCTCGATGGCATTTATTACTGTCCTCACCACGCTGAACACGGCATTGGTGACTACAAGCAAGATTGTGAATGTCGTAAGCCAAAGCCAGGCATGTTCATTTCTGCTCGTGACTTTCTGAAGATTGATATGGCTAACTCTGTGATGATTGGCGATAAAGCTGAAGACATGATGGCTGCAGAAGCCGCAGGTGTTGGCACTAAAGTATTGGTAAGAACCGGTAAGCCAATCACTGAAAAGGGTGAAGCGCTAGCTAGTGTGGTACTTGATAGCATTAAAGATGTACCTGCTTTCTTAAAAGGCTAAGCGTTTATTTGTCACTAAGGTATTTACCTATCACTAGGCACTTACTTATCAATAAGGTTTTCCTAACCTGAGACTAAACTAAGTGTCATTGACTATATAAAGATGAGGAACGAAGTATGAAAGCTATGTTGGTAGCATCTCTATGTACGGTAGCATTGGTCGGGTGCTCTAAATCAGCAGCCCCTGACAGTGCAGCATCGGATAATCAATTCGTGACTTATCAATGTGAGTCTGACGTCTCGTTTGATGTGGCTTACCTTAGTAATGAAAAAGCAGTACTGCGTTTACCTGATAACGAGTACCAATTGACTCAAGTACCGGCAGGCTCAGGAACCAAATACATTCTAGACGATGGCACCTCAGAGATGATTAACAGCATCACTTTGCGTACTAAAGGTGACGACGCACGCCTCGAACTTGGCCGTGTAGTCTATCGTAATTGCCAAAAGTAAGTCATAGTAAGAACTGCTAGGATTTACAAATAGTTAAGTGAGGGGACCTACCCTCACTTTTTCTTCTCTTCCCTTTAACGTTAGACTTTTTATGAGCAAAAAACTCACTATTCTCGATATTGCTAAGCTGTCCGGTGTTGGTAAGTCAACCGTATCTCGCGTTCTGACCAATGATCCTAAAGTGAAACCTGAAACCCGTGAAAGGGTGGAAAGAGTAATTCAAGAATCTGGGTACACGCCTTCAAAGTCTGCGCAGTCCATGCGTGGTGGCAGTCAAAAAGTCATCGGCGTGATCATCTCTCGTTTAGATTCTCCCTCTGAAAATAAAGCCGTAAGCACCATGCTGGCTGAGTTGTATCGAGCGGATTACGATGTGGTGATCATGGAAAGCCAACTCGACAGAGACAAAGCCAATGAACACCTTCAGGTTCTAAAGCGTCGCAATGTAGATGGCATCATTGTGTTTGGCTTTACGGATTGTGATATTCCCGCAATCGAAGCGTGGGAACACAAAGCCGTGGTTATTGCTTTGGATACCGAGAACGTGACCTCTATTAACTACGATAACCAACAGGTGATCAATAGTGCGTTGGCGCATCTGTCGGAGCAGGGGATCTCAGATGTCGGCTTTATTGGTGTTGATCCTAGTGATAAATCAACCGGTGAGCTGCGTCTTAAGGCTTATCTCGACTGGTGCGAAAGCACTGGAGTGATTGCGAATTATCGTACTGGTCAGCTTCATCATGAAAGCGCTTATCAGCTGGTGGATGAAGTACTGACTCCTACAACTCAAGCACTTGTTTGTGCCAGTGACACATTGGCTCTTGGCGTGATCAAGCGTCTACAAGAACTACAACGTGAAGATGTGGTTGTAACAGGCGTTGGTGGCAATGATCTTCTCTCTTTCTTGTTCCCTCGTGTATTTAGCATTGATCCTGGCTACCAATCTGCAGGTAAGTTGGCGGCTAATCTATTGATCTCTCAGCTTTTAGGCAATTCAGAGATCTCTCATCACACCCAATCTCCGATTCTATAATCCACTCAATTAAGCGAAATCGAACCGCTTAGATTAAAATTAGAGTGTGATCTCTTTCAATTGATGGGACTGTTCCCATTTCAATTTATCATTCATGCGGGCATTATAATAACCGTAATTGGGAATGCTCCCATTAATCTAAATCTTGAGTGGTTGTTGCTACATGGTTTAGATGAGTAATTGAATGAAACCAGGGTGGGGTAGTATGAGTAAGATAGCGAAGCAAGACGTTGCGCGTCTTATCGAGTTAGTCGGTGGCAAAGAAAATATTGCGAGTGTCAGCCATTGTCTGACTCGACTGCGTTTTGTATTGAACGATACAGAGCAAGCGAACAAAGCAGAACTAGAAAAGCTGAAGCAGGTAAAAGGCTGCTTTACGAACGCAGGTCAATTCCAAGTCGTGATTGGCACAGAGGTTGATGAAGTGTACGCACTTCTGATTGAGCAAACGGGTAAAGAGGCGTCATCAAAAGATGAGTCTAAGCTTGCTGCTCGTCAGAACATGAACTTCCTTGAGCGTGGTATCTCCCATTTAGCCGAAATTTTCGTACCACTGCTGCCTGCCATCATTACTGGTGGTTTGATTCTTGGTTTCCGTAATGTGATTGGTGACATTCGCATGTTCGACGGCAAAACCCTCGTTGAAATCAGCCAATTCTGGGCAACCGTTCACTCGTTCTTATGGCTAATTGGTGAAGCGATTTTCTTCTTCCTGCCGGTTGGTGTGTGTTGGGCGACGGTTAAGAAACTCGGCGGAACCCCTATTTTGGGTATCACGCTTGGTGTGACCTTGGTTTCCCCCCAATTGATGAACGCTTACATGATAGGTAAATCGGTACCTGAGGTGTGGGACTTTGGCCTGTTCGTGATTGAGAAGGTCGGTTATCAGGCACAGGTGATCCCTGCGATGCTAGCGGGTGTTGCTCTGGCGTTCATTGAGACCAACCTTAAGCGTATTGTTCCTTCTTATCTGTACCTTGTTGTCGTGCCATTTGTATCGATTATTTTGTCTGTGATTCTAGCGCACGCTTTCATTGGTCCATTTGGTCGTATGTTAGGTGATGGCGTGGCATTCGCGGCTAAAGCAGCAATGACGGGTGACTTTGCGATTCTTGGCTCAGTGGTATTTGGCTTCCTATACGCACCTTTGGTTATTACAGGTATTCACCACACAACCAACGCCGTCGACCTACAACTGATGCAAGACTTAGGCGGCACACCAATCTGGCCTTTGATTGCTCTATCAAATATTGCACAAGCTTCGGCGGTTGTTGGCATCATCATCTTAAGTAAACGCGAAGGCGAACGAGACATCTCGGTTCCAGCTGCAATCTCTGCCTACTTAGGTGTGACGGAGCCTGCGATGTACGGTATCAACCTTAAATACAAATTCCCAATGCTGAGCGCAATGATCGGTAGTGCCGCAGCGGCTGCAATCTGTGGTAGTGCAGGTGTGATGGCGAATGGTATCGGTGTTGGTGGCTTGCCGGGCATCTTATCGATTCAACCGCAATATTGGTCTGTTTACTTAATTGCGATGCTGGTGGCGATTGTACTACCCGTCACGTTAACACTGTTCTTCTATAAACGAGCACAGATGAAAGGCGAGCTAGAAACCGCAAACGCGTAATGTATTAAATAAGCGATGACTCCAAAGTGAGCTATCGCTTTTTCTCTTAGTTATAGCTTTTTCTTTTAGTTATAACGGCTATTCGACCATGATTCACATGGTGATTTTATTTTATATTTTCTGGTAAGTGAGTGTTAGAGATGGCGATGACTGAGCATGATGAAAGTTGGTGGAAAACCGCAACCATCTATCAAATCTACCCAAAGAGCTTTTGTGATAGTGGCAGTAAAGGTACTGGCGATATCAAAGGGATCATTTCAAAACTGGATTATCTTAAACACTTGAGTGTGGATGCAATTTGGTTAACCCCAGTTTACGCATCCCCAATGATCGATAACGGCTACGATATTTCAGATTACTACGCGATTAACCCTCAATTCGGCACTATGGAAGACTTCGACTTATTGCTGTCTGAAGCGCACCAACGTGGTATCCGTATCGTGATGGATATCGTGGTAAACCATACCTCAACCGAGCATGCGTGGTTTCAGTCGGCATTGGGTGACAAAAACAGCCCATACCGCGACTACTACATCTGGAAAGATCCAGTAAACGGTCAAGCACCAACCAACTGGCAGTCTAAGTTCGGTGGTAATGCATGGGAAATGGATGAGGCGACGGGTCAATATTTCCTACACCTATTCGCGAAAGAGCAGGCCGACCTTAACTGGGAGAACCCGGTTGTACGTGAAGAAGTGAAAGACGTCATCAGCTTCTGGGCTAAAAAGGGCGTTGATGGCTTCCGCTTGGATGTGATCAACCTGATTTCGAAACAGCAAGATTTCCCTAACGATGATATCGGTGATGGTCGTCGTTTTTACACTGATGGCCCACGAGTGCATGAATATCTGAAAGAGATCAGCGAAGCGGTATTCCAGAAATACGGCAGCGTGACAGTAGGCGAGATGTCTTCAACGACACTCGAGCATTGCCAGCAGTACTCAAACATTGATAACAGCGAACTATCGATGGTGTTTAACTTCCACCATCTTAAGGTGGATTACACCAATGGTGAGAAGTGGACTAATGCGCCGTTTGATTTCTTGCAGCTCAAGTCGATCTTCAATCATTGGCAAACAGGTTTGAACGGCAAAGGGTGGGGGGCATTGTTTTGGTGTAACCACGACCAACCGCGAGTGGTGAGCCGCTTAGGTGATGATAAGAACTACCGTGTTGAGTCGGCCAAGATGCTGGCTGCGTCTGTACATATGATGCAAGGCACGCCGTATATCTATCAAGGTGAAGAGATTGGCATGACCAACCCGGGTTACACCGAGATCAGCCAGTATCGTGATGTCGAGAGCACCAACATGTATGACATCATGGTGAACCGTGATGGTGTGGCGCATCAAGATATGATGGCGATTCTAGCGCAGAAATCTCGTGATAACTCTCGCACGCCGATGCAATGGAACAGCGAAGCGCATGCAGGTTTCTCACAGGCTAAGCCATGGCTGGATATTGCGAACAACTTCACTGAGATTAACGCTGAGCAAGCGCTGGAAGACAAAGACTCTGTTTTTTACTTCTACAAGAGCTTGATTGAGTTACGCAAAGAAGTGCCAGTGATTACTCACGGTAGTTACAAAGATTTATTGCCTGAGCACCAATCGGTATTTGCGTATTCTCGCGAGACGGATAGCCAGACTTTGTTGTGTATTAACAACTATTACGGTGAAGTATGTCAGGTTGAGTTACCTAATGAATTTGAACTGGATAAAGCGCAATTGCTATTGGGGAATTACTCTGATGAGCAGTCGCCAGTTTCTGCAAACACGGTAGCCTTACGACCGTATGAAACAAGAATTCTCTTGATAGAGCAATAATACTCGTTCCCCTATGCGAGTATAAGCTTTGAGCCTGAACTCTAAGTGTCAGGCTCAAATCTTTCCTTCCTATTCTCTAATGGAAGGCTTCGGTTGCTAGCCTTTGTTGACCGTAAATGAATCGAGAATCCACTTCGTGTCGCTCAGTTGAGTGCCATTCTTTTCATCCCAGTCCATCATTTTCACAACGCCAAAGCTTGGGCTGAACCATGTTTCAGTATTGCTTTGAAATTCAGCTGAATCATACCCATCACAAACAACGTTGTAAGTGTTTTCAACTTTCAGGTACGCCGTTTCAATTTTCTTATCTTGAACCGTTACCGTTGAGCGCTGACCATTTTCGGAAACTTGTTGCTGCCAATGGAAGTCACATCGTGTGTCTGACGGTCCTAAATCATCAATATCGCCTTCGTAGAAATCATCAAGCAAGGCTTCTAGTTGGCCAGTAGTAACCTCAAACGAAAGCCCGACAGAGCTATTGCTGTGACTAATGTTAGGGCTTTTTTCTTTTACCGTACTGCCTGAATATTTGAATACTGGGTTAGTCACCAAAAAGTCGACAGCCTCACCATTAGTCAATTCTATATTGGAATCAACTGAGTTAACAAAGCCATCATTGCCTTTGTAAAACAGGCCGCTGTCCGTTTCACCTTGTACCGTCATATCAGCAGCGTAGAAGTCGTTGATGCCGCTGTTAACCATGCTCTCTAGCGTTGTTTTTAGCTTCTCCAATTCAGCTACGCCTTCAGTCTCATTAGAGATCGCTAATTTATCTAATTGCAACTGAATATTGGCCAACATCTGCTGTGAACTGATATTTCGGTATGCAAGATCCAGTGCTACGTTTTCATCGCCATCTTCTGATATTAGGTAAGACAACAATGTGATGTTCTTTGGTGCAAACTGAGAGTTGTTGATCGGATAATCGAACTGAGTTGTACCATTAGAGCCTGATGAAGAAGAGCCACCTCCGCCGCCACAGCCATAAAGAGCAAAGAGAGAAGCCGCAAGCAGCGTCATGGATTTTTTCATGTTGAGCATTCCTAATATAATTGGCCTAGAGCGGCCTGATGTTTTTAGGAATGCTATTGGTGAGAGAGTTAATAGGGCAAAAAATGAAGATACATAAGATCTTAATTTATATTTAAGTTTTTGTTTTTATGTGTTTTATATTTATTCATTCGGAAAGTTGATGGCCGACATTCGTGCAGTAGTTAAGCATCAGGTTTTCCCACTGCTTAATGATAAGTGGCTCTTTGATGCTCAATTTTAGATTTTTCCAAGGCTGGAGACAGGTCGATTTCGACTCAGGTTTGGACAAGCGAGCAAACAGCTCTTCTGAAGGAACCACTCGCAATAACGCGACTAAGGATTCCATGTAGTTGAGGCGAAACTTATCCATGTCCCCTTGCTTGTAAGCAATATGGGAAATCATTATATAGACCAGTGCGTTCTCAATGGTCGAATTGCCCGCCGTGTTGGTCAGAAATTCCTTCGCGGTTTGCAGGTCTCTTAACTTGAAGTGAATAATCCCAAGCCAGAGTTTTAGCTCGTCGGGAATCAACTTAAAACGCGTTTGCACTAGGCTAGTGAAGCTAATAAGGCGCTGGTGGTCGGTCTCAAACAGAGCCAGTTGTCGAGCAAGCAAGGTTGAAGTCATCACGTTGAGTGACACGCTATCAAGTTTCATTGTTTGCCCGTCAAGCAAGCGGCTCAGCTCTTTATCACTGACAGACCACTCTGGTGATAGCGGAGCAGGTAAAGCGAAGTAGTTCGCTAGCTCTCTATTTATCTCCATCAAGTCTTCACTGAGGTTCTCTATCTCTATTGAGTAGACACCACGGAAAGCAAGTTTGCCTGAACTTGGGTAAATAAGGCTGACTTTAGCCGCAAGGCGTGTATTGACTTCCTGATCTTTCAATCGAATATTGAGCAGGTAATCACTGGTGCGCATGTTTTTGGCGCCCGGAAAAAAGGGCGTGCTGTCTATTGGGTCTACGAAGTAACTTGGTGCATCTTGATTTGCTAAGTCGGTGTAAGCGTATTCAATTTGTTGTTGAAGTAGTAGCGCTTTAACGGCTTTGCGATGCGTTCTCGCATTGTCTCCAATGGCATCGATACGGTTCAGTAATAGCTCGACCTTAGGAATCAGCCTTTGTGTGCGTTCAAGCTCTGAGGCTTGGTTTGAAGAGTGCCAAAACATATAGCCTAAAGTCGCAGTGCTTATCAGCAGCACAACAGAGAGTGACAGTAACAAAAGATTAAACGGTGATGTCTTTTTGCTTGCTTGAGGCTGTTCGGTTATCTCAAAGGTTTCGGGCTGTGCATTAGCCAAACTCACCGAGCTAGGGTTAAGGAAGTACCCTTTGCGTGGGTAAGTAACCAAGATCTTAGTCGCATCACTTTCTGGTAGGTACTTTTGCAGCACAGAGCGCAGTGTACTGATCCTGTTAGTAAGTACATTCTTCGAGATGAAGTTACTTTGCCAAACCGATTCGATGATCTGCTCAGCTGCGATAGGCTCACCCACGCTAGTTAGAAACAGTTCGAGTAATTCAATTGAACGAGGTTCTAGATCGATGACCTGCTCGTTGCAACTTAAGACACGTGTCGCGGGATTGAATTCTAAACCTTCGATAGAGATCGAGGTTTGAGTGTCTTTGGCACTAGAGAGGTAATCTTGCATAAGAAAAGAGAGGGTAGCTTATAAAAGCTAAATACTAGCTGTTTTCGTTATGAAAAACAGCTAGTAATTCATTGATTGGATAGCTGGCGCTAAGACGCGTAGTTCACTGAATAACGCGTAGGCTTGTGATTCATCGCTAATACGATGTTCAATACCGCAGTGCCCAATACAGAAACTGCAATCACCCAAGGCGATACGAAGAAGAATGATGCAAACAGAATACACGCATCAATAGCCATTTGGGTTTTGCCCACTGAGATACCGTAGCGATCTTGAATGAACAAACACAAGACGTTGAAGCCGCCCAAGCTTGAGCGATGACGGAATAAGATCAGCATACCTAAGCCCATCAACAGGCCGCCTGCAACAGCGCAGTAAATCTCATTATGAACTTCTAACGAGATCACCAAGTATAAATGATCGGCAAACACAGACACTAAAGCCCCTGATATGGCACTGCTTATTGCGAAGTGACGGCCAAATCGTTTCCATGCTAATAAGTAGAATGGGCAATTAGCAATAAAGTACAAAATACCGAAGGTTACCGGCATAAATTGACTCAAAAGCAGAGCCAAGCCAGTAGTGCCACCAGTAAGCAGGTTCGCTGACTGTAAAAAGAAGACGCCTAACGCCACTAAAAACGTGCCAGTGAGGATTGCTACCCAATCTTCTTTACGTGAGTGTTTTTCCATCGTTTTTATAATTACCTAACCAATAAAGGCGTGCATAGTAGAGAAAAACCTTAGCTTTCGGTAGCTAGAGGGGCAAAATTAAGGTAAACCTATGTAATCTGCGTTTTACAGGGTGTAAATCGTAAAATTGACAGTAAGCGTCATCTTTGGTTGGATAAGCTTAATAACCATGATGAATCTTATTTGTGATTATGAAAAAACTGCATGATAAAATTGCAATTAGCTCTTTATGACCTAGATCAAATTATGTAGAATGCGTCACATCAAAACGGTGACGGAAACGTTTGCTTTCGGTCGTTGTGTGGTTTTTTTGAAACTTTCAGTACAATCTGAGTCAGGAGATACAGATGCTTAAGCGTGACATGAACATTGCTGATTACGATGCGGATCTATTCGCAGCTATCCAAGAAGAAACTCTTCGTCAGGAAGAGCACATCGAACTTATCGCTTCAGAAAACTACACAAGCCCACGTGTAATGGAAGCTCAAGGTTCTCAGCTAACAAACAAATACGCTGAAGGCTACCCAGGCAAGCGTTACTACGGTGGTTGTGAGTACGTAGACAAAGTTGAAACTCTAGCAATTGAACGTGCATGTGAACTATTTGGTGCAGAGTACGCAAACGTACAGCCTCACTCAGGTTCTCAAGCAAACAACGCTGTATACATGGCACTACTAAATGCAGGCGATACGGTTCTAGGTATGAGCCTAGCGCACGGTGGTCACCTAACTCACGGTTCTCCAGTAAACTTCTCTGGTAAGCTTTACAACATCATCCCTTACGGTATCGATGAAGCAGGTCAAATCGATTACGAAGAGATGGAAAAGCTGGCTATTGAGAACAAGCCTAAAATGATCATCGGTGGTTTCTCTGCTTACTCTCAAATCTGTGATTGGAAGCGCATGCGTGAAATCGCTGATAAAGTAGGAGCTTACCTGTTCGTAGATATGGCTCACGTAGCAGGTCTAATCGCTGCCGGCGTTTACCCGAACCCAGTTCCACACGCTCACGTAGTAACTACAACGACGCACAAAACGCTTGCGGGTCCTCGTGGTGGTCTAATTCTTTCTAACGAAGGCGAAGATCTTTACAAGAAGCTGAACTCAGCAGTATTCCCAGGCGGCCAAGGTGGTCCTCTAATGCACGTTATCGCTGGTAAAGCAGTAGCGTTCAAAGAAGCTCTAGAGCCAGAGTTCAAAGAATACCAAGCACGCGTTGTTGCTAACGCAAAAGCAATGGTTGCTGAATTCCTAGCACGTGGTTACAACATCGTTTCAGGTTCTACAGAGAACCACCTGTTCCTAGTTGACCTAATCAACAAAGACATCACAGGTAAAGAAGCAGATGCAGCACTAGGTGCAGCAAACATCACTGTAAACAAGAACTCAGTACCAAACGACCCACGTAGCCCGTTTGTAACGTCAGGGATCCGTATCGGTTCTCCTTCTATCACTCGTCGCGGTTTCTCAGAAGCAGATGCGAAAGAGCTAGCAGGTTGGATCTGTGACATCCTAGATAACATGGGTGATGAGTCTGTTATCGAAGCGACTAAAGCAAAAGTACTTGAAATCTGTAAGCGTCTACCTGTTTACGCTTAATTTTTCTTCGTAGTGATTTGAACTTCGTTGTCGAGCATGCTCACTTACATTCGTAAGCTCCGCGTGTTCTCCTAGAATTTCAAACAACTACTTTGAAAAATATTGATACTAGAGGCTCCTTAATAGGAGCCTTTTTTGTGTCTGGTGGTCAGTTGATGAGAGTAAAGAAAAGCAGGTACTAAAAAGGGCTAATGCTTTCACATTAACCCTTTGGTATTTGGTAGTGTCGATTCTACTTTTTGATGCTAAGCAGAGTGCCTGACTTACACTTGAAAGAGTAGTAGTGGCGGCTTTCACTGAACTTACCTAGGCCTTCGCCATCACAGTAGTCGATGTTGATGTCACGCATCACTTCTAGTGTGTCTTCGCTTTTCAGAGCGAATTTAGAGCCATCAGAGCAGACGATGCGAACTCGTTCATCATGGCTTACAGAGTAAATATCGACTTCAGTATTACACAGCTCAAAAGAGGCTTCGCGAAAGTTGTCTTGCTGAGTATTTGAAGCGCAACCTGCGGTGAATGCGGCAGCGATAACGGCTAAAAGTCCGAGTCTTTTCATTGTTAACCCTTCACTATCATCAAGTTGAGTGATGAGTTTTATATGCTAGTTTGAGTAGCCTATGCAACAATACGCTTTGGTTCAAGGCGCGTTCGTTGACTCTAAGATATAAAAGTATAGGTGCAGACAGATAATTTATAACGGGTTTGCTGCATGTTTACTTGTTACGTATCACCAACAAAAAAAGACCAACACAGAGGTTGGCCTTTAAATAGGAAGATTTTTTAAACGACTATCGAAACTGTTTGGCTTCTGGAAGATACTCAAAACCAGCAGACGCGAGCTTCGCGATCAGTGCTGCTTTGTCGATTTCGTAGAAGTTGACCACTCGATCTAAATCTCCGCCGAAGTCGTCACGAAGCTTCATGTTGACGATGCTCATCAACATTACAGGATCCATTTTTTCAAAGTTAGCGAGGTTCATATTAGTCCTCGAAATCTGAAATTAGTAAGTTAGCAGCGGCAAAGGCTGCACGTTCGCGAGCTTCTTTAGGAAGAGATTCATCGGCAGCAAGGTCATTCAATGTTTTTACTGCGCAGGTGATCGCTTTAGGGATATAGCCTTGGTCGCCACTGCCAATTTGAGAATACAGTTCACGAACCAAATCACAACAATCGTATACTTTCATTTTTATACCTAACCAAATGATAACTGATCTCAATATACACATAGAGATAAGCAAAAACAAAGTGGATCTGATCAAGTTCAGAGTTAGTTTGTCCTTGCTCAATATCTCACTTGGTTAGCTCGCGGCTTAGGCTGTTCTTTACCGATTCGTTTGGTATTTCTCGTTCAGCCAGAGACTTGTTGTTCAAGTTGATAGGTGACTTCATCAGCAAGGTTGAGCTGTTTCGCGAGCTCTTTCAGGTACGCCTTTTCCATGAAGTTCTGTTCGTCGGCCACAATCAAAGAGGCTAAGTAGATCTCACTCGCCTGTTGAGGTGACGTTGCTAATTGAGCGATTTCGCTTGGGTCGAGTGGCTTATGCAGTTCTTCAGATACCAGTTTAGTCAGTTGATAATCGGCGCCCATGTTTTCGACGGCTTGTTCTATCTTAGCCATCTCTTCTTCATCAACATGGCCATCAGCTTTAGACGCGGCAATCATCGAACGTAGAATCAGAACGCTGTGGTTTGCATCATTTTCATCAAACTGAGCCTGTTCGACATTGGGCGTCTGGCCTTGTTTAGATTGGTAGTCGTTGTAGACTTTATAAGCGAGAGCGCCCAGTGCTGCTCGCCTCCAATCCCAGCCGCTTTCTTACCCATTTTTTTGGTCTTCTTAGAGCCCATTAACGCCCCTAACAGTCCACCACCAACAGCGCCTGCACCGAAAGCGCCAAGTGTGCTCTTGTTGATACCTTTGCTATTGCTGCTACTGCCTTGAGAGAGGCTGCTTAAACTCGAAGATCCTTGGGAAAGCTTCTGAGTACCTTGTTTAACGAGATCTGACTTAAGTGCTTGGTTAAGTAAGCTTTTGATATCCATTGATACCTCCAATGTAAGCGGGTCTAAAAAGTTGATGAACCCAATATACGGATTTGAAGATGAACAGGGGATTAACTTACGTTATTTACTCTAGTGATAAATAGAAGAGAACTTGAAGGGAAACGACAGGTACAAAAAAGGCCACCTAATGGCAGCCTTTCAATGTTTATCTAGTCAGTAATCGGATTACTAAGCTAGTTGAGCTTTAAGGTGCTCGATAACCGTGTCCATAGCGATAGCTTCTTTATCACCTGTACGACGGTTTTTGTATTCGAAGTTACCTTCGTCCATGCTGCGATCACCGATAACGATAGTGTGCGGAATACCCACAAGCTCGATATCTTTAAACATAACACCTGGACGCTCTTTACGGTCATCAAATAGTACTTCGATACCCATAGCTGTTAATTCAGCGTATAGCTTCTCAGCTGCTTCTTTAACGCGCTCAGATTTGTGCATGTTCATTGGTACGATAGCAACTTGGAACGGCGCTAGCGCGTCTGGCCAAGTGATACCGAATTTATCGTGGTTTTGCTCGATAGCAGATGCAACAACACGTGAAACACCGATACCGTAACAACCCATTTCTAGGATTACGCTCTTACCATCAGGACCAAGCACGTTACAGTTCATTGCTTTAGAGTAAGTATTACCCAGTTGGAAGATGTGACCAACTTCGATACCACGCTTAAGCTGGATAATACCTTGACCACATGGGCTAAGGTCGCCTTCAACAACGTTACGTAAGTCTTCAACTTGAGCAAGCTCAACGTCACGACCCCAGTTAATACCGAAGTAGTGCTTACCGTCTACGTTTGCACCAGCGCCGAAGTCGCTCATTACAGCAACAGAGCGGTCAACGATGAATGGTAGCTCTAGGCCAACAGGGCCAAGTGAACCAGGACCAGCGCCAACAAGTGCACGGATTTCTTCTTCTGAAGCCATCTCTAGTGGAGAAGCAACCTGTGGAAGGTTTTCTGCTTTTACTTCGTTAAGCTCGTGGTCACCACGGATGATTAGAGCAATGATATCTGCGTCTACTTCATCAGATGCTTTAACGAATAGAGTCTTAACTGTCTTCTCGATTGCTAGACCGTGTTGTTCTACAAGCTCAGCAATTGTTTTTGCGTTTGGCGTATCAACCAGTTCCATCTCTTGAGTTGGCGCTGCAACTTCTTCAGTAGGAGCGAGTGCTTCTGCTTTCTCGATGTTTGCTGCGTAATCAGATTCAGAAGAGAATGCGATTAGGTCTTCGCCGCTTTCAGCAAGAACGTGGAACTCTTGAGAGCCGCTGCCGCCGATTGCGCCAGAGTCTGCTAATACTGGACGGTATTCAAGGCCCATGCGGTCGAATGCTTTACAGTAAGCATCGTGCATCGCTTGGTAAGACTTTTCTAAGCCTTCTTTGTCGATATCAAAGCTGTACGCATCCATCATAGAGAATTCACGTGCACGCATTACGCCAAAACGAGGGCGGCGCTCATCACGGAATTTAGTCTGGATTTGGTACAGGTTTAGAGGTAGCTGTTTGTAAGAGCTAATCTCGTTGCGCACTAGGCTCGTCACTACTTCTTCAGCTGTTGGGCTAAGAACGAATGGGCGAGAGTGACGGTCTGTGAAACGAAGTAGCTCAGGGCCCATCTTTTCAGAACGGCCAGTCTCTTCCCAAAGCTCAAACGGTTGAACTACGGGCATCAAGATTTCAACGGCACCTGCATTATCGATCTCTTGGCGAACGATATTTTCGACTTTACGCAGTACACGTAGACCAGTAGGTAGCCAAGTATATAAACCTGAAGCTAGCTTACGGATCATACCTGCACGTAGCATCAGCTGGTGGCTGATAACTTCTGCGTCGTTTGGAGTCTCTTTCAGAGTAGAAAGAAGGTAGTTACTGGTACGCATTCTATGGTATCCGTTTCATCATTGATAAAAGAAAATTTGCTGCGGTGAGTGACGACAGCAAATCTGATATAGCCGCATATAATATCAGCCTATTTGGGATCTCAAAAGCGTTCAATGTCAGTTACATTGATGAAAAGCGCTTCAACAACGAATTTCACGTTAAGATCGAACAAATTTACCGCATATTCCTTACTGTCTGGCTTGCCTTTTTTATAGGCAGGTCTTGGATCTTGACCAAGCACTTCTTTGATCACCTGAATGATATGGCGCGCCTGCGGGTGCTGTGCCAGTTTCGCTTGGGCTTGCTGTGAAAAGTTCACGTCTAGCACTTCTGGTTCATCAGTAGCAAAACCTCCCAATGCATCAGGAATTGAATCCGAGTAGGGGATATAAGGTTTGATGTCGATGATCGGCGTGCCGTCGACGAGATCGACACTGCCTAAGTCCAACCAAGTTTGCCCCTTTTCTTGAGAGACACCTTTGAGCTCAACCGCAGACATACCAATCCCATTCGGCCTGAATGTCGCACGTGATGCGAACACACCTATGCGTTCATTACCACCGAGCCGAGGTGGTCTCACTGTTGGTTTCCAGCCTGCTTCAAGGTTCTTGTCGAATAGAAATAGCAGCCATACATGGCTGAATTGTTCGATGTTACGAACAGATTCAAGGCAGTTTGCCGCGTCAACCAGCCTGACTCTTGAGGTGGATGTTGGCACCAATCTAGGTTGCCTTGGTACTGCGAACTTCTCTTTATAAGGAGACTCTATAAAGCCAATAGGTTCAATGGAGTGCATGAGTAGACGCTCTCTAATTACGATCTATGGCGGAAAAATATCATAAATTCGCTTGTTTTTCTTTTGATAATGATTAACATTTGCAATGTTATAACATAACAATTTAATTATTTAGGGAAAGACAATGAAACCGAATATCCACCCGGACTACCGCACAGTGGTGTTCCATGACACCAGCGTTGATGAGTACTTCTTAATCGGCTCTACGCTGAAAACAGACCGCACTATCGAATGGGAAGATGGCAATACTTATCCTTATTTCACTATTGAAGTGTCGTCAAAGTCGCACCCGTTCTATACCGGTAAACAGAGAGTGCTACATAAAGAGGGACGTGTTGCAAACTTCACTCGTCGTTTTGGTCAATTAGGTAAGGGAGCGAAATAAATGAAAGTCGTGAAATCACTGAAAAGTGCAAAGAACCGTCACCCGGATTGTCAGATAGTAAAACGCAGAGGCCGTCACTATGTTATCTGTAAAACCAATCCGAGATTCAAAGCGGTTCAGAAATAAGCCGTCAATTTGATGTGACACGTGTGTAAAAAACGAGGGGAAAGTCAAACTTCATTCATTTGCCTGTTTTTCTTTCCCCTCAAGAGGAACTGGATTAAAGATAGAGTGTTTATTTAGCGTACGATATGTTTTATTTTCAAGTGAATCAATAGGTTATATCGTTAGTTATATTTGTAGTGAATGCGTAATTGTGAATTATAAATCTAGATTTTGTGTTTAATATAGATTTATTTGCTAATTAATTGTTCAAATAGAGTTAAAAATCGTCGTTTGTTACACATTTTGTAACATTTTGAATTTCTAATTGATAATTTTGTCGCGTACCCTTCGCTGGCAATTTGAACATTTTTGTCACAATTGCATAGGAATCACTACAAGGAGGGAACTGATGAGTTCATCAGCTTCAATAAAAAACAACTCGCCAAAGAAACCTATTTTTACCCGTTTTCTCGATGGTGTTGAGTATTTGGGGAATCTATTACCCCACCCGATCACTCTTTTCGCAATCTTCTGTGTCGCTATTCTAGTTACTTCAGGTATCGCTGGATATTTTGAAGTATCTGTTATGGACCCTCGTCCAGAAGGTGCTCCAGGTCGTGCTGCTGACGGCATGATCTACGTTGTAAGCTTACTTAATGCTGAAGGCTTACAGCTCATTGTTACTAATCTAGTGACAAACTTTGTTGGCTTTGCACCATTAGGTACTGTGCTTGTTGCAATGCTAGGTGTAGCGATTGCTGAGCACTCAGGTCTATTATCTGCGGCGATGCGTGGCATGGTAATGGGCGCATCTAAGCGCATGGTTACGGTAACCGTAGTTTTTGCCGGTATTATCTCTAACACGGCTTCAGAGCTGGGTTATGTAGTACTTATCCCGCTTGCAGCAATGCTTTTCCACTCTTTGGGTCGTCACCCATTAGCTGGTCTAGCGGCAGCATTTGCTGGTGTATCTGGTGGTTACTCTGCAAACCTTCTAATCGGTACGGTTGATCCACTGCTTTCTGGTATTACCACAACAGCAGCGCAGATGATTGACCCGACTTACAACGTTGGTCCTGAATCAAACTGGTACTTCATGTTTGTTTCTACTTTCTTCATCGCAATTACGGGTGCATTCGTAACTGAGAAGATTGTTGAACCAAAACTGGGTAAATACAACGACGAAGAAGCGTCTGAAGATTTATCAAATGATTCAATGGGCAAGCTAACAGACGTTGAGAAGAAAGGCCTTAAGCTTGCGGGTATCGCAGTATTAGCGGTTTCTGCACTTCTTGCATGGACGATTGTTCCAGCTGATGGTGTTCTACGTTCAGCAGCAGGTACGGTTTCAGGTTCTCCATTCCTGAAAAGTATCGTAGCGTTCATCTTCGTATTCTTCGCAGTTCCTGGTTTTGTTTACGGTAAAGTTACCGGCACAATGAAAACAGACCGTGATGTAATCAATGCAATGTCTAAGTCTATGTCTTCAATGGGCATGTACATCGTACTTGTGTTCTTCGCTGCTCAGTTTGTTGCTTTCTTTAAGTGGACTAACTTCGGTCAAGTATTCGCAGTTGCAGGTGCTACGTTCCTACAGGATATCGGCCTAACGGGTCCAATGTTGTTCTTCGCATTCATTTTAATGTGTGGCTTCATTAACCTGATGATCGGTTCGGCTTCTGCTCAGTGGGCTGTAACAGCACCTATCTTCGTTCCAATGCTAATGCTAGTAGGCTACGCACCAGAAACGATTCAAGCGGCTTACCGTATCGGTGACTCAACAACGAACATCATTACTCCAATGATGAGCTACTTTGGTCTAATCCTTGCTGTAGCAACGCGTTACATGAAAAACCTTGGTATCGGTACTCTGATTGCAACTATGCTTCCATATTCAATCGTATTCTTGGTTGGTTGGAGCTTAATGTTCTACGTTTGGGTATTCGTATTTGGCCTACCAGTAGGTCCGGGCGCTGCAACGTACTACACGCCTTAGTAAGCAGTGATAAGTGAATATTTGATTCGCTATCAACTTAAACTATGAGATACCAAAGAGCCTGCATCAATGCAGGCTCTTTTTATTGGAGTCTGCAAATTATTCAAGCATACAAACTATTGCAGCCTACAAACTTACAACCCCGCAAAACGATAGGTCACCCCTAATTCAAATGACCAACCTAAATCTCGCTGGATCAAGTCACTGTTGCTGTCGTGATGTATTAAGTCAGCTCGTGCGATACCAATCCAAGTGGGTGTGAACTCATAAAGTCCAATTAACCCAGCTTGATAGACAAAGGTTGACCCAGAATCAAACGGACTCAAACCTGAGGAAGAAGCTTCAGCGTTAGAAATGCCGTAAAGATGATTTGAGAGCTTCTTGTCTCGATAGTCGACTTCTAGGTAAGGCGTAATAGTGAATGGCTGGGTCCACGTCTCCAAGGTTCTGCCTAAGTGGAGCTGAACTTCGTAGCCGTTATGTTCTGAAGTCACGTCGTGTAAATAGGTCAGGCGTGCGCCTACCGTGCCTAAGGTTATCCCTAACTCTCCATTGCCATCTCTGTCTTGAATACCATTAGGCAGATCAACGAAGGTGTCTGACACTTCAGCAAAGCGCCAGTTTCCTGATAACCCGACATAAGGCAGCAGTTGCCAATTGGCTAGGCTGCCATCAATAAAGCCTTTCGGACCGGAATAGAAGAGGTTGGGTGTTGCACCGAATTGAGGGGAACTTTTAGTGGAGAAAACACTTTCACCATAGGTGATGCTGCCTCCTATGATTCCGTATTCTTCATAGGCGAAATTTTTGTGGGCAAAGCCTTCATCAGCAAAACTTTCATCGGCAAAGGAAAGCTGAGTGCTGCAAAAAAGAATGGATAGCGAGAGGGCGATTCGACGAACCATAATCAATACTCCGTTATTGTAATAATTATCAAGAACGGAGTATGTCGATTAAAATTTCATCTGGGCTAAAGCGACTAGGAGATGGCTTTGAACTCTCTCTTAATAAGAAAAGTCGAGGTTAGCGTTTTGCTAGCAGGCGATCGAGGTGGTTGGCGAACTCACGACGGTCGGTTTGAGAAAGGGTGCTTGGTCCGCCAGTTTGGATGCCACTTGAACGCATGGTTTCCATAAAATCACGAATGTTGAGACGCGCTTTAATGGTTTCTTTGGTATAAAGCTCACCGCGCGAGCTCAGTGCTAGTGCGCCTTTGGTGATCACTTCGTCAGCCAGAGGGATATCTGAAGTAATGACAAGGTCGCCTTTCTCTGTTCGTTTTACTATTTCGTTGTCGGCGATATCGAAGCCGCTTGGTACTTGAATCGAGTGGATGTTCACTCGTTTTGGTACAGGAACAACGTGGTTTGCGATGAAGGTGCATTCAACACCAGTTCGCTCAGCTGCGCGTACGATGGTTTCTCGGATAACCTTGGGACAAGCGTCCGCATCAACCCATATCTTCATAGTGTTCTATTTCTCAGTTAGCTTATTGCTCAGTTAACTTAGCTTCAAGCGTGGCAACACGAGCGGTAAGTTCTAGGATTTGCTTTTCCAGTTGGCTAACACGGTCTAGTGCTGGCTCTTCTTGTGTCGCGACTTCAACTTTAGGAACGCGATTCGCACTTTTCCAGCTCTTGATGGTGGTGATTAAAGCTGGCATGGGAACCGATGTACTCATGCGAGCTTTTACTAATGCAACGGTCGGCTCTTTGCCTTGTGCTTGCAGTCCTTCAAGCACCGATTTCAACTCTTCAGAAACATCTTTTGTCAGCATGTTGACCTCCATTTTTAGTCTTTGGTCATTTTACTCGCTCCGGTGGATGATAGCGAATCATAAAACATCCCATGGCGTGTGAGAGATCTCTTACAAAGGCTGTGAGATAACACGAATACTTGTCTAGAGAGATTGATATGCATATTGTTAAAGCGTTGAATTTTAAATGTTTTATATAATTAACAACTCGGTTGGATTCAAAGTGTGATGCAAATCTATTGTCCGAAATCCTAAATCGCGTAAATTAAACCTTGTCGGAAGGATTCTGACACGGAACAGGAAAGCACCAAGGATTTGGTTATCTTCAGGATGAAGATTTGGTTACTTAGGATTGAGTGATCAAGCATGGAGCGTAAGGACATTGTAGGGATACAGTCAGTTAACAGGAAGTTAGCTGCAACGGAATGACAATGGACACCTTTAGGATTAAAGGGTTGGATTAGCATCAGGACGATGTAAAGGACACCGCTCACGGAACAAGTGATGTGCGCTAACTAGGATTGTTAGCTTTCAGGATGATTGGACACCGCTAGGACGGCGAAGTAAAGGAAAGAGCTGAAGGATTACAGCCACTATTATGGATGATGCATGGAGCATTAATTAGTAGCCGGACTGCTGCGAGTAAGACCCTAGCCCTGACACTTCGGTGTCGGGGCTTTTCTTTTTCTGAAGCTTTCTCTGTCTAGGAGGCTCTTTTTAGTCGAGAGCTTTTCATCTAAGAGCGCGACATCTGCTTTTCTGCTAATGGTCAACACAAGGAGTGTTTTATGACGATAGCAACCTCAAGAACGCTGTTGGTACCTTATACTGAACAGCTAGAACTCGACTTTATTAAGTTAAACTGCTGCCCCATTAATCGTGCTGAAATGAACGGGCCGCATTCTGTTGCCTCTGCGAAGCACCTTTTTCAAGAAATACTGCAAGACAACGTCGGCTTTTGCCGTGCGATCATCCATAACCAAACTCGCGAATATCTAGGACATGTCTTTATTTCATCTGAAAAGGGCAGGCATGAACTTGGCTTTATTTTGGATAAAGAACACTGGAATAAAGGCCTTGCGAGTGAAGTACTAAAACCTTTCTTTAGCTTGGTGTGTTTTGAAGAGCACCTAACGAATGTCGTTGCAACCGTCAATGTCGGTCATAATCCATCTATTAAGTTATTAGAAAAACTCGGCTTTGCATTTAAAGAGACCAAACAAGATCAGTTTGGCCCTTATCATGAATATCGCTATACCGCGTATTGTGACGTTACATTCTATGAGGCTGTAGCTCAAACCGCATAGAGCGGAAGCCAACCATGGTCAGTTTGCCTTGGTACAGGTCATCACCTAACGCTGAAAACTCAAATTGGTACACAGTATGCCAGCACCAAATCGTGGTTAACTCATGGCGCATCTTAAGCTTATGACCACTAAAAGCGACACTCAACAACTGTAAGTCCAGTTCTTTACACTTTCTCGCAATGGCAGCCTTCGCAAGCTCTGATTGCCTGCGCTGCTGCCAAAATAAAAAGCAAAAGAAGCACAGAAACAAAATAGCCAATAAGTTATCTATCATTTAATCCATACTTCCTTTTTTATCTCTTCATTCCAATTGTGATAGTTGCGCATTTTGATGAGCGACAGAGTGACTCTCTTTGTGAGCTTATTTAGCCTATTTTTCTTATTTAGCTTTAGCCGCTTGCTGCAGTTCGACCAGTGCGTTGGCAAGTTCTGGTGATGGATTTGAGTTCAGTAGCGGTAAAAATACCATTCTCAGAGTTGGAATCATCACTAAATCTGCAAATAACTGATTGAACAAGTTTTGGTTGCCTGTTTGTGCGAGACGCAGCAAGAATTGATCAGCAATCGCTGGGTCTTGCAGTGCGTGCCAGCTACGACCAGCCAAACCAATTAACACCTCTTGGTGACTTAAGCGTGGGCTCGCCAGAACTTGGTTAATGACGGCATTCGTTGTGCTTTGCTCAGCACCGGAAAGGGCACGAACCAACGCAGACAGCAAGAACAGATCCGGTTCTTGGCTGTTGATTTCATTTTCAGCCATCTCTTGTAAGCGTTGAGCCAGCTTGTCATTGATTTGCGTGTGCTCAAGCGCCCCTAGTGTTGCGTATAGAGGTTCTGATGGCAGTTTGTTCAATGCTTTGCGAATCGCGACACCGTTTTGTTGGCTGCCTAGGCGAGCACACATATCGGTGATGCCTTGAAGTCCAACCGTTTTCCAGTTGTCCCAGCCTAGCTCGCCAGTGAAGTAGTGTTGAGCGTGTTCGTAGTATTGGCTAGTTGCCAGGTCTAAACTTGCTCTGACTTGGCTATGGAACACGGCCATCTTGTCTTCTGAAGGCTTAAACGTATATGGGTTGTTAGACAGCTTTTGTTGTTGCTCTTCGCTGATCTCGCCGTTTAAACGTGTGCCCATCGCTTCGATAACAAACTTAAGGAAGTTGCCTACATCGCCTTGATGCAATAGGCCTCTTTCGTCCAGCTTGAACTTTAGGAACCAAATCCAAGGTTGCTTGTGTTCGTTCCAGTAACTAATGGCTAAGTGAGCTTGTTTCTGAAGTGGAAATGGGTACGGCTGTTTCCCTTGCTCAACATCAGAGAATAATGTGTTGTCGATCTTCTGAATGCGACGACCTAGGTCGTAGATATCGTATTGGCAACCGCTATTCTTGAGTAATTGAGTGAGCGTGTGAATCGTTTCCATAGTAATAAAGCTCCTAACTTTCTTTCCTAAATAGATGGTACTCTATGCCCCAATTTCAAGGTCACTAGATAAATAACTTGGTGAAAAATGACAGCTGCCACAAAGTTACCTCTTTTACTTCAACAATTAGAACAACAAATGCGCCAATGTTCGCTGTGGAGTAATGTTCCACCTTCGGACGAAGCTCTGGCCAGTGTTGAACCTTTCGCGATTGATTCGTTACAACCTGAAGAGTGGTTGCAGTGGATCTTCATCGTGAAGATCAACGCAATGATGGATGCACAAATGAGCTTACCAAAGGGCTTCGCGATTCATCCTTACTTTGGCGAAGTATGGAAAAATGAGGCAGACAAGGCCGAACTGCTAGTGACGATTCAGAGCATTGATGAGGTATGCGCGTAATGTTAGAAATCATTTATCAAGATGAGTATTTTGTCGCGGTGAATAAGCCCGCGGGCATGCTAGTGCATCGCTCATGGTTGGATAAACACGAGACTCAATTTGTGATGCAAACACTGCGTGATCAAATTGGTCAGCACGTCTTTCCTCTGCATCGCTTAGACCGCCCAACGTCTGGCGTATTGGTGTTTGCTCTGTCGAGTGAGGTTGCCTCTGAGGTAATGCCAATGTTCGCTAACCATGAGATGCAAAAGACTTACCATGCAATTGTTCGTGGTTGGATAGAAGAGGGCGATACGCTCGATTACGCACTGAAAGTTGAATTGGATAAGATCGCAGATAAGTTCGCGAAAGAAGACAAAGACGCGCAAGAGGCGGTGACAGTTTATGAACCGCTAGCAAAAGTTGAAGTGCCATATTCAACGGGGCGTTTTCCGACTAGCCGCTACTGCTTGGTTGAGATGATGCCAAAGACAGGTCGTAAACATCAGCTGCGTCGTCATATGGCTCACCTAAGACACCCAATCGTGGGTGATACCTCACATGGTGATGGTAAGCACAATAGACTGTTTCGTGATGATTTAGATTCGCACCGTTTGTTGCTGCATGCGTCTGAATTACGCTTCATTCATCCTTTCACGAAAGAAGAGTTGGT
Organism: Vibrio sp. ED004; assembly: GCF_023206395.1. Classification (NCBI taxonomy): domain Bacteria; kingdom Pseudomonadati; phylum Pseudomonadota; class Gammaproteobacteria; order Vibrionales; family Vibrionaceae; genus Vibrio; species Vibrio sp. ED004. Next base: position 895,323 of record NZ_CP066149.1, on the reverse strand, counting down.
CATGAAGGCTAGCCTAGATGAAACGTGGTTAAGGTTGTTTGAAACCTTTGAGTGGGACACCAACTTAATCGATGCTAAAGCGTGCTCGTCTAACTAAAAGCACACGCACCTAAGCAAGCTTAGAAGTAGAATAAAACAAAGGGCTGATAGTGATATCAGCCCTTTTTGTATCTGCATAATCTTAACGGCATAACTAATGTTGGTTAGTTAACAGTAATAGTTAGTCGCGGGATCATTTTAGCTTTTCTAGATCGGCTTCGATCTCAGCGATCTTACTTGATACCACTTTCTCTAGATGGCGTAAGTCGGTAAGGATCTTCTGCTTCACATCCACTTCAGCCGTTGGCGTCGGTTTGGTGATCTTGTTGAGCTCATCAATCACAAGAGTGAGGTTGCGGTTAATCTCTGTCACTTCTTTGTATTGATTATTGCCACCGCTAACAAGCACACTTTTTACTTGTCGTGGGTACTTAAATTTAACGCTTTTCGCGAACAGTTCACCTTTCTGCTTACGAAAGTAAATCTTCAGGATATCTTTGTGCGCTTCTTGGCGAAGTGAGTAACGTTCAATCTGTTTAGGTTCGTGGATACCTAAGCCAGTGAGGTTTGGATACATAAGCGACCTCTAGGTTATGAATGTAATACTTTTATGTAATTGACTTGATCAATGTAGCAGTCTAACGACGAGCTAGATAGTTGATATCTGTGAATTGATTGTAAGTTGTGGGCAAGATCGCTCTCTATCTTTACCCACACTTATTTGGTTATTAAACCAGCTTTTAGACTGAATTCGCTTTCTAAGGTGCGAGTTCCGAAACGTGCTCGGTTAATCGTTCTCGTAGCGCCTGTTCTTGTTCTTCAGACAGTCTTCCACCGGCTTCACTGGTCAGAATAAACAAATCCTCTGCTCGCTCACCTATGGTGGTGATTTTGGCACCGTGTAAGTTGATGTCTAGTTCCGCGAAGGTTGCACCTACTTGAGCCAATAACCCCGGCGTATCAAGAGCTCTTAACTCCATCAAGGTGCGCTTCTTGCTCTTGGTTGGTAGGAACTCAACTAAGGTTTTGACCTTAAAGTGTTGCAAGTTACGTGGCGTGCGACGTGTCTTAACCTTAGTTGGTCGGCCATCAGCCAATACATGAGTCAGATGCTTAGCAACGGCCTTGTGTCTTGCTTCATCAATCGCTTCGCCGTGTTGGTCTAATACGATAAAGGTATCCAAAACATGACCATCTTTGCTGACCATGACCTGCGCGTCGTGAACGTTAAAGTTACGTCTGTCGAGTTCGGCAACTACGGTCGCAAACAGTGCCGCTTGGTCTTTACAGTAAACGAACACTTCTGTGCCACCACGCGTCGCTTTCTTACTGATCAGTACTAACGGTTGGCTTGGGTCTTCTAGGCGAAGTAAGTGCTCACAGTGCCAAGCGATTTGTTTATGTGTGTGACGCAAAAAATAATCGGCTTTGAAGCGTTGCCATAACACTTCAATTTCACGAGCGGTGAATCCCTCTTTACGTAGCAGTGCTGATGCCATTTGTTGGTTATGACGAATACGATCTCTGACATCGACAGGGTTTTCCAAGCCGCGGCGCAGTGCTCGCTGCGTTGAGTGGAATAGCTCAGCTAACAGGGTTCGTTTCCAGCTGTTCCATAGCTCAGGGTTAGTCGCACAGATATCGGCAACGGTTAAACAAACCAGTAGCTCGAGTGATTCTTCATCACGCACTTTTTTGGCGAATTCGGTGATCACATCTGGGTCGTAGATATCACGACGTTGAGCCGTTACTGACATCAATAGGTGATTTTGTACTAACCACGCCACTTGTTTGGCTTCTGGCTTTGAGAGCCCATGTTCAATACAGAAAGAGTAAGCCTCAACTGCACCTATCTCAGAGTGGTCTCCGCCGCGGCCTTTGCCGATGTCATGGAAGATAGCGGCAAGGATCAGCAACTCTTTCTTCTGTAAGCGTGGGTACACTTCACAACAGATAGGGTGCTTATCGTGGTTTTCGATTTGACCAAAGCGGTTGATGTGCTTGAGCAGGCGGATACTGTGTTCATCCACGGTGTAAACATGGAATAGGTCAAACTGCATCTGACCAACGATCTGGCTCCATTGTGGTAAGTACGCCGAGAGTACGCCCAACTTGTGCATTAAGCTAAAGGCCTTGTGCAGGGCATTTGGGTGACGAACTAGATCCATAAACTTATCACGAGCTTCAGGAATGGTATGCAGGAATCGGTTCAATCGACGGCGTGCTGTTCGCAGTTGTCGCAATGTTGGGGGACTAACCCCTTCGATAGTCGAGTCATTGGCGATATGGATAAACATATCGAGAATGGTTTCTGGTCTTGCTTGGAATAGGGCAGGCTTGCGCGCTTCGATCAACGAACCTCGACGTTGGAAGTCATCGTCGAGAACCTCAGCGTCTTGGGTTTGACCGCCATTGATGATCGCTTGATCGAACAGCTTAAGCAGCATCTTATTCAGTTCAGCAACACGACGAAGGGTTCGGTAGAACTCCTTCATCATCATCTCGACGCCATGATTCCCTTCACCCGTATAACCCAGATGTTCAGCGACTTGAGCTTGATGGGCAAAGGTGAGGCGGTTGTCATAACGGCGCAGTTCAATGTGCAGTGCAAAACGAACTCGCCATAGGAAATCTTGGCACTCAACGAGCTCACGATACTCGGCATCAGTTAGAAAGCCGTACTTACTCATCTCAAGCAAAGATGTCGCACCGAAGTGTCGACGCGCAACCCAGCTCAGGGTATGGATGTCTCTGAGTCCGCCTGGAGTCGATTTGATGTCGGGTTCAAGGTTGTAAGTGGTGTCGTGGTAGCGAGCGTGACGCTCTCTCTGTTCTTGAATCTTAGCCTTGTAGAAGGTTTCACTTGGCCAAAATGAATCGGAGTGAATCTTCAGTTTTAGCTCTTGGAAGGTGTCTTCACTGCCACACAACAATCGCGATTCTTGAAGGTTGGTCGCAACGGTTAAATCATCAATGCCGATCTCAAGACATTCGGCAATGGTGCGCACAGCGTGGCCGACTTCGAGTCTTAAATCCCAGAGTAGGGTGATGAATTGGCTGACTTTCTCGCCGAGTGCTGGTGGCAATGTTTTTTGCGAGACGATGAGAATATCAATGTCAGACAAAGGATGCAGTTCGCCACGACCATAGCCACCCACTGCGACAAGTGAAATATGAGGCAGTTTGTTGAATCCGAAATTTTCCCACAAACGATTGAGAAGTAAATCCATGTATTCGGAGCGCAATAGAACCAAATCGGTGACGGGATGGTGGTTCAGAAATTCATTTTTCTGATACTGCGTGAAGATCTCGAGCTGATTTTTTAATTCGCAGATTTCAATTTGTTCGTCATTGAACGTAAGAGGGCATTGATAAGGCATAGTCTGCTATCCGTGCAAGCAAATGAGAATAGTAAACAATTTAACAGAAGCTGATGGAAAATCGAAATTGAGCGGATAAAAAATATCCTCGACGATGCGAGGATATTTTTAAAAGGCTGGTGAGTTCAGTTCGGTGAACTAAGCGTTCTTCATGATACGTGGGATTGTATCATCGCTGCGCAGTGTTAGTACTTCACAACCAGTATCAGTTACAACCAGAGTGTGCTCCCATTGAGCCGAGTTCTTGCTGTCTGCTGTGTATACTGTCCAGCTATCTTCGTCATCAAGACGACAGCCAAACTTACCCGCGTTGATCATTGGCTCGATAGTGAAGCACATGCCTGCTTTTAGCACGGTGCGATCGCTGTTCTTGTAGTGAACCACTTGTGGATCTTCGTGGAATTCAGAACCAATGCCGTGACCACAGTAATCTTTAACAATAGAGAACTTCGCACGTGGGTTGTTCTTGTTGTTTGTTTTGATGTACTTCTCGATAGCAGTACCGATTTGGCCAAGTTGAACACCTGGCTTAACTTGGCGCATGCCTTCGTAAAGTGCTTCTTGAGCAACCATGCACAGACGCTTGTTTGCAGGTGAAACCTCACCCACTAGGAACATCTTAGAGGTGTCACCGTGGTAACCTTGTGGACGAACGCTTAGATCTGCGTTTTCGTCATCAGGGATGATTACCGTGATATCAACGTTAAGAATGTCACCATCTTTTAGTACTGCAGGTTTGAATTGACCAGTGCTGCCAGTCTCATCTTGTGATGCTGGAATACCGTGGCACACAATGTGATTGATAGACGTACAGATAGACTTAGGGAAACCGTGGTAATCAAGTGGTGCTGAGTATGCGCCTCTTTCTAGAGCGTACTCGTGACAGATTTGGTTTAGCTCTTCTGTCGTTGTACCCACTTGAATGTGAGGTTCAATCATCTCTAGAATTTCAGAAGCCAGCTTGCCGGCGACGCGCATTTTTTCAATTTCTTCAGCAGTTTTAATTTTTACAGCCATTGCATATCTCTTAATTTGGTAGCACCTAAGTGTGCATATTGGGGCTATTCTATCAGTGCAGCAATTTAGCGCAACATTCCCATATCCGTACAATGCTGGTGGATACTTCTCAGCCTGAGTGAATAATGTTCGGTTTGTTGATACCGAAGTGATTGGAAAGGGACACTATTTATAGAGGAAATTTGCCTTTAGGGATCAGTATAGCAGTCGCCATTTTTAGATTTTTTTCTAGCCATAGATAGACAAAATATGGTATAAAGCGCGCCGGACATCAGGACTGTTTTCTCCAATTGGCGAAACTGACTTTGTGTCTACTAACTTATATCTTTAAATCACACACATTCCGACACATGTTCCGGGGTGCCTCAACAACACGAATAACGGCTGAAAAGTGGTTAGTTGTTAGGGGTCGGATTCATGGGGGATGTGGAGGCCTAACCCCATAGAGGATTTTAAAATGGCAACTGTATCAATGCGCGATATGCTTAAAGCTGGTGTTCACTTCGGTCACCAAACTCGTTACTGGAACCCAAAAATGAAGCCATTCATCTTTGGTGCTCGTAACAAAGTACATATCATCAACCTAGAAAAAACTGTACCAATGTTCAACGAAGCTCTAGCTGAAATCGCTAAAGTTGGCGAGAAGAAAGGTAAAGTTCTTTTTGTTGGTACTAAGCGCGCTGCATCTGAAGCTGTTAAAGAAGCTGCTATCAACAGCAACCAGTTCTACGTTAACAACCGCTGGTTAGGCGGTATGCTAACGAACTACAAAACTGTTCGTCAGTCTATCAAGCGTCTGAAAGAACTTGAAGCGCAAGCTCAAGACGGTACTTTCGACAAGCTTACTAAGAAAGAAGCTCTAATGCGTACTCGTGAAATGGAGAAGCTAGAGAAATCTCTTGGTGGTATCAAGAACATGGGCGGCCTTCCAGACGCTCTATTCGTAATCGATGCTGATCACGAACACATCGCAGTTAAAGAAGCAAACAACCTAGGTATCCCAGTTTACGCTGTAGTTGATACTAACTCTAACCCAGACGGTGTTGACTTCGTTATCCCAGGTAACGACGATGCAATCCGTGCAGTACAGCTTTACCTAAACGCTGCTGCAGACGCGGTTAAAGAAGGTCGCAACAAAGATGTTGCTGCTGTAGCTGCTGAAAAAGACGGTTTTGTAGAAGCTGAATAATAGCGGCTCTGAGCCATATTTAGTTCATATTAAGCGGTCATAATCGGTGGCTTAACGGACTGAATACAGTCAATATCAGGGGCCAATTAATTAGGCCCCTGTTTTTTATCTTTTTTAGAATTTACTGAGGAATAGAGAATGGCAACTGTAACTGCAGCTCTAGTTAAAGAACTTCGCGAGCGCACTGGCGCTGGCATGATGGAATGTAAGAAAGCGCTTGTAGAAGCAAACGCTGACATCGAACTAGCAATTGAAAACATGCGTAAGTCTGGCGCAGCGAAAGCAGCTAAGAAAGCTGGTAACGTTGCTGCTGAAGGCGCAATCATCATCAAAGAAGAGAACGGCGTAGCTGCTCTTCTTGAAGTTAACTGCCAAACTGACTTCGTAGCAAAAGATGCTAACTTCACTGCATTCGCAGAAGAAGTTGCAGCTGCTGCAGTAGCTTCTCAAGCTACTGTTGAAGAGCTACAAGCACAGTTCGAAGAGACTCGTGTTGCTCTAGTTGCAAAAATCGGCGAAAACATCAACATCCGTCGCGTACAATACGTTTCTGGTGTTGCACTAGCTTCTTACCGTCACGGTGAGAAAATCGGTGTTGTTGTTGCTGGTGAAGGCGAAGCTGAAACTCTTAAGCACGTTGCAATGCACGTTGCTGCATCACGTCCTGAGTTCCTAAACCCAGAAGACGTACCTGCAGACGTAGTTGCTAAAGAGAAAGCAGTTCAAGTTGAAATCGCTATGAACGAAGGCAAACCAGCTGAAATCGCAGAGAAAATGGTTGTTGGCCGTATGAAGAAATTCACGGGCGAAATCTCTCTAACTGGTCAAGCTTTCATCATGGAGCCTAAGCAAACTGTTGGTGCTATCCTTAAAGAGAAAGGCGCTTCAGTATCTAACTTCGTACGTCTAGAAGTTGGTGAAGGCATCGAGAAAGCAGCTGAAATGAGCTTTGCTGACGAAGTTGCAGCGGTACAAAAAGGTTAATCCTTAGCGTATTGTTTGAAAAGAGACCGTGGCAAATGCTGCGGTCTTTTTATGAATAGTGAATTATTTTTGCTTGCAACGTTAGCTGTTATGAATGCGAACTGACATGTTCAGTTTTTATCCATGACTGTTAATCATCAACTCTTTGGAAGGTAAACTCCATGACTACGAACCCTAAACCAGCGTATCAACGTATTCTGTTAAAACTTAGCGGTGAAGCACTACAAGGCGAAGAAGGTTTTGGTATTGACCCGACGATCCTTGATCGTATGGCTCAAGAAGTAAAAGAATTGGTTGAACTAGGTGTTCAAGTGGGCGTTGTTATCGGTGGCGGTAACCTGTTCCGTGGTGCAGGCCTTGCAGAAGCAGGTATGAACCGCGTTGTTGGTGACCACATGGGTATGCTTGCAACGGTAATGAACGGCCTTGCGATGCGTGATGCTCTACACCGTGCTTACGTAAACGCGCGTGTAATGTCGGCAATCCCTCTTAAAGGTGTGTGTGACGATTACAACTGGGCAGATGCAATCAGCCAACTACGTCAAGGTCGTGTTGTGATCTTCTCTGCTGGTACAGGCAACCCATTCTTCACTACGGATTCTGCTGCATGTCTACGTGGTATCGAAATCGAAGCTGACGTAGTTCTAAAAGCGACAAAAGTAGATGGTGTATTTACTTCTGACCCTGTAGCAAACCCAGACGCAGAGCTGTATGATACGTTGTCTTACAACACAGTTCTTGATAAAGAACTGAAAGTAATGGACTTGGCTGCATTTACGCTAGCACGTGATCACAAAATGCCAATCCGTGTATTTAACATGAATAAACCAGGCGCACTACGTCGCGTGGTTATGGGTGAAACTGAAGGTACATTAATCAGCGACGCTGACTAATTTTTCGGGCTTACTGAGGTGTTATACTTTGGTAAGCTTATCCTTATCACTCCAAATAAAAAGCTTTCTTGAAGAAAGAACATAATCAAGGTGAAATTGTGATTAACGAAATTAAAAAAGACGCTCAAGAGCGCATGGTAAAAAGTGTTGATGCACTAAAAAACAGCCTGCAAAAGATTCGTACAGGTCGTGCGCACCCGAGCCTACTTTCTGGTCTTACTGTTGAGTACTACGGTGCTCCAACACCTTTGACTCAAGTAGCGAACGTTATCGCTGAAGATGCGCGTACACTAGCTATCACAGTGTTTGATAAAACACTGACTCCTCTAGTTGAAAAAGCAATCCTAACATCTGACCTAGGTCTAAACCCTATGTCTGCGGGTACGGTTATCCGTGTTCCACTTCCACCGCTAACGGAAGAGCGTCGTAAAGACCTAGTTAAAATCGTTCGTGGCGAAGCTGAAGGTGGTCGTGTTGCTATCCGTAACATCCGTCGTGACGCGAATGGCGATCTAAAAGCGCTTCTTAAAGATAAAGAAATCTCTGAAGACGAAGATCGTAAAGCACAAGACGAAATTCAAAAGCTAACTGACGCTGCGGTTAAGAACGTAGATGAAGTTCTAGCAACTAAAGAAAAAGAGTTGATGGAAGTTTAATTTTCCATAATCTTTTCTTTCCGGAAAAACGCTGTACTCACGGTGCAGCGTTTTTTTATGCTACTCTGTTCGACTATTAGAATTTGATTCACTCTTTTATGCATAATTCTCAAGCGTTCACAGACTCTCTTCCTAAACACATTGCTATCATTATGGATGGTAATGGTCGCTGGGCAAAAGCTCAGGGCAAACCTCGTGTCTTTGGTCATAAAAACGGTGTTCAAGCCGTTCGTAAAACCATCTCTTCTGCAGCCAGACTTGGCATTAAAGCCGTTACTCTTTTTGCGTTTAGTAGCGAGAACTGGCGTCGTCCTGAAGAAGAAGTCGGTATCTTGATGGAACTGTTTATTTCAGTGCTATCGAGTGAAGTAAAAAAGCTTCATAAAAATAATCTGCAACTTCGTGTTATTGGTGATAAAAGTCGTTTTAATGCTCGACTACAAAAGAAGATAGAAGAAGCGGAAGCTTTGACTAGCACCAATACGGGTATGGTTATTAATATTGCAGCCAACTACGGCGGTAAGTGGGATATCCAGCAAGCAATGACCTCTATTGCTCAACAGGTAAAGTCTGGCGATATTAATGTAGATGACATTGATGAAGCTATGATTACACAGCACCTGACTATGGCAGATATTCCTGAGGTTGATCTACTTATCCGTACCAGTGGCGAATGCCGCATTAGTAATTTTATGCTTTGGCAGTTGGCTTACGCCGAAATGTATTTCACTGAACAATTCTGGCCAGACTTTAATGAAGACAGCTTAGTAGAAGCTGTGACTTGGTTTGTTAACCGTGAGCGTCGTTTTGGATGCACCGGTGAGCAAATTAAAGCTCTGATGGACAGTTAATAAGGATTTTTTGGTTTGAAACAACGAATTATTACGGCGTTGATTTTGGCTCCTCTAGTTATTCTGGGAATTTTCGAGTTATCACTTCCTACGTTTATTCTTTCATTAGCGGTTATTTCGCTATTGGGATACTGGGAGTGGACTCAATTTGTTGAAAGCAAATCGCGTTATCTAGCGTTGATTCCTACGGTTGTGGTAAGTGCTGCAAGTTTTGCTTTTATCCCTTTTGATGCATTTAGTCTCAATAATTTATCGAGTGCTCACTACGCCATTCTAACGATTGGCTCGATTTGGTGGGTAATCGCGAGTGGCATGGCTGTGACTTATCCTAAGTCTATGCCTGCATGGAAAGATTCCTCTCTTCTTCGTCACGCCTTTGGTGTGCTGACTCTGCTACCATTTTTCTGGAGTGTGGTTATCCTGCGTGCTAATGGTATTGATGTAGAACCTTACCACGGTGCGAAATTGGTGATGTTTGTTTGCTTGCTTGTGTGGGCTGCAGACAGCGGTGCTTATTTTGCAGGCAAGAGCTTTGGTAAACGTAAAATGGCGCCAGCAGTAAGCCCTAACAAGACCATTGAAGGTTTGATTGGTGGCATTATTACTGCTGTGATCGTGGCTTGGATCTTCGCTGATTTATTTGATATCCAATTCACCAGCCCGCTTCACATGATTGTTATTACCCTTGTGACCGTCGTTATCTCTGTTCTTGGTGACCTTGTTGAAAGTATGTTTAAGCGTGTTTCTGGGGTAAAAGACAGTAGTAATCTGATTCCTGGTCATGGTGGTATACTTGATAGAATAGATAGCTTAACGGCTGCATTCCCTGTCTTTGCTCTGCTTTATTTAGCATTCTAATTAAAAGGGCAGTGATTCTGCCCTTTATTACATTTCTACGGTCATATGTGATGCGAAATCTAACTATCCTTGGCGCTACCGGCTCAATTGGTGCAAGTACCCTAAAAGTCGTTGAGCAAAACCCAGATCTCTATTCGGTTGTAGCACTGGCTGCCGGCTCGAATGTTGAAAAGATGCTGGCGTTAGTTGAAAAGTGGCAACCGAGCTATGTTGCTATGGCTTGCCCTGATGCTGCATCTCAGTTGACTGACATGTTGTCTGCGGATTACCCAAGCGTTAAAGTCCTTTCAGGCTCTGAAGGCATGTGTCAGGTTGCTTCTTTAGAAGACGTGGATACAGTAATGGCTGCGATTGTTGGTGCAGCAGGTCTACTTCCTACGATGTCTGCGGTTAAAGCGGGTAAGCGTATCTTGCTTGCTAATAAAGAAGCTTTGGTGATGTCTGGGCAGCTGTTCATCGACGCCGTGGAAAAATACGGTGCAGAACTACTTCCTGTCGACAGTGAGCATAATGCTATTTTCCAATGCCTTCCGCAGAACGTACAAACCAACCTAGGCCTCTGTGACCTTGAAGAAAACGGCATTAACCATATTCTTCTGACGGGTTCTGGAGGTCCTTTCCGTTATACAGATGTGGCTGAGCTCGAATCAGTGACTCCTGAACGCGCAATTGCACACCCTAACTGGTCTATGGGTCCTAAGATCTCTGTCGATTCTGCGACTATGATGAATAAAGGGCTAGAGTACATTGAAGCGAAATGGCTATTTAATGCTTCTCAGGAGCAGTTAAAGGTTATCATTCATCCGCAGTCCGTGATCCACTCTATGGTCCAGTACAAGGATGGCTCTGTGCTTGCTCAAATGGGCGAACCAGATATGGCAACGCCAATCGCTTTGACGATGTCTTACCCTAATCGCACCGAAGCGGGTGTTAAGCCTTTAGACTTTACGAAAGTGGGTGAGCTTACCTTCTTAGAACCAGATTTCAGTCGTTACCCGTGTTTGAGGCTAGCGATTGAAGCGTGCTACTTAGGTCAGCATGCGACAACAGCCATTAATGCGGCAAACGAGATTGCGGTCGATGCTTTCTTGAACAATCAAGTAAGGTTTACCGATATTGCTGTCATTAACGAACACGTTATGAGCAAAGTATGTGAACAACATAACTCTGAGGGCTTAGATAGCTTGGAAAGCCTTCTCGAGCTCGATAATATGTCTCGTCAAATAGCCATTCAATTTATTAAAGAGCAGCTAGCATGAGTGGAATTCTGTGGAACTTCGCATCTTTTATCGTAGCGCTTGGCATTTTGGTCGCTGTTCATGAGTTTGGACACTTCTGGGTTGCTCGTCGTTGTGGTGTGAAAGTTGAAAAATTCTCGATTGGTTTTGGTAAATCAATCTGGAGTAAAGTGGGCCGTGATGGTACTGAATACAGCTTGTCAGTGATTCCACTGGGCGGCTACGTTAAGATGCTCGATGGTCGTGTAGATGACCTTTCTGAAGATGAACAGCAATACGCTTTCGACAAGAAGCCGTTGTGGAAACGAACGGCGATAGTGGGTGCAGGCCCTGCATTCAACTTTATCTTTGCGGTGTTCGCGTATTGGCTAGTATTTTTGATTGGCGTACCCGCGGTTAAACCCGTGATTGGTGAAGTCACTCCGCAATCTATTGCTGCACAAGCCGGAATTGAAACTGGGATGGAACTTAAATCTATTTCAGGAATCAAAACCGCAGATTGGGAATCAGTCAATATGGGTTTGATATCACACATTGGTGATCAATCCATGACAGTGACGGTTGCCTCTCAAGACGATATCGGCTTTGAGCAACAAATGACATTGGATATTTCAGACTGGTCGTTCAACCCAGAAACTGAATCTGCAATGACAACGCTGGGCTTTAGACCGTATTCTCCAGAGATATCGACAGTGCTTGCTCAAATCATTGATGATGGCGCTGCATACGACGCAGGTTTTGAAGTTGGCGATAAAATTGTTGAGATTGACGGGCAACCTATTGAACAGTGGCAGTCTGTTGTTGAGTTAATTCGTGCAAATCCAATGACATCATTGGACTTGGTCGTATTGCGAAATGGTGCTGAGCAGTCATTGGTTATGACACCAAAAAGTCGAGAGCTTTCTGATGGTTCGACAATCGGCTATGCAGGTATTGCTCCGGAAGTCGCAGAATGGCCAGAAGATTATCGCTTTGAGTTACAATTTGGTGTAATTGAGTCTGTAGGAAAAGCATTTGATAAAACAGGTCAAATCATTGGTTTGACACTGACAATGCTTAAGAAGCTCATCGTTGGTGATGTTGGCTTAAACAACTTGAGTGGCCCTATTTCAATCGCTAAAGGTGCAGGTACAACCGCCGATTATGGTCTGGTTTACTTCTTGGGTTTTTTGGCTCTGATTAGTGTTAACTTAGGGATTATTAATTTGGTTCCGCTGCCTATGCTTGATGGCGGACATTTGCTGTTTTTCGCTATTGAGGCCGTTACTCGTAAACCTGTACCTGAGAAAGTTCAGGAAATGGGGTACAGAGTGGGAGGGGCAATCCTCTTCTCATTGATGGCTCTGGCAATATTTAACGATTTTACTCGTCTGTGAATGGTTTCTCACAGGCATTGGTAGTAGCAAGGAATAATTAGAATAAGTATGGCGATTAAGCAAATTCTGTTCGCAAGTCTATTGGCCACTAGTGTGGCTGCGAACGGAGCACAAAACTTTGTAGTTCAAGATATCAAGATCGAAGGTTTACAGCGTGTTGCACTTGGTGCAGCTCTACTGAAAATGCCAGTACGTATTGGCGATGAAGTGGATGAAAGCGATGTGTCTGAGATCATTCGTGCATTGTATGCTTCGGGCAACTTTGAGGACGTTAAAGTACTTCGTGATGAAGGTGTATTGATTGTTCAAGTTCAAGAACGACCGACCATCGCAAGCATCTCATTCTCTGGTAACAAAGCGATTAAAGAAGAACAGCTTCAGCAGAACCTAGATGCGTCTGGTGTTCGTGAAGGTGAGGCTCTTGACCGTACAACCCTGAGTAATATTGAGAAAGGCCTTGAAGACTTTTACTACAGTGTTGGTAAATACAACGCGACAGTAAAAGCGGTTGTGACGCCTTTACCGCGTAACCGCTCTGACCTTAAGTTTGTGTTTACTGAAGGCGTATCCGCTAAGATTCAGCAAATCAACTTTATCGGTAACGAAGTCTTCTCTGACGCTGACCTGCTTAGCCGTTTCAACCTCAACGTAGACGTTGCATGGTGGAACTTCCTTGCGGATGAAAAATACCAGAAGCAGGTGTTAGCGGGTGATATTGAAGCGTTGAAATCTTACTACCTTGACCGTGGTTACCTTAAGTTTAAGGTGGACTCAACTCAGGTTGCGATCTCTCCAGACAAGAAAGGTGTTTATATCACGCTTGGCCTAGATGAAGGCGAAGCTTACACCGTTAAAGATGTGTCGTTCCGTGGTGAGCTGATTGGTCGTGAGGCTGATTTTGATGCTCTAGTGCCATTTGAAGATGGCGATACGTACAACGGTTCCTCTGTGACTTCACTAGAAGAAGGCGTAAAACGTATTCTTGGTGAGTCTGGTTATGCTTACCCACAAGTTCGTACTATTCCAGAATTCAACGACGAGACGAAAGAAGTTTCGCTCGTTATCAATGTAGAAGCGGGTAGCCGCATCTACGTTCGTGATATTCGTTTTACGGGTAACAACTCGACAAAAGATGAAGTGTTACGTCGTGAAATGCGTCAAATGGAAGGCAGCTGGCTTAACTCTAAATCGATTGATACGGGTAAGAGCCGTCTTAACCGTTTAGGTTTCTTCGAGACTGTGGACGTACAAACGGTACGTGTTCCTGGCAGTGAAGACCAAGTGGATCTGGTTTACAACGTTAAAGAAGCGAACTCGGGCAGCATTAACTTTGGTGTCGGCTACGGTACTGAATCGGGTGTGAGCTTCCAAGTTGGTCTACAACAAGACAACTTTGCAGGTTCTGGTAACCGTGTTGGCGTAAGTGCCATGATGAACGATTACCAAAAGAACGTGAGCTTAGATTACCGCGACCCATACTGGAACCTTGATGGTGTGAGCTTGGGCGGTAAGATCTTCTACAACGAATTTGAAGCATCTGAAGCGGGTATCGTCGACTATACCAACCAAAGTTATGGTACGAGCTTAACATGGGGTTTCCCTATGGATGAGCTCAATCGTCTTGAGTTTGGTGTGGGCTATACGCACAACAAGATCGGTAACGTACCGACTTATATCCAAGTTGAACAGTTCGCGAGAAGTATCGACCAATACGGTGACGAACACATCTTAACCGATGACTTCGATATCAATATTTCATGGACGCGTAACAATTTGAACCGTGGTTTCTTCCCGACTGAGGGTAACCACCAACGTGCTTTCGCTAAAATGACGGTACCAGGCTCTGATGCTCAGTACTTCAAAATGCAGTACGATGTAAAACATTACATCCCGCTGACCAAAAAGCATGAGTTCACACTATTGATGCGTGGCCGATTAGGCTATGGTAATGGTTATGGTCAAACGGATGGTAACGATAACTTGTTCCCATTCTACGAGAACTACTATGCGGGTGGTTTTACAACCCTACGTGGTTTTGGCTCTAACTCGGCAGGTCCGAAAGCCGTTTACGGAAGCAGCACGGGTAACAACCCAACCTACGATACCGCTACTGACGATTCAGTAGGTGGTAACGCGGTTGCTTTGGCAAGTTTAGAGTTAATCGTACCTACGCCGTTTGCTTCTGATGAAGCACGCAGCCAAATTCGTACCAGTGTCTTCTTCGATATGGCAAGTGTATGGGATACCGAGTTCGTAGACCGTGGCGCACCTAACAGTGGCGGCCAGTACTACTACGATTACTCTGATCCAACGAATTACCGTTCATCTTATGGTGCAGCCCTTCAATGGATGTCACCGATGGGCCCACTGGTTTTCTCTCTAGCGAAACCAATTAAAATTTACGAAGGTGATGATGAGGAATTCTTCACATTCACCATTGGTAGAACTTTCTAATATTTAAAGGACAATATTTTGAAAAATATGATTAAAGCAGCAGGTTTAGGCCTTGTAGTTCTTAGCTCTTCTTTCTTTGCAACAGCTGCTGAAGCTGCGCAAAAAGTGGGTTATGTAAACACTGCACAAGTATTCCAGGCTCTACCTCAGCGTGAAGTTGTTCTTCAAAAAATGCAGGAAGAGTTCAAAGACAAAGCAGCTGAGCTACAGAGCATTCAAGCTGAAGCAAAAACGAAGATTGAAAAGCTTAAGCGTGATGGCGAGCTACTAGGTCCTGACGAAGTTGAGAAGTTACGTATCGAAGTAGGTCAACTAGACAGCAAGTACAAAATCAAAGCTCAAGCACTAGAAAAAGCAAGCCAACGTCGTGAAGCACAAGAGAAGCAGAAGCTATTCAAAGTGATTCAAGATGCTGTAACGAAAGTTGCAGAGAAAGAAGGCTACGACATGATCGTTGATATTCAAGCTCTGCAATACGGCAAGCCAGAATACAACATCTCTGAGAAAGTAATTAAAGCACTGAAATAAGTTTTATGAAGAATCTGACTTTAGCCGAATTGGCAACGATTACCGGGGGAGAGCTGCACGGAGATGGTACTATTACCGTTTCAGCAGTCGCTCCTATGGATAAAGCGCAAGAAGGTAACATTACGTTCCTTTCTAACGTGAAGTACAGCAAGCACCTAGGTGACTGTAAAGCATCCGCTATTATGGTTAAAGAGAGTGAGCGTGAACTGTGTAAGACTAACGTGATTGTGGTTAATGACCCTTACGTTGCTTTTGCTAAAGTTGCTCAAGCGCTTGATACTACTCCAGCACCCGCTGCGGCTATTGCTGATTCAGCTTCGATTGCAAGTGATGCGACCATTGGACAAAACGTGTCTATTGGTGCAAATGCTGTGATTGAGTCTGGTGTTGTTCTTGGTGACGATGTGATCATCGGTGCGGGCTGCTTTATCGGTAAAAACGCAAAGATTGGTGCTGGCACTAAGCTTTGGGCTAACGTAAGCATCTACCATGAAGTAGTGATTGGTGAAGCGTGTTTAGTTCAATCAAGTACGGTGATCGGTTCTGATGGCTTTGGTTATGCGAACGAGAAAGGCGAGTGGGTTAAGATCCCGCAAGTGGGTTCTGTTCGCATTGGTAATCGTGTAGAAATCGGCGCATGTACTACCATTGACCGTGGTGCATTAGATGACACAATCATTGACGACAACGTTATCTTAGATAACCAACTTCAAATTGCTCACAATGTTCACATCGGATATGGTTCTGCTCTTGCGGGTGGTACTATCATTGCAGGCAGCACGACGATAGGTAAGTACTGTATTATTGGTGGCGGCAGTGTGATTAATGGTCACATTGAAATCGTTGACGGCGTTACAATCACCGGTATGGGGATGGTAATGCGCAGCATCACTGAGAAAGGCATGTACTCTTCAGGTATTCCTTTACAGCCAAATAAAGATTGGCGTAAAACAGCAACGCGTGTTCATCGAATTGATGAAATGAACAAGCGTTTGAAAACCGTTGAAAAACTTATCGAGAAGAGCGCGGAATCATAATTCCAGCATTTCTAATAAAAGGCTCGCGTACAGCGAGTCTTTTTCGTTTATAATCCTTCTAATTAAATAAAGAATATATATAGGAATACGACTTTGACTACTGAACAGACAACGATGAACATTACTGAAATTCAGGAACTATTACCTCATCGCTACCCATTCTTAATGGTTGATCGTGTGACTAGCTTTGAAAAAGAAAAAACACTGACTGCGATTAAGAATGTCTCTGTTAACGAACCTCAGTTCACAGGCCACTTCCCACAACTTCCTGTATTCCCAGGCGTGTTGATCTTAGAAGCAATGGCACAAGCAACAGGCCTTCTAGCATTTAAATCTTTTGGTGCGCCTTCTGGTAACGAGCTTTACTACTTTGCAAGTGTTGATAAAGCAAAATTCCGTAAGCCAGTAGTACCTGGTGACCAACTGGTTATCGAAGTTGAATTCTTAAAAGAGCGTCGTGGTATTGCATCGTTCAACGGTGTAGCAAAAGTTGACGGCGACGTTGTATGTTCAGCTGAACTTAAATGTGCTCGTAGAGAGTTTTAATATGATTCATGAAACAGCGAAAATTCACCCGGCAGCAGTAATCGAAGGTGATGTAACTATCGGTGCTAACGTGACGGTTGGGCCTTTCACTTACATTGCTGGTAACGTGACAATTGGTGACGACACAGAAATCATGTCGCATGTTGTGATCAAAGGTCACACTACCATTGGTAAAGAAAACCGCATTTTCCCACACGCTGTTATCGGTGAAGAAAACCAAGATAAGAAATACGGTGGCGAAGATACGACGGTTGTGATCGGTGATCGCAACGTTATTCGTGAAGCGGTTCAAATCCACCGTGGTACGGTTCAAGACAAAGCAACTACTGTAATTGGTGATGACAACCTACTTTGTGTTAATGCTCACGTAGCGCACGATGTTATTGTTGGTAACCATACTCACATTGGTAACAACGCTATTCTTGGCGGACATGTAACGGTTGGCGACTACGCTGGTGTTATGGCACTGTCTGCGATTCACCCATTCTGTTCAATTGGTGCTTACGCATACATTGGCGGCTGCTCTGCTGTTGTTCAAGATGTACTTCCGTACGTACTTGCACAGGGTAACCATGCTGCTCCATTCGGTCTTAACCTAGTGGGCTTGAAGCGTAACGGGTTTGAGAAACCAGAGATTCGTGCACTACAGAAAGCGTACAAAGAGTTATACCGTTCAGGTAAAACGCTTGAAGAAGCGAAAGCGGCCTTAGTTGAAATGGCGAAAGAGTTTACTTCGGTAGCGCCTATGCTAGAAATGCTAGAGAACTCTGAGCGCGGTATTATTCGTTAATACTGGATGTGGTTGTGTACCAATCCGCGCAAGTATGACAATAATTACTTAATCAGATTGGTATAACAAAAAGATCGCTAATCATTAGGCGATCTTTTTTGTTTTAGGCAAGAAGGGAATTGGAAAACTATGGCACAGCAAGAAACAGCAACCAACAGCACGGACTTTGTTTCGAATGAACCTCTGCGCGTAGGTATCGTTGTCGGAGAACTCTCTGGTGACACGCTTGGCGAAGGTTTTATCAAAGCAATCAAATCACAATACCCGAATGCTGAATTTGTCGGTATTGGCGGACCCAAAATGAAGGCGCTTGGTTGTGAGTCTCTTTTCGAGATGGAAGAGCTGGCTGTCATGGGCTTAGTTGAAGTACTTGGCCGTTTACCTCGCTTATTAAAAGTGAAAGCGGAGCTGGTGAAGTATTTCACTCAAAACCCGCCAGATGTGTTTGTGGGTATCGATGCGCCTGACTTCAACCTAAGACTTGAACTCGATCTTAAGAACGCTGGTATTAAAACGGTTCATTACGTGAGCCCCTCAGTGTGGGCTTGGCGTCCTAAACGTATCTTTAAAATCGACAAAGCCACCGACTTGGTTTTGGCTTTCCTACCATTCGAGAAAGCGTTTTACGATAAATACAACGTTGCCTGTGAATTTGTTGGCCACACGCTGGCAGACGCTATTCCTTTAGAACCAAGCAAACAAGATGCACGTGAGCTGTTAGGCTTAGAGCAAGACAAACAGTGGTTAGCCGTATTGCCGGGCAGTCGAGGTGGTGAGATGGGTTTGATCGCTCAACCATTTATCGAAACGTGCCAGCGCATTAAGCAAAAATACCCTGACATCAATTTCGTTGTTGCGCTTGTGAATGAACAGCGAAAAAAACAGTTTACTGAAATCTGGCAAGCGACAGCACCTGAGCTTGAATTCACGTTAGTTGAAGATACGGCAACCAACGTGATTACCGCTGCTGACTCTGTACTTCTGGCTTCCGGCACAGTGGCTCTTGAGTGTATGTTACTGAAGCGCCCAATGGTTGTTGGCTACAAAGTGAATAAGCTGACTGGCTATATTGTGAAGAAGCTAGCGATCACTGAGTTCGTATCACTGCCGAATATTCTGGCTGGTGAAGAGATCGTGAAAGAGCACATTCTTGAAGAGTGCCACCCTGACTTCTTGTTCCCTTCTGTCGACAAAATGCTATCAGCTGACAACAGTGCATTGATCGAACGTTTTACCGAGATGCACCACTGGATTCGTAAAGATGCTGATAAGCAAGCCGCCAACGCGGTGCTGAAATTGATCGGTCGAGAGTTTGTTGAATCATAAAGTGCTACTCCATCAAGCACTGAATTATAAGTTACAAAGAGAATTGTCATGGCAGTAAAAGAGAAAAAAGAGCTTCCTCCGTTTGAATATCCGCAAGGTTACCAGTTGTTTGCTGGTGTGGATGAAGTAGGGCGCGGGCCATTGGTAGGCGATGTGGTTACTGCTGCGGTTATCCTCGATCCAAATAATCCAATCGAAGGCTTAAACGATTCAAAAAAACTGTCTGAGAAAAAGCGCCTTGCTCTGCTTCCTGAAATTAAAGAGAAAGCCTTGGCATGGTCTGTTGGTCGTTGTTCGCCACAAGAAATTGATGAATTAAATATTCTGCAGGCAACCATGGTCGCTATGCAGCGCGCTATCGCCGGGTTGAGCGTTCAGCCTGATATGGCATTGATCGATGGCAACCGTGTACCTGACCTACCAATGGACGGTCTGGCTATTGTAAAGGGCGATTTACGAGTAGCAGAGATCAGTGCAGCGTCTATTATCGCTAAAGTGGTTCGCGACCAAGAAATGGAAGAACTCGACAAGTTGCATCCAGAATTTGGTTTTGCGAAACACAAAGGTTACCCAACTAAAGCGCATTTCGAAGCGATTGAAAAACATGGTGTTACCGAGCATTACCGTAAGAGCTTTAAGCCAGTAAAGCGTATTCTAGGCATTGATTAAACTCTATTATAGTAGAGCTTAGCTTCGAATAAAGTTGCCTACTAGCAGTAGAAAAAAATAGAATACACACAGTTGTAACCCTAGGCTCAAGCCTAGAATTCAGGAAAAATAATGTCAGATCCAAAATTTGTTCACCTTCGCGTACACAGTGACTTTTCTATGGTGGATGGCCTCTCTAAGGTGCCGCCATTAGTTAAAAAAGTCGCTGAAATGGGTATGCCTGCTCTAGCACTTACCGACTTTACCAACCTTTGTGGTTTGGTTAAGTTCTACGGTACTGCTCATGGGTGCGGGGTTAAACCAATTATTGGTGCTGACTTCTTGATGCAGTCTCCAGAGTTCGGTGACGAGTTGACTAAGCTCACCGTCATTGCAACCGACAATAAAGGTTATAACAACCTAACGCTGCTTATCTCAAAAGCTTACCTTCGTGGTCATGTACAGCATCAGCCTGTTATCGATAAAGAGTGGCTGATTGAGAATGCCGAAGGCCTGATTATTTTGTCGGGTGCGAAAGAAGGTGAGATTGGTAAAGCGTTACTGAAAGGTAATCGTGAGCTGGTTGCAAGCAATGTCGAGTTTTACAAAACATACTTCCCTGATCGTTTTTACCTTGAGCTGATTCGTACCGGACGTCCTGATGAAGAGTCTTACCTGCACTTTGCATTGGAACTGGCTGAGCAAGAAGACTTACCTGTTGTTGCAACCAATGAAGTAGTATTCCTAACTGAAGATCTTTTTGATGCCCATGAAATCCGCGTGGCGATTCATGATGGCTTTACCATGGTCGATCCTCGACGTCCTAAAAACTACAGCGCGCAACAGTACCTTCGTAGCGAAGAAGAGATGTGTGAGTTGTTCTCAGATATCCCAGAAGCACTTGAGAACAGTGTTGAGATTGCCAAGCGTTGTAACGTAACGGTTCGTTTAGGCGAATACTTCCTGCCTAACTTCCCAACGGAAGGTTTGGCGATTGAAGATTTCTTGATTAAGAAGTCAGAAGAAGGCCTTGAGCGACGTCTAGCGTTTCTATTCCCGGATGAAAAAGTGCGTGCTGAGCGCAGACCGGAATACGATGAGCGACTCAAGATCGAGCTCGAAGTTGTCAATAACATGGGGTTCCCAGGTTACTTCCTGATCGTAATGGAGTTCATCCAGTGGTCTAAAGATAACGATGTGCCAGTAGGCCCAGGCCGTGGTTCTGGTGCCGGCTCTCTAGTAGCTTACGCTCTGGATATCACCGATCTCGATCCACTTGAATACGATCTACTGTTCGAACGTTTCTTGAACCCAGAACGTGTCTCGATGCCCGATTTCGATATCGACTTCTGTATGGATAAGCGTGACCAAGTTATCGACCACGTTGCCGAAATGTATGGTCGTGATGCGGTATCTCAGATCATCACCTTTGGTACCATGGCGGCGAAAGCGGTAATCCGCGACGTAGGCCGTGTACTGGGTCACCCGTTTGGTTTCGTCGATCGAATTTCAAAGCTTGTACCGCCAGATCCGGGTATGACGCTAGAGAAAGCATTCCTTGCTGAACCTGCATTGCCAGAGCTTTACGATGGCGATGAAGAAGTTCGTGAGCTGATTGATAAGTGTCGCATCCTTGAAGGTTGTACGCGAAATGCGGGTAAGCACGCGGGTGGTGTTGTTATCTCACCAACCACGATCACTGACTTCGCACCAATTTATGCCGATGCCGAAGGTAACTTCCCAGTAACGCAATTCGATAAGAATGACGTTGAAACCGCTGGTTTGGTTAAGTTCGACTTCTTGGGTCTGCGTACCCTGACCATCATCGACTGGGCGCTAGGCCTAGTGAACCCACGATTGAAGAAAGAGGGTAAAGAACCGGTTCGTATCGAGTCGATTCCTCTTGATGACCAAGCCTCGTTCAACCTATTACAAAATTCTGAAACCACCGCGGTATTCCAGCTGGAATCGCGTGGTATGAAAGACCTGATCAAACGTCTACAACCCGACTGTTTTGAAGATATCATCGCATTAGTAGCCTTGTTCCGTCCGGGTCCTCTGCAATCGGGCATGGTAGATAACTTTATCGACCGTAAACACGGCCGAGAAGCGGTTTCTTACCCTGATGAAACGTGGCAACACGAATCGTTGAAAGAGACACTAGAACCGACCTACGGCATCATCCTGTATCAAGAGCAGGTAATGCAGATCGCACAGATTCTGGCGGGCTATACGCTTGGCGGAGCGGATATGTTGCGTCGTGCAATGGGTAAGAAAAAGCCAGAAGAGATGGCGAAACAGCGTGGTACCTTCAAAGAGGGTGCTGAAGCCAACGGTGTTGATGGCGAACTGGCCATGAAGATCTTTGACTTGGTAGAGAAATTTGCGGGCTACGGCTTTAACAAATCTCACTCGGCTGCATACGCACTGGTTTCTTACCAAACGCTGTGGTTGAAAACGCACTACCCAGCGGAATTTATGGCTGCGGTAATGACGGCGGATATGGATAACACTGAGAAGGTTATTGGCCTTGTTGATGAGTGTTTCCGTATGAAGCTCAAGCTGCTCCCACCTGATATCAACTCGGGCTTGTACCGCTTTAACGTGGATGAAGATGGCGCGATTGTTTATGGTATCGGCGCGATCAAAGGGGTTGGTGAAGGCCCGATCGAAGCGATTATCGAAGCGCGCAATAAGGGCGGTTACTTTAAAGACTTATTCGACTTCTGTGCACGCCTTGATCTGAAGAAGGTCAATAAACGTGTTATCGAAAAGTTGATTCTATCCGGTGCCTTAGATAGATTAGGTCCTCATCGTGCAGCGATGATGGCTTCATTGCCGGATGCGGTTAAAGCGGCAAGCCAACATCACCACGCTGAGTCCTTTGGACAGTCGGATATGTTTGGCGTGTTGACTGATGCTCCAGAAGAGGTTGAGCACAAGTATACCCAAGTGCCTAAATGGCCTGAGAAGGTTTGGCTTGAGGGTGAACGTGAAACGCTTGGTTTGTATCTAACGGGTCATCCAGTTAACGCTTACATCAAAGAATTGGCGAAATACACCAGCTGTCGTTTGAAGGATGCCACGCCAACGCGTCGTGACCAGTCATTAACGATTGCAGGTTTAGTGATTGCGGCGAGGGTGATGACCACTAAACGCGGCACACGAATCGGTTTGATGACACTTGATGACCGATCTGGCCGAATGGAAGTGATGTTGTTCTCAGATGCGCTCGATCGCTACGCAGAATTGCTCGAAAAAGACAAAATTGTGGTCGTTTCTGGACAGGTCAGCTTTGATGACTTCAACGGTGGGCTTAAAATGTCCGCGCGCGAGGTCATGGACTTAGGAAGCGCCCGTGAAAAATATGCTCGTGGGGTATCGATATCTATCGACCAATCCCAGATTAATGGTCAATTTTTTGAACGCTTTGGTCAAATCTTAGAACCTTATAGAGCCGGAACGGTCCCAGTCAATGTATACTACCAACGTGCCGACGCTAGAGCGCGGTTAACATTGGGCACAGAATGGCGCGTGACGCCAAGTGATACATTACTAGACGAATTAAAACAGCTGCTTGGAAGTAGCCAAGTAGAACTCGAATTTAACTAAAATTTAGCTCCATGACTGTGGAGCTGAATCAACAAGGATTCATAGATGAGCCTGAACTTTCTAGAATTTGAAAAGCCTATCGCTGAACTTGAAGCAAAAATCGAAGCGCTACGTGACGTTTCGCGTCACGGTGGTGACACAGCGGTAGATCTAGACAAAGAAATCGAACAACTAGAGAAAAAAAGCTTAGAGCTTAAACAGAAAATCTTTAGTGACTTAGGTGCATGGCAGGTAGCTCAACTTGCTCGTCACCCTCAACGTCCTTACACAAAAGATTACCTGGAGCATGCGTTCACAGAGTTTGAAGAGATGGCGGGCGATCGCGCTTACGCTGACGACAAAGCTATTGTGGGTGGTATGGCTCGTCTAAATGGCCGTCCTGTTATGGTTATTGGTCACCAGAAAGGTCGTGAGACGAAAGAGAAAGTGATCCGTAACTTTGGTATGCCAAAGCCAGAAGGTTACCGTAAGGCGCTACGTCTAATGGAAACGGCTGAGCGTTTCAACATGCCTATCATTACTTTCATCGATACAGCGGGCGCATACCCAGGTGTTGGTGCGGAAGAACGTGGTCAATCTGAAGCTATCGCGAAAAACCTAAAGGTTATGGCTGGTCTTTCTGTTCCTGTTATCTGTAACGTTGTGGGTGAAGGCGGTTCTGGTGGTGCACTAGCGATTGGTGTTGGTGACTACGTGAACATGCTTCAGTACTCTACGTACTCAGTAATCTCTCCAGAAGGTTGTGCTTCAATCTTATGGCGTGATTCAGATAAAGCACCACAAGCGGCTGAAGCGATGGGCCTAATTGCTCCTCGTCTTAAAGAGCTTGAGCTTATCGACGAAATCATTCCTGAGCCTCTAGGTGGCGCGCACCGTGACCCAGTACAGACGGCTCAGAACATGAAAGACATGCTAGTTAAACAGCTAGAAGAGCTAGAGCAGTTTGATAACGAAACGCTTCTTGAGCGTCGTTACCAGCGTCTAATGAGCTACGGCTACTGCTGATAAGTTACCTTAGCGATAAGGTCTGCTTAACGTAACAAGTTGATGAAAGGGTTGGACTCAGTGCCAACCCTTTTTTATTATTAAAACATCATCCCTTCATACACGACCTCTTGGTTTATTCGCCTCATGACACACTTAATTGATACCTTCACATCTGTACTTGACCAAAGCGCGCTTAAGCCTCGTCGGTTGGTCGTCGCTTTCAGTGGTGGTGTCGATTCACGAGTGTTGTTGGAGTTATCCGCCCAATATACCCAAGCGCACGACATTGAGTGCCATGCGGTTCATGTTCACCATGGTCTAAGCAAGAATGCAGATCACTGGGCAGAACAATGCCAAACATGGTGTGATGCTTTGTCTATCCCATTAGCTATCGAGCGCGTGTCATTGGATGTTAACAGTGGAGAAAGCATAGAAAAGCTTGCTAGAGATGCTAGATACCACGCCTTCAAACAGCATATTCGATACAGCGATGTGCTTGTCACTGGCCAACACATCGACGACCAAGTCGAGACTTTCCTGTTAGCGTTAAAGCGGGGTAGTGGTCCGACAGGCCTCTCTTCGATGGCGAAAGTGATGCCATTTTCAGGTGCTTATATTGCTCGTCCTATGCTTACAGTTACCAGAACAGAGATTGAAGCGCACGCTCGCCGTATGGGGTTAACTTGGGTCGAAGATGAAAGTAATCAGGATTTGCGTTTCGACCGTAACTTTATTCGTCATCAAGTGACTCCGGTGCTGACTGAGCGTTGGCCGAGCTTTCGTGAATCGGTCAGTCGCAGTGCTCAGCTTTGTGCAGAGCAAGAGTTATTACTCGATGAGTTGCTTGAATCACACTTTCAGCAAGCTTTAGGGGATAGCCAGAGCTTAAGCATTGAGGTGTTATCTCAACACTCAGACTTGTTACGAGCACGGCTGCTAAGAATGTGGTTGAGTCATTGTAATCAAGCAATGCCGAGTCAAAAGCAGCTCAAGCTTATCTGGAATGAAGTGGCGTGTGCTCAGGCTGATGCTAACCCTAAACTGGTGTTGAATGATGTTGAGGTTAGGCGCTTTGATCATCAGCTCTACATAGTGAAAGAGACTAAGGACTTGTCGAGTTGGCATGCCGATGTTGTGCTTGGTGATAGCTTGCAACTGCCCGATGGTTTAGGGGCTCTACAATTAATGCCGTCACAGAGTGATGCTGTATCGAATGGTCGTAACTCGCAAAACTTCAGTTTGAAGGACTCAAGCGGAGCGCTACGAGTGATCTTCAACCCTGAAGGATTATCAGCCCATCCTGTTGGACGCGGCCATAGTCGAAAGCTCAAAAAACTCTTTCAGGAATACCAAGTACCCAGTTGGTTACGACGCAGAACGCCAATATTAATGGATGGTGAGCGAGTGATCGCTGTTTTAGGCTTATTCGTAGATAAAAACTACGAAGGTCAAGATTGTGAAGCGCTTTGGAGCAAGTAGAAAAAGTTTGTGTCACAATTCGACGTCACTTTAATAAAAATAATTAATGGAATATGCAATGAAGAAAATTACACTAGGATTAGTTCTTGGATTTGGACTATTGAGTGGTAACGCTCTGGCGGGTGATGTTGCTGCGGGTCAAGCTAAAGCAGCAATCTGTGCGGCATGTCATGGTGCCGACGGTATCGCAGTGATCCCAGGTTATCCAAACCTTAAAGGTCAAAACGAGCAATACATCGCTTCATCAATTAACGCATACAAGAACGGCCAGCGCACCGGCGGTTTGGCTGCTGTAATGCAGGCTCAAGCTTCAATGCTGAATGATGATGATATTGCTAATCTAGCTGCTTACTACGCAAGCCTTAAGTAAAACCTTCTTAAAGCGCTGATTAAACAAGATGATAAATTTCGAGCCAGAGCTTTAAAGCTCTGGCTTTTTTCATTGAATGTTTACTATAGCTAACCGATAATGAGCCATTCGCACAGTTTAAGGGATGAACATGAAAAAGATTGAAGCCATTATCAAGCCATTCAAACTTGATGATGTACGTGAAGCACTTGCAGAAGTGGGTATTACGGGTATGACAGTATCTGAAGTGAAAGGCTTTGGACGTCAGAAAGGTCATACTGAGCTATACCGCGGCGCAGAGTACATGGTCGACTTTTTACCTAAAGTGAAATTGGAAATTGTTGTGACCGACGAAGTGGCTGACCAATGTGTTGATACCATTATCGAGACGGCGCAAACAGGAAAAATTGGCGACGGTAAGATCTTCATTACTGACGTTGAACGTGTAGTACGCATTCGTACTGGCGAAGAAGACGAAGACGCCGTATAAAAAAACTATTACCCTGAAAGGAGCGTTTATCGCTCCTTTTTCATTTTTGTTTGCCCAGCGAAGCTGGCAAACCCGTTAGGTTGAAAGAAACCTGAATCACCCCGACTGAGGGGAAGATAATCCGAATCGCAAGGGCGTTGCTGGCTAACGGCAGGGTCTGAAGGAAGCGATAGGAAGTTAACAGTACACAACGCAAGTAAACCTGCTTCGGCAGTATAGGTGGGTAAGCGTCCGAAATAGCGCGAAGCCCTATACTCAGTCAGACCTATGCTGTGCTTGAGGTGGCATTGTTAACAGGGAGCCAGTGCAGTAACTGGGGAAGCCTGACACCACATCCAAAAGTCTGGAAGCACAAACTCGAAGCGAAAGCTAAGAGCTGTGTTGGTGCGAGGTGGCAGATGAATCCGTAGTAGTGAGTAAGGCTAAGCCCGAGAAGCCCAGTAATGGTGTGGAGGAGAAAACTTAGCTGACCATCAGCATCAAGTCTGATGGAGCACTGAAATGCCAAAAGCACTCAGTGCTGCGAAGGGAGGAAGTACACTTTAAGTCTGTGATGAACAGATGTTTTTTTCAGTGATACCCAAACCGAATCGCTATCGGGGTATTCCTAGTTTGGTTGATTGTGGAAGCAAGATACTGAGCTAAGAAACCGTATAGGGGAGTAACTCTGACACACTTCAGTAAATTGCCATTGAGCTAGAAGGCTGAATAGCAGAGAGAAATAACACCCACACTGGACATGAAACACTTGTCCCCACACAGCACACAACCCAAGGAGAGAAAGTGCGAGTTTATTACAGTTTATATGGTCATCTGCTCAACAAAGAGAGGCTGTATAAAGGGTTTAAAAAGGTAAAGAAAGCGAAAGGCGCGGCTGGAATAGATGAGCAGAGCCTGAGCGACTACGCCGAAAATCTGAGTGATAACCTCGATCAACTCCTCTCTGAACTCAAAACCAAGCAATACAAACCTCAGCCAGTCAAACGAGTAGAGATACCCAAAGAAGACGGAGGGGTACGATTGCTTGGGATCCCAACCGTTAGGGACAGAGTTGTCCAACAAGCACTCAATG
Organism: Vibrio sp. ED004; assembly: GCF_023206395.1. Classification (NCBI taxonomy): domain Bacteria; kingdom Pseudomonadati; phylum Pseudomonadota; class Gammaproteobacteria; order Vibrionales; family Vibrionaceae; genus Vibrio; species Vibrio sp. ED004. The sequence goes on along the minus strand of NZ_CP066149.1, from coordinate 867,524 downwards.
ATATCCTCACCCCCATCTTCGAAGAGCAATTTCACCCATCAAGTTTTGGGTATAGACCGAATCGAAGTTGTCACGATGCAATCAACAAATCCACGATGTTTATCCGCCGATACGGATTACAGCACGTCGTAGATATGGACTTGTCGAAGTGCTTTGACAAACTCGACCATGAGTTGATCCTCAAGAGCATCAGAAGGCGAGTCACAGATAGCAGCGTGTTAGAGCTGATAAAACAGTTTCTGAAAAGTGGCGTGATGATAGACGGTAGTTGGCAGGAGACAGAGCTAGGAAGTCCACAAGGTGGTGTTATCAGTCCTTTGATTGCCAATATCTACCTTGATGGTTCGATCAGGAAATGCGAAAGCGTGACCATAGGCTCGTTCGTTATGCGGATGACATACTCATCTTTTGTCGTAGCAAGGCAGGAGCAGAGAATGCCCTTGCACAAGCGACGAAGATCCTAGAAGGAGAGCTTAAACTCACAGTGAATCAGACGAAATCACATATAGCGCACAGCCGTGATGGCGTGAAGTTCTTAGGTGTAGAAATCGGGAGTCAATTTACCCGCATTCAAACTAAGAAACTGAAAGGGTTCAAAAGTAAGTTAAAGCGACTGACAAAGCGAGGGTGCGGTAAGCCACTTGAGCAAGTCATAAAAGCTTTAAACCCAGTGTTAAGAGGGTTCAGTCAATACTTCAGGATCACCAATAGCAGCAGAGAGTTCTCAAGGTTAGCAGGGTGGCTACGAAGAAGACTTCGTAGTATCCAGTTGAAACTTTGGAAGAAGCCTCAACGGTTACACCGAAGGTTAAAACAGTTAGGGTATAAGCCGCCGTTCAACATATCTCAATGACAAGTTGGGTCAGTGCAGCGAGTCCCCTATCAAGCTATGCGATGCCAAATCAATGGTTTAATGACCAAGGGTTGGTAAATCTTGGAACAATAAGGACAGGGCATGTGTTCAGCCAATATGCTGAATGGAAGTGTGCATGAGCCGTATACGAGGTCCGTACGTACGGTTCTGTGAGAGGGATGAGGCGGTAACGCCTCACCCTACTCGATGGTAGGGTGCTGTATGTTTAAGAAAACCATCATTATTATCGCAGTCTTGATAACGCTTGCTATTGCTAGTTTTCATCTTATCTTCGTGATCCCGAATAAACCCAATCTGATCACTTCCTCTCAAAATACCAGCAATGATATCTACAGTTGCTACCAAAACTCTGAGCCGAAAGCGATTGATGTGTCAGATGGGTTGAGTCTCACCGTCTGGAACATCTACAAGCAGAACCGCAACAACTGGCAGAGCGAACTGAACAAGTTCTCAGCAGGCAGTGATTTAGTACTACTGCAAGAAGCGAGCATGACGGATGGGCTTCGCCAATGGGTGACGAGTGGTCAATGGGGAAGTACTCGTGTTAATGCGTTTGAAGCTTTTGAACAAAGTGCTGGCGTGCTCAACCTAGCGACTCATTTACCGATAGAAGCGTGTGCTTATACTCATGAAGAGCCTTGGCTGCAACTGCCTAAATCGGCTCTTTGGTCTCGTTACCAGTTGAGCAATGGTGAAGAGCTTGCGGTGATCAATATTCACGCGGTGAACTTTACGTTTGGCACGGAAGATTACGAAGCTCAACTCAAAAGCTTGACTGACAACCTGCAAAAATACCGTGGTGCCGTCATCTTTGCTGGCGACTTCAATAGTTGGAGCGAAGCGCGCTTTACGGTATTGAAAGATGCGCTGGAAAAGGTCGGTTTAACCGAGGTGACGTTTTACCCAGATAACCGAACTCAATTTATGACGGGTTTGGTGCTCGACCATGTATTCTATCGAGGTCTAGAGGTAGAAAAAGCAAAAGCGCCCATGACGGACGCTTCTGATCATAATCCAATGTTAGTCACCTTTAAGGCGAAGTAGCTTATTCAGTCACTCGGTAGGTTTACTAACTTGTTCTATTTTCGGGGTTATTTACGACACTGAAATGTAGATCGCCCAGATTAGGTAGTAACCAACCCAAGGCAAACCTGAAATTACCAGTGCTTGCCCGCGTTCAAACTCAGTCCAAGTTAGTACGGCTGCGTAACCAAGTACGATGTACCAAGGTAATAGCAGTGGTAATGAGCTTGCAAACTGAGACCAGTCGCTGGTTAGAGGTAACTTGATTAAGCCGTTTAAGCTGTTCAGGTCAGCCGCATAGTTCATCACATGCCCGTGCTTGAGGATTAGGCTTGCGTAGCTTGCTACATCACCTAAAACAGCCGGGAATATGACAACCGATGCCGCTGCGAACCAGCGCCAAAAGCTATGTTGATGTTGGCTTGGCTTAGTTGCGAGATTAAACCAGAACGCCAACAAAACGATGGTTAACGTTCGGCTAAATACGTCGCTGATGATTTCACTCGCGAGTAAGGTATTGCTGTCAAGTAACGCCAATTGGTCAGGGTTAGTTTGAGCCAGTTGTTTTGATAACTCTTCGCTTAACCAAGCAAAATCTACGTTCGAAAAATAAGCACCCCAAAATAAAAATGGGCTGAGCATTAATACGACGTAGGGTTGCCATCCCCAAGCACTTCGCTGATAAAGCGCTAAGAAACACGCTGTTGGTGAACGGAATATATCCAACAGCATGACGAGTGGGTTACTTGACGGGTTCATACACTTACCTTAGTTACATCAACATACAGCTTCAGTTTTTGTCCTGGCTGTAGGTATTTCTTGTTCTGCAAAGTGTTCCATTTTACAACATCTGCACTTTTTACTTTGAACTTTGATGCAATAGCGCTGACTGTGTCACCTGATCTTACGTTATAAAAGATCGTGCGGATGATGGCGCCGTCTGAGCCGTTCTTCCAAATGACCAGTTCTTGACCAACTCTAAGCGTGTCGCGTGGTCCCAGGCCATTCCACTTAGCCAGTGATTGGTGAGATACCTTATTTACGCGTGCAATCGTCCATAGGCTGTCACCACTTTTAACGGTATGGCTTAGCTTATATTGGCCACGATTCTTCGACTGTGTGCTTGCTAGGCGGTTTGAAGCGCTTAGTGCGTACGTTTTGTCGTCTTTGGTTGAAGTTGGGATAAGTAGGTGCTGACCAATACGGATATTGTTGTTGTTCATTCCGTTTGCAGAGCGAATCACTTTGCTGGTTGTGTTGTATTTACTTGCCAGTACGCTGATGCTGTCGCCAGATTGTACTTTATAACGCACCAACTTCATGCCTTTGCCTTTATTGGCGGTCACTTCTTTGTTGAACTTCTCAACAGAGCTCAGAGGAAGCAATAATTGCTGATGTTTTTCTGGCGCTGTCGCCCACTGGTTATAAGCAGGGTTGTAGCCTTGCAGTTCTTTGACTGGAATGCCCGCATAGTTTGCAGCAATCGCTAGGTCAAGTTGCTCTTCAGGGTTAACCAGAGTCAGTACCGGCTTGTTTGGAATCGCAGGGATATCGATGCCATACTTTTCTTGGTTGGCAATCACGTCAGCCAGTGCAAGTAGCTTAGGCACATAGCTGCTGGTCTCTTTTGGTAAATCCAAAGAGAAGAAGTCGATTGGTTTACCAAGTTTTTTGTTCTTGCGGATAGCACTGCTTACACGACCACCGCCACTGTTATAGGCGGCAATGGCGTGATTCCAGTCGCCATCGAAACGTCGGTTAAGGTCTGAGAGGAAATCCAATGCAGCATCGGTAGAAGCGGCAACATCGCGACGACCATCGTACCAGAAGTTTTGTTCAAGCCCGTAGTCTTTGCCTGTGCCTGAAATGAATTGCCATAGACCGGCTGCACTGCCATGAGAGTAGGCAAACGCATCGAAAGAGCTTTCTACAACGGGCAGTAGTGCCAATTCTAGTGGTAAGCCTTTTTCTTCAATCTTTGTGGTGATCAGATACAGGAAAGGTTCAGCACGCTTTGATACGGTTTTTAGGTGACTCGGGTGCTTGAGGTACCAAGTTCGGTAGTAGTCGACCTTCTTTTGGTCTGGTACTTCCATTTCAAGTTGCATTGCAATACGTTTCCAAACATCTTCTTGTGTTTGTGGAGTAACGGCAGGTGCTTCAACTTTTTGGTCTTCTTTGGCTGCTGCTTCTGATGAAACGTTCGCTTGAGAAACTTCTGTAGGAGGTGTGTTGGTTTGCTCGGAAGCTTGGTCTGGATTCTCTGACTGAGTTAATTGGCAACCAGAAAGTAGTAATACCAAAGCCCAGCTGTACTTAACTCGCATGTTACAGCCTTTTTAATTAACGGCCGATGATAATACTTGCCACCCCCTATGAGTGACAAGTCTGTATTTGTTAAAATTCGTTCTTCCACGCACGTAAAGCGGTGAATACTGATAAAGGATCGGTCTGCTCGGTGCGATTAGATACTGATTTCACTACACTTGGCTCGGTATAGCGCAGGAAGGGGTTCACAAACTTCTCTTGTCTCAAATTTGTGGGGATGGTCGACTTATTTTGAGCGCGAAGTCGGTTCACTTGGTCGCGATATTGCTGCAAATGTTGGTTATCAGGTTCAACCGCTAATGCGAAAGCGATATTGGCTGCAGTGTACTCATGTGCACAATACACATCGGTTTCTTGAGGCAGCGCCGTGATCTTGTTCAGTGCATCGAACATCTGTTGTGGTGTGCCTTCCATGATGCGCCCACAACCCGCAGAGAACAGCACGTCACCACAGAATAGTTTAGCATCACCGACATAACCAACATGACCCGCGGTGTGGCCACTGAGCCCTAGGACGAGGAATACTTCACCAAACAGTTCTAACTGGTCGCCGTCATCAACGGGATGAGTTAAGGTCGGGATAGGTTCATTTCGAGGGCCCACGACATCCACGCCGGGAAATTGTCTAACGAGTTCTGGAACGCCACCAATGTGATCGTGGTGGTGGTGCGTAATCAAGATTGCATCTAAAGTTAGCTCATGATGTGCTAAGTATTCTAATACTGGAGCCGCGTCACCAGGGTCGACGACAGCACAACGGCGATCGCTATTTTGGATCAGCCAGATGTAATTGTCGTTAAATGCAGGTATGCTTTTGATATGTAACATTATTGGTTCTCCAGTCACTTTCAGTGCGACAGAATAAGTGAGACAGATTATTGATGAAGCCAGCACGTAGCAGAAAGAAGTTTGAACGTCCTTACACTTGGGCGCAATTGCACAATGGGGACTGGTTGAGAGAATCAATTCAAACTCGACTCGATGAGTGGTGCCCAAAGCTATTTGGTTACCATATGCTCAAGCTCGGCGGCCTCAGTAGTGAGATTTCTAGCTGCACATGCAACATTCAACATCAAGTAAACCTAGATATCCAGAACCCATTACATAATGTGATAGCGGATGGCTATAATTTGCCCTTTTTAGAGAAAAGTTTTGATGTTGTGGTGCTCAGTCATCAATTAGATTATAGCAATGACCCACACCGATTATTGAGAGAAGTTGACCGAGTGATGATGGACGATGGTTATATCATTATCACCGGCTTTAACCCTTTCAGTGTTATAGGGTTGGCTAGCTTGATGCCTTGGCGAAAGAATAGCTTGCCTTGGAGTGGGCGTATGTACACGCCAAATCGAATTAAAGATTGGCTTGGGGTACTTAACTATGAAGTGATTCATTGTGATACCTACGCGCTATTTCCGATGAGCAAGTATCAAGCAGTGTGGACGTGGTTAGAGAATGCCTTAGGTGGTTGTGCATCCTTCGCAGGAAGCCAATACTTCATTGTTGCTCGAAAACGTACTTACCCACTCAAACCTATCAAACCACATTGGCACCTTAAGCGACGTTTCTCACCAGTTGGAGCAAGCTTTAGAACCAACTCGCGTCGTACAATGGATACTGCTAAAGCTTCATACCCGTTAAAAACAGAAAAAGCCGACTCGTAGTCGGCTTTTCATCTATCTATAAGTTTAAGAAACTATAAACCTGCTTCTGAAATCTACATCTCATTCAGTGAAGATGACTAGCTCGGTTGATAACCCGTGTCTTCTTGAGTTGGGTTTTCAGCTGCGGTTCTTGCTAAATCATCACACATTTCGTTTTCTCTGTGCCCTGCGTGTCCTTTTACCCAACGCCAATCAACGTTATGACGCGCCGTTTCTTTATCGAGTCTTTGCCATAAATCGGCATTTTTAACCGGTTTCTTGTCGGCTGTTTTCCAATCACGCTTTTTCCAGTTGTGAATCCACTGTGTGATGCCTTGACGCACGTATTGGCTATCTGTGGTCAGAATCACAGAGCAAGGCTCTTTGAGGGCTTGGAGAGCAACGACAGCGGCGAGCATTTCCATGCGGTTATTGGTTGTTAGCGTGAAGCCTTCTGCTAGCGTCTTCTCGACTTTTTTGTAGCGAAGTACTATGCCATAGCCTCCAGGACCAGGGTTGCCTAAACAAGAACCATCAGTGAAAATTTCAACTTGTTTCGTCATGATTTGATACTATTACTTCAAGCACATTATCGGCATAGTCTGACACAGTTATCCTTATGAATACCAGTAGCACTCCAGAACAAAGCACGAACGAAAAAAACAGTTCGAACGAAAACAAGCGCATTGTTGTACTCGATACCGAAACCACAGGTATGAATACAGAAGGTGGCCCTCACTATATGGGGCACCGCATCGTTGAAATTGGTGCAGTAGAGATCATCAACCGTAGGCTGACCGGGCGTCACTTTCACGTCTATATCAAGCCCGATCGTGCGATTCAAGAAGAGGCGATTGGCGTTCACGGTATTACTGATGAATTCTTGATTGATAAGCCTGAATACCAAGACATACACAAAGAGTTTCTCGACTTTATCAAAGGTGCTGAGCTGGTGGCTCATAACGCGCCCTTCGATACGGGCTTTATGGACTATGAATTTGAGAAGCTTAACCCTGCGATAGGTAAAACGGATGACTACTGTAAAGTTACCGATACCTTGGCAATGGCGAAGAAGATATTCCCAGGTAAAAGAAACAACCTAGATATCTTATGTGACCGTTACGGTATTGATAACTCGCACCGTACTCTCCACGGAGCATTGCTCGATGCGGAGATCCTAGCCGACGTCTACCTATTGATGACGGGTGGGCAAACTTCGCTGCAATTTAACGCTGGCCAACAAGAAGGCGAAGCGGAAAGCATACGAAGAGTAGAAAGTGGTCGAAAATCCCTAAAGGTTTTACGAGCTACGGCCGATGAAGTAGAAGCGCATCAAAGTCGTTTAGATCTCGTCGAGAAAAGCGGAAGCTGCCTCTGGCGTCAGTAGGGAGAAAGTATGTTAAGGGTATTGGCTACCAGTTGCTTATTGCTGTTAAGCTTTGGCTTACATGCGGCAACGGAATCCGTAATGAGTTTATTGGACAACCGTTTTCGCGTTGATCCCAGTATTCAACAAGTCACCTTTGTGATTTATCGAGCCGATAACTCTAAACCTGTCGTTTTGGTTCGACCTGACGGCAAGAAATACTACTCTTGGCGTAATGCTGATAATGTCCGTTGGTATGAAGAGTCGTCCATGGACATTATCTCTATCGATAAGCCGATGCCTGGCCCATGGCAAGCAGTCGGTAAAGTTTCCCCTAAGAACAACATCAAGCTCCTATCTCATCTTGTTTTGGATGCTAATGAATTTCCAGATAAGTTGTATCAAACCGAACGCATCAAATTTACTGCTCGACTGACTTCTGATAGCAAGCCTTTGGTGCTGCGTGATTTTCTCGATCGCGTGAAGCTTAAAGTCACCTTTACTAAGTTTGTTGAAAACGAAGAGTCTTTGGTGAGAGAAGCGCGCCCTATTCCGGTTGTGATGGGCGAATTTGCCGACGATGGTGCTGATCTTGATGAAAAAGCTGGAGATGGTGTGTTCACTGTCTCTTTGCCAATTGATATCGAGCCTGGTAAATACCGAGCGCGTATTACTTCTGGTAATGGTGTATTCCTGCGAGCGCAAGAGCAAGAAGTCTTGGTTTACCCAACACCGATCACTACAACTTTCATTCAATCTCGCAAAGAGGGCTTACCTCATACTATTGTGGTATCCGGTGAGCAGGGCATGATCGCACCGAGCTCGTTAGCGGTTCATGTTGAGCATAAAGCGCCTGATGATTATGTAACGTATAAGCAAGGTCAAGCTGATGTCGATGCAATGAAAGTGCCTTTAGAGGTGCCTTACAATGGTGAACTGGGGATCTATAACTGGTCTGGGATGGTTTATGCCACCGACGCTTCAAGCCAGCGTCCGCTGATCTTCCCAATTACCGAGCAGTCGTACAGTGTTGTTGAAGATATCGACTTAGCAGAATCTCGACGCCTTCAAGAAGAAGCACTTGCTGAACAGAAGCGTATTGCTACAGAATTAATGATTCTTCAAAAGCGTGAAGATGACAGGCAGCGCAGCATGATCATTATTGGGGTGGGTAATGTAGTCGCGATTCTATTGGGCTTGCTGATTTGGTTTGTGGTTCGTAAAGTGACAGCCAAGAAAAGAGCTCAACCAGAGATGCAACTCAAGGCACCAAAGTAATTCGCTTAGATGATTAGGTTGTCTAGAGAGGATAAGCCTCTAGAGGTAAAGCATTAGAATTTGTGACAACGATGTCATGAACAAAAAAACGGGACTCATAGGAGTCCCGTTTTCGTTTCTATTGCAAAATCTAGGCTACGTTATCAATTGATTGGCCTGGATATTGTGGCTTTGCTGCTAGCTCCTCTGGAGAAAAGTCATCAACGTTGATCGTGTACAGTCGGTGTTGTTCTGCACTGATCAGAAGGTCAGCCTCTTCTTGCGTTAATATACCTTTCTCTAAGCCTTGTTCAGCAACCAGATCCAGTCGTAGGAAGGCGCGTTTTTGATGCGTCTCTTTGCAGACTTTGTCGAACAAAGGTTCAGCTTGAAGAATTACTTCCAGTGCTTTCTCAATCTTACCAACCGCGTTGTATTGAGTGTCCGCTAAGTATTGACCACGACCGATACGTGAACGTGTCTCACTCGGTGTCTGGAGGATGTGCGCAACTTGGCTATCCAGTTTGTCGTTTGGTGCGCGACGAATGCGACCAAATGGCATGAGCACAACACGCAGCAGACGACCAACTACTGGGTTAGGGAAGTTCGCCAAGAACTCATCAATCGCCACCTCAGTTTGACGTAAGCTATCTTGCATACCCCAATGTACTAGCGGTAGATCTTCAGCATGGCTGCTTTCGCTTTCAAAGCGTTTTAGCGTTGCTGAACCTAAGTACAATTGACTCAGGATGTCGCCCAGTCTTGCAGATAGGCGTTCTCTACGTTTCAGTGAACCGCCTAACACGGCCATTGAAATGTCAGATAGTAGCGCTAGGTTTGCACTGTAACGGTTCAGTTGTTGATAGTAGCGTTGTGTTTGTTTATCGGTTTTATTGGCTGGCGTTGGCGTATCTGAACCACGACCATCGGTTAAACCAAACCACAAACTGCGGACTAGGTTACTCATAGTAAAGCTAACGTGTCCTGCTAACGCTGAATCAAACTTATCCAGAGCATCACTGCTTTCAGAATAAGCCGCTTCCATTTCGTTAAGAACGTAAGGGTGACAACGAATCGCGCCTTGACCATAGATGATCATTGAGCGAGTCAGGATGTTTGCGCCTTCAACGGTAATCGCGATAGGTGAACCTTGGTAGCCACGAGCTAGGAAGTTTGATGGACCCAAGCAAATACCTTTACCGCCTACGATATCCATTGCATCGATGATGCTGCGTTGACCACGGTGGGTACAGTGGTACTTAACGATGGCAGAGATAACCGAAGGTTTTTCACCAAGGTCGATACCCGCAACGGTGAGGTTACTTGCTGCATCCATTACGTAAGCATTACCAGCTAGGCGCGCAAGTGGCTCTTCAACCCCTTCCATACGGCCAATAGGCTGTTTGAATTGACGACGAATACGAGCGTAAGCACCAGTAGCAAGCGCGGCTGTTTTGATACCACCCGTCGAGTTTGAAGGCAGTGTGATACCACGACCCACCGACAGACACTCAACCAGCATACGCCAACCTTGGCCTGCCATTTTCTGACCACCAATGATGAAATCGATAGGGACGAAGATATCGTCACCTTGAGTTGGACCATTTTGGAAAGGTACATTGAGTGGGAAGTGGCGGTTGCCAATCTCAACGCCTTTTAAATCTGTTGGGATTAGAGCACATGTGATGCCAAGATCTTCTTGGTCACCAAGTAGACCATCCGGGTCACGCAATTTAAAGGCCAAGCCTAAAACAGTCGCGACAGGCGCTAGAGTGATGTAACGCTTGTTCCAAGTTAGGCGCATGCCCAGTACTTCTTCACCTTGCCACTCACCCTTACATACCACGCCGTAATCAGGGATAGAACCCGCATCCGATCCTGCTTCTGGGCTCGTTAGGGCAAAACAAGGGATTTCTTTGCCTTCAACTAAGCGAGGAAGGTAATGGTTTCTTTGTTCTTCTGTTCCGTAGTGTTGTAGCAGCTCGCCTGGGCCTAATGAGTTAGGTACCCCAACCGTTGATGAAAGCACGCTAGAAACGCCCGTTAGCTTCTGTAGAACCAGAGATTGAGCATAAGCTGAGAATTCTAAACCACCGTATTTTTTCTTGATGATCATGGCGAAGAATTTGTGATCTTTCAGGTATTGCCATACTTCTGGCGGCAAATCAGCAAGTTCATGTGTGACTTGGTAATCGTTGACCATTTCGCACACTTCATTGACTGGACCATCTAAAAACGCTTGTTCCGCTTCAGAGAGTTTCGGATCAGCAATGTTTTGCAGCTTCTTCCACTCAGGCTTGCCCTTGAACAGCTCTGCTTCCCACCATACTGTGCCAGCTTCTAGTGCTTCTTTTTCTGTCTGAGACATTGCCGGTAGTACTTTCTTAAATACAGAAAGCGCTTTTTGGCTGATGAGAGTTTGACGAATGGCTGGGACAGCAAAAATAGCAACCGCTAATAGGTAACAAAGCCAGCCAGTAACCGCTACGTCACCGAATAGCGTTAAAGCTACCATCGTTCCAGTTAATGCGATTAATGCGCGTACCAAGCTAACTCTGTGGTAGAGACAGACACCTAAGATAGCTGTCATGCCGAGTAGGGAGAGCAATATGTTCATGATCGATTTCCTTTTCAGAGATCACTTATTGTTATTAAGTTTTAGGTAAGAGGTCTAACCAGTCAAGTGTAAACAAAATATTAAATATTTGTAAAACTCAAAGTTGGGTAAAAAGTGATCTGAGTAGAGTTAAAGTTCTAATTGTGAGAGGTTGGTGGTGATTATTTGGACGAATCGGCAATGACTGACTAATTAAGGTGGCAATCTTTGGGCTTAAGTGTCGACACTATTTCATGTTTGTGGGTAAACTCAGGTAAAAGAGGGAAAAAACCTCAGCTCTCATTTCACGTACCTTAAGTTGCGTAAAAAAATATAAGAGATAAGCCTTATGTACCAAGACCTAATCAAAAGTGAATTGAACGAAGCTGCTGACGTTCTTAACAAGTTCTTGAGTGATGATCACAACATTGCTCAAATTGAAGCGGCTGCAAAACTGATTGCTGATTCATTCAAACAAGAAGGCAAAGTGCTTTCTTGTGGTAACGGTGGCTCACACTGTGATGCGATGCACTTCGCGGAAGAGCTAACAGGCCGATACCGTGAAAATCGCCCGGGCTACGCTGGCATTGCGATTTCAGACCCTAGCCACTTATCTTGTGTGAGTAATGATTTTGGCTATGACCACGTATTTTCTCGTTATGTAGAAGCGGTAGGTCGTAAAGGCGATGTGTTGTTCGGTCTGTCGACTTCAGGTAACTCTGCCAATATTCTCAAAGCGATTGAAGCGGCTCAAGCGAAAGGCATGAAGACTATTGCATTGACAGGTAAAGATGGCGGTAAAATGGCGGGTTGTGCGGATATTGAAATCCGAGTACCACACTTTGGTTACGCAGACCGCATCCAAGAGATTCACATTAAGATCATTCACATTGTGATTCAACTTGTTGAAAAAGAGATGGAATAATAGTTATACAGACATTTGGAGCCTAGCTTTGTGGCTCCATTGGTTTTAATAGGGAGTAGATTAAACCATGTGTGAATTGCTCGGTATGAGCGCGAATGTGCCAACTGATATTTGTTTTAGCTTTACTGGTCTTATGCAGCGTGGAGGCAATACTGGCCCGCATCGTGATGGCTGGGGTATTACTTTTTATGAGGGTAAGGGTTTTCGCACCTTTAAAGATCCGAATCCGAGCTGTGAATCTAAGATCGCTGAGTTGGTTCAAAACTACCCAATTAAAAGCCAAGCTGTTGTCAGTCATATCCGTCAAGCCAACCGTGGTGGCGTTAATCTAGAAAACACACACCCTTTTACCCGTGAGCTTTGGGGGCGATACTGGACCTTTGCTCACAATGGTCAATTGTCAGATTATGATGATCTGGTGAGTGGGCGTTTTAGACCTGTCGGCGAAACGGACAGTGAGCTCTCTTTTTGTTGGCTACTTAAACAACTTGAAGAGCGTTTTCCTGAACCACCTCAAGACATGGAAGGTATGTTTCGTTTCGTGGCTGAGTGTTGTGACAAGCTACGCGAGAAAGGCGTTTTCAACATGTTGTTGAGTGATGGTGAGTACGTGATGACTTACTGTACTAACCATTTGTACTGGATAACTAGACGCGCGCCTTTTGGCAAAGCGAGCTTAATTGATGAAGACGTTGAGATTAATTTCCAAGAAGAGACCACGCCAAATGATGTGGTTACGGTGGTAGCAACTCAACCTCTTACGGATAATGAAGAGTGGTTTAGAATGAAGCCGGGCGAATACGCACTGTTTCATTTTGGTGAGCTGATTGGTAACAACCATCAGGCGTTGGAAGATGTTGCTTATGCGCCGAAAAAGGTCGCGAGCCAAGCACCTACTGAGCCATTAAGTTAATGCTATAAATCATATTGCTTTAACCCGAACAAGCGAAAGGCCGCTTACTGTACTAATCAGTCAGTAAGCGGCCTTTTTGTTTTTAAGCAATTTGTCGCGTGAGAGTCGTTTGACGAATTATTCTTCTGCGTAACCGTGTTTACCTAATGCTTTACCGTCTAACACTGCCTGCCCATTTGCCATTGATAAGCGGTCTTCCGCGAACCACTTGCAGACCATAGGGTAAATGCAATGTTCTTGAGTCAGCACTCGGCTTGCCAGCATATCAGCGTCATCATCTTCAAATACCGGTACTTTAGCTTGCAAGATCACAGGGCCACCATCGAGCTCCTCGGTAACAAAGTGGACGCTAGTACCGTGTTCTTTGTCTTGCGCATCAATAGCACGCTGGTGGGTGTGTAGGCCTGGGTATTTCGGTAACAGAGAAGGGTGGATGTTGACCATTTTCCCTGCATAGTGACGAACAAACTCTGAACTCAGGATTCGCATGTAGCCAGCGAGTACGATTAAATCTGGCTGGTAAGCATCGATCTGAACCATCAATTCATGGTCAAACTCTTCACGTGAGCCAAAGTCCTTTGGATTCACTGAGTGAGCGTCTACACCTGCGGTTTTCGCTCGCTCTAATCCAAAAGCCTCTGCTTTGTTTGAGAAGACAGCTTTAACCGACGCATCAATCATATCGCTATTGCAGGCATCCAAAATTGCCTGTAAGTTGCTTCCGCTTCCTGAAACTAACACAACGATGCTTTTCTGAGAGTGACTGTTTTTATTTGAGTGATTGTTTTTCATAGAGTGGGTCATACGATTGATTAACTGGATTGTTTACAATTTACCTACATAAACTAAGGTTTTCTGCGGGCCAAATAGCAAAATGAGGACCATTAGGTCCTCATTGATTAACTAAGTAAGTGAGCGTATCACTTATTTGATTTCAACTTGCTCTTCGCCAGCTTCAGCGTTTGCGATCTCACCGATAACCCAAGCGTTTTCGCCTTCAGCTTTCAGTAGTTCAACAGCAGCATCTGCTTGATCTTTAGGTAGAGCAACAACTAGGCCAACACCACAGTTGAAAGTGCGGTACATTTCGAATGTCTCCACGTTACCTTTCTCTTGTAGCCAGCTGAAGATAGCAGGCCATTCCCAGCTCTTGCCATCAATCACTGCTTTAGTACCTTCAGGAAGTACGCGTGGGATGTTTTCCCAGAAACCACCACCTGTGATATGCGAGATAGCATGAATGTCATGCTCAGCAATCATCTTAAGTGCTGATTTGATGTAAATCTTAGTTGGTTCTAGTAGGTGTTCACCGATAGTGCGACCTTCTAGTTCTTCGTTCTTATCAGCACCAGAAACTTCTAGAACTTTACGAATCAAAGAGTAACCGTTTGAGTGTGGACCGCTTGAGCCAACAGCGATAAGTGCGTCGCCTGCAGCTACTTTAGTACCGTCGATGATGTCAGCTTTTTCTACAACGCCAACACAGAAGCCAGCTACGTCGTAGTCGTCGCCTTCGTACATGCCTGGCATTTCAGCCGTTTCACCGCCGATTAGGGCACAACCAGCTTGAACACAACCTTCAGCGATACCAGAAACAACGTCTGCTGCTGTATCTACATCTAGCTTACCTGTTGCGTAGTAGTCTAGGAAGAATAGCGGCTCACCACCTTGAACGATTAGGTCGTTCACACACATTGCCACTAGGTCGATACCAATGGTGTCGTGTTTTTTCAGATCCAAAGCAAGGCGAAGTTTAGTACCAACACCATCAGTACCTGAAACAAGTACCGGCTCTTTGTATTTCGTTGGAAGTTCACATAGGGCGCCAAAGCCACCAATACCGCCCATTACTTCAGGGCGACGAGTGCGTTTAACAGCACCTTTAATACGGTCTACTAGTGCATTACCTGCGTCGATATCAACACCAGCGTCTTTGTAGCTTAGAGAAGAAGTATTACCACTCACGGGATAGTCCTCGAACTTAAGTTGGATGTGAAAACGGCGCTATTCTAACAGGGCTTGATTACGAAGAGCAAACGTTTGCGCGGTTTTTTTTATTAGAATAAAGATTCTGAAATAACCACAAAGTTCGTGTATAATCTACAGGTTTGTTTAAATATTGCCGGAGTTGGAAATGAAAGTTGTTGAAGTGAAACACCCGCTAGTAAAACATAAAATTGGCCTGATGCGTGAAGGTGAGATTAGCACTAAGCGTTTTCGTGAGCTAGCGACAGAAGTGGGTAGCCTTCTAACATACGAAGCGACATCAGACTTTGAAACTGAGCGTGTAACTATTAATGGTTGGAACGGTCCAGTTGAAGTTGACCAAATTAAAGGTAAAAAAGTAACTGTAGTGCCAATCCTACGTGCTGGTCTAGGCATGATGGACGGCGTTCTTGAGCACATCCCAAGTGCACGTATCAGTGTTGTTGGTATCTACCGTGACGAAGAAACTCTTGAGCCAGTACCATACTTCAACAAGCTTGCATCTAACATCGACGAGCGTATTGCTCTAGTGGTAGACCCAATGCTTGCGACAGGTGGTTCTATGATCGCGACTATCGACCTAATGAAAGAGAAAGGTTGTAAGCACTTTAAGATTCTTGTGCTTGTTGCTGCTCCTGAAGGTATCGCTGCTCTAGAAAAAGCGCACCCAGACGTTGAGCTTTACACAGCTGCAATTGATGAGAAGCTAAACGACAAGGGCTATATTGTTCCTGGTCTTGGCGATGCTGGTGATAAGATCTTCGGTACTAAGTAATTCGGTTTCAGCTTAAGTGACTCTAAACCGTTTCTTAACTCGCTGAATTAGCCGTATTAATAAAAAGGGAGAGCATTCAATGCTCTCCCTTTTTTGATCTTGTTGGTTTGTGATTCTTTTGAATCTAGCCTTACCTATGGATTAATCGATTTGAGCTTTGTCTACCACAGTGTTGTCACCTAGCTCTTCTGGAAGTACTAGGTTAAGTAGAATCGCCACGATACCGCACAAGCTTACGCCTTGTAGGCTGAAGTCACCGATACCAAAGGCCATGCCGCCAATACCAAAGACTAAAGTAATGCCCACAATCACAAGGTTACGTGATTTGTGCAGGTCAACGTTGTTCTTGATTAGCGTGTTAAGACCAACGGTTGCGATAGAGCCAAACAGTAGAATCATGATGCCGCCCATTACAGGGGCCGGAATCGTTTGAAGTAGTGCGCCTAGCTTGCCAACCAATGCAAGAACGATGGCTGTTACAGCAGCCCAAGTCATGATTACTGGGTTGAATGCTTTCGTCAGCATTACTGCGCCTGTTACTTCACTGTAGGTTGTATTTGGCGGAGCGCCCAGCATAGAAGCTGCGATTGTCGCCACGCCGTCACCTGTGATAGTGCGGTGTAAGCCCGGCTTTTTAAGGTAGTCTTTGCCGGTTACGTTAGAGATAGCAAGCATGTCGCCAACGTGCTCAACGGCTGGTGCAATCGCAACAAACACCATGAAGAAGATAGCGTTGATGTTGAACTCAGGTGCCGTGAAGTTAGGTAGTGCTAGCCAAGATGCTTGAGCTACTGGTGTGAAGTCTACCGCGCCGTATACCAAGCTAGTGATGTAACCCGCAACAATACCACCAAAGATAGGCAGTAGTTTTAGGAAGCCTTTTGAGAACACACTGATGACAATCGTTACTAGCAGTGAAATCGAAGAGATCCACAGTGCTGCGTCTGCATCAACAAGCTGAACAGCACCATCGCCAGTCTTACCAAGCGCCATGTTTACCGCAACAGGCGCAAGACCTAAACCGATAACCATGATTACAGGGCCAACCACGACGGGTGGAAGTAGCTTATGAATGAAGCCAACGCCTCTTACTTTAATCAATGCACCCATCAATACATACACAACACCTGCCGCCATAAGGCCACCCATGGTTGCGCCAACGCCCCATGTTTGAATACCAAACATGATAGGAGCGATGAATGCAAAAGAAGACGCTAAGAAGATTGGCACTGAACGGCGTGTAATAAGTTGGAATAAAAGGGTACCGATACCTGCGCCAAAGAGTGCAACGTTAGGATCTAGTCCTGTTAGTAGCGGCACGAGTACAAGCGCACCAAAAGCTACAAACAGCATTTGCGCACCTTGCAAAGCATTTTTCATGATATGTCCTTAAAAATGGTCGTTATATGAAAAGTGAAAAATAAAATTCGCGGGATTCTATCACTTAGCAATCGATTGCTACACCAGATAGATCAAATTTATTTATCTTAGTGATGTTTTATATCCATCTAAGCTCGGAAAATTCAGTTTATAAGTTAGCGATTTATCATGGCCAGGTGATATTTTGTGGTTATTAAACACAGTGGGCGCTATCGACCTTGCCCCTCAATCCATAGTTGCTTATCATCAAGGCACAAGCTTTGAATATTAGGATCAATATGCGCTACATAGCATTGTTGTTGATGGGACTATTAGCCTCTCCGAGTTATGCCTTAACTCAAGTAGATATCTTTAGTGCTGAAGTTGCGATTAACGCTGAAGACAAACAGCCAGAACAAGTGGCAAGAAATACAGGTATGGAGCAGGTATTGATACGTGCGACTGGCCAAACTGATGTCGCTTCGAATGAGACGATTCAAAAGGCCATGCGTAAAAGTGCGCAGTACATGTCTCAAATGAGTTTTGGCGAAAGCAATGACCAATCAACATTGCGTATGCGTTTTAACGGTGCTCAAATCCGTTCTCTATTAACTCAAGCGCAATTGCCGTATTGGCCTGATACTCGTTCAAACATCTTGGTTTGGCTCGTAGAAGAAGACAGCTACGACAAAAACATTGTGTGGGAGCACTCGAACTCACAACTGGCTGCAGGCTTACAAGCGAACGCAAAAGAGCGTGGTTTGCCTTTAACGCTGCCTGTTGGTGACTTTGATGATATTACGGGGATTGCGACTTCTGATTTATGGGGCAGCTTTGTCACGCCAATCAGTAAAGCGAGTCAACGCTATCCAGTTGATGCTGTATTGGTGATTAAGGCTCAATCTTCAGGTCTACGTTGGACGCTGTACGACCAAAAACCAAGTCAATTGACGAGCGCACCAACATCGCCAGTAAGTGGTTCTTTGTCGGGTAACAGCGCAACAACGTCTAAGAAGCTTGTCGACCAAATCAGTAACTACTATGCAGGCAAAAGTGCTGTGACGGTAGCAAGTGAGTCATCAGAGTCGATTTTAACTCAGTTTATTAGCCTGAATAATGCTCAAGACTTCTTTCAGTTAGAGAACGCACTCAAGCGTCTAAACTCGGTTGCAAGCCTAGATACCCTTAAGATTCAAAACAACGAAGTGACTTTCCGTATTCACTTATTGTCGACTCAACAAGAGTTTGAACAAGAAGTTGAAAGTATCCGTCAGGTAGCGAAAGTTGAAGAGTCTTACATCGAACCTGAAGTTAGCCCTGAGTTTGAAACGCAAGACAACACTATGTCTGTAGGTGATGAGTCAACGAGCGTTGAGACTGGCGACGAAACTGATTCAGGCATGCAAGTGATTAAGGGCAGCGAGGTATCTACAGATACTGATCTGACAAGCACTTCTGATGCAACGCTAGACGAATTTAACACGGAAGAGTTAACCATTACTGCGCCAGTGCATGCTAAGCCAAGCTTGGTCTACGAATGGGTTCGTTCGTAATTGTCTACTGACATCACTGATTAAACCGAAACATTAAAAAAGCCCTGTACTGAACTGACCCCCAATAGTTGGACACCAATTATTGGGGGTCTTTTTATGTCCAAATATAGCCGAGAGCTAAAATGTATCATTGCTAAGCAATACTTAGATGGCACGTCATCTCTCTACTTAGCCAAACAATATTCAATTTCGTCAAGACAGGTTCGGTATTGGGCTCAAGTGTTTGCCATCCACGGCACTGCTTCATTTTTACCAACTAAGCATGCTGCTACTGCTCAGACAAAACGAAAAGCATTGAATTTAATGTGGACGAATGAATGGTCTCTCACGCACACTAGCGCTGTATTAAACCTCTCATCCCCTGGGATACTCTCTGTCTGGCTCAAACGATTTAATGAGCTCGGTATCAAGGGGCTCAAAATGCGCCAGAAAGGAAGACCCTCAATGAAACAGCAACCTCAACGTACCACTAAGCCTGATAATGAAATGACACTTGAGGAGCTAAAAGAGGAGTTGGTCTACTTACGAACCGAGAATGCCGTTCTAAAAAAGTTGGAAGAGTTGGAGCAGGAAAAAAACCGTCGAACAAAGAAAAAGCGGTCATAGCTCTAACTCTTAAAGGTCAGTACCCGTTGAAGCACTTACTGCACACTCTACAGCTGGCAAAAAGTGTCTTTTATTATCAGGCTCAAACAAGCAAGCGCCCAAATAGCTACGAACGTGAGCTGCAGTTGATAAAGTCAATTTATCATGAACATAAGGGCCGATATGGCTACCGCCGTATTCACTTGGAATTAAAAATCAGGGGTTCGTGCTCAATCACAAAACGGTTCAAAGGCTTATGGCTCAGCTCAACCTTAAATCGACGGTCAGGATTAAAAGTATCGTTCATACCGAGGTAAGTCTGGAACAACTGCTCCTAACGTGCTTGAAAGAGATTTTAGTGCGACTCAACCCGATGAAAAATGGGTAACTGATGTCACGGAGTTCAAAGTCAAAGAGCAGAAAGTATACTTGTCTCCCGTTGTCGACTTGTTTACTCAGGAAGTGGTTGCTTATAGAGTGGCCAAAAATGCTTGTTTGCCGCTTGTCACGGATATGCTGACGGAGGCTATATCTACGCTTAAACCCAACTCAAAGCCAATTATACATAGCGATCAAGGTTGGCAATATCGTCATCGACACTATCAGAAAAAGGTAGCGGAGAGTGGGTTAACGCAAAGCATGTCGAGAAAAGGTAACTGCTTGATAATGCTGTTGCTGAAAACTTTTTGCTTTACTCAAAACAGAGATGTATCACAACCAAAGCTTTGAAGATGCAGATGCTCTGATAGAGCAAATTAAAGAATACATCGAGTACTACAATACCAAACGTATAAAAGTGAAACTAAAAGGCCTGACTCCGATGGAATATCGAACTCAGGCCTTGAAAGCCGCTTAACAGAAATGTCCAACTTTACGGGGTCACTTCACAAGAGCAATCCTGCAGGGCTTTTTATTTATCCAGTGTCAGTTCAAGAGTAACGAATCAATATTACTGTTCGAATTTCGCTTTCTCTTTCTTCTCTACTTCAGAAAGACGCTTCAGCTTGATGCCCAATTCTTTGGCACGAAAACGAGTAAATAAGATATTACCCGCAAAGCCTAATGTCGTTAGAAGGAGCTCTACAGCCGCTAGCAAGCGTTCACCACCGTCTATATACAAGATGGTTAATGCATGCAGGAAGTAGAGCATTAGGACGAAGTTCGCCCAAGCATGCGTGTAAGGCTTACCTGCTAGAATACCCGGTAATGGCAGTAATAGCGGTACCGCCCAAGCAATCGCAAGTGTGGTATTGCTTAAGTGAGGATGCGGGGAAAGTGTCATCTGCCACGCCACAACCCAACCTAATAGCAATAAGTTGCCAGCTAAAGCAAGGTAGCGGAATAACTTTGTCTGGGGAGACATAGCCCTCTCGGCCATATACATCATTGAGAAATTCCCTTTTGGTTGATGGCGATGCGCGCTAAGCGTTTACCTAGATTCTGTGCCAACTCAATCTCTTCTTTGCTCAATGAAGCACTCTCTCCGGTACTGCTTGCACCGTAAGGTGTGCCACCGGTTTGAGTGGTGTGCAACGCAGGCTCTGAGTAGGGGATGCCTACGACTAACATGCCATGATGAAGAAGTGGCAACATCATGCTTTGCTGTGTTGTTTCTTGGCCACCATGCAGTGATGAAGAAGAAGTAAAAACACAAGCTGGCTTATCGATAAGATCGCCATTGATCCACAGTGACGTCGTGCTATCCCAAAAGTGCTTCATTGGCCCTGCCATGTTACCAAACCAAACCGGACTACCTAACGCTAAACCATCGCAAGAACGCAGCTCTTGTAATGTCGCAATAGGGTCGGTTGGCTGATGACGAGAATCGGGCTGCTCTTCTACCGTGTACACGTCGTTCACTGTTCTCAGCATAGCTTCACACTCAGGGATGGACTCCACCCCTCGTGCAATCTGTCTTGCTAAAGCTTGTGTGTTGCCGTGACGGCTGTAATAAAGAACAAGAATGTTAATGCTCATATTGGATTACAGAATCTCTAATACTTGCTCTGGTGGACGACCAATCTTTGCTTTGTTGTTCGCAACAACCACAGGGCGCTCGAACAGTTTTGGATTGGTTGCCATTGCTGAGAAAAGGTCTTCATCAGTGACAGATGCATCACCCAAGTTTGCTTCTTTGTAATCCGCTTCTTTGGTACGCATCATCTCGCGAACACTGTCAAAACCCAGTTGAGTGAAAAGCACTTTCAGCTGCTCAACAGTTAAAGGCGTATCTAGGTACTTAATAACTTCAGGCTGTACACCGTTTGTTTCAAGTAGTTCAAGCGTTTGACGGCTCTTTGAGCAACGTGGATTATGATAAATCACGACAGACATAGTTCTTCCTCATTATTATTTTTGATTTCGTTATTCAGTAGAAGCCATTCGAGTGGCTTCATTGTATTCGTTGAGCGTTCTTTTTTTGCTACGAGTCTTTGCTAATTAATCACACTTATTGCAGAGACAAGAAACGTTCACGCTGAATCATCAGCTGATCAATTCGAGCGTCGTAACGCGCTTGCTTTAGACTACCGAGCTCTGCGATTTGGCTCGCCTGCGTGTAGTACTGAATCGCTTTGTTCCAGTTGGCTTGCAGTGCCAAAATTTCTGCACGAGCGGCAAGATCTTCGTCGCTGTTCCCAAGGCTGGTGTTCGCTTTTGAAAGCAGGTGCCAGCCGTTGGTGTCGTTCGGATTATCGTGCGTATAACGCTGCAATACGCGAACGGCTTCTGTAAGATCTTCTTTTTCGATTAAGGCATTCGCATAGTTAATGGTCAGAACCGGGTTGTTTGGCTGACGAACCAGTGCAGATTTAAGTTCTTTAATCGCAATCTCAGGCTGTTTCTTCTCAATGTGAAGATCGGAAATAGCATCTAAATAAAATAGGTTGGTCGGATCGCTATTAATCAGCTTGGTCAGAATCGGTTCTGCTTTGTCTAGCTTCTTAGAGTCGAGATAAACCAACGCTTGTCCGTATTCTAAAGATGGGACGATCTCTTTTGGTGCCTTTTTCAATTGACGTGAAAACCAGTCAAGTGACGCATCATTGTTGATACCTGCATAGCGCGCCACGATGCGCGCTCTTGCTAGGTGGTAATCCAGAGATGGAGCCAACTTCAATGGTGGATAGCTGCGTGCACGAGCGCGAGAATCCGTAATACGGTCTTCTGGTAATGGGTGAGTTAATAGCATTGGCGGTGGTGTGCTTGCATAGCGGTATTCATCAGCTAAACGGCCGAAGAAACGTGGCATTGCATTCACATCAAAGCCAGCTTTTGCCAGCGTGTTGATACCAAAGCGGTCAGCTTCTTTCTCGTTGCTACGCGTATAGTTGATTTGGCTTTGCATGTTACCCGCAGTTGTTGCGGTTAAGGCAGCAATACCCGCTTCAGGGGCTGCAATCGCCAGTAACACTGAAGCCGCAAGTGCAGCGATAGTCGCAGGAGAACGACGAGCTTGGTCTTCCATACTACGTGCTAAGTGACGTTGGGTAACGTGCGCGATTTCGTGCGCCAATACAGAAGCGAGTTCACTTTCAGATTGTGCGTGCAGGAATAGGCCGGAGTGCAAAGCAACATAACCACCAAAGAATGCGAAGGCGTTGATGTTGCGGTCACGGATCATAAAGAACTGGAAAGGTGTCTTTACATCATTTGCATTCGCGACCAGACGGTGGCCTAACGTATCGATATAAAGGTTTAGAACCGGGTCGTTGACAATGGGCTGGCTGCTTCTGATGATGCGCATGTAGGCATCACCATAGATAAGTTCTTGGTCAATAGAGAGTGTGCCGCCAGCAGCGGTACCGATATCTGGTAGCTCCAAACTGTTGGTATTCGCCAAAGTTGGGGTGCTTAATGTAGCTGCGATGCATAAGCAAGCAATTGAGCGAGCGCGTTTAAACATATTAGTCAGTAATACTCCGTTTCTTCTGACAGTAAGACAAGTGCGATGCAAATTGGTTCTTTATCTGATTTAACCTTTGCCAAGTGCGTGCGCTATCATGAAGGAAGATGAATGAATGATGGCGCGTTTTCAAAAACAGATTACAATACGACCCTTATAATAAGCATCGAGCTCAAGAATGACACCTAATATTCTAGATTTACGCCAAGAGCGCTGTCCAATGGCGCTATTATTAGCCAAGCGTCACAGTGTAAAGTTAGAAGTAGGGCAAACATTGTCAATTTATGTCTCTGACATCAGCTCGATGAAAGATATTGTTACGTTTTTATCTAAGCAAGCCTATGTCGTCGTCACTGAGGTTTGTTCTAATTACCACCATCTCCTCGTCACTAAAAAGGAATTGCAGTCAAATGCTTGAAATGGTCAATCGTTGGTATAAACGACGTTTCTCTGATCCCCACGCTGTCAGTTTGGTTGCCATCATTCTATTCGGCTTTATTACCATCTACTTCTTTGGTCACCTTATTGCGCCATTATTGGTGGCCATTGTGCTGGCTTACTTGCTTGAGTGGCCTGTTACTCAACTTCAAAGACTCGGTGTTCCAAGAACTCCATCTGTGATGTTGGTGATCATGATGTTCTTTAGCGTGATGTTACTTGCGCTGTTTGGTCTGGTACCTACGATTTGGGAACAAGTAGGTAACCTTATCAATGATATTCCAAGCATGTATGGTGGCTTGCAGAAGTTTATCGCAACCATTCCTGAGCGTTACCCTGAGCTAGCAAACCTACAGATCGTTGAGTCGATTGTGTCTAACGCGAAAAACAAAGCGCTTGGCTTTGGTGAGAGCGTTGTGAAAGGCTCTCTAGCTTCATTAGTGAGCTTGGCAACGTTAGCGGTTTACCTAATTCTTGTACCACTGCTTATCTTCTTCCTTTTGAAAGACAAAGAAGAGATGATCAGAATGGCAAGTGGTGTTCTGCCTAAGAACCGCCGCCTAGCGACCAAAGTTTGGGTTGAAATGAACCAGCAAATCTCGAACTACATTCGAGGAAAAGTGTTAGAAATTCTAATCGTTGGTGGTGTGAGCTACGTGACCTTTGCTATTTTGGATTTACGTTACTCAGCACTACTAGCTGTCGCGGTGGGTTTCTCGGTTCTAATCCCATACATCGGTGCTGCGGCAGTGACGGTTCCAGTGGCCATTGTTGGTCTGTTCCAATGGGGACTAGAGCCTCAGTTCTACTGGCTATTAGTCGCTTACGGCATCATTCAAGCTCTAGACGGCAACGTATTAGTACCAGTACTGTTCTCAGAAGCCGTGAACTTGCACCCAGTCGCGATTATTGTTGCGGTATTGGTGTTTGGCGGTCTGTGGGGATTCTGGGGCGTGTTCTTTGCTATCCCACTGGCAACGCTAGTGAAAGCGGTTTGGAATGCCTTACCGAGTCATGCATTAGACGATGACCCTGAGCACTCGCACTGATTAAGGTATTAGTTTAAGCATTAACGAAGACCCATTGCCAAGAAGGCCGAATCTCACTGAGATTCGGCCTTCTTAATTTTATGTATCGCTGAGGTTTATTCGGTTAAAAGCTTTCTTTAACTTAGTGCCTTAACTGAAACAGACTATTAAGCTTCTTGATTGAAGTAATCGAGAACCACTTCGTGGTGAGTCTTAGTCTTGAACTTATTGAAGACGTGTTCAATCTGACCTTCTTCATCAATTAGGAAGCTAATACGGTGCAGACCATCGTATACCTTACCCATGACAGCGTACCCTTGGAAATTTTTTTAGACTCAATTTCTGACGATTTATAACAAACTCTACCTTTAACAGTGAGTTAGGTTAATAGTTTCTCTTTTTGAACCTCAATTATAGCAGTTGTCATAATTTTTTGTAAATCGGGCTGATTTTGACGCTTTTCCAAGCTTAAACTTGTCATAAAAACTAAGGTGTTGCTATAAGTTGTTAGTCATCTCGATGGGATCGCTTGGTGATCACACACATATACACTTGTCACCCAACTCACTTTTGGACATAAATGAGCTACAGCTTTCGCAAACTTAGCTGCTAACGGATTAGCCGATGTATTGCAAAACTCTAATGTAGTGGCCAAATTCATTCAGCCACTACAGTGCCACAATACAAGTTATTTAAAGAGTTAAGAACGAGGTTCACCACGATTATTCTCTGAATAGCCACCGATCTCCTAGACAAGTTTCGCCTATTTCTTTGGACTGCCACTGAGGTTTGTAAGCACTCTACTGACATGAGATAAAATAGGTCAAATTTCAAACAATATTTTACGATGAATAACTGTCGAAACAAACATTATGATATTGGTTCTAGTTAAAATTATATAAAATCAAATATCTTAATAAATTTAGCTTTGATATCAACAGCATACCCGACGGCCATTTTATTGTGTATGTATAAATTAAGTCTATAAAAGCAAGTATCGAAAGTGGGGTGTTGTTTGCCTTGGCTCAAATTTTTACAACTTGGATGCCATAGAGCGTAGGGACAAAAACTATCTCTTACCTTATGATAGGGAAAGAAGAAAGAACAAATCTTAGTAAAGTTATATTGATAAAGTTAAGGGCGAGGAATGGGTATAGCGATAGTTGCATACACGTTATCAGGTAATGATTCCGCAGATACTTATGAGTGTCTTGATGAAGGCCACGCTCTTAGACTGGGTATTGTTGCTGGTCAAGCATATCCTGCCAACAAATGCTCTGTACACCTATCTATAAGCTACCAGTCCTATATAGAGCTTCGTGAATTTTTGGGCTACCTTGAAAACAAAATTGGGACTCATTTTGTTACAAGCCACTTTTACGAAACCGATGGTGTGATATCTCATCGTGAATGTGAAGTTATATCAGAGCTGTTGTTATCGAGCATAGAAAAGATTCAGGCTATAACGTGGGCAGACTATACATTTGATCGATTCAGTTCTTATGACGATAAAATTGATTTTTTAGAGAATCTTTCTCACGAAAGTCGCCGTTCATATCAGTCAGACTTTGCGCTTTTAAAGCGTCACCTTAGAGCATTTATCACTATGCTTAAGTACACGCAGGAGCGACATGGTTTTATAGATTTTGGATAACAACAGAAAACAAAGTCGCTTGAGGGTTAAATGCTCATACTGTACACGCTGATGAACTGCGTGAAACAGGATTGTAACCGAGTTAGATATATGTTTTAGCTTCTAGTTCGGCAGCCCCATTTTCGCTAAACCTGATCTAGAACTTTCTGAATTGCCAACACGACCCCATTTTTAAACAGAGGACGCTCATACTCATCTTTAATTGCTCCGTATTTGGATATAGTCCAGCCTCGCTGTGCCATTTTGTCTTCGTTAATTGCATCTTCCAAAGCCTCAATATCACCTTGCAGTAGGACACCATCTAACGATGGTAATACTTCAGCTTCTTGATGAACCTGTCCTGTGTGGATTTCACTCGATAAATATACTTTCATTTCACACTTCTTTTTAACCACTGATTTTGAATTACAAGTCTAACGCTTTTTAGGCGGATACCTTTCACACTCCTATCATGCAACCTTTCCAATCGCTGTTCAATTAACAATCAACAGGTTATAGAGAGATATTGGGCATTAGATTGCAAAATGAAGCATAATTTTTTAAAAGGTTACTTCGACACTTTTTCCGATAACAACAGGTATGGCAAATCTAAAGTCACAGATTATGACTAAACTTTCACGCTGAGAAGGAATGGGGCAGAAGCAAGCTTGCCACATACAGTTCTTAGCTTTAAACTAACGTTGAGAGCCTCGGGTATCCCTGCTTTTTCTTGGATGTACTATTTACTGTCTGGCCAGAAGTAATTGAATCGAATTGAACTTGGCTTAATTGCAAAGCAGACCACCGAGGACATATGATAAGTCTAGGTGCTTTCCCTTCCATATACTTTGGTGATAAAACACCCGACGCTGCACACAGAATGTGTTCCCTCTTCGTTTTGAATGACAAACATTCTGTAGTTGTTTACAAAGCCATAGGCATTGCCTGTGGCTTTGTCGTATCTGGGACTAAAAAAACTGGTGCAACAGGCTTACACACAAATTAATCTATTGATAGTTTCTTATGCTCTAAACGTTTAGGGGCAAAGACGATTTACGAAACAACTTGTTTCGCATTTTTGCAAGACCCTCTTGCAAAATTTAGGTATTAAACTTTGTCCAACAGGCTATTGGACAATTTGGGCATGTAGGGGTTGTTGCAAACTCTGCAACTACTGAGGGTTCCTCGGTAATTGTTCATTAGCTAGTCCTATGGGTTTTACTGTGGCTCCTGAAACGTTGGGGGATCTCTGAGTTACGTGATAGGTACCTATAGTTTTCTAATCTGAGCCATATGTTGCCTGCCTAACAGAGAGCAAGACTCTAGATAGTTTTCACTCCACATCGCAACTTGCGCATCGCAACTTGCGCATCGCAACTTGCGATGTGTGATTACTTAAAAGTTTTCAAAGTAAGATTAAAGATTTTAATAATTACAAATCATAACCTTAAGGATGAAACCCGTTGGATCATTATTGATAGTAGTAAGCATTAGAGGGCGAGCATATCACTTAAAAAACGGTCCTAAACAGAGAGGTTTGCTAGTTTATTAGTAGCGTTGCTTTTGACACTTCGAGTTATGTTCCTAATTTCGCTAGATCATACATTCAGCGAATTGTCTTCGTATAAGTTAGCTAAAGAGCCCATGGCATTATATAAGTAAATTAGTAGCGAGAGCTTGGAGAAGTTTCCCAGGAAGTAGTGAGTACCAATTGGCCCACATAGAAAATATCAAAAGCTTCACTTCTGTATTCCGGGGGAGGATTAATGCTTATCGATATTGAATGTTTCTGGAGCAATAATTGAGGCCACCCTAACAATGCTGGCATTTTCATGAGACGCGACAAGGCCGACAATCTCTCGACCAATTCTTTTAAACTTTTTAGTCGAAAAAGAAAGAACATTCACTTTTCTGGTCGAGGTTATGCTCAAACTCTAACTTCGACCAAAAGGATCAACTAATAGAGTGCTGTGTTCGACCATGATAATTAAACCTTTTAGTCGAGTGACTATTTGAATTACAGAGGCGTGATAGCTATGAACTGCGTTAGCTTGTTTCTTTGAGGAAGTAAGCTTACTACATTCGGTTCTTCGCTTTACACTAATAGCGAGAGCCTCGGTTATCCCTGCTTTATTCTTTGAGTTACTATTTACTGTCTGGCCAGAAGTAATGGTATCAATTTGAATCTAGCGTAATTGCAAAGCAGCCAACCGAGGACATACGATAAGCCTAAGGTACTCTCCCTCCCATATTTGGTGATGAAATACCTGGCACCGCACCCAGAATTCAAATTAATGAAAACATTCTGTATGTAGCTGTTATACAAAGCCTGTGGCTTTGTCGTATCTGAAAGTAAGAGCAATTGTGCAAGGACTTCTTGCACAAATTATTTTACTGCTATCTAAATTGATTGAGGCAAAACTGAAGGTTAGCTAGTTTAAAATGGGAAGTGATCTTCTTCATACCCTTCAACCCAAATCACTAGCTTTTCAAGCTCATCACCTTCGGGTGTGCCTGGTTCAGCCACATCAAACAAGGATTCAATTCTTTTCAAAACGGCTTTATAGTCGCTTTCTGAGGGTTCTAGTCCCACTTCATCTAATGAAACTGTAGCAAGCCCATCAGCGTGGGCAGTCTTAGGTGTAATACCCTTAAGCAGTTCTTTTTCTGATAGCTTTTTCTTGCTCATAAGCTGTTTCTCGATTCGAAAATGACATTAGATTAGTTTATAGCATAATGGACTACTAGCCGTAATGTAGAACCTTATTCAAAACACCATGGGGCAGATCTGAGTTAACTGGCACTTTTTGAGAAAAGTGCCATGAGTAAAACTTCAGGTCTATGAAGACTCTGGACATTTTCGATTTAGGACTGAAATTCAGTAACGCCACCTTAAGCGGCAAATTGTAGCTGGCTAAGATAGAGAGCGAAGCGAACATAACCAGCTGCAATTTGTCCGTTTCAAGGTCTTGTTAACAGTGAATATGCTCAACTACAATCCAGTCCTACTACATTAAAACTTTCTTCCTGTTTCGATTCCTCATGGGTAATTACTAACAGGAACCATCCATCAAAACAATCAATGAAAGAATGATACCCTTTGTTACCGCCAATATTCGTTTTCCCGTATATGGAATAGTGCTCTAAATCAATCTTTATTTCACAATGGTCGGATCTCCCTTTGACAAAGCCGCTCGCCGGAACAAATAAATCTATAGGCTGACTCAGCCTAATAGCATTAACTGCATTTTTGTAAGAATTTAGATCAGCATAAGATTTCATGACCAGAGGAAGCTCGATTTCTTGCGTATTCATAACACCAATAGCAATTCGATCTTTATTTGGCTTGGGAACATAGACTTCAAGACCATCATAATTTACCAAGTATGAAGACCCGTTTATATTTTCTATTGAAATTGCTAACGATTTTTCCCAACCGATATCAATAATCCCTAAAGACTTGTTTACGTCAAGTCTAGATAGTTCCTTCTGATAATTTAATACCAAAAGCCCAAACCCCAGTGGGTCGCCTTTTTCTATCAGGCATAAAGCTAAGCCTAATTTGGCTACGAGATTATCCGGAGTATTAAGCAAGCACCTTTCAAATAGCTTGGTTGCCTCATCCAACTTCCCATAAAATCGTTTTATTTCACCCTTTTGAGACAATGCTTCTGGAAGTCCAGGCTCTAAAAGCAAGGCTAGGTCAATATGTTTAGCCGCCTCGGAAAATACTCCTTGGTTGAAATAGCAAACACCAAGGTTTAGATGCGGAGAACTTAACTTAGAATTCAGTTCTATTGTTTTCTCAAAGTAACGTATCGCTTCATCAACTTCTCTTAATTTTAGGTAAGCAACACCGACATTATAAATAATGAAAGGATCAGTGTTATCTTGGAACTCGGCGCTTTTCAATAGCTCTAAAGCGAAATCATTATCTCCTTTCTCAGAAATTAAAGTCCCCTTTACTGCTAAAGCCATGGCGTAGATAGGATTAATTTTTAAGGCGTTATCACAATAGAATAGAGCGTCATCTACCTTACCTAAAACCTGTAAAATACCAGCACATTTTACATACAGCTTCTCGGATTTTACGGCTTTAGATAACTCTACATATTCTCTTAAAGCTTCTTCATAATTGTTATCAATGAGTAAGCTTTCCGCCTTACTAACTTTTGAATTAACGCTTAATAGAATTTCATCTTGATCTAATTCCAAATTTTCAAGAAAGTTTAACGATGTAGCTTCATCTTCCTTGAATGTCAGTATTTTTGAGTGTTTCTCAAAAATACTTGTAATGTCAGACCTACTTATATATCCCCTGTCGCTGCGGCTTTCATATATAATGAATATCAAATCTTTTAAGCATTCGTCACCATCTATTAAAAGTAACTTCTCAATACCCCATTCAATTATTTCCAGCTTGATTATATCTTTAATTTTATCTTCAGGGAGAACGTCGACACACCATGTGCTAGAAATTTTGCTGACATTTTCTAGTGCAATGCCATTCCGTTTTAGAATATTTCTAAAATCCTCAGTTACTGATATCTTCGAAAGCTTATCCTCGTGAGAGGATTGATTATTTTCATATTGCTTTAAATAAGAGAGGAGTGTTGAGAGGCTTTTGTTTTTGGATGGCCCTAAAATAATTTGATTTTCAGAAGCGTATTTATTAACAATTGGTATCGAGAGCTCTTCATACTTAACCTGGACATTAATTTTTTTTCCATTGTCAAACAACAATGAGAAATCATCATCTGTTTCTATTCCGATAGATTTGAATCCGCTCACACTAAGATGCTTTAGCAAGTAAAATGCCGCGCACAGGTCTTGGTAAGCAAACCCTTTTGAAGAGTTGCTTCCTCCTGTTTTTATTTTGCCAAAGTAATCTTTATTGCTCATACAAAATTCATCCTAATTCTAAACTTGGCGAAAGACTGCTAACAGTCCTTTTTCAACGGACAATGTCCACATTTTGCAGAGATTAAATATAGACATGATGACTGTAATAGCCTGATTAATTGCCCAATATTTCAGATAATGAATACAAATGTGGAACATGTCGTCCTAATAAGATTCATCATGACACTTGAAGAAAAATAGTCAACCAAACACATAGAGTATGTGTGTTAGAGATGGGGGAAATTCCACGGGTTTTAGCATAACCGCAAAACGAAATGGGGCATAAATGAGCTAGCCAAGTATGATTAAGGGATAATCAGCACTGAGTCGGCTACTCAGTGAACATGTCTGCCTGAAACTCTGCCTTCTTGTTATACAGGCCACGGTCTTCCAGCCAGGAGTAGAAACGACTTCGAGATACTTGTACCCCTTTGTCACTAAGCTTCCTTAAAATCTCAGCCTTTGACTTGTCAGAATCAAGCATATTCAATATGAACGCTGTATGTTCATCAAGCTTCGATTTAACCTTCTGTCCTTTCTGGCGGCCAGATGGAAGTCCTTTGGCCTTGCGTTTTGCATGACCTGCTTTAGCTCGCTCTGAGCGTTTCTGAGCCTCTACTGCGCTTGCAAAGGACTGCCCAATAACGGTAAAAATGATTTCTGCATTATCAACGTTTTCTGAGTTAATGATGGTGTCACTGTATGCCAAATGCAGTTCACCGTAGGAGGCTATCTGGCCTATAGCGCCGACCAACTCCATCACCTTGTGGCGACCCAGCCGAGTGATATCCGATACGATGATGCTTTGTTGCGAGGTGATAAGGGAAGATAACTTTCGCTCACGCAGTTCTGTTTTGGTGGCAGACACATGCTCTTCGATCCAATCCGATATTTGTATGCCACGTTTAGCAGCGTACGCCTTAATCGCTTCTCGCTGTGATTCGCCATCGGCTCTTTGTGAATCTGATACTCGAATGTAGCCAATCATGCCTGCCCCCAAGTTGCCAAGTTAATTGAACATGAATGGTTATTTGCTGTTCAGGTAGTCCAGTACAACTTCATGGTGATCTTTGGTTTTGAACTTGTTGAATACATGCTCAAGGTTGCCAGACTCATCAATCAGGAAGCTTGTTCTTACAACGCCCATGTTTTCACGACCCATGAACTTCTTGAGCTGCCAAACACCGTACTTCTCACACACTTCATGTTCTTCATCGGCTAGTAGCGTGAAGTTTAGCTCTTGCTTGTTGATAAAGTTGGTCAGTTTTTTCGGGGTGTCTGGGCTTAAACCAAGCACAACAACGTTGTGGGCATCTAGCTCAGCTTTAGTGTCACGCAACCCTTGAGCCTGAACGGTACAGCCAGGAGTTGAAGCGCGTGGATAGAAGTAGAGTAGCACCTTCTTTCCTTGAAGCTCCGAGAGCGTAACTGGGTTATTGTCTTGGTCATTTAGAGTGAAATCTGGTGCAGTTTGTCCGACTTCGATTGTCATTGGTTTTGTCCTTACTTTCTCAACTTAGTGGTATTTGGCGTGGTGTATTTCACCACGTCCTTTTTAGAGCATTTTTGTTACGTTAGAGTATACACTTTTATCGAAAAACCAGTGTCCTGTCTAGTGATTACTCCAAACAGGACAAGGTTGGGTGGCAGTGCTAAACACTACTTTGGTTTTCTAAATGGATGTGCAACCACATTGTCTAAACGAGCCGAGACGATTTTATCCATAGCTTTTTCTCGCTGGCTCTCATGCAGCATATCCATAAGCTCTTGTACTACTTTTACATGAATGGCTGCTTGAGTAGCCAACGCCTCCTTATGGCTTTGAGCCTCATCGTAATACTCTTTTTTCTTCTTATTGGCTTGCGTTCGTTCACCTTTCAGCGCCTTTATTTCCTTTTGAAGCACTTCAATAGGGGAGTCTGTATTCTCATCTTGAGCAACTTGTACCTCTAATGATTTGTTCTTTATCATCAGAACGACATCGCTGTGCCTTCTGAGTGCGCCAGCAGAAAGCCCAGCTTCTTTTTCAACGCTACTGTTGTTGATTTTGAGTTTGCCTTTTCGCGCTTTATTACGCAGCTCTCTCGATGTTAACTTTGCTACATCACCGCTTAGCAGCCTTTCTAACGCGTCAACTAGCTTCTTTTTTGTTGTCTGCGACATTATGAAACAACTCCAAATGGGATGAGTAAATCCCTAACTTCATTAGGAAAAACGACAGGCTCATAGTCGATACCTAAATCACCCATAATACGTTCTGCCGCTTGAATTTTAATGTAAGATTCAGAGGCAGTTTGAGGGGTGAGTTCATTATTTTCAATATCGTAAAGCATGTGAATTTCAGCTTCTTTACGCTTTGCTTCAGCAAATACGGCATCCACGATGTAGTCATTCTTGCAATCGACGCACTCAATGAGGTTAACAAGCGTTCTTAAACCACAAGTGGTCGAAGTGCAATATATCCCAGGTGCAACTGCGTGAAGGTGTCGTTTTTTATTTCGAATTTGCTTTTTCCAGAAATTAAGAGAAAGCATGTCATTATCCACCTTGTCTGTGAATAAGTTACGGTCTGTTTTGGTCATGCTTTTAGCAAACTCTTTGCCTTTACCGCCTGCAACTCTTTCCTTGTTTGCCAATTTCTCATAGACACTTAAATAGACACGGGCTTTTTGGTTGATTCGCTCTTCATCAATTTCGTTCGCAAGTGTCTTTTTCTTGAGCCTGATTTTTTGAAATTTACTGGCATTTTTAGCGTAGTGTCGCGTCATTGCCATAGACACATGACTGAACTGTTGTTTGAGTTGCGGGAAGTTACAAAGCTCGTAACCAATTAAAAAATAAGCAAAAGAGCGGCGAGCTTGGTGTGGAGTAAACTCATGATTCCTGCCCAATTCAAACGATAAATTGGGGTCAGATACTTTTAGGTCAATAAGGTCTTCATTGGTCAGCGCAAGCTCGTCACCCATAGCATCGTTGAACCAAGCTACAGAGTGCTTTCCTATTGATTGTTTCTTTATTTCACTGAAATCCTCTTTTATTTTATGGAAGAAGGATTGTGAGCTAGGGTGCCTTTTTCTAAGTGGCGTGTGCAGCGCTTGAAGGACTTCATAAGCTTTCATACCAATCTCGGTCGTAACAAACTCATCTTGTATTGATTGAGAGCCTTTGGCTGTCTTTGAAAGGTTGGCATGAATAACGTATATACTCTGGCGGTCAATGATATCTTCGGTGCAGCCCTGAGTGGTGTTCAGACTATACATTTCGTCGCCTCTCATTCCTGTACGAGCCATTAATCCCCATAAGCAGCCACCATTAAGCTTTTTAAAAAGTGATAGAGCCTCTCTTAGATTGGTGATTGACCACTGCCCAATCGTCAGCTTTCGCTCGCTGTGGAATTTATCAATGTAATCGCTCTTTATCTCTGGTTTATGAAGGTGTATGAGAGCCAGTGTCTCTTTTTCATTTGGAGAGTGAAGTGCTGTGAAAGCTTGTTGAAAAGCAATGGTGCACTTTTTGCCTTCTGTATTCGGCTTGGCTAAGTACCATGTAATACCACATTTTTTTGTCTAGCGTCACCACTGACCAGATACTTAGCATAACCTACATAGGCTTTTTCATAATAGGTGGTAATGTAATCTGCCAGTTGCTCTAGTTCATGACGAAGAGCGTAAGCTTCATTTATCACCTCTTCAGACTTTTGAAGCCCCAGATAGTAAAGCCTTTGTGGAATGACGGTAAATTGCTCAGCTTCTTTAAGAGTTAAACCAAAATCCGAGGCGTTAAGTTTTTTATTTAGGTTCACTTCAAAGGGTAAGCCTATAGCTTCTTTATAAAGGCGGTTTAACCCGTTGTATATTGACGCTCTTTCAAAATCGATATCGGTAAAGTCCGTTAGCACCCAAGTTTCGAGTCGGTCAAAGTCCAATGCAGATAACGTATTAAACCCCTCATTTAAAAGCGGGTTGATGACTTTTTTTAGATCATTTAGCGCTTCATAGAGAGTGCCAAAGGAGTGGTCATGAGGTGACAGCCACATC
This sequence comes from Vibrio sp. ED004, assembly GCF_023206395.1. Lineage (NCBI taxonomy): Bacteria > Pseudomonadati > Pseudomonadota > Gammaproteobacteria > Vibrionales > Vibrionaceae > Vibrio > Vibrio sp. ED004. The sequence continues at coordinate 832,396 of NZ_CP066149.1, read as the reverse complement.
ATTTTAAGGATGAGCGCTCTAAGCTCATTTTTTAGGTTGCGCTCAATCACTTTGCCATCGTTAGTAAATTCTAGGGTGCGGAGCTTCTTTGCTTGCGGTTCAATATGAGGCTGCAAATTTCTCCAAGCCTCATCATCGGCAATTTTACCTAATGAATCCCCTGTCACCGTAAAGCCTATATCAAGAGCTTCGAGTTCATCCCAATCGCCGCGCTCAAGCGCTGGCTTTAATACATCTATTAAGTAATTAGTATGAGCGCCAACGTTTTGCTGCGCTTTAAGAAGCTTGTTTTGGTGCTCTAGGTCAGAGAGCTTTATCATGTGAGCCTCCGTAACTACATAGATAGAATTGCATGGTCGATGGACACTCTTGGGTGACGACCTTGGGTATTGAATTTTTTCATGGCTTCATCGAATACATCGCTACTTGCCCCATCCAGCGTACACTCAAACGCTTCGATTTTTTCTAGAGCATCCCCTTTCGAATCAGGGAACATATCAAGTCCTTCCTTAAAAACATCGATGTATGAAATAAGTTTATAAATAGCATCAACGTCATCTACCGCTTTGGCAGATTGGCACTTGTGGCACATATCAAACTCGGCGCAAGGTAAGTCCACGCCCAGCGCATAGTTCGTTTCACGTTGTGTATTCTTACCATCAATCATGACTTGCTTCCCATCACAAGCTATTCCGTTGGGATTGGTTTTACGCTTTTTCTCACCTTCCTCGTACGTCAGCATCGGAATACCGCGCCTTTGAGCAACAGCATCTTTTGCTTGCTCTAAGTCATTATCAAAGAGGTTTTCGATGACTTCGATACCTTGAGAAAGAATGACTTTATTACGTGATGGAAGCCCGTTTATGTAACTTCTCTCTATTGTGTCTCGCTTGTTTTGGAGCAAACTTTGAACGGCTTGAATCCCTCCCTCCGCATAGGCTTGATTACTGCTCATTTCTCGCCAGCGACTTGATTGAAGAGAGAGGTAGTAATGGTTGGGTTCAACAGACCAATTGCTTATTTGGCTTGCCGAAATAGGGCTAATACCTTCCCAATCAGAAGGAACATTTCTGGAAGTTCTTGCTAAAAGCAGTCGTTCGTATTTCTTCGGCTGTTTGTCTGCTTTTTCTTTTGCATATTGCTCTATATCTTTAATAAGCGTTAAATCACAAGCAGGAGCTTTGAAGTATCCTGTTTCTCCACTTCTATAGCTAAAAGAAACGGTAACATTGCCATCGCTATCAATTTCGGAATAGGTGAGCGGAAGTAAAATTCCCTTAAGAGGTAGGTCTGTGTAACAAGATAAAATGCAGTAGGCGCTGTTGTTCGCTCCTTGTCCTGCTCTAGCTATGGCAATTTCCTGCACTTTTTTATGAACAACCGTGCGACCTAAATGATTCACGACCTTTTTTAACGTGATAACTTGTTGGTTTCGGTAGGTGTAAAACAGCCCTTTAAACCAAGGTAGATTACCCGCCCGATAAGGCGATAACAGATGCAGTTTGTTAACGAGATTTTTATTTAGCTCTGGCAAATGAAAGGTATCACTGACTTCTGAGTAATTATTGAGAGTAAAAAGCAGCTCAGAGCCATCTTCACCATTGCCGTAGAGTTTGGATAATCGTTCTAGTAGCTTTATAAACTTCACGCCATCGCGCTTATCAACGTCAAATGACTTACCCACGAGCAGGGCATCGACTTCGCTGCTTGAGCGAGGCTTATAGCTTGAGACCTTGACTATTTGTAGGCTTTTATCTCGCTCTTCGGTATGAACATGAATTGGGTGGGCAATGTTTCGAATGTTGCTGTCGTTCAGTGAGGTAAAAAAGCACATTAAATGATAGGCGGCACCCATCGTAAGGTTAAAGGCCGCGCCAGCATTAACAGCGGTGCCATTTTTGCTTTGGCCTGTAACTCGCGTTTCCAATGATGTGGGGATGTGAACCGTTTCCTCATGCAAACCAAGTCTAATGATAAGAGGCAGTGTTTCTGGTAAAGGGGTATTACTTTCTTTAGCAGCAATAAGCTGCGGCGCGAGAGTGAAAAATAATGCCTCTAATCGTGTGACCAGAAGCTTTTCTTCTTCATCAGAGTATCCTTTATGCGGCGTGTTTTCCCCAGAAAACCCTCGGTGCTGCCTAGCCCAGTCGGAAATAGGTAAGCCGCACCATTCAAGCGCAGTACGAAGGTGTGAAAGCACTTTACTAGCAGACGATTCTTTAATGCCTAACTCATCGCCATGATTGTATTCCCATAGCCGTTTTGAAGGGGTAAAAACTTTAATACGATGCCTTAACTCGCCATCGTTGCCTGCATACTTCAAATAGCCACTTTCGGAGAATGGGCCAACATTCAGTCCATCACAAAAAGCAAGATAAGCGCGTAAGTTCTCATAGTGACCTGTGACGCTTCGTGCAGACTTGCCATTGCTGACATATTTATGAGCTTTTTTGCAAAAAGATCGGATAAATACAGCTCGATTGTTTATCTTTTCGTTTTCTTTGTTCCCCCCTAAATGCAATAGATGAGAAACATCGAACTGCTGTACTTGAGTTGATTTTGCATCTTTATAAGGAATCTCAAGATTCAAAGGAATAACATTTTGATTGTTTCGTAGATGCTTGACGGCTTTGGACTGTTTTGCGATTTTACTTTTCGCCATTACGACCAACCTCCGTTTATTTTGCGGTTTTTGGCTTTAGCCGTGTTGATTTGGTCGTCTAGCTTATTCATGTACTGAATGTACTTTTCAGTGGTCGATGTACTCGCGTGTCCCATCAATTCCGCTAAGTCACCCATAAGGTAGTCATAGCTAACATTTCGCTCTTTTGATTCCTCCCAAAGCCAGTGAGTTGCAAAGGTAGAACGCAAATCATGGATTCGGTAATACCAAGATGTGTCCACTTCGCGAATCTGTTTTCTAAGGTTTGAAAAGTGCGTTTCTAATGTATTGGCTGAGTAAGGCGCACCTTTGTTTGAGAGAAATAGGTACTCAACGGTATCCATTTCGCTGCTTGCCAGAATAAGCTCATTGCGCTTGTTTAGGTTTTTAAGTTGCGCATGGCTTTCTTTGTGTATCTCTAGCTCTTCGTACAGCTCGATGGGGATTTCTACGGTACGCGCCTTACTGCCTTTGGTGTGAGTAATTGCAACTGGTACAGCTTCCAAGTCACTGTAGTCAGCGTTTCCGATATCGTGAGCTGGGAAGTGAATGGCTTCATCTATTCTAAGTCCTGCTTCGACACATAGGTGAAAGATGAGTTTTGTCGTCTTTGGGAGTGACGTTATATGTTCATTAAATAAGACTTTGTGCTCGGGATGCATGGGCTTGAGCTTTTTGTGAGCAGGCGTATTTTGTTTTTTAGGGAACATCCTCATGATATTGGACGTTTCATAAGTACGCTGAGAGCCAGATTTTGTGTGAGCCAGCATATCGTGTTGGTTTAACTCTTGATGCACTGTTTCTGACGTGTAGTGGGTAACGATATTCTCATCGTTATTTTTGATGTAGCCGTATTTCTGCATCCACTTATAGAATCCAATTACCACACCCATATAGGTGCGAGCGGTAGATAAGCTAAAAGCCTCGCTGCCATTGGCCCCTTCAATATCATTGCAGTTAGCAAGCAGGAACTCAGCAAATTGCCAGGGAGCACCTTCTTCTTCATACTTCGATAGGGTTTTATACGTTAGGTATTCACATGGTATTTCATGACCATCTTCATCAACTTGAGAGTGGTGAGTCGAATCCAAATAACGAGTGAAAGCTAGCAAACCCTTTGCGATGGAACCTGTGTCTTTTACAGCAGCTTCACCACGCAATTTACATACTAGATAAAGAGACTGTGGATAAACCACTCTACCGTCAGGAGCAACGATGATATCGGTTTTCTTTGTGCGTGATTTTAGGCTGGAAGGTGAGAAGTAGGGAGAGTATGTGACTTCTCCTGATTCAGTATCGGTATTTGTAGTAATCTTGAGCTTTGCTAGTGTATCAACTTCGATAGAAAGAAGTTGGAAGTCATCATAAATATCAGAACACTTTTCTTCATACGTTTCTATCACAAAACAATCCTCGATATGCAACTCTCATATCAAAGATAGATTTGTCATAAAAATATATCAAGGTTTTTTGTCATTGTTTTTTTCTAAGGGTAAATTTCTTTTCGCCCCAAACGCCAAACTGCTCAGCAACGCTGTGGTCTTCGTCAGACAGCAGTGTGAAGTTAAGAGATTTCTTCGCAACGAAGTTTGGTAGGCGTTTTACTGGGTCAACACTCACACCTAAAACAACCACATTCAGGTCATCAAGCTGTGCTTTGATATCACGCAGGCCTTCCGCTTGCACAATACAACCTGGAGTCATTGCTTTTGGGTAGAAGTAGAAAAGTACTTTTTTACCTTTGAAGTCACCAAGAGATACGATATTGCCATCTTGATCTGGAAGAGAAAAAGCAGGTGCTGGAACACCAGCCGTTAGCGTATTCATGACATTTCCTTTTTAAAGACTGTTTTTGATAAAGTTGAGCGAGCCTTGGACTGATAGGCTCTGACACAGCGAATTGAATTCTTCTTGTAGCTGCATCAAATTACATTCTGATTGTACAGAAGCGGTAATAGAGATATGGAATTGGTCGTTATCGAGCTGAACCTTGGACTTATTGATGGTTTGCGCGCTAAGCGAATCGAGGCCGATGTTTCGGTCTGCGAAGAACTGAGTGAACTGCTCGGTTAGGCCGAGTTTGTCGTCTGACTCAACGAAAACTTCTAGCGTGTAGGAGTTCTCAATAACATCATGAGGCGAGGTTCGCTTCATAATCGTAATCAAGTCGTGCTCTTGGCCAAGCAAGGGCAGGGTGGTTTCAACGCGGGTAATGTTATTTGCCTTTCCAGACAGTAGCATGATAAGCGTAAATTCTTCGCCAAACAGAGCGATACGGCTATCAATAATGTTACAGCCTGATTGGGTGACTAAATGAACCACTTGGTTGCATACACCTGGGCGATCAGTGCCCACAGCTGTGATTACTAGATGTTGAGTCATAAAATCACGTCTCTATATATTCCATTGATGCTTGCATGTTAGCACAGTTAGCCTGAGGAATAAGCGTATGGGCGGGGCTTTTTATGAGGCACCTTGCGTCTAATTGGTAACAAATGATAGGAATATTGAGGGCGTTAAAAACTGAGATGACAAAGTGAGGCGACAGCTTACTTGTTACTGACATCCAGTGATGCGCTATCCGCTAGATTGAGCGCAGGTTACCCAAATTTCAGGTATAACGCCGTTAGAAGTCGTTTTACCTCAAACATACGACAATATTTACTGCAGATGTTGCCGCTAAGCCACTTTAATGTCTTGTGTTTATTGATTGGCTTACAGTAACATGCAAAAAGAATAAATTAAGGGAGATAGACATGTTTTCAGGAAGTATCGTTGCGCTAGTTACGCCATTTAACGCAGATGGCGAAGTGGATTTCGACAGCCTTAAAAAGTTGGTTGATCACCATGTTGCTGCAGGTAGTGATGGTCTGGTTGCGGTTGGCACAACAGGTGAGTCTTCAACACTCACAATTGAAGAGCATGTCAAAGTCGTCAATAAGATCGTTGAATTTGCTGATGGTCGTATTCCTGTTATCGCTGGTACGGGTGCAAACGCAACTCACGAGTCTGTGCTATTCAGCCGTTTATTAAATGGTTCTGGCATTGCTGGTTGCCTGAGCGTAACGCCTTACTACAACAAACCGACTCAAGAAGGTTTGTACCAACACTACAAAGCAATTGCTGAAGTAAGTGACGTTCCTCAAATCCTATACAATGTACCGGGTCGTACTGCTGTAGACTTGTTACCAGAGACGGTTGCTCGCCTTGCTGAGATCGAAAACATCGTTGCACTTAAAGATGCGACGGGTGATCTCGATAGAATTGCAATTCATCGTGAACTTTGTGGCGAAGACTTTATCTTACTAAGTGGTGATGACTTAACAGGTCTAGAATTTGTTAAGCGTGGTGGCGATGGCGTGATCTCTGTAACTAACAACGTTGCAGCCGCTGATATGGCAACCATGTTCAAACTAGCGAAAGAAGGTAAGTTTGAAGAAGCAGAAGCGATCAATGAGCGTTTGATGCCTCTACATAAGAATTTGTTCGTTGAGTCTAACCCTATTCCCGTAAAATGGGCGGTTCATAAAATGGGTCTGATTGCTGAAGGTGGCTTACGTCTACCGCTGACTGAACTGTCAGAACCAGCTCAACCTGTTGTTGCTCAAGCAATGACTGAAGCGTGCATTTACTAAAACGTATGAAGTGATGCCGAAGCGAACCTTCGGCATTTAGGAGTATAAATGAAGTATTCTCACCAGCTAGTGATTGGGTCACTGGCTGTTTTCGTTCTTACAGCATGTTCTGGCAGCCCGACTCAACGTCGCCAAGCCAAAGATGATTTCGAATACTTAGAAACACCTGAGTTTTCACAATGGCAGCTGCCTGAAGATGCTCAGCCTCAGTTCTACCCAAACTTTGACATCCCAAGCGGTGAATTCAGTGGTGGTACAGGTCGTGAAGTGGATATTCGTCCACCACAACAAGTGCTTGAGCTGATCCCAGGAGCTCGTGCTGAGCGTCAAAATGGTGAAGTGACACTATGGCTTCTTCGCGCTGAAGAGGCAGACCGTGTATGGCAAACCGCTGTAGACATGTTAACTCAGCGTGGCATCGGCATTCGTGAGCAATCAGAGAATGAGATTGAGACTGATTGGGTAACTTGGGTTTCTGAAGATGAAGATGTAGAGATTGGCAGCCGCTACTCTATCTCTCGCTTCCAAGCAAACAACCGCCATGGCTTCAAGATTAACCTGATTGATTGGCGTGAAGGCTCTGCAGAGAAGCCAGTAACGGCAACCAATAAAGAGCGTTACAACGCGTTCCTAACCAACCTAGTAATGGCTAAGTACGATGAAAACCTTCGTGCTGAAGCGGCGCTGAAAGCGCAAGAGTTGGTTAAGCGTATTCCGATCTCAATGGGTGCTGACCGTAGTGGTTTCCCTGTGATTATTGCTCGTACTCCATACAATGTATTTTGGCAGCGTCTGCCAAGCTTGTTGCCAGCTATGGGCTTTGAGCTTGAAGAGCGCAACCAGTCTCAAGGTACAGTGAAAGCTAAGTACGCCGCGCCAGATGATGAATTCTGGGAAGAAATTGGCCTACAGCCTATCGACTTAGCGCCAGGCACTTACAACTTCCTATTTGGTGACCTTGGCAACCGTACGTCGATTAACGTAACGGATGCATCAGGTAAACCAGTAGAAGAAGAGCTACTTAAGTCAATGGTTCCGGTACTCGCGCATATCGCTGACCAAACCAAAGATGACAAAGAAGCGAAAGCTGAGTAGTCGCAATTAAGCCATTTCAGAGCTGAGTAAAATCAGCTCTGTGATTAGCTAAAGCCAATAAAAAAGAGGACACACTGTGTCCTCTTTTTTTGTATTCGTTTTCAGCAGTCTGTTGAACAACCAGTCAGGATTTCCAAAGCAAAAAGGCTAAGCGTCTTTGTTCTTTTTGGACTCTTCTTTCTGAGCTTTCTCTTGATTCTGCTTATCCAAGCGATTGAGCTTATCTAAGTCTCGCTCTGTTTTGCCACGACCAGTCAGATCCATATTGGCGGTCTGTTTAAGAGCTGCGATGTTACCCACCACAACGCTAACCACGATGATGATGATAACCCAGGGGTTTGTAAGCCACTCTAACATAAGCGCTCCTAATGACTGATATTCGCTACGAAGCGCGCATAGATCTCGTCTAGCTGCTCCATAATAATCTCATACCCTAATATTGGCTTAGATTGGAGTTGCTTGCCAAGTAAAGTGGGAGATAACTGTGATAAACACGACTCTGAAACGTTACGATGGCTAATATGCCAAGGTTCTATCGCTACGCCACCCAAATCTTGGCTGTAAGGAAAGAAGAACCCAAATTGCGCAGCATGAGCCGATAGCCATTGGTAAAACGCTTGCTGGTGGCCAGTAAGGTATTCCCAAGGTTCTAATTGCAGCTGTGTGCCTTCAGGTAAGTGGTTACGAGCAAAAACATCGAAGTCACAACCCCAATGGTGACGACTCGCACCGGGAAGCGCAGACCATCTCAGGATAGCCGATAACTTTTGCTGTTCAGTCAGTTTTGAAGCATCAAGAGGTTGGCTTTCTGAATCTAATATCGGAGCTTCGCCAGAAAATTTACGGTTCCAAATCAGAGATTGCCTTTCATAGTCGCGAAAGCCACTGGCAATCTCCATTTTAAAACCTGCGAGTTGAGCAGCTTCAATCAAATTATTCAGGTCATTCTTAACCTCACTGTGGACCAAGAAGGTCTTGGTACCGATCAGGCTCGGCTCTAAATGAGAATCTGATTGTCCGGTAAGCTGCTCTGGTGTCATAACGAGTCTCTCAATAATTAGATGCTATGAATCGCTGATGAAAGACTATTTAGCGAACAGGTTCACTAATGTTCTTTCGTACATGTCAGTTAGCTTTTCTAAATCAGCCACTTTCACGCATTCGTTAACCTTGTGAATCGTTGCATTCACAGGGCCTAGTTCAACTACTTGTCCGCCCATACGCGCAATAAAGCGACCATCAGACGTACCGCCAGTCGTTAGCAGAGCTGGTTTCACATCATTGACGTGACCCACCGCATCAACAATAGCATCAAGCAGTGAACCTGCGTCTGTTAAGAACGGGTCGCCATTGAATGTCCACTTAAGGTCGTATTCGAAATCATACTTGTCGAGTGTTGTTGTGATGCGCTCAACGATGATGTCGTTGCTTAACTCGGTACTAAAGCGCAGGTTAAACTGAACATTAAACTCACCAGGGATCACGTTTGACGCACCTGTACCCGCACTTACATTTGGAATCTGGAAGCTCGTTGGCGGGAAGTAATCATTACCTTTATCCCACTCAGTTGTTGCAAGCTCATTAATAGCAAGCAGAGAGTTGTGTACTGGGTTGTTTGCTAGGTGAGGGTAGGCAACATGACCTTGTGTACCTTTAATCGTTAGATCGCCTGTGATAGAGCCACGACGGCCGTTCTTCACAACATCGCCTACGAACTCAGTGCTTGATGGTTCACCAACAATACACATGTCGATGTTCTCACCGCGTGCCATCAGAGCTTCAACAACACGCACGGTACCGTTGATGAACGGGCCTTCTTCATCCGATGTGATAAGGAAACCGATTGAACCTGTGTGGTCTGGATGCTGAGCAATGAACTGTTCTACTGCAACAATCATTGAAGCCAGAGAGCCTTTCATATCTGCTGCACCGCGGCCGTGTAGGAAACCATCTACGATAGTCGGTTCGAATGGTTTAGTGTTCCACTGATCAATCGGGCCAGCAGGAACAACATCAGTGTGGCCAGCAAAGGCAAACAGAGGCGCTTCGGTACCACGACGAGCCCAAAAGTTCGTCGTATCTTCAAATACCATCACTTCGATTTCAAAACCGAGCGCTTTTAAGCGATTAACCATCAGCTCTTGGCAGCCTGCATCTTCAGGTGTTACCGATTGACGGCTAATGAGGTCTTTTGCCAGAGCCAAAGTTGGGCTATCTGTCATCCTTGAATTCCTTGTTTAAATAAAACGTCTAGTCATTAATTTCAGGCGTTGAACAGGGGAAGTTCAACGCTTTGTTATCTGTTCTAATACCGCTGATTACGCAAAAATATCAGCGTATTGTTCAGCTTTGAAGCCAATATGAAGCTTGCCATCGACTTTCAATATAGGGCGCTTAATCATTGCTGGTTGTTCAACTAGCAGCGCGACGGCTTTTTCTTCCGTTAATGTGTCTTTTTGCTCTTGAGAAAGTTGGCGATAAGTCGTACCACGTTTGTTTAGCACAAGCTCCCAACCAAGCTCTGAACAGAAGCTTGTTACTAACTCTTCAGTGATGCCTTGTTTGCGATAATCGTGAAATTCGAACTCGATACCTTCAGCTTCGAGCCATTTCTTTGCTTTTTTGATGGTGTCGCAATTTGGGATACCAAACATAGTGATAGTCATTATTCTTCCTTTGGGTGATTTTATTTCATTGTTATGAGTTGAATCCTATCAGGAAGCGGCAATTCAGACAAAATAGAGTGAGGAATATTTCATTGAGCGAAAAAAAACAGTAAGAAAATGTCACTATTGGAGAGTTATTGATCAGCCTCAACATGTTGTCAGCGAAAAAAGAAATAATTGAGTTGCACATATATAGGAGGTGTCAATGGAGTTGAGTCCTGTTTTTGCAAGGCGGCTATATTTAGCATTGTTAGTCGAAAGCCTTGATAGGCCAAATGTGCCTAAACTCATCGAAAAAACGGGTTGGCCTCGTCGTACTATTCAAGATGTACTCAAGGCGTTACCGGGGATCGGTATCGAACTTATGTTTGTTCAAGATGGGCGACGTCATAATGATGGTTATTACCAGTTATCCGATTGGGGGCCATTTGACAGTCAGTGGGTTCTAGAACGTAAAGGCGATATAGCAACAAGCCTTGGATTTAGTGCATAAGCCAGCGAAAGCTGGCTTTCTTTTGGGCGTCATAAAATCGAAGCATACCGATATGCCGATTTAATTGCTTACTCACACAGGTAGGCAGTGCCGAGCATAGTCACGGAAGTGCTGAAGTCTTGGGGAAGGGTAAAGATAACGGTGTCTGCGCCTAGCTCAATGGCGTTCGACTTAAGCTCATTCATCGCACCTTGAATCAGGGTGTCATTGGGATAAAACAAGTAGCTGTACCAGTGGCCCTCGCTGCCAGTGACTTCCCCTTTATACTCACACTGCTCGATGTTAATCAGGCCGTGGTAATCCATTTGTACCTTGTCCGCTTTACTATGAGGCGTTGATGTGGGTGTGGTACACCCGAGTAACATGCCACTCATAGCCAAAGCGACTAATTCCTTTTTCATACGTTTACCCTGTTATTGCATCAAATAAATCGCGAAGCCTACCCAGCTTGCGATCAGTAGTAACCACGGCAGTTTAGTGGCGTGATTTGATGGTGTTTCAACACTTGTTTCGATCGTGTCTTCTTGATTTTGGTTAGCTTGCTGAGTCTGTTTTTCTTTCTGTACGCGCTTCTTCGCTTTATCGGCTTGGCGGCTGCGTTCTTTTTGCTGTTTCTTATACAGTGCGATGCCTTTCTCGATACCCTGAGCAATCAGTTTAGTTTGTTCTTTGGTTTGAGCTGGCTTTTGAGTCGCTTTGGCTATCTTCAGTGCTTCTTGTTGAGATTCAACAGACGGCGTATTAGTTTTCTTTTTCATACTGAGTTCGATAATTAAAACGGATTGGCTACTAAGATAACGCAAAGCTAGTTAAGTATGAATGATTTGCGTTAAAGTGTTGGTTTGAAAATAAGTGAAAGTGAGATTTGTGCGGTACTCCATAGAACAATACGACAAGCACGGCTTTTTGAAAGCCCCAATCTTGCTCTGGCTAGGTTGGCTGTTTCTTGCGAAAGCCTTGGTCGTTTTCATTGTTGCAGGCGCAAGCCGAGAATCGGGAACCGATATTCTTGAGATAATCTACCCAGACCATCAGATGTTTTATGTTGGAATTGCGTTGAGTGTTCCTAGTTTGCTACTGATGTGGTTATTTGGGCTAAGATCTCCAGATAGAAAGCGCCTTAACAAAGTCGTGTCATGGGGGCGCGGGGTGACCATGATGGCTATTTTGGCACAGGGCTCCCATACGATTTATTTAATCTATTTGGATAACGGATGGTTCCGTTGGTCAAACGGCATTACCCTATTGCTGTTGCTTTGGTTAGCGCTTTATCTAACCAATAGCCATGCTGCAAGGGATTGCTTTAAAGTGGTTGAGCTCGAAGACTGATTCTCATCAAAACATTTGTCCCATTCACAATTATACTTAGAAGCTAAAACTGGAAGGAATAATCTATGCTTAATGTTTCAAATGAGCAGCCTAACGTTCAAAGTGCTATTTTGCCTGAAGCTGGGCCTTTCGCTCTTTACGTTCAACTTAAAGTGAACGCTAATACTGCTAATGTACTAGCAGAAATTCAAAAGCTTCCGACTCTAATCGACGAGCTAAACCAAACTCAACCTGATGCGAACCTAACGGCGTCGGTTGCGTTCTCAAAAGCTTTTTGGGATAAGTTCGAGCAAACTGCTCCCTCTGATCTAATTGATTTCCCTGCGCTTGGTGAAGGTGATGTTGCAGCACCGAGCACACTGTCTGATGTTTTGATTCACTGTCATTCAAACCGACATGATCTGCACTTCTTCATCCTACGTAAATTGCTATCTGAAGTAGCCGCGGACGTGGAAGTGGTTGATGAAACTTACGGTTACCGCTTCCTAGACTCACGTGACATGACTGATTTCGTTGATGGCACTGAAAACCCGAAAGATGCACAGCGCGCTGAAGTGGCGATTGTTCCTGAAGGTGAATTCGCGGGTGGTAGCTACGTGATGGTGCAACGCTTTGTGCATAACCTACCTGCTTGGAACCGATTAAACGTATCGGCACAAGAGAAAGTGGTTGGTCGTACTAAGCCAGACTCTATCGAGCTAGATGATGTTCCGGCAGCGTCTCACGTTGGCCGTGTGGATATCAAAGAAGAAGGCAAGGGCCTAAAAATCGTTCGTCACAGCCTACCTTACGGCACAGCAACGGGCGATCACGGCTTACTGTTCATTGCTTACTGTAACGTTCGTCATAACTTTGATGCGATGTTAGAGAGCATGTACGGCGTAACCGATGGCAAAACAGACCAACTGCTTCGCTTTACTAAAGCCGTTACTGGTGCTTACTACTTTGCTCCTTCAACTGAGATGTTGAGTGCATTAACAGTTAAATAAGTCGTCTCAAAAAGAATAAACAAAGGGAGCCTCAGGGCTCCTTTTTTATTAAAGCTTTATATGAACTGGTCGATATAAGAGCAATCGTGAGTTTTATTCATCTTTTTGTAAGTGAAGGTCTATGGCTATAACTGTTAATACAAATGTCTCAGCGCTGGTGGCTCAGAGAAACCTCTCTAATGCCAACAACATGCTGAACCAATCTTTGGAGCGCTTGGCTTCAGGGAGTCGTATTAACAGCGCTAAAGACGACGCTGCAGGCCTACAAATCTCGAATCGACTCGAAGCGCAGATGAGCGGCATTGATGTCGCAGTGCGAAATGCGAATGATGGTATCTCCATTATGCAGACCGCAGAAGGCGCGATGAATGAAACCACCAATATCATGCAACGTATGCGTGATTTGTCACTGCAAGCAAGCAACGGCTCAAATAGTCAGTCTGAAAGAACGGCGATTCAAGAAGAAATTACTGCTTTAAACGATGAGCTGAATCGTATCGCAGAGACCACCTCGTTTGGTGGTAAAAAGCTCCTTAACGGTAGCTTTGGTAGCACGTCATTTCAGATTGGTGGCAGTTCTGGTGAAGCAGTGCAAATCGGCCTGAAAAGCATGCGTACCGATGACATCAACATGGGCGGTTTTAGTTATGTCGCGAATGGCATGGCCAATGACTCGTGGGAAGTAAAATCCAATCAGAATGATATGACGATGTCGTTTACGGATCGTTTTGGTCAGCCTCAAGAGATCACCATTAATGCGAAAGCGGGCGATGACATTGAAGAGTTGGCGACTTATATCAATGGTCAAACGGACCTGGTTTCGGCTTCCGTCAATGATGACGGACAGCTTCAGATTTATATGTCTGGTGACGATACCGCGGGCACGATCTCTTTTTCAGGTTCATTAGCCGGTGAGCTTTCGATGTCGGCGGGTTATTACGAATCAGTCGATGACATCAATGTGACCGATGTGGGTGGTGCGCAGCGCGCTGTTTCTATCTTAGACACAGCCATGAAGTATGTGGACAGTCATCGTTCTGAATTAGGCGCAATGCAAAACCGCTTCGATCATGCGATTAATAATCTCGAAAATGTTCATGAGAACTTGGCGACATCAAACAGCAGAATCAAAGATACTGATTACGCCAAGGAAACCACTCAAATGCTTAAGCAACAAATACTGCAGCAGGTGAGCACCACAATACTGGCTCAAGCAAAGCAGGCGCCGAACCTTGCCTTAACCTTATTGGGCTAATAAATTACTTTAAATCTTATAAAGATATTTCAGCTTAATCAGTCCGTTTGGTTAATTAAAATACAAATTATCGCTCGACCGACTTCTCGGCAACTTTAGCGTTTTTCTCATCTTTTTTTGATAATTTTACTGCCAGTCACGCTTTCTTCTCCTTTATCGCTATTTCTTTAATTTTGTTGTTTTTTTCCTAAAGGTTTCGCCAATCACGCCGTTATTAAAAGTAACTTAGAGATAACTACTTGGTTTTCCGAGACGTCGGAAACCGCTATACCGGAAAATCAATTGGAGAAGTCACCATGGCAGTGAATGTAAATACAAACGTATCAGCGATGACAGCGCAACGTTACCTAAACAACGCAAACAGCGCACAACAAACATCAATGGAGCGTCTAGCTTCAGGTTCTAAAATCAACAGCGCAAAAGATGACGCTGCGGGCCTACAAATCTCGAACCGTTTGAACGTTCAGAGCCGTGGTCTTGATGTTGCTGTACGTAACGCGAACGACGGTATCTCGATTGCACAAACGGCTGAAGGTGCAATGAACGAGACAACGAACATCCTGCAACGTATGCGTGATTTGTCTCTACAATCTTCAAACGGCTCAAACTCAAAATCTGAACGTGTAGCGATTCAAGAAGAAGTAACAGCACTGAACGACGAGCTAAACCGTATCGCGGAAACGACGTCTTTTGGTGGTAACAAACTGCTTAACGGTACTCACGGTACTAAATCATTCCAAATCGGTGCGGACAACGGTGAGGCAGTAATGCTTCAACTGAAAGATATGCGCTCTGATAACGCTCAGATGGGTGGTAAGAGCTACCAAACTGAGAACGCTAAAGACAAAGATTGGAACGTTCAAGCGGGTTCTAACGACCTAAAACTGTCGTTCACTGACAATTTCGGTCAAGCACAAGAAATCGACATCAGCGCAAAAGCGGGTGACGACATCGAAGAGCTAGCGACTTACATCAACGGTCAACAAGATTCTGTTAAAGCGTCTGTTACTGAAGACGGCAAGCTACAAATGTTCACAGGCAACAACAAAGTGAGCGGCGATGTATCTTTCTCTGGCGGTCTTGCGGGTGAGTTAGGTATCCAAGCAGCTAAAGACGTAACGGTTGATACTATCGACGTAACATCTGTTGGCGGCGCGCAAGAGTCTGTAGCAGTAATCGATGCGGCGCTTAAGTACGTAGACAGCCACCGTGCTGAACTGGGTGCTTTCCAAAACCGTTTCGATCACGCAATCAGCAACTTAGACAACATTAACGAGAACGTTAATGCATCTAAGAGCCGTATTAAAGATACCGACTTCGCGAAAGAAACGACTCAGATGACTAAGTCTCAGATCCTTTCTCAAGCTTCAAGCTCGATTCTTGCTCAAGCGAAGCAAGCACCGAACTCGGCACTTAGCCTACTAGGTTAATCGATTGAAAAGCCACGTTGACCAATAGTGTTGACGTTAGGCTTCCACAAATTAGCTCGTGGTGAGAGATGAGCGCTAAACAGACCCAGCTTCGGCTGGGTTTTTTATTGCCTGTAATTTGGCAAAGGTGTATTTGGAAAGTGCATTGTTGATAAACAGAAGCAAAAGCGAGGTCCCCTATCACGTTCGTGCTTCACTGTAGCGAATGACGATGATAGTGACCCTATTTTTGCAATATAAGTGAGGTGGTCGTTGTAAGTAACGGCTTAATTAGAATGAAGACTTTTATCGTCATTCCAGAACCGAGTAGAACGAGGTATCAGGAATCTCGCCTTTAAAAGAGGTTGATATTTCAGGTTATTTTTCGTATTCGTGAAGTTTTTATAAGTTAGGTGAGCACTAACCGTCATCCCAGAATCGAGTAGAACGAGATATCAGGGATCTATGTTTTCTGAGCTTCACACAATGCACTCAATATGCAGGGTTAGCGTCTGGAATGGGTTCTAACACCACTCAATTAGAAGCTAGCTTGGTAGTTGATAATATTGTTTACGTTCGTAGAGAGGGCTTTGATAGGGCGAGTAGTGGGGTTGTAGTAGCTTACGAAAGAGTCGCTGACAAAGGGTAAATCGTGAATAGAACAAATACAGCAGGCACAAAAAACGCCACCCTTAGGTAGCGTTTTAATTAAAGTAGATAAGTAATCGAGATTACTTAGTTACTTTAAGAACTGGAGTTTCGCCAACAGTTACAGAACCAGAAAGCTTGTTCAGCTCTTTGATTTCGTCCATGTTAGAGATAACAACTGGAGTAAGCGTAGATTTTGCTTTCTCTTCTAGAAGCGCTAGGTCGAAAGTGATGATAGTGTCACCAGCTTTAACAGATTGACCTTCTTCAGCTACACGAGTGAAGCCTTCGCCTTTAAGTTCAACAGTATCGATACCGAAGTGAACGAAAAGCTCAACACCGTCGTCAGACTCGATAGAGAATGCGTGGTTAGTTTCGAAGATCTTACCGATAGTACCGTTAACTGGAGCTACCATTTTGTCGCCAGCTGGTTTGATCGCGATGCCGTCACCAACGATTTTTTCAGCGAAAACTACATCTGGCACATCTTCGATGTTTACGATTTCACCAGAAAGAGGTGCGATGATTTCGATTGCACCAGCATCAGCGCTGTCATCAGATACAAGCTTTTTCAGTTTGTCAAACAGACCCATTGTGTCATGCTCCTAACGTTTAGTTTTATTCTGTAGAATATACTATACCAATCTAACAAATTAGACGACTATTTTTAGCCGTCTAACGTTATTAAGCGATTGGCGATTACTGAGTTTTCTCAGCGATGAACTTTTCTACGCAAGCTTCAATTTCAGCAGCTGTTGGTAGAGATAGTGCTTCGTCAGCCATAGCTTTAACTTCAGCGAAGTTAGAGTTACGGATTACTTTCTTAACTTTAGGGATAGAGATACCGCTCATAGAGAACTCATCTAGACCCATACCAAGAAGAAGTAGCGTTGCACGCTCATCACCAGCAAGCTCACCACACATACCAGTCCACTTACCTTCAGCGTGTGATGCGTCGATCACTTGCTTGATTACTGTAAGAACAGCAGGAGATAGTGGGTTGTATAGGTGAGAAATCATTTCGTTACCACGGTCTACCGCAAGAGTGTATTGCGTTAGGTCGTTAGTACCGATAGAGAAGAAAGATACTTCTTTCGCTAGGTGGTGTGCGATTGCAGCAGCTGCTGGAGTCTCAACCATTACGCCGATTTCGATTTCTTCATCGAAAGCTAGGCCTTCAGCGCGAAGTTCAACTTTGTACTCTTCGATTGCTTTTTTCAGTTCACGGATCTCTTCAACAGAAATGATCATTGGGAACATGATACGTAGTTTACCGTGTGCAGATGCACGTAGGATGCCACGTAGTTGGTCACGTAGGATTTCACGACGATCCAAGCTGATACGTACTGCACGCCAGCCTAGGAACGGGTTCATCTCTTGTGGAAGGTCCATGTATGGTAGGTCTTTGTCGCCACCGATATCCATAGTTCGGATAATCACTGACTCACCTTCCATTGCTTCTGCTACTTCTTTGTAAGCAACGTATTGCTCTTCTTCAGTAGGAAGCGCGTCACGGTCCATAAATAGGAATTCAGTACGGTACAGACCAACGCCTTCACCGCCGTTACGCAGGATACCGTCACAGTCTTTTACTGTACCGATGTTGCCGCAAACTTCTACACGGTGACCGTCTAGAGTTTCAGCATGCAAATCTTTTAGTTTTGCTAGTTCAGCCGCTTCTGCTTCGAAATCTGCTTTGATTTTCTTAGCTTCTGCTAATTCAGCTTCAGAAGGGTTGATGATGATCTTGTTGTTCATCGCGTCTAGCACAAGCATGTCGCCGTTCTTAACTTGCTTAGTGATATCGTTAGTACCAACGATAGCAGGAAGCTCAAGAGAACGTGCCATGATTGAAGTATGAGATGTACGACCGCCGATGTCACAAGCAAA
The DNA here is from genome assembly GCF_023206395.1 of Vibrio sp. ED004. NCBI lineage: Bacteria > Pseudomonadati > Pseudomonadota > Gammaproteobacteria > Vibrionales > Vibrionaceae > Vibrio > Vibrio sp. ED004. The sequence goes on along the minus strand of NZ_CP066149.1, from coordinate 814,325 downwards.
ACCAAGAACGTAGTCTAGGTTGATTTGTGCAGTTTCAGATGGCGTTAGGTCGTAAGCAACTAGGATAACTTCTTCATTGATGTCTGCTAGAGAAACAATGTTGATGCCTAGTGCATTTTTAACGAAACGAGTACCGATATCACGGATATCAGTTGCACGTTCTTTTAGGTACTCATCATCAAGAGACTCTAGTGCAACAGCTTGCTCTTCGATCACAGTGTGGATCGCGTTGTCTGCGTGCATCTTGTCTTTCTTGATGAGTGCTAAAATCTCTTCTTCTAGCTCTTCATCTTCAAGCAGCATGATGTGGCCTTCAAAGATTGCTTCTTTTTCTTCGCCAAAAGTTTCAAGTGCTTTTTGCTTAACAACTTCAAGTTGTTGAGAAGATTTGTTACGAGCGTCAAAGAAACGCTGTACTTCTGCTTCAACTTGGTCGTCAGAGATAGATTGAGTGTTTAGGACAATTTCATCTTCTTGAAGTAGTAGTGCTTTACCGAAAGCAATACCAGGAGATGCTAGGATGCCTGAAATCATAGCCTTACCTTAGTTGTTCAACTGTAAACGGGAGAGTGTGTGACTTTAAGTCGTCGACTAATGTCGCGCTTATTCCTATCTATTTCGAACAAAGCCACTTTGCTATGCAAAATGGCTTTGAAAGAAGGAGACCGTATTAGTGTAGTTGATCCATAAGAGCAACTAGGTGGTCTACTGCTTGCTGAGCTTGAGGACCTTCAGCTGAAATAGTAACGTTAGTACCTTTTACTAGGCCTAAAGTTTGTAGTTTGAACAGGCTTTTCGCGCTAGCGCTTTTGCCGTTAGAAGTCACTGTGATGTCAGCGTCGAAAGATTTTGCTTCTTTAACGAACTGTGCAGCTGGACGAGTGTGAAGACCGTTTTCTGCTGTGATTTCTACTTGCTTCTCGTACATTTTATATACCCCAATTAATTTATTTTTTGTAAGTTTGTAACCAGATTAGCTTAACTGCTTTAGCCCAAATGCGCTAGAGGCTAGTACGCCATGTTCGTGTTAGAACTTAGACTGGTTATAAATTTTTATCCAGCCATGGTCGTCTTTTGTTGAGTACTCATGACTTTCAGAATTTGTTTATTGCTTCTTTTATTTTGAAGCGAAAAATAAAACAGACCCGATATTACCAAAGGTGGGGCAGGGATCAACAAAAAAGCCCCTAAACGGGGCTTTTTTGGACGAAAAATTGATTTGACCACATATTATTGTTGGTTCTCTTTTTCCGTAAAGATGCCAGCAAATAGGGCTGTACTTAGGTAACGTTCACCAGAGCTTGGTAGTACCGTTACAATAGTTTTTCCTGCAAATTCAGGTAGTTCTGCGATTCTGTTTGCGGCTACTACAGCTGCGCCAGATGAGATACCAGCAAGGATACCTTCTTCTTTCATTAGGCGTTGAGCCATCTCAATCGCTTCTTCAGAAGTTACCGATTCTACGCGGTCAATAATCTCTAAATCTAGGTTTCCAGGGATGAAACCTGCGCCGATACCTTGAATCTTGTGCGGAGCTGGCTTGATTTCTTCACCTGCAAGCGCTTGTGCAATAACTGGAGACTCAGCCGGCTCAACCGCTACTGAAGTAATCGCTTTGCCTTTTTCACCTTTAATGTAACGACTTGTACCAGTGATAGTACCGCCCGTACCAACACCCGCTACAAACACGTCGATTTCGCCGTCTGTTGCTTCCCAAATCTCAGGACCAGTTGTCTGCTCGTGAATCTGTGGGTTAGCTGGGTTGTTGAACTGTTGAAGTAGTAGGTACTTGTCTGGGTCTGAAGCAACAATCTCTTCTGCTTTAGCAATCGCGCCGTTCATGCCTTTTGGTGCTTCAGTCAGTACTAGGTTTGCGCCAAGTGCTTTAAGTAGCTTACGACGTTCTAGGCTCATTGATTCAGGCATCGTTAGCGTTAGCTTGTAACCGCGCGCCGCAGCTACGAATGCAAGAGCAACACCAGTGTTACCACTAGTAGGTTCAACAAGCTCGATACCTGGCTTCAGAGTACCTGCTTTTTCTGCTTCCCAGATCATGTTTGAACCGATACGACACTTAACACTGAAGCTTGGGTTACGAGCTTCGATCTTAGCTAGGACGTTACCTTTGCTTACTTTGTTAAGGCGGACTAGAGGTGTGTTACCAATCGTTAGGGTGTTGTCTTCGTAGATCTTGCTCATGCGATATTCCTTCATTTAATGACAGAACTAAACGTAGTATATCAATCACTTTACCGTCTAGTGTCTTTCGATGTTTGTTCAGCTTGAATTTAGATTAAACAAGTTGAAAAAAAGGTAAAAGGATTAAAAAGTTATATCATATAGATATGTAGCAGAATTGACGCCTATCTTTATTGAAATCAGAACTTCAAAAAGATAGGCGAAACTAGGAAGTATAGGCAGGGTTAGAGACGAGAACTTATAGACGTGAGCGTAGAGCTTGGTCTTTAAACTCAGCAACCCACATTGCTGTCGCGCCACAAACGGCAACGGGCATCACAATCAGGTTTAAAATAGGAATAGTAGTGAACACAGAAACAAGCGCGCCAAAGCTGTAGCTCTTACCTTGTTTTTGTTTCAAATTGTTTTTCATGTCATCGAACTTGATTTTATGATTATCGAATGGGTAATCGGCGTATTGAATCGCTAACATCCATGCTGTGAAGATGAACCATAAAAACGGTGCAACGGTTTGTCCTAGTGCTGGAATTAACAAAAGTAGGAATAAACCGATCGCTTTTGGCAGAACGTAGACAAGTTTGCGCCATTCTCTCGCTAATATACGTGGGGTATCTTTGAGAACATCAAGTAAACCATCGTCATTGACTTTTTTACCGCTCAGTAACTCTTCCACTTTTTCTGCGAGTAAACCGTTGAACGGTGCGGCAATAAAGTTAGCGAGCGTACTAAAGAAATACGAGAACGTGGCCAAGACGGTTAAGACAAGTAACGGCCATAAAATGTATGACAACCAAGACAAGAAGCTTGGCAATGCACCAATCCAACCTTCAATCCAAGTGTTTAGATTGGAGAAGATATAAAACAAGGCACCACCAACAAGCAACACGTTAGCGATCAAAGGAAGTAGTACAAACTTACGAATGCTCGGTGATAAAGCGATTTTTATTCCGAAAATAAAATAGCCAAAGCCTGAGCGTGGAACAGATTCAATAGTCATATTTAAATTAGGTCACATGTGAATTTGATTAAATAGCAAACATGTCTAGTGTACTCGACCGAAATTAAGAAAAAAAGCGTGGCGAAAATCACACCATGTAAGGAACTAATTGTATTAAGTTGTTCTAAAACAGTGGCTACTTTTGATAGAGTAGTGAGATTGGCCAAATTAACCCAACTTAGTGACAGCGTCTTTATCGCTAGTTGACTAAGAAAGCTGAGAGCGAAAAATGCAGGAATTGCGATTTGTACTCATTATTGTTGGCGCACTAGCTATCGCCGCATTATTGTTCCACGGTCTGTGGACGAGTAAAAAAGAAGGGAAAGCAAAGTTTGGTGATAAGCCGCTTGGTAAGCTTGATAACGATAGCTTAGATGAAGCAGAAACTATCCCAAATCGTTCATTCGCCCCAGAAGATGATTTTGAGATAATCCGAAAAGAACGTAAAGAACTGGATTTTGCTGTTTCGCCATCTGCGACTGATCCTCTGATCGATTCAGATCCACTTACAGCGCCACAAATGAAAGAAGCTCACGAAGACGACATCGAATTGAATGATCTTCCTTCTTTCAGTGTTGAAGACCCAATCAAGGTTGAAAGTGAGCCGGAAGAGCTTGAAGAAGAGAAGGTTATTGAACCTGAAGTTCCAAGCTTTGAGTTGACCGACGAACAAAAAGAAAACCATGCAGGCTTTAAAGAGCAGTACGGTTCGTTTGAAGAACCTTCTGAGACGGTTGATGATCCACTTGTTCCAAACGAAACGTTCAGTCAAAGTGAGCCTGTTGTTGCGAAAGAAGTGGTTACTCCACAAAGCGCGCCTGTTGAAGAAGCGAAACCAGATGAAGAACTTGGCTTAGAAGTGATCGTTCTTAATGTTCACTGTGCTGGAGAGATCCCATTCGTGGGCACTGAGCTGTTCCGCAGCATGGAAAACAACGGTTTAACTTATGGTGAGATGTCTATCTACCACTGCTTTGCGCAATCGAGTGACGAACCTAAAGTTATTTTCAGCGTAGCGAATATGATGCAGCCAGGCACTCTAGAACATGACGATCCTGCTGACTTCACGACGAAAGGTATTTCGTTCTTTATGACGTTGCCTTGTTATGGTCAAGCTGATCAAAACTTCAACGTAATGTTGAGTGCGGCGCAGAAAATTGCTGATGATATGGGCGGAAACGTATTGGATGAGTCGCGTAACTTAATGACACCAAACCGTTTATCTGACTACCGCAAGCAAATCAGAGACTTTATGGCGGCATCGAATGCCTAGCCGTATTGTTTAGCCTTGTAAATAATCTATATTTATAGAAAAGGGCTCCTAAGGGAGCCCTTTTTGATATTTCAATCACGACAGAGAATGATATGAAAGAATCGATTCAAGTTACCTTAGAGCAGTTAAGAGAAACTCTGCATTATCACGCCGTTCGTTATTACGTAGAAGATAGCCCTGAGATCCCTGATGTCGAGTACGATCGATTAATGCAGCAATTGCTAAAGATCGAAGAAGAGAACCCAGAGCTTGTGACGGTGGATTCACCAAGTCAGCGTGTTGGCGGTCAGCCTTTAGATGGCTTCACGCAAGTGACTCACGAAATCCCAATGCTTTCTCTAGACAATGCATTCTCTGACGAAGACTTGGATGCGTTTAATAAGCGTATGTCGGATAGAGCACCAACCGCGAACCTTAAAACTTTCTGTTGTGAGCCTAAGCTTGATGGCCTTGCTGTAAGCTTGCTCTATGTGAATGGCACCTTAGTTCAAGCTGCGACTCGTGGTGATGGTGCGACTGGCGAAAACATCACAGAAAACGTACGTACGATCAGTTCGATTCCACTTAAGTTACAAGGCGAAGACTGGCCTGAGCGTATCGAAGTTCGTGGTGAAGTGTTCATGCCAAAAGCAGGCTTCGATAAATTAAATGAGATGGCGTTGAAGAAAGGCGAAAAAGTCTTTGTTAACCCACGTAATGCCGCAGCAGGTAGTCTGCGTCAACTTGATTCTCGTATTACAGCGAAACGTCCGCTGGCTTTCTATGCCTACAGTGTTGGTGTTGTAGAGGGCGCTGAGCTTTCTAATAGCCACTATCAACGCTTCTTACAGCTGAAAGGCTGGGGTTTACCTATGTGTCCTGAGACTAAGCAGCTTAGCTCACTTGAGGACGTAAAGGCTTATTATCAAGATATCATGACCCGTCGCGATGCTCTGGCTTATGAGATCGATGGTGTGGTTATTAAAGTCGACGACATCGCGGCACAAGAAGTACTTGGCTTTGTTGCTAGAGCTCCTCGCTGGGCGATTGCTTACAAATTCCCAGCGCAAGAAGAGATCACTCTTCTTAACGATGTTGAGTTTCAGGTAGGACGTACGGGCGCTATTACGCCTGTTGCTAAACTGGAACCTATCTTTGTTGGTGGTGTGACGGTGAGTAATGCCACGCTACACAACGCTGATGAGATTGCTCGCCTAGGTGTGAAGGTAGGTGATAGCGTTATTATTCGTCGAGCTGGTGATGTCATTCCACAGATCGTCGCGGTTGTACAAGATCGTCGCCCTGAGACTGCGAAAGACATTGTTTTCCCTGATGCTTGCCCTGTGTGTAGTTCTGCCGTTGAGCGTGTTGAAGGCGAAGCGGTAGCGCGTTGTACTGGCGGTTTAGTGTGTCAGGCGCAGCGTAAAGAAGCCCTTAAACACTTTGTTTCTAGAAAGGCGCTAGACGTTGATGGACTAGGCGTGAAAGTAATTGAGCAGCTTGTGGACCGTGAAATGGTAGAAACGCCTGCTGATTTGTTTAAGCTCAGTGCTGGTGTAATTACTGTTCTTGACCGAATGGGGCCTAAATCAGCACAAAACGTGGTGAGCGCGCTGAATAAAGCCAAAGACACGACATTAGCGCGTTTCCTCTATTCACTCGGTATTCGCGAAGTCGGTGAAGCGACAGCGATGAACCTAGCGCAACACTTTAAGACGCTGGAACTGGTTCAAGCAGCCACTCATGAACAGTTAGTCGAAGTGTCAGATATTGGTGACATCGTTGCTAGCCATATCACCAGTTTCTTCTCACAAGAGAAAAACAGAGCGGTTGTCGATCAGTTGATAGAGCTAGGTGTGAATTGGCCAATCATCGAAGAAGCTGCCGATGACCAAGAGCTACCATTAGAAGGCAAAGTTGTTGTGTTAACAGGTTCATTGTCGCAATTAGGTCGAAGTGAAGCGAAAGCTGCGTTACAAGCATTAGGTGCGAAAGTGACGGGTAGCGTATCGAAGAAAACTGATATCTTATTTGCTGGTGAAGCTGCGGGTTCTAAACTAACTAAAGCACAAGATTTAGGAATCGAAATAAGAACCGAAGAAGATCTAATTGCCCTTATATCGTAAGTAAATTCAGATAAAAAAAGCTCAAAGGCACTCCTTTCAAGGGAGTGCCTTTTTTGTTTGCCCAGCGAAGCTGGCAAACCCGTTAGGTTGAAAGAAACCTGAATCACCCCGACTGAGGGGAAGATAATCCGAATCGCAAGGGCGTTGCTGGCTAACGGCAGGGTCTGAAGGAAGCGATAGGAAGTTAACAGTACACAACGCAAGTAAACCTGCTTCGGCAGTATAGGTGGGTAAGCGTCCGAAATAGCGCGAAGCCCTATACTCAGTCAGACCTATGCTGTGCTTGAGGGTGGCATTGTTAACAGGGAGCCAGTGCAGTAACTGGGGAAGCCTGACACCACATCCAAAAGTCTGGAAGCACAAACTCGAAGCGAAAGCTAAGAGCTGTGTTGGTGCGAGGTGGCAGATGAATCCGTAGTAGTGAGTAAGGCTAAGCCCGAGAAGCCCAGTAATGGTGTGGAGGAGAAAACTTAGCTGACCATCAGCATCAAGTCTGATGGAGCACTGAAATGCCAAAAGCACTCAGTGCTGCGAAGGGAGGAAGTACACTTTAAGTCTGTGATGAACAGATGTTTTTTTTCAGTGATACCCAAACCGAATCGCTATCGGGGTATTCCTAGTTTGGTTGATTGTGGAAGCAAGATACTGAGCTAAGAAACCGTATAGGGAGTAACTCTGACACACTTCAGTAAATTGCCATTGAGCTAGAAGGCTGAATAGCAGAGAGAAATAACACCCACACTGGACATGAAACACTTGTCCCCACACAGCACACAACCCAAGGAGAGAAAGTGCGAGTTTATTACAGTTTATATGGTCATCTGCTCAACAAAGAGAGGCTGTATAAAGGGTTTAAAAGGTAAAGAAAGCGAAAGGCGCGGCTGGAATAGATGAGCAGAGCCTGAGCGACTACGCCGAAAATCTGAGTGATAACCTCGATCAACTCCTCTCTGAACTCAAAACCAAGCAATACAAACCTCAGCCAGTCAAACGAGTAGAGATACCCAAAGAAGACGGAGGGGTACGATTGCTTGGGATCCCAACCGTTAGGGACAGAGTTGTCCAACAAGCACTCAATGATATCCTCACCCCATCTTCGAAGAGCAATTTCACCCATCAAGTTTTGGGTATAGACCGAATCGAAGTTGTCACGATGCAATCAACAAATCCACGATGTTTATCCGCCGATACGGATTACAGCACGTCGTAGATATGGACTTGTCGAAGTGCTTTGACAAACTCGACCATGAGTTGATCCTCAAGAGCATCAGAAGGCGAGTCACAGATAGCAGCGTGTTAGAGCTGATAAAACAGTTTCTGAAAAGTGGCGTGATGATAGACGGTAGTTGGCAGGAGACAGAGCTAGGAAGTCCACAAGGTGGTGTTATCAGTCCTTTGATTGCCAATATCTACCTTGATGCGTTCGATCAGGAAATGCGAAAGCGTGACCATAGGCTCGTTCGTTATGCGGATGACATACTCATCTTTTGTCGTAGCAAGGCAGGAGCAGAGAATGCCCTTGCACAAGCGACGAAGATCCTAGAAGGAGAGCTTAAACTCACAGTGAATCAGACGAAATCACATATAGCGCACAGCCGTGATGGCGTGAAGTTCTTAGGTGTAGAAATCGGGAGTCAATTTACCCGCATTCAAACTAAGAAACTGAAAGGGTTCAAAAGTAAGTTAAAGCGACTGACAAAGCGAGGGTGCGGTAAGCCACTTGAGCAAGTCATAAAAGCTTTAAACCCAGTGTTAAGAGGGTTCAGTCAATACTTCAGGATCACCAATAGCAGCAGAGAGTTCTCAAGGTTAGCAGGGTGGCTACGAAGAAGACTTCGTAGTATCCAGTTGAAACTTTGGAAGAAGCCTCAACGGTTACACCGAAGGTTAAAACAGTTAGGGTATAAGCCGCCGTTCCAACATATCTCAATGACAAGTTGGGTCAGTGCAGCGAGTCCCCTATCAAGCTATGCGATGCCAAATCAATGGTTTAATGACCAAGGGTTGGTAAATCTTGGAACAATAAGGACAGGGCATGTGTTCAGCCAATATGCTGAATGGAAGTGTGCATGAGCCGTATACGAGGTCCGTACGTACGGTTCTGTGAGAGGGATGAGGCGGTAACGCCTCACCCTACTCGATGTGTTTGCTATAAATTAGTAAGCTTTTTGTTTGTTGAGAATTTTGTGTCTATACGAAGTCTCAAATCAGGACAGTGATGGTGCTCAACATTAATGAAATGCTGTTCTAGTTGTACTTAAAATGCGAGTCATATCAATTTTTATAAAAGGCTTTTTAATTTAAGTTGTTGTTTTTATTCTAAATTGATGTTTTGGTTCGTGAGCTTTTCATTTTATCGATCTGGATCACTAAGTACCTACTAAATTTGCACCAACTCATATTTTTTTAGATGAAAATTAAGTTCTCATTGATCTTTTTGAGGGCGAAGTTAGTCTTAATGCCATGGATGCACGATGTGTATACCCAGAAAGGAAATAGAGAATTCAGCGTTAAGGGTTCTCAAACAAGAAAAGGTATTTCTCTCTACGGCGGCCAACTTTAGGCGGGAAATATTCAAACAGCTATATCCATTTTTAGGAGTTTTATTCCATGGAAAACAAAATTTTCAAACGTACTCTACTAGGTGCATCCGTTGCACTTTTATCGACAGGTGTAATGGCGAAAGAAGTTGGTATCAACTCTGACTTCAACGTTGACGTATACGGTGTTGCAGCTATCTCAATGGTTAACTACAACACTACTGACAATCGTGATGACAGTTCAGGTTTCGCTGTAGAGAATGAATCTCGTATCGGCTTCCGTGCTCACAAAGATATGTTTGATGATGTATTAATCACAATGCAGATCGAATCTGGCTACGTAGATAGCACAGACTGGTCTCACGGTGGCGTTTCAGGCGGTGTTCTAGGTTTCCGTGATACATTCGTTGGTGCTTCTGGCTCTTGGGGTAATCTGCGTGTGGGTCGTGTTCTTACTCCACTATACGAAATCGTCGATTGGCCATTCTCTAACCCTGGTCTAGGTTCTGTATTCGATTGGGGCGGCATCAACGGTCACTACGATCGTCAATCTAACCAAGTACGTTACGATTCAGCTAAGTTTGGTGGCTTCTCTTTTGCAGCTTCTGTTGGTCGTGATGATAACGACAACGGTGGTGGTGCAGCGACTCGTGATGCAAACTTTGTTGGCGCAAGTGCTAAGTACAGCTTCGAAAAAATCACATTCATGGCAGGTGTTGAATCTGGTACTCGTGTAGTAGCTAGCACGTCAGATGTATATGCTGTAGGTACTGCTGCAGATGTAGCGAATGGTGTTAAAGATGCAGATAAAAACTTAGTTACTGAAGGTGATAATTACCTTAAGTCTAAAGGTGTAGCTGGATATGACGATGACACATTTGCTTACATCGTTGGTTTTGAAGCTAGCCTGCCAGCCGGTTTTGGTATTGCGGCAGCATATAAAGGCGAAGAGCTAGACAACGGTATCCGTAAGCAAACACAAGATTCTTACTCGGTTATCGGTCAATACTGGAATGGCCCAATCGGTTTCAAACTAGGTTACGCAGCTAACCTAGAGTCTGAATTAAATGGTAAAAAAGAAGCAGGCTCAGACAGTAGCACTATTTCTGGTCAGTTAATGGCCGTTCACAACGGTTTTGTACCTTACCTACGTGTAGCGGGCCGTACTTTCTACAAAGATGGTGTTGAAGATACAGATATCGTAACTCGTATTGGTCTTGAATACGGTTTCTAAGCTAGAATTATCAGCTTAAACAGTTAGATAAAAATCAAAACGCTGGTAAATTTTTTTGCCAGCGTTTTTCCATAGTGAACATAAGGAATTAGTCATAATGAATAAAGTTAGTGTGGTTGTATTATCATTATTTTTGGGAGCTTGTAGTTCACTCGATTCACAAAGTAATTTTGCAGACTCAGTTGCCGATGTGCAGCCCAAAGGTGGTTACATTAAAGTAACCGGTCAATCTTACGTAGCAGAAAATAGAGCAAATGTAGGCGCAGACATTCTCAAATCTTCGCTTTACTTTACATACAATAAAGAAGTAACACCGAATACAGCCCCAGAATCTTCAATTACTATGGACGTGAGTTACTTCCAAAGTTACAAAGAGTACGAAACGGTTAGTTTTTTTGGCAAGACGATAGAACTAGAAGAAAGACAAGTACCAAGAGAGAGCTGCAGCGAGCACTGTACTAAGACTCAATATATTAAGTTTCCATTAAGTGACGCTGATATTCAGCAAGCAAGAGAAAAGAATTTAGAATTTACGCTTGAAGGTCAAAACTCAGTAATGAGTACGACTTTTATCGTGCCGAAAGCGTACATCGACACTATTTATGACGGTGCAAATAATCATACAGCTATCGCTGTTGCTCCAGTAGCGGTACCTGTTGCGGCTGTCGTTGCTGAAGAAGCAAAAGCGTCTCAAGCTCAAGAGATGGTTAATTATTGGTACGGTGAATCAACAAAAGAAGAGCAAGCTGCAGTAACAGATTGGGCATTCAAGAACCGTAAGAACGCGAACCCAGCATCATTAGAAGGCTCAAAAGAGATCGAAATGGTTTCATACTGGTTCAACAAGCTAGACAGTGAAGAAAAATCTCAAACTATGATTTGGTTGTTAGAGCAAGAGTAAGCCTTTAACGTTACGCCCTAACTATGTTTTTCAACCGCAGTATTGTATAACAGCAGTACTGCGGTTTTTCATTTTTGGCTTACAGGTAAGATTGTGAATATTGGTGAAGTAGCGAAGCGTGTTGGTACAACAGCGAAATCCATTCGTTTTTACGAAAGTAAAGGCATGATGAGTCCTCCACATCGTTCAGAAAACGGCTATAGGCAATACGGCGAGATTCACATCGAACAGTTAGAGTTTGTACTAAGAGCTAAAATGGTTGGGTTTACCCTTGATGAGTGTAAATCATTGGTTGAGTTGGCAATGAATCCCAATAGAGAAAGCTACGAGGTAAAAAAGAAGGCAACGCAGAAGTTAGACGAAATAGAGTTGAAGCTTGCTGAATTAAATAAGATGAAAGCCCAACTGCAACCTTGGGTTCATGACTGCCCTGGTGATGCGTCCACGGAATGTCCTATCTTAAACAATCTATCTGGCCGCAGTTAGGTTGTGTCAGTCATAAATAATCGTCAGGCCGCAATTACATTACCAGCCTGACTTTAGTCTCCTATCACAGCACTTTTCCGCCGTAATGTTTACAGATCAGTAATGGTACGTGAGTGACTGCATTACCATCTGAACATTTTACAATAGGCCCCATGTTTCCGTTACCAGGAGACTGACTGCTCGCGAGAGCGCTTCCGAATGATAAGCTGAAAATAGCCGTTAGAATTATTAAAAAATGTCTCATACAAACTCCATTAGGTTTATCTCTGATTGAGATAAATGAAAGTATGGACAAGGAAAAGAAAATTTCAAAAATTGGACGGACTTAACATTTTTAATAATTATAATTAAGCGAGAGTCAGGCTAATTATTCATATATATCTTGGGTAAGAAATCTGGCTTTCTTATACCTTTTTAGCTTAATCAAACCTTTTAGCTTTACGAAATAAGAACTTATTTTTTTTTCAATTCAATCTGTCGCAATGATAATTCGAATATTATTAAGGTTCAAAAATAGAAAAAGCCTGCATTTATTGAAAATGCAGGCTCCATATAGCACATGGCTATAAAGGTTCTATTATTAGAACTATTCCGTCTAAAGCGACAATCTTAATTTCGGTGCCAGATGGAATATCTTGACTCGCCTTTGCAGACCAAGAAGAGTCACCGAACTTAATTCGACAGCTACCTTTCTTTACGTCTTCACTTAGAGTAACGGTTTGACCTACCAGTTGCTTTTCTCTTTGGTTTAACTCTCGCCCTGCATCCGATTGCTTGTCATTCGAGAGTTGTCTTCTCCACCACAACCAAGTCGTGATAAGTGAAAAGCTTGCAAAGGATAGCCATTGCATCTGCCAACCAATTGGTAGGGCACCCAAAAGTGCACCGACCAACATGGCAGAGATGCCTATCCATAAAAAGTAACCAGCGGTTCCAACCAGTTCAAGTGCAAGCAGTGCTAGACCAAATGCCAGCCAGTGCCAGTGGTTTACTTGTTCTAGTAATTCGACCATAAGTTAGTCCTTACTACCTTTGTCATTCTTATGCGCAAACATCTCTGCAATACCAGCCACAGAGCCCATTAGGCCTGTTGCTTCAAGTGGTAGCATGATGATCTTGCCGTTTTCAGCTTGACCAATTGATTTCAGTGCGTCGGTGTAGCCTTGCGCAATAAAGTAATTTACGGCTTGCATGTCACCTTGAGCAATCGCCGTCGATACCATTTCTGTTGCTTTCGCTTCTGCTTCTGCAGCACGTTCACGAGCTTCGGCTTGAAGTATTGCAGCTTGTTTTTCACCTTCCGCTTTCAGGATCTCAGACTGCTTGTGACCTTCCGCTTTTAGGATCTCTGCTTGTCTTACGCCTTCTGCCTCTAGAATATCAGCACGTTTGTTTCGTTCTGCTTTCATCTGAGCATTCATCGCAGCGGTAAGATCAGCTGGTGGTTGTACGTCTTTAATCTCAATACGTGTAACTTTTACGCCCCAAGGGTTGGTTGCTTCATCGACGATGTTCAGCAGTTTGGTATTGATCATGTCACGCTGGCTGAGCATTTCATCCAGTTCCATAGAGCCAAGTACAGTACGGATATTGGTGAGGGTTAAGTTACGAATCGCGTGCTCTAGGTCGTTCACTTCATAGGCCGCTTTAGGAGCATCGATAACCTGAACAAAACACACCGCATCAATAACTACGTTCGCGTTGTCTTTAGAGATGACTTCTTGAGCTGGGATGTCGAGAACACGCTCCATCATACTGATGCGTTGTCCTACTTTATCAATAAACGGAATGATCAAGTTTAAGCCCGGTCTTAGGGTATGTGTGTAGCGACCGAATCGTTCTACCGTCCAGTTATTGCCTTGCGGAACGGTTTTGACTCCGGCGAAAATAAATAGTAGTGCGACGACGGTAAAGACGCCGATAGTAATCAATGTATCAATAGCCATACAAAATCCTTTGCAATTTTAAGTTTTTGATAGTTCATTATTGATACTGGCTCATATTTAAAATCGGAGCAAATTTATAAACGAAAAATGGGCCATAAAATATTGATTTTATGGCCCATTTGGCATTCTTATATTCGATAAACTAATTGATTGAATTGTTAGTTTTCGAAGTGTTTTACAACGCTTAACTGACGTTGACGATTGTTAGTAAAGCAGAGAGTACAACTGCCGACGGTATTTACTCGCAACCGGATTGCCTTGTCCAAGCGCACTCAAGATATCCATGAATTCTTTCTTCATGTCACCATCGAGAGTATTAAGGTCTTTTGCTAGGAAAGACCACAGTAGATCCATTGCTTCTTCGCTACGGTTCACTTGGTGGTATTGCAGTGCCAATTCAGAGGCCGTTTTAGCATCGCTTGGGTTTTGCTGAAGAGCGGATTCTAGTGCTTGAATCTCAGGGCTGTCAGCTGCCTGTTTATGAAGTTCAAGCTTCGCAACTAGGCCTTTGTAGTAGTTGTCTTGGTACTCAAGTGGGATGGTTGCTAGCTGAGCTTCAGCAAGGTCAAACTGTTGTGTTTCTAGCAAACACTCTGCTATCGCCAGTTTTACTTCACCTTTGTTTTTAAGCTCAGCAGGAAGCTGTTGCATTGCCGCCAAAGCTTGAGTGTGATCGCCTGCTTGCATTAACTCAAGAGCTTGGCGCAGTGCGAGTTCATCTTGACTAGGAAGGTGTTTGCTTAGCATCTCTACAATCGCGTCTAAGCTTTGAGGACCACCAAGACCGTCGACAGGTTGACCGTTAACAAACAGTGCAATCGTAGGCAGTGCTTGAACACCAAATTGGCTAGCAATCGCTTGTTCTTGCTCGCAATTCAGTAGGGCTAACGTAAAAGCGCCGTTGTATTGCTGAGTTAATGTTTGGAGTTCAGGAATGATTTGGGCGCTCTCTTGGCTCATTGGTGCCCAAAAATGGATGAGTACAGGGGTCTGCATCGAACCTTCTAATACTTGACGAAAGTTCTGCTCATTAAGTTCAACAATATGCGGAGATTGCATTTACGTTCCTTGAGGTTTGTTTTGTGGATACGTTGCAAATATGGGGTGAGAAGTCGGTAACTTCAAGATCTAACTCAGTTATCTCAGATAAAAAGCGCCAAAAATAGAAAAACGCCATGCTTCGATGTTGATAGAGTTGTTATCTCAACACGGAAGACACAGCGTTCTCATTGAGGTGGTCAGTGAGGTATTACTTAAGATATTCAAAACAGAATAAACAACGTAATAGCCAAACTCACACCTACCCAATTAAGGCGGTTTAAAGTCATGAAATATCCAGAAGTAGCGTCATCAATTGGGAATAATTGATGAGATAGGCTAAATCATGACATCTTATTGTTACGAATAAATTACATCGTTACATTAAAGTTTGCGACTGTGCATTCAAAGTTAGTAATTTATGCTGCTTTTCTCAAAATAGGGTCTAGCAAGTGGCTTGGTAGGAGCCTTTTTAACACTGCGAACACCTTGGTTGGTGTCGTCACTCGGTATCTTAACTTAGGTTTATCGGCTGTCAGCGCGTGAAAAACGGGTTCAATGCAGCTTTCTGCAGGCAGAACAAAAGCGTTGTTCGACGACTCTTTTTCAAGTCGGTCTTTTTGCTGTTGGTAAGCTTCTTGGTGGGCACTGCCTTCGATGCGTATCCACTTATTAAAGGCCTTTAGGGCGTTGGTTCTAAACTGGGTTTCGATAGGGCCGGGTTGAAGTAATGAAATGTGTATGCCACTGCCATGCAGTTCTAAGCGCAGAGTATCAGTCCAACCTTCTATCGCGAATTTTGAAGCGTTGTAAGCACCGCGATATTTCATAGCGGCGAAGCCTAACACTGAACTGTTTTGTACGATTCGTCCTTCGCCACGCTCACGCATGTGCGGGAGGATCTGGCAAACGAGATGGTGCCAGCCGAAGAAGTTGGTTTCGAATTGCTCTCTGAGTCCTTGAGTTGGTAGGTCTTCTAGTGCGCCTGCTTGACCGTAAGCGCCGTTGTTGAATAATCCATATAGCCCGTTAGGTGCGAGCTCAATCGCAAGCTTGGCGCCATGTTCAATACTTTCTTGGTTGGAAAGATCGAGTTGAATGCAGGTGAGACCTTCATCTTGAAGGCGTTGAACATCTTGTGGGTCACGACAAGATGCAATGACATGAAAACCGCGCTTTTGCAGTGCATGAGCACATGTATAGCCAATACCCGTTGAGCAACCAGTGATAAGAATCGACTTGTTCACGCTTAATCCTTTATTAGAGTCTCTATGACTCTAGGGTAAAGAATTAGTCTTGATGTTGTAACAAGTTTTTTAGTGCAGGCTCGATTCTTGAGTAACTAAAGATGAATCCCATTTCGGTGAGCTTCTTTGGTTTGGAGCGGATGCTATCAAATAGCAAACACGATGATTCTCCCATCAGAAGTGACATTGCCCATTTTGGTGTGAACAAGAAATGTGGTCGGCCCAATTGTTTGGCTAACGTACTGCTGAATAGCTTGTTAGTCACAGGGTGCGGCGCACACATATTAAACTCGCCTTGAGCGTGAGGAATCGACAACAAGTGGTTAATGGCTCTCACCATATCTAGCATGTGAATCCATGGCATGTACTGTTTGCCAGAACCTAGAGGCCCACCTACGCCAAGTTTGTAAGGCATAAGCATCTTCTTTAATGCTCCGCCATTTTCTCCCAATACAATCCCCGTTCTGAGTAGTATCACTCGCGTGTTATCTGACTGAGCTCGCTTAGCTATCTCTTCCCAGTGAGCACAAACCTTATGAGGGAAGCTGCCATCCTCTACTTGTAATGATTCATCAAACGGGTGTTGTTGTTGATCGCCATAATAACCGACGGCTGAACCACTAATGAAAACCTCAGGCGGATTGCTGCTGGCATGAATTAACTCGACCAACTTTTCTGTGATGTGCCAGCGGCTACTGCAGATTCTCTCTTTTTGTTCTTCGCTCCAACGCTTGTCGGCTATCGGTTCGCCAGCAAGGTTAACCACCACATCGAAGTCATTAAGGACGCTTAGTTCATCAAGGGATTGAATGTAATGAAGGTTGTTCTGGTTCAGGTGATTTAGATTTTGCTTTGCTTTTTCAGGGCTCCGCGTCAGCAATGTCACATCGTCAGTGTTCCAACTTTTAACCAATTCAGAGCCAATAAATCCCGTACCACCAGTTAACAATATCTTCATACCAATCTCCTTATTAAACATAATTATAGACATGGCTTGTTTTTAATCGCCAATCAATACGAAAAAATCACTATAACGATCAGTTGGTTTCAATCGTGTGATACCCAAATTACGCCTTTTAAAATTAAAGAATGAGTGAAATAAAATTCATTTGGCCAAGATGTGCACCGTTATCACACTTATGGATTTTACTCGGATATGTTACCAACTGCGTAATATTTATCACATAAGGAAAGATAAGGATTTGCCATGATTATTAGTAACTAATAACTCGACACAATTTCAGCGATAAGGAGTGGTGATGGCAGCAGTACTTGCTTTGTTTCGAGCCATGCTAGGCAGCCTGCGAGATCTGTTGCCGATTGTCGCGGTGATCGCTTTCTTCCAGCTGGCGGTGTTGCAAGAGCCGCTTCCTCATCTGTTATCTATTCTAACTGGCTTAGTGCTAGTGGTCTTTGGGTTGACCTTCTTTATCTTCGGGCTTGAAATGGGTCTATTCCCAATTGGTGAATCTATGGCTCAAGCCTTTGCTCGTAAAGGGAGTGTGTTCTGGTTGCTGACATTTGCTTTTTGTTTGGGCTTTGGAACAACCATTGCAGAGCCTGCGCTAACTGCGGTGGCGGCTGAAGCTGCGGAAGTGGCTGCCGAGGGAGGTGTTATCCCCAATACTCTTAATGAAATGGAAGAATATGCAGATGGTCTGCGTTTCACTGTAGCATTGTCGGTGGGTATCGCCATCTTACTTGGAGTATTGAGAATCTTAAAAGGGTGGCCAATTCAGTACATGATCATAGGTGGTTATATTGGTGTAGTGGCGCTCACCGCTTTCGCCCCTGAAAATATCATTGGGATAGCCTATGACTCTGGTGGAGTGACAACATCAACCATCACCGTTCCGTTGGTAACAGCATTAGGAGTGGGTTTAGCATCAGCAATCAAGGGCCGTAATCCAATGATCGATGGCTTTGGGTTGATCGCCTTTGCGTCACTGTTGCCGATGATGTTTGTCATGGTCTATGGGATGGTGGTGACATGATCAGTGCTCAGCAGTTTATCGACACCTTTTTAGGCACTGTCCTGGATGTAATTCCGATTGCGGTGATCATCTTTGGTTTTCAGTTGGCGGTGCTACGTAAACCTGTGAACAATTTAGCCAAGGTGCTGATTGGTTTTTTCTACGTCATCCTTGGGTTGTCTCTTTTCTTGATGGGATTGGAACTCGCACTGTTTCCCTTAGGGGAGACGATGGCTATGCAGTTGACCGAACCAAGCTTTCTGACTGAGTTTAAAGTCAGCTCTGGCCTGACATTGGCTTGGTTTGATTATTATTGGGTTTATCTTTTTGCGTTCTGCATTGGTTTTAGTACCACGATCGCTGAGCCTTCATTGATTGCGGTGGCTATTAAAGCGAATCAAGTATCCGGCGGCAGCATCAGTGTTAATGGGTTGAGAATCGCCGTGGCACTAGGAGTCGCTATCGGTATCTCGCTCGGAAGCTATCGGATTGTGGCGGGTGACCCGATCCATTACTACATCATTTTTGGCTATGTCGTCGTGGTTATCCAAACCTTTTACGCCCCCAAATTGATGATCCCATTGGCCTACGATTCGGGCGGAGTGACGACATCCACCGTGACCGTTCCCTTAGTGACGGCGTTAGGGCTTGGGCTCGCTTCAACTGTGCCAGGAAGAAACCCTGTAATTGATGGCTTTGGCTTAATTGCTTTCGCGAGCTTATTTCCGATTATTTCAGTGATGGGCTATGCCCAAATAACACAATGGTTAAACCGTTTACACACCTCTAAGGAGAGCAAAGATGCGCTTTAAACTTATCTTAGCGTTTGTAGAAGAGAGCAAGACAGACAGTGTGCTCGATGCCGCGCGTGATGCGGGCGCAACTGGAGCAACGGTGATCAACAATGCCAGAGGGCAAGGGTTAAACCAAAAAACCACCTTCTTTGGCTTAACCTTGGAGGTGCAAAAAGATGTGTTGCTGTTTGTCGTCGAAGAGCATTTAGCTAGGCATATTTTAGAAACCATTGGTGAAGTCGGAGAGTTCGACCAAGAGTCAGGACAAGGCATTGCTGTTCAGATTGATGTTGAAGATGCGGTCGGGGTCGCGCACCAAGTCGAGACATTAACCAAGGTTGTGGAGGATGAGCTATGAATACGGGTGAGACAATTCGAGTAAGCGATGTAATGGCTAACACGTATGTGATTATTGACGGGCTAACGACGGTGTTAGAAGCGATTGAGATGGCAAAAAAGCACAAAGTGAAAGCCATCATCGTCGATAAACGTCATGAGGATGATGAATACGGCATCGTGTTGATGAATGACATCGCCAAGAAAGTGTTAGCCAAGAACCGATCGCCTAAGCGCACTAACGTTTATGAAATCATGACTAAGCCAGCTTTAAGCGTGTCTGCCGATATGAATGTGAAGTATTGTGCTCGCTTGTTTGAGCGTTTTGGAATCAGTCGTGCCCCTGTGGTTAGTGACCATAAAATTGTCGGTATGGTTAGTTACAATAATATCGTGATCAACGGTATGGCGAGAGATGACGTGTAGCCGTTAGATACGTACAATAGGCTCATAAATTTTATGGAGAAGTACGTGTGAAATTATTTTTTGCTTCAGACCTACACGGTTCGCTGCCAGCAACAGAAAAAGTATTAGAGCTATACCAAGCATCTGGTGCGCAATATTTGGTTCTATTGGGTGACATTCTGAATCATGGTCCAAGAAACCCGATTCCAGAGGGATACAATCCGCCGGCGGTTGCAGAGAAGTTGAATGCGTTTTCTCAAGAGATCATCGCCGTTCGTGGTAACTGCGACAGCGAAGTGGATCAGATGCTGTTGTCTTTCCCAATGATGATGGATTACTCATGGGTACTGCTTGAGTCAGGTCAGCGTATCTTCTTAAATCATGGTCACCTGTACAACACAACGAAGCGACCAGCACTGAAAGCGGGCGATATTATTGCTCACGGTCATACTCATATCCCAGTTGCTGAATACCAAGATGAGATCTTCATTTTCAACCCTAGCTCAGTGACATTCCCACGAGAAGGGCACGCAGCAAGCTATGGTCTATATGAAGACAACACCTTCAAAGTGATTAGCCTTGAAGGTGACCTCATTGTGAGCGGTCAGCTTTAAATTACAAAATCGGTCGCGTAGCTTTACTTTGAATCCACGTGGCCGAGGTCTTTGTCTGGAGCAATGATGTTTCGTACTCTTTGCTTCAGAACTTTAGCCTCAGGAAAACCGCCGTCCGCTTTTCTTTCCCAAATCTGTATTCCATTACAAAAGATCTCGAATCGTCCGCCCGTATCAGGGTGCAGACTGACTTGTTCTATCTCCTCGCTAAAGGTGTGCAGCAATTCTTGGCACAACCAGCTTGAGCGAAGCATCCAATTACATTGACGGCAATAGTGTATGGCTATCGTCGCTTTCAATACTGTTGTCGTGGTTGGATTCGATTCCGTATTCATAGGTAATCCTTTTAAATTCTATACCAGTAGCTTGATACCGACGGCAAACGTCAATATTTCAAAAGCAGTTTTGACGAGCTGATTGCTTGAACGGTTGGCAAGAAATGCACCTAGGCTTCCGCCTATAAATGAGCTAAGTAGAAGTATGGGTAGCCACAACCAGTATATCGGTGCGCCGGCTTGTACGATTGCGATACCGCCGATGCCATTCCAGAACAGACCAACACATATCATGGTGAGTGCCACGGCCTGCTTATAAGTGAAACCAAACCAGCGAACAAGAAACAAGGTCACTAACAGTCCTGATCCGGCAGTGAGCGAGCCATTGATGATGCCAATCAGCGCAAGCCCAATGCCACCAATAATCCAACCTTTGGTATCTCGGTTTTTGAGTTGTTCCTCTTGTCCCAATTGCTTCTTTAGTCGGGAGTAGACGCCAAGCGCTAGGATCATCGCCCCAAGCAGTTTTTGTGCAATATCATCTGGAATCAGTAACACGATATTTGCCCCAATGACAACGCCGATACTGCCAACAAGGATCAGGTAGCAACAAATTTTCCAGCTGAGCGTACCGTCCTTAATATGCGTATAAGCAGCGCCCAAACCTAGAGCGACACTGGCGACTTTATGTGTTGTTAAGGCGACCGAAAAGGGGAGGCCAAGAAAGATAAGTAGTGGGAATTGAAGTAGCCCGGCACCACCACCCGATAAGGAGGCGAGGGTATTGGCAATCAATGAACCAAAAAAGAGGGCAAGTGAGTTTATCCAATCCATAGAATTTCGTACTTGTAAGTTTTAGATAACAAAAAGGGGCATCATGCCCCTTTTCTATTGGTTTACCGCTTCATGGTATTCAGCTATTGATACACAGTAAACGGCTTTCCAATGTTAGTTTGAAAACAATACGGTTGAACCGTGATTTAAGCTAGTCAGTAGCAGTGCTTTCGGGTTAACGATGTCGATGCGTCGGCTTTGTTCTGCATCCATCTTAATAACCTGGGTGATCAGTTCGAGCTGCCCTTCCGAAAAATCTTGGCGCTGAGCAGAAGTCACATCTTTAAACTCTGTTGGTGAAACCAATAGGTAGTTGTCGTTGATATCCCATTGACCCGTTTCCGAAATATTGATGACATTCGCAGGCTCAGTTTGAGTACCATACAGTCTAACCACTGACATTCTCAGATATGTACCATTTGGTAGGTATTTCGCATTCGATGACAGTTCAACTTTGCGAAGTGGGCCGATTGAGTCAGCTTGTTTGTTATCGCTGATCAGAGTGACCATCTTAGATTGCCATTCATGTGCAGTAAGTAGACGCTCTACTTTTGCATCGCTTCCCCAATATAACCAACCACTCAAAAATGCAGATAGAACCAGTAAAATAATCGATACTTTTAATTTCATGTTACTGACCACCGTTACAAATGTCGTTTACATCCGACTGGTTTGCATAAATTCTTAGGGTTACATTCTCGCTCGAGTAGTCTTGCGGGTGAATGTAGTTGAGGGCAAGGTTGTTGGTTTGTCCACCTGTTGCGATCACTTCAGTCGGCTTTAGCATGCCTGTGTGATTGGTGTTGTAACGTAATACACACTTCTCTATCGCTGGCAGCCAACTGCTAAGATCTGGGTGGTTAACTGGTGATTGAACCTTTACGCCATCCACTTCAGCTAACGTTTTGAACTCGGATTCTGCCGGGTTAGTAAACGTCAAAACGAGAATCGGCATGATGAAAGCAATAAGCAGCAACCAAAACGTTAACCACTTATTTGTGCTTTTAGCTGGAGTTGCAGCAGGAGCTCGTGTTGGCTCAGCTTCGACATTGGTTTCTTGAACCTTTGCTACTGGCTCTGATTCAACCGTTTCAGTGATCGCTTCTTCAGTCGCTGTAGGCGTTGCAAACGTCAAGATAGGTTCTACGTCATTTTCGGCAATTTCAGCAGCTACTGGCTGATCATTTGATGAAAGTGGTGCAGAGCGCTCAACGGTCGCAATGAATTGATAACCGCGTTTAGGCACTGTCTTTACGAATTCTGGGGATTTGGTCGAATCTTTCAGCATCTTTCTTAGTGTCGATACTGCTTGCGTTAAGCTAGAGTCATCAACCTCAAAGCCTTGGTCTCGCCAAACATACTCGTGTAATTCATTACGAGTGATAACTTCATTGGGTCTTTCCGACAGCATCAGGAGAATGCGGCTTTCATTGCTGCCAAGGCGTACGACTTCGCCGTCGCTCATTTGGTCAACAAGTGAGTTGCTGTTTGGATCGAAGACAAACCGCTGTGCGAGAATAAACTTTGTGCCGATATTGCTCATTGAATTCTTCTACTTTTGGATGATTTGGGGTGCGAAATAGACAAATCTCAGGTGAAGTTCAGTTAATTCTTCACCAAATCATGGCTTCTTTTATGTTCTTTTATATTTATCAGACTCAAGGATAATAAAAACAGATCAAAAAAACAGTGTTTTTATGATTTTTGACCTTGAATTTACATTTGTCATCCTCATGTTAATGAACATAAGAGTGGCATCCAGTGTTACGCCCCTATGGTTATTCAACATAAAGTATAGATGTTTTGGAGTAAAAATGAGCGAAACGGCAACGCAAAATAAAGAGACTCGTGGCTTTCAATCTGAAGTAAAACAACTACTTCATCTAATGATTCACTCACTGTATTCAAATAAAGAAATCTTCCTACGTGAGCTGATCTCTAACGCATCTGACGCGGCTGACAAGCTTCGTTTTCAAGCCCTATCTAATGGTGACCTTTACCAAGGCGATGCTGATTTAGGTGTAAAACTTTCATTCAACGCTGAAGCAAACACCTTAACGATTTCTGATAACGGTATCGGTATGAGCCGCGACAACGTGATTGAGCATTTAGGTACGATTGCTAAATCAGGCACTGCAGACTTCTTCTCAAAACTGTCTGAAGACCAAAGCAAAGACTCTCAATTGATTGGTCAATTTGGTGTTGGTTTCTATTCAGCATTCATCGTTGCGGACGCGGTAACGGTTCGCACACGTGCGGCTGGCCTAGCAAGCAATGAAGCCGTTCAATGGCACTCTGCTGGTGAAGGCGATTACACCATCGAAGACATCACTAAAGAATCTCGCGGTACTGACATCATTCTGCACATGCGTGAAGACGGTAAAGAGTTCTTAAACGAATGGCGCCTGCGTGAAGTGATCGGTAAGTACTCTGATCACATCGGTATCCCTGTTTCTATCTTCACAGCCGTGAAAGATGACGAAGGTAAAGACACCGAAGAGAAACATTGGGAACAGATTAACAAGGCGCAAGCGCTTTGGACTCGTAACAAATCTGATATCGAGAAAGAAGAGTACCAAGAGTTCTACAAGCACGTATCTCACGACTTTGCTGATCCACTAACGTGGAGCCACAACAAGGTTGAAGGTAAGAACGACTACACAAGCCTGCTTTACATCCCAGCGAAAGCACCTTGGGATATGATGAACCGTGACCATAAGAGCGGCTTAAAGCTTTATGTCCAGCGTGTATTCATCATGGATGATGCTGAACAGTTCATGCCATCTTACATGCGTTTCGTTCGCGGCCTGATTGATTCAAACGATCTGCCTCTGAACGTGTCTCGTGAAATCCTACAAGACAACAAGGTGACTCAGTCTCTTCGTGGTGCATGTACCAAGCGTGTGCTGACTATGCTTGAGCGTATGGCGAAGAACGACAATGAAAAGTACCTTGAGTTTTGGAAAGAGTTTGGCCTAGTAATGAAAGAAGGCCCGGCTGAAGACATGGCGAACAAAGAGAAGATCGCGGGTCTACTTCGTTTCTCATCAACGGAAGTGGATTCTGCTGAACAAACTATCAGCCTAGAATCTTACGTTGAACGCATGAAAGAAGGCCAAGATAAGATCTATTACCTAACAGCGGATAGCTACGCTGCAGCTAAGAACAGCCCACACTTGGAGCAGTTCAAGGCAAAAGGTATTGAAGTGGTTCTAATGTACGATCGCATTGATGAGTACGTAATGAACTACCTAACTGACTTTGACGGCAAGCAGTTCCAATCGATCACGAAAGCGGGCTTAGATCTAAGCAAGTTTGAAGGTGAAGAAGAGAAAGAGAAGCAGAAAGAGACTGAAGAAGAGTTCAAGTCTGTTGTCGAGCGCACTCAATCTTATCTAGGTGGTCGTGTTAAAGAAGTTCGCACTACATTCAAGCTAGCAACAACGCCGGCTGTTGTTGTGACTGATGACTTCGAAATGGGTACGCAAATGGCTAAGCTTCTGGAAGCTGCAGGTCAAGCGGCACCTGAAGTGAAGTACATCTTCGAGATTAACCCTGAGCACGCTCTGGTTAAACAGATGGCTGACGAAGCAGACGAGCAAGCGTTTGGTCGTTGGGTTGAGTTGCTACTTGGTCAAGCGATGCTGGCTGAAAAAGGCTCAATGGAAGATCCGTCACAATTCTTGGGTGCAATCAACGAGCTACTGACAAAGCGTTAGTCTTTCGACTTTAGGTTAAGCCAATAATTGTAATAAAAAGCTCGCATATGCGGGCTTTTTTTATGAACGTCGCTGAAAATCTATTAAACGTGGTCAACGTCACCGTTATCGTCATAACAAATGTTGCCGATACATTCTTTAGTCGTAAATTCAGCCAAATTGAATATTAATGTGATAGAATGCTCGACCTAATCAGCTGGAGCTAGGAACCTATTCCTTCCAGTTGTATGATTTTTAAACGTTATACCGAAACTTACCGTTTTGCTTCTGTTTACAGTTTTGCTTAACCTCAGCTGTTACCTAACTTTTCCTGTTTATCGTTAAAATGAACGAGGAAGGTGGGATAGTGAGCTTCGGTATAAATCATAATTTTATAAGAGGATTAAACATGCGCATCATTCTTCTAGGTGCTCCTGGCGCGGGTAAAGGTACTCAAGCTAACTTCATCATGAACAAATTTGGTATCCCTCAAATTTCAACTGGTGACATGCTACGTGCTGCTATCAAAGCGGGTACTGAGCTTGGTAAGCAAGCAAAATCAGTAATCGACGCTGGTCAGCTAGTTTCTGATGAAATTATCCTTGGTCTTATCAAAGAGCGTATCGCTCAAGATGACTGTGAGAAAGGTTTCCTACTAGACGGTTTCCCACGCACAATCCCACAAGCTGATGGCCTAAAAGAAATGGGCATCGCTGTTGATTACGTTGTTGAATTCGACGTAGCTGACGATGTGATTGTTGAGCGTATGGCTGGTCGTCGTGCTCACCTTCCTTCAGGCCGTACATACCACACTGTGTACAACCCGCCTAAAGAAGAAGGTAAAGATGACGTAACTGGCGAAGAGCTAGTTGTACGTGATGACGACAAAGAAGAAACAGTTCGTGCACGTCTAGGCGTATACCACGATCAAACAGCTCCGCTTATCTCTTACTACGGTAAAGAAGCTGAAGTAGGCAACACTCAGTACCTTAAGTTTGACGGTACTAAGCAAGTTGCTGAAGTTAGTGCAGAACTTGAGAAAGCACTAGCATAATTGGCTAACAGCCAGTTTTAGAATTTGATATATTGGAAGCGACCTTAAGGGTCGCTTTTTTTGTTTCAATTTTTAGTACGATACCAATCTAGATAATTTGATTGCACATAATTCAAGACGAAACCGTTTTTGATGAAGGTGGTTTACAATCGAGAATGGATGTTGTGATATCCCATTTAAAGAATGATTATTCAGACATTTAGTGGGAAGCAATGATCTTAAACTTATGCAGATTAGTATATTACTTTCCAGAAAATCACATATTGGTCTCAGGTATCTATGGAAAATAATAAAAAGCAGGGCGTTTTACTGGTGAACTTAGGCACGCCAGATTCTGCGACCCCAGCTGGCGTTCGTCGATTTTTGAGTGAGTTCTTGCACGACAAGCGAGTAGTAAACCTAACTCGTTGGCTTTGGTGTCCTATTCTGCATGGGGTGATTCTTCCTATTCGTTCACCTAAGGTCGCGAAGCTGTATCAGTCGGTTTGGATGGATGATGGCTCACCTTTGCTCGTTTACTCGCAGAGACAAGCGGAAAAGCTAGAGAAAAAATTGGAGATGCCGGTTGCATTGGGAATGACCTATGGTAACCCAAGCCTTAAGACGGGCATCGAGCAACTGATGGAGCAGGGCGTAGAAGACATTATCGTATTACCTTTATACCCTCAGTACTCAGGCACAACGACAGCGGCTGTTTCTGATGGCTTAACTAAAGCTTTTAAGCAGATGCCTGTAATTCCAAGCTATCGCTTTATCCGTGACTACTATTCACATCCGAGCTATGCCAAAGCACTGGCTGAAAGCGTTCGTAGCCATTGGGATCAAAATGGCAAAGCCGATCATTTGGTTTGTTCGTTCCACGGCATTCCGAAGCGCTTAGCTGATGAAGGCGATATCTACCCACAGCACTGTGAAGCAACGACAAAACTGCTTGCAGCAGAGCTAGGTTTATCTGAAGAAGACATCACCATGACCTACCAATCTCGATTTGGTCGAGAGGAGTGGTTGAAGCCTTACACAGACGAAACGCTAGAGTCATTGCCAGGAAAAGGTATTAAGAAGATTGATATCATGGCTCCTGCATTCTCGGTGGATTGCTTGGAAACATTGGAAGAGATTTCAGACCAGTGTAAAGAGACTTTCATCGAAGCTGGTGGCTCAGACTTTAGCTACATTATGTGTCTTAACGATAGAGACTCGCATATCGATATGATGGCTGAACTAGTAGCGCTTCATCGCTAATTGATGTGTCGATTGAATAGATAACAAAAGGGCTGCTCATTGAGCAGCCCTTTTTGATCTTGATGTTTCTTCTTGAATTAGATCTAGATATTAAGCAACAGAGGTTTCTGCTGTTTCAGCTTTTGGCTCTGCTTCAAGCGTCATGTTGGTTTCTACACCATGCATCCATGATACAAGCTTACCAGCACAAAGAAGCAGTAATACGCCACTAATTGTTGCTGTAATCGCGATACCACCAAAGATAGACATCGCGCCAAGTTCACCAACGTGAGAACCCACTAGGCCTGCAACGTAGTTTGCAACCGCATTGAAGCCAAACCAAGCACCCATCATTAGTGATGCTAAACGAAGTGGAGCTAGCTTAGTGACCAACGACAGGCCAATAGGCGATAAACAAAGCTCACCAAGTGTATGGAAGAAGAAAGCACCCACTAGCCATAGCATTGATGTTTTCACTGTTAGGTCACCACCTTGTTCCATTACCGCGCCCATCATGCACACAAAGCCAAGTGCTAAGAAGAACAACGCCATCGCAAATTTAACAGGAGAGTTTGGTTCACGCTTACCTAATTTCACCCAAAATGCAGCGATGATCGGTGCAAGTGTAATGATGAAGAATGGGTTCAGAGATTGGAACCAAGCAGCTGGAACTTCAAAGCCACCAATCATACGGTCAGTATATTGTTGAGTGTAGATGTTCATTAGGCCGCCAGCTTGTTCAAAGCCAGCCCAGAACACGATCACGAACAGACCCATAATCAGAATAACTTTTAGTCTGTCGAACTCTTCTTTGGTGAGTGGCGCTTTCTCTTTTGATTTGTTCAGCTCTTTTGCTCGAGCAGCCGCAGGCACAGAACCGATGTTGCCTAACCAAGATTGAGCCATCGTCATCTGCATGATCAAGCTAATAACCATACCAATACCAGCAGCCAAGAAGCCTGCTTTCCAACCGAAAGAATCCACTGCTGCACCCGAAATCAAGCCACCAAGTAGTGCGCCTAAGTTGATGCCCATGTAGAAAATGGTGAAAGCACCATCACGGCGGTTATCACCTTCTTGGTACAAATCGCCAACCATGGTTGAGATGTTTGGCTTAAACATACCGTTACCACTGATAAGCAGTGCTAAACCAAGGTACAGAGCGTTGACTTGGTCTAAGCCAATAAAGCCGTTTGGTAGAGCAAGTGTAAATTGGCCAAGAGCCATTAATACACCACCAATTAGGATCGATTTACGTTGTCCTAGGTAGTTATCAGCAATCCAGCCACCAATTAATGGTGTGATGTAGACTAAACCCGTGTAGATCCCGTAGAGATCGAGAGCGTCTTTTGTTGACCAACCAAGGCCACCATTAAGAGTGGTATCAGTTAAGAATAAAACAAGAATTGCACGCATTGCATAGTAGGAGAAACGTTCCCATAGCTCTGTGCTAAATAGTAGAAATAGGCCTCTAGGGTGGCCAAAGATGTTGTGAGTGCTTGGCATAAGTTTTACTAATTTTAGGTATTAAAAGATTTTATAGTCACTTATGTATACAGAGTGGAATAACCATCTGCAATAGGCGTCTTTTATGGTTACGATAACTAGTTTTTCATAAGCTTATGAAAGTAAGGGGTTTTCTATGCAATGTCACCCAGATAATGCGTGCTGCAAACTAATTTTCCAGTTTTGAGCTGGACGCATAGTGAGCGTTTTAAAAGAATTACCGAATAATAAAAGTGAAATGCATTGGCTTGTTGTATCATTTTGATCTTCATAGGGTATGGTGTATTTTATTTGGTCTTGCATACATACGCTTACAAGAATGCGCCTTTTTATCTGTAAATGATCCCTGTACAATGCTTAACCACTTTTCGGACCTATGACTTTTTGTTGATAAGTTGGTCTGTTACGCATTATTTCTTGCTTATCAGTCTTCATTTTATTAACGGTGATTAAACCGTTTTAGGCTTGTGGTAAAATGTCCAAAAATAGAAAATGGCTAGTAAAATGAAACGTTGGTATTTGCTCTACTGTAAGCGTGGTGATCAAAAACGCGCTCAACAGCACCTAGAAAATCAGGGGGTAGAGTGCTTTTACCCTCAAATAGAAGTCGAAAAGGTGGTTAGAGGGAAAGAGAAGCAGGTCAAAGAGCCGCTGTTCCCGTCTTACATCTTTGTTCGCTTTGACTATGAACAAGGCCCTAGCTTTACGACAGTTCGTTCAACGCGCGGTGTGGTCGACTTTATTAAGTTCGGCGCAAGACCGCATGAAGTCCAAGGTGACTTAGTTTTCGAACTCAAAGAGTTTGAGAAGTGTTGCAATAACGAAACTGAAGATTGTTGTGTTGAGTTTGAGTCTGGGCAGGTGGTTAAGATTAAGAGTGGCCAGTTCGCTGGCATTGAAGCGATTTTCCATCAGAAAGATGGTGAAGCTCGCTCTATCATGCTCGTAAAAATGATCAGCCAAGTGGTTCCTATCAGTATTGAGAACGAAGCACTGCAAGCTCACGCATAAATGCAACAATATAAAAATCGGCTTAAAAATAAAAAGGCGCATCATGCGCCTTTTTTAGTATTTAGAATTTACCAATCGCTTTAAGCGTTGTAAGCATCGTTGTGAACGGCTTGTACTGCACGGCCAGATGGGTCAACACAGTTTTGGAAAGACTCATCCCATTCGATAGCTTTTGCTGATGAACAAGCCACAGATGGACCACCAGGTACACACTCTGCTGCTGATTCTAGCGGGAACAACTCTTCAAAGATTTCACGGTAAGCGTAACCTTCTTTGGTTGTTGGCGTGTTGTAAGGGAAACGGAACTGAGCTGTTTCCATTTGTTTATCCGTTACTTTCGCTTCAGCAGTTGCTTTCAACGTATCAATCCAATCGTAGCCAACGCCGTCAGAAAATTGCTCTTTTTGACGCCATGCGATTGAATCTGGTAGGTAGTCTTCAAAACACTCACGTAGGATGTGTTTCTCCATCTTACCGTTACCGCACATCTTGTCTTCAGGGTTCAAACGCATTGCAACATCAATGAACTCTTTATCCAAGAAAGGTACACGGCCTTCAACGCCCCATGCTGCCAACGATTTGTTTGCACGAGCACAGTCAAACATGTTCAGAGCCAGCAATTTACGTACTGTTTCTTCGTGGAACTCTTTCGCGTTTGGCGCTTTGTGGAAATACAGGTAACCACCGAAAATTTCATCCGCACCTTCACCAGAAAGTACCATCTTGATGCCCATCGCCTTGATCTTACGAGCTAGCAAGTACATCGGAGTTGATGCACGAATCGTCGTTACATCGTAAGTTTCGATGTGGTAGATAACGTCACGGATTGCGTCTAGGCCTTCCTGAATCGTGTATGTCATCTCGTGGTGTACTGTACCGATTTTGTCAGCCACTTCACGAGCAGCGATAAGATCTGGCGCACCTTCTAGGCCAACCGCAAACGAGTGCAGTTGTGGCCACCAAGCTTCAGATTGCTCATCATCTTCAATACGCATTGCGGCATAACGTTTCGCTACTGCTGAAGTAATTGATGAGTCTAGACCACCCGATAGAAGTACACCGTAAGGTACGTCAGTCATTAGTTGGCGTTTGACCGCTGCTTCTAGTGCTTCAGTCAGTTCTTCTTTGCTTGTGCTGTTGCCTTGAACTGCTGCATATTCGTTCCAATCACGAATGTAGTAACGCTGAGGCTCTGCATCTTTAGAAGAGTAGAAGCTACCAGGAGGGAACTCACTGATTGTTTTACATACTGGAACCAGTGCTTTCATTTCTGAAGCAACGTAGTAGTTACCGTGTTCATCGTAGCCTTGGTAAAGCGGGATGATGCCGATGTGATCACGGCCTACTAGGTATTCGTCTTTCTCTTCATCGTATAAAACGAAGGCGAAAATACCGTTAAGTTCTTCTAGTAGGTCAGCACCCATTTCTTGGTATAGCGCAAGAATAACTTCACAGTCAGAATCTGTCTGGAATTGGTACTTGTCTTCGTAGCGAGCACGAAGTTCTTTGTGGTTATAGATTTCGCCGTTTACTGCAAGAATATGCTTTTTATCTTGGCTGTATAGTGGTTGAGCACCACTGTTTAAACCAACGATAGCTAAACGCTCGTGAGCAAGGATTGCTTTTTCACCAGCATAAATGCCAGACCAGTCTGGACCACGGTGACGAAGCTTTTTAGACATTTCTAAAGCAATTGGGCGAAGTGCTGCGGCATCACTTTTAATGTCGAGAATGCCAAATACTGAACACATAGAACTTCCTTTTAAATAATTTCTAAATCAACTGTATTCAATTTGCCATTCTGGCTAAAAAAAGCAACCGGATGTAAGCAAAAAAATAATATAAAGGGGGTTATGTTAGAAATTATCTAATTATTAGTTGGTTTTGGTGTTTGGTATCTAATTGCAGTTGGTTTTTTATACGAAAACCTCTCAAAAGTGCAAAAATTCGCAATTTTGAGAGGTTTTTAAGAGGGCGTTTTAGGCTAGATTTTATTGATGTTTGGGTTTAGCTGTTCACATACGTGGCGAGCAAAACCACTACCGGCTTCGCTATAAATGTTAAATGCCGCATCAACACCGTTTTCTTTGAGCGTTTCGAGTTGATCCGGATATTCAGCAATCGCCGCAATTTGACCTTTGAAGTTTCGAGATTTCAACTGGTCTAAAGCGGTTTGATTACCTTGGTGGTGCGGCATAGCCAAGATCACCAATTTCACATTGGCGGTATCTAAGATACGTTCCCAGAAGTCCGGGTCAGTCGCGTCGCCGGAAATCACGTTTCTGCCATGGCTTCTGTGGTTGTGTGCTGCTTCTTCACGAACTTCAACACCTAGGCTAACTTTGCCATAGCGAGAGCGTAATTCGTCATAAGCACCAGTACCAATTCGGCCCATACCAAGAATAAGCACTTGTGCTCGGCCTGGGTCAATTCGCTTATCACGTCGGTGAAGCTTTTCTGACGCATGCTCTTTCAGCCATTTACCTGACTGCTGATAAAGCTTGTGACCAGCTCGGTTTAAAGGTGCAGCGATTAAGAACGACAGTGAAACCGCAATGGCTACCGCAACTAGGATATCACCCGACATCCAACCCATCTTGAAGGCAAGACCACCAACGATGAGGCCAAATTCGCTGTAGTTAAACAGTGATAATGAGGCGAGTAGAGACGTTCGAACACGGAACTTGAAACGGTTGAGCACCAAGAAGTAGAGAACACCTTTCACTGGCAGCATCAGTAAGAACAAGATTGCAAGCATAAAGCCTTGAATGGTTGGTTGCTCTGACAAACCAATGTTCAAGAAGAAACAGACAAGGAAAAGCTCTTTAAGGTTAAAAAGCGATTTTGATAACTCTGAGGCTTTTGGATGACCAGCAAGTAACATACCTAGAACAAGAGCCCCTAGGTCTGGTTTCACACCAACCAAATGGAATAAACCAGCACCGACGACTAGTGCGAAGAAGATGCCGGACAGAACCAGCATCTCGCCGTGACCAACCCAATCGAGCACTTTGTAGAACAGTGGGCGTAGTAAAGGCAGGGCAAACAGAGCAATCGCATACCACTCAGGTATTTTGCCTGTAGAAGCCGTTAGGAATACTACGGCGAAGATATCCTGCATGACCAAGATACCAATCGCTAACGTTCCGTAGGTCGCATTCATTTCACCTTTCTCTTGCAGAGTCTTAACTGCAAATACCGTACTAGAGAATGAAAGAGCAAAACCAAGCAGAACGATCTGTTCTACCGACATGGCGGCCAGCGATGAAATACCTAAGAACTTAAAACCAAATAGGGCGACAGCGAAAAACAGAGTGGACAAAAGGTTGTGCATTGTCGCGCCAGCCCAGATCTCTTTAGAGAGCAGGGTTTTGATGTCGAGTTTTAAGCCGATAGTAAATAGAAGTAGCGTGACACCAAGGTCAGCTAAAGTAATGATGGTGTCATTGGTTTCAAAGCCAAAGGCAAAAAGCCCAAAGCCTGCAACCAAAAAACCAACTAATGGGGGAAGGTGACACTTTAAAGCAATAAATCCTGCGATAAACGCAGTGGATATTAATATAAGTTCCATAACTTGTTGTTGTAGTTCCCTAGCTTAAAAAAACGGGCCGTGTTTATACAAACACGGCCCGCGGAAAATCAGAATTATTTTTCTTTAATCTTCGAGAAGCTTCTGCAGCAACACACCGTTGAGCATGGCGCGCTTAATCATGGCAAAAGCTCCCATCGTAGGATGTTTATCGATCTGAGATGCTACAATAGGCAAGCCGCTATGGAAAGTCGTTAACGACTGATTCTCTACATTGCGCTTAATTGCAGGGAAAACAATCTCTTGTGCCTTTGTAATATCACCTGCGATGATAACTTTTTGAGGGTTAAATAAGTTAATCGTCATGGCGATCGCCTTGCCTAACTGGTTTCCTACTCGAACTAAGCTTTGTTTCGCTAGTTCGTCACCATTGATTGCATGGTCACACACATCTTGAATTGTAATACGGTCAAGCTCTGTTAAAGAAGACTCATAGCCTTGCTTAATCAGTTTCTGAACTCGTTCAACGATAGCTGGGTTTGCCGCTACGGTTTCAAGACAGCCGAAATTACCACACTGGCATTGCTCGCCTAGCGGATCGATTTGGATATGACCAATCTCACCAACGTTGCGGTTGTGACCTAAGAAAACCTGACCATTCACGATAATACCAGCGCCGGTACCACGGTGAACACTCACTAAAATAGAGTCTTGGCTGTCTTTACTTGCGCCGAAGTAGTGCTCAGCAAGCGCCATTCCTCGAACATCGTTGCCCACAAAACAAGCGACATGGAATGTGTCGCGAATAATGTCGCTTAAAGCTAGGTTATCGATGTCTGTGTTTGGCATGTACTCAACAACACCAGTCGTTGGGTTAACCAAGCCTGGAAGAGTAACGCCAATCGCAATCAGTTGGTCGATTTTTGGTTGGTGCTCAGCAATGAAAGCCTTTAAATTATTAACCAAGCCTTGGGTAAGGTCTGATTGGTCTGAATAATTCAGGTCTTGCTGTTGGAAAGCCAACTCACGACCGCCAAGGTCATGAAGGCTTATTTGAATATAGTCTCGGCCTAAGCGCACTGCGACAGAATGAAAAGGTTCTACTTCTGTGGTTAGGGAGATAGCGCGTCTACCGCCAGTAGACGCTTGCTGCGCCACCTCTTTGATTAGGCCGCGCTCTAAAAGTTGGCGGGTAATTTTTGTAACACTTGCCGGTGCGAGTTGGCTTACATCAGCCACTTGTATACGACTGATAGGCCCTTGTTGGTCTATTAGTCGGTATACCGCCGCACTGTTTAGTTGTTTAACTAAGTCTACGTTACCTATTTGTCCGCCATTCATACTTAATTGTGCTCGTATTGTCCATTAACAACAGTCGCTTTAACGTTAAAGTCTCGGTCAAATACAGCTAGGTTTGCAACCATGCCTTTTTTGATTCGACCTAGCTTGCTTTCTACACCGATAGCCGTAGCTGGGTATAGCGTAGCCATGCGAAGAGCTTCGTCTAAAGCGATACCAGCGTGCTCAACTGTATTCTGAACTGCTTCAATCATAGTCAGAGCTGAGCCGCCCAGTGTGCCGTTTTCATCAACACACTTACCATCTCGGTAATATACTTTCTTACCGACAAAAATAAAGTATTCCATGTCAGCACCTGCAGGAGCTGTGGCGTCCGTCACTAATACGAGCTTTTCTCCCTTGATTTTGTGCGCAATTCGAATGTTTGCGTAATCAACGTGGAAGCCATCGGCGATGATACCTGCGTATACTTCTGGCGTATCGTAAATCGCGCCAACAACGCCTGGCTCGCGGCCAACCATAGGTGTCATTGCATTGAATAGGTGAGTCGCGAAAGTAATACCAGACTCGAAGCCTTGACGTGCTTCTGCATAAGTTGCGTTGGTGTGGCCAATAGAAACCACCACGCCCGCTTTCTGAAGACGTTCAATGTGTTCAGGATCGTTCAGCTCAGGCGCTAAAGTTACTTTTGCAACAAGGTCGCTGTTTTCACAGATAAGCTCAATCATCTCGTTATCAGATTTACGAATGTGATCGACGCTGTGGATGCCTTTTTTCGCAACGTTTAGGTACGGACCTTCAAGGTGAAGACCTAAAGACTGGTTTTGGTACTGATTGTGGTATTCACGAGCTGCCGTGATAACCGCACGCATGTCTTCGTCTGAAGAGGTGATAAGCGTAGGTAGGAAGCTAGTACAGCCAGATTTCAGGTTTGCTTTGTGCATGATCTGCATAGTGTCTGCAGTGATCTCATCGTTCAGCATTACACCACCACAACCGTTCAGTTGTAGGTCAATGAAACCTGGGCTTAGGTTTGCTCCGTCTAGGTCGCGAACCTCAATTCCTTCTGGCAATTCAGAGATAGGGCAGACTTTTTTGATCAGTTCGTTTTCGATTATTACAGCATGATCGGTCAGAACATCACTACCAGTGTAAATTTTACAGTTACTTAGCGCGTACATAGTCAGCTAATCCTTATTTCGTGAGATCTTTAAAAATTCTTCGTTACCTAAATGGGTACTTAGTTTGCGAGCATCATTTACGTAACGATTTATCTTTTATGGGCAAACGGCTTCAAAATGGGAAGCGAGTTTAAGTGTTTGAAAAATATGTGAACAATTCATTTTATTTATAAGTTCAGGCTCAGTGTTATCAGTAGTTTATCTGGCATTGCTTGCCTCAAATAACCCGTTGTTAGCCCAAACATTAGATCTAGATTTTATCTATAAATGTTCATTTTTTTGAATGATAAAATAAGTTTTATGATCTCGCTAGCAAAAACCTCTGGATTTGGTAAAAACTGGTGATTACGATCACAAATGGTAAGGTTTTAATTTGCGGAGCAAAATTAATTGAATACACTGAATAGGACTAAATTGAGCGACTAAAATAAGTTTCTCAAACGAATTCTAAAAAATCCTATAGGGGGAAACAACTGGTGAATATTCTAGGATATGCACAGAAGCTGGGTAAGGCATTAATGCTACCTATCGCAACGCTTCCGATTGCGGCGCTTCTATTACGTTTAGGTCAAGGCGATCTACTTGATATTCCATTTATGGCGCAAGCTGGTGGTGCTATCTTCGGTAACCTACCATTGCTATTTGGTCTAGGTATCGCGATTGGTCTTTCTAAAGACGGTAACGGCGCAGCAGGTCTTGCTGGTGCAGTTGCTTACTTCGTACTAACAGCTACAGCAACGACAATTAACGCAGACGTTAACATGTCATTCTTCGGCGGTATCTTCGCAGGTATCATCGCAGGTCACTCTTACAACGCTTTCCACGCTACACGCCTTCCTGAGTGGCTGGCATTCTTCGCGGGTAAACGTTTAGTCCCTATCATGGCCGGTCTATTTGCACTTGTTGCAGGTGC
Source organism: Vibrio sp. ED004 (assembly GCF_023206395.1). NCBI lineage: Bacteria > Pseudomonadati > Pseudomonadota > Gammaproteobacteria > Vibrionales > Vibrionaceae > Vibrio > Vibrio sp. ED004. The sequence continues at coordinate 777,716 of NZ_CP066149.1, read as the reverse complement.
TGTGTCTGGTGTGGTTTGGCCTGGTGTTCAATCTGGTCTAGACGCACTGGCTCACGCAGTATCAACGTCTGGCGCTATCGGTCAATTCGTTTACGGTACTCTTAACCGTGCACTTATCCCTGTAGGTCTACACCACGTATTGAACTCATACTTCTGGTTCGGTATGGGTACATGTCAAGAAATCATCGTTGCTGGTCAAGGCGCATTCGCTAACATCACTCAACTTTGTGTTGACCCATCACTAGCTAAAACTCTAGTTGTTGGCCAAGAGCACACATTCACATTCGCTAACTCTGTAACTCCAGAAATCACTACTGTAGTTAAAGAAGTGACTGAAACTGTTAAATCTGGCGACCTACACCGTTTCTTCGGCGGCGATAAAGGCGCTGGCGTATTCATGAACGGTTTCTTCCCAGTAATGATGTTCGGTCTACCAGGTGCTGCACTTGCAATGTACCTAGCAGCTCCTGCTGAAAAACGCAGCCAAGTTGGTGGCGCACTATTCTCAGTAGCATTCTGTTCATTCCTAACAGGTATCACAGAGCCGCTAGAATTCATGTTCGTATTCCTAGCTCCTGCTCTATACGCAATGCACGCTGTATTTACTGGTCTGTCTCTAGTAGTTGCTAACATGTTTGGTACTCTGCACGGTTTCGGTTTCTCTGCTGGTCTAATCGACTTCGTATTGAACTGGGGTCTAGCAACTAAACCATTCGTACTACTACTAATCGGTCTAGGCTTCGGTGCTCTATACTTCTTCACTTTCTCTTTCGCAATCCGCGCTTTCAACCTGAAATCGCCAGGTCGTGAAGATGATGACGAAGCTGCTGCAGCTCCTGCTGGTGAAGCTCCAAAAGGCGACCTTGCACGTCAATACCTGAAAGCTCTAGGTGGTCACGACAACCTAACTTCAATCGACGCTTGTATCACTCGTCTACGTCTAACTCTTAAAGACCGCTCTGTTGCAGATGAAGTTGTTCTTAAGAAACTGGGTGCTAAAGGTGTGGTTAAACTAGGTGAAAACAACCTACAGGTTATCCTAGGCCCACTAGCTGAAATCGTAGCTGGCGAAATGAAAGCTATCGGTGCAGGTGAAGACCTATCTGATGTAAAACTTCCATAGTAAGGGAAGTACTTAACTAAGACGTAAAGTTACTCTTAAGTAAGTTTTAAATTGAAAGCCTCCCACATGGGAGGCTTTTTTGTGCCTGCCGTTTAAGGCCAGTGAATACGGTTCGTTCTATTCTTCATCGAATAGCAGAAATAATCGCAATTAACGGACGGTTCTTATTGTGCAAAGGCGAAGAATTGTGGATGATTAGCAACAATGATCTTTCTATCTTTGACTTGCGCTATAAGCGCCCGTTTTCTTGGAGATGAAAGATAACTTTCTCTGACAATACTAAATACATAGAGGTGCTATAGATGAGTGAAGCTGAGGCTCGTCCATCGAATTTCATTCGCCAAATTATCGATAAAGATTTAGCGGATGGTACACACAGTAGCGTGCATACTCGTTTCCCGCCGGAGCCGAACGGCTACCTGCACATTGGTCACGCTAAATCTATTTGCTTGAATTTTGGTATTGCTCAGGACTACCAGGGACAATGTAATCTTCGTTTCGATGATACAAACCCTGAAAAAGAAGACGTTGAATACGTTGAGTCAATTAAGAATGATGTAAGCTGGTTAGGCTTTGAATGGTCTGGTGACATTTGTTACTCATCAAACTACTTCGATACGCTTTACGCTTATGCTGTGGAATTAATTAATAAAGGCTTAGCGTACGTTGACGAGCTAAGTCCTGAGCAGATCCGTGAATACCGAGGCACGCTAAAAGAGCCAGGTAAAGCGAGCCCGTACCGTGACCGTAGCCCAGAAGAGAACCTAGCGTTATTTGAAAAAATGCGTGACGGTGGCTTTGAAGAAGGTAAAGCGTGTCTACGTGCTAAGATCGACATGAGCTCTTCATTCATGGTGATGCGCGATCCTGTTATCTACCGTGTTCGTTTTGCTCATCACCATCAGACGGGTGACAAGTGGTGCATTTACCCAATGTACGACTTCACTCACTGTATCTCTGATGCGTTAGAGGGTATTACACACTCTATCTGTACTCTTGAATTCCAAGACAACCGTCGTTTGTACGATTGGGTTCTAGATAACATCACGATCGATTGCCAACCTCGTCAGTACGAGTTTAGCCGTCTGAATCTTGAATACACAGTGATGTCTAAGCGTAAGCTGAACCAACTTGTGGTTGAAAACCTAGTTCAAGGTTGGGATGACCCACGTATGCCTACTATTTCTGGCCTACGTCGTCGTGGTTTCACTTCTGCATCTATCCGTGAATTCTGTAAGCGTATCGGTGTAACTAAACAAGAGAACATGATTGAATTCGGTTCACTTGAGTCTTGTATCCGTGACGATCTGAACGAAAATGCACCTCGTGCAATGGCCGTTCTGGATCCAGTTAAGATCGTGATTGAAAACTACGATGCGGATAAAGTAGAGACACTAACGGTTGCTAACCATCCGAACAAACCTGAAATGGGCATTCGTGAAGTACCATTTACTCGTGAAGTGTGGATTGAGCGTGATGACTTCCGTGAAGAAGCAAACAAGAAATACAAGCGTTTGGTTCTAGGTAAAGAAGTTCGTCTACGTGGTGCTTACGTGATTAAAGCTGAGCGTATCGAGAAAGATGCGGAAGGCAACATTACGACTATCTTCTGTTCTTACGACGACGAAACACTAGGTAAGAACCCTGCTGATGGCCGTAAAGTGAAAGGTGTTATCCACTGGGTATCTGCTGATAAAGCACTACCTGCTGAGATTCGTCTTTACGATCGTCTATTCACTGTGGCAAATCCAGCTGCAGCTGATGACTTCGCAGCAACGCTTAACCCTGAGTCGCTTGTTACGCTAAACGGTTTTGTTGAACCTAGCCTAGCGGAAGGTGCAGCTGAGCAAGCGTACCAGTTTGAACGTACGGGTTACTTCTGCGTAGATTCGAAAGACTCTAAAGCAGACGCGCTAGTGTTCAACCGTACGGTTGGTCTACGCGATACTTGGGGTAAAACTGAAGCTTAATGCTTGAGTATTTAGCTTGTTAAAAGCGACCCAATAAAAAACCGGCTTAGAGCCGGTTTTTTTGTGTTTGAATAATATCGGGTATTCGTACTTATTAGTGACCATATATAAAAAACGCCGGCCTAAGCCAGCGTTCAGTATTACTTCTTCGGTTTGTGTGCGTCAGGGTTACCTTTGCAATCACCGGTAATACTTTTTCCGTACAAGTATAAACTGTGGTTAGTCAGTTTCACGTTGTAACGCTCTGCGATTTCTTTCTGTCTCTCTTCGATGATGTCATCAGAGAATTCAATAACTTCGCCACAATCTAGACATACTAGATGATCGTGGTGGTGCTGTGTTGAAAGTTCAAATACAGACTTACCGCCTTCGAAGTGGTGGCGAGTTACAATGCCAGCGTCATCGAATTGGTTTAATACTCGATAAACGGTCGCAAGTCCGATCTCTTCACCTAAGTCGATCAGCTTTTTATATAAATCTTCAGCACTAATATGTTGGCAGTCTGGTTGTTGTAATACTTCTAAAATTTTGAGCCTTGGGAGGGTCACTTTAAGACCAGCATCTTTTAGCGCTTGATTATTGTCTGACATATACTTTCCTGTTGATGATCTGCAGCAATTAACAGAATTCAATATTAATACCATTATAGTTTAGTCAGGCATAACAATAAACCACGAACTTCAAAGGGTTACTAATCGACATCACAATCTGTTTTGTAAATTGGAAGTATCTCACTTATAGTGGAGGTACGACCAGTCAAGGTGGCGGTAATTCTAATATGAACACGGAATGTTGTTATGAATAAGCAACTTGCAAAAATATACAAACCAAACATCGTAAAATTCGCTCTTAATATCTGGCCTCCGTTCTGGGGAGCGGGCATTAAGATAGCGCACATAAGTTCAGACTTCAGGGTAGTAAAGACAGTGCTGAAGCTACGTTGGTGGAACAAAAATGCCAATCGTACTCAATATGGCGGCAGCATATTCTCCCTGACTGATCCGGTTTACTCTTTGATGTTAATGGGAATTTTGGGTGAGCGATATTATGTTTGGGACAAGGAAGCGAGCATTAACTTTATCAAACCTGGCCAATCTGACTTGTATGCAGATTTCGAAATAAGCCAAGGGCAACTGGATGAGATCTATCGTCAGACACAGCTCGGTGAGAAGTGTTTTCCTGAGTTTATTATCTATGTCAAAGATAAGCAGGGAAATGTGGTATCAGAAATTCAGCGTACGCTTTATGTAAGAAAGAAGCCGCAATTTAGAGATGATGACGAAGCATTAGAAGCTGAGTGCTAATTGGTCACCATTGAATAGCAAAAAACCTCCCAAAAGGAGGTTTTTTCATATCTACATAGTTGTCATTAATTGTAACAATTAACGACCGCTAGAGAATTAGTCTTCTAGCTCTGCTAGGCACATTTCTTCGTGGATTTGTTTAACCCAGTTAGAAACACGCTCATCAGTTAGCTCAGGTTGACGATCTTCATCGATACATAGACCAACGAATTGGCTGTCATCGCCTTCAACTAAACCTTTCGATGCTTCGAATTCGTAGCCTTCAGTTGATGTGTAACCTAGGATAGTACCGCCTTTCGCTTCAACGATGTCACGGATAGTACCCATAGCATCACAGAAGTATTCTGCGTAATCTTCTTGGTCGCCACAACCAAAGATAGCAACAAGCTTAGTTGAGAAATCAATAGCTTCTAGCTCAGGGAAGAAGTCATCCCAATCACATTGTGCTTCGCCGTAGTACCACGTAGGGATACCAAGCAGCAGTAAATCGAAGTTATCGATATCTTCTTTGCTGCTTTTTGCAATGTCTTGAACGTGAACGAGCTGCTTGCTCAATTGCTTTTGAATCATCTTAGCAACAGCTTCAGTGTTACCTGTATCGCTACCAAAGAAGAGACCTACACTTGCCATAGAATCATTACCTTTCATTTTGTCTGTTGTCGGTGTAATAAAGTTCGGAAGGGAATCGTTAGATCCCGGTTCCTTCCCAGCTTAGTTGGATTATCCCTTTGGCGATAAAACCTGCACAGCCAAGGAAAAGTACTAACCACACAATGCGACGACCAAATGGAGGAACATTTCCTTGCTTTAGAACGTCCTTAATTGCCATGCCGATTAAAAAGAAAATCGCGGCAAATAGGAGATCTAAACCAACAGATTCAATGATGTTCATGTAGTCGTAAAGCATGGGAACCTTATATACCAATTTTGCTTGGGCGCACTATATCACTGTTGCGAGATAAAGTTAATGTGCAGTGATTACTCAGCTCTCATTTATCTGCATGAAAAAGCGCGCTTAAGCGATGAATTTTCGAATTGCTCTGAGTACTTCTGCTGGCTTTTCTGCGTGTAGCCAGTGACCCGTATTCGCAATGACGTGCGCCTTTGCGTTGGAAAATTGCTGCTGAACCGCGGTTTGGTGTTCAGCCGTGAGATAGTCAGAGTCACCACCTTTTATTAGCAAGGTTTTGACCGAGGTTTTTTCGATCGGTTCCCAGCCAATGATGTGCGCGCAATTTGCGAGTAGGGATACGACGTTAAAGCGCCACTCCATGATACCTTGCTCTGATTTAAACAAAGATTTGGTCAAGAACTGGCGAACGCCGTCTATTTCAATATGTTTTGCGAGTACTTTAAGTGCTTCGGAGCGAGAAACTGGCTTTTCCTCTATCACGGCTTGCAGGCCAGCGAATACGTTATCATGGCGGCTCTGGGTGTACGCGACTGGCGCCATGTCTAGTACAACTAACTTACGCAGTTCAAGATGTTGGGTGAGTGCCATCGCGACTTTGCCACCCATAGAGTGACCAATCACAGTCACATCTTCTAGCTCAAGATCATTCAGCAGTTGAGCTACATCTTGTGCCATCGCTTGATAGTTGTGAGTGTCACTATGGAAAGATTGGCCGTGGTTACGTAGATCGATACTAAGCACTTGATGATCGGCTTTTAGATCCCTAGCGAGCAAGCCAAGGTTGTCCAGATTACCGAATAATCCATGGATCAAAACAATGGTGTGACCCTCACCTTCAATTTTATAGTTGAGCTGTACTGACATTTTTATCTTATTCATGGTGGGTTTGACGTAGAGTATCCGCGCGGATCTCGCTATAATCCCCCAGAGTTTAAACATTGAGATTGTGAAAAGCGAATGAAAACAATTGAGGTTGATGAGGACCTATACCGTTTTATTGCGGGTCAGACAGAACGTATTGGCGAAAGCGCTTCAGATATTCTGCGCCGCTTGTTACAGGTTGATAGCCAAGGCATGGTTCCGATCGAAGAGATCGTTGAGCCAAAAGGTATCGTTGTTAGCAAAGAGGTAGGCTTTACTCCAGAGAAATTCGATGGCGTTAAAGAAATGCGCTCACTACTAATATCAGATGAGTTTGCATCACTAAAGAAAGCCATTGATCGTTTCATGCTTGTGTTATCAACACTGCATAAAATCGACCCTTTAAGCTTTTCAGAAGCAACTCAAGTAAAAGGCCGTAAGCGTGTTTACTTTGCAGACAACGAAGCGACGTTGCTAGCAAACGGCAACACCACTAAGCCTAAAGCCATTCCACAAAGTCCTTTTTGGGTTATTACTAATAACAATACAAGCCGTAAAAGACAGATGGTTGAGCAGCTTATGAGCCGCATGAGTTTCCAAGCAGAATTGATAGAAAAAGTAACAGGTTCAATTTAACGAAATCTGATTTAAACCTCATAATATCCATGGATAAGAAGATATTATGAGGTTTTTTTGTTTTTAAATTTTATATATAAGGATGTCGAAAAATGGCTATGCACCCTCGTGCTGGGCAAAAAGCTCAGCAGGAAGATCTTCATAATATTCCGGCTTTAGTGGCTAACTATTTCTTACAGCAACCGGATGCGACCAACCCAGATCACAAAGTACTGTTCGGTACTTCAGGTCACCGTGGTACAGCAGACAAATCAACATTTAACGAAAACCACATTCTAGCGATTGCACAAGCCGTTGCTGAGGTTCGTGCCGAGCAGGGTACAACAGGCCCACTTTTCTTAGGTAAAGATACTCACGCTCTATCTGAGCCTGCGTTCTCTACGGTTATTGAAGTGCTTGTAGCGAACGGTGTTGAAGTTATTATTCAAGAAAACAATGGCTTTACTCCAACACCGGGTATCTCGTACGCGATTCTTACGCACAATCTAGTGAATGATAAGAAAGCTGACGGCATTGTTATCACGCCTTCACATAACCCACCACAAGACGGCGGTATTAAATACAACCCGACACACGGTGGTCCTGCTGAAGCTGAATTGACTCAAGCGATTGAAGACCGTGCGAACGTGATCATTGCTGAGCAAATGCAAGGTGTTAAGCGCACTCCTATCGCACAGGCTAAACAGTCTGAGTTAGTGAAAGAAGTGGATCTGGTTGCTCCATACGTTGCTGATTTGGTTAACGTGGTTGATATGGAAGCTATCCAGAAAGCAAACATCAAGATTGGTGTTGATCCTCTGGGTGGCAGCGGTATCGATTACTGGCGCCAAATTGGTAAAGCGTACAACCTAGATCTTACTCTGGTAAGTGAAGCGGTTGACCCTTCTTTCCAATTCATGTCTCTAGATAAAGATGGCGTGGTTCGTATGGACTGTTCTTCTCCATATGCGATGGCAGGCCTACTGGCTCTTAAAGACGAGTATGCACTAGCGTTTGGTAACGACCCTGATTACGATCGCCACGGCATTGTTACGCCAAAAGGCTTAATGAATCCAAACCACTTCCTAGCAGTTTGTATCGACTACTTGTACCGTAACCGTGAAGGATGGGGTAAAGACGTTGCTGTTGGTAAAACACTGGTATCAAGCGCATTGATTGACCGTGTCGTTGCTGACCTAGGTCGTGAACTTTGTGAAGTGCCAGTTGGTTTCAAATGGTTCGTTGATGGCTTATACAACGGTCAGTTTGGTTTCGGCGGCGAAGAGAGTGCGGGTGCATCTTTCTTACGTAAAGACGGAACGCCTTGGTCAACAGATAAAGATGGCCTAATTCTTTGCCTACTTGCGGCTGAGATCACAGCGGTAACGGGTAAGAACCCACAAGAGTACTACGAAGAGCTTGCTGCTAAACACGGCGAATCTAAGTACAACCGTATTCAAGCGGTAGCAAATGGCGCACAAAAAGACGTGCTGAAGAAGCTGTCTCCAGAGATGGTTTCTGCTGAAACACTTGCTGGTGATGCGATTACGGCTCGCTTAACGCATGCTCCAGGTAATGGTGCTGCGATTGGTGGCCTTAAAGTGACAACCGAGAACGGTTGGTTTGCTGCTCGTCCATCAGGCACTGAAGACATCTACAAGATCTACTGTGAAAGCTTTAAAGGTGAAGAGCACTTAAAAGCAATCGAGGCAGAAGCTCAAGAGATTGTTAACCAAGTATTTGCAGCCGCTGGTCTATAATCGAATCTCGATTACTAGAGTCGTTAGGTAAATAGAAGAAGGGTTGATGTGAATGCATCAGCCCTTTTTATTGGTTCATCGCGGATGAGCGGGAACTAAAAACAAAAAAACGGTAGTAAGTGATATGGTTTAGTCGCCAAACAAAAATCATACACAAACTACCGTTTTCATGCCGAATCATACTTTCCTATCTTCATTCTGGGAAGGCTTTAAAATAGTAAAGTCTCACCAGACAGCATCACTTGTTACACTAACTCTTAAACCTAATTCTGAGGCTAAATGCCTTTGCGGTCTTGAAGCTGAGGCTATCCATGAGTATCAATGGCGTCATGTGAAAGAGGCCATGTTGTTCAATGTTCCTGTTGAGCTTTCCGTTCAAACTCGAAGGATCAAGTGTCGTGACTGCGGCATAAAAACAGAGTTTCTATCTTGGTTAGAGCCTTATGCTCGTATAACGACGCGTCTAAAAAGCTATATAGAACAACTACTGCCTCTTCTTCCCATTAAGCATATCTCCCAGTTAACGAGCGTTCATTGGCACACCATTAAAGAGATAGATAAACGTCGACTTCGCCAAGTGGTACCGTCAGTGAAATGGGAAGGGCTAAGGCAACTCGTCATGGACGAGTTCGCCATCTTTAAAGGGCACCGATATGCCACAGTCATCGCTGATGCTAAGACTCACCAAGTCATTTGGGTAGGGTTAGGTCGTAGCCGCAAGGACATACGACCGTTTTCGAGCAGTTAGGCAAGCATGGTAACAATATCGAAGCGGTCGCAATGGACATGAATACGGCTTTTGACCTTGAAGTTCAAGCGCACTGCCCGAATGCAAAAATCGTTTACGACTTATTCCATGTTGTTGCTAAGTTCGGTCGTGAGGTGATGGATAGAGTCAGAGTCGACCAAGCTAACAAACTCAAGCAGGATAAAAAAGCGAGGCAATGGGTGAAGCGCTCACGCTGGGTACTGCTGAAAAACAGAGGTAATTTAAATGCACGACAAGATAGCTATCTTACTGAAATATTGAATATCAATAAGGACTTGATGGCCACTTATATACTCGGCTCACAACTCAAAGAGCTTTGGTACTGTAAATCAGAAGCACATGCTAAGGGGCTCTGGGAGGTATGGTGGGCACAAGTGCAAGAGAGTGGAATTAAGCCATTGAAAGAGTTTGCACGAAAACTGAGGCCTTATCTTCACGGTATTATTGCATCGGCAACTTATCCGCTCAACACCTGCAAATTGGAAGGGATAAACAACAAAATAAAGTTAATCAAGCGAATGGGGTATGGATATCGAGATACAGACTACTTCTTCTTGAAGATAAAAGCGGCTTTCCCCGGAAAGCCGCGATGAACCTTTTTATTTGTCTGTCAGTAATCTACGAAGACTAAGTCAATTCAATGACGAATGGATTAGCCGTATGGCCAGCTTTGTGGCATCACAAACCAGAACTGTCCCGACTTAGTTTGCCCATGAACAAAGCGGTCACCGAACTCGGTGATAGGTTTGCCGTTGAAGTCATCCGTCCCAGCTGCCCATTGTTCTTTGGTGAGAGGGTAGATCGCCTCAGTGATTAGATGAGCTTGATCTTGATAGCACCAAAAACCGTTTACTTGGCTTGGATTAATGCCGTAGCCCAAACATGTAGTAGGTACGTTTTGCTCTAAGAATGGGTTGGTATATAGGCGACCTTGCATGAGGAGATGTTTTGAGTCGACATCGATCTCTGGATATTGTTCAAGAAAGGCCGTTGAAGACGACATACCAAGTTGGTGGTTGAGCATTCTATCGAGCTTCTTGTCTAACTGGTCATGAGAGTTCGGACCAAACCATGTCAGTTCATGCAGTAGGTAAAACTTAATGGCTACTTCCCAATGCTCTAGCTTTTGGTTTTGCACATCTTCAAGGATAAAGTCGATCGCGCCGAGTGTTCTTCCCTCAACATTAATCTGAATCTCATCGTGTTTGATTGAATAATTATCCGAAACACCGATGATTTGTTCACACAGGTGCTGATATAGGAAGCCTAATCTAGGATTACCATTATAAGTATGTGATTCGTCGAGTGCTTGGTGGTTTGAGAATGCACTGAGATCAGAAATTGGCGGCTTGATTTCGAGTAGTGGTGGCGAGCCAATCACCCATTGGTAAAAACGTTGCAGTTCAGTCATCGGTTCCTCGTAAACTTCAGTCGTCTGTTGTTCACAAACAGAGTGGTAGGGCTTTCGACATTCTACCCGTAAATTGATATAACGACGTTATTATAAAGGTGAGCTGGAAATAAAAATGAATAACTTACAATTAGAAAAGCTACTTAACGAAAAACTGCAGCCACAGCAGATTAAAGACTACTGTCCGAATGGCCTTCAAGTAGAAGGCACAACAGAAGTGAAGCGCATCGTTACTGGTGTGACAGCTTCGCAAGCCTTGATTGATAAAGCGGTAGAACTGAACGCAGACGCTTTGTTAGTCCATCATGGTTTTTTCTGGAAAGGCGAGTCAGAAGCGATTCGTGGTATGAAGGGCAAGCGCATTCGTACTCTGATTAAGAATGACATTAATCTTATAGGTTATCACTTACCTCTCGATATCCACCCTGAGCTTGGCAACAACGCAAAATTGGCAGAGTTACTTGAGATAGAAGTCGAAGGTGGCTTGGAAGGGCATCCACAGTCAGTTGCCATGTTTGGTAAACTAAAAGCACCAATGACAGGAGCTGAATTTGCAGAAAAAATCGATCAAGTTCTGAATCGAAAACCACTGCATATTGCGCCAGAGAACCAAGATAAAATGATTACGACTGTCGGTTGGTGCACCGGTGGTGGGCAAGATTACATCGAGCTAGCGGCGTCTCAAGGTATCGATGCATTTATCTCTGGCGAAATTTCAGAGCGCACGACCTACTCAGCACGCGAGCAAGACATTCACTATTTTGCTGCTGGCCACCATGCGACTGAGCGCTACGGTGTGAAAGCGCTAGGTGAATGGTTAGCGAAAGAGCATGGCTTGGATGTTGAGTTTATTGATATCGACAATCCAGTTTAAGAGCAGATGTGAGGTGAAGGATACGAGTCACTGTAAATTTGTATCCGTCTTTGAGATAAGCTCGAATCGATTGATTAGTGTTGTTTTGAGGTTAGGTTAATGTTCAAACCTTCTCGTATCTCGTATCTCGTATCTCGTATCTCGTATCTCGTATCTCGTATCTCGTATAAAAGAAAAGGGTTGATGCTTTCACATCAACCCTTTTTAACGTTATGACTTATCGCAACTATTCACGCTCGTGAAGTGCTTTAAAGTCACGTTGTTCTTCACCAGTGTACAACTGACGAGGACGACCGATACGGTTCGTCGGATCGCTGTGCATTTCGTTCCAGTGTGCAATCCAACCGATGGTACGAGACATCGCGAAGATTACAGTGAACATAGATACTGGAATACCGATTGCTTTCAGAATGATACCTGAGTAGAAATCTACGTTCGGGTATAGCTTCTTAGAAACAAAATACTCATCAGAAAGAGCAATACGCTCAAGTTCCATTGCTACATCTAGCAGTGGATCTTGGATGTTCAGCTCTTTCAGTACTTCGTGACACGCTTCGCGCATTACTGTTGCACGCGGATCGTAGTTCTTGTAAACACGGTGACCGAAGCCCATCAAACGGAATGGGTCATCTTTGTCTTTTGCTTTCGCAACATATTCTTCAATGTTATCTACGCTACCAATCTCTTCAAGCATGCGCAGACAAGCTTCGTTTGCACCGCCATGCGCTGGACCCCAAAGTGATGCAATACCAGCTGCGATACACGCAAATGGGTTAGCACCAGATGAACCCGCTAGACGTACTGTAGACGTTGAAGCGTTCTGTTCGTGATCAGCGTGTAGAGTGAAAATTTTATCCATTGCACGAGCAACGATAGGGTTCACTTCATACTCTTCACATGGGTTTGCAAACATCATGTGTAAGAAGTTTTCTGCGTAGCCTAGGTCGTTACGTGGGTAGATAAACGGCTGACCGATTGAATATTTGTAACACATTGCTGCCAGTGTCGGCATTTTTGAAATTAGGCGGTAAGCCGCAATTTCACGGTGTGTATCGTTGTTGATATCAAGTGAGTCGTGGTAGAACGCCGCTAGAGCGCCTACAACACCACACATTACAGCCATAGGGTGAGCATCACGACGGAAGCCGTGGAAGAAACTAGCAATCTGCTCATGCACCATGGTGTGACGTGTCACGGTAGTCTTGAACTTTTCGTATTCAGCTCGAGATGGGGCTTCACCGTAAAGAAGTATGTAACATACTTCTAAGTAATCAGCGTTATTGGCAAGTTGGTCAATTGGATAACCACGGTGTAGAAGGATACCTTTTCCACCGTCAATAAAAGTGATTTGAGACTCACAAGATGCAGTGGCAAGAAAACCAGGGTCAAAAGTGAAAAAACCATTAGAACCTAGTGTACGAACATCGATCACTGGAGTACCAAGTACACCTTCCGTAATCGGCAGCTCGATTGGCGCTTGACCTTCAATGTGAAGGGTAGCTTTCTTATCCGCCATAACAATCTCCTTTGTTTATTATTAATCCGTCCAGGATGTTTATGTGCCATTTTTTTACTGGTCTTACGTGGGAAAGTCAATTTTTCTACAGCTTTGTGTGCACTTGTTAGTGTTTTTTACATTAAATTCGTTAAAAATCTGGTCTGTGTAGCATTATTTGTTACATCAATTGTATTAGAATGTTGCCAGTCGTATAGTGGCGCTGAAAAGTTTGGTTAAAACCTTATAAATGCAAGGCTAAGAAGAAATGTGAGGTGTCTTTCTTAATCTGGCAGTTAACAATTATTTTACAATTATCTAAGGCTCAACTTCAGTTATTTGTTAAGTTAATGTTAAATTTTGAAGGTTTGCGATCAAATTTTGTCCATAACAATATCATAAGGTTATTTAATGACCATAATGCTCAATGGAGCTGAGTGAGCAAGCCCGTGAAAGAAAGAAAGACAAGACCTGTTAATTTAGATTTACAGACCATCCACTTTCCTATCACTGCAATAGCTTCCATCCTACACCGTGTGTCTGGGGTGATAACTTTTGTCGCGATTGGAATTCTGCTTTGGTTACTATCCACTTCCCTCTCATCCCCAGTAGGCTTTATGGAAGCTAGCGACATTGTCGACGGTTTCTTCGTGAAGTTTATTCTGTGGGGTATTCTAACCGCTTTGGCTTACCACATTGCTGGTGGTATTCGTCACCTTCTTATGGACCTAGGTCACTTTGAAGAGCTGGAATCTGGCGCTAAGAGCGCTAAGGTTGCATTCGCAGCAACAGCGGTATTGTCTCTACTAGCGGGGATCTTAGTATGGTAAACAACGTTTCTACTTTTGGTCGTAATGGTGTTCATGATTATCTATTGATTCGTGCAACTGCCATCATTATGACTCTTTACACTATCTACCTAGTGAGCTTCTGTGCTTTCTCTGGTGATATCTCTTACGCATCTTGGACGCAATTCTTTGGTGGAACCTTCACTAAAGTCTTCACCATGTTAGCGCTTACTTCTGTTTTGGTTCACGCGTGGATCGGCCTATGGCAAGTACTAACTGACTACATCAAATGCGCAAAACTGCGTGTTGGTCTTCAAGTCGGTGTTGTTGCAGTTCTTCTTGGATATTTCTTCTCTGGTCTGTTTATTTTGTGGGGTGCGTAAGTGACTATTCCTGTTCGTGAGTTTGATGCCGTAGTTATCGGCGCTGGTGGTGCAGGTATGCGTGCTGCACTGCAAATTTCTGAGCAAGGCCTATCTTGTGCATTGCTTTCTAAAGTTTTCCCTACTCGTTCTCATACGGTTTCAGCACAAGGTGGCATCACTGTTGCTCTTGGTAACGCGCACGAAGACCATTGGGAACAACACATGTACGACACCGTTAAAGGTTCTGATTACATCGGTGACCAAGACGCTATCGAATACATGTGTAAAAATGGTCCTGAGTCGGTAATCGAACTTGAAAAAATGGGCCTGCCTTTCTCTCGTTTCGATAACGGCACTATTTACCAACGTCCTTTCGGTGGTCAATCTAAAAACTTTGGTGGTGAGCAAGCGGCTCGTACCGCAGCTGCAGCCGACCGTACTGGTCACGCACTGCTTCACACGCTTTACCAACAAAACATTAAGCACAAAACGACGGTTTTCTCTGAGTGGTATGCACTGGATCTTGTTAAGAACGAAGACGGTGCAATCTTAGGTACAACCGCGCTTTGTATGGAAACGGGCGAAGTTTGCTACTTCAAAGCGAAGGCAACAATCCTTGCTACTGGTGGTGCTGGTCGTATCTACGCTTCGACAACTAACGCACACATCAACACTGGTGACGGTGTTGGTATGGCGATTCGTGCTGGTGTTCCAATGCAAGACATCGAAATGTGGCAGTTCCACCCAACGGGTATTGCTGGCGCAGGTGTATTGGTAACGGAAGGTTGTCGTGGTGAAGGTGGTTACCTTCTCAATAAAGACGGCGAACGCTTCATGGAACGTTACGCACCAAACGCTAAAGACTTAGCGGGTCGTGATGTTGTTGCTCGTTCAATGATGGTTGAAATCCGTGAAGGTCGCGGCTGCGATGGTCCTTGGGGTCCACACATCAAGCTTAAGCTTGATCACTTAGGCAAAGAGACACTTGAATCTCGTCTTCCTGGTGTATGTGAACTGTCTCGTACCTTTGCTCATGTAGATCCAGTAAAAGAGCCAATTCCAGTAATCCCAACATGTCACTACATGATGGGGGGTGTTCCAACACAAGTTTCTGGTCAAGCTATTAAGCAAACTGAAGATGGCACCGATGTTGAAATCCAAGGTCTATTTGCTTGTGGCGAAATCGCATCAGTATCAGTACACGGTGCAAACCGTCTAGGTGGTAACTCACTACTTGATTTGGTGGTATTTGGTCGTGCAACAGGTCTACACCTAGGTGAGACTCTGAAGAAGCAAGACGAAGCGAAACCAGCAACTGAAGCAGACATTGAGCGTTCTCTAGAACGTTACAACCGTTGGGAAAACAGTACTGACGGCGAAGATCCAGCGCAAATCCGTAAAGATCTTCAACAATGTATGCAGAATAACTTTTCAGTATTCCGTGAAGGCAAAGCAATGGCTGAAGGCCTAGAAGAGCTTAAAGCGATTCGCGAGCGCCTGAAGAATGCACACCTATCTGACAAGTCGACAGAGTTCAACACTCAACGTATCGAGTGTCTAGAGCTTGAAAACCTGATGGAAACTGCATTTGCAACAGCGGTTGCTGCAAACTTCCGTACAGAGAGCCGTGGCGCACACGCTCGATTCGATTTCCCTGACCGTGATGATGAGCAATGGCTATGCCACTCTCTTTACAACCCAGAGTCAGAGAGCATGACTAAGCGTGGTGTAAACATGGAGCCTATCCATCGTGAAGCGTTCCCACCAAAAGCACGTACGTACTAAGGAGATATGACCATGAAACTGAATTTCTCTTTATACCGTTACAATCCAGATGTCGACCAGAAGCCTTATATGAAGGAATACACCCTAGAGGTGGATGAAGGTTCAGACATGATGCTTTTGGACGCGCTTATTCTGTTGAAAGAGCAAGATCCAACTATCTCATTCCGTCGCTCATGCCGTGAAGGTGTATGTGGTTCGGATGGTTTGAACATGAATGGTAAAAACGGCCTAGCATGTATCACTCCGTTGTCTGCGCTTTCTGGCCAAGACAAGATTGTGATTCGTCCGCTGCCTGGTCTACCTGTTGTTCGTGACCTGATTGTAGACATGACTCAGTTCTACGATAACTACGAGAAAGTGAAGCCATTCTTAGTGTCTGATGGCAATGTACCACCGGCACGTGAAAACTTACAAAGCCCTGATGAGCGCGCGCACTTAGATGGATTGTACGAATGTATCATGTGTGCATGTTGTACTACATCTTGCCCATCGTTCTGGTGGAACCCTGACAAATTCATCGGACCAGCAGGCCTACTTGCAGCTTACCGTTGGCTAATTGATAGCCGAGATACAGCGACAGACGAACGTTTGTCCGATCTTGATGATGCATTTAGCGTTTTTCGTTGCCATGGCATCATGAATTGTGTAAGTGTTTGTCCTAAGGGATTAAATCCGACGAAAGCTATTGGTCACATCAAGACCATGTTGGTGAATCGTTCGGTTTAAGTTATATAAAAATTGCCGCCCTAGAAGTTTTGGGGCGGCCTTTTAATAGCTCGGCATAGACCGCAGCAAACGTGAAAACTACTGGTTAAGGGAAAATATGCACAACGGCGTGATGAAGGCATGGCTCGAGTCTTCACACTTGGCTGGCGCCAATGCAACGTACGTAGAAGAACTCTATGAACTGTATCTAAGTGACCCAGATTCGGTAAGTGACGAATGGAGAAGTGTTTTTGAAGAACTGCCTGTGCAAGCTTCAGAGACAGTGGAACAACCACACTCTCGTGTTCGTGAATACTTCCGTCGACTCGCTCAAGAAACAAAGCATTACAGTGTCCAAGTTAGTGATCCAGATGTCGATGCGAAACAAGTAAAGGTTCTGCAACTAATTAATGCTTATCGATTCCGAGGGCATCAATCAGCAAATCTAGACCCCCTAGGTTTATGGAAAAGAGATACAGTTGAAGAGCTGGACCCTTCTTTCCACACTCTTACCGAAGATGACCTCAATGAGACGTTTAACGTCGGCTCTTACGCGATTGGCCAAGAGACGATGGTGCTTAAAGATTTATACAAATCTCTAAAGCAGACTTATTGCGGTTCTATTGGTGCTGAATACATGCACATGACAAATACAGAGCAAAAACGTTGGATTCAACAACGTTTAGAGTCTGTATCGGGTCAACCCTCTTTCAATAAAGAAGAAAAGCAAGCTTTCCTAGAAGAGCTAACTGCAGCTGAAGGTCTTGAGCGCTATCTTGGTGCGAAATTCCCTGGCGCAAAACGCTTCTCGTTGGAAGGTGGTGATGCGCTTATCCCAATGACGAAAGAAATTATTCGTCATGCGGGCGGACAAGGCATGCGTGAAGTTGTTGTTGGTATGGCTCACCGTGGTCGTCTAAACATGTTGGTCAACGTGCTTGGTAAAAAGCCACAAGACCTGTTTGACGAATTTGCGGGCAAGCACGATGACACGTGGGGGACTGGTGATGTGAAATACCACCAAGGCTTCTCAGCGGACTTCGCAACGCCAGGCGGCAACGTTCACTTAGCACTTGCATTTAACCCATCTCACTTAGAAATCGTAAACCCGGTAGTTATCGGTTCAGTACGTGCACGTCAAGATCGCCTTGGTGATAGTGACGGTAGCCGTGTACTTCCAATTACTATCCACGGTGACTCAGCTATCGCAGGTCAGGGTGTAGTGCAAGAGACGTTTAACATGTCTCAAGCTCGTGGTTTCTGTGTAGGTGGTACGGTTCGTATCGTTGTAAACAACCAAGTTGGTTTTACAACGTCTAACCCACGCGATACTCGTTCTACGATGTACTGTACTGATATCGCGAAGATGGTTCAGGCTCCGATTTTCCACGTTAACTCTGATGATCCAGAAGCGGTTGCGTTCGTTGCGCGTCTTGCATTGGATTACCGTAATACGTTTAAGCGTGATGTTGTTATTGATTTGGTTTGTTACCGTCGCCACGGTCACAACGAAGCCGATGAGCCGAATGCAACACAGCCTTTGATGTACCAAAAAATCAAGAAGCATCCAACGCCACGTAAGCTTTACGCTGACGTGCTAATGGAGCGCGGTGAGTTTGGTATTGATACAGCAACTCAACTAGTTAACGAATATCGTGATGCACTTGATCACGGTGAAGTTGTGGTTAAAGAGTGGCGCCCAATGGCACTTCACTCTGTGGACTGGTCTCCTTACCTAGGTCACGACTGGAACATCGAATGGGATAACAAGATTGATATCGAGCGCCTGAAAGAGCTTGGTACCAAACTTTGCCAATACCCAGACAGCCATAAGCTGCAAAGCCGAGTCAATAAACTGTACAACGATCGTACTGCCATGGTGAATGGTGAGAAACAAGTCGATTGGGGTATGGCTGAAACTCTGGCTTATGCAACACTGGTTGATGACGGTAAGCGTATTCGTATCTCTGGCCAAGATTCTGGTCGTGGTACGTTCTTCCACCGTCACTCAGTACTGCACAACCAATCAGATGCAAGCACGTATGTTCCTCTTGCGAACATTCATGACAAGCAAGGGCCATTCCAAGTGTTTGACTCGGTATTGTCTGAAGAAGCGGTACTGGCATTTGAGTATGGTTACGCAACAGCAGAGCCAAGCGGTCTAACCCTTTGGGAAGCACAATTTGGTGACTTCGCAAACGGTGCACAAGTTGTTATCGACCAATTTATTTCGTCAGGTGAGCAAAAGTGGGCACGTCTATGTGGTCTAACTATGCTGCTTCCTCACGGTTATGAAGGTCAAGGCCCAGAGCACTCTTCTGCACGTCTTGAGCGTTACCTTCAGTTATGTGCTGAACAAAACATGCAGGTTGTTGTTCCTTCAACACCAGCTCAGGTTTACCACATGATTCGCCGTCAGGTTGTTCGACCAATGCGTCGTCCTCTGATTGTAATGTCACCTAAGTCATTGCTTCGTCACCCTCTGTGTACTTCTTCTCTGGAAGATTTGGCAGAAGGTACGTTCCAACCAGCTATCGCAGAAATTGATGATCTGGCTCCTGAGAACGTAAAACGCGTCGTGTTCTGTTCAGGTAAGGTTTACTTTGACCTACTTGACCAAAGACGTAAGAACGAGCAAGACGATGTCGCTATTGTGCGTATCGAGCAACTTTACCCGTTCCCTTACGAGGACGTGAGAGCTGCAATTGCACAGTACACGAATGTAGTCGATTACGTTTGGTGTCAAGAAGAGCCTCAAAACCAAGGTGCTTGGTACAGTAGCCAACATAATTTCCGAGCTGCTATCCCAGTGGGTGCTGATATTCAATACGCAGGTCGTCCTGCATCAGCATCACCAGCTGTTGGCTATATGTCGGTACACTTGAAACAACAAAAAGCGTTAGTTGACGACGCTTTGACCCTACTTAAGAACTAGAAGTAAAAGGAAAATACGCACATGACAATTGAAATTCTGGTTCCAGATTTACCTGAATCTGTGGCTGATGCAACAGTTGCTACTTGGCACAAAAAACCGGGCGAAGCGGTTGCACGTGATGAAGTCATTGTAGATATCGAAACAGATAAAGTAGTTCTAGAAGTACCGGCTCCTGAAGCGGGTGTTCTGGAAGCTATCATCGAAGAAGAAGGTGCTACGGTACTTTCTAAACAGCTTCTGGCTAAAATCAAGCCGGGTGCTGTCGCTGGTGAACCAACGAAAGATACAACTGAAGATACAGAAGCTTCTCCTGATAAGCGCCACAAAGCAGCTCTTACAGAAGAGAGCAACGACGCACTAAGCCCAGCTGTTCGCCGCTTGCTTGCAGAGCACAACCTACAACCAGCTGACGTTAAAGGCACTGGTGTTGGTGGTCGTATTACTCGTGAAGACATCGACGCACACCTAGCTGCAGCGAAAGCGGCTCCGGCAGCAGCATCTGCACCAGCAGCAGCTCGTAGCCAAAAACGCGTACCTATGACTCGCCTACGTAAGACAGTTGCAAATCGTCTTCTAGAAGCAAAGAACAGCACAGCAATGCTGACTACTTTCAACGAAGTGAACATGAAGCCAATCATGGACCTTCGTAAGCAGTACAAAGACCAATTCGAGAAGCGTCACGACACGCGTCTTGGCTTCATGTCTTTCTATGTGAAAGCAGTAACAGAAGCGCTAAAACGTTTCCCAGAAGTGAACGCTTCTATCGACGGTACAGATATCGTTTACCACAACTACTTCGACATCAGCATGGCAGTATCAACGCCACGTGGTCTAGTAACTCCAGTACTGAAAGACTGTGACACACTAGGTTTCGCTGACATCGAAAAAGGCATCAAAGAGCTAGCAATCAAAGGCCGTGACGGCAAGCTAACTGTTGATGAGCTGATGGGCGGTAACTTCACTATTACAAACGGTGGTGTATTTGGTTCTCTAATGTCTACGCCAATCATCAACCCGCCTCAAGCGGCAATCCTGGGTATGCATAAAATCCAAGATCGTCCAATGGCTGTTGATGGCA
Organism: Vibrio sp. ED004; assembly: GCF_023206395.1. Lineage (NCBI taxonomy): Bacteria > Pseudomonadati > Pseudomonadota > Gammaproteobacteria > Vibrionales > Vibrionaceae > Vibrio > Vibrio sp. ED004. Next base: position 756,965 of record NZ_CP066149.1, on the reverse strand, counting down.
AGGTAGAGATTCTACCAATGATGTACCTAGCGCTTTCTTACGACCACCGTCTAATCGATGGCCGTGAATCAGTTGGCTTCCTAGTGACCATCAAAGAGCTACTAGAAGATCCTGCACGTCTGCTATTAGACGTTTAGTATCGCTAAAACGTCTAGTTAGCTCAGTTAGCTAGACGTAAAAAGTTTCAAAGGCTAGGCTGCTCAACGTCTGGCCTTCACTTGAACTGTAAAGCCATTAGAAAATGGACAGCAGTTTATTTGAGAAGACCCTACAGACGTAACACAGGAAACTGTGTCGTTATGGAAATAATAATCCCTTAAGGGAAAATAAACGGAATATCAAAATGAATTTGCATGAATACCAAGCCAAACAGCTGTTTGCAGAATTCGGTTTGCCTGTACCAGAAGGTTTCGCATGTGATACTGCACAAGAAGCTTTCGAAGCTGCAGGTCGTATCAGTACAGCCAAGAAAGTCGTTAAGTGTCAAGTACACGCTGGTGGCCGCGGTAAAGCGGGCGGCGTAGAGCTACATGACACGAAAGAAGGCGTTAAAGAGTTTGCACAAAAGTGGCTAGGCAAAAACCTAGTAACTTACCAAACAGACGCTAATGGTCAGCCTGTAACAAAGATCCTAGTTGAAGAAGCATCGAACATTGCTAATGAACTTTACCTAGGTGCTGTTGTTGACCGTGCAACGCGCAAAATTGTATTCATGGCGTCAACTGAAGGCGGTGTGGACATTGAGAAAATCGCTGAAGAAACTCCAGAGTTGATTCACCAATCAGCGATTGATCCTCTAGTGGGCCCTCAAGCTTACCAAGGCCGTGAACTTGCGTTCAAACTTGGTCTAGTTGGCGATCAAGTTAAACAGTTCGTTAAGATCTTCATGGGTCTTGGTCAAATGTTCTCTCAGTACGACCTAGCTCTACTAGAAATCAACCCGCTTGTAATTACTGGCGAAGGCAACCTGCTTTGTCTAGACGGCAAGATCAACATCGACTCAAACGCGATGTACCGTCAGCCTAAACTACGTGAAATGCACGATCCATCTCAAGAAGATGAGCGCGAAGCACACGCAGCACAGTGGGAACTGAACTACGTAGCACTAGATGGCAACGTTGGCTGTATGGTTAACGGTGCAGGCCTTGCGATGGGTACGATGGATATCGTAAACCTACACGGCGGCAAGCCAGCAAACTTCCTTGATGTAGGCGGCGGCGCGACAAAAGAACGTGTAGCTGAAGCATTCAAGATCATCCTTTCTGATGACAATGTTAAAGCAGTACTAGTAAACATCTTCGGTGGCATCGTTCGTTGTGACATGATTGCTGAAGGTATTATCGGTGCGGTTAAAGAAGTTGGCGTAACAGTTCCTGTAGTTGTTCGTCTAGAAGGTACTAACGCAGACCTAGGTCGCGAAGTACTTGCTAATTCTGATGTTGATATCATTGCAGCTGAATCTCTAACAGATGCTGCTCAGAAAGTTGTTGCTGCTGCGGAGGCGAAATAATGTCTGTATTAATTAACAAAGACACTAAAGTAATCTGTCAGGGTTTCACTGGCGGTCAAGGTACATTCCACTCAGACCAAGCTATCGCATACGGTACGCAAATGGTTGGTGGTGTTTCACCTGGTAAGGGTGGTCAAACTCACCTAGGCCTTCCAGTATTCAACACAGTACGCGAAGCAGTAGAAGTAACTGGCGCAACAGCAACCGTTATCTACGTACCAGCACCTTTTTGTAAAGATGCAATCCTAGAAGCGATTGATGCAGGTATCGAACTGATCGTAACGATCACTGAAGGTATCCCTACAACAGATATGATCGACGTTAAGGTGAAGCTAGAAGAAACTGGCGTTCGCATGATCGGTCCTAACTGTCCAGGTCTTATCACTCCAGACGAGTGTAAGATTGGTATCATGCCTGGTCATATCCACAAGAAGGGTAAAGTAGGTATCGTATCTCGTTCAGGTACTCTGACATACGAAGCAGTTAAGCAAACAACAGATGAAGGCTTTGGTCAGTCTACATGTGTTGGTATCGGTGGTGACCCTATCCCGGGTTCAAACTTCATTGATATCCTAAAACTTTTCCAAGAAGACCCAGAGACTGAAGCAATCGTAATGATTGGTGAAATCGGTGGTACTGCGGAAGAAGAGGCGGCTGAGTTCATCAAAGCGAACGTAACTAAGCCAGTTGTTTCTTACATCGCTGGTGTTACTGCTCCTCCGGGTAAACGTATGGGCCACGCAGGCGCAATCATCTCTGGCGGTAAAGGTACTGCTGAAGATAAATTCGCGGCACTAGAAGCAGCAGGCGTTAAGACAGTTAAGTCTCTTGCTGACATCGGTAAAGGCCTACGTGAAATCACAGGTTGGTAATCAGTTCACTTTTATCGAGTGAGATAGAAGCTAACTGAACGATATTAAAAAGGCTTGGTCACTGACCAAGCCTTTTTTGTATGTCTTCAATGATACGAGATACGAGATACGAATCGTATGATTACGCTCGGGTCTTCACCATTTGAGATAGCATAAACATCGCAGCCGCACTGATAACCACAGACGGGCCTGCAGGCGTGTCATAGAACCAAGACAGGCTTAATCCACCGAATACAGAGATAGAGCCAATAATCGATGCGAGGAACGCCATCTGCTCTGGTGTATTAGAGAATTTCCTTGCTGTTGCTGCAGGAATAATCAATAGCGATGTCATGATTAGTGCACCCACAAACTTCATACCGACAGCAATCACGATACCAACAAGCAGCATCAAAATCAGACGCATTAAATCAATGTTGATGCCGTCAACAGCCGCGAGATCTTCGTTAACTGTTGTTGATAATAGTGGTCGCCAAAATATAGCCAGTACCAGTCCAATTACAGCGGCACCTGCATAGATGAACACTAAATCAGTCGGAGATACCGCCAGCAAGTCACCAAATAGGTAGCTCATCAGATCAACGCGAACATTATCTAAGAAGCTGACAGCAACCAAACCAAGTGATAGTGCACTGTGCGCCAAAATACCGAGTAGGGTATCGGTCGCGACAAGCTTTTGTTTTTGCAAGGTCACGAGCAACACAGCCAGCATTAAACAACAGATCAGCAGTGCGAAGTACAAATTAATATTGAACAGGAAGCCAAGCGCTAAGCCCATTAGAGAGGCGTGTGCAAGGGTGTCACCAAAGTAAGCCATCTTGCGCCACACCACGAACGAACCCAGTGGGCCAGCAATAAGAGCAATGCCTAAGCCTGCAAGAATAGAAGGTAGAAGAAACTCAAGCATTAGTGGTGATGTCCGTGTTTATGGTTGGAGCAGTCGTGCACATCCCCAGAAACTGGCTGGCCTGCCAAGTCATGGTGATGGTGGTCATGTTGGTGGTGGTAGAAAGCCAAACTCTCTTGAACCGCAGTACCAAATAGCGCGATATAAGAAGGGTGATGTTTAATATCAGCTGGTGAACCCGAACAACAGATGTGGTGATGCAAACAGATCACATCGTCTGTTTTTGCCATCACTAAATGCAAGTCGTGTGAAACCATAAACACAGCGCAACCAAAGCGGTGACGAATGGAATCGATCAGATCGTAAAGATCGATTTGGCCTTGTACATCAACACCTTGTGCGGGTTCATCGAGAACGAGCAGATCGGGTCTTTTCAATAGAGAGCGAGCGATCAGCACGCGTTGGTTTTCGCCACCAGACAGTTGATGCATGTTGCTTTTCATTAGGTGCTCAGCGCCCACTAACATCAAAGATTCTAGAATTTCTTGTTTGCTGAATTTTCCGGTGAGCTTAAGAAAACGCTCTACATTAAGAGGCAGAGAGTCGTTCAGCTTTAGCTTTTGAGGAACGTAACCAATTTTTAGTTTTTTTGATTTGGTGATCTTTCCGGAATATTTGTGCTGGAGCCCCAGTAGTACCTTAACTAAGGTTGATTTTCCCGCGCCATTTGGCCCAATTAGGGTAGTGATTCTGCCACGCTCTAAATTTAGAGAGATGTTGTCTAAAACTTTTCGACCGTCAAATTCGACGCTCACAGAATCTAGTTGGATTAAGTTATCCATGAATAGAACTCATTTGCAATTCGCTAATGTTATAATGTAACATTTACCTCAAGCCTAAGCTACTTTTCTATTATCGAGGGATTATGTCACGTTCATCTTTTATACTTGCTACTTTGCTTTTAGCGCCAAGTGTTGCAAGTGCCAATACTATTTTAACAAGTTTTAAACCAATTCAAATGATTGTGACGGAATTAACGCAAGGCGTTAGTGAACCGGGCGTGCTGATGAACAGCAACGCTTCGCCGCACGATTATGCGCTTAAGCCATCTGATGTGAAAAAGGTTCACAGTGCAGACATGGTGGTTTGGTTCGGTCCTGACCTAGAAGCCTTCTTGACGAAAGTGATTGGTTCAAAAGAGAACGTTATCCAGATCAGTGAGATCCCTGGTATTAACTTGAGAGAGTTCGGACATGAAGATCATGATCACGATGCTCATGAAGGACATAATCACGGCAGCCATGATCCTCACTTCTGGTTAGGTATCGATCAGGTTGAGGTAGCAGCAAAATACATCTCAGCTAAGTTGATTGAATCTGATCCTGACAACGCAATGGCGTATCAAGAGAACTTAGATTCATTCTTGATTACCCTGAAAGAAAAACAGCAGTCAATTCGCGAGCAACTTGCACCAGTAAAAGACAAAGGTTACTACGTGTTCCATGATGCGTATGGCTACTTTGAGCAAGAGTTTGAGTTGAACAACCTAGGTCACTTCACGGTAAGCCCTGAACGTAAACCGGGTGCAAAAAGCCTAATTGCTATCAAGAAAACCTTAGTACGTGAGAATGTTCAGTGTGTGTTCTCTGAGCCTCAGTTTACGCCTGCTGTCATCGAATCAGTGACGCGCGGAAGCAATGCGAAGCAAGGTCAACTTGATCCAATCGGTTCAACGGTTGAAGTGAAGAGCGGAAGTTATTTCGATTTTCTTCAACAAGTTACAGACAGCTACACTAACTGCCTAAGCGCTAAGTAATCGCTAGAGAGTATTCCTTACTCTACTTTGCTCTCGTTAATTTATGAATCATGCCGCTTTTTGCGGCATTTTCGTGACCGCTAAGATAAAACCTTCCAACAAATCGCAAACCTCCTTTCTCCTTTGTTAATTTCCGCTAAAATAGAAAGATAATAATAAGCACAAAAAAACTCAGTTTTTGTTGAAGCAACGATAGGTCGTTGCGGTTAGCGAAACTTCACGTGTTGTTGCTGTTCAGGATTAAAAGTTGTATCAGATTATCTTCAGAATGTTCATGTTAATGAGCATTTCATTTAGCGTTCTTGCGGTAAATACATCACCTTCTGTTTTCTACCCTTTGCCCGTTCAAGCGCAAGGTAACTTTCTTGCGGCCAAAAATCTATATCTCGGTGCCGGAGGCGGGCTTTGGGTTCACGATGTTCATGGAAAAGTACTTTTTTATGATGGTCGAACTCTGCTTCCGAGAAAGGGCAGTTTGTTGCAGTTTTCCTCTGAAAATGTGGCGTTCCTGAATGATGAGTTTTGGACTTTTTTCGGTAATGAAGTGTATCGACACAGTCCGGGCATTGGTAACGAACTGGCGTTTAGCTTAAGCCCAGGCGCTGAGATCTCGAACATAGGTGCGTCCGGCGACTATATCTGGGTGACCGATGGCAGTAATTTTTATACCTACAACACTCAGACCTTAGAATTTAATACTTACTCATTGCTCAAGTTGTATCGCTACAACAACAGCAGTGACATTTCGATCAATGACGCTGAGTGGGTGCTATCAAAATGGGTACTAGCGACCAGCTCAGGCGTTTACCTTTCAGAAAATCAAGAATTTACCCATGTAACAGCCTCAGAGAAGAATCACATAGAGACGGTCTATTTTTCGAATGCGAGACGTGAGTTAGTGATTGGCACCTTAAAGGGGGCGGTGATCGTCGATCTCGCGAATCCAGATAAAGAGGTAAAAGTCAGTGGCTCTCATGTTCTTTCACTGGCTGAAACCTCAGACCAATATTGGATTGGTACCGAGCACGGCTTGATTAGCTACAACTTCATTACGGGTCACGTTACGCGATTCGAACAAGCGACTAACCAAGACTTCTCGTTACCGGGTGAGAAAATATACTCGCTGATCAACGACCACGCTGGTGGCATGTGGGTGGCGACCAACAATGGTATTCGCTACTTTTCACTGTTCAGTAAGACATTCTCAAGAACACCATTAACCGGAATGGGGATGCACTCGAGCAGTGTAGTGATCAACAAAGTGCAACCTGTTAGTGACCACTTATCTTGGGTTGCTTCTTCAATGGGGCTCTATTTTGTCGATTCTCAAAGCGAAGAACGCCCGGTTCGTGTCTATTCGGATTCTGTACGGGATTTTGTCGTCTTTGGTTCTTCGATTTGGTTGGCTACCGAAGAAGGTATTATTAGCTTTAATACAGAAACACTAAAACCTGAAGCACTCGATTTACCGAGAGCGATTGATGGAGTGCACGTTGAGAACTTTGCACTTCAATCTAACAACCTACTTTGGATGACCTCTGGGCAGAACCTTTATTCTCTTTCTGTTGATACGATGAATTTAACGGGCTATGGCATTGATTGGTTAGTCGATAAGTTTTTGCCAGCCAAAATCACCGATCTCAATATAGGGTTACAAGGTCGAGTCTATATAGGCACAGACCACGGTTTCTACTCTTTTATTGATAAGCGAATCAGCTTTAGTCGCTCAAGCGAACGATTTGGCAAAGTCGTTGATATTGAAAAAGCCAAAGATGGGGCTCAATGGTTCGCAGGCAGTTACGGCGTGTATCGAATTCCTTATGACAGTTCAGCGATTCAAGAAATCACCCTCGTTGAAGATAATATCAGCCCTAACTGTTTGATCAGCGATGACAATGGAGTGTGGTTAGGGTCTTCGAAAGGCATCAGTTACTACGGTCTAGATGGGCAACTGCATAAACACATCGGCTCTCCTTTTGGATTGATTACCAACGAACTGGCTGAAGGTGCGTGTGCGTTGTTTTACAGTGAAGAGAGTCAATCTTCACGGCTCGTTTTAGGTTCAAAGTATGGTGTGGTGAGTGCATTATCGAATGAGTTATTGGTATCCACCACCCCTCATAGTCGTGCGTTGCTGAGTAAGATTAGCGTTGACCAACAAACAGTATCCTGGGGTGGTAAGACTGCCGACTTAGCTGAGATCCCTTATGGTTCATCAATTGGCTTCAAGTTGGGCATTTTGCCTGCGACCTTTGCTCCTGCTATGGAGTATCGACTGAGTGATGATGAACCTTGGAGTGAGTTTGAAGGGGGCTTGTTAACGCTCGATCATCTTCTTCCTGGGGACTACACGCTTGAAGTAAAGCCAGTGAAGGACTCCCATTACCGCTTTGTCTCAACCAATCAAAGCTTCTCGATTGCAGAACCTTGGTATCTGAGTAACTGGGCGGCAGCGAGCTCTCTTATCTTGCTCATCTGTGTCGTGACTATCTTGGTTTTTTGGCGTTCTCGTTATGTTACTTTTGCCAACAGACACTTAAAAGCGCAAGTTGCACTAAAAACCGATCAGCTGAGACATCAGAGCCGTATCTTGCTGACGACCAATCAACAGCTTAAAAAGCAGCTATCGGTTAAAAATGCGCTTGTGTCTCACACCGCTAAAGAGCTTTCTTCTGAAGTGAATAATATCGCGGCCATGCTCCCGAATTGGAATGATGAACAAGGGAAGTCACCTATCTTGACCTTGAAGAATGGCTTAGCTCAGTTGAGTAATAGCCAGCAAGGTGAGGGAGCGGTTTGTTACGACATGATTTTAATCTTGGAATCGGTGCTTAAGGCTTGGAAAGATGATTTAGTGAAAGCCGGCATTGAACTGGACATTAAAGTCGAGACCAAGCAGCGACATGTCTCCTTGTTGTATTTTAATCTCGATATAATCTTCAATAGCCTAGTGGCGAGCATCATCAAACGTAACTTTAAGTCGCAGAGCATGGTTGTGCTCGTTGAAGAGGTAAAAGGGCACCTTGTTGTTACGATTCGAGATCATGGGATGCCTTTTCCTAAATTAGCGTCAAGCATCAGTGATAACAACGGTAAATCAACTGACCTTAATATTGAGAAGCTTCCTTTATTGATGAATCAGAGCGGTGGTGAGTTGAACGCCTTTGTGTCTGATTCTCAGAACAAGGTTCAGCTTTCTTGGCCGATTGAATATCAGGTGTTGGATGATCTTGAAGCAAGTACAATAGAACAGATTGAAACCATTAAGCTTGCAGCTTCAACGCCAGAACAGCAAAAGTTGACTGCTGAACAAGAATGGAAGAATAAAGTATCGCAGCTTGTTAGTGCGCACTACGCTGATGCGGAGTTCGGTACTGCAACTGCTGCTAAGTATCTGTTCATGTCGGAGAGAAGTTTACAGAGGCGCTTTAAGCTGGCTTATAACAAGACCTTTAAAGAACACTTGAATGAAGTGCGACTCGAACATGCGTGTGAGCGACTTCTTGCAGGAGAGAAGATCTCAGATGTTGCGTTTGACTCGGGCTTCAATGACCCTTCTTACTTTAGCCAAAGGTTTAAGCATCACTTTGGTATGTCTCCGTCTAAGTTTGCTGAAAACAGCGAGGAGTAGTTCACTGCGGATTCACTCTACTTTCACATAGATAAAGATACTCTAAGCCTCGACATTCGTGTCGGGGTTTTTTTATGTTCCTACGAGATACGAGATACGAGATACGAGATACGAGATACGAGATACGAGATACGAGATAACGAGAGTTGGAAGTTTAGAAATATGTTTGGGATAAACAAGAGGAAGAAAAAAAATATCGTGGTATAGCCGGGGGGACTATACCACGGGTGCCAAAGACACCTTCGCTTGCTGCCGGAGTGATATGGCAAGCCACATCACCTCTGGAATAAAATTAAAGAGAAGGAGTTTCTCTTCGATGGAGTAACTATACGTTCAGGTACTTATTTTACTTATAAAATTAACGACAGATGGTCATGAGAAAACTGACATTATTTTAACTTGTTGATAATAAATGGCTTTATTCTAATTTGAGTGGTTCGTACTAGTGAGGTAGTTCTCGTTGTTTGTTGAAAGTAACGTTTTTGACGTAAACGTTTTTAACGAAATTTACGAGCATGTATTTTCGAAAACATTGATTTCACACAATGGAATTGTGGTCATGTATGTGTATCATGCTCGTAATAACAATCTTTCTCATTATCAGTCACGAATTGGGTACTTATGAAACTCTCACAACTAGAGCAAGGCAAAGCGGCTTCTATTGTTGCACTAACAGGTTTAACACCAGAAGTTAGAAAAAAACTTATGGTCATGGGCATGTTGCCAAAAACCGAGGTGACGTTGATTCGCCGTGCACCTATGGGTGATCCGCTTCAAGTTGAAGTGAGAGGGGTTTCAATCGCCATTCGTGAAAGCATCGCAGAACAAATCGAGGTTATCTAAATGGATTATCAAGTTCTAACCGTTGGTAACCCGAATAGTGGTAAAACAACATTATTTAATGCACTAACTGGTGCTAAACAGCACGTTGGTAACTGGGTTGGTGTAACCGTAGAAAAGAAGACGGGCGTATATTCGCACGCTGGTGATCAGTTCCAGCTTACCGACTTACCAGGTATCTACGCACTAGACAGTGGCAATGACGCGAACAGCATCGATGAGTCGATTGCATCTCGCGCGGTTCTTACTCATCCGGCAGACGTGATCATCAATGTGGTAGACGCAAGCTGTCTGGAACGAAGCTTATACATGACATTACAACTGCGAGAGTTGGGTCGCCCAATGATTGTTGTATTGAACAAAATGGACGTACTAAAGCGTGAGCGTCAGGTGATTAACCTTAAAGCGCTTGAGAAAGAGCTAGGTTGTCCTGTATTAAGCTTGTCTGCAAACGACAAAGGCCAAGTGGTTCGCTTTAAAGAACGACTACATAAATTGCTTGTTCAAGGAGTGAGCCTTGATCCTATCTCTATTGATTACGACGCAGCATTAGAAGCTCTTATCCCTTCTGTTGAATCACAATTTGATGATGCTCATGTTTCTCACCGAGCTCTGGCAATTCGTGCTTTAGAAAATGATTACTTGGTATTGAATGGACTGGCTCCTCAAACTCGTACTCAAATTGATGGCGTACGTCTTGGTGCTGATTTTGATATCGACCTTGCAGTCGCTGACGCGAAATACACATTCTTACATGACCTTTGTAAACGTGTTCGTCGCAGCGAAGGCAAGCTAAGCCGCAACTTCACAGAAAAAGCAGACCAATTCATTTTGAATAAATGGGTCGGTATTCCTTTCTTCTTTGTGATCATGTACCTGATGTTCATGTTCTCTATCAATATCGGTAGTGCATTTATCGACTTCTTTGATATCGGCGTTGGGGCAATCTTGGTTGATGGTGGACATCACTTATTAGATGGTCACTTACCTGTTTGGCTAGTCACTATATTGGCCGATGGTATCGGTGGTGGTATTCAAACCGTTGCGACTTTTATTCCGGTTATTGCAGCTCTTTACTTGTTCTTAGCAGTGCTTGAAAGCTCAGGCTATATGGCGCGTGCGGCGTTTGTACTTGATAAAGTCATGCAGAAGATTGGTTTGCCGGGCAAGGCGTTTGTACCACTAGTGCTTGGTTTTGGCTGTAACGTACCTTCAATCATGGCAACTCGTACTCTTGACCAAGAACGCGAACGTAAACTGGCTGCATCAATGGCGCCGTTTATGTCATGTGGTGCTCGTCTTCCGGTATACGCACTGTTCGCAGCGGCATTCTTCCCTGGTGCTGGACAAAACGTGGTATTCGCTCTGTACATCATGGGTATTGTTGCTTCTGTGTTTACGGGTCTGTTCCTTAAGAACACCATCTACCCGGGTAGCAGCGATAGCTTAGTAATGGAAATGCCAGATTACGAATTACCGACAGTGCAGAACGTAATGCTTAAAACGTGGCAGAAGCTGAAGCGCTTCGTACTTGGCGCAGGTAAAACAATCGTGATGGTTGTGGCAATCCTGAGCTTCTTGAACTCACTAGGTATGGACGGCAGCTTCGGTAATGAAGACAGCGAAAACTCTGTGTTGTCTAAAGCGGCACAAGTTGTGACTCCTGTGTTCCAGCCAATTGGTATTACTGAAGAAAACTGGCCTGCGACGGTTGGTATCATTACAGGTATCTTCGCAAAAGAAGCCGTTGTCGGTACATTAAACAGCCTATACACAACGCCTTCTGATGAAGAAGCGGCTGAATTTGATTTAGCAGCAAGCTTGCAAGAAGCGGTGATGACGATTCCTGAAAACCTGTCTGGTTTGAGCTACTCAGATCCACTAGGTATTGAAGTGGGTGATTTATCTGACTCTGGCTCAGTGGCTGAAGATCAAGAAGTCGATTCATCTATCTTTGGTAACCTGAAAGACAAGTTTGTTTCTGGCCATGCTGCATTCGCATACTTGATTCTTATCCTGCTTTACACGCCTTGTGTTGCTGCGATGGGTGCTTATGTACGTGAGTTTGGTCAGACGTTCGCACGCTTCATTGCAGTTTGGACGATGGCGCTTGGCTACTTCGGTGCGACTTTCTATTACCAAGCGGCAAACTTTGCTGCACACCCAGTGACAAGTGCTGTGTGGATGGTGGTAATTGCTGGTGGCTTTGTGGTGACATATCGCGTGTTCAAGAAAATTGGTAACAAGCAGAAAGCGCTAGAGGTGCAAGTCGTATGATCTTAACTGAACTTCATCAATACATAGACAGCCAAGGTGTTGCGGCTCGTAAAGAGCTTGCTGCAAAGTTTGGTATGAGTGAAGATGGCGTCGATGCGATGCTGGGTGTGTGGGTCAAGAAAGGAAAAATTTCTCGCTTGGTTGATACTAACAAGCATGGCCATACAACGCGCATTCGCTACACAATCAGCAAACAAGATGGCCTGTCGCTTAACGTGATGATGTAGTTCAGAGCTGCATACACTCGTTGAGAACGACGAGGTTAGAAAGTTAAAAAGCCGCTTATCTATTTTAGATAAGCGGCTTTTTGTTATGGGTCTTTTCTGAATTGTCTGCTTTAAAGCTTAACGAGAGGCTCGAATTACGCTTTCTTGAAGATAGAGCTCAGTGACAGCACGTTTTGAATACGGGTCAGAATAGCGGCTTGATCTTCTTCACTGCGTTGTTCGCCTTTGGTGTTACCCCATACAGGGCCTGGCCACGCGATGTCATCTTTGAAGCGTGCGATATGGTGGATGTGCAGTTGAGGCACCATATTACCTAGCGCGCCTAGGTTTAGTTTATCTGGTTGGAATGTGGCTTCTAGTGCTTGGCTTACTGCTTGAGATTCATGTAAGAACTGCTGTTGTTCTTTCATTGGTAAGTGGTGCAGTTCTTTTAGGTTGGCACGTTTTGGTACCAGAATAACCCAAGGCACAGCGTTGTCTTTGTGCAGCAGCGCAAGGCTAAGAGGGAATTCGCCAATAATGGTGGTGTCTTTTGCCAATTGAGGATGAAGTTCGAAGCTCATGATCTTTCCAATTAATTGTTTTAGTTGAGTATAAGGTTGGAACAGAGATGTGGCTAGCGCTTCGCTCTCAATAAGCAGATTCCCTATCACGTTCGTCCCTCACTGTAGGGAATGACGGTTGGGGATAGTGACAACGAATTGGTTTATTGGTGTTACGTGCTTTTAGGATACTCCCTATCGCGTTCGTTCCTCACTGCAGGGAGTGACGTGTTGGGGAGAGTGATAACGATTTGGTTTGCTGTTGTTACGTGCTTTTCGGATATTTCCTATCATGTTCAATGGTATGGACTCCCCACCTTAACTGACAGTGTCAGCTAAAGTTACAGGTGCGAACCAAAACAGGAGCCCATACTATGAATAAATTTAACACAATCTCGATTGATTTAGCCAAATCCGTCTTTCAAGTCGCGGTATTTAACCGCCATGGAAAGCGTAAGTTGAACCAAGCTATGTCTAAAAGAAAATGCTAACGGTCATCAGCCAACACCCTGGCGCGACCATTTGCATAGAGGCCTGTGCGGCATCTCATTATTGGGGACGAACGTTTCAAAGCCGTGGTCATACCGTCAAAATGATACCTCCCAAAAAGTGAAGCCATATCGCTGTGGTAATAAGAACGATGCTAATGATGCTATCGCGATTTACGAAGCTTCCTTACGCTCCGATATTCATGCGGTACCAGTAAAAACACCTGAGCAGCAAGATATCGCTATGCTGCTGAGTTTAAGACAAAGCTATATAAAACAACGCACAGCAGTAAGTCTACGGATCCGTGGCTATGCAGCGGAATGTGGAATTACCTTCCCACAAGGAGCCAATAAACTGCGAGAACCGCTCCCTCTCGTTATCGAAGATGCAGAGAATGAATTAACACTGACAACTCGATTCGTTCTCCGAGAATTACATGCTCAGCTACTAAGTCTTGATGAGCCTATCGAGAGAGTTGAATCGCAACTTATAGACTTTGCAAAGCAAATACCCGCTTGCCAGTTATTAATCACTTTACGAGGTGTACGTTGGGTGATTGCAAGTGCCATTTTTCCCGCCTAGGTGACGCTTCGGCCTATAGAAATGGGCGAGGGGCTAGTGCGAGCTTAGGTTTAGTTCCGGCTCATACTGGCAGTGGTGGTAAGAACAAAAACCACGGAATAAGTAAATCAGGTGATAAAACCTTACGCTCTCTTGTCGTTCATGGAGCAAGAGCAGTGGTAGCGAATATACGAGATAAAGAAGATCGCTTAAGTTGCTGGATACGAAACTTGTTAGAAAGAAAGTCGTTTAACCAAGTAGTTGTCGCCCTTGCTAACAAAACGATCAGAATGGCTTGTGCCATGCTGAAGAGCAATCGATCTTATAATGAAACGTTACTCGCTTAACAATTGATTTTATAAGGTTAAGGGAGACATCAATCCCCCATGTAAGCAAGTAAATTATGGTAAAGAGTGAGCATAGCAAGCAAGAGAAACTCTGAGAGGGACGAAGGTGATAATACACCACACGCTCGATAAGAACTTTTGCTGAGTGGATTAAGCCATAGAGGTTCGGGGTAGCTCCCCATAAAGAAACCGAATATACGTGCACTTGCGTACCTTTACTCGTTTCCTTGCAATACTAGGGGAGTCCATATACGTCCCTCACTGTAGGGAATTACGGTGGAGGAGAGTGATAACGAATTGGTTTGCTGTCGTTACGTGCTTTTAGGAGATTCCTTATCATGTTCGTCTCTCACAGTAGGGAGTGACCGGTTGGGGAAAGTAATAGCGATTTGGTGTGGCTTGATAGTGCATCATTGATGCTATCTTGGATTCACGGCACCTATTCCCGTCATCTCCTAGAGCGACGAAGGAGCGTAGTAGGAGATCTATTGCTGAGGAAGTTGGGGGGTATCAGAGCGTGCTAATAAAACGTAACCGCCAGATAAAACAAAAGGTTGACGCTTTCACGTCAACCTTTCTAATTACTCGAATCTCGAATCTCGAATCTCGAATCTCGAATCTCGAATCGCTTACATGCGCTCTAGAGTATCGATACCTAGAAGCGATAGACCTTGCTTGATAGTCTTCGCTGTTAGTGCAGCAAGCTTCAGACGGCTCTGTTTCACAGCTTCATCTTCAGCAACTAGGATAGGGCATGCTTCGTAGAAGCTAGAGAATTGACCCGCTAGTTCGAACAGGTAGCTACACATGATGTGTGGTTGACCTTCACGAGCAACAGACTGTACCGCTTCTTCAAATTGTAGAAGTTTCGCGATAAGTGCTTTCTCTTTCTCTTCAGTGATTTTGATTTCACCTTCAAGAGAGTCCATAGAAACGCCAGCTTTAGCGAATACAGAAGCAACACGAGTGTACGCGTACTGCATGTACGGTGCTGTGTTACCTTCGAACGCAAGCATGTTGTCCCAATCGAACACGTAGTCAGTAGTACGGTGCTTAGAAAGGTCTGCGTACTTAACCGCTGCCATTGCAACTGTGTTCGCGATCGCTTTCTTCTCGTCTTCTGCTAGTTCTGGGTTCTTAGATTCGATCAGTTGTGCAGCACGAACTTCTGCTTCATCAAGAAGGTCAGCTAGACGAACAGTACCACCTGCACGAGTCTTGAATGGTTTACCGTCTTTACCTAGCATCATGCCGAATGCGTGGTGCTCAAGAGACACAGATTCTGGGATGTAACCTGCTTTACGAACGATAGTCCAAGCTTGCATTAGGTGCTGGTGTTGACGTGAATCGATGAAGTAAAGAACACGGTCTGCGCCTAGTTCTTCAAAACGGTATTTTGCACAAGCAATGTCGGTTGTTGTGTAAAGGAAACCGCCGTCGCGTTTCTGGATGATAACGCCCATTGGGTCACCATCTTTGTTTTTGTATTCGTCTAGGAATACAACTTGTGCGCCGTCATCTTCTTTAGCAAGACCTTGCTCTTTCAGATCAGCAACGATAGTTGGAAGCATGTGGTTGTACATGCTTTCGCCCATTACATCATCACGTGTTAGAGACACGTTTAGACGATCGTAGTTGCGTTGGTTTTGAATCATTGTTACGTCAACAAGCTTCTTCCACATCTCTGCGCAGAACTCGTCGCCGCTTTGCAGTTTAACAACGTAGCCACGTGCTTTAACTGCGAACTCTTCGTCTTCATCGTAAAGCTTTTTAGATTCACGGTAGAAGCCTTCAAGGTCAGCAAGTTCCATTGAAACTTCACCAGACTCAGCCTGAACGCGCTCAAGGTTTGCGATAAGCATACCGAATTGAGTACCCCAGTCACCGATGTGGTTAGCACGGATAACGTTGTGGCCTAGGAATTCTAGAGTACGAACTACCGCATCACCGATGATCGTTGAACGTAGGTGACCAACGTGCATTTCTTTAGCAACGTTTGGCGCAGAGTAATCCGCAACAATAGTTTGCGTTTCAGCAACTGCAACACCAAGGCGAGAGTCAGCCAATGCTGCGTCTGCTTGTTTTGCTAGGAAAGCTTCATCTAGGAAGATGTTTAGGAAACCCGGACCTGCGATTTCAACTTTAGACGCGATACCGTCTAGGTTTAGAACGTCCAATACTTTTTGAGCAAATTCTCGTGGGTTAGTGCCTAGTCGTTTAGCAACGCCCATAACGCCGTTTGCTTGGTAGTCACCAAACTGTGGTTTTGCAGATTGACGAACAGCAGCAGGAGAGCCTGCAGGTGCGCCAGCGGCTTCTAGAGCCTGAGATACTTTGTCATTAATAAGTGCTTGGATATTCACACGCGTTTCCTTCAATTCAAGGATGATAAGAGTGGCCGTTAATTCTTGGTCATTAAATTGGTTAATTATGCTTCTAGTTAACGATTTAATGCCAAAATCAGCAGCAGACTCTGTTTAAGTTCACAGAAATGGCGGTAATCATACCAATTTTGTGCGGTTTCTTATAGGTCGAATTGATAGAAAATTAACATTTCCTCAGGGGTTTTTGACAAACAACTTTTGCCAAGCCGAGTTTGAATGTTTAAGGAGTCGAATGAGCATACTTATTGAGTCTATTTTGCAAAAGCAACGCTTGTTGAAGAAAGCAAAACTGATAACATGCTGCCATTAATTGGAGAATACAGACAATGACGATGAGCCTCAAGCAAGCCGAACTCGAACCACAACAAATGATTGCCCGCCTTGATACGTTTATGGCGAAAATTGAGAACCTAGGAAATACACTGGGTTTGGATTTAAGCTTTGCTCAAGCGGATCATATTGCGCTTAGAATCAATGAAACTGAGCTGGCGAAATCTGCGCATCAAGCATGGTCTGAATACGGTTCCACAATTTCAGAGGCGATGATCAACGGTCGCCCAATTGTGGTGTTGGCTTTCGATGAACCACTGCAAAGTCTTGGTTGGAAGATTGAATGCTTAGAGTTGCCATACCCGGCAGAAGGCAAGATTTACCCGAGCCAAGATTGGGAACATGTTGAGTTCGTGATTCCTTCTCACGCACAAACGGCTGATGAATATTTAGCGGATCTTAAAGAGACTTACCCACAGTTCGCTGCTAAGTTCGACTCTTTGGCTGAGCAAGGTATTAAGATCAAACTCTCTAGCCCGAAAGGCGAGGGTGAACGTCTGAATAACCCAACGGTTGCATTCAAGCATCAAGGTATTTGTATCAAGCTGCACCCACACTCGTTGAAGAAGATTGTGGAGTCAGAGCAAGCTTAGTTTTAGTCGATAGTTTAAAGGGGCGAGATTCCTGATCTCGCTTGGGCTCGTCGGAATGACGGAGTTTGCCGGTTAGTGGCTGTGTAGGTCTGCTAACTACCGCGAACGCTTTTAAAATATAAAGTTTCTAGATAGAGAGTTGATGGTTGAACATCGTCATTCCCGATAGCGACGAAGGAGCGTCGTCGGGAATCTCATAAAGCGATTGATGATTAACCGTTTGTTTTTAGCTTGCAGGGAATAGATTCCTGATCTCGCTTAGGCTCGTCGGAATGACAGATGTGTGCAGTGGTTGTGTTGGTCTACTAACTATTGCGAGCGCTTGTTGAATATATAAGTTTCTAGATAGAGAGCCGATGGTTGAACACCGTCATTCCCGATAGCGACGAAGGAGTGTAGTCAGGAATCCCTTAAAGTTACCCTGAAGATCAAATACAAAAAACGCGCAATGGCTTAACCCTATTGCGCGTTTTTTATTGGGTGCTAACTGTAAGTCGACGTTAAATAAGCGACTTACAGAATCACAGTCTTGTTACCGTAAACAAACACGTGATCATTGATCACCTTGTTTAGCGCCTTACTCAATACGTTCTTCTCTACATCACGACCCGCTTGCGCCATGTCTTTTGCGCTGAAGTTGTGATCTACTGGAATAACATCTTGCTTAATGATTGGACCTTCATCCAAATCGTTTGTCACGAAGTGTGCCGTTGCACCAATGATCTTTACGCCGCGCTCATACGCTTGTTGGTATGGCTTCGCGCCGATAAACGCTGGCAAGAAACTGTGGTGGATATTGATGATCTTGTGGTTGTACTTTTCAACAAATCCCGGAGTCAGCACTCGCATGTATTTAGCCAAAACAAGGTAATCAGCCTCGTATTGGTCAATCACTTCTAGCATCTTCTGCTCATGCTCTTCACGGTTTAGCCCTTCGTGAGAAACATGGTGGTAAGGAATGTCAAAACGCTCGGTTAGGCTTTGTAGAATGTCATAGTTGCTAACAACGGCTGCGATTTCTACGTCTAAACTGCCATCGAAATTCTTCATTAGAATGTCGCCTAGGCAGTGCGCTTCTTTGGTCACAAGAATCACAACACGTTTGCGAGAAGAGCTCATTAGCTTACGTTTCGCATTCTCTGGCAGCGCTTGGTCTAAATCGGCTAGCAAGGTTTCGTCATTGAAGTAACCCTCTAGCTCGGTGCGCATAAAGAAGTGGCCGCTAGTGTTATCTACGAACTCATTGTTGTGCACAATATTAAGTTGGTGTTTGTAACAAATGTTGGTGATCTTCGAGATGAGGCCAGGGGCATCAGTACAATGTGTTAGTAAAGTTTTTCTTTCCATTTGCATCTTACTTCCATGAAATGTTGCACTTATTATATGAAATCGGGATTCTTCAAATTTAATGCAGGCCGTCGAACGGTGAACTGAGCCGCAATATCACCGTTATAATTAATCTATTATCAAGTTGGTTTCAACAAATTCTGCTGCTCATTTATCGCTTTGATAAATTGTTTGATGTGGAAATATTAGTTTTTAGATAGGAAAACAGGCAGAAGCTTCATTTTTAAAGTTTTGACCGTAGTACGCATTTGAACTTCAACCGAGGCATTTACGCTTTGGCCAAAAATAGAGGTGATACTTATGGATAAAGAGTTACTAGCAAAAAAACTGTACTGCAAGCGAGTGAATTCATTGGCGGGTGGTACGGAGCTAGATGGTAATGTTTTAGATGAAATGTGGGAAAGCAAAACCTCACCAACCGATGCTGCGAAAGCCATGCAGCCTTGCGAGACCCATTTTGAAGGTGCGCCTTGGTTGTCGCGTTACCTCAGCCGCAAATAAAAGGTTCATCGCGGATTAGCGGGAACTAAAAGTAAATTACCACCTTCTAAAGAAGGTGGCTTTATGTGAGCCCCCTAAAAGGGGGCTTTTGTTTAGTCCAACGCCAATTGCTGCTGCTCCACGCGCTCTTTTTTCTCTTGATGTCTTACATAGCGTCGAATGATTTCTTCATTAACCCCTACGCTATCGACAAAATAGCCCCTTTGCCAAAAGTGGTTACCCCAGAGTTTGTTTCTCCTTAAATATGGAAATTTACTAAAGAGTTTTAAAGCTATTTTGCCTTTCAATACGCCCATCAACTTGGATATCGATAACTTAGGCGGAACTTTTACTACCAAGTGCACGTGGTCAACTTGAACGTTTAATTCAACGACTTCACATCAAGTTGATTACAGTAAACGTTTATACATCGATAAACTTCTTTACCTACATTGTTTTTCAAAATCCTAAATCGATACTTTGGTGTCCACACTATGTGATATTGACATCTCCAAAATACGTGGGAAGCTTGATTATATCTGCTCATGTTATTTGTCCTCTTTGACTTCGCTAAAAATCAAGGGAGCATTTAACATGGGTAGAACTACAGGCAAAGCCAAACTGAATGATAACCACCTACTGAAGTAGGTGGTTTAGGGCTGAAAACAAAAAAACGGTAGTAAGTGATATGGTTTAGTCGCCAAACAAAAATCATACACAAACTACCGTTTTCATGCCGAATCATACTTTCCTATCTTCATTCTGGGAAGGCTTTAAAATAGTAAAGTCTCACCAGACAGCATCACTTGTTACACTAACTCTTAAACCTAATTCTGAGGCTAAATGCCTTTGCGGTCTTGAAGCTGAGGCTATCCATGAGTATCAATGGCGTCATGTGAAAGAGGCCATGTTGTTCAATGTTCCTGTTGAGCTTTCCGTTCAAACTCGAAGGATCAAGTGTCGTGACTGCGGCATAAAAACAGAGTTTCTATCTTGGTTAGAGCCTTATGCTCGTATAACGACGCGTCTAAAAAGCTATATAGAACAACTACTGCCTCTTCTTCCCATTAAGCATATCTCCCAGTTAACGAGCGTTCATTGGCACACCATTAAAGAGATAGATAAACGTCGACTTCGCCAAGTGGTACCGTCAGTGAAATGGGAAGGGCTAAGGCAACTCGTCATGGACGGTTCGCCATCTTTAAAGGGCACCGATATGCCACAGTCATCGCTGATGCTAAGACTCACCAAGTCATTTGGATAGGGTTAGGTCGTAGCCGCAAGGACATACGACCGTTTTTCGAGCAGTTAGGCAAGCATGGTAACAATATCGAAGCGGTCGCAATGGACATGAATACGGCTTTTGACCTTGAAGTTCAAGCGCACTGCCCGAATGCAAAAATCGTTTACGACTTATTCCATGTTGTTGCTAAGTTCGGTCGTGAGGTGATGGATAGAGTCAGAGTCGACCAAGCTAACAAACTCAAGCAGGATAAAAAAGCGAGGCAATGGGTGAAGCGCTCACGCTGGGTACTGCTGAAAAACAGAGGTAATTTAAATGCACGACAAGATAGCTATCTTACTGAAATATTGAATATCAATAAGGACTTGATGGCCACTTATATACTCGGCTCACAACTCAAAGAGCTTTGGTACTGTAAATCAGAAGCACATGCTAAGGGGCTCTGGGAGGTATGGTGGGCACAAGTGCAAGAGAGTGGAATTAAGCCATTGAAAGAGTTTGCACGAAAACTGAGGCCTTATCTTCACGGTATTATTGCATCGGCAACTTATCCGCTCAACACCTGCACATTGGAAGGGATAAACAACAAAATAAAGTTAATCAAGCGAATGGGGTATGGATATCGAGATACAGACTACTTCTTCTTGAAGATAAAAGCGGCTTTCCCCGGAAAGCCGCGATGAACCAAATAAAATCCTTCTTTGATTTCTGTTCCGTTCGCTTAGACCAAATCAAACTAAACCAAACACCTCCGGTGCGAAGTCATTCTTGATTCGCGCCGGCTCACTAAACCTGCCATAATTCGCCTTCTCTTTTTCTAAACTTCGTACTCTATGATATCTAAAACGTTTTCTGCTGATGGCGCTCTGGGCAAAGCAATCCCAGGGTTTCAACCAAGACAAGCTCAGTTAGACATGGCTGAAGCGGTTTTACAAGCTATTGAAAAACAAAGCCAATTGGTTGTTGAAGCGGGAACAGGTACCGGTAAGACGTTTGCTTACTTAGTGCCTGCGCTGCTTAGTGGCAAGAAAACCATCATTAGTACGGGGTCTAAAAACCTTCAAGAACAGCTGTTTCATCGCGATTTACCATTAATGGTCGATGCGCTTGGCTTTTATGGTCAGGTTGCGTTACTCAAAGGTCGTTCTAACTATTTGTGTTTGGATAGGCTGAGTCGCCAAATGATCGAGAGTCATGGCACTCACACCGATCCAACACTGTTAGCGCAACTGGTGAAAGTTCGCAGTTGGTCGTCTGCGACACAAACGGGTGATTTAGGCGATTGTGATGATATTGCAGAAGACAGCCCAATCATTCCTACGATTACTTCTACCAACGACAACTGCTTAGGTAAAGAGTGTCCAAGCTATACCGATTGCTTTGTGCTTAAAGCGCGTAAGAAAGCGATGGATTCCGATGTGGTTGTCGTAAACCACCACCTGTTCCTAGCCGATTTAGCGATCAAAGAAACTGGATTTGGTGAGCTAATCCCAGAAGCCGACGTGTTTATCTTCGATGAAGCGCATCAGCTTCCCGATATTGCCAGCCAATACTTTGGTCAGTCCGTGTCTAGTCGACAGATCAATGAGCTCGCTAAAGATATCGAGATCGCCTACCGAACTGAAGCAAAAGACATGCGACAGTTACAAAAGGTGGGAGATAGGCTCGTTCAGTCTGCCGCCGATCTACGCATTGTATTGGGCGACACCGGCTTTCGTGGTAATTGGCGTGAGGCCTTAAAATCCGAGTCGATCGCCAGAGAACTTGTTCGTCTACAAGATGCGCTGCAACTGGCCGTCGATGTATTGAAGCTAGCACTGGGTCGAAGCCAGCTGTTAGACACGGCTTTTGAACGTGCAAACATGATTAAGTCACGCATTGAACGTGTGTGCGATGTGTCGATTACGGGTTATTCCTATTGGTATGACACAACACCAAGGCAATTTGCATTGCACATCACACCACTGTCGGTTGCTGATAAATTCCACGAGCAAATCGAACTTAAACCGGGCGCTTGGGTATTTACCTCAGCAACCTTGGCGGTGTCAGATGATTTCGACCATTTTACCTCTCGACTTGGCTTAAAGCCGTCGGCTCAGTTTTCACTGCCGAGCCCATTTGATTATCCGAATCAGGCACGTTTATGTGTGCCTCGCTATCTTCCAGAGCCCAATAGTCCGGGCTTGTCGGATAAGCTGGTTCGTATGCTGACTCCTGTGATCGAGCAAAACCAAGGTCGCTGTTTCTTCTTGTGTACCTCACACAGCATGATGAAAGAGTTGGGCGAGCGATTCCGAGAAACCCTCACGGTTCCCGTTCTATTGCAAGGTGAGACAAGTAAGCAAAAAACCTTAGCCGAGTTCATGGAGTTGGGTAACGCATTGCTTGTGGCGACAGGCGCTTTCTGGGAAGGGATAGATGTTAGGGGCGACGCATTAAGCTGTGTTATCATCGATAAATTGCCCTTTACGGCCCCTGATGACCCTTTACTTAAGGCTCGAATCGAGGACTGTAAGCTAAAAGGGGGGGATCCTTTTGCACAAGTACAGTTGCCAGATGCTGTGATTACCTTGAAACAAGGTGTCGGCCGATTGATACGTGATAAGCGCGATAATGGCGCTTTGATTATTTGCGATAACCGATTGGTGACTCGCGATTACGGTGGCATATTTTTGGCGAGTTTACCGCCTATCCCTCGTACACGTGACTTAGGGGTCATTAAAGAATTCTTAGCTAAAGACCATTCAACCACTGCTGAGTAATTGGCATTGTTGAGTTTAGCCATTATTTTTAGATTAGATAACGAATATTTGAGACACAAATGAGCGCGAAAATTCTTGCAGTAGATACCGCAACTGAAAACTGTTCAGTTGCATTAGTAATTGGTGACCAGGTGTTCGCACGTAGCGAAGAGGCTCCTCGAGACCATACGAAAAAAATTCTACCTATGGTTGATGAAGTACTGAAAGAAGCGAATGTCGCTTTAACCGATATCGATGCTATCGCGTTTGGCCAAGGCCCAGGCAGTTTCACGGGCGTTCGTATTGGTATTGGTATTGCTCAGGGCTTGGCTTTTGGTGCGGATTTACCAATGATTGGTGTCTCTACACTGGCAGCGATGGCGCAAGGCAGCTACCGTAAATTTGGTGAAACTCATGTAGCAACAGCGATTGATGCACGTATGAGTGAAGTGTACTGGGCTCGTTACAGCCGTGAAGAAGACGGTCGTTGGACTGCGGTTGATGCAGAGTGTGTTACACCACCAAGCGAATTGGCTGCGCAGCTTGAAGCTGACTCTGAAACATGGGCAAAAGTCGGCACAGGTTGGGAAGCGTACGCAGAACATATGGATATTCTAGCGATCAACACCAAAGCGTGTGAAGTGCTATTCCCAGAAGCGCAAGATATGGCGTTCCTTGCTCAATTTGCTTACGCAGAAGGTAAAGCGGTTGCCGCTGAAGAGTCTGAGCCAGTTTATCTTCGTGACAAAGTGACTTGGAAGAAACTGCCAGGTCGCGAATAATTTTTACAAGGTTCTGATGCAAATTAGATCTAAATGCGTATTATTTAGATTTGAGAGGGCAGATATTTAGTCATGGTATCAATTAACAACTTACCTCCTTCTTCGATAGGCAGCACGTCTAAGCCTAATCGAATCAAAAAGAAGGAGCAGGCAAAAAAATCTGATGCTAGCACTGCGGTTGGGCAACCAACTAAGGTGGCTAATGCTGTTTCCCACTCTATTCGTCAAGTTAAAGAGTCTGAACTCCATAAGGCTCAAATCCAGTATGATCTTCCAGAAGGCCGAGGACGTAAGGCTATGGAAGAGTATATGGATGTAATGAATCAGGCGAAGAAAGAAGAACTTGCAAAGCTTATCGGTGTCGATATCTACATCTAGAGCTTGTCATTAATGCCTGTTTAAGGACCAGAACCATGTCAAATTACTTATCTAAAATTCGCTTAATTGCCCTTTCTCTTGGTATCTTGGTGCTTGCAGGGTGTTCGTTACTACCTAGCGAACTCGAAGCCAAATCAGAGCCTGTTATTAGCGATTACCAACAATGGGTCGACCAACTGCCGGATGCGAAAAGTGTTCGATTAGGTGGTGTAATATCTAAAGTCACCAACTTGAAAGATAAGACTCGAATCGAAGTCGCTAATATGCCGATTTCTAGTAACGGTAAGCCAGATCTAGACGCAGAGCCAAGCGGACGTTTTGTCGGTTACATTGAAGGCTACGTTGAGCCTCTAAGCTTTGCCGAAGGTCGCCTGATTACTTTGGTTGGTCAGTCAAGCGGTAGTGAAGATGGAAAAATAGGGGAATACCCTTACACCTTCCCTGTGATGAAAGTGGACAACCAACGACTGTGGAACATTACGGAACGAGTCGTTGTAAACGATTTTGCACCAACCTACTACTCATGCAGAAGCTTACATTGCCGCAGTTTCCAAACGATGCCAAGACAAGGTCGAGTGATTCAGGACGTAGAGTAGCTCACTTTGCTGGAGCTTGATTGCTAGGGGTTGATTACGCAACCAGATGGAATTAGATGCTTGATGATTGAAAAGTCATACTCCCTTGCGAGCGGGACGCTTGCCACACAACAGATAGGCAACCCACAAACGACCGCAACGACGGTCGTTTTTATTCATGGGTGGTTGGATAATTCGTCCAGCTTTAATCAGGTTATACAGCAAGTCGCTAAGTTTGCGCCCAATGCTCACCTTGTTGCTATCGATCTCTTCGGACACGGCTTCTCGTCGCATAAATCGGGAAGTTATTACCCATTTCATGATTATATTGATGACTTGCATCAGTTGGTGACTAAATTATCGCCAAACAGACTGGTACTGGTAGGACATTCACTTGGTGCATTGATAGCAAGTTGCTATAGTGCCGCCTTTCCTGAAAAGGTGTCAGGATTAATTCAAATTGAAGGTCACGGACCTCTTTCTGAAGCTCCCCACGAAACAGTCTCTCGCTTGAGGGATGGGGTACTCAGTCGTCTTCGACAGCGAAGAAAGCCTTCACGTCCTCTGGCAAGCCTTGAGGATGCTATTAAGCTGAGAGCTCACGCCAACCAAATTAATGCTGAATTAATCGCTCCTATTGTTGAGCGAGGTATTGTCGAGTTCGAGAACTCTTGGCAATGGCGATGCGACCCTAACCTAAAATGTGACTCGTTATATCGAATGTCACAGGCGCACGCTGAAGCGATTATGGCGGCTATTAAATGCCCTCAATTAATAATCCTAGGGAATGATGGATTCCGACATTTGCAGCATAATCGCTACAAATCAGTGCATAGTCCTCTGCATATAGAGACTGTTCCTGGCGGACATCATTGCCATTTAGAGAGTCCAGAGTTAGTTTCTGAGCTAATTCTTGGTGTAGTTAACAAAATTTAAACAAGTGTTTGAGCCTTTTAGTGCTCATGCACTAAAGCTGTGCTGTAATACCGCAATGATAAAAAGCGGCGAAACAGTCGTCAGCTGATAAACGAGGAGTAACATAGTGGATAAACCTTGGCTTTCACGTTATCCAAGTGACGTACCAGAGACGATCAACCCAGATCAGTACCCATCTCTTGTTGAAATGTTTGAACAGTCGGTACAGAAGTACGCAGACCAACCAGCATTTGAGAACATGGGCTCAATAATGACGTTCCGTAAGCTTGAAGAGCGCAGCCGTGCTTTTGCCGCTTACCTGCAGAATGATTTGAAACTGAAGAAGGGCGATCGCGTTGCACTTATGATGCCAAACCTGCTGCAATACCCAATTGCACTTTTTGGTGTACTGCGTGCTGGTATGATTGCAGTGAACGTCAACCCACTGTACACACCTCGTGAGCTTGAACATCAACTGAACGATTCTGGTGCAAATGCGATTGTTATCGTTTCAAACTTTGCGAGCACGCTAGAGAAAGTCGTTGATAACACGCCAGTTAAACACGTTGTACTCACTAGCCTAGGGCAAATGCTGCCACGCGCGAAAGGTACAATTGTCGACTTCGTAGTGAAATACGTAAAAGGTATGGTGCCTAAGTACGATCTACCGGGTGCTATCTCATTCAGAAAAGCACTGCACAAAGGCCGTCGTCTTCAGTATGTGAAGCCGTTTATGGCTGGTGATGACATTGCTTTCCTACAGTACACGGGTGGTACTACGGGTGTCGCTAAAGGCGCAATCCTAACGCACCGCAATATGATCGCAAACGTACTTCAAGCGAAAGGGGCGTACGGTCCTGTCCTGCAAGAAGGCCGTGAGCTGGTGGTAACAGCACTACCGCTTTACCACGTGTTCGCACTAACCGTGAACTGCTTGCTGTTTGTTGAGATGGGTGGTCGCAACCTTCTTATCACCAACCCTCGTGATATTCCTGGCTTCATTAAAGAGCTGCAAAAGGTGCCGTTTACCGCGATTACTGGCGTAAACACTCTATTCAATGCACTTGTGAATAACGAAGATTTCCACGAGTTGGATTTCAGTAACCTGCGTCTATCGGTTGGTGGTGGCATGGCGGTTCAACGCTCTGTTGCTGAGCAATGGAAAAAAGCGACAGGTATTCACTTGCTTGAAGGCTATGGCTTAACCGAGTGTTCACCACTGGTAACGGGTAACCCGTACGACCTTAAAGATTACACTGGCGCTATCGGCTTGCCTGTACCATCAACAGAAGTTCGTATTGTTGATGATGAAGGCAAAGTGGTTGCTAATGATCAAGTAGGTGAGCTGCAAGTTCGTGGTCCTCAAGTGATGCAAGGCTACTGGCAGCGTCCAGAAGCGACCAAAGAAGTGATCGACCAAGACGGTTGGCTATCTACGGGTGACATCGTTAAGTTTGATGACGAAGGCTTGCTGCACATTGTTGACCGTAAGAAAGACATGATTCTTGTGTCTGGCTTTAACGTTTACCCAAATGAGATTGAAGATGTAGTGGCACTACACGGCAAAGTGCTCGAAGTAGCGGCTATCGGTCAACCTCATGAAGTGTCAGGTGAATTGGTTAAGATCTACGTCGTGAAGCGCGACCCTAGCCTAACCAAAGAAGACATTATCGCGCACTGTCGTGAACACCTAACGGGCTACAAGATCCCTAAACTGGTTGAATTCAGAGAAGATCTTCCAAAGACCAACGTAGGTAAGATCTTACGCCGTGTACTTCGTGAAGAGAACGATGCAGAATTGGCTAAACGCGCGAGCGAATAATCAGCCAGTTTATGGGTAACCACTACTCGAGAAACCATAGCACGAGATACCATTGAGACGCTTAATCTAAGCGAGCGCTGAAAAATGGTGTTAGAATGCCGACAGTTAATGTCGGCATTTTTGTATCCGGCGATCAAATAGAAACCAGTGAGAGTTTTTGTGGATTATCAAATCATTACCCAATTGAAAGACCTTGAGCGAGTTTGCCAACAAGCACGTGAAGCCGATGTCGTTATGCTTGATACGGAGTTCGTTCGTACAAGAACCTATTACCCTCAATTAGGCTTGATTCAGTTATTTGATGGTGAAACGCTGTCACTGATTGACCCTATTACTCTTGGCGAAATGACACCACTTGTTGGGTTGTTGAAAGACGCTTCTGTTCTGAAAGTGCTGCACGCGTGCGGCGAAGATTTGGAAGTGTTCCAGAACGCCTTTGGCTGCACACCAACACCAATGGTGGATACGCAAATCATGGCGGCTTTCTTAGGCCATGGCTTATCAACGGGCTTTGCTGCTCTGGTTTCAGAGTTTGTTGGTGTTGATCTCGATAAGAGTGAATCTCGCACTGATTGGCTGGCTCGTCCGCTTTCTCAAAAGCAGCTAGACTATGCAGCGGCAGACGTGCATTACCTAATGCCAATGTACAACAAGCTTCTTGAAAAAGTGATGGAAGCGGGCTGGTGGGAAGCGGCTCAACAAGAGTCTGACCTACAAGTTGCTAAACGTATTCGTAAAGCAAACCCAGATAATGCTTACCTTGATATTAAAGGTGCATGGCAACTGAAACCTAAACAGTTGGCTATCTTAAGACCGCTAGCGACTTGGCGTTTAAAAGAAGCAATTAAGCGTGATTTAGCGCTGAACTTTGTTTTCAAAGAACAAGACTTATGGGCTGTGGCTCGATTCGCGATGAAAGATCCTAAGCACATGGAACAGGAAGGTTTTGATTACCGCTCTGTACGTCGCCATGGTGCGAAGATCAGCTCAATCGTGAAGTTGGCTGAGCATACGCCAGAAGAAGAGTACCCAGCACCAGTAGAACGTCTAATGGACTACCCGGGTTACAAGCAAATCTTCAAAGTGTTGAAAGATGAAGTGAAAACAGCATCACAACACAGCGGTTTAGCGACCGAATTTTTGGCATCGAAAAAGCAACTTAACCAAGTGTTAAGCTGGGTTTGGAAACACCAACGTAACCCTGAAAAGTTACCTGATGTGATGCAAGGTTGGCGTTTAGATGTGGTTGGCGAAAAGCTGAATAAAGCGATTAAGTAACCTATTATCGCTATAGAGGTTAGCCAGTTTCAGATATAAAATGCAGATACAAAAAAGAGAGCCTAGGCTCTCTTTTTTATTTAATCTGCTTGCTACTTACAAGATAGCGAAGACTATTTATCGTCTTCTGGTAGCTTAACGTTCAGCTCTAATACTGAGATGTCGTCATCTTTGTGTTCGAAAGTAAGATCAACCATTGATGGATCTACCTCAACGTACTTTGCAATACACTTCAAGATGTCTTCTTTCAGTTGCGGTAAGTACGATGGAGCAGGGTCGTCATGACTGCGGCGCTCAGCAACAATGATCTGCAAACGCTCTTTGGCTAGGTTTGCGGTCGTCTTTTTCTGTGGTCTGAAAAACTCTAGTAATGACATTACGTATTAGCCCCCGAACAGTCTTTTGAAGATGCCTTTCTTCTGTTCCGTTAAGAAACGGAAGTCCACTTGGCTACCTAGTAGTCGCTCTACAGTATCATTGTAAGCCATACCTGCGTCGGTTGCTTCGTCAAAGATAACTGGAACACCCTTGTTCGATGCGTTCAGTACCGCTTGGCTCTCTGGAATCACGCCCAGTAGAGAGATGTGTAGGATCTCTTCAACGTCTTCAACACTTAGCATCTCACCTTGAGTTACACGTCCTGGGTTGTAGCGAGTCAGTAGAAGGTGAGTTTTCACAGGCTCCAAGCCGTCTTCAGAACGACGAGATTTAGAGTCAAGAATACCTAGAATACGGTCTGAGTCGCGTACAGAAGAGACTTCAGGGTTAGTCGTTACAATTGCTTCATCAGCAAAGTACAACGCCATCAGAGCACCTTGCTCGATACCCGCAGGAGAATCACAGATGATGAAATCAAAGCCCATTTCATCCAGTTCATCAAATACGCGACGAACACCGTCTTTCGTTAGTGCATCTTTATCACGAGTTTGAGAAGCAGGAAGAATGAACAGGTTCTCTGTGCGCTTGTCTTTGATCATCGCTTGGTTCAGCGTTGCTTCGCCATTGATAACGTTAACGAAGTCGTACACAACACGACGCTCACAACCCATGATTAAATCTAGGTTACGCAGACCGATATCAAAGTCGATAACTGCGGTTTTCTTCCCTTTTAAAGCCAGACCTGAGGCAATAGCTGCACTAGAGGTCGTTTTGCCTACCCCGCCTTTACCTGACGTTACAACGATAATGCGTGCCATTATTTTTTCCTTTTATTTCTCTTATATTGCGAGGACGTCAACGTGTAATACATCGTTTGCCATACTGAACATGGTTTTCTTCTGCCAGTACTCGCTTTCAATTTGATCGCTGAGCCAGTAATTTCCTGCAATAGAAACCAGCTCGGCTTGTAAATCATTACAAATTATTTTTGCTTCAGTTTGACCACTTGCACCTGCAATCGCGCGGCCGCGTAATGTGCCATGAATATGGATGCTACCATCGGCAATCACTTCCGCGCCTGCACTCACATGGCTAAGGATCAATAGATCGCCATCTTTCGCGTAAACCTGCTGACCAGAACGAATTGGGGTTCGAACCACTTTAATTGGTGCCATCTTAGCGGGTGCTTGCGACGGAGATTTACTTGCCGTCATGACTGCAAAGCCCGCTTCTTTCGCTAGATTTTGCATACGCTTATCAGAACAGCCAGCCACGCCAACCGGGATCATACCCGCTTGAGATATACCATTTTTCAGTTGCACAAAGTCGATATCGCCTGCAACTTTGCTGATGTTGATAACAACAGGCGCAGCAGCGAAAAACGTGGGTGCTTGGTCTACCTTCTCTTGAAGAAAAGACACTGCATTTTCGACTTGATCATCGGATAAGTGCAAAACAGATAGCGTAAAGCTGCTACCTTTTAGATCTGGGTTACTAGACATCGAAAAACTACAGGACCTCAATAGCGAATTGGTACAATTTCTTTATCAATAAAATAAAGGGCATTGCCTGAAACTAGGTTTATCATGTTATATTCCCAAACCAAGCACAGCAAGTAATCTTGTTGTCAAATGGACGTTTTGTTCCCAATATTTCCCTAACATAAACTATTGATCTCGCAAGTGAGAGTTTTGTAGTCATAATCAATTAAAAGGTTTGTCATGCTGTGTTCTATATATAAAAGCTCAAAGAAAGAAGGAACATACCTTTATATCCCTAAGAAGGATGATTTTTCACAAGTTCCTGACGCATTGATGCAAATGTTTGGTAAACCTAGTTTTGTAATGGTAATTAAAATGGATGGCCGTAAACTGGCTCAAGTGAACATCGAAAAAGTGAAAGAATCACTGAATACCGATGGTTTCTTTTTGCAGGTTCCGCCACCACCAGTTAACGAACTTGAGCTTCATAAAGAGCGTAAAGCTCAACAGAAATCTCAAGACGAAGAGTGATAGCCACCTCAATTCAAGGAGGAGTGATCGTTGAGTAAATTTTCGAAAACCATATTGGCTGTGTCAGCGTTACTTTTGGGTAATAGCCTGACCATTAGCTCAGTACACGCTGAAGAATTGAGCTTCGAACAATATGTAGAAAAACTAAAGCAACAAGGCCGTGAAGAAGGCGTTTCTGAAGCGATCATTGATGAAGCCTTTGATGGTGTAACGTTTAAACCAAGAGCGGTGAAAGCCGACAAAAACCAACCTGAGAAAAAGCTGACTCTGGATGAATACATTCCACGAGCGGTACCAGATTGGAAAGTGAAGCAAGCTCGCTCTCTCTACAAGAAGCATTACACAGCACTAAAGCGTATTGGTGATGAATATGGTGTTCAACCAAGATTCATTGTCGCGCTATGGGGCGTTGAAAGTAACTTTGGTAAATTCACCGGCAACTACAGTGTTATCGATGCGCTAACGACTATGGCTTACGAAGGACGCAGAAAAGCGTTTTTCCGTAGCGAAGCAATGGCGGCGTTGAAGATCCTTGATCAAGGCCATATTGCACCAAAAAAGATGAAAGGCTCTTGGGCTGGTGCTATGGGTCAACCTCAGTTTATGCCAAGCTCATTCTTAGCGTTTGCCGCTGATGGTAATGGCGACGGTAAGAAAGACATTTGGGGCACTGAAGAAGATGTGTTTGCTTCGGCAGCCAATTACCTTAGCCAATCAGGTTGGGATGATAAGTACACTTGGGGCCGTCAGGTTCATGTACCGTCAACCGTGTCTATTGATTTGCAAGGCCGAACCGAAGACAAAGCGAAGTACCTAAAAGAGTGGTCTGAACTTGGTATTAAGCGCTATGACGATCGCCCACTACCAACACTTGATGAAGACATTAAAGCTTGGTTGATTATGCCGGATGACGAAGCGGGTCGTTCGTACCTCATTTACAACAACTACAATGTGTTAATGAAGTGGAATCGTTCTTACTACTTTGCTTTGGCAGTCAGCCACCTAGCAGACAGAATTAAGTTTGATTAATCGGCCTAATTTGATTGGTAAACTTAATTTGATTAATAGACCTAGCTTGCTTAGATAGCATTTGGCCTACCATAGGCAGAACGAACTAAAGGACTCTTCGGAGTCCTTTTTGATTTTATATTTCAGAGATTTTAAGAAGGTGGCCTTGTGCTAACAGATAGAGCTGCACAGATGGTGATATTCCATGCGTTGATCAAGCATGAAGGCTTTACCAGTGCTGCAAAAAGCTTGAACGTCTCGGTGTCTCATATCAGTAAGCAAATTGCTTTGCTTGAAGACTCAATCGGCATCAAGTTGGTACAACGAACCACACGTAGCCTAACGTTGACCGAAGCCGGAGAGGTGTTCTATCAACACTGTGAACAGCTGTTCAACACGGTAAAAGCGGCTCAAATGGATATGGACAGCCAGCGGGATGACATCTCTGGAATATTGCGTGTTGGGTTGTCGCAGTCATTTGGTACTTTGCACATCATCCCTGCGATTGATCAGCTCAGACAGCTTTATCCTCAGTTGAGAATCGAAGTCCACTTGTTCGACCACAAGGTGGATATGATTGAAGAGCGATTGGATCTCTGGATTACCAATAACGAAGATTTGCCCGAAGGTTATATTGCGCAGCGATTGGCAGACAGTCAGTTTGTGGTGGCTGCATCACCGGACTATTTGATTAAGGCCGGGACTCCACATGTGCCTTATGATCTGATTGACCATAACTGCCTTATCTATCGCAGCCGTGAACGAGATTACACCTCGTGGGCGTTTGATAATGGCCAAGAGAATCTGAGCGTTAAGGTAGCGGGTGATTACTCGGTGGATCTAGCTGAGGCCGTGCGAGACGCAGCCGTATCAGGGTGGGGCGTTGCTTACTTAGCAACTTACTTAGTCAAAGAAGAGTTTAGAACGGGCAAATTAATCCAAGTTTTACCGGAATGGCGAGCTAGCCAATTAATGCCATTTTATGCTGTGTATCCGAGTCGAAAGAACATGCCGAAGAAGCTTTCTGCGGTGATTGAGTTCATCAAAGATCATATCGGATCGCCGACATACTGGGATGAAAACCTGAAAACTTGCGTTGAACTGCATCGTTAACTGTTTCCAAATCTATAAATATAATTTCCATATGGAAAAAGTATGGTTTTTAATCAAACTTAATTATTAAAATTCAATAACTTAATTTATATCATTACTCAAAGGTGATTGCCCCAATATCACGTTAACAACCGCCACTTGCCGCAAACGATTTCCTCTATAGAATGCGTCGCCTTTCCTATCTACAACTTTTAGGTTGACGCACATGGCTTCGCTACTTGGAATTATCACTATTTTAGTTGCCGCTTGGTTACTATCTACGGACAGAAAAAAAATTCCACTAAGAACAGTCTCTTTGGCTTTCTTATTACAAATCTCATTCGCGCTGTTGGTTCTATATGTACCAATGGGTAAAGAAGCGTTGAATGCAGCCACAGGTGCGGTATCTAGCTTGATCAACTACGGTCAAGAAGGGATTAACTTCCTATTTGGTGGCCTTACGAATAACGGTTTCGTTTTCGCGATTAACGTTCTGGGCATCATTATCTTTTTCTCTGCACTGATCTCTGGTTTGTACCACATCGGCTTTATGCCAAAGGTGATCAACCTTATCGGTGGCGCGCTGCAGAAGTTCTTGGGCACAGGCCGTGCAGAATCATTGTCTGCAACAGCGAACATCTTCGTTGGCATGATTGAAGCACCATTGGTGGTTAAACCTTACTTGAAGCACATGACGGATTCGCAACTGTTCGCTGTGATGGTGTGTGGTTTGGCTTCTGTTGCTGGTGGTACGCTAGTGGGTTATGCATCGCTAGGTGTTGACCTGAACTACTTGATCGCTGCGGCATTCATGTCTGCACCTGCTGGTCTATTAATGGCTAAGATCTTAGTACCAGGTAGCGCAGATGACGCTCAAGAAAATATTGAGTCTGATGTTGAGATTCCACGAGCAACAAACGTAGTTGAGGCAATGGCAGATGGGGCTATGTCTGGACTTCGTATTGCTGTTGCGGTGGGTGCGACACTTCTAGCCTTTATCAGTGTGATTGCAATGCTGAATGGCTTATTAGGTATTGTTGGTGGCTGGTTTGGCGTAAACCTAAGCTTCGAACTTATCCTAGGTTATGTGTTCGCACCCGTTGCATGGCTGATCGGTGTGCCATGGTCTGAGGCTGTGGTTGCAGGCTCACTGATCGGTAACAAGATTGTCGTGAACGAGTTTGTGGCTTTCATCCAGCTAATGGATGCTAAAGAAGCGCTAAGTGAACACTCACAAGCGATCGTGACTTTTGCTCTATGTGGTTTTGCTAACATCTCAACAATGGCGATTCTAATTGGTGGCTTGGGCAGCTTGGTACCAGAGCGTCGTTCTTTCATCTCACAATACGGCTTTAAAGCAATTTGTGCAGGTGTGTTTGCTAACCTAATGAGTGCAGCGATTGCTGGTGTGGTGCTTTCTCTGTAGCTAGATGATAAGTACCGAGTGGATGAGTTAGTCACTTTATTTCCCTTATAGTAAAGTGACTGATTAATCACAATAATATTCGGTTAGCACGAAAAAGAGAGCCTATAGTTTAATGACGTAGGCTTTCTTGTTTCAGCAAATAGGTTTGTATCACAGGGTGTGGTACAAATTTTTAGGGGCACAAATGGATTTGTCGATTACTTCTTCTTTGGCGTTAATTGGACTCTTGTCTTTAGCTTGTCAGCTGCTCGGCTGGCGTTTGCGTCTTCCCGCGATTCTCCCTCTTCTCATTGTTGGCCTGCTGTTAGGTCCCGGTTTAAATGTCCTTAATCCCGATGTTATTTTCGGTGATGTTCTATTCCCGCTGATTTCATTAGGTGTCGCCATCATTCTGTTTGAAGGCGCATTGACTCTGAACTTTAAGGAAATTAGAGGCCACGGTCGAATGGTGACTCACCTCGTGAGTTTCGGCATGTTGATTACATGGGCGTGCATTGTTGTTGGTGCTTACTACTTTGTTAACTTTAGTTGGCCATTAGCGGCGCTATTCGGTGCCTTGGTGGTGGTGACTGGACCGACAGTGATTGTCCCTATGCTTCGCAGTATTCAGCCTAAGTCTTCTCTAGGCAGTATCTTGCGATGGGAGGGGATAGTGATTGATCCCATTGGCGCTCTTTTTGCTGTTCTGGTTTATGAATACATAGTCTCTTCTGCCGACCCTACAGGGCATGTACTTTCAGCTCTGGGGCTAACCTTAGCCATTGGTTTAGGCTTAGGGATCATCGGTGGCCATTTGATTGCCAAGATGCTGCAAGGGCACTGGGTGCCTCACTATTTACGTAATGTGGCGGTGCTGACGCTAATGTTGGCGGCATTCTCTTTTTCTAATGACTTGAGTGAAGAGTCGGGTTTGCTAACCGTGACCATCATGGGGATCTGGCTTGCCAATGTGAAGGGCTTGGATATCGAAGACATCATCGAATTCAAAGAAACCCTGACCGTGTTACTCATTTCTGCGTTGTTTATTCTGTTAGCCAGTCGACTCGATTCGGGGGCTTTCCTTTCGATAGGTTGGGGCGGTATTGGGTTGCTAGCGGTGGTTATGTTGGTGGCTCGCCCGTTAAGCGTGTGGATCAGCGGGATCGGTACGGATCTTAATTCGGCGGATAAATGGTTTTTGAGTTGGATGGCACCTCGCGGGATCGTAGCTGCCGCGGTTTCTTCTCTGTTTGCGATAAAACTGCAAGAGAAGCAATTGATTGAAGGCGCTGATCTGCTCGTGCCCATGGTGTTCTTAGTCATTATCGGCACGGTTGTTATTCAGAGTTTAACCGCAAGCTGGTGGGCGAGAAGGTTAGGTGTGACTCAAGAGAAAGCACAAGGGGTTATCTTCTTTGGCGCAACTCACTTCGCAAGACAGTTTGCCAAGGTGCTAGCGACTCACAACATCAATAGTGTGCTTGCCGATACTAACTGGGAGAGTATTCGTTTGGCGAGGATGGATAATTTGAATGTCTACTTTGGTAACCCCGCTTCAAGCCACGCGGAAAATAATCTGGAATTGGACGGGATAGGGCGTGCGATGATCGTCTCGCCTTATCGTCAAACCAACCCACTAGTCAGCATGCACTACCAAGATGAGTTTGGCGCAAATAAGGTGTTTGAGCTTGAATCGTCAGAGACTAAGCATGAAAGGCATCAAGTGAGCCGCGATGGTAATCGAAGTTTGTTTTCGGAAGGGATTACCTACTCCAAGCTCAACTCGTTAATGGCTCAAGGCAGTCAAATTAAGAGCACAGGTTTAACCGAGGCATTTGATCTGAATGAGTTTAATACTCTGTACCCGAAAGCGATTCTACTGGGTGTGATTACTAACGGTGACTTTCGCTTAATTACACAAGGTTCTGAACTGGAAAAACTGATATCAACGGAATGCGAGATTATCAGTTTGTTGCCACCATCAGACCAGACAGAAAAAGTTGAGACTCCAGACAAATAGCGAGTCCTCTTTATCAAAAGCGATTAGTTTTGTATCTAAAACGAATCGCTTGATATCAAAAAAAGCCGCAACGTTCTTCACGTTGCGGCTTTCTATTTATACTGTCATTCGCAGATTTGTCGTTCGCAGATTACTTAGAGTGAAATTGCTCACAAGCGATCATGGTGTTTTCGATTAGGCTCGCCACCGTCATTGGACCAACACCACCTGGTACTGGCGTGATGAAGCTTGCGCTCTCTTTCGCTACGTCGTATTCAACGTCGCCCACTAACTTGCCAGATTCTAAACGGTTGATACCAACATCGACCACAACGGCACCTTTCTTAATCCAAGCACCCGGAATGAAGTTAGGCTTACCAACAGCAACCACAACAACGTCTGCTTGACGTACGTGGCCTTCAAGGTCTTTGGTGAAACGGTGACACGTCGTTGTTGTACAACCCGCTAGAAGCAATTCTAGGGTCATTGGACGGCCTACGATGTTTGATGCGCCAACAACAACCGCGTGCTTACCACGTAAGTCGATGTTGTAACGGTCAAGCAGCGTGATGATACCTTTTGGCGTACAAGAGCGAAGCTTAGGCATACGCTGAGCCAAACGGCCTACATTGTATGGGTGGAAGCCATCAACGTCTTTCTCTGGCGTGATGCGCTCAAGAACGTGAGTGCTATCAATTCCTGCTGGTAGAGGCAGTTGAACCAGAATACCGTCAATCTCTGGGTCTTGGTTCAGTTGGTCTACTAATGTTAACAGTTCATCTTCTGTCGCAGTGGCTGGCAAATCGTAAGATTTAGATACGAAGCCAACTTCTTCACACGCTTTACGCTTACTTCCAACGTAAACCTGAGAAGCAGGGTCTTCACCCACTAAAACAACCGCTAGGCCCGGAGCGCGTAATCCAGCTTCAGTACGAGCTTTTACACGTGCAGCAACTTCAGAGCGAACCGTTTGAGAAATTAGCTTTCCATCAATATTTTGAGCAGTCATGAATTTCCTTAGTATTGATATTCAAGTTAGTGGCTGATGTTTTTGGCGCATTATTCCAGAAAATCTTTTTGATTACCATCAAGCAAACGTTTGCTTTGGTCTATTTTCCAACACTTATATGTTTGTTGCCCTTTTTTTACTCACTTAGATCAGAATGTTACATAAAGCCGTTGCTTTACTGATTCGAATTCGTATAATTCGTTCCTGTAGCGCGCCCTTAGCTCAGCTGGATAGAGCACGTCCCTTCTAAGGATGTGGTCGAAGGTTCGAATCCTTCAGGGCGTGCCATTATTTACGGGGCGTAGCAGGTTAGTACTTGCTACGCCCTTTTTCGTTTTTGTCATTTGTGGTCAAGTATATGGTCAAGTAACGATGAACCTGCAGGCTACGACCTGATACGGCATGAAACACACCCAAAGTTAGAGTGTCACCTACTCTATATCAAATACCGTCTCAAGGCTTTCCTATCTTCTCCCTTTGCCTCGATATATTTTTTAAGTTCTACTAATGTACCCCGCATTCGCAATCATTTAAGTCAATCCGACTCAAGTTATCGATCATTACACATGCATGGTGTATATATTTATTATAGATAACTACATGTTTATTAAAAGATTTTATGTTGACTGTTTGTTTTTTGTACTGTATGTTTATTTCAAATAGCGAAACATAGCCAGTATTTGATACAGATCCATCCTGGAGTCGGTATCAGTAGGTTATGAGAGGTAAAATATGAATGAGCAAACTACTCACGATTGAAGATATTATTTGCACCTTTGATATTAGTCGAACTACCTTTTGGAGAATGAGGCAGGATGACACGTTCCCAAAACCGATCATGGTTTCAAAACGCTCTCCTCGTTGGAGTGAGCAAGAGATCCATAAGTGGTATTACGTCAGTAGGTAAATGATAAAGGATACTTTGCGTTGCTTTTGTGGATAGCAAGGACGCTAGCTTGTAATCGGTATTCAGAGTATAGGGGCAAGTCTCAGATATTTACTTCTCTACTAGCGAGCTCACTCCAATCGCATACCTATATATTATAAAGCGTTAGCTCTCTATTTTTGTGCCCCTAGTCTGTTATTACAGAAGCCAGCGCTTGATGTTTGCTGAGTTCGCTAGTGCTAGGTGGTATTTCTTAGGAGTCGAAGATAGTTTCTTATTATCCACGCAAACATCTAAGCGTTTGAGCAAATACTTAATCAGTGCTCGTCGGCAACTAATTGTGAGTGGAGAATCATGCATTCCATAGTCGACTTTCACAATGTGTTGTTGTGCAGGTGACAAATGTGGATTTGGAATGATTTCAATTGCTTCTTCTGTTGTCCAATCTTCATCGTCTTCGATGTTAATATCTGATTCATTGAGCAGTTCAGGCTCCCCTCTAAATCGGCTTAACACGAAATCTAAGAACATTGCTCTTTCTTCACAATATGCTCTTACATGCCAACGGAACCCATCAAATACGATGGTGTGTGGAACGATATTTCGACCTCGCCCCTCAGGGTTATCCATTGAAACATACTCAATATCAACTCTCCGCCTTTCTCGTGCTGCTTGTAGAAGTCTACGAACGATTATTGGGGCTATCTGCCTATCTGGGACTTAAAGGACAATAGAGTCAGCAAAGCCAAGACCTTTTAAATCAAAGCCGTCTACATGGTCACTGTTGTATTTGTGCAGTAGCGACAAATACTCGTTAGGAGTGCCTTTTGTAAACTTTGGCGCAAAATGATCAGTAAGACGGTAGCCTTTAATACTACGATCATGAACAAGTGGTGGAGAAGAGAAGTGCTCCTGATAAGCTTTGATGTCTCTAGAGGCTTGCTGTCGCTTAATGTTGAAAGAGTTACATAGGTGATTAGTCGTAACGCGACCCTCCCATAATGCGACAACCTCGATTAATTTGAAGCGTAGTAACTGATCCCACTTTATTGTCATAACAATTATCTAATGCCTGAAAATGATACATGTTGATGTGTACAGAATATACGTACATTTTTAACATGGGTATAGTACACACTCACCAGTTAAAATTGCGGAGTGTTACGTAAAGCAATGTAAGCCAAATCATACTTTTCTAATACTAAACACAATATTTGTTTGTAAAGCGAGTAAGATAAACAATTTGCATATGGTGGTGCTGATTCATCCAGTCATTCCATTTTTTTATGGTTGTAAGTACCGTTACTTTTCCGTGTTTGATACTATTTATCTCCACAAAAAAAGTCCGTTTAATTAAATTTTGAAGAGATTCCTTTGAACTTAGAAAAAGCCCTCAGCATACTTTCTAAATCATCGCCCTACGCGGTAAGTACAGAAAGAGAGCAGAATCAAGATCTTCTGGCTGACTATAAGAGCCATGTGTACATCACTACCGACATCGAAGTCGACTTTAAAAAGTCGCTATTGTCCTCAAAGAAAAATGACATCATCTTCTTGTGTGGTAGTAGTGGTGACGGTAAGTCTGAGATCCTGACTCAATACAGCCAGAAGCACAAAGCGACACATGAGTTTCACCTTGATGCGACACACAGCTTTAATCCAAATCAAACCGCAATTAATGCGTTAGATGAGCGATTCTCACAGTTCAAAGGAAATGAAAAGCCACTTGTTGTTGGCATTAATATCGGAATGTTAGGCAACTATGCTGAGGAAGGTGCTAAGCAACATGACGATATTAAAGCTTCTATAAAAGCGTTCTTGGAAAACAAAACGGACGATATTCCAACGAACCACATTTTCTTAGATTTCGAGCAATACCCGAAATTTACGCTGGGCCATGAAGTTAGCACTTCTGACTTTGCAGCCAAGTTTCTAGCTCGTTTAACTGAGCCAACGCTAGATAACCCGTTTTACGCACTTTATGACAGTGAAGTTCAAAAGCTAGGTCACAGCAAGCTCACAGCAAACTATGCGTTGCTGGGGCTGGAATCTGTGCAGAAGAATATTATTTCTTTGCTACTGAAAGCTCGCTTAATCAAAGATCAGTTCCTAACGGCGCGAGCGCTATTGGACTTTGTGTACCAGATCTTAGCGGGCGATGACTACCTGTTCGACAACCTATTCTCTGGCTCAGATAACGAGCTGTTAGAGCATATCCAAAGCTTTGACCCAAGTAATATCCACACTCGTAAAATTGACGAGTTCGTTCTTCAGTTTGGTTTGGGAATTGAAGATGGAGGCTTTACACAACTTAAAGATCAGGTGAAAGCACAAGGTGTATTTGATGTGCTCACTGCTGCTTCATACTTGCGTATGGTTTATCTGTTGAAGGACGAAGAGCAATTTGCGAATGATTACATCAATGAGCTGAAAGCAGACTTTGATAATTCTTTGGTCGATCAATACGCAAACATCTGGCTGCTTCACCGTGAGTTTGATGGTTCAGGAAAGCAGAAGAAAGAGCTGAATAAGTTCTATAAAGACACTCTCATTTCAGCTGTGCATCGCTACTGTAACCGCAATTCGCCAGCACTTGATAAAGACCAGTTCTTTGTCTCTGAATACAACGGCTTTAAAACAGCGGCTGAACTTGAAGTGAAACCTGACTTTTCATCGATTAAAACGCAAGCAGTGAGCAAGATAGGTTCATTTAACGCTCATATTCGAGTCGACGAACATTCACTTCTGCCAATGCCGATAAGTATTAACTTGTTGGAGCTATTGGAAAAAATCAACCAAGGGTACCGTCCGAATAAGCATGACAAAAATGCCGTACTTCTCTTGGATGAAGTAATAGAGCAGATCATCACGGTAGCGAACGAAAAGAATACTCTGTTTATTCTGAAAAACGATAAGCGCTACAAGATCGTGAATGAAGATGATGAATATTTCGAAGTGAGTGGTTTATAAAATGACAATGGATAATTACACCCAACCATTTAATCAATCGTTGCCACAAACTGCGGAAGGCGTGCCGAATAAAAACAGCCTAAGCAGCTACTTACCTATTCGAACCAAGGGCAATGACTTTGATTTTGATGCTGTCATCGGCTTGGTTTTGCGTGGGCTTCTGCGTAAAAAGGTAGAAGGCTATAGCTACGACGAGTTTGTAGCCGATTGCCAAAGTGCGTTTGAAGAAAAGCTTGGTGAAGAAGAGTTTTGGCAGGTACTAAAAGAGATGTATTTTGAAAACAAAGACATCTTTACTGTGAGCCCTGAACTCCTTCTGTTCCGTGCACAAAAAGGTGAATTTGCAGCGGGCGATTCACGTGTTGCTTCAATGTACACCAATTTACTTCAGAACATGCGTGTAGAAGAGTTTGATGCCAAATTAAACTTTATTGAACGTGAAATGCTTTCTACTCTTCGTGGAAAAATGAAGTCTGACTCGTCATTGCAAGCGAGTGAGAAACCGTATCTACCTTATCTTTCGAAAGCATTCCGTGACGACCTGAAATTCTTGTCAAGTCGTCCTAAGTATCTGCTTAGTGAAATAGAGTCGTTCCTGTCTTTTTATGGTTTCGCATACACTGCACAGTTGAGTCTAGCGCTAACAGATTGGCGTAGTGGTCAAGAACCAGTGGCTAAGCCTCTCTATTTCATTATGGATCATGAGCGTGCCAGTAATGAGCGTACTCATATTAAGAATCATGGCTATAAGCTGTTTAATGAGTCAGCTACTCGACTCTTCCCTATGCTGACGATGCTTGAGCTACTCCAGCCAGGTGTTGGCGATAAAAACGCGATAAAAGTACCCCTGTGGGAGATATCTAAGGGCATTCAAGAGTCGAAATCGACGCATCTAAAAGAACAACTAGAAAACTTTGCCAGAGCGTTTAAGTCGCAGCGTAATCTAGACACGACTCTAGATGAATCAGAACTGGCGCTCGACTGGCTCGGTAACATAATGAAGCTCGCATCCGCACAGTTTAGTGTCGGAGAACGTTTCAATATCAACAAGAAGTATGTGTCAGAAGTAGAGAAGTACTTAGCGTCTCACTTCATTCAAAGTCGAGGCCGCAGCGGTCGAGTATTAGTGCTCAACCAAGACTACATCATCTTATTGACCAACCTTGTTGTTGGAGAAAAGGACAAACTCCGTTTCCACGAACTAATCACAGCCTTTGAGCAACGTGGCATTTTCGTTGATAAACAAACAGAACAAGAACTAATTAAATTCTATGAGCGTATTGGTAACGTAGAGCGCATGAGTGATAGTGGAGACGCAGTTTATGTCCGTAAAACAATTTGAGACCTTTCTAGTAGAGCAGTTTTTAGCGGATGCTGAAACACACATCAAGGCAGGTTTCCGTTATCAGTTTAAGTCGCCAGATAATGAAAATAGCATGCGTTTGTATCAGGCGATGACGGCTCATTCTGAAAACAGCATTGATGCGACTAACGATATCAAGTTGCCATTCATTGAACTGTCAGGCTGCAAAATCGTACCTGTGATTCATAGCGAAAATCCAGCAGAGTTCGAAGGCTTCACTGAAAACTACATCTCTCATCTACGTGACGAAGTGGCGAGCCAATCTGGCTACTTAAAAGGTTGCGCGCTAGTTGTGATCCACAACAGCTTGCTTGATACCTTGATAAATTCTGCAGAAGACTTGGCTCAAGTGGGACAAGTTTGGAGCGCATCAAAGATCAAAGCGGCAATGAAAGGGTTAATCGATCAGCAAGACAAAGGGCGCGATGTGTCGAACTGTCTACTTGATGATCAATTCGATGCCATTTTAGAAGATGGCGCAACCATGTTTGGTTTCGAGTCTCTATACAAAGCCGTTGAAGACGGTGACTTGCGCTTCAATGAGTTGGGCATGTTTGAAGATCCGCTCGTAGCTGAAATGAGCGGCAATCCTAAGCAAATCAAAAAACGCCTAGAAGATAACCGTGCACTTTACGAAGAGCTTTCTTTTGAAGTTGAACACTTTGGTGGTCAGCTTCAAGACCGCTTGAAATCATTCGGCGAGAAATTTATTAAAGAGAACTTCTCAGAAACGGATACATGGAAAGACGTTGAGTTCGAAGCATTCCTACAAGAGAAAAAGCGCAATGCTCAGCAGCAGTTAGTTCTTGAAGAGGAGCAGGCTAGCGACGGTATGACCATCACAGCCCGTAACCGTGCTGAGACCAAAGCAGGCATGCGTGATCGCCAC
This sequence comes from Vibrio sp. ED004, assembly GCF_023206395.1. NCBI lineage: Bacteria > Pseudomonadati > Pseudomonadota > Gammaproteobacteria > Vibrionales > Vibrionaceae > Vibrio > Vibrio sp. ED004. Next base: position 713,127 of record NZ_CP066149.1, on the reverse strand, counting down.
TTAATCATCGAGTTAGATGAAGGTGTAAATGAGTTTGAACTGAAGTTGATCTTCCAAGGTGCGAGTAATCTCGATAAAAGCCAATTCAAAATTCAGCCAGCAAAAGCGCTTAATAATGAAGAAGTGATTACCACACTGAATGGTCTGAAAACGACACGAGCTAGCTTGAAAGGTACTTATAAGCATGAACCGCTGTTCTTTAACTTGGCCCTAAAGCGCGAGAACAAATCTGAAGTTTATAATTTCCGTTGTTTAGTGGTCCGGAAAGGCGAGTTCTATATTGAGCCATTCAAAAACATCTTCTTGGTAGAGCCTGCACCAGCGAAGCAGCGTTTAACCTTGAACATGGAAGAGAACAAACTGCAAGTCAGAGCCAACGAAGGCAGTGCATGTTCACTGCTTGATGCCAAGCAGGTTGTTGATGCAGCAGATTACGCCTTCGTGGATTTTGAAGCTCTCGCCAATGAAGCTGACGAAATAGATTTTGCCGTTAAATCAGGTGATAACCAGCTCAAATTTAATGTTGAAGGTGCAGTAGCGACTGATTCATTGAGTTTACCTTTGCTGCTTAATAGAGGTCGTTATCACAAGCTTTTCAAAGATGAATATAACGGTGAGTTTTATTCTCAAAAAGGCAAAGTCGGCATTGATAACAGTGAGTTTGTTGTTCCAGGTGTTCGTTTAAAACTGCTGCGTTGGGAAGAAGAGTTCATCAACAACAAAGTAGTGTCTATTACGGATTCAGGGGCAATTAAGCTTGATGACCTGCAAGCTATTGATGATGCTATTCATGGTTCTTACGTTGAGCTTTTTGATTACCTAGAACAACGCCGTAGTACGCCATCATTGGCGTCTTGGGGCGATGAGTTTACAACACTTGTCCAAAATGCAGTTGATGCTTGCCTAGAATATTTTGAAGCAATTCCAACAGGTAGCATGCTGACCAAAGAGCAAAAGTCAGCGTTGAAAATCGGCTTGGTACAATCTGAAGATGAAGAGTACTACTCACCGTTCCACCCACTGATTTTAGCTTATTACCTCAACCTAAGAGATGCGATTCGTGATGATAAGAGCTTTGCTCAGCTTCCTGACGTTACCTTTGAACGCCTGTCGCCAAAAGGTTTGCTGCCATATGTTTACCATCCTAAACATGAGTTTTCCTACAACCAGCAGGTGAAAGAGAACGCGTTTTGGATCAAGAGTGTGCCTCAAGAGAAAAGCTCTCTTACGTTCGTTCGTAAGCTGGTAAAAGAGAAAATCGATGAGTTCCAAACTGCATTCAGCCAACTGTTCACTGGCTCTGAGAAGAGCATTATTGTTAATGCGGTTAACCAAGACAGTGCTGAAGAGCTGTTTATGGGGCTGGTGGATTACATCCGTAGCAATCAAGAGCAGTCAGCATCGATTCACATTAACCTGTATGACGATAAACTGGCGTTCAATGCGTTTGACCGATTCGCAGAAACAGCCAATTACGATGAACTAAAAGAGTGGTTAGAGCTTAACAAGGGTAAAGTGCGTGAGGTTGCCGATACTATTATCGATATCCTTCGTACTCGTCTAACGTACAGTAAGTTCACGAATGCGCAGGCTGAAAAAGATGGCCAGTCATACGCGCACCTTTCTTTCTTCCGTAATAATGACAAGGTTGATTGTTCAGATATTGCGATAGAAGACATGGCATCAGGCATTGCATGTGATGGCCTATTAACGGGTGATGCTTCTGAAAGTAAATCAGGTTCGTACTTTACGGGCTTTGGATTGAAAGGTACGGACTATCAAGATCACCCACACTTAATGATGGCGAAGTATGTTGGCGCTCTATTGAAGCCAGCACTCAAACCGAATACTCAATATCATGGTGCAAATGCAGTTGCCTTAGCAGTCAGTGAGGACTTTAAAGGCTTACTTGAACGTTCATACGATAGCTCTATCTGGACGACCATCATTGATCCTAAAGTGACGTTGGACTTCTTCCATAGCAATGAAGATGTAGTATTGATTCACTATTCAGATCAGTACACCAGCTCTTCTAGCTACGATGCAATTACTGTTACTGCGCAGCGTGGTTTGTTTGAGAAAGTCATCAAGCAAGGTGATGGTGGCCAAATCAATGAGTTCAACGCGTTCAACGGTGATTGGCTGTTGAAAATGATGACCTGTGCGCCAACCATCAATAAAGAGCGCAAAGGCGTGATTGGTGCCTACAAGTTCGTTACTAGCCTAGTGCATGATTCAGACATTATATGGGTGCCGCTGTCTGTTGCCGAGATGATTCGTGTGTCGGGTAATATTGGCCTGAAGATGTCTGATAGCGAATTCTCCCGCAATGTTCAAGGTTACAAGAAAGGCGAAATTTCTGACGATGTATTGCTGGTTGGTTTCAAAGACCAAGACATGTACCTGCTACCTGTCGAAGTGAAAACGGGTTCGGTGCCGAATTACAACAAAGCCGTTAAACAATCGAAAGAGCTACTGCGTTACTTAAGCCAAGACTTACTAGGAAATGATGACTTAGCTAGCAAGCTTTACCGTGGCCTATTTATGCGCCAAGTATTGATGCAAGTTGATAAGTATCGCCTATACAAGGTGTTTGCTGATGATTACTTCGACACTTTGCTGGAAAACAAAGAAGAGTGGCTAAGAGGTGACTATTCACTTGGCCAAATCGCAGATTACCCAGAAGGCTTTGTGGTTAGCCACCTTGAAGGGGCAGGCTGTTTACAACCTGACTACCAAATGATGGAAGGGGTGTTAAAAGTTGATCTACCAATGGGCCTACTTCCTGGCTTGGTAGAAACTCCGCTGCAACAAGTGTTGAACGAATTAGATGTAGTGAAACTTTGCCACGTGCCAAGTGAGTATGTGCTGAATGGCGAAACTCGATTAGAGAAACTTGCTGACGTTGAACCTCAGCCAGTACTTGTGGAGTCTGATGAGGTTGAAACTACAGAATTAGTGCAGCCTGAGCAGCCGGTTGCTGAAGAGCAAGTCGCGCCAGCAGTTGAGCCTCTGAAGGTCGAGTCTAACAGCAACCTAAACGTGCTATTTGGCCACAATGCTTTAACACAAGCACCACTGAACTGGGAGCCAACCAATACTGCCAAATTTATGAATACCAATACTGGTATTATTGGCACCATGGGTACAGGTAAAACGCAGTTTACCAAATCGGTGATCACACAGCTTTACCGCAACCAAGCTGACAACGTAAACGGTGCGCCAATTGGTATGCTTATTTTCGACTACAAATCCGATTATGTAGACGATAAGTTCCAACAAGCGACTGCGGGTAAGAAGTTTAACCTTCACAAACTGCCATACAACCCATTGAGCTTATTTGGTGATACGCCGATGCTGCCTGTACACACCGCACGTGGCTTCTCGGAAACCATGGGTAAAGCCTTTGGCCTAGGTCAAAAGCAGCAACTGCGTTTACGTAAGCTAGTAGGTGAAGCGTATGAGTTAGCTGGTATCCGCAAAGCGGATCCAAGCACTTGGTCAAAACCAGCGCCGACAATCTCACAGGTGTGGGACTTGTTCATTGAAACAGATCCAGATGAAGATTCATTATACGCGGCACTTGAAAGCTTGTATGAGCTAGAGATTTTTGAAGACGACAACACCAAGTGTATGAGCCTTTATGACCTGGTTGATGGCATCACGGTAGTTGAACTTGCGGGTTACCCAGCAGAGATCCAAAACCTTGTCGTTGCACTTACGTTAGACCTTTTCTACTCACAGATGCAGAAGAAGGGTAAGCCAGAAGTGCAGGGCGACTTCCGCCAAATCACTAAGATGATTTTGGTGGATGAAGCTGACAACTTCATGTCTCAGAACTTCCCAAGCTTACGTAAGATCTTGAAGGAAGGCCGTGAATATGGGGTAGGTGTGATTCTTTCTACACAAGACATCACTCACTTCCAAACTGGTGAGAATGACTACTCAAGCTATGTACTTACTTGGGTTATTCACCGCGTCGCGAAGATTCGCCCACAAGAGCTGAAAGCCATGTTTGGTGTCAATGAAAAAGCTGAGCAAGAGAAGCTGATGGAAACCATCAATAAGCTAGAGAAACACTACAGCTTATACATTGATGGAGCGAAGAAGATACTTCCAATGAGAGACAAGGCATTCTGGGAGCTTTTATTGTAACTTTATGATTTTAAGTGCCCTTTAAGGGCACTTTTTGTTCCGTTTATATGCCAATCAAATTATAAGGAAAAGATAGGTAGAAATGAGTGAATTTTACGATACTTTAGATGAAGAAATTGAAGAGCAATCACAAGATGATAAGCGTTTGGCATATATATCCAAGTATCGAAGAGAGTTTGTTCTTTGCCCTGCATTTATCAAAACCAAAGATGATTTGCCAAATCTTGAATGGAATACAATAAAATTTAACACAGAAACTCCTAACCTTCCTGATCAACAAGGTGTTTATGCATTTTCAATCAATGTAGATAACGGCAATCTACCTAGTAATTCGTATATTCTCTATATTGGAAAAGCTGGTGACATTACGAGTAAAAATACAATAAAGAAACGTTATCGAGATTACGTAAGGGAAGCTAGAGTACAGTCAAGACCTAAGATACACAGAATGTTGAACCTTTGGTCTGAACACCTGACGTACCACTATGCAGAAGTACCAAATGGTGTATCAACAGGTGATATAGAGAAGCAATTAACTACAATTTTTATACCACCATACAATACAAATGATTTTGTAGTAGAAGTTCGAGATTTACTAAAAGGGACAAGCATTTTATGAGTAAGAAATTAGTTATACCTTGTTTACGTGGGAAAATGGGTACTTGGGATACTTATACTTGCTTAATGCAATTGAAAGATATTAGTGACCTCATTAATTTTGCTACAGATTTACATACTAGTGAAAAGCTATCTCAAATGATTCAAAGAAATCTTGAAGACGAGAGGGCGGTGGAAATTGGAGAGTATTTACTATCTAACCAGGACCATTTCTTTAATTCGCTTGTTGTTGCTATATATGACGGTGATCCTCAATGGCATGATTTTGCACGAATAGATCCTAATACCGAAGAAGCTGAACTATTGGAAATGCCAGACTATGCCAGAGAGTGTCTCGGTTTTCTATCACTTACTAAAGAAGAAAAGATGTTTGCGCTAGATGGGCAGCATCGGCTTTCTGGTATAAAGAAAGCTGTTCAAAAAGATGAAGATATCGGTTTTGAACAACTTAGTGTAATTATTGTTACTCATCGTAATACACAGTCAGGTATTAAGAAATCGAGGCGACTATTTACCACTTTAAATAAAAAAGCCAAATTGGTTCGTAAAGATGCAATTATTGCTTTGGATGAGGATGACATCTCAGCATGTATCACTAGAAGAGTTGTTGAAGAAACTAAAGTTCTAAATGAGAGTAACGTTTCCTTTAGTGTGGGTTCATTAAGAGATAAAACCAACATAACTACATTAGGGAACATATTTGATTGTGTGCAGAAATTAGTGGCTTTTTCATTAGGTTGTAAAGTTAGTGAGATTGAACAGAAAAAAATTTCAGAGGATAATGAAATTGAATTGTTTGATTTTGTTAAAGAATTCTATGAATTAACTTTTTCCAAAGTCAGTGCATTAACAGAATTCAACGATAATCGAATAATTGATGATTTTAGGAATAGTGTTGATGGCGGGCACTTATTATTTAGACCTATTGGTTGGGAGATTTATACTGAGTCTGTGATTGAACTTATTTCTGGCGATTATGAGCTAGAAAAAGCAGTTTTCATTGTTTGTCAAAAGGATATGAAAATGTCTGGCAAGATCTTGAAGAATAATCTTTGGTCTGCGCAGCGAGGCAGAATTCTGAAAGTTAGTGCGACGAAATTGAAGAAAATGAAACAGGAATTGACTAAAACTGTCACATAATTATGTTGTGAAAATTTTTAAATCAGTAGAGCAAAACTGGAAGATAAGTTAGCCGGTGAAATACAGCAATGATTTATATGTACTAACCTATCCTTAGGCTGATTTGTAAGAATTAGCCTAAGGATAGTAAATTAGATTAGATACTCTTAGCTAGAGATACTAATAGTTTGTGGTTTCGGATAGAAGCAATCCCATCTTCAACGTGTGCTGCCCAAGCTTGTTGGTACTCTTTTGTATCAAGCTCTGGGTAGTACATTTTCAACATAAGTTCTGTCACGTTACCAGTTTCACCTAGCCACGTGTACTTATCGAGTACAAGTGAGCCATCTAGCTTAGCTTCTTGGCCTTGGTATCGAAAGTCACTTTCAATAGAGCGAAAGAAAGCGATACGTGCCGATACGTTTGGAGTGATACCAGTATAACCCTTTAGCTTTTTGAGCTGTTCTTCAGTAGAGCGGGTTAAGTTCATACGGTTAGGTAGCATTACACTGCCTCCTTAATCGATTCTTTCCAGAAGTAACCTTCTTTTAATGTTGAAGCCTTAGTTGTACCGTCGAAACAGATCTCATAAGTACGAGCAATATCGTCTTGGATAAGACTTGTGTAGTTTCTATCGATCTCTGTATCGGTAGATAGAATCACCACTTGGTGGCTTGCGGTTGGGAAGTAGTTCTCTACCAGTTTGTCACGGTGATGTGAATCCAATCGACCTAGCGGCGTGTCAATGATGATTGGAAGTTTACGACCCGATGTACGACCAAGAGCCTCTAGAATCGAGATCGCGTAGATCTGCTTCTCACCAGCAGACATCGCCTTACGGTTGATCTTAATACCGTGTTCATCAACTAACTCAACATCGAATGTTGCTGGGTTGATTGAAGCTGTGAGCTGTAAATCTTCCTTACGAGCAAGCTTTTTGTATGACTGAACGAACTCATTTTCTAACTGATTAACACGAGCTTTAGTTAACTGTTCACCAAACTTCTCTAGTAATAAGATAGAGTTTTGAGCGTTACTAATACTTTGGTCTTTATTGGATTGATCTTTGTGCTTATCGTGTAGCTTCTGAATTTGACGAGCTGTTTCTAGCGCTAGTCGAAGCTCACGTTTGGCCTTTTCTAGCAAATCATGGTATTCGATAATCAGCGTTTCTTTCTTCTTATCTAAAGCTCGAACATCTGCAAACAATTCCTGCACTTGCTCCTGCTCTGGTGCTCGCGCGATATTGTTTGAAGCGTTGTCGATCTCTTCTTCGACTTTGCTTAGACGTACTCGTGCTTTGTCAAAACGAGAGAAAGAATCTTGCGATAGGTTGGACAGCTGGTAGTCGATAGTATTCGCTTGGCGATCAGAGATATCCAAAAGAAGCTCAGTTGAATCGAATTCACCGACGTGTGCTTTAAAGCTATCTGCAATTGCGTTTTGCGCCATCTCGGTATCAAAGCTTGGGTATTTTGAGCATAGGGTTTCTAGGAAAGCATCTAGCTCATTACCAAAGTTCTGCTTCTTCTTAACTTGTTGCTCTTGTTTGATCTGAGTTTGAAGTCTTTGCATTGCTTTCGGAGCAAGTGAAAATGGAAGGTTGGTTTCCATTTCCATACGAATTTGCTTTTCAAGCTCCACTTTCTCTTTAAGCAAGCTTTCAACTTTGTGTTGCTCATCTTCTCTGGTTTTTGCCCAAGCACCACCATTCTGGGAAAGTTTGTTTTCCAGGTTAAGAATATCGCGTGATACTAGCTCAATTTGAGCATCAACAATATCAGCCTCACCACGAAGTTTTTCAGCTTTACGTTCGTGATCAATTCTTTGCTCATCTAATGCATTCATCTCTTCTTTTAGAGATTGGCTTAAAGCTCCGGAACCTTGCTTTTTCAAGAAGATATTTAGGTCGCTCTTGAGTTTCGCGATTACATCTAAACCTAATAGTCGACGTACAGCTGTTTTCAGAACTGTTCCAGATTCGTCTTCAGCTAGTTCTGCAATTTTTTCTCCATCAAAGAAGAATAAGTCAGCAATGCCAGTTGGAATAAGTTCATTAAGAAAGCCTTGGCACTGCTCGTAATTCAACTCAGGAATTTGAATACCATCTTTCTCAAGGCACAGGTTATCTTTCTTACCGCGCTTCCAACCGCGAATCACTTTATAAGTGTTCTCTTCACCGTTTTGGCTGTATTTAAACTCAAGCTCGATAGATGCGTTATCTTGAACGCCACCATGGCCGACACCTTTATGAATAAGCTCGGCTAGGGCATCAACATACTCACCGTTTGACAGAACTTGGCTAAATGATTGACGGCCAAAAAGAGCGAGTCGTACAGCGGTCAGAATCGATGTTTTGCCAGCACCGTTAAGGCCACCGAACAGAATGATTGGTCGTTCGGTTCCTTCAATAGGGCCATTTTTACTTAGACGAGCAGGAGCAGGGCGCAGGTCGATTTCATGCACACCGCGAAACACGCGAAAGTTGTTTAAAGTTAGTTTTGTAATCAACATTTCAGTATTTAAAACTCTTTTTGAAGCTGCTTATCTAAGTCAGCAAGCTGTTCGTTATAACGCTCAATTTCTTTTTGGTGAATATCAAACTCAGCCTTACTCTGCAGAGATGCATGCTTTTGTTTGATCTCTTCCAAGCTTCCCCAGTCTCGCTTCAATAGCGATGCGATTTTGTTTGAAATACCGCTACGGCGACTTAAACCTTCCATAGAAACTTCCAGCTCAATCAGTTTCATTATCATCTCGGGCTCAACATCGAAGTTGTCGCATAGCTCATGAATTAGCTGTGCGTCATCTTTACCAAAACTCGCGTTATCGTCGTATACCCAATCTAGGTCATAACCATAAACGTCTTTGAAAAGTGTCGGTAGAGAGTCATCCCAGTCTGGCTCATTTGGATCATGAATCCATTCCTGGCGAATAGCATGCAGTTCTGGAACTGTGATTAACTCAATCTCTCGCCCTTCAGCCTTAAACTTCTTATCTAGTTCTAGAAGTTCACGAAGCCATTGGCGGCGGTATTTAAGCCAGTAAGGACCTGGGACGTGCTTACGGTCGCTAGCAATATCTTCGCCTTCTTTTGCGTATTGGTAACTTACGCGGCCAGTACGACGTTTATGGTTTCTGAACTCTGCTTTGTTAGCTGGGTCTGTTGTCATTGCTAACTTATTACGGAACTCAAGAAGAGGCGCCATCCATTCTTCGCCATTTTGGATAAGGCTTTCCATCGCTCGGTCTTTGGTTACTACGGTACATGTCCAGCAACCAAAACGAGAGTTACCACAAGAGGGGGTAGTCTCGTCAATCACCATTGGACATTCACCTTGGCCTGAAGAGTCTTTATATAGATTCCAAAGTACTAGGTTTTTGCCGCCCCATGGGTTTTCCCATTCTAGGTCATAGTCATCTTTCCAGATGTTTCTAGTACCCAGTGGCGTTTCTTTTGTCTCTAGGTGACATAAACGCAAGATCTTCCAAACATCATCAACAGCCCATGTATCAATAGGGGTGTAAATAAATGCATTGGCTAGCGTTGTATGACGAGCTAGACGAGAGCCATCAATTTTGTGTTTAGCGATAACCTGAGCACGCGAGGCACTTTCTTGGCTACGTGAGCCCAATACAACAATCACCTCATCAAATTGAGACACTTTGCTTTTAATAAAGTCGCTCACAGGATCGATCTTCATTCGCTCAGTACACCAACGGAAAGAGCGAGTTGGTGCTGGGTAGCCTTTACCAAGAAGACTTGACCAGAACGTTTGGTCTGACTCAGGCACAACTTTGTGACAGCTGATTGGCAAGTCGTCACGCTTAGCGCCTTTTTGTATTGCCGCTAAGGAGTCTTTAATGTGGTTAACAACAACAGGTGTCTCAACCAGTGTGTCTGATGAAACGACAAATACGGGTTTGTGGCGTTGTTCTTTTTCTAGGCCAAGTAGTGCCATATAGATTAAAGACATGATCGCGGAGGAGTCTTTACCACCACTGTAGCCAATCACCCATGGGCGGTTGTCTGCACAATAGACGCGTTGAACGTCAGCAACATAATAGCTGAGTTTATTATTTGCGAACTCTTCAGCGTTGATGAATTCTTGGTATTCTTCGGCGAGATCTTCTGCCAGTTTTAGCTCGTGTATCATGATAACTGCTTCTCTAGAGCTTTTTCTTCTGGGGTTAGTGGTAACCCAAGTTCAATTTTAAGTGCGTTTGCTGTGAGCTGAATATTGATGTTCGATTTACTCAACTTGCCGTGGTTCATGCTACGCTTTATCCATTCAGGGTTGGTTTTCAACCAATTAACTTTCCCTAGTAACTGGAGCTTTTCTTTCCATTGCTTTGGCTCTTGGCACAACAGGTGTTTACCCAAGACGCCAATCGCATGCAGCCCGACACCATGTGCGTGGATATATTCTTGGCGAAGCTGTGCTGGGGATACTTGTTTGTCGATCACCATTTGCCAATCTTTAATATGGCGAGTGACCTCTTCCCAAAACTCAGACGCTAACTGCTTCTCTTCTTCAGTGAAACCATCTTTTGGTCCTTTACTTAAAAGTGCTCTTGTTGATTGTTTAATGCTGCTTAAAGTAAATAGCTTGTTCGACTTTGGACTGATGTTGGATTTTTCCATTTCAGTCATTCCAATGAAGGGCTTCACTTTAGCTGCTAATTCACGCGCTAATTCAGAGCTTTCGTCTCGGTGATCGTAGAGAGTGCCAAGAGATGGACTGGGTTTTACTGCGTATTTGTTTAAGTCAGCAAACATTTGTTGGCTTCTACCTAAACCTTCATCGATGAAAAACAATACTGGAATGTTGTCTTGCCCAAGGTCTGGATTCTCTCTTAGTGCTTCTTCTATCGCTTTACGGCGGTGTTGCCCATCGTTAATTAGAATCTGCGCATCCATTGGGATTTGAAGTGTACCTAAATTAGGCGCACCTTCATGATCGTGGAAAGATATATCAACTCCAACCGATGCTGTTAATGCTGAGAATACGTACTCTTTAGGGTTGTCGAGTAGGTACTTGACCATTTCAGGTATACGAGTTTTGTTCAAAGTTCTTTGAGCTCTTAGCTCTGGTGGAACGTCATCTTCGTTGTAACTGAAAATTTTTGGAATAATTCGAAGAGGGCATGTCGCAATGTAAAATGGACGTCCAGCTTGAATACCTCTAACAGCAGGAAAAGAGTAGCAATAACCTGAATCTTGATTTTGCATGGGAAGACCTTAGTTGGTTTGTTATTTTTATGACGTAAGAACTAAAAATAAGTAAAGTTAATTATTTTTAGTTTGTCAAAAAATGACATACTAGGCGTCGGGTTTGTTATGTATGCGTTTCGAAAGTGCGAAATACTACATTGGTTTGCCAAAATAGGTCGAGTATTTTACAGTGATAGAGAGGGGATTTCTATGGCAGGGCGCTTTTTTTCTAAAAGTTTACGTGGGTACTTGGGTGTTGATTATGAACCCTTTGATTTCTTTGTTGTGTTTACCTAAAAGCACTTCAAATTCTGCTCTCACCATATGTGTTTCTTCATTTGATTCAAACTCCATGAGCTTCGCCAATCGTTTATCGAAGCTCTGTTGTTTCTTGTAGCTCTCGTGTCCTGCTTGCATGTAAAGATGCTTGTTCAGCAATGGCGGCCTGCGCTCTTCATTGACGTAATCGAAGAAGTCGATGTCTTGTTCGGCCATCTTGATTTTTATGCGTTCTACTAAGAAAGGAACCGATCTTTCAAAGTCGTCATAGGCGGTGAGGGTGAGCTTCCCGGATGTGATGTGAATTTTGATTAGATCTATCTCTTCATCCAGTTCGCCATACATTTGTAGCCCCGCACCTACGTAGACCCTTAGCAGTAATGGCAAATCATCGATAAAGTCTCTGTGTAGGATCAATGAATGCCCTTCGTTCAAAAGGCTGGCTGGTAACTGGTTATGTGCTTTCTCGCACTGCTGCTGGATTAAGTCGGTGTCGGCAATCGCGAACAGCAGCTCGGCAGCCAGGTTAATGGCAGTTTTGTAGTCATCAAACAGTGCTTTAATATCACGCTTTAATGGCTCTGGCTGCTGAGTGTAAGGCTTTCTTTTCTCAAACAGCCCCATTGCGAAGTACAGTAAAAGGTCTTCTTTTCTGCTTTTTTCCGCTTGCTCAAACTCTTGGGTATCGAACATCTCTTGCAGCAAGTTGAACACTTTTTTGTGTGAGCCGATTAGCTCCCGGATTTTGTCAGATTGTTCAAATTCGTCGCTGGCTGGAATACGGCCTAGTTCTAAGCAGGTGTTCCAAAAGCTGTTGAACAAGTCTTGATGCTGGGTAATAAGCAGTTTGGCTTTATCTTTTGCTTCGATAGGTTCTGGCGACGTCAGTTGTTGCCATTTGTGGTGTCGTTTGTATTTACTCTGTAGGTATTGCTGTTCTTCGAGTTTGTCTTTGAATATATAGAAAATACCGGGTGCGACGGTAATGGCGTCTTCTTGAAGGCTTCTTTCTATGTATGCTTTTATCTCAGATTGCGCATAGTACTTTTGGAAGGTGTTACGAGAGGTGATCACCCCATCTTTATAGGGTGTGAACTGCGCAATATAGTTCTCGTTCGCCAGCATCACAGACACCACCAAGAACTTGTCTGCTAATTCCCAAGCTCCTAAAAGCGCCTCTAACCGTTCATCTTGATCTTCAATAACGTTAAGCACAAAACCTAAGTTAACGATGCTGGAACTAACTTTGTCGTTATCCGGTTGAAAGTTCGGGTCCCAACCAAGCACATCTAAACCATGCGCTTCAAGCTCTCGTAAGTCGTCACCTCGGCCGCAACCGTAGTCGAAAATAGAGTAAGAGCCTTCTAAGTAACCATGCTTTACCAATGTTTTCATCGGTGCAGACAACTCATGTCGCACTAGTGCAGTTCTGTGCCTGTCTATCCCTGCGTCTTCTATTTGCGTAATTGCAGAGCTACGGAACAGGCGGCCATCGACAAGCTCGTAACCATGGCGTGCAATCAAGTTTTCCCAAGAGCGCTTAAATCCAATGACGCGGCTGTTATCATAAAGCCCTGCATTTTCACCTTCTTGTGTTAGAGAGGTGAAGTGCTCGAAGTATTCGCTGTCGGGCAAAACCATGGTCTCTTTGCGGTGCAAAATCGGAGGGTTATCAGAGCCTTCGTAGCTCATGATTTTATGGCTGAGTTTAGAGAGATCGACGTTTAAGCTCTGTTTTAAAGCCGGGTAAGAATCGGTGTAAAAGTCAGGGTAGTGAAGAAGGGATAAGCGGAATTCTTTCTTGAATAGTTTGATTAGGTTCCAGCAGTCGTCTTCTAAGCTAACGGCTTTTGCAACGGCAGGAATGAATTGTGTAAGAACATTCGGAAGGGCATTGAAGGCGTCTCTGTGAAGGTAAACGGCATCCGGCAATTGTTTCCCCACTTTGATTTGTGCCACTAGCTCAGCAAACAGTTCTTCGTTCATTCCTTGTCCTCTCCGATGTTTTTTCGATTATAAGTCATCGAATAAGGTCTGTGTGGCGCTGCCGTTTGCACTTTTCGTATTTACGCGAAGCCCATCACTTCGTGCTTGCCGAATCAGTGCATACCGGCTGTTTTCAGGGCCAATGCTGATGTGGATCGGTTTGTTCTTTCCATAAAAGTAGAGGCGGTCGAACGCTAGGTGAGTGCAAATGTGTTTCGCGACTTCATCCATTCGGTTTTCATAGCCTTCAACATAAAAATCGCAGGCCGCACCATCTCGTTTACAAATACGGTTGCCTTTGCTGTTGAGTTCCATGGAAGCGTGTTGGTCAATGTCTGGAGCCATGTCACCAGGGCTGTTCTTCAATATCCAACGAAGCAAAGAGTGACTAGTGTAGCCGTAGGTTACCGTTACTTTTCCAAACTCTCGTTCGATGGGCTGGAGAATCTGAACCATTAAACGCTGTAATTGGGCATTAGAAAGCTCGTTAGTTACGTTGCTACCCAAATAGCCGGGGTGCTTGTGTCTATGCCAGTTAACCAGTATGTGGCTCATATTCTTACCTAGAAGTTTACGCTCTTACTATATTTAACGAACGACAACAGCAAAATCAATGCAATCTGGAGGCTAGGTATGTTGTTTATTCTCGCTTTGCTCTGCATTTTCTTACTAGGGTATCTCGCCCAAACTACAGGTCTTTGTATGGTGAGAGGAGTAAAAGAGGCGACGAAAGGAGCACCAATGTTCATCGTTGCGATTGTTTTTAGTGGATCGCTGGCTTGGGTATCAATGGGGTTAGGTTCAGTGGTTGAGGGGCGCCAGTTGTCCATAGCTTTTTGGCCGAGTTTGTTCTCACTGCTTGGTGGCTTTCTATTTGGTATTGGCGCGGCAATCAACAGTGGTTGTGGGGTTTCTACAGTGAGCAGGTTAGCTCGCGGCGAAGTGGTTATGTTGGCTACTGTATTCGGTTGGTTTGTTGCTTGGTTGGTGTTTGCTCCAGTTTTGCCTTCGGAGTTGAAAGGCTCTAGGTTGGTACTGTCCGACTTTTCCAGGTACATATTCCTTGGAAGTATCTCGCTCACAATTGTGGTGAGTTGTTACTTTATGGACTCGGTCAATCGTAAGCTGTGGTTTTCGATGCTGGGTATTGGGTTGATGGCCGGCTTCGTATTCTTGTATGAACCGCATTGGACGCCAAGTGGTTTGCTGAAATCTATGGGTACTTCAATTTGGCATGGGAAGACAGAAGACTGGCCGAGTAGTGAGCGTTTTATATTGATGACCTCACTATTGGTTGGAATGATCAGTGCTGCACTATTTACAGGATCTTTTTCATTGAGGTTTAGCCCGATACGTCGGTTTGGTAAACATTTAATTGCTGGTGTACTTATGGGATTTGGAGCCGTAATGGCAGGAGGAGGGAATGACACTCAACTTCTTGTTGCCATGCCGGTGCTTTCTCTAGCGGGTGTTTTTTCTGTGTTGAGTATCATTGTTGGGATTTATCTTGGGACTCTTGTGTTGCCGAGTCTGCATACAAAGCCAAACTAATCACTATTTATCGATTTTTAATAGCTACAACATACACAATTATTACTGCAGTGGTGCAACACATTAATCCATATCCAAAATTTAGTTATGCTTAACCGAAGCGGCTTAATATGTGTGCTGTGAATGTGGTGGTGGCTTTGTTATATATTTCGGGAATTGCACTCTGTTTGTGTATTGAAACCTTGAATGTTAATAATCGGCGCAGTGCGCCGATTGGATATGTCGGCTTTTCACTATGCAGTAGAATTCAGCAGTACTCATACTCCAGTAAACGATATGGCATAGTATGATCAGAGATGGGGAAGCGATGGTGTGCCTCATCGTCATATAACCTGAGGCGGTCATATTTAGCCTGATATGCCTTGAAACGATTTCAGGTAACATTTCTAATATGTTCTGCTTTATTGCAGGAACGGTGATACGCTTTGTAGTACAATACATACAATGTACTACAAAGCGTATCATTTTAAATGAATCCCTCACAACGAGATAAACTTAAAAAGTTATCTATATTTACTACCTCAGATGCCGCGAAATTCAACATCACTCGTGCAGCGCTTTCTCGCGCCGTGGAAAAAGGTCATATAGAAAAACTTCAGAGAGGGCTTTATGGATACGTAGGGCGAGAAGAGTCAGAAATGCAATCTTTTGCAGAGGTTAGTGCTAGAGCGAAAAATAGCGTTATTTGCCTTCTGTCTGCTCTCAGATACCACGACCTCACCACCCAAGCGCCATTTCAGGTGTGGATCAGCATTAATAAAAACGATAGAGCGCCCAGCATTGACTACCCAAACATACGAATTGTTCGCACCAGAGACATGGCGAATTTTGGAGTTGTCTCAAGACAAGTTGATGGTATTCCTATTTTGGTGACTGATGTTGAGCGGACTATTGTTGATTGTTTTAAGTTCCGTAATAAAATCGGGATTGACGTTGCGATTGAAGCATTTGTGGAAGCAAAACGAGCTAATAAGCTCAATCACGATAAGCTCTGGGAATATGCCAAGTATTACCGAATGACTAATATCATGATGCCCTACCTTGAAGCGCTGAGTTGGAATTAATAAGCTCTTTTTCCTTTGCGTCTTTGTCCATAGGTATAATAGATACCCTGAAATTTAGGTTGAGGGCGGATCCATGGAGTGTACTTTGTCAGTGCCTAAAAATTAGTTATTTGGGAGCTTTTGATTGAGTAGACGTTACATCTGCGCCAATAGGCAGTGTTAGTGCGCCAATAGGCAGTATTAGTGCGCCAATAGGCAGTGTTAGTGCGCCAATAGGCAGTATTAGTGCGCCAATAGGCAGTGTTAGTGCGCCAATAGGCAGTATTAGTGCGCCAATAGGCAGTGTTAGTGCGCCAATAGGCAGTATTAGTGCGCCAATAGGCAGTATTAGTGCGCCAATAGGCAGTGTTAGTGCGCCAATAGGCAGTATTAGTGCGCCAATAGGCAGTATTAGTGCGCCAATAGGCAGTGTTAGTGCGCCAATAGGCAGCGTTAGTGCGCCAATAGGCAGTATTAGTGCGCCAATAGGCAGTATTAGTGCGCCAATAGGTATTGCAACTGTGCCTGTCTTAGTCTTTCATTTACTAGATTTTCACTGCAGAATACGCTAGGCGGTGGGGCTTGTAAGGGCGTTTAGTCTTCAGGCATACCTAACTCCGTATGCTTGTTCAACGCTTTTATCATCGAGTAAGTCTCCCCCCACCTGTGCATTGTAATCTCTTAAGTTCAATCGCCCTCCTAACAACTGTTTAACTCGATCCATCTCGATTTCTGACAGCGAGCGTCTATGGTGTCCATTCCGCTCTTTCTAATACTTATTTGAGCCGTATAACTTCTGGCAACCCAAGGCATGATTTTGATGGGGACCGCGCTTTCAGCGGCATAGAAAACTCGCTTCACCCTGAGCGTTATCGTGATAGCTAAATCTCTTAACCGACGAGACCTCCTACGCTTATGCTGTTTTCTTTGTGCTCACCCATTTATCGCAGCGTCATCAAGCCAAAAGGTCAGAGAACCACGGTTAATGATTGGGTGTATTTGCTTCCTGGTTGTTTTGTAATGAGGTTTAGGTATTGGGCTAAGAGAGGGAGTGGACGGAACTAATCAGATCGTAGGTTCTGGATTTAGTTCCATTGAATTACGCAACAAAGCCGCTACGCTATCAAAAATTAGCTCCAATTAATTTAAAATAAATTAGAACTACCATGAAACATATTGAAACATCGTGGTTTAATATGGTTCGATGTTTTTTATTTTCCTTGTTTAATGTGATTTGTTCAGTGTTTACACCATGTGAAATTATTTGTTAATGTAAATAAAAAAAATAGGTTTCATTATGAGTAATTATGTATCTAGTCAGATGAAGGGATTTAAAAAAACTCAATTTCTTGGTCTTAGAAAACATCATGTAAGAACTATTGTAGATGACAAGAACGTCTATCCGGAGTTGAGTTGTGGAAATGTTTATATTCAAGAGGTTTTTTCATTCGAAAATTGTGAGAAGAGAATGAAAAAATTGAAGGAAGCTGCAGGTAAGCGTACTTGCAATATTAAATTCTCTAAAAATTCAAACGCCTTCGTTGATAATGTTGTTGTTCTTTCTCGAGACCAAGTTATGGTTGTAAAGTCAAAGTATCCATTCAATTGGAAAGATAAAATTATAGATTGCTGTAAGAAATTGGCAAACTTTATTCATAAGAACTTTGGGCTGTTTCCAATGGCGATTGATCTTCATGTTGATGAGGGCCATTTTAAATCCGAAGAGTTCATTGAAAATTTTCACGTGCATATGACCTTCTTTAATTTCGATTTCGAAAAGTTGATTCATCCTTTTCGCCTAATGGGAAAAGGCAATATGAAGAAGCTTCAAGATCTTACAGGTAGGGCATTTATTCAATTAGGGTTTGTCCGTGGTAAATCGAAGGAGTTAACAAGTGCTGTACATAAGGATAAAGCAGAGTATTTAGAGGCTCTTGTTGAACGAATTAAGGCGGCCTTAGAATCTCTTAATGCTTCTTATAGCCAAGTAGAAAAAGAGTTAAGTGTTAAACTGATTAAGCTTTCAGGCATTGAGTCAAAAATAATAGACCAAGAGTCCAATTTTAGAAAAGAAGAATGTAGGTCAGTTTCACTAAAAAAAGAATTAATAAAAACCACTTCTGAAATTAATAGACTTCGCTTAGTTAAGAAGCAGGAAGAAATTAATTATAATGATAGTAAGCATGAATTAATGGTCGCTAAAGAAGATATTGTTAAGTTAAATAACCACCTAAAGAAAATAAAACGTGATATAAATAAAACTGTACTAAATAATAAATCAGAGAATGAAATTCTTTATTATAAAAGGTTAGAAAGAGCCAGATTGGAAAATGAATTAACTGTGATTGAAGGTAAACTGCTAGATCTGAGAAAGGAATATGATGAAGTAATTAGATCTAGTAATCCGACAGAGAGAGCTTTGCGGATTAAGTTAGATTTTGAATATAAGAAAAATCTAGAGTTGACCAAGAAGTTGGATGCTTATGAAGGAAATAAAAACAATAGTTTGGAGGGTGGCAATAATAAGGAATACACGGAAAATTATCGTCCCGTAAATTAATGACTGTTTAGTATAAAAAACAGATTTCGATCATGAGAGAGTAATTATTATTGTTTCTAAATGGGGATAAATCCACCAGCAATGCTGGTGGATTTAAACAAACTAGTGCAGATAGGTTTGTTTTTCTGAAGATGATATTTGCCTTATAATCCAACTTGCATCATGGACGTGAGCTCCTTGTCGACACTTAAGTAGTACTTCTATTGCTCTCTGAGATAAATGATTTACATAACCTTCAGTTAGGTGGCAATTTATATGGAAATCATGTTCCCATATTTTATCTTGTATTGAAGGCTGGTAGCTTCTTACTTCATCGCTGGTTAAGTGATGGAATTCCTCAAAAGCTGCAATCTCTAAGCATATTCCTGCAGTTTGGATCTCTATAGGGGTGATGTTCATTTTCAACTCCATATTCTTCGAAACTTTCGTGGGGTCTTCCCCCAGATGAGACCAGAGTCACAGCGAACTAGAGTTGTACAAATTACACTCTTCAGTCATACATATTGGTCTTTAGGAGCATACTTTTAATCTCCTATAGATTAATATTAGTACATAATTACGTCTTTGCAACTTATTATGACTTATAGGAGGTTATATTTTGCTTTTAAAAAGCGTAGTAAAGTGCCATTTGTCTAGGATTATGGGCGAAAAGCGGTTAAAGATTTCAATTGTTTCGAGGGATACTGGGATTAATCGAGGTACCATCACACGTTTGTATTACGATGAAGCGGAGAGGGTAGAGCTAGATGTCATTGGTAAGTTGTGTTTGTATCTGGATGTTCAAATTGACGAACTTTTTGAAGTTGAGCGTCTTGAATAGGCCATAGTTTCAATGCGTGATCTACGAAATGTCCCCAAACTTTGAGCGCTCAATTAATCGTTCATTGAGAACTTCTTCCCATAGTTCTAGTCCGTATCTTTTCTCGTCCAAGTACTCATACCTATCATAGTGTTTGCCTGAGACATCACTGATAGCATGTCCCTGAATTCTATCACGGACTTCTTTACTGATTTTGAATTGACCGCCAAGCGTTTTAAATGTTCGTCTAAAGTCTCTCGCAATAAAGTTTTCAATTTCTGTATTCCGTTTGTAGGACAGCACTGCTTGAGCAAGAGTGTTGCTTGGCATTGGCTCAGTTGGCTTGGTCTTTTTATGGAACACAAATGGACTATTAAATTCGTTATCTTTGAGGCAATCCTTGAGGATCTCCACTGCAGTATGAGTGAGAGGTACTACGTGTGCGTGGTTGGTTTTGAAAATTTCAGCGCGAATCGTGAGTGTTTTATCGCGGAAGTTAATATCGCTCCATTTAGTATTGGCGATCTCATAGGGGCGCTGGCCTCCTAAATAGAAACAAAGCTTGATAAAGCGTCGCGTTGATGTTGCTAACTTAAGGTCGTGGTAGCGATAGCTCATGTCATGGATGAGTTGTATTAATTCATCAATGTTTAAGAAACGGTCTCCTGCCTTTTCGGCGTATGTTTGCTTAGGAATGGCTGAAATAGGGTTGTATTTCAACCCAAACTTCACTTTAGAGTTATTACTTGCTGGGTCATTATCGTTTTTAAGTCCAAACTCAAAGACGGCATGTAAGTAAGAACGAAGCTTATTACTTTTTGGAGCGTAACCTTCTTGGATAGGGATACTGAGTGCCTGCATAAAATCACTTGGTTCGAAGCTTTTTGCTTTGCGTGTTTTATCAAGGTAAGGGTAGATGTTGCAGATGATTTTTTGTTTATCTTCTTCGTAATTTCTTTTGCCGCGCTTACATTTGTCTAATGTATAGAGGTCTATAAGCTGCTCAAACGAACCAGCCCTAAGTGACTCTTGTTCGAGATATTCTTGCTCTGCTTCTTTTTCCTGAAGATATTCTAACGGGTCTATACCTTGAGACAGTAATTCGCTGTACGACTCAGCGATTTTCCTTGCCTTTGCCAGCGTAACTCCTGGTAAGCGGCCTATCGGAATCAAAATTGCTTTTGAACTTTGGTAGTAACGAAACTTAAAAGATTTTGAACCGGCAGGCGTTACTTGAACACCTAATCGTCCTTTTCCGCGCTCGCCTGTTTTATCCCAAGCGTAGAATGAACTTTTTTTAGGCGTTAGGCTGTTAATTTGTGTAACAGTTAGCATAAGTTTTTCTCCAAGCTTCGTTGATTAAAAATAGCACTTGCCTAGATCCGTGGTCAAGTATATGGTCAAGTAACGAGTGATTTCTTTGAAACTTAGTGAAACGTAATAAAACTTATATTTATGTTTTTGATATTATAAATTTTTGATTTTTAAAGTTTTATCGTTTTATTTTGATTCTTTGTGTTTCATGTTGATTTCGACATCCCATCTCTTCTAAGGATGTGGTCGAAGGTTCGAATCCTTCAGGGCGTGCCATTATTTAAAGAAACCCGATAACTCTCCGAGTTGTCGGGTTTTTTGCATTTCAGGGCGACTTAAACTTATTTCTACTTGTTCTTCTACGTACTTGTCGACTTCTGCTAAACCACTACGATCTGTGGAATATATCGAAGTCCTAGCATCGTACACCCATCTTCTAAGTAACTGTCTGTCACCACATTGAAACCGAATTTACCATAGTAGTCTTTAAGGTGTGCTTGTGCCGAAATAAAAATAGAGCAGTCAGGGTAAATCTTGCGAGTCGCATCGAAGCTCACTTGCATAAGTTGATTACCAACCTGTTTTCCTCGGTAGTCTTTTGCAACGATCACTCGGCCAATACACACATCGTCGGCATCTGAATCAAGCAGGGGAAGAACATCTACTGGGTATCCAAGCTTTCGAGCCATAATACGGCTGTAAGCGACGAGACGTTCGTCCTCATAGCCCATGACGTGATAGGTCTCGGGATGGTTATCTTTACCATCCAAATCACTGTAAGGTGTGTTCATATCCACGATAAAAATATCGACTCTTTGCTGCAAGAAATCATAGAGCTCTTGAACAGACAGATCCGCAAACTTTTTAACTCTCCACTCAATCATTATTTTTCTCCTTATTATTGTGGGCTACAACATAGAGAGTATTTAAACCGAGTTCATTAACCTTTGTTAATTGGTCAATGTTACTGGTGAAAACGCCCACTTTAAAGCGACGCTCGTTTCCACTCGTTATTCATTTCGTTCGACCTATGTAATAGAAAGTTAAAATTGTTCCTTTTTTGGGGTTTACATCATTTGGTAATAAAGCCACTATGAATTCACGAAGAATAGACAAGTAAAGCTATTAGTCAGTCGGTCTAGGAATCAAACCTTCTGCTCAATAGCTGATTTAGAGGAAGTAATGGCAGGAAACAGTATCGGACAACATTTCCGCGTGACCACGTTCGGAGAAAGTCACGGTATCGCACTAGGATGTATCGTAGATGGGTGCCCACCAGGATTAGAAATTACCGAAGCAGACCTTCAAAGAGATTTGGATCGTCGTCGCCCCGGTACTTCTCGCTATACAACGGCTCGCCGTGAAGCGGATGAAGTGAAAATCTTATCAGGTGTATTTGAAGGCCAAACTACGGGCACTTCTATTGGTCTATTGATTGAAAATACAGACCAACGCTCTAAAGACTATTCCGAAATTAAAGACAAATTCCGCCCCGGACACGCTGACTATACGTACCATCAAAAGTACGGTGTGCGTGATTACCGAGGTGGTGGTCGTTCTTCAGCTCGTGAAACTGCAATGCGTGTTGCGGCTGGTGCGATTGCGAAGAAATACCTAAAACAAGAATTTGGTGTTGAAATCCAAGCTTACCTTTCTCAAATGGGTGATATCTCAATTGAGAAAGTGGATTGGAACGAGATTGAAAACAACGCTTTCTTCTGTCCTGATGCCGATAAAGTACCAGAATTTGATCAACTGATTCGTGACTTGCTAAAAGAAGGCAACTCGATTGGTGCGAAGATTCAAGTGGTTGCGACTAAAGTGCCAGTAGGCCTTGGTGAGCCAATCTTTGATCGTCTAGATGCTGACATCGCGCACGCTCTAATGAGCATCAATGCAGTGAAAGGTGTTGAGATTGGTGATGGCTTCGATGTTGTTAATCAACGCGGTAGTGAACACCGTGATCCATTAACTCCAGAAGGTTTCAGCAGCAACCATGCTGGCGGTATCTTAGGTGGTATCTCTACTGGTCAAGATATTGTGGCAAGCATCGCGCTTAAGCCGACATCAAGCATTACCGTTCCTGGTGACACAATCACGAAAGATGGTGAAGCAACGCAGCTAATCACGAAAGGTCGTCACGACCCATGTGTTGGTATCCGTGCGGTGCCTATTGCAGAAGCAATGCTGGCTATCGTGCTGCTTGACCACTTGCTACGTCATCGCGGTCAGAACTTTGGTGTGACAACTGAAACGCCACAAATCTAATTCTGCTTCTTTTTATTTAGAATAGAATTGACTGAGACAAAAAAGGGTTGCTTCGTAATGAAGCAACCCTTTTTCACATTAGTAGGATTGTTTGTCCAGTCAGCGAGCATCAGTATTAACGATCGCTCTCAATACTGCCTCTCAAGCGATTAATGCACTGAACTTTCAGGATCAAGCTGGAACGAAGGCAAGCGCCATTTGAATCTTACCGCCGCCATGCGCAGCAAGTAACCAACTACAAGCGTCACAATTGTCGCCGTTACGTCGTTGATACCAAGCTCAAGTAAACCTAGGTACAAACCTGAAGCGACAAGTGCGACAGATGCATACAGCTCTTCATGTAACACCAATGGTGTTTGACGACAGATAAGGTCGCGTAGCAAGCCACCAAACACACCTGTCACCAATGCCGATACCATACAAATCATCGGGTGCAGACCCATGGTCATCTGGTACCAATGATACTGAATACGATTAGGCCTAAGGCATCCAAGCGAATAAACAAACCTTTTAGCTTGATAACCCATTTAGCCAGTCCGGTTGTAATAACACCTGCTATACAGGTGATTGCCAGATACTGCGGGTTTTCGACCCAACCTAAAGGGTAATGGCCAAGTAAGATATCTCGCACCGTACCGCCGCCAATTGCCGTTGCGCTCGCAACCAACATTACACCAAACCAATCCATTTTTTGTTTGCCAGCACTGAGAGCGCCGGTCATGGCTTCTGCCGTGATGCCAATGATATACAAAACACTTAGTAGCATTGCTGTAGCTCTATAATTTAGGTCTATAAATTTGAGTCTTATAGGCCTTAGGGATATAAAAATGAAGCGCGAGTGTAGTAGTAAAAATGCTTGTTGACGAATGAATATTTGTACCGTGAATGGGCGTTTCAGATTAGCTAAACTAATCATTCACCTTAAAGTGGTGTAATCTGGGAATGGCAATCGATTGTCACCGTAAAGTATAATGGTGAACCCGATGTCATTACGCTTGATAGGGCTTTACCGAGCGCTTAAAAAAACGCAAAATGCCCCAGTTCTTTTTACTTAAATTTGATTTTATGACACACCAATACTCAGACATTATCGATATCTTCAATCAGACCTTTTTTGAAAGCTTTAATACCAAACTAGAGCTAGGGGCTGATGAGCCGATCTATTTGCCTGCTGATGACACTATCCCACACCATCGAATCGTGTTCGCACGTGGCTTTTACGCCTCTGCACTCCATGAGATCGCACACTGGTGCGTTGCTGGCCCTGAGCGTCGTTTACTGGAAGATTTTGGCTATTGGTATGAACCTGACGGTCGAACGGAATCGGTTCAAGCTGAGTTTGAAAAAGTAGAAATTCGCCCACAGGCGTATGAATGGATCATTGCGATGAGCGCAGGCTTTCCTTTTAATGTCAGCTGTGACAATCTACACGGCGATTTTGAGCCAGATCGTTTGGCCTTTATGAATAAAGTACATAGCGAAGTTATGGGTATCTTCGAAGTGGGCTTCCCGCCTCGCGTAAAAATGCTCTCTGAAGCATTACGCAGCTTCTACGATGTAGAACCTCTGTGTGCTAGCCAATTTATTGTGAAATAAGAGAATATTATGATTATCGAATTTGAAGAAAAACTACTTGAAGTAATTGATGCTCGCATTGAAAACGCATCAGACGACGAACTGTTTGCTGGTGGTTACTTACGTGGTCATATTTCTCTGTCAGTGGCTTCATGTGAAGAAGAAGGCATTGAAGACGTAGCAGAAGTTAAAGCACGCATCGAAAAGAGCCTAGATGACGCTCGCTCTGAACTAACGCCTGCAGACCGCACTATCGTTAATGACCTTTGGGTTGAGCTACAAAACCAAGCTTAATCGCTGGTTATTTATCATTATCCGCTCAGTCCTTTCCTTTCCTTTTCATTTTGCTGAGCAGTGAATAGTTTGAGACTCATTCGAAATTTTTGAATGAGTCCGTTCAATCCTTGTGATGGTTACATTTTCTGGCTACGTTATTCTAATCCCACTTAACGGAATTACAGAAAAGGTCACATCATGAAAGTTATCGCATTTGGCGCAAGCACAAGCTCTACCTCTATCAACAAAACTCTAGCAACTTACGCAGCTAACTTGATTGAAGGTGCTGAAGTTAAAGTTCTAAACATCAACGATTACAACGTTCCTATGTTCAGTGAAGACACTGAAAAAGAGATCGGCCAAGCAGAAGGCGCGCAAGCATTTTTGCGTGACCTAGCAGAAGCAGACGCATTTGTTATCTCTTTCGCAGAACATAATGGCCATTACCCAGCCGCATACAAAAACCTATTTGATTGGGCGACACGCATTGAGCGCTCAGTGTTTGGCGAGAAGCCTGCGGTATACCTTGCGACTTCACCGGGCCCAGGCGGCGCACAAACGGTACTTGGCGCGGCAACAGGCTCAGCGCCATACTTTGGCGGCAACGTAAAAGCGTCAGTTTCAGTACCAAGCTTCTACGATAACTTTGATTTTGAGTCTGGTTCTATCAGCAACGAAGAGATTGCTCAGCAGATCAAAGATGCGGTTGCTAAGCTGTAAACATCGTTCAATTTAGAACATCGGTTTAGATCTACATGTTCAACAAAAAGCCCGAGAGACATAATGTCGCTCGGGCTTTTTAGCTTTTAGTTTTTAGTTTCAGGTATTTCCAATATTCAGATGTTCAGAATAGTTGAACTAAAAGCTACTGGTTTGTTTTTGAGTGTTTATCTGCAACCCAGCCAGCGGTTAATGCTTTACCTTTACGCAGCCTGCGCACCCACATTCTGCTTGGATGAATGGCTTCGAGCACATCAACAGGCAAAGGAAGCGGATCGCCACAGATTTGCGATGCTAATACTTCAGCTAACAATGGAGCAGAGCTTAAACCACGCGAACCTAGCCCAATAAAGCAGTACAAGTTAGGGAAGTTTGTTACCGTTTGAACATCATCAACTGAGTCACGTTGTGGGTTAAAGTTGTGCAGGTCTTGGTACTGATCTTTAATTGCTTCGAAATCACCCACGTTGCCGACAAATGGTAAGTGATCACGGCTCACACTACGGATACCTTGGCGCGCTAGGTTACCACTGGTGTCGACATCTTTTGTCCATACTTGATCTGGTAGCGACCCGTGCAGGCGCTCGCCATTGTGTTGCTGAACCTCAATATCGAACTCTTGGTCAATATTGGTTTTGTCGTAGTTCGCACCAATGCAGTGGTGGCCGTTATTTGGATTTTGCGGCGTTAGGTAACCATCAAAACACAACACAGTTTTTAACTTGGTTAAGTTTTCCGTGGTCGGAATATGGCTTACTTGGCCTTTAACCGGAGTTAGAGGTACAGGCTGAGTCTGCTCAAACTGGGTGAACTTGTGGCCGTTCGCAACAACCACTTGGTCATGTTTAGTTTGAATTTCACCTTGTGGTGTCTCAATAGTGAGTTGCCATTGTTGTTCAGCTTCAAGCCACTCAAGTTGAGTCACTTGATGCTGATAGTGAGCGCTAACTTGGTTGGTCTCTTGTAACTTTCCGATCAAGCCTTGTGTCAGTTGTAGAGGGCTTAACCACCCACCCAGTGGGAAGTAAACACTCTCTTTATCAACCGGTAGGCCAATCTTTTCATTTGCTCGTTCTGGCGATAAACGCTGAATCAAATCTGTATGGAAATTGCCTTCCAACATACGATTGAGCTTTTTGGTTGAGCCTTCATCCCACATCAGAATATTTACGCCACACCAACTGTGGTCAAACTGAATAGATTGCGCCGCCTGATTGATGAACTGGCGAGCAAACAGTAAGCCAGGTCCAAACACGCGAGAAACGTTCGAGATCGCTTCGCTTAACAATGGGTAAATCGCACCTTGATTGTTACCTGATGCATTACCCGCTGCTTGTGGATGCTCACAATAAAGGGTGATGTTTTTACCACGGCGGCTTAGCGTTTTAGCGAGTGCTGCACTAGCAACACCACCACCAATGATCGCGATGTCTTGTGATTCTCTGTGCTCTGATAGACCATACCAAGGTTTGATGTTGGTGTGAGCATGCTTTTCGCCCAGCCGGCCAGCAATCATTTCGCGTTTAGTGCCAAAGCCTTTAACCTTCTTCATTTCAAAGCCAGCTTCAATCAAACCACGACGAACAAAACCAGCGGCAGTGAAGGTCGCACAGCTACAATCTTGTTTAGCCAGCTTGGCCATACCGTTGAATAGGTTTTGATTCCACATCTCTGGGTTTTTGCTCGGAGCAAAGCCATCTAGGAACCAAGCATCTACTAAGCCTTGTTTTGGTGTAGGCACGTTAGGCATACAGTCTTTGATATCACCAAACCATAAATCGAGCGTGATAGCGCCATCGCCCAACACGATACGGTGACATTCCGGCAGGGCGATAGGGTAGTGTTCTTGGAGTTGCGTCGCATACTCGGCTAATTCTGGCCACGATTGGTGTGCTTTGATGAGATCCTCTTTATTTAAAGGATATTTCTCAAAACTGATGAAGTGTAACTCTTTGGTAATAGCTTGAGGGTTATCTTTAAGGAAAGTATCGAACCATTGCCAAACCGCAAGAAAGTTAAGACCTGTGCCAAAGCCGGTTTCTGCAATGACAAAACGACGTTGTTGATGTTCAACCCAACGCTCTGGAAGGTGGTTTTGCTTTAAAAAGACGTAGCGAGTTTCTTCCAAACCGTTAACATTGGAGAAGTAAACGTCGTCAAATTGGTCTGAAACTGGCGTGCCAGACTCATTCCATTCCAGTTCTGCATTAGTAATTGAAGTCATAAAATCTATCATTTTGTGATTTGAAGCGATATGTTGGTAGGGATTGTACGAATTTCTAGGAAAGCTGACCACTTTTGTTAGGCTTCTTAGTTATCATCTAGCTGAATTTAGAATTATAGGAATGTCACATGAAACGAGTCGTAATCACCGGTATGGGTATTGTTTCAAGTATCGGTAACAACGTCGAAGAAGTTTTAGCATCACTGAAAGAGGGTAAATCTGGTATTACCGCTTCAGAGCAGTTCAAGGAAAATGGCTTGCGCTCTCAAGTTTGGGGTAACCTAAAAATGAACCCAGCTGACCATATTGATCGCAAAAAAATGCGCTTTATGGGTGATGCGGCGGCATTCGCATATCTTTCAATGGAGCAAGCAATTGCTGATTCTGGTTTAACAGATGATCAAGTATCTAATGACCGCACGGGTATCGTTGCGGGTTCAGGTGGTGCTTCTTCACTTAACCAAGTAAACGCAGTAGACATCATCCGTGAGAAAGGCGTTAAACGTGTTGGTCCATACATGGTTCCACGTACAATGGCTTCAACGGTTTCTGCTTGTCTAGCAACTCCTTTCAAAATCCGTGGTGTGAACTACTCTATGAGTTCTGCATGTGCAACATCTGCACACTGTATTGGTCACGCAATGGAGCTTATCCAACTTGGTAAGCAAGACGTAGTATTCGCTGGTGGCGGTGAAGAACTAGATTGGTCTCTGACTATGATGTTCGACGCAATGGGCGCACTTTCTACTAAGTACAACGACACACCTGAGCTGGCTTCTCGTACTTACGATGCAGACCGTGACGGTTTCGTTATCTCTGGTGGTGGCGGCATACTAGTAATCGAAGAGCTTGAGCACGCAGTTGCTCGTGGCGCGAAGATCTACGGTGAGATCGTAGGTTACGGCGCAACTTCAGATGGCTACGACATGGTTGCTCCTTCTGGTGAAGGCGCGGTTCGTTGTATGAAGATGGCTATGCAAAACGTTGATGGCGTTGACTACGTGAACACTCACGGTACTTCAACTCCAGTTGGCGACGTGAAAGAGCTAGGCGCTATCCAAGAAGTATTTGGTGGCAACAGCCCAGCAATTTCTGCAACTAAAGCGATGACAGGTCACGCTCTAGGTGCTGCTGGCGTACACGAAGCGATTTACTCAACGCTAATGCTAGACAACGGCTTTATCGCCCCAAGCATTAACGTTTCTAACCTAGATGAAGCAGCTGCTGGCCTAGACATCGTAACTGAAGCTCGCGAGCAAGAGCTAACTACAGTTATGTCTAACAGCTTTGGTTTCGGCGGTACAAACGCAACGCTAGTAATCAAAAAGTACCAAGCTTAATTTAGGCTTGAGTCAGATATACAAAGGCTAATCGTTAACGGATTACGCGAGTGTCGATTCAACACGCACAGGTAACTCGTTAGCTATGAACCACAGAACAAGGCTTTTTAAGCATGGATTTAAAACCTAGGTTTAAAAGTTGAAAGGTTTCCAGAGCTTGATCAGTAGTAACTTAGTTAGTACTGGTTGAACAGACGCAAGACTCTGTCTCCTGGAGAGCGAGATAGGATCCTTTTGTTCTGGATGTTTGCCCGATTGTTTATTCAATCGGGCATTTTTCGTTTTAGGCTTGGATAATAAAATCAGATTAGGGTAGTTAATCCTCATCTCAACAAGCCTTTAATCATAATGTATTCCATTTGCTACTCGACACCGTGTGTGGAATTTTGCACAATCATTTCAATTCACATTTAGGTCGATAGACCCCAACAAAAGTACTCGCCAAATGAAAATCTTAATCGACGAAAATATGCCTTATGCTGAAGCGCTTTTTAGCCAGCTAGGGGAAGTGACAATGAAGTCTGGTCGCACACTCACTGCTGACGACCTAGTTGACGTAGACGCATTAATGATTCGCTCAGTCACCAAGGTGAACGAGTCGTTGATCAGCAAAGCCAATAAACTGAAGTTTGTTGGTACTGCGACGGCTGGTATGGATCACGTTGACCAAGAGTTGATGAAGGAGCGTGGCATTTTCTTTACTGCGGCACCAGGCTGTAACAAGGTAGGTGTGGCTGAGTATGCGTTCAGTTCAATGATGGTGCTTGCGCAGCAACAAGGCTTCTCTGTATTTGATAAAACGGTCGGCATTATCGGTTGTGGTCAAGTGGGCAGCTATTTAGCCAAATGCCTAGAAGGTATTGGTATTAAAGTTCTGCTTAACGATCCTCTTAAGCAACAAGAGGGCGACACTCGCGAGTTTAGTGAGCTAGAGACACTGCTTGAGCAATCAGACGTTATCACGCTGCATACGCCAATCACTAAAACCGGTGAGTTCCCAACGCATCACTTGATCAATGAACAAGTGCTCAACAACTTCCGAGCTGATCAAATCCTGATTAATGCCGCTCGTGGTCCTGTCGTGGATAACCAAGCGCTAAAAGCTCGTTTGCAAAAAGCGGATGGTTTTACTGCGGTTCTGGATGTGTTTGAGTTTGAACCTGAAGTAGACATGGAATTACTTCCGCTGCTTGCTTTCGCAACACCTCACGTAGCGGGCTACGGTTTAGAGGGCAAAGCGCGCGGTACGACCATGATCTTCAACAGCTACTGTGAGTTCTTGGGTACTGAACAACGTGCTTATGCAAGCGATCTTCTGCCGACGGCACCTGTGCCTCAAATAAAATTAGATAGAGCTTGGGACGAAGCAACACTGCACAATTTGACTCAGTTGATCTATGATGTGCGCAAAGACGACGCCTTATTCCGTCGCAATATCTCTACGCCGGGTTCTTTTGACAAGATGCGTAAAGAATATTGGGACCGCAGAGAGTACAGTGCTGTCGAGTTAACGGGCGACGAATCTTGTAATTTAACGCCGTTATCTAAACTCGGTTTTATGGTAAAGCCAACTTTATAAAAGAGAGAAACAATGAGCCAAGAATTTAATATTGCTATTTTAGGTGCGACTGGTGCGGTTGGTGAAACCATTCTTGAAGTACTTAAAGAGCGTAAATTCCCTGTCGGTGAACTGCACTTACTAGCAAGTGAACGTAGTGAAGGCAAAACTTCCCGTTTTAACGGCAAAACAATACAAGTACAAAACGTAGAAGACTTCGATTGGTCTCAAGTACATATTGCGTTTTTCTCTGCAGGTAGCGAACTTTCAGAGCGTTGGGCTCCAATCGCTGCGGATGAAGGTGTGGTTGTTATCGATAACACATCACGCTTCCGCTACGAATACGATGTTCCGCTGGTTGTGCCAGAAGTGAACCCTGAAGCGATTGCTGAGTTCCGTAACCGCAACATCATTGCGAACCCTAACTGTTCTACTATCCAAATGGTTGTAGCACTAAAACCAATTCACGATGAAGTAGGTCTTGAGCGTATTAACGTTTCAACTTACCAATCTGTGTCTGGTGCAGGTAAGCCGGGTATCGATGAACTAGCAGGTCAAACGGCTAAGCTTCTTAACGGTATGCCAGCTGAAAATTCAGCGTTCTCACAGCAGATCGCGTTCAACTGTATTCCTCAAATCGATGAGTTTACTGAGAACGGCTACACGCGTGAAGAGATGAAGATGGTTTGGGAAACTCAGAAAATCTTTGCTGACTCTTCAATCACAGTGAACCCAACGTGTGTTCGCGTACCTGTATTCTACGGTCACGCTGAATCTCTACACATTGAAACTCGCGCGCCAATCGGTGCAGAGCAAGTGGTTCAGCTTCTTGAGAACACCGAAGGCGTTGAAGTTTTCCAAGCGTTAGACTTCCCAACTCAGGTTCGTGATGCTGGTGGTAAAGACCACGTAATGGTTGGTCGTATTCGTAATGACATCAGCCATCACAGCGGCGTGAACATGTGGGTGGTTGCTGATAACGTTCGTAAAGGCGCAGCGACAAACGCAGTGCAAATCGCTGAAGTTCTGATTCGCGATTACTTCTAAGCTTTACTGCTTTGATAAACAAGCCTCACTCTTTAGTGGGGCTTTTTTAATCGATTGAAAATATTGTTAGTCAAATTGTGTGAAATTGCTGCGAATATTGTCGCTGCAACACATTTTTTGTTTTCATCTCTATAGTTTTACGTCATTTATCCGATATATTTAATAGATCATCACTTTATCCGAATTTAAGCACCTAGCTGAGCCTTTTATGTTTCAAATTTTCAAGCAGTGGTTAATGCCTTTTGCCGTTATCATTGCGACTCAGATTTCCGTTGTTCGTGCAGATTCCATTCGAGTTGTTGGGCCTGATGGCCAGATACAATCAGCGCCTACGTTTTCAGAACCTCTCTCAAGAGCGCAGTCAAATAGCGCTGAGCCTTCTCGTTTCTATGGTCCAACTCGTGGTTCAGAGACGTTGTGGTCTATTGCTTCAAGATTACGTCCGGATAACTCCGTTTCAGTCCAACAAACTTTGTTGGCGATTTATCGCTTAAATCCTCAAGCGTTTGAAAACCAGAATATCCATAGCCTGTTGCCTGCGAGTAATCTACGCGTGCCTTCTTTAGAGCAAGCGCGAGCAAGCTCGACGCAGCAAGCCATCAATATCATGAATTCGCACCTAGCGAAGCTTGATGATCCTGCGACGAAACCTGCAGCTTCAAAGCCAAAAGCGGTTCAAGCGTCAAATCAATCGGATACTGGTTCGAAAAATACCCCACAGGCAAAACAAGCCAACTCAACTGAAGCCGCCAAGAAACCGGCCTCTCTTGTTCCATCATCTCCAGCAAAAGAGATGAATAAACTTGAGAAACAGTTAGAGCTTTCAGAAACAGAATTACTTTCACTTGAAGAGAAGAACCATCAACTCCGCTTAATGCTGTCGAACGTACAGTCAGAAGTGGATGTACTGAAAACAGAACTCAGCGATGAAGACCGTATCCGCAGTGAAGTTGAAAAGTTACTGGCTGAAGAGCGCAGAAAGAACGCTGAAATTGAAAAAATGGCACCAAGTGCGATGGATCAACTGTTATCTAACGGTTGGTTAGTGGCTGCACTGGCGATTATTCCTGGCCTTCTGCTTGGCTTAATCATTGTTGTGCTATTGGGTCGCCGCTCTAAAAACGATGACCAACAACAAACAACGCAAGATCAACCAATTCAACCAGAAGCAAGCAGCGTTGCGCCTATCACTTTAGGCGACGAGATAGACGACTTTGATAACGAGCTGTCTCTCGATGATGAATTGTTTGGTACGGAAGATGACGCCAATAAGCTGTTTGATGATCAAGCACTGGCTGAAGAAGACGATGTATTTGCAGGTTTAGACGAATCGGATCTCGATTTCAATCTTGACGGTGAAGATGATGATCCGTTTGCCAGCATTGGCGAAAACGGTGACTTAGACACTAACTTCGATGATCTGGACTTAGACAGCAGTAACGGAATCAGTGTTAATGGCGAAGAGAAAGCGCTTGGTCTTGAAGAGATGGAGCGCGCACTCGATAAAACGGCAGAAAGCGCTTTAGATTCTGACGATGTCGATTTTGATCTTTCTGATGATAACTCAATGTCTGCTGACGACATTGAAGCGCTGCTATCTCAAGAAGCTGAGACGGAAGATTTAGGTTCGAATGAACTAGACCAATCTCTGCTAGACGATCTGTTCGCCCTTGATGATGAAGACGATGATAGCTTCGATATCGATGCTTTGATTTCGGAAGAACAAAATGACTCGCCTTCGACGAGCACCACTCCAGCTACCGATGACTTCGACATTGATGCGCTTATCTCAGAGCAACAGAGTGATGCTAAGCCAGCCGATTTGAGCAATGACGAATTCGATATCGATGCTCTGATCTCTGAACAGCAGACTCCACAGACAGTAGCACAACCGGCAGCGCCAAGTGTAGAAGATGATATTGATGACATCTTTGCTCAGGTTGCCGCTCAAAATGATCAAAACGACCCTTTCAATCTTGATAGTGATGATGAAGTTACCAAAGACTTGAACAGCGGTTTGGCATCGGATGATGATATCGAAAACATCCTGTCTCAGTTTGATAAGCCAATCGTAGACGAAGAAATTCAAGACAGCGTTGATCTGCTTGATGAACAACTGGCAGGCGATGACGTAGACCTAAGTAACTCGACAGACCTTCTTGATGAGATGCTAGGGGACGATTCGGATGATGAGTCTGAAAGCGAACCGCTTGGCTTTGATTCTTTGTCTGAGCTTGAAGAGCTTTCTGGCCTATCGACGGACGATGAGCTAAACATTGCGGAAGATAGCACGGAAACTTTAGATGAGCTGATCGGTGATTCTGACGATGATGACTTTGAACTCGATGAAGATAGCACCGATCTGCTTGATGATTTCCTTGATAGCGAATTGTTAACTGATGACGCATCAATCGATGAAGCGAGCGAGAAGGACACGGAATCTTTAGACCCGTTTGATGATCTACTCACAAGCGGCATTGAAGACGAGCTTGAATCAGAAGAGCAGACGTTTGATAAAGAGTTAGACGCGGCCTTTGATTTTGACAAAGTCAGCGATGAGCCTATTAAAAACTCAGACGTTGAGACTACGCCATTACCGTTAGAGCCTTCTGAAGCCGAACCAGAGCAAGCTGAGGACGTTAGTGAAACATCACAACCTGAGCAAATTAACGATGAGTCATTAGATTCAGAACAGGCGCAAGACAGCTCAGAGCGAGAAAACGATGATGTTAAGCTAC
This sequence comes from Vibrio sp. ED004, assembly GCF_023206395.1. Taxonomy (NCBI): domain Bacteria; kingdom Pseudomonadati; phylum Pseudomonadota; class Gammaproteobacteria; order Vibrionales; family Vibrionaceae; genus Vibrio; species Vibrio sp. ED004. The sequence goes on along the minus strand of NZ_CP066149.1, from coordinate 678,742 downwards.
AGAATGATGAAGCTTTTAATCGTGATGACTTTATCGATGATCTATTTGGTGTAGCACCAGCAACAGATGCTCTGCTCGATGATTCATTAGAAACCACAGACGAAGCGTTGATTGATGAATTGATGACGTCTGATGATAGTGATGTATTGGAAGCAACCGAAGAGCCAGTTGAAGGCCTAGTTCAAGAGCCAAGCGAAAAGTCTTCTGAACCAGAACAAACATCAAGTTCGGATGTTTTAGATTCATTACCGGAAGAAACAGAACCGTCTGTCGAAGATAACGAACTGGATATTGATTCGTTGTTATCTGAAAATTCTGATGTTGAAGAACCTGCTTTCGCTGAGTTAGAACAAGAAGCGCTTGAGCCGAAAGCAACAGATACACCAGACAGTCACGAAGAAATCGCGCCTAGCTTTGAAAACCAAACTTCACCAGCGTCACTGAGTGATATCTCGGAAGATGAAGAAGAGACGGTTGAAGATTGGTTAGCAGAAGCGATCGACGATGTAGAGTCTCCAGCGAACATCGACTCTGATTTCGACTTTGAGCCGAAAATTCAAGGTAGCGATGAATTTGAAGATGTCGTTGAATCCTTGCCAGAGCCAGAGCCAGAGCCAGAGCCAGAGCCAGAGCCAGAGCCAGAGCCAGAGCCAGAGCCAGAGCCAGTTCGAGCTGCAAATATGCCGGAAATCATTCCAAATGAATTCGGCGTACCAGAAGACGACGATTGGCTGATTGAAGATGAGACGTCTGCTCCACAAGCATCAACAGAAAATGACGTAACACCAGAGCTTGTAGCACCTGTTGTTGAACCTAAATTAGACGCTGAACCGCAAGTTGAAGCGACACCACAAGCGGAAGTAGCAGAGCAAGAAAGCGAAGATGAATTCTCGTTTGACGACTTCGAATTGCCAGAGTTTGGTGAAGAAGATGCCCTGGCAGAAGCTGATGCCGAATCAACATCAGAATCAGTAGTGCCTGCTGTTGAGTCTCAAGCTGAAGCTAAGGTTCAAGATGACGAAGAATTCTCGTTTGATGACTTTGAGCTGCCAGAGTTTGGTGAAGAAGACGCACTGGCAGAAGCTGATACTGAAGTAACACCAGAACCAGTAATGCCTGCTGTTGAGCCTCAAGCTGAAGCAAAGGTTCAAGACGACGAAGAGTTCTCGTTTGATGACTTTGAGCTACCAGAGTTCGGTGAAGAAGACGCACTAGCAGAAGCTGATACTGAAGTAACACCAGAACCAGAAACGCCTGCTATTGATTCTCAACCAAGTGTTGAATCGCAACCAACCGCTGAGCCTCAACTCGATGCTGCACCACAGGTTGAAACTGCGAAACCAGAAAGCGAAGAAGAGTTCTCGTTTGATGATTTTGAGCTGCCAGAATTCGGTGAAGAAGATGCATTAGCTGAAGTGGTGAGTGAACCGGATGAAGCACAGTTAGAGCAAGACTTATCTGATGGCACAGAGAAGTTCGAATTCGATGACCTTGATCTGCCTGAATACGATGAAGAGAGTGCGAAAGCCGATTCTGTCTTAGATGATATTGAGCAAAGCAGTGCTGAACCAGTAGCAGAAGATGAAGGCGTAGAGTTCGATGAGCTTGATTTGCCAGAATACGGTGAAGATGAAGCTATCTCTGATGCGTTTGCTGATAAGCCGACACCGCTAACCTCTTTCAGCCCACAAGGCGAAGAGCAAGATGCGTTGCACGATTTGTTCTCGAATCCGCAAAGCTTCAGTCATGCTGATGATTTATCGGATGTGGAAGAGTCTGAAATGGCTGGCTTTACACAGCCAGAGGTATCATCGAATGCACTCACAGATTCAGACCTAGTGCCAGCAGAGTCAAACTCAGCGCCAACGGCGGTTCAAGATGAACCACTAGAAGGCTTTGATGATTTTGATGAGACAGCACTGGCTGAGTTGCTTTCGGAAGATGTTCAAGACTCTGTCGACAACATGTTCGACAAACCTCTTGATGCAACATCGATTGACAGCGCAGGGCTAGATATTGATGCAATGCTTGAAGTGGGGGGCGAAGATTGGAAAGGCTTTAATTTAGCGCCAGAGCAGCAATCGAGCATGCACAATGATGTGCCTGATGATCAACAAGAGATTTGGGCATCGGCAGAGCAACAAGCTGAACCAAAAATCAAAGAAGAGAATTGGGGACAGCAAGACAACTTAACCGAATCAGAAAATGGTCGTGATAAACAATACATGACCATCGATGAATTGATGGCGCAAGTCGAGCAAGAAGGCGAAGAGGTCATTAATCCAGATGATGAAGAATTGAAACTGGATGTTGGCCTAAATGAATTCCCAGATGTGATCGGCGATATTGGCAACTATGATGTCGATAGCAATGCAGAGGCTGCAGGTAAGCTCGATTTGGCTAAAATCTACATCGAGATGAGTGACCCTCAAGGGGCGATTAAGCTCTTAGAAGAGGCGATTGTTGACGGAAGCGATGATATTCGCCGCGAGGCCAAGAATCTCATCGACACGTTAAACGGTCGATAAGCTCAACGAAACGAAAAGGGTAGCATTGGCTACCCTTTGTTTTAGGTGAGGTTAAGAGTCGTCTTTTTATTTGGCTTCTCAAAGCGAGCCTAGGGCGATGGTGAGTGTTTATTGAAGTTTTAGCTCCATCCTATTTGGGCTAGCACTCATTTCCGTATATACTTCTCGCCCATTTTCAAAGAGAACAAGAACATGAAAATTGCTTTAGGTATTGAATATAACGGTACCCACTACTTTGGTTGGCAGCGCCAACGAGACGTGAAAAGTGTCCAAGAAGAATTGGAAAAGGCTCTTTCAGTTGTCGCGAATCACCCAGTAGAAGTTATGTGCGCAGGTCGTACAGATGCCGGTGTTCACGGTACGGGACAAGTCGTTCACTTTGAAACTAATGTCGATCGTAAAATGGTGGCATGGACAATGGGCGCGAATGCCAACATGCCAAAAGATATTGCGGTTCGTTGGGCGACAGAAGTGAATGAGGACTTCCATGCTCGTTTTTCTGCGACTGCACGCCGTTACCGCTACATTATCTTTAACCATGCACTGCGCCCAGGCATTCTAAATTCAGGCGTGAGCCACTATCATGGTCATCTTGATGAGAAAAAAATGCATGAAGCGGGTCAGTACTTGTTAGGCGAGAACGACTTCACTTCATTCAGAGCGACACACTGTCAATCTCGTAGCCCATGGAGAAACATGATTCACTTGAATGTGACTCGTCATGGACACTACATAGTGATCGACATTAAAGCGAATGCGTTTGTTCACCATATGGTGAGGAATATTACTGGTAGCCTTATTGCGGTAGGTAAAGGTGAGCAGAAACCAGAGTGGATCCAGTGGCTTTTAGAGGCCAAAGACCGAAAAGTGGCAGGTGCAACTGCAAAAGCGGAAGGCTTGTATCTGGTGGACGTTGATTATCCTGAACATTTTGAACTACCACGAGAGCCAATTGGCCCTCTATTTTTACCGGATAATTTGAACTAAATGTGAGACTTAGGTTCAAAAATTATTACGGTTTAGTGCGTAAGATAGTCCCAGAAAATAGGTACAACCAGTTTTTTATCTACAGTCGCTGTTTTATGTGCTTTAATTCCCACGCATAATTCCCAAATTTATTTCTTTCGCAATCAAGCGGAAGAATCGAAACAAAAAGGTCTTCCATGAGTTGGCTTGAAAAGATTCTAGAAAAAAGCAACATCGTAACATCTCGTAAAGCGTCTATCCCTGAGGGTGTTTGGACTAAATGTACTTCTTGTGAGCAGGTTCTTTACCATGCTGAGCTAGAGCGTAACCTAGAAGTATGTCCAAAATGTGATCATCACATGCGCATGAAAGCACGTCGTCGTCTGGATACATTCCTAGACAAAGGTGAGCGTGTTGAACTAGGTACTGATCTTGAGCCACAAGATAAGCTGAAATTTAAAGATTCTAAGCGTTACAAAGAACGTATCTCTGCTGCACAGAAAAACAGTGGTGAGACAGACGCACTAGTTGCAATGAAAGGCGAACTACTTGGTTTACCTATCGTAGCGTGTGCTTTTGAATTCTCATTCATGGGCGGCTCAATGGGTTCTGTTGTAGGTGCTCGTTTTGTTAAAGCGGTTGATGCTGCAATTGAAAACAACTGTGGTTTAGTTTGTTTCTCTGCAAGTGGTGGTGCGCGTATGCAAGAGGCGCTTATGTCTCTAATGCAAATGGCGAAAACCAGTGCTGCTCTAGAGCGTTTATCTGCGAAAGGCCTACCGTTTGTATCAGTAATGACTGATCCAACAATGGGTGGTGTTTCTGCAAGTTTGGCAATGCTTGGTGATATCAACATTGGTGAGCCAAAAGCACTGATCGGTTTCGCTGGACGTCGTGTAATCGAACAAACTGTACGTGAAGACCTTCCTGAAGGTTTCCAACGCAGTGAGTTCCTACTAGACCACGGTGCTATCGACATGATCGTTGACCGTCGTGAGATGCGTCAGCGCGTTGCAAGCCTTGTTGCTAAAATGACCAACCAGCCTTCACCATTAGTAGTTTCTGTGAACGATTCACCGAATGAAGCTACTTATGAAGTACCAGAAGCGCCAGAAAAAGGGTAAAGTACCTTCTAACAAACCAACTTTATTATGGTTATGAGTTAGATGAGTCAACAACCTATTCCTCAAGCCACATCCTCTTTGGAGATGTGGCTTGATTATTTATCAAACATCCACACCAGTGCTATTGATCTTGGATTAGACCGAGCTCAGGCCGTCGCCTCTAAGGCAAACCTCACCAAACCTGCTCAACACGTCATTACTGTTGCCGGAACCAATGGCAAAGGCTCAACGTGTGCCCTGATGGAAGCGATTCTATTGGATGCTGGTTATTCTGTTGGTGTCTACAGCTCTCCTCACTTAATTCGCTATAACGAACGTGTTCGTATCAACGGCCAAGATCTCTCTGATGAAAAGATGGTTCAGTCTTTCGATTTTATTGAGAAAGAACGTGGCGAAATCAGTCTTAGCTTTTTCGAATACGGCACTTTAGCCGCGTTACGCGCATTTCAAACGGAAGCGGTCGATGTCGTTCTATTGGAAGTAGGGCTAGGCGGTCGTTTAGATGCAACGAATATCGTTGATCATGACGTGTCTGTGATTACGAGCTTGGCTGTCGACCACGTTGATTGGCTGGGTGATGATATTAATGTGATTGGCTTTGAGAAAGCGGGTATTTATCGTAGTGGTAAGCCAGCTATCTGTGGTCAACCTAAGCCACCGGCTACGGTTGCAGCGCACGCTGATGATATTAAGGCTGAGTTCTATCAAGTAGGCATTCAATACACTTATGATGTGGATGGTGATACTTGGAACTGGCGCAGCGGTGCATTCCAATTAGAATCTCTACCTATTCCAAGCCTACCGCTACCAAACGCAGCAACCGCGTTGATGGCATTGGGCACTTCAGAACTTAGCATCAGTGATGTGAATGTCGTTAATGGTATGAAGAACGCACAGCTTCCAGGGCGTATGCAGAAAATTAGCGATCAACCGGTGATTGTTCTAGATGTGGCACATAACCCACATTCAGCCGAATATTTTGCACAGCAAGTAACGAAGCAATACGCAGGCAAAAATTTACACGTTGTAGTCGCTATGCTTCATGACAAAGATATTCCGGCGACATTGGAAGTATTAGCCCCTATCACAACACATTGGTATCCAGCTTCGTTGCAAGGCCCACGCGCAGCAACAGCGGCTGAATTGTGTAAAAGCCTACCTCAAGGCGTAGAGCAGTATTCAAACCCTGTCGCAGCGTTTGAAGCGGCTTTAGCTTCTGTTCAAGGCGATGATGTTGTGTTGGTGGTCGGTTCTTTCCATACCGTAGGCGAAGTCTTGGAGCATTGGCAGAAAAAAGGAAACTAAATGGCAAGTAAATTCCAAAGCCGATTAGTCGGCACCATCATTTTAGTGGCCATTGGCGTGATTGTATTGCCAGATGTGCTCGATGGTAAAAAGCTCCACTATAAAGAAGAGTTTGCAAGCATTCCGATTAAGCCAGAGCTTGATAGTAATGTTGAAGTGTTTGAAGTACTCGATCCTGTTGAAGATCAGATAGCGCTACCGGACTCTCCGGTTGAGCGAGTGGTCGAAAGTGGTGTTGATGATAATTCAGATACGCAAACGGCGTTGGTTTCTGAAAAAGAAGCAGACAAAGTGGCAGTGGTGGTTAAGCCGGTACCAGAAAAAAATGAATACCAAGACAGCGCTTGGATCATTCAATTGATGGCTTTAAAGAATGCTGACAACGCAAAAAACGTTGTTAAGGATTTACAGAAGCGTGGTTACCAAGCTCACACCAAGCAAGAAAAAACTTTTACGCGAGTAATTATTGGCCCGGATGTGTCTAAATCCAAACTTGAGCGACAAATTAAGGAATTAGAAAAAATTACGGGTTCAAAAGGCCAATTGCTCAAATTTAAACCGTTAAATCCATAAGAAAACGTTTGCGTCAGCATTTTTTCTGTTAAAATGCGCGCCAACTTAAGATGAAGAATTCATGAATTGGTTAGATTTTGTCATTTTAGGCGTGATCGGCTTCTCTGCCGTGATCAGTTTAGTTCGTGGTTTCGCTAAAGAAGCCTTGTCACTCGTAATTTGGTTTGGAGCATTTTTCATTGCTAGCCAGTACTACGCTAAATTAGCGATGTACTTCACCAATATCGAAGATGAGATGTTTCGAAACGGAACTGCGATAGCAGCATTGTTTGTTGCAACGTTAGTTGTTGGTGCCTTAGTTAACTATGTCATCGGTCAGCTAGTTCAGAAAACAGGCCTGTCAGGTACAGACAGAATCCTCGGTGTCGTCTTTGGTGGCTTACGTGGTGTTTTGATTGTTTCTGCAGTGTTGTTTTTCATGGATGCGTTTACTGCATTCCCAAGTTCTGAGTGGTGGAAGAATTCGCAGTTGGTTCCGGAGTTTAGTCGAATCATTGCGCCGTTCTTCGAGCATTTACAAGCAACATCTAGTTTCTTATCTGGCGCGCTCTAGCGCCAGTTAATGTCGAAAAATCGAGGATTAGGACATGTGTGGTATTGTTGGAATCGTGGGTTCAACACCTGTAAACCAGTCTATTTATGACGCTTTAACGGTATTGCAGCATCGTGGCCAAGATGCCGCTGGTATTTGTACCATAGAAAGCAATCGTTTCCGTCTGCGTAAGGCGAACGGTTTAGTAAAAGATGTTTTTGAAGCAAAACACATGCAACGCCTCCAAGGTAACGTTGGTATTGGCCATGTTCGTTACCCGACAGCAGGTAGCTCAAGCGCGTCGGAAGCTCAGCCTTTCTACGTAAACTCGCCTTTTGGCATCACATTGGCTCACAACGGCAACCTAACGAATGCAAACGAAGTTCGTGAGAAGTTGTTCGAGAAAGACCGTCGTCATGTAAACACAACGTCGGACTCTGAAGTTCTACTGAACGTATTGGCTCATGAGATCGATACCGTTAAAGGTAACGTGACTTCTGACGACGTTTTCCGTGCTGTCTCTAATGTACACCGCACGATTCGTGGTGCTTACGCAGTAACGGCAATGATCATCGGCCACGGTATGATCGCATTCCGTGACCCACATGGTATTCGTCCACTGTGTCTTGGTAAGCGTGAAGTTAATGGTAAAACAGAGTACATGGTTGCATCTGAATCGGTAGCACTTGATGCTGTTGGTTTTGATTTCATGCGCGACGTAGCACCGGGTGAAGCTATCTACGCAACGTTCGACGGTGAACTTTTCACTAAGCAATGTGCAGACAACCCACAACTAAACCCATGTATCTTTGAGTTTGTATACTTTGCACGTCCAGATTCATTCATCGACAAAATCTCGGTTTACAGCGCACGCGTTGAGATGGGTGAGATGCTAGGTAAGCGTATTAAAGAAGAGTATGCAGACTTAGACATTGATGTGGTTATCCCAATTCCTGAAACATCGAACGATATTGCGCTACGCATCGCTCAAGCGATCAATAAGCCATACCGTCAAGGTTTCGTGAAAAACCGTTATGTTGGTCGTACGTTCATCATGCCTGGTCAACAACAGCGTAAGAAGTCGGTTCGTCGTAAGCTGAATGCAATCCGTTCTGAGTTTAAAGATAAGAACGTTCTATTGGTTGATGACTCTATTGTTCGCGGCACAACATCAGAGCAAATCATTGAGATGGCACGTGATTCAGGCGCTAACAAAGTCTTCATGGTTTCAGCTGCTCCAGAGGTTCGCTTCCCTAACGTTTACGGCATCGATATGCCGAGCGCAACTGAGCTGATTGCTCATGGTCGTGACAACGAAACGATTTGTAAGCAGATTGGCGCAGACGCTTTGATCTTCCAAACGCTACCAGACTTAATCTCTGCAGTAGGTATGGGTAACCAAGACATCTCTCGTTTTGATACTTCGGTATTTAACGGTGAATATGTAACGGGCGATATCGACCAAGCGTACTTAGATTTCCTAGATTCTCTGCGTAACGACGACTCAAAGGTTCAACGTGAGATCCAACAGGATCTAGCAAACCTAGAGCTACACAACGAAGGCGCTTAGTTTTCGTTAGTATTGAAAGTATAAAAAACCAGAGCATCGGCTCTGGTTTTTTTGTTTTTGATATTGGGGATTAATCTAATGAATGTGGTACGCGATCACAAAATCAATAAACAATCTAACTTTTTCTGGCAGGTGGTCTTTGTGGTTATAAAGCATGTAAATATCACGAGGGTTAGCGCTCCAATCTTCTAAGACTTGCACTAAGCTGCCATCTTCAATGTATTCACGAATCATCACGTCAGGCATCAGGGTGATACCTAGGCCTTCAGAACATGCTTGTCTCACCACATTAAGCGCATTCGCATTGAAACGGCCTTTCTCGCTATTCACCACCGTCTCTTCATTCGAATTGCTCAGCTGCCACTTAATCAGAGGGTAGCCTTTTAGAAGAGAGTGGTTAGCCAGTTCTTCTGCGTGGCTCGGTGCCGGATTTTTCGCTAAGTAGTCAGGGCTAGCAATAAGAATATCTTTTACTTCACTGATCTTTCTTGCGATTAGGCTTGAGTCACGTTGTGGGCCGACGCGGAAAATCACGTCCCACTCGGTTGGATCAAGCTGATCGGCTTGGTTGTTCATCATCAACTCAATATTAATATCTGGGTATTGAGTCATGAAGTCGCTGAACATTGGCATCATCATGCGCTTGGTCAGGTTGGAGGGTGCCGTAATACGAATCTTACCGGAAGCTCCTTTACATACGTCCGTGAGCTCTTCTGCAGTAGAAGACAGACGTTGCAATAGCGGAGAGCATTCATCGAAAAAACGTTCGCCAGCCTCTGTTAAAGAGAGTTTACGCGCGTGTCTATTGAGAAGCCTCAGGTTCAGTGAGTCTTCTAAGGCTTGGATGCGTCGTGTAATGGTCGCAACCGGAATCATAGTCTTGCGCGATGTTGCGGTGTAGCTCCCATTTTCAACGACGAGTCGAAAGAGGTTTAAATCATCTAATTTCATAAATCCAGACACATTTGTTTACAATCTCATCTAATTTATACGTAACAGTGAGATCAATGTTTGCGTTACGTCAACTCGTTGCATTATTTACAAGTATTCCAACCCTCGTCACGAATTACCAGTAAAGAGTGCAAATTTGTGTATTTAGCATTTTATTACTAAGTTTTATATTAGTTCTTAGAACAGATAACAATAATAATTCGACTTAGTTTTGTGAGGTTATAGATTATGTACAAAACTCACAGTCAGCCAGTAATGACCTCGGCTCAGGAAGTAATTAACCAAAAATGCGTAATGTTGGTTGATGATGATCCTATTTTTCGCCGTATAACCAGCGCGTATTTAGACAAGATTGGTTATAAAGTGGTTGAGGCTGAAAATGGGCTGGACGCTCTGCAGAAACTTAGAGACTCAGCACCAGATTTAATTGTGTGTGACTTATCAATGCCGATCCTGGACGGCATCGAGCTTGTAGAAGAGCTCAGTTTAGAATATCCGTCACTGCCTATGATCGTCGTGTCTGCTACCGACGATATGTCTGATGTGGCGAAAGCATTGCGATTTGGTATTAAAGACTTTTTGGCAAAACCTCTAGAGGATCACGGTCACTTAGGAAGTGCGATAGCGAATACGTTAAAAGATTCATACGACAATATTTCAGACCAACGAGATTTTTCAAGCCAATGGTTCTGTGTGGATGACGGAGGAGAGATCCCCGAAGACCAAGAGCTGCATTGGCATCTTAATTACCTACAAGATAACCCGAGCGCTGCAAAAGACTTACTGCATGCCCTGCTTCCTGAAAAAGACACAAGACAAGGCTCATGGTGTTGTAGTTACCGACTGCTGCAATCAACAGAGATGATGCCACTCGTGTTTGATTACGCTTGGATGATGAATGGGCAGTTTGCCTTTTACCTCGTCGATTCCTCTTCTTCTGACAATGGCAGTTCAGCGTCAACGCTGCTGGTGAGAGCCTTATTCCACGATTACATTAGAAATCGAAAAGATTTTAATGTTGATCTCAAAGATATTGCGGAGATTTTAGAGAAGGGTATTGAGTGCTCGAAATGCGCCACGCCCGTTAATGCTTTGTTTGGTGTTGCCAATCTTGCTGAGGGTACCATCTCTATTTTGCCAGCGGGTTTAGATGGACATTGGTCGAATGGTGAGATGAATCAACATATTGCGGCAGGTGAGCGCTTAGGCGAAAACTGTAAGAAGAATTTCATTACGAGAGACTTGCCGATTGAGCAAGGCTGCCAACTTTCATTAAGTCTGCTTGGAGCGGCGAGTTTTAGTTTAGACATACACCAAGGGTCTACCGATTAACCCTATATTTCCTCGGTTTTTGTGAATAATTGATTAAGGTATAGTTGCGCAAATGGTGTGGCTATGCCTTTTTTGTTAAATGTTGATTTAGCAAAGCGGGTTTGGTTCGCCAGATACTTACCTTTACTAACAAAAACAAGAAGCAATCATGGCAGATAACAAAGACTTTCAAGACCCGTTTAATGTATTCTACTTTTTAGGATTTTTAGCCGCATTTTTAATGATTCCATTGCTACCAGCAACACTTACGTTGATCCGTGTATTCAATGGTTACGCAACATTCTAGTTAAGCTGTCATCGCCGATAGGTGATAGCTGACTCAAGGAGGCCACAATTAGCGTTCGAGTTTTAAGCCTGAATATAGCTGGTGGCCTTTGCATATTTCTCGCAGTTCTAGGGATAGTTTTACCTGTTCTTCCAACCACACCTTTTCTCCTTCTTGCTAGCGCATGCTTCATGCGAAGTAATCCGAAAGTTCATAAGTGGATGCACGAGCACAAAACGCTGGGTCCTTTACTGAACAATTGGTACCAACACGGTGCCGTCACCAGGCAAGTTAAAACGCGCGGCGTATTCTTTATCTTGTTGAGTTTTGCGTTATCCATCTACTTTGCCCCGATCATTTGGGTCAAGGCTTTCCTAATTTGTGTACTTGTTATTCTTCTCACATGGTTTATGCGACTTCCAACCCATGAGTTGGTTGCTGACAGCAAAGAAAATCACTACCATTGAGCCAGTGTGCCTGCTTGTATAGCGGGCGTTTATTATTTCAGCAATCAGAGTTATGACTCTCGTTGCAATGAATACCAATCGTACCTTTCCTTAATTCCAAGCGTTGATGTTTGATTCGTTAACCAGAGTTTGGAAAGCGGCCTAATGAAGTGCATAAGATTATGAACACAGAAAAAATCTCTCTGATCAAAGCAAGCATCAAAAGCATTCCTGATTACCCTAAAGCGGGTATTTTGTTCCGTGACGTAACAAGCTTGATGGAAGACCCAGCAGCTTACAAAGCGACTATCGAGTTGTTAGCGGAAACATACAAGGACATGGGCTTTACTAAGATCGTTGGTACTGAAGCTCGTGGTTTCCTATTCGGTGCGCCTTTAGCATTAGAACTAGGTGTTGGCTTCATTCCTGTGCGTAAGCCGGGCAAACTGCCTCGTGAAACTGTGGCACAATCTTATGAGCTTGAGTACGGCACAGACACGCTAGAAATTCATACTGATGCTATCGTTGAAGGCGATAAAGTGCTGATGGTTGATGACCTACTAGCAACTGGCGGTACGATTGAAGCGACAACAAAGTTGATTCGTCAGCTTGGTGGTGTGGTAGAGCATGCTGCATTTGTAATTAATCTTCCAGAAATCGGTGGTGACAAGCGCTTAGAAGGCTTAGGTCTAGAAGTGTTTAGCATCTGCGAATTCGACGGCCACTAATCCTTTTCGGAATTATTCATGAGCTATCTTGCGTTAGCGCGAAAATGGCGACCAACCAAATTTAAAGAAGTGGTTGGTCAAGCCCATGTTTTAACAGCATTAGAGAATGCCCTTAGCCAGAATAGGTTGCACCATGCATACCTGTTCAGCGGTACACGAGGTGTTGGTAAAACAACCATCGGCCGTTTGTTTGCTAAGGGACTCAACTGTGAAACAGGCATTACCTCAACCCCTTGTGGTGAATGTGCAACCTGTAAAGAGATCGACGAAGGTCGCTTTGTTGACCTGCTAGAGATCGATGCTGCATCACGTACAAAGGTAGAAGATACCCGCGAGCTTCTGGACAATGTTCAGTACAAGCCAGCACGTGGTCGCTTCAAGGTTTACCTAATCGATGAAGTACACATGCTTTCTAGGCACAGTTTCAACGCGCTTCTAAAGACCTTAGAAGAGCCGCCTGAGTATGTGAAATTCTTGCTCGCAACGACCGATCCACAAAAGCTTCCTGTGACGATTCTGTCGCGTTGTCTGCAGTTCCATCTTAAGCCGATCAGCGCTGATAATATTCACGAACAGCTTGACCACATTCTTGAACAAGAGAGTGTGACGTCTGAATCTCGTGCGCTTGGGATGATTGCTCATGCTGCTGACGGCAGTATGCGTGATGCTCTGAGTTTAACGGATCAAGCTATCGCACTAGGCAACGGTAATGTCGTGACAGACACCGTGGCTCACATGCTCGGTACGCTAGACACCGACCAAGCCATTCACTTGCTTGAAGCGATCAGCAGTAAGCAGCCTCAACTGGCAATGGCTTGTATTCAAAGCCTTGCTGAGAATGGCGTAGAGTGGGATGGTTTGTTGAATCAGCTTGCGACTCAACTGCATCGTTTGGCGATGTTCCAAGCGCTTCCATCTACATTAGATAAAGCTCAGCCGGATGCTGAGAAGCTAGAACTGTTAAGTAAGGCGCTAAGCCCACAAGACATTCAGCTTTACTACCAGATCGTGTTGAAAGGTCGCGAAGACTTACCGTTGTCACCAACCGCTCGTGTTGGTATTGAGATGGTGGCTTTACGCATGTTGGCCTTTAGACCTGCTGAGCAAACTGTTGCAACAGCAATCTCGACTCAGTCGACAAGCAATGCGCCAGCTCCATCAGTTCAAGCTCAGAGCGTTGCTCAACCTGTGAGCCAACCTGCGCCAATGGCAGCTCCGAGACAGCCTCAGGTGCAACAACAGGCGCCTCAACAGCAAGCTATGCAGCAGCAACAGGTACAACAGGCTCCGCAGCAGAATCCAGCACAGTATTCAGATTCGCAAGGTTACACTGACCATTCAGGCAACCAAGGTTATCCTGAGCAGGATTACCCGCACAGCCAGTATGATGCGCCACCTGCTTATGACGAACGTCCTAGCTACGGTGCAGAGCAGCCTCAACAAGCGAATTATCAGAATCAAGCTTCGGCTCAGCCGCAAAACACTGCACCTTCAGCGCCACCTGCTTCTGCTGCTCCGCAAGGACAATCAGAACGTCCGGCTTCGCCTGTCAGTGGTTTACGCCACCAATTGCGTTCTCAGCGTAGAGGCAGTGCGGCGCCGGAAAGCAAAGGTTCAGCGCCAAAAAAGGCTAAAGCGACACCAGCTAAAACTTCAGTTCTTGACCGAGTTGCTCAGCAACACGGTGGCTCTGAGCGGGTGTCGCCAGCTTCTTTATCTGCCTCTTCTGCAGAAAAGGTAACCAATGATAATGAACCTTATCGCTGGAAACCGTCTAAACCTGTAGTGAAAGAGGTGAGCAAAGAGCTTACACCTACTCAGATCAAGCGTGCGTTAGAGCATATTAAGACACCAGAAATGGTCGATAAATTGCTTCAAGAGTCGATTGCTCAAGATGAATGGTCCGCCACGATTCAAAAGCTAGAGACAGCTAAGCTTGTTGAACAGTTAGCATTGAACTCCGTGTTTGCTAAAAACGACACATCAATCACTTTAACGTTAAGAGCGAGCCAAGCTCACTTGAATACGGACCGCGCACAGAGCGAACTATTACAGTCGCTCAATACAGTGCTCGGAGAAGAGTGTCATTTGAGTGTTGAAATCGGTGATGGTGGAGAAACGCCACTAGAATTACGAGAAAGGTTGTACCAAGGCAAGTTGAAAGACGCGTTCACCAGTTTGGAAAACGATGCCAACGTACAGTTTATCGAAAGACGTTTTGCTGCAGAACTCGACAGAGACAGCGTTCGTCCTATCTAGAACATTTTCTCGTTTAGTGACTTGCATATCATCCTAGATAAGCAAATCTGAGAACTGAACATCGAGGGGTTGAATCGCACTGGCTTAACCCCCATTTAAGCACGTATAGCTTAATTAATTTTAATAAACCAATTAGACCAGAGAGTATTAACATGTTTGGTAAAGGCGGTATGGGCAACATGATGAAGCAAGCCCAGCAAATGCAAGAGCGCATGCAAAAGCTTCAAGAAGAAATCGCAAATATGGAAGTTACAGGTGAGTCAGGTGCTGGCCTTGTAAAAGTAACGATCACTGGTAGCCACAGCGTTCGCCGTGTTGATATCGATGAAAGCCTAATGGAAGACGATAAAGAGATGCTTGAAGATCTTATCGCTGCTGCTTTCAACGATGCGGCTCGTCGCGTTGAAGAAACTCAAAAAGAGAAAATGGCTAGCGTAACTGGCGGAATGCAACTTCCACCAGGTATGAAGATGCCTTTCTAAGAAACTATTTCTAAAGGTTTATTCAAGCTGCGGTTTATCTTGAGTAAATCGTTACTTGAAAATTAGAACGGTTAAATATGCGTACCAGTCATATGCTGGAGCATTTGATGGAGGCCTTACGTTGTCTACCTGGGGTTGGCCCCAAGTCGGCGCAGCGTATGGCCTTTCATTTGTTACAGCGCGATAGAAAAGGCGGCCTACAGTTGGCTGAAGCTCTTAGCCAAGCAATGACCGAAATTGGTCACTGTAATGAGTGCCGTACTTTTACTGAAGAAGATACCTGCCACATTTGTACCAATCCTAAACGTCAGGAAAATGGTCAAATCTGTGTAGTAGAGAGCCCTGCAGATATTGCAGCTATCGAAGCAACTGGCCAATATTCTGGTCGTTACTTTGTGCTTATGGGTCACCTTTCACCACTTGATGGTATTGGTCCAAGTGATATCGGTCTCGATGTTCTGGACTACCGCTTACGCCGTGGTGATATCTCTGAAGTAATCCTAGCGACCAACCCGACAGTTGAAGGGGAAGCGACAGCGCACTACATTGCTGAGCTATGTAATGCCCATGAAGTGAACGCAAGCCGTATTGCTCATGGTGTTCCCGTTGGTGGTGAGCTAGAGCTGGTGGATGGCACCACGCTTTCGCACTCATTACTCGGTCGTCATAAGATCTAACAAAGCCGCTTGGTGAATATCACTAAGCGGCTTTTTCTTTTATTGTTTAAACATTTTTCAGAGCTTAATCTGAACCTCTCACTGCTTTGTATATCATCGCGCCAATCACGGCACCGATAATTGGTGCAACCCAGAATAGCCATAGTTGCGAAACAGCCCAATCACCAACAAACACTGCTACACCAGTACTTCGAGCGGGGTTCACAGAGGTATTCGTTACAGGGATACTGATAAGGTGGATTAAGGTTAAACAGAGACCGATTGCGATAGGTGCAAACCCAGTGGGTGCTTTTGAATCCGTCGCGCCCATAATCACGAATAGGAACACCATGGTCATGACCACTTCACAAACGAGAGCCGCTGTGAGCGAGTAACCGCCCGGTGAGTGTTCACCATAACCATTGGAAGCAAATCCTGACGCCGCGGCATCAAAGCCAGCTTGGCCTGAAGCAATCACAAATAACACGCCACCTGCGATAATACCGCCAATCACTTGGGCAATAATATAAGGTGCGACATCTTTGGCATCAAAGCGTCCGCCACTCCAAAGGCCGATAGTTACAGCAGGGTTAAGGTGACAACCGGATATGTGGCCAATAGCAAAAGCCATAGTGAGCACAGTTAAACCAAAGGCAAGAGAGACTCCGAGTAAGCCAATACCGACATCGGGGAAAGCAGCGGCTAAGACGGCACTACCACAACCACCTAACACCAACCAAAACGTACCAAACATTTCTGCGATATACCTATTCATAACGATCCTTATTAATCTGTACCAGTATCAACAAGATAGTTTAGATTTCGCAACTTTGTGAAATCTTGGGCATATAGGAGGCAGAAAAGGGCAGATACGCTTAGGTAATAGCTTCTAATTCGATCAGGTTATCAAGGGCTTCTTGGTCGGTCTTACCACAAATGACAGGGCACGCTTTGAATTGATGGCATACTTTCGGGCGTGAAGGTTGACCGAATAACTTACACAGATCTTGTTCATTTAATTGAATGCAACGCACGCCTGCAGGCTTACCATTAGGCATTCCAGGAATAGCAGATGTAATACTTGGAGCGATACAACAAGCTCCACAACCTAAACGACATTCCATCAAATTAAACTCACTAAATAACAGGGTGCGCGATAGTAGCAAAAAATAATGGGAGTGACAGCTATTGATTGGATCAAAGAATGAACAATTATTATCCTTGAACTTTTTATGGGCTAGCGGTATAACACGCACCCCAGTAAAAGAGTAAGAAGCAATCCTATGACGAATCCATTTTGGCAAGAAAAAACACTAGAGCAGATGACCGAGAATGAGTGGGAATCACTGTGTGACGGTTGTGGTAAGTGTTGCCTACACAAGCTAATGGATGAAGATAGCGATGAAGTGTACTACACCAATGTGGCGTGTAGCTGGTTAAACGACAAAACATGTTCGTGTAAAGATTACCCGAACCGCTTCACTTCAGGTGAAGAGTGTTTGAAGCTAACTCGTGACAAGATCGATGAGTTTCACTGGTTACCAGACACTTGTGCCTACCGTCTTCTATCAGAATCTAAGCCGATCCCAGAATGGCATCCATTGATCACTGGATCAAAAACAGAGATGCATGCAGCAGGTGAAAGCGTTCGTAATAAAGTGGTATACGAAATTGATGTTGTCGATTGGGAAGACCACATCTTAAACCACCCGAACCGTTAGTTACTTATTAGTAGCAAATGAACCGAATAAAAAAAGGCTCACATTTCTGTGAGCCTTTGTCGTATTTAGGAGGGTCCAAATCAATGGACTGCGTCATGGCTAATGTCAAGCAAGCGGTAAGTCTGCAACCACCTGATTGAACGTGATACGAGCATTCTGAGCTTGCTCAGATAACTCGATCTTTTTCGCTTGTGCGGCACTAAGATTATTCTCGGCCTGCTCAAGTGCTTGTTGTAGGTTCTCTGGTAACTCATGAGTTTCCATTTGTGAACCTTGCTCTAACACATAAGCGCGAATTTCTTTCTTCACTGCGGCAAGTTCTGTGTAAGCAACACGCTCAAGTTCTGCAGCTTCTTGTGCTGCATCTCTCTCTTTCTCAAACTGAGCCAACGCCATACCTTCTGCCGACCATGGATCCATGTCTGGCAGTTCTTCGATGTTAATCGTTGGTTCGATGTACGCGTCTTGATGGCGCAGGTCGAGGTTAGTTGCACGAACTGCAGAGATCATCAGCATCACAGAGATAGCCAATAGCGGTAAACCGCCAACAATTGCTGCGGTTTGTAGCGTACTTAGGCCACCTAAGAACATCAGAATCGTTGGTAAGAACGACAGAGTGAATGCCCAGAACATACGGTTCCAACGCATTGGTTCTTCAGTTACATTGTTTTGAACCACAGACGCAAGGATGTATGAGATAGAGTCAAACGTCGTTGCTGTAAAGATGATACAAAGCAAAGTGAATACTGCGATAACTAGAGTGCTCATTGGCAACTGCGCTAGCATCGAGAAGATTGCCTTGGTTGCGCCTTCTGCATTCAGGATTGCAACCACATCTAGCTCACCAGAAAGCTGTAGTGATAAGCCGTAGTTACCTAGAATCATGAAGAATAAGAAGCAACCTAGTGAACCGAAGAAGATAGAACCTGACACCATTTGTTTGATGGTTCTGCCGCGAGAAATACGCGCAACAAACAGACCCATACTCGGTGCAAATACTAGCCACCATGCCCAGTAGAAAATCGTCCAATCTTGTGGGAAGTGGGTGTTTTCAAATGTACCGTAGCCACCAAATGGTTCCGCCCATGTTGCCATAACGAAGAAGTTAGACAGTAGACGACCAATTGAATCTAGTCCGGTTTCAAGCATGAAAATAGTTGGACCCGCAATCAGTACGAAAACCAACAGACCCATCGCACCCCAGAAGTTGATATTACTTAGAATCTTGATGCCTTTTTCCAATCCAGCA
Organism: Vibrio sp. ED004; assembly: GCF_023206395.1. Lineage (NCBI taxonomy): Bacteria > Pseudomonadati > Pseudomonadota > Gammaproteobacteria > Vibrionales > Vibrionaceae > Vibrio > Vibrio sp. ED004. Next base: position 660,055 of record NZ_CP066149.1, on the reverse strand, counting down.
TAAGAAGAGTAAGCAAAAATCGCAGTACAAACTAAAAGTACCATCACTTGCGTTAGGTTGTTTTTAGGTAGACCGAATAGGTGATTCAGACCTTCAGTAATTAGAGGAGCGGCTAAACCTAATGTTGTCGCTGCGCCACCAAGTAGACCGAAAATGAATAGGATATCGACGATTTTTCCAGGTACGCCTTTACTGCGGTGCTCACCAAGAACCGGCATTAACGCGCTAGAGATCTTTAGAACAGGCTGTTTACGTACATAGAAAAAGTAAGCAATAGGAATTGCAGGGATTAGGTAGATAGACCAAGCAATTGGTCCCCAGTGGAACAAACCGTAAGTTGCTGCCCAACGAACTGCTTCTTCACTGCCCGGCTCTAGTTGGAAAGGAGGTGATTGGTAGTAGTAAGCCCACTCAATACAGCCCCAGTACAGGATACTTGCACCGATACCACCACAAAATAGCATCGCTGCCCATGATGCAGTTTTGAATTCAGGCTCTTCGTCAGCTTCGCCCAGTTTAATCTGTCCCATATCACTGAACACAACGTAAACCATAAATGCACAAGCCGCGAGACCTAGCGCAAGATATAGAAATCCTAGTTGATCAGTCATGAATGTTTTCGCAACCGCAATCCAGTCTGCGCCCTGAGTCGGGAACAAAATGAGCGGGAAAACTATCGTGAGTAGGAGTGCAATAGCACCAAAGAAGGTTGGCTTATCAATAAGCTCAAAAGTGTTTTTCACGAGTATTATTCCATTAAAATGAGAGAGGAATTATGAAGTGCACTCGTTTTTTAGAACAAATCGGGTCTATTGTCGTGACGACAAATTGCTTTTGGCAAAGAGTAATAGGCAAGGCATGAGGTGCCAATGCAAAAGAGGGCAGTGGAAGGGATAGTGTAGAGTGAGGGTAACGTTATATCAGAGCGAGAAGAATACCACCAACGGTTGCCGCTGCGGACAGGTATTGCCCTGCTGAATAAGAACCATCGTCTTCTTCTTCAATCTTATCAGGGTGATCCATTCCTAGTGCGCCGTGAGCAAATGACTCAACCTTATCGGTCACGGTTTCGTTTTCCGCTTCGATTTTCTTCGCTTCTTTATCGATTTCTTTAAGAGCAGATAATAGGGCTTTGCCCTCATCAGAGAGCTTAACGGTATTTTGCTCAACCTTAAGAGGGGCGGGCTTTTCAGCTTCGGTACTCTTGGTTTGTGTGTTCATTTGCGAAGGTGAATACAGCTGAGTGTTACTCGTTCCTACTGGCGTCATATCGCTCTCCTTACCTATCCTTAAATATAGTATCGGCAGAGGTGTGAAAAACTTGTGCAATTAATCATCGATAGTGATGTTTTTTATTCGCACATTATATTTTCTTCTGCTTAATCAAAACTGCTTGGTATTTAAGCAATTCCTATGCCGATATTTATATTTGTCTTGGAGCGTTTTTGAGCAAACTCTTAAGGTGTCAGACTTAAACTTAAATACGCTTAAGTCTGACTCGCGAGTTTAATCGCACTTAAGATCGGCGCCACGCTTAGATAGGTGCTTGTATGCTTTCATTCGATTCTCTTTCTGAACAAAGCGCGCCGGTGGAGAAAGCACTTTTAGTTGGTAATCCGTCGTATCCGATGAGAACTCAGCAACTGGGCTGATAACTGCTACTTTTAGATCTGGGTTACGACGTAGAATCGAAGCCGCCGTGCCTAAACCACCTTCTGTGTGGAACTTACCCGCTACATGAATTACTTGCTTATCTGGATTCGATGCCAGGTAATCAACGATTGATTCAGCCATGGTCTCGTCCCACGTTACCTGAGCGGCAAACTGTTTTTCTGTTTGCTCTGGCGTACCGTGATGCATAGAAGCCATAAACTTTTCTTTGTAAGGGCTATCGCCATTATTAACCTCAGTCGCAACCCAATCTCGTTGTTCTGAAGAAAGCTGCTCTAGGTAAGGTAATCCCTTACGACCAATACACTGAACGAAAGGCTTTGGAGCGTTTGCTGCGATAACATCTAAATCACTCGCTTTTGCGAACTCAACCAATGCACGGTAATCACTTTCGTAATTTGGCCAAGCAGCTGCCTTGGAGATAAGCACTTGCTCACCAATTTCACCGTTTAAGTATTGGTTTAGCGTGTCTTGATGTTCTCGAGTGAATTGTTCCATTGAAAGCGCAATGTTTGATGTTGCGTTGCGGCGCGCTTTTAAGAAGTCGGTTTGGAAACGATGAATTGCCGAGTGAGTGTGCCATTCGCCAATAAGAACCACATCAGCGTCAATCAGCCGCTCGGGTAAAGCATTGAGAGAAAGCGTTTCACCTTGTGGAGAAGCAAACTGGTAATCATAGAATGTGGAAACGGTTTCCGTTTGCGTGTTAGCCACTTGTTGAGAAGTGCTGTTTGAAGGTTGATTAGCACAAGCCGTAAGCAGGGTAGCTAATCCGATAAGAATAATACGTTGCATGAAATGCCTCCTTGAAGAACACGCATATTAAAGGAGGCAAGATGACATTTCAATGCAAACGATAATCAATATCAGTTAAATCTGTTTGCGATACACTCTCAGCATAAAGTCCGCTTCACAGTTGAATTGCTCAGTTTCGGTGAGTTGTTGTTTAAACTCCTCAGTCGCTTTCCAAGCAAACGGCGTCATCTGTAGCAGGTCGAATGCATCTGACCCCGATAGTTCCATCATATAGTTTAGTTGCTCTTGGTGCTCAAGCGTAAAAACTTCGATCACTTCTGGATCTTCGTCATGCAAGCGAACGCCATCATAAATCGCATCACGCAGCTGGTATAGGTGTCGACTGGCTGGTGTCACGGTGATCACGACACCATTGTCTTTGATGGTACGTTGCAGCTCCTCAGCCTTACATGGCGCGTAAATGCGCAGGATTCCGTCTAAGCTGTTTTCAGCAAAGGGTAGGCGATGACTAGAGGCAACTGAGAAGTCGACAGCAGGGTAGCGCTTAGCGGCGTATTTGATAGCAATCTTAGAAATATCTAGGCCAAAAATCGCGCCGTTTTTATTTTGAAGGTTCAACGCGATTTCGTTGGTGTAATAGCCTTCACCACAGCCAATGTCCAACAGACTAGGGTCCGCGTCTGGCAGGTAGCTAGAGCATAAGCTAACGACCGCTTGGCGCATTGGATCGTAATGGTTGCCTTCAAGGAAGCGACGACGTGCCTGCATCATCTCTTTGTTATCACCTGGATCTTTTGAGCGCTTGTGGTGTGCTGGCATCAAATTGACATAGCCTTCTTTCGCTAGGTCGAACTGATGGTTCTTTTCACACTTAAACGTACGATCGTGTTGAGATAAAGGTTGGTGACACAAAGGGCATTGGTAAGTCATTGCGAACTCGAGGTAGAAATTTCAAGTCCAAAATTTTAACAGGAAGCATAGTGGGGCGCTAGAATAAACGCAGTTGTCTTAGCGAGTGATAATTCATGAAGAGATAGAGCCAACGATGGCTGGCTCTATTAATGCTTAGTGAGTTGTTTAATGGAACGTCTACTAAGAATTAGCTAAAGAAGTTCACTTGACTTTTCAATGACTCCGCTTGCTTTTGAAGTTCATCAGCACTGCGAGAAGTCTGAGCGCTGGTTTCACGGCTTTGTTGGTTGAGGTCGCTTATCGCATGCGCGTTGGCCGCAATTTCTTGAGAAACCTGAGCTTGCTCCTCTGATGTAGCAGCAATCGTTTCAGCTTGAGAAGCGATCGACTCAACTTGAGAAGCAATAGACTCCAGTGCCGTACCCGCTTCTTGCGCTTTATCAAGTACTTGGTTGGCATTTGACTGGCTTTGTGTCATCAAGTTCACGGCATTGTTGGTCGAAGACTTTAGTTTCTCGATGATGCTTACTACGTCTTGTACTGATGTTTGAGTACGATGAGCGAGTGTTCTTACTTCATCAGCAACAACAGCAAAACCACGGCCTTGTTCGCCTGCACGTGCGGCTTCAATAGCCGCGTTTAGCGCTAACAGGTTAGTTTGCTCGGCGATATCGTCAATCATCTTAGTGACGGTTTGTATGCTTTCGCTGTCTGCACTTACTTGCTCGATGGCCGATGCAGACTTATCGAGTTGGTCATTTAGCTGAGCAACATCGATACATACTCCCTCAACTACCTCTAGACCTTGTTGACTGTCTTCATTAGCAAGGCGAACGTTTTCAGCAATACTATTGACTTGCTGTGCTACGGATTCCGCAGAGGTCGCCATCTCTTCGATTGCTGTCACCACTTGTTCCACTTGCGCCTGTTGGCGGTCAGACTGCGTTAAGTTGTGGCTAGCATCCTGTGAGACACTGCTCGAGCTGTTTTGGACTTGATCGCTGGTCGCGCGAATCTCGCCTACTAGGGTGTTCAGCTGAGCTGCCATAGTTGCAACGCCTGTATTAAGGTTGCTGATCTCGTTTTTAGTTTGCTTGCCGGTGTTTGGAATGTGCAGGCTGACTTCACCTTTACCCAATCGAAGCATGTATTCGTTTAGAGTCGTTAGGGGCGTGAGCGTGCGATTCAATACGAAGGTTAGCGCTACGATTGTCGCGGCGGCAATCAAGGCCGAGATGATCGCGATAAGTTTTAGCAGATCGTCACTGCCTTTAGTCACTTCCTTAATGAATGTACCACCAAGTAGTTTCCAGTCCCAACCTGGTACTTCGGTATATACCAAGTACTTTTCACCAACCGTTTCTTGGAATTTATATGGGTATCGAATCAATCCAGATGATTGTTCGAATATCTGATAGAAAGGTTTATTGCCGTCGTAGTCAGCTACGTCAATGATCGATTTACCGCCGCCAGCGTGAGTAGGATGCAGTAAGTATTGGTCTTGGTGCTCTTGCTCATTATCAACAATGATGGTGTAACCTGTATCGCCCCATGATACTGAACGTAAAGATTCAAATAGGCTTTGTGTTGCTTCCTCAACCGGTAAGCCGATAAAGGATACACCATTGACCTTACCTTGTGCGTTCATAAGAGGCGCGTAATAGGTAATGTAGCGTTGACCGAAAAGTTTTACCTGAGCGTAATAAGGTTGGCCACTTTTCAGTTTGCTGTAACCGGGATGATCTTTGCCAAGAGTTGTGGCAACTACACGCTCGCCTGAAGGTTTTTTTAGAGAGGTAGATACGCGGATAAAGTCGTCACCAAATGGGGCAAATAGGGTAGCAACGGCTCCTGTGTCTCGGGTAAAGCTATCCACCAGTTTGGTATCGTTGATCAGGCTCTCACCATATTGAGTCATGTTTGGTATGGAGTGACCGCTAAACTCAACATCATAGTTTTCTACGTAAACACCTGCTAAGTAACCGTTGCGAAAGGTAGATTCTAAAACTTTGGCGGTATGCAGGTAGGCGTCAAATTGGCCGGATATGGTTTTGGCCATCGCTTCTACTTTTGATTGATGCTCCTTTAATGTGTTCTCTAAAAGTACCTGTGAGGCATTACGATAAACGAGGGTCGCTATCGAGCTAAACGCGATAAGCAAGCACAATAAAATGACCAACTTAAGTTGGAAGCCAACACTTTGATTTTTGTATTTCTCGAGCATGAATTCACTATCCTGTCTTCATTGAGGTGTTGTTAAGTGGTTTTAGGTAAATTTGTTATTGAGTTTTCTATCATAGGAACTTATTTATCGGCAGTGATTGATAAGAGTTAATTAATTGATGGTTATATTTATAAATTAAATGAATAAATCGTAAGCTGGCGTTGATTTGAACAGATGAGGATTCTATTTCTGTGAAAAGATTCAGTTGCTTAGGTGTGAGCGAGATTAGACGGATAAAAAAATGCAGCCAATATGGCTGCATTTTTGTTCCGAGCTAGATTACTTAGAAGCTTTTTTTAAGCCTCGTTTGAAGAGATCACCGTAATCAGCTGGTGGCTTTCGTCTGGCTGCAGTGTTTTGCCTGCTTCAAGGCTTGGTGCATGCAGTGTTGATTCAACACATAGCATGGTTAGGTAACCGTCGTCTTGCATGTCGCCCATACTAGTAGCGCCTTCCGCCCACGGGTTCCACAGTACAGCAGAGTTATGGCCGTGGTTTTCAACCGTTAGAGTACGATCTAGTTTCTTGTCAGCAACAAAGATTTGCGCTTCTGGCTGAGTGTAAACGCGGTCAATCGTATCGGTTAATACAAGCTCAGCACCGCCTTGGCAGATCTTGCCACCTTGCAGGCTATCAATGTACTCAGCACCCATACCTGTGGTGGTTGTGCTGTGAATATCGCCAACATTTAGGTAAGTGTGCAGCGCGCCAGAGAAAGTCCATGGTTGCGAATCTGTGTTCTTCACATCTAAAGTTACTTTCAGTTCATCGCCAATCTCAACATTTAGGCGAGCATCGAACTGATGAGGCCATACTGCCAGCGTCTCTTCACTAGGTTTAAGACCTAAGCTTACAATCACACCAGCTTCGCTTTCGCGGTGCTCAACTAATTGCCACTCGCTTGAACGAGCAAAGCCATGTGCAGGTGCTGCAATGCGGCCAAACCAAGGCCAACATACTGGAATACCACCGCGCAGTGCTGTTTTACCATCAAATTTAGCTTGTTGGCTCATCCAAATCAGGTCTTCTTGGCCTTGTGGTTGGAACGACACGACATGGCCGCCAAACAGTGAAATCGCGGCGTTTGCTTTATCGTGGATAACGCGAACTAGTTTTACACCTTCGTGTTCAACGATAGTGACGTTGTCAGAAAGTACAGCCAGTGCAGGTAGAGTTGATAAATCCATTACATGATCCTTCTAAGGAAATTGAATTCAAATGCTGACTAGAACGGTGCTTGTGCTTTTATGAGTAACAAGCAAGAGTCAGTATTAGAATTGAATTTTGCGTTTGGGCTATCTCGATGAACTTAATAGACGCGGTTTAAAAGATAGCAGGTATTAAAAAGGCGACACTAAGGTCGCCTTTTTCAAAGTCTGCTCAAAACAGTCTTCGCTAATGCTTATCTAAAGCTATTTCTAAAAAGAAATTACTTAGAGATGTGAGCGATTAGGTCTAGAACTTTGTTTGAGTAACCGATTTCGTTGTCGTACCAAGATACAACTTTAACGAATTTGTCAGTTAGAGCAACACCAGCTTTAGCATCGAATACTGAAGTTTGAGTTTCGCCGATGAAGTCTTGAGAAACAACTTGGTCTTCTGTGTAACCTAGAACGCCAGCCATTTCGCCTTCAGAAGCTTCTTTCATTGCAGCACAAATTTCTTCGTAAGATGCAGCTTCTTTTAGGTTAACTGTTAGGTCAACTACAGATACGTTAGCAGTTGGTACACGGAAAGCCATACCAGTTAGAAGGCCGTTTAGTTCTGGAAGAACAACGCCTACAGCTTTAGCAGCACCAGTTGAAGATGGGATGATGTTTTGAGAAGCACCACGGCCACCGCGCCAGTCTTTAGCAGAAGGGCCATCTACAGTTTTTTGAGTTGCTGTAGTAGCGTGAACTGTAGTCATAAGACCAGACTCAATGCCCCACTTATCGTTAAGTACTTTAGCGATAGGTGCAAGACAGTTAGTAGTACAAGAAGCGTTAGAAACGATGTCTTGACCAGCGTAAGATGCTTGGTTAACGCCCATTACGAACATTGGAGTTGCATCTTTAGAAGGACCAGTAAGAACAACTTTCTTAGCACCAGCAGTGATGTGCTTACGTGCAGTCTCGTCAGTTAGGAAAAGACCAGTAGCTTCAGCAACAACGTCTACGTTGATTGCGTCCCACTTAAGTTCTTCTGGGTTACGCTCAGCTGTAACACGTACAGTTTTACCGTTAACGATTAGGTTACCGCCTTCAACTTCAACAGTACCGTTGAAACGGCCGTGAGTTGAGTCGTACTTAAGCATGTATGCCATGTATTCAACATCGATAAGGTCGTTGATACCAACAACTTCGATGTCATTGCGCTCTTGCGCTGCACGGAATACGAAACGACCGATACGGCCAAAACCATTAATACCTACTTTGATAGTCATTGTAGTTGCTCCACAACTTAATTTCTGATTAAAGATAACTGGTAGTAAAATTACAGAATCCAGTATACATCTGCAATAGATAATCCGACTTAACTTGTTTAATGTCAAAAAAAAGCGACGCTTTTCTTAACAATTGGGTGTAAGTGGTTGAAAATTGACCATTGCGAGTGGCTCTGTAACCTTCCAGTTGGGTAAAATACCCCTAAATGATGATTCACTTATGAGTGTATATGTACAATGTTTTCTAGTGAGAAAGTATGTGCTACAAAACGACTCATATGCAAGCCTTTATAGAAAAAAGTAAATATAATAAATGAGAATGTGGAGAGATATTAACGTGATTCAAAAGGGAGAGAATATGATAAAGCCTGATGAATACTGGCGTGAGCGCCTATCAGACGACGAGTTTGCAGTCTGTCGTCAACGTGGTACTGAAGCCCCATATAGCGGTAAGTTACTACACAACCAAGACACAGGTGTCTATAGCTGTACATGTTGCGAAAGCCCTTTGTTTCTATCGGATAACAAATACGACTCTGGGTGCGGTTGGCCTAGCTTTGATGCACCAGTGAATGACGAAGCAGTACGCTATATAGAGGATCTAAGTCACGGAATGAAGCGTGTAGAGATCCGTTGTACCGCTTGTGATAGCCATTTAGGTCACGTTTTTCCTGATGGACCGAAGACAACCGGTGAACGTTTCTGTGTTAATTCAGTGTCGTTAATTTTCAACAAAAATGACAAAAGTACGAAATAACTTGTAACTATTGTTTAATCCTTACAGGTCGCATTTGCCGATCGAATAATACTGAATTGCCCAAGACTTCAGAATTTCAGAGTTAACTCTAGTACAAATAAAAACAGCTACCATGATGGTAGCTGTTTTCTACGTATATAGACGGTGCGATCAATAACTCGGGACGATCGCTGGGCTGTAGACCCCATCCTCAATGGCTTCGACAATTTTGTCGGCGTCTTTATTTAATTGTTTGTATTTTGAATCTTCAAAACGATAGAGAACGGCCAGTTCAGCTTCTGATGCAATCGGCACATCAAACTCTTTGGCGACCATCGCCCAGACATACGCTTTTTCCATATGACCCAAACTATGGTTGATGCTGGCCATCGACTTAAAGATCTCAGTATTGACGGCTGAGTTGCTCGACAAAGTTAAGGCATTATTAAGCAGCTTCAGTGTTTTAGTGTGGTCTCTGGTGGTATAGAAGGTGGCTAGGGCGTATTGCATATCTGCCGTGTTTAATGCCTCCGTTCCTTCTAACTGTAAGAAACTGCGCCTTGCGTTGGTGTCGCCAGTTTGCGACCACAAGAAATAGAGTGTTTCAGGCGTGTCTGATTGAGCGAGCTCTTCAACAATGCGTTCAGACTCTTCAATACTGTGCATTAAAGAGGTAAAGCGGCGTTCTTGCAGTTTAGATTGGTCAATCGTTTCAATCTGTGCCGCAAGCTCTAGGCACTTTTTATAAGCCGTGACTAACTTGAACTCTTTAATCTTGTTGATTTCGGTAGGTTGCTTTTGAACTTCAAAGCGATGCCAGATTAAGTCGGTACGTGCGACACGACATTGCCCATCGTTCATGTTCAATTGTTCGCACTGCAGCCCGGGGTTGCTTTGGCACAGTTGATCGGTATTTTTGTTCCCTTCAAGACACCCAACCAGAGTGAAAGGCAATAGGCTCATCGCCAACAATTTCATAATTTTCATATTCCTTCACTTGTGATCAAATACACTTATTTTCGGTCAGGTTCTTGACTCAATTCTGTTACGGGTTATTTTCTGGTGAAAATTGTTAAAACTAAGGCTCTACCATGGATGCAGAACAACTTCTTAGCGCAATGACACCCGAGGTCTACGAACGTTTAACTTACGCAGTTGAGACGGGTAAATGGCCAGAAGGTACGGCGCTCTCAAAAGAACAGCGCGACTCGTGTATGCAGGCGGTTATGTTATACCAATCTAAACATAACTCTGAAGCTCAGCACATGACAATTGCAGCTGGTGGTGAGATTAGCTTTAAATCTAAGTCTGAACTCAAGAAACAGTTTAAGTCAGACCAAGAAGATATTGTTAGGGTTAACCCGAATCATTAAGCTTAAATTACAACAAAGGGGTGGCAATGTGCCACCCCTTTTACTGTTAAGCCGTTTATTTATAAGCAGTAAAACGATTTAGTTCACGTTAAACCGTTTTAATCGCATTCAAGCGTTTTATTTATTCGCATTTAAGCGAAGGCTTATAAGCTCATCTCACCACGCAACACTTGTTGCATCTGAGTCTTCACTTCTTCGTAGCTTAGGTTCTGGCTTAATAGGTAGTGTAACTTCGCCAGTGCCGCTTCTGGTGTCATATCATAGCCGCTAACAACGCCAGCTTCTGCAAGTGCACAGCCCGTCGCGTAACCACCCATGTTCACTTTACCCGCCAAACATTGAGTTAAGTTCACCACAATCACACCACGCTCAGATGCGTCTTTTAGGTGTTGAAGTAGCTCTGGGTTTTGTGGGGCATTGCCGACACCAAAAGTAAGCAGAATCATTGCGTTAACAGGCTGTAGTAGCGTGTTACGGATCACTTCATGTGAGATGCCTGGGTACATAGTGATTACGCCGATAGGTTGCGGAGTAATGTTATGAACCTTGAATGCACCTTTAGGTTGCTCATTTACCACAACGTTATTGCTAATTTGGATATTGATACCGGCTTCTAGCAATGGATTTAGGTTTGGAGACGTAAACGCATTGAAGCCATCAGCGTGAGATTTGGTGCTGCGGTTACCACGCATCAACTTGTTGTTGAAGAACAGTGTCACTTCATTGATTGGGTAGTTAGCCGCTATGTGTAGTGCATTCAGTAGGTTTGCTTGTCCGTCTGAACGTAGTTCTGCGAGAGGGATCTGAGAGCCGGTTACAATCACTGGTTTGCCAAGGTTTTCTAACATGAACGACAGCGCAGACGCGGTGTAGGCCATTGTGTCAGTACCATGCAGGATAACGAAACCATCGTACTTATCGTAGTTCGCGCGAATATCATCAGCGATAGTCTGCCAATCCAACGGCGTCATATCTGACGAATCCATTAATGGAGAGTATTCATGAATGGTGTATTCAGGCATCTCTGGGCGATGGAACTCAGGCATGCCAGCAAGCTGCTTATCCATGAAACCTGCGACTGGAACATAACCGTGGTCAATAGACTTTTGCATGCCAATTGTGCCGCCGGTGTACGCGATATAGATGTGTTTTCTTTCCATGGCGATTAATACTTAGTGTGATGTAGGGAACAGGTGGGCGATTATAGCGAATTATCATGCAATAAAAAGAGGCGCCTAACACACAGGCGCCTCTTGGTTTATGACTTATTGGTTTAACTTATTGAACTTGGCAGTTTAGGCAGAAAGCGTAACGGCCTTGTGGGTCGTTAAAGTTGCTTAATAGTTGGCTATCTTGAGCTAACTGCTGCGTAACAGGCTGTAAACTGCTTGGAATCATTAACTGAATATCAAGACCAATCGACATCTGAACTTGGTTCATAAATTCTTGAATAAATTGTTCAGTTGCTGAAAGTGGTTTTTCTACCCAGTAAATGTTGTAGCTTTCAAGCTCTGCAAGTGAAGCCGCTGCTGCAATCGCATCGTCAAAGTCACCAATTTCATCGACTAAGCCTTTCTGCATCGCATCTTGACCTGTCCATACTCGGCCTTGAGCGATTTCGTCGACAGCATTCACGTCCATACCGCGATTTTCTCCAACCAAGCTGATGAAACGGCGGTAACCATTTTCAATACCCATTTGGAAAGCGTCTTTAGCGCCATCAGTCAAGCCAGTAGTGATACCAAGGCCAGAGAAAGGTGAAGTGCCCACGCCATCGGTGTAAACGCCGATATCGTTTAAGCCTTTCTCAAAGGTCGTGATAACACTGAAGATACCAATTGAACCTGTTAATGTGGTCGGCTGAGCTAAGATCTTGTCTGCGCCCATCGAGATCCAGTAACCACCAGAAGCAGCAAGGCTAGACATAGAAACCACTACAGGTTTACCTGCTTGTTTGATCGCTTCGATTTCATTGCGAATAACTTCAGAAGCAAAGGCACTACCACCTGGGCTGTCTACACGAAGCACAACTGCTTTTACTTTGTCGTCATTACGAGCTTGGCGAAGTAGCGCTGCAGTCGTATCACCACCAACAGTGCCACGAGGTTGTTTACCATCCATAATGGCACCGCTTGCAACAATCACAGCAACGTCGTGTGATTCGCTGTTCATCTCTGGAAGCATAGTTGTACGATATTCGTAGTAACCAAATGCGTTGTAGCTGTCTTGACCGTCACTGCCGAAAACGTCTGCAAGTTCTAGTCGAACTTGTTGGCGGGTCGCTAGTTCATCCACTAAGCCCAGTTTTTCGGCCAGTTTCGCGATATCACCATCGACAGACTCAAGCTCTTTCAAGAAAGTGTCCATGCTTGGGTTCAGCGTTTTTGCGTCGATTTGGCGGTTGTGGCTCACATCATCAACGTACGCACCCCATAGCTGACCTAACCAACGAGAAGCGGATTCTTTCGCTGCGTCAGACATGTCATCACGAATGAAAGGCTCGATTGCAGACTTATAAGTACCTACACGAAACACATGGGTGTTTACGTCTAGTTTCTCTAATAAGGTTTTATAGTAAAGCGAATAAGCGCTGTAGCCTTTCAGAAGCACACCACCGTCTGGCGATAAGTAGACTTTGGTCGCGTAGCTGGCTAGGTAGTATTGGCTTTGGTTGTAAAAATCACCTACCGCATAAATTGGCTTACCCGCGGCTTTGAACTCGTTCAGTGCTTTAGCAATGTAACGAAGCTTGGTTAGGTTGGTTTCTGGTAGCTCTTTAAGTGCTAATACAATGCCCGTTACGTTCTCGTCATCTTTGGCATAGCGAATCGTTTCAACGATATCAAACAGAACGTTTTCTTTTGGAAGGTCTTTGCCAAGCAGTGAACCTGTCACGGAATCCATCGGGTTGATATAGCGGCTTTGTTCTACAATCGGACCAGAAAGGTTAAGCACCAAAGCGGATTGTTGTGGAACCGTTGGCTGAGCCGTATCTGAGTGGAAGTACACAAAGTAGATGATGGCAATACTGAGTAAAAAGATGATGTTAACAAGCGCAAGACGCACAAACGTAATGAGCTTCCAAATCCCTTTAAAGATCATGCCTATAAATTTGAATATTTTTTTCATTCTGTCTCCGCAGTGAGATCACGTCGCTTTAACAAGCCGTAGTACCATTAATCTCAATAATATGAACTGCTTAGTATCCTACGATAATTCCCTAGCTCAAACTACACCAAGAATTGTTAATCGATATATATTCTCATTAAGTGTAGACAGATTAGGGGCTTTTGAACGATTAATGCGTCCTGCATTATGATCGGTGTTACAAAAATGTAAACGGTTGTTTGAACTTTTGGTAATTGAACTATACTGTGGTCAGACCACAAGGATAAAATAATAGAAGTGATGTCTGCCATGTACCCACATTTACTTGAACCACTCGATCTTGGATTTACTCAGTTACGTAACCGTGTATTGATGGGATCAATGCACACAGGTTTAGAAGAAAATAAAGAAGGCCTACACAAACTCGCCGCGTTTTATGAAGAGCGAGCAAAAGGAGGCGTTGGTCTTATTGTTACAGGTGGTTTCTCTCCTAATTTACGTGGCAGATTAACCCCATTCAGTGCTGAATTCAGTAAAGTAAAGCACGCTAAAGCGCACCAAGTTGTTACCGAAGCCGTCCACAAGCACGGCGGTAAAATTGCGCTTCAACTATTGCATGCAGGTCGTTATGCGATGCACCCATTCGCGCAAAGTGCTTCTGGCATTAAAGCGCCTATCGCTAAGTTCGCTCCGAGTGAGATGAGCCCTCGTCAAATCAAAAAGACCATTGGTGCCTTTGCCAACAGTGCCGAACTTGCTCAAGTCGCGGGTTACGACGGCATTGAGATCATGGGTTCTGAAGGTTACTTGATTAACCAATTCATCTGTAAACGTACCAATATGCGTTACGACGAATGGGGCGGTTCTTATGAGAAGCGTATGCGTTTCCCACTGGAGATCGTTAAATCGATTCGCGAAGCAGTAGGTGACGACTTCATTATTATTTTCCGACTGTCGATGCTCGATTTGGTTGAGCAAGGCAGCACCTTTGAAGATGTTGTACTATTGGCTCAAAAGCTTGAAGAAGCCGGCGTGACCATTATTAATACTGGTATCGGTTGGCATGAAGCACGTATTCCTACTATCGCGACACAAGTACCACGCGGTGCGTTCTCTTGGGTAACCGAGAAAGTTAAACCGCATGTTTCTATTCCGGTGATCACTTGTAACCGTATCAATACACCAGAAGAAGCAGAACGTATTCTTAGCTCTGGGCAGGCTGATATGGTGTCTATGGCTCGTCCTTTCTTGGCTGACCCTGATTTTGTCAACAAAGCAGCTCAAGACCAAGCTCAGTTCATCAATACCTGTATCGGTTGTAACCAAGCCTGTCTGGATAACGTGTTTAAAGGTAAACGCGCGAGCTGTTTGGTTAACCCACGTGCTTGTTACGAGACTGAAATTGTTGTTCAACCAGCTCAAGCGACTAAGACCATTGCGGTAGTCGGCGCAGGCCCTGCAGGTTTAGCTTGTGCGACAACGTTAGCGCAGCGTGGACACAAGGTTGATTTGATTGAGAAAAATGACCGTATCGGCGGCCAGTTCAGATTGGCAATGCAGATCCCAGGCAAAGAAGAATTCAGAGAAACGATTCGTTATTTTGCTAACCAAATCGACGCATCGGGTGTGAATTTGAAGCTGGATACCGAAGCAACGTTTGAAATGTTGTTGAAGTACGATGAAGTTGTGATGGCGGCCGGTGTAGAGCCAAGAAAGCTCGATATTGAGGGCATTGATCAAGAAAACGTGGTCGATTACCAAACCTTAATTCGCGAAAAGACACCTGTAGGCGAAAAGGTCGCGATTGTTGGTGCTGGTGGTATCGGTGTCGATGTGGCAACCATGCTGACAGAGCCGACTTCACACAGCCTAGACGATTGGCTGCATGAGTGGGGCATAGATAAGAATATGGAACACCCAGGCGGACTTTACCCTTACCCTGATTCATTCAGCGATAAGACAGTCTGGGTAATGCAGCGTAAAGCGGGTCGTGTTGGTAAAGGTCCGGGCAAAACTACAGGCTGGATTCACAAACGCACACTAGAAAAACGCGGTGTGAACTTACTGGGTGGCGTGAGCTACAACAAGATTGATGACCAAGGTCTGCATATCAGCGTTGGCAAGCAAGAGCAGGTACTTGATGCCGATTCCGTCATCGTGTGTGCAGGCCAAGTGTCGGTTCGACCATTCGAAGACATGTGGCAAGAGTTCGGTGGCAAACTGCATGTTATCGGCGGTGCCGATTATGCCGGTGAGCTGGATGCGGTACGTGCTATCCGTCAAGGTGTTGAGCTAGCGATTAAGTTATAGAATCAGCTATCAAACTGTAATTTTATCGGGAGATATTGTTACTTAATTTGCTGAGATAGATTTTTGAACAAGGCTCCTAAGTTATAGATTTAGGAGCCTTTATTGTTTCTAATAGAACCCAAATGGGCGGTGGTTGAGATTTATTATCGTTTGTATTCTGTGCTAAAGTTCAAGTATACAAATAATAAAGAAATAGTAAGGACTTCAAATGGATGCTTTGGATCTATTGCTCAACAGACGCTCTATCGCAAAACTCTCTGATCCGGCACCTGAAGGTGTAGCGTTAGAAAACATCATCAAAGCGGGCTTACGTGCTCCTGACCACGGTGCGTTAACACCTTGGCGCTTTGTTATCGCACAAGGTTCAGGACTACAGAAGCTTTCTGACATATTGGTTCGTGCTGCTGAAGCGGATGAAAGCGAAGAAGCGGTGATCGAGAAAGTGAAAAAGGCGCCGTTCCGCGCTCCTATGGTGATCACCGTGATTGCTAAAGTGACTGAGCACGAGAAAGTACCAGCGATTGAACAACATCTTTCTGCTGGCTGTGCTGCGCAAGCAATGCAAATGGCCGCCGTCGCTCAAGGCTTCCAAGGCTTTTGGCGTTCTGGTAAATGGATGTTCCACCCAGAAGTTCACCAAGCATTTGGCCTAGAAGGTGACGATGAGATTGTTGGTTTCCTATATCTTGGTACTCCGGGCTGTACACCAATGAAAGTACCAGAGCGTGACTTCGCTAAGTTTGTTGAGTTCTTATAAAGAACGTTGAAGCTTGAATAGTGGAATGCTAACTGTATAAACAACCAGTTTTTCTTGATTTATTAGGGGCACATTAGATAATGTGACCCTAATTGTTTGTAGCATCTGGAAAAACATGTCTCGCCTTATTATTGCTGAAAAACCAAGCCTCGGCCGCGCGATCGCCGCTGCACTGCCTAATCCACAGAAGAAAGACCAAGGGTTTATCAAATGTGGCAATGGAGATGTGGTGACTTGGTGTATTGGACACTTATTGGAGCAGGTTGAGCCAGACGCTTATGACGACCGTTATAAGAAGTGGAACTTGGCCGATCTTCCTATTGTGCCAGAGCAATGGCAGCTAAGACCACGCAAGACTTCAAGCAAACAGCTCACGGTGATCCGAAAGCTATTGAAGGACGCCACTCAAATTGTTCACGCCGGCGACCCGGATAGAGAAGGGCAGCTGCTAGTTGATGAAGTGATCGATTACTGCAAAGTATCCAAGGCTAAGAAAGAGTCGATGGACAGGTTATTGATCAGCGACTTGAACTTACCTGCCGTAAAGCGTGCGCTCTCTCAAATGCGCAGTAACCGTGACTTTATCCCACTGTCTATTTCTGCATTAGCGCGCTCTAGAGCCGATTGGTTGTATGGCATGAACATGACTCGCGCTTATACCTTGCTTGGCCAAAAGGCGGGCTACCAAGGCGTACTGTCGGTAGGACGAGTGCAGACGCCAGTACTTGGCTTGGTGGTGAGACGCGATGAAGAAATCGAGAACTTCATTCCGAAAGATTATTTCACTCTGCACGCTTTGATCCCTTACCAAAACAACGGTCAGAGCTTTGATATTCGAGCTCGCTGGAAGCCAAGCGAAGCATGTAAGCCGTGGCAAGATGAAGAAGGCCGTGTGCTCAATCGAAAGCTGGTTGAAAACGTCGCTCAGCGAATTGCGAATCAACCTGCGACCGTGACGGAATCAGAGCAGAAGCAAAGCAAACAAGCCGCGCCGCTTCCTTACTCTTTGTCGGCTTTGCAGATTGATGCGTCTAAACGTTTTGGCATGAGTGCTCAGCAGGTATTAGACACTTGTCAGTCTTTATATGAGAAGCACAAACTCATTACTTACCCACGTTCTGATAGCCGTTATCTTCCTAAAGAACACTACTCGCAGCGAGAGTCGATCGTAGACGCCATCGCCAATAATGCGAAAGAGCTGCAAAGTGGTGCTCAAGGCGCAGATCTTTCACTGAAATCAAAAGCGTGGAACGACAGCAAGGTTGATGCTCACCACGCGATTATTCCTACTCCGAAGAAATCATCGGTGAATGGTTTGTCTGCCAATGAGATGAAAATCTATCAACAAATCGCCCGCCAATATCTAATGCAGTTCTACCCACCGGCTGTTTTTGCGGACGCTAAGTTGGTTTTTGATATTGCTGGTGGCGTGTTCATTGCGAAAGGACGTCAGCTTATCAACCCAGGTTGGAAAGTGTTGATGGGCAAAACGGACAATGAAGAGAAAGGTGATGGAACTGATACGGTTCCACCGCTCGATAAAGGGACTGTGCTCACCTGTCGCGAAGGTGTGATTGGCGATAAGAAAACCGAGCCGCCAAAACACTTTACAGAAGCGACATTGCTGCAAGCGATGACAGGTATCGCGCGTTTTGTTGCGAACAAAGACCTGAAAGCCATATTGAAAGAGACGGACGGTCTTGGAACAGAAGCAACTCGTGCGGGTATTCTCGATACGCTATTTAAAAGGCAGCTACTAACGCGTCAAGGTAAGAGCATTCATAGTAGCCCTGCTGGTCGAGGCTTGATTCATGCCTTACCTGAGGATTCGACCTTTCCTGACATGACAGCGCATTGGGAACACCAGTTGCAAGGTATGGCAGAACGAAATCAAGCATACCAACCTTTCATGCAAGCGCTAGAAAGCAAGATAGATGGCTTGATGGGCAAGGTAAAAACTGGAGAGGTTCCTGAATCACTCCGCCACCTTCCTAAAGTCGAAAGACCTGCTTTTAAACGTCGTAAAGGCGGTGGTGCTAAGAAGTCTTATGCCAAGAATGGTTCGTATGCAAAGAAAGGTACTTCCGCTAAAAAGGGCACTAAAAGCTAGTACTTATCGGTAGAGGAATTAACGTCCAACCTTACGTCCACAACGCTTAAATAACTGCTGCCAGTAATCAACATGTCGGCGAGTTGATGCGCGAAATGTTTGGTGCGTCTCTTTGATGGGAAAATAATAGCTGTGCAATTCTGGCTGAGCATCAAACATAACAAGCTGCAACGCTAACTGCTGATAATAGCCATCTAGCTGAGCCATGTAAGGCTGAACTTTGCCAATATACTGTTGTTCGAACACGTTGTTGAGATAACGAAACTTAGTAGTGTCTCGCTGTTTCCCGCAGATGATATTGGCATCAAAGGTTGTGAGTTGTTTGGTGATGGAATCGAGCTCAACCGAGGCTCGAGCTAGTGAGTAGTACAAATCTCCAAGCGTTGAACTCTTCTCCAGTACTTCTTGAACCTCAATGGTTTTGCCCGAAACGAGTGATGTGTTTAACGCTTGATTGATATGTTCTAGGGCGTCACTTGTCTGTCTCACTTGATCGCCAATATCAGCACGTAACCACTTACTCCCCCGCATTTGCGACTGCATAGCATCACTGGCATAGATGAGGTTCCATCGATGTAGCGGAAACTGTGCGAGTTTCTGTTGCTCAATTTCTTTTAGTAGTTCTACGATCTCTGGGTCTAACTCGTTATTAGCTAAACATTGACCAACGCCTTCCAGTAGAGCGACTTGATAGTCATAATTTCGGAACTCGTCCGCGACTTTTCCGAGTACTGAGTTCCTCTCAGCAATCAGGTTGAATAACCCACATTGTCGAAGTTGATAGCTGTCGATAAGCCCGATAGAGAGTGAAGGTACATCCAGTAACAGCTCTCGTTTTCTCGGTAGGCTTTCAAATTCCCAGTTCTCTTTTATCTCGTCAGCGTCTTGTACTCTGGCTATTTTAGTTTGATAGTCGTCGAATAAGTCTCCAGGGCCTTCACCAAAACATCCAGCGAGCACTACGGTTAACAAAACCAGTGGTGAACGTTGCAGTAAATTTGAAAGAGGACGAGGATTCATGGGGTGCCTACCAGTCTATTTCAGATCCATCGAAATTGAAGAAGTGACCACTTACTTCGGTATTGGCAGATTCGATGACTTTGAGAAGGCCAGATGCTGAAGTGTCTGTGTCGATGAGAGCGTTTGGCCCACCCATTTCGGTTTGTACCCAACCAGGGTGCAGCGCTAACACAGTAAAGCCATTATCGGTTAGGTCGTTGCTTAAACTCTTCACAACGGAGTTGAGAGCCGCTTTAGAGGAGCGATAGATGTAGCCTCCGCCAGAGGTGTTCTCTGTCATGCTGCCTACTCGAGAAGACAAGCAAGCGACCTTTTTCACGTCACTGTTTTCTAGAACAGGTAATAGCATTTCGACAAGCTTCAATGGTGCAATCGTGTTGACTTCAAAAACACGTCGCCACTCTTCTATGTCGGTATTACCTAGTCCGTAACCTTTTGGCCCATAGTAGCCAGCATTGTTAATCAAGATATCTATCGACGGAATTTGAGAGGGAAGTTGGCTCACTGCTTGGTAATCGGTTATTTCTAACTGAATGCAGGTTAGGTTGCTGTTGTGGTCTGCAAGTGAGAGCAGTTCTGTTGCTGAGTTGGCATCACGATAAGTCGCATACACCTTGTGATTACCTTTCAAGTATTGTTGAGTCAAACTTAGGCCAATACCGCGGTTCGCTCCAGTAATAAAAATAACGCTCATGGTGATTCCTTTTCAGTTCAATTAGTTAAGTTTGATGGCTTAACACGAGAAAATCAACGGTCCACCAACTGGCCATTGGCATTCCTACAAAAATCATTACTGCAGCCATTGAGCCGCAGATCACCCCAAGGATGAGTATTACGTTTTTCATTGTTGCCTCTGAAATGGATTGAAGGTAATGATAATTGTTATCATCAATTAAGGTTGTCGCCAAGTCTGAGACTGTTATGATTTTGAGAAAGATACGCAATTAACTTGATTATGATTCCTTTAATTTACCACCCAATCTATTCGCAACTGCCTTTACCTGAAGGTCATCGCTATCCGATTAACAAATATCAGTTGTTACACAGTGCTGTTGAGGCGCTAATGGATAGCGAGCCACTATGGAACAGCAAGTTTGAAGTGTTCCAACCAACGCCGGTTTCGGTTGAGCAAGTCAAACAGGTACACGATAGCGAATATGTCGATTTACTTGTGTCTGGTCATTTGCCTGCAGCGAAGATGAGACGCATTGGGTTCCCGTGGAGCGAACAACT
Organism: Vibrio sp. ED004; assembly: GCF_023206395.1. Lineage (NCBI taxonomy): Bacteria > Pseudomonadati > Pseudomonadota > Gammaproteobacteria > Vibrionales > Vibrionaceae > Vibrio > Vibrio sp. ED004. Next base: position 639,420 of record NZ_CP066149.1, on the reverse strand, counting down.
TATTGAAAGAACGCTCTATTCCAGCGGTGGAACCTGCTTGGCCGCTGAAATGGCGATCGAGAGTGGTTTAGCGATTCATTTGAGTGGTGGTTATCACCACGCGCATCATGATTTTGGTAGTGGATTTTGTTTGTTGAACGATTTGGTTTTAGCGGCAAAACACGCGCTGACCTTTGAACATATCGATAAAGTACTTATCGTCGACAGCGATGTTCATCATGGTGATGGCACAGCGACTCTTTGCCAAGACAGCGAAGAGATTATCACTCTGTCTTTCCACTGTGATAAAAATTTTCCTGCACGTAAACCGCTATCCGATTTAGATGTGCCGCTAAGTCGTGAAACCAAAGATGAAGAATTTTTGCGTTGTTTTGAACAAGTCACTAAGTTAGCGATTGCTCACCATCAACCTGATCTGATTATTTACGATGCGGGGATCGATATCCATCAAGACGATGAGCTGGGCTATTTAAATGTCTCGACACAAGGGATATTTGAGCGCGACTGCTTGATGATTGGTTTAGCGAAATCAGAATCCATTCCGGTGGCGTGTGTTGTTGGCGGTGGCTATCGAACACAGCATGAAGATCTGGTTCCTATTCACATGCAATTATTGAAAGCGGCTCATCATGTTTACGATTAACTTCTCAAATTAACCACTGTAACCTCATTAAAAAGGTGATAAAGAAGAAGTATCTGTTGCACCAAAAAAGACACGACTTGCACCATCCTGATGCGAAAAAATTACTTTTTTATTAATTGGTTACGTATTTGTGTGATTAATTCTGGTCTGTAAATTGCTTTACCCATGTGAATATAAAAACACAAGGGATGTAAATGAACCTGACGGACAAGGAACGCAGTTGGCTTAATTGGTTTGGCGCAACAGGGAAACTGGCAATGCGTAGAGCCTGTTTTCTAAATCGAAGTAGGACAGAAGAGCTCGAGCAAACATTTGAAAGTATTGCCCATACTCGAGTTCAACTTCTTCATAATTGGGTCAAGAACCAATGGGACTTTTTAGAAGACTCTGCCGTTTATTTGGCAAGCCGAACGGAAGAGCAGGCGGAAAGTACATTATCAAGCCTTCTTAAACGTGGCACGGATTTCTCTGAGCTGGCGATTGTCGATTCTAAAGGTGTCGCGCAAGCATCGAGTTATCACGACCATATCGGAGCAACTCTCGCAGATAAGAAGGCTTTAGCCGAAGGGGCATCGAAGCGTTATCTACATGGGCCGTATATGGACCCACGCACGTTGAACGTAGGAGCCTCGAGTTCATCGTTTCATGATCAAGTCACGCTGATGTTTTATGTGCCCTTTTCTCGGGACGAAGGGACTCAGCAGTTCTTATGTGGTCGTGTTCCTAATGATGTCATTGGTGACATTATTCAGCGAGAAGCGGGGCATATTTATAGTGAGTCGGGTGATAACTATATCTTTATGGTCGACTCTATTCATGACCCTCAAATTCAACCAGGTGTTGCGCTCTCTCGCTCCCGCTTTGAAGATAATACCTTTTCACATGGCGAGAACTTAAAACAAGGGATTCACACTGATTGGGGAACGGTTAAGATCCAACAGCACACTGAATTTGAGATTCGCTTTACGGACCCTGCCACGAATCAACTTCACCCCGGCGTAAGAGAAACCATTAAAAATGGCAGCAACTTGTTTATTGGTTACCCGGGGTATTCCGACTATCGCCACATCCCCGTTATCGGTAAAGGTATTACTTTTCAACTGGACGGTTCATCAGACACCTTCGGCATGATGTGTGAGTCCGACTTAGAAGAGGTCTATAGAGATCGAAGCCTAAGTTACACCTTATCTAAACATTTTATCGGCTGCATGTTATTGCCTCTGTCTGTTCCATTGCTGCTTGCTAACTTTTATACGTTAACCCCGCTTTTGTACAGCGGTGTCATGTTCGCTTGCGTGCTTCTCGCTCTCGGTTTATTCCGTCTAGTGAGTGCTAAACCACTAGCAAATAAAGTCCATGAAATGACCGGGGTGATGCAAACCTTAGCCGAAGGTGATGGAAACTTAAGTCGGAGACTCGACCCAACCACATTCAGTCATAATGAACTTGGTAATTTGGGGCGATGGACTAACAGCTTCATCGATAACTTAGATAGCACGGTGAGTGATTTGATTCATGCGAGTCATGAAGTAAGAGAAGTATCGGAATCGATGTTTCGTCGCAGTGTCGTGATGAAACAAACCAGTGATGATGCATCACTGGCACTCAGCAATATGTTGGACCTAAGTCAATATCAACAGAGTGAAATTACACATGCGACCGTTTCGGCTACGCAAATGGATACAGTAATGAAGCAAGCCGTTCTTAATGCGGAGAAGGAATACAATCAATCGGTTGAAGGTATGGAGGTTGTTCGGAATATCGTAGAAAGCTCAGCCCACAGCGTGAATGAGGTGAATAATGAAATGACCAAAGTGTCTGATATTATAGACATCATTACCGACATTACTGCGCAGACGAACCTTTTGGCATTGAACGCGGCCATAGAATCAGCAAGAGCAGGTGAACACGGAAGAGGGTTTTCTGTGGTTGCCTCAGAAGTAAGAACTTTAGCTGACCGAACTTCACAAGCCGCCAACCATATTAGTGGCCTAATGAAAGAGCTGCATACTAAGTCTCGCAGCGCAGTGGAGTCTATGGAGCGAGGCGTTGAGAATGTGAGTAAAGGAAACTTAACCGTCGACTCGAACGCCCGCAGTGAGCAAATTCAAGCAGCAGTAGCCGATCTCTTTACGACCATGTCTAACCTCGACGAGAACAGTCAGAAAAATGGACAAACGGCAGATAAAGCCCAACGTTCTATCTCTGACCTACAACTGTCGACGAAACAACTCGCACGCCGGGTGTCGTTAATGGGTAATGCATTGAGCCGCTTAGATCAATTGATAGGACGCTTTGAAGTGAGCCGAAAGGTGGCGTAGTGAAAAGGCTGTGTAAGCCCGATACGTAAACTTCAGATACAAAAAAGCCGCTGATTTCTCAGCGGCTTTCTTTAATGTGGTGGAGGGATAGGGATTTGAACCCTAGAAACTCCGATATTCATTCGTTAAATAACCTGATATCAATAACTTAATCATAACGCAGACTAGATTTGCTAATGATTGACTTACTAAATTGACTATAGTTTGTTATTCGTGAGTCCGTCAAGAAACGCTTCTAAAATATCCTATATTTGTTCACTTTAGACTAAAAATCACTCTCCCTCACAGGCCGCGTTTACACTAAATTATCTATAGTTGGAACTTGGTCAAACAGGCGCTTATTGGTGTGTAAGAGTTAATTTTTGATTTTATGAATCATGAGAGAGATCAGCAACACCAATGGATTGGATTAGTGGTTTTCTTAACAAAAGGGCTTTTCACTAACCAAAGCCTGAGAAAGTCACCCCGAAACTCTCATCTATACCATCAAGTCGAACAAAGCAATTCTCGACATTTTGTTGCATGCTATCCAGCGTTCTACGATACAAACAAGCAATCCTCCTTTGCTTCATATATGCCTCTCACGCAACCGCAACTCAGCGTAAGAAACTTTTGGACACAAGCGTGTTACGAAGACTGTTTGGGAAAAGATATGCTGGATTAGTTAATGTATTGCTGAGTCGGAGTTAACGCCAAATTCAGCTGCGCCGTAGGTGTCTGCTGGAATTTCTTGTTATAAGCGTATTTATAACTCTACTTTATTTCCGCACGACGTACAGATCATGGTGAATTCATCATGTTTTGTCATTATAGAGCTACACGTCGAACAAGTTCTATGGCCAATCATTGAAAATGATAAAAGACTACTTTTCAGTAAAGGTTCATAGTGATTGTTTATACGGTCAATTTCCGTTTTCATGTCATGGATTAGTTTTGGCTGTAGTTCGTGACGTTTAAAATGTTGGCGGAATTCTAGTTCAATCCATAATCTATTAATGTGCCAATCTATAAGCATATAAATATCCCACATAAAAAGCTCTTTCTGGGACATTGTTATTTCATCACCATTTATGACGGAATCTTTGAGTGAGGATGCAAAGATGTCTTCATCAGTATCAAAATGGGAACCTTCAGAATCAGCGAATGGCTTTGTTGCGTAATTAAATTTAGATATAGAGCCAACCCGTTTCGCGTGTTTCTTAGTCAATACGACAAGTTTTAGGCATACCTAACCTAGTAAGCTTGTTCAACGCTTTTATCATCGCGTAAGTTTCACCCACCTGGGCATTGTAATTTCTTAAGCTCAGTTTCCCTCTAGCAACTGTTTAACTCGATACATCGCTGTTTCTGAGTGAACGTTTGTGGTATCCATACCGCTCTTTCCAATACTTATTTGAGCCGTATAATTTCTGGCAACCCACGGCGAGATTTCGAGGGTGACCACGCTCCCAGAAGGCTGCCCCTTCTCTTGGAGGAATAAGCGCAATAGCTCCCTTAATCTTAATAGCAGCGTGACACGCTCTCGTGTCGTAAGCGCCATCACCAGACACCTCAAGGATACTTCGGCGTGTTTGTTTCAGTAAGTTCGGGAGTACCTCTCCATCTGTAACCGTCGATAAACTTAGCTCGGCGGCAACGATCTCATGAGTGTTGGTATCGACGGCAATATGAAGCTTTCGCCAGACTCTACGCTTGCCATCCGTACCGTGTTTTTTGACTTTCCATTCACCTTCGCCATAAACCTTAAGGCCAGTAGCATCAATGGCTAGATGCTGTATCGCTCCTCTCGTTTTAGTCTTAAATGAAACCTCAACTTGCTTGGCTCTACGACTGATGCAGGTGTAATGCGGACAACTTAACGGTACATGGGCTAGCCTAAATATCGAGTCGATAAATCCTTGAAGCGCTCTCAATGGCATAGAAAAAACTCGTTTGACCATGAGTGCTGTCGTGATAGCTAAATCACTGAACCGACGCGGCCTCCCGCGCTTATTCTGTTTGCTTTGTGCCCACCCGCTTATTGCTTCTTCATCAATCCAAAAGGTCAGAGAACCACGGTTAATGAGTGATTGGTTGTATTGCTTCCAGTTGGTTGTTTTGTAACGAGGCTTAGGCATAGGACTACGAGAGAGAGTGGAGGTAGCTGATCAGATCGTAGGTTCTGGATTTAGTTCCATTGAATTACGCAACAAAGCCCAAAAAATACCTAAACTGATTGGTTAAATATGTTCTACGCTAATTTTATGTGGTGTGGATGAATAAGAAACAAAAAATAACGTCCTAAAAAAGTATACATATCCATACATACTCATGACAGATAATTTGGCAGATAAACAATAAAGTCTCCCTATCGAAAACGATTTCATTAGAGCAAAAGACATGGACTACAATAGTAACCCCAACGGGTTCGGTGTTTTCTGGCGGCACAGATCTGTTCGCAGCCGGTAGTCCACGGATTTTACAACGTGCAGACGCCACCAAAGCAATTGAATTGAATAAGCAAATAGGTGTACACAGCTGGGCTGAGGACGATAAAACGGCCAAATAATTCCCATACACTGACGAGAGTCATCGTAGGCAAGCGACCTACTTTAAAACTATGTTGGGAGAAAAAGGGATTGGTTTCGATATCTTTATCTTGGATTCTGTCCTGGCAGTTGGCGAATACTGGGTAACGAAAGCAGACTCGGAAAAATACAATTTCATTACTCATCTTGAGTAAGCGGTCTATAATATAAATTCATTACGACACATCAAGTTAAAAGGATATTTACATGCTTAAATCTACATTTCTATTAGGCCTAGTTGGTTTGGTTTCATTTCCTACATTTGCTGCGAATATCGAAGGAGGCTCATACATTGGTGCCGGCTTTGGTGTCCATCAAGATTCAGATACCGATGGTGGTGGCAATCTAGATGCTGAAAGCATGGGATATAGCGTTTATGGTGGTTATCAATTTAACCGCATTATCGGTGTTGAACTTGGCTACACCGATTATGGTGACTACGATTCGAAAGTTGGTGACAAAGTGTTCTCTCCAACAGCATTGTCTGTTTCGGCTAATGTCGGTTACACATTTGATAATTCAATACGACCTTTCTTTGTTGCTGGACTTAGCTATGTTGACCTGAATTCTGGTAAGGGTAGTAATTACAAAATTGATGACGATTCTGGTGCCGGTTTCCATTTCGGAATTGGCGTTGAATATACTCAATTGACAGGCTTACGTTACGTCTGATTTCACAGGCAGATGCCGTAAATATCGAATTCACTGATAATAACGGTAAAAGACTTAAAAGCAGAGACACAGCGTTTAATACCGTTATGATAGGTGCTTCGTACGACTTCTAGAGGCTTTATATTTGAATTATAGAGATTCCCTAAACTCTAGTCATTAAGGCTTGGCGATGTATTGCTGTTCAGTTCGTTCTCAGCAATACATCGAAAGTGACAGACTATATCTATCTGCTCTTGTTTCAACATCGTCCACACTTCTCGTCCATGCAAACTTGGATGTAAACACCCTATGAACCCACGGGGCGATGCTGTTAATGTTTGAAGTTCCAAGGTAAGAGTGCGTTGATATCAGGCTCAGCTTTCGCCTGGTCCTTCATGCACTTGACCATGTAGCCGTAGAGGATTAGGCCGTTGGCTTCCTCTGTCTCGACGATACTGTAAATCATCGCACTCGCATCAGCACCATTTGTTGTGTTCGAGAACAACCAGTTCTTCCTGCCAATGACCAGAGGTTTAATTGCACGTTCAGCGCGGTTATTTTCTATCGATAAGTGACCGTCATCGACGTAGCGGATGAGCTTCGGCCATTGGCCGAGCGTGTATTTTATCGCTTTACCTAATGGGCTTGAGCCTATCACCTTCTGGGTTGTCATCCATTGGTAAAGTTCATCCAGTACCGGCTTGGAATACGCTTGACGCTCTGCTTTCCGCTTTTCGACAGGCGCACCTTTTAAGCGTGATTCTATTCCGTAGAGTTTTTGGATTTTAGCCAGCGCCTTATCAACCTTTCCCGACTTACCTTTCCCTTGAAGCTTCTTAGCATCCATGAACTTACGACGAGCATGCGCTAAGCACCCACATTAGTGACCTGATGTAGACCATCATAAGCCGCGTAGCTATCGGTTTGTAGATAACCGTTGTAGTCGCCTAAAAAGGCAACAGGGCACGCCCTCGCGCGACTGTTTTGATAGTCGTACAAGACGATATTTTTCACATTCGGTAATGCCGCTTCGGGCGAGTCAGCGCCTGAGCAGTAGAGCCACATATAACGCATCTTCTCTTCCTTGAGCACATTGAGTGGCGTTTCATCCACCTGCACCACCACTTGTTGGAGTAGGTGCTCTTTCAAGGCCGCATACAGCGGAGCGAACTTCTCGCTGACTTGGATGACCCACCTTGCCATCGTGGTACGTGATAACTCGATATCTGACTGGGTAAACAGCGATTCTTGGCGGTAAAGTGGCATTGCGTATTGGTATTTGCCAAGAATGATGTTGGCCAGCAAGCTTTCTGTGGCGAAGCTTTTAGGTATGAGGCTCTGAGGGGATGGCTTCTGAACGATACGGCTACTGTCGCCTGCTTTTTCGCACTGGCGGCAAGCGTACTTAGGGCGAACATATTCCAGCACCTTAATCTTATCGAGCAGTTTGTTGGTAAACAGGAACAGCGCCCCCGTTACCAAGAGGCAAGTCCGTATCATTTCCGATAATCGCCGCCAGGCCGTTGATGGACTTTCTAAAATCGACACTTTCACGATAAAGATAAATGTCTGGAGCGCTAAGCATACCTTTCATGACAACGCTCAATGAGTTCAGCAAGATAGGTCGCTGGCGTGCCTTGAGGAATGCTCAACTCCACATCATTGACGAGCAGTGTCATGTTAGCCGTAGCTATCTGCGCCTGATACTTCGTTGTCTTTTCGACGATTTCGGCTCTAACAAATCCGACAGATTCCGATTGGTTTGCTGTTTGGAGTTGACGCCGCTTGGCGAAGAGCGTGGATAAACTCAGTCTATGTTGTTCGCAAAAAGCACGCTGTGTAATATTGCTGCTTTCATATTGTTCAAACAGTGTTTGCCATTCTAGATTGGTGCGTCGTTTTGCCATTTCAACTCTCCTTTGGGTTGGAGAGTTGATCTTATTCTTCGTGCTGAAAGATTAGAATGCGGGCTTCATGGTGCGCTTACGGTAAACTTCGCAGTAACTTTGGTATAACTTTCCGTAGGTAGCTGCACATACCAGGACTCAGGATTTTCCGACGGTACTTAATTACCCAAACTACGTGACATTTCATGGGCTTTGTTGCGTAATTCAGTGGAACTAAATCCAGAACCTACGATCTGATCAGCTACATTCACTCCCTCTCGTAGCCCTATGCCTAAACCTCGTTATAAAACAACCAACTGGAAGCAATACAATCAATCACTCATTAACCGTGGCTCTCTGACCTTTTGGATTGATGAAGAGGCGATAAGCGGCTGGGCGCAAAGCAAACAGAATAAGCGTGGGAGACCACGTCGGTTCAGTGATTTAGCTATTACGACAGCACTCATGGTGAAACGAGTTTTTTCTATGCCACTGAGAGCGCTTCAAGGATTTATCGACTCGATATTTAGGTTAGCCCATGTGCCGCTAAGTTGTCCGCATTACACCTGCATCAGCCGTAGAGCCAAGCAAGTTGAGGTCTCATTTAAGACTAAAACGAGAGGAGCGATACAACACCTAGCCATTGATGCAACTGGCCTTAAGGTTTATGGCGAAGGTGAATGGAAAGTCAAAAAACACGGGACGGATGGCAAGCGTAGAGTCTGGCGAAAGCTTCATATTGCCGTCGATACAAGCACTCATGAGATCATTGCCGCCGAGCTAAGTTTATCAACGGTTACAGATGGCGAAGTACTCCCGAACCTGCTGAAACAAACACGCCGAAGTATCCTTGAGGTGTCTGGTGATGGCGCTTACGACACAAGAGCGTGTCACACTGCTATTAAGATTAAGGGAGCCATTGCGCTTGTTCCCCCAAGAGAAGGGGCAGCCTTCTGGGAGCGTGGTCATCCTCGAAATCTCGCCGTGGGTTGCCAGAAGTTATACGGCTCAAATAAGTATTGGAAAGAGCGGTATGGATACCACAAACGTTCATTGTCAGAAACAGCGATGTATCGAGTTAAACAGTTGCTAGGAGGACGATTGAGCTTAAGAAATTACAATGCCCAGGTGGGTGAAACTTACGCGATGATAAAAGCGTTGAACAAGCTTACTGGGTTAGGTATGCCTGAAACTTGTCGTATTGATTAAGAAATACGCGAAACGGGGTAGTTCTATCTTTAAATTTAATTACGCAACAAAGCCTATTTTTTGCGAAGTAATTAAACTCAATATGCAATATTTATTAAGCTAAAGATGAAGGTAATTCACGACATTTCATTTAAGTTAACACTCGATTAGGTTAGCGGTTGAATGGCAAACTCTAAAATGGTCACCGTGGAAGGCGATCTGTAACTTCAGAAATATTTCAAGATTACTTTGTCGTTCAACATTATGTGTCCTGCCTATGACTGTAATGTTGCGCAGACCATCCTCATCGAACAACTTGACATCGTATTGCTGGATTTAATGCTTCCTGTAACCGCTAGACTGACAATGTTCCGACAGACGCATACACTCTATAAAGGTAAAGTATTGATGCTCACCACTGGTGATGACGACTTTGATCGTATTGCGGGTAAGAAAGGACTGATGACTCTGCCATCAAGCCAATGAAACCAAGATTTCTGCTGGCCTGAGTTCGTTCACTATTACGCTGCCAAAACTGCTTCAGACGGTGGTTCAAATAACCTTCAATTTGATTAACTCGTTCTGAAAAAACATATAATAAATATGAACTTTCAGGTGCAGTTTATCACTCACAGATCGAGAGTTTGATCGACTTTATTAGCAAGCAATTCAGATACGCCGTAGTCACTTGACTATTTGACGAAGATACTGGTTAGCATTGAGTATGACAGGATCGACCGGACGATTAATAACAAGGTTGTGCGCCTAAGACAAATGCTCGGTGACGACCATGCTCGAGCAAAAATAATTCAGATCATGCACGATAAAGACTACTTATTTTTTTTAACCGCTAGGTATTAACTTCGCTCACTACGAGCGTAATAAACGAGAACGATTATGCGACGTATTTATTTGGAGTCTTTATTGGGGCTGTTAGTTTGCTTTTTTATTGGTATTGTCGCCTACGAAGTTTCTGTCTATCAACTCAATACCGACTACGACTATGTGCTGCAAGATTACGAAGCGACAGCCCACCAGCAACTCATAGCAAACATCGCAAAAAATCAAGGCCTTAAAGCGGCTCATCAAGCGATAGATCAATTTGTGGAGGCCTCTCAAAATATACTCGTCACGTTCAGTTCAAATGATGAAATACCGGGGCCAGTTTCGGAGTTTTTTAGTACTCACCCGAATAGCTTTATCTTTCACGATGATGAACGAAATCTTTGGTTTCGTTTAGTAGGCAGTGATAACACCTATCATTACCTACCCGATAATCAAGCATTTGTTCGAGAAAAAATAGAATTGGAAGATAACCTCATTTGGGTATTCTTTTTGGCTAGTTGTATCGTTTACGGCGTAAGTCATCTGTTAATTATTTTCCGCCGTGTTAGAAAGCTTGAGGTTGCCACTTTGCGTTTTTCTGAAGGCGAACCTCGACACGAGCCGAGACTTCAAGTGGTATTGCGATTGGTTCACTGAACAAATCCTTTAACCTAATGGCCGACCGAATTCATCACTTAATTGAAAGTAACCGCTCACTCACCAAAGCCGTTGCTCATGAATTACGCACGCCAATATTTCGTATTCAATGGCAAACTGAAATACTCAAAGACACGCCGCTTAATGAATCGCAACAACACACCGTTGAAAGTATTATCGAAGATACAGAAGAGATGGAAAAGATGGTGGAAGAACTGTTGTGCTACGCCAAATTTGATCGCATTGACCTCGAAAAGCAACCCCAGTCATTAGAGATAAGAGACGTTCTCGAGCACGCGATGACACGCTGGAACAAAGACACAGAGCTCAACATCGACTTATCACTGCCAGAACAACCTAGCTCAATACTAGCGGATGAAACTCTGCTTATCCGAGCCTTAGATAACCTAGTACGTAACGCAATGAAGTTCGCACGTTCACAGATGTCGATTGAAGCCAGCGTGCATCAAGATCAGCTACAGATTGCGGTACATGACGATGGTGATGGCGTAGCACAAGAACACCAGGCTCGTCTGTTTGAACCCTTTTACGTGGGCGATAAAGCGCGTAATAAAGCTAAGAGTGGCCATGGCTTGGGGCTTTCAATCGTCGATAAGATCTGTGCTCAACACAACGCAACCGTGGAGGTTGGTCAGAGCCCAACCTTAAAAGGTGCGGTATTTACTATTACCATTCAGATATGTAATGACTCAGCTGACAAACCCATACAGTAACTACAAAACATCTCTGGAATAATGTCCAACATCGGTCGGGAGATGCTGTCTCCCAATGAACTTATTGAGTCTAGATAATCATGACACGGTCGTTTATGGCTTGTCATTACAGCACTGCTAATTAGTAGCAAAGTAAACCGTTACTTATTAATTCGTACTTTGTTAGCAGTTGAAGCCATAGGCTTACTATCTAAATTCCCAATTATTCTTAAGGTATTTTATGAAAAAGTTATTGTGTGTTTTAGGCGTTATCTCTCTAGCAGGCTGTTCAGGTATTAGCCATAACGATGAGGTTTACACAGCGCATGCTGAAAGCTTCAATATTATCGGTTTCCAAGTACCTGGTAACACTCAAGATCGTGCAATGGAGTTAGTGCCAGAAGGAGCAACGGTTGAGACAATTCGCTCAACAAACTCTGATACAAGCTCTGCTATGGGGATCATCAATCGTATTATCGGTATCGAATACATTCAAGTCGGTGGTAAAAAGCAATAATTTAATTACTGTTCGTTTAGGTAGCAGCTATGTAGATAAATAGCCTAAGCCAGTGACATTGAAGTGACCCCATAAAGTTGGACATTTTTGTTAAGCGGCTTTCAAGGCCTGAGTTCGATATTCTATCGGAGTCAGGCCTTTTAGTTTCACTTTTATACGTTTGCTGTCTTCTACGACTACACCTTCTATTGTGGCTGTTGAAGGGTGTGCTAGCTGCCATTATTGGGGACGTTTCGCTGAACGGTTTAGTCACGATGTACGAATCATTAACCCAAAGAAAGCTAAAGGCAATCTTGAAGGTCCACAAAACTGACGCGAATGATGCGTTAGCTGTAGCGAATGCCGCATTACCAATTGATCTTAAATGCAGTAAGCCCAAAACAATTGACCAGCAAGGACTCCATTTTCTTGAAACCAGTCGTCAGTTATTAACTCGTTCTATGGTTTTGTACTAATTCAGACCTGATCTGACAGTTACCCACTTTTAGACTCGGTGCCTGTCAGATTATATCTGGGCTAAATTCTTTTCAGCCCAGATTGATTTCCCATCCTCTAATGTTTCTATTGGCGTTCTGCCGCAGCACATTTTTCCTTGATGGGTACGATGATTGTTGTAGTAGTCCATCCATTCGTCCAGATCTGTCTGCAACTCTTCCATCGAGCCATACAGTTTTTTTCTGAATGTTACTTGGTAGAACTCATTCAATATGGTCTTGTGGAAGCGTTCGCAGATACCATTTGTCTGCGGTGACATTGCTTTCGTTTTTGTGTGGTCGATATCATTGATGGCCAGATAGAGTTGATAGTCATGTTGATCAACACGGCCACAGTATTCAGTACCTCGGTCTGTCAAGATTCTCAACATTGGCAGCTCATGATTCTCGAAGAACGGCAGAACCTTGTCATTCAACATATCTGCTGCGGTGATTGGTGTTTTTGTCGTGTAGAGTTTTGCGAAAGCTATTTTGCTGTAGGTATCAACGAACGTCTGCTGATAGATACGCCCAACCCCTTTAAGATTGCCAACATAGAATGTGTCTTGAGAGCCTAGATAGCCTGGGTGTGCGGTCTCTATCTCACCACAAACTTCATCATCATGCTTCTTGCGCTCGAGAGCTGCGACTTGCTCTTCCGTTAGAATGATACCGTTCTCAGCAACTTGTTTTTCTAAGGCAATGAGGCGTTTTTTGAAGTTTTCTAGGTCGTTGCGGAGCCAGATTGAGCGCACGACACTTGGAGAGATAAAGACACCCAGTTTACGTAGTTCATTGCTTGTTCTAACTTGCCCATGAGCAGGAAAGTCGATGGCGTATTTTAGGACGGCTTGTTCAGTTTCACTATCGACTCGATTCTTTAAGTTTGGTGTTCTTCTGCTCTGATTAATCAGAGCATCAATACCGCCAGTTTCAACCAACTCTTGATAGCGATAAAACGTGTCTCGAGAGACACCCATAACCTTACAGGCTCGAGATACATTACCAAGCTCTTCTGCAAGATTGAGAAGCCCAGCTTTGTGTTTGATGATTGGATTGCTAGTATGAAGCATGAGAGTTACCTCTTATTGTCTTTGATTGATGACTAAGCACCGTTAATCAAAGTGGGTAACTCTCTTCTTTTCAAATTGAAGTGTCAGATCTAGTCTGAATTAATACACTTTAATCATCAAAGCTGTTTCAATAGCAGTATCAGGAAATTGAAAGCCTCTACCACGTTTGCCATGGTGGCTTTTGCATTGCCATGCTTCAACGGCAGAGCCGTCAATCCAAAACGTTACTGAGCCTCTTTTGCACAAGGCTTCATTATATTCACTCCAGTTCGTTATCTTCTTCTTAGATTTACCCAAAACATCACCATGTTTTGACTACATGGGATCAGATCGCACTATTGAGGAAAGGTTCAACTGATTTAGTCAACAACGCCATTGACATTTACTTACATCGAATTACGCAACAAAGCCTCAATGCGAAAGAACACTGCTAAGGCACATAGAACTTTTAGCGATTGAATATACTCAATTAACCTTACGTAAGTTGCAGTTGAACACCACTATTAATTTGAACAATCGTTCAATAATATATATGATTCACCAAAACAATACTCATCTAAACAGAGGTTGCAGATGCCTTTAGCTCAGTTTATTAAAACCGCAGGCGAACCTACGATACTGAAACGCTCACTCAAGGTTTCTCTCATAGTTGGCACCATTCTTATGTTCATTAATCACGGTGACAAATTGCTCTCCAGCAACATTGACATAACGCTGATCATTAAGATCTTGATGACTTACTGCGTACCCTTTTGTGTGTCTACCCAAGCCAGCGTTTCTGCAACTCTTCAATCCCGAAAGAAGGCCGTCTAATAATGATATTTTCGTTTAAAAAACCGTCATCGGATATTGTCGAAGTTCATACTAGCCATCTTACAGAACTGAAGAAAGTCTCTGAAAAGTACTCTCTATTCAAACAGAATGATCCCACCGACTATGCGAAGAAAATTTACGTCAATGCGGCCAATGTCCATAAAGCGTCACGAAGTCGTGCTGAGTCGATTAAACAGAGCTATGAGTTAGTGAATCACTTTATCGAGCAGTCAGAAAGTATTAACAAGCTGTCTTGTGAGAGCCATCAATACTCCAGTCAAACGGCAGAAACTGCGGCTAATACCATCGACAAGCTGGAGGCTTTGGAAGAGCAAGTATTAGTTTCCAAAGAAAAGATCTGCCAGTTTAGCGAACTGCTCGAATCACTGAATGAGATTAACAAGAACGTCACCCAATTGGTGGATTCTATTAAAGGTATCGCTGCACAAACAAACCTGTTGGCGCTTAATGCCGCGATTGAAGCCGCTCGAGCTGGGGAGCACGGCCGCGGTTTTGCAGTAGTCGCAGACGAAGTCCGTCAACTTGCGAACACGGCGAATCAGTCTGCTGAGAACATCGACACTGAAATGGCGTCGATTTCAAAGATATCAGACAGCATTTTCAACAAACAAAAAGAGGTTGAGGACGTCATTATTCTCAGCTCAGAAGTAACCAAAAACACCATGCATAACATGAAGAACTTGATGAACATGTCGCTTGATAGTAAAACAGCTTCTAAAACCATCATGGACGCCATTGAGGCTCAACTGTCCGACTCCAACACGGTTAAGCAAAACATGGAAGCCCTAGTTGAAGACACCAAGCTATCAATAAGCCTCTCGGGCAACAACCATGAACTCGCGGAACAGATCCTCAACTCTTTATCTTATCTGCAACTGAATGATAAAACGGACCAGAAAAGAAATGCTTAACTCCGATAACGTGTAAGCAAACAAGGAAAATTGCGACATGAACCAAAGCCAAACACCACTTGAAACAGGGACTGCTGTTTCACTGAGTGATATCTTAAGTGAGCGTTCACTATATTCATATGTTCAGTCTATTAGAGATCTTAAACGCCAGACCACTTATGGACATGAGGTTTTAGTTCGTGGTCCTTCAGACTCCTTGTGGCATCGACCCGATCAGTTGTTTATCGCTGCTCAATCACAACAACTCAGCAGGCAATTGGAAATTGTCATCCTCGAAGTTCATCTTGAAAACATTGCCGCCCATACATCTATAGGATGTTACACCGTTAATCTTGCTCCTAACCTGTTGTTAGATAAAACCGTATTTCAGATACTAAACCGCTACGCACTGGCTGAAAGAATTAAGATTGAGCTCACTGAACACTTACCGATACGTGACTGGCAACCAATAAAACAGCGAATGGCTCAATTGAGAAAGCAAGGCTATCAGTTCTGGCTTGACGATGTTGGCTGCGGATTTTTTGATTTGGCGCTGATCGATGAAGTCAAACCAGAGGTAGTCAAACTTTGCATCAAAATCATCAGCAGACTTACGTTTGATCCTACTCTAGTTGATGAAATAAAAGCGGTCGTCAAAGCGGTTCATGACTACGGTGGCGCTGTTTTAGCTGAAGGGATTGAGGAGCACGTACAGCTCGATATGGCGGAGCAACTGAACATCGATCTAGCACAAGGCTATCTTTTTGATAAGCCACAGCCACTTATTTGAGTCACAAAAACCTAGTCCTCAATAAAAATCGTACAGTTGGATTTTGATATCCTTATTGTTCTATATATTGAGATTATAAATATAGCCACATTTATCTAAAAATACCAACAAGTATACTTTGCTTCAAGTAGAACAAATCCACCCGGCTTTGTTGCGTAATTAAATTTAGATATAGAGCCAACCCGTTTCGCGTATTTCTTAGTCAATACGACAAGTTTTAGGCATACCTAACCTAGTAAGCTTGTTCAACGCTTTTATCATCGCGTAAGTTTCACCCACCTGGGCATTGTAATTTCTTAAGCTCAGTTTCCCTCCTAGCAACTGTTTAACTCGATACATCGCTGTTTCTGAGAGTGAACGTTTGTGGTATCCATACCGCTCTTTCCAATACTTATTTGAGCCGTATAATTTCTGGCAACCCACGGCGAGATTTCGAGGGTGACCACGCTCCCAGAAGGCTGCCCCTTCTCTTGGGGGAATAAGCGCAATAGCTCCCTTAATCTTAATAGCAGCGTGACACGCTCTCGTGTCGTAAGCGCCATCACCAGACACCTCAAGGATACTTCGGCGTGTTTGTTTCAGTAAGTAAGGAAGTGCTTCTCCATCTGTAACCGTCGATAAACTTAGCTCGGCGGCAACGATCTCATGAGTGTTGGTATCGACGGCAATATGAAGCTTTCGCCAGACTCTACGCTTGCTATCCGTACCGTGTTTTTTGACTTTCCATTCACCTTCGCCATAAACCTTAAGGCCAGTAGCATCAATGGCTAGATGCTGTATCGCTCCTCTCGTTTTAGTCTTAAATGAAACCTCAACTTGCTTGGCTCTACGACTGATGCAGGTGTAATGCGGACAACTTAACGGTACATGGGCTAGCCTAAATATCGAGTCGATAAATCCTTGAAGCGCTCTCAATGGCATAGAAAAACTCGTTTGACCATGAGTGCTGTCGTGATAGCTAAATCACTGAACCGACGCGGCCTCCCGCGCTTATTCTGTTTGCTTTGTGCCCACCCGCTTATTGCTTCTTCATCAATCAAAAGGTCAGAGAACACGGTTAATGAGTGATTGGTTGTATTGCTTCCAGTTGGTTGTTTTGTAACGAGGCTTAGGCATAGGACTACGAGAGAGAGTGGAGGTAGCTGATCAGATCGTAGGTTCTGGATTTAGTTCCATTGAATTACGCAACAAAGCCTGTTTTACCTCATCCCAATCACACTTAACCGTTCCATCGTTTTCACCTATTGAATCTATCGTTATTTCCCATTAAACAAATGTAAACATTGAAGTTATATTCTGGTGGGCAGAAAAGAGCTTTTGAATATCCATTAACCACTCGACTGGTTTAATGGTTAGCACGCATTGGAGAGCAGGGTGAGATCGTGAACGTTTTTTGATCAGAATGAAGATGCGTGCCAGATATACAAAGATCACGGTGCAGAGAACCTATCATGCCTACGTCATATGAGCTTGAACATGCTCCGAGAAGAGCTAACCAAGCTAAGCATTGTTGGTTAGCAAAAGCGCTGCATGATGAATACATCAATGCTAGAGGCTGTATTAAGTGCTGGTTTTACTCGGGTGGTGAAAAACTAGGCACTCATGCGGTCACCCTGGCTCTAGTTGACCATTTATTCAATTAATAATGTAACGATTTTGCTTACATTTCCATACAATTAACCAACATTGTATTAACCATAATTTTTTATAATCACTCCACTTGAATTAAACGGAGTCAGTGATGAACTTAAAGTATAAATGTGTATTACTGTTGAAGGCCGTGCATACACCCTCAGTAAATAGCCGGCGTGGTAGCAGACTAAGCACGGTATATACAAATTCCACTGTTAAACCTTTTCACCGCTCGAATATTCGTTTTTCTCTAGCTAATACTCTTGGCCGATTTATGCCTATTCATGCATGCCGGTTGTTTTTTAAAAGTAATAATCAATCGGTGATTGTTATTAACGGTGAATATGTATGTTGAAGCTAGATAAATACGCGGTTGGAGATATTGAGTCTGCTTTTAGTTGCTTAACATTATTAATGCAACTTAATGGGGAGCAAGCTGATGATTATGATTATAGCAAGCATACATCCTCTCCTTTTAAAAAGCAGCTCGCACAATTTAGCCGAGCTCAAAAAGTATCGGCTAAATTAAAGCAGGTTGCTTATCAAAAATTAAATGCGCAGCAATTGCCGCTGATCTTCCGACTGAAGTCAGGTAAATTTGCCCTGCTAGCGAAAGTATCAACTGAGCATGCACTCGTACAATTTACTGATAATTCAGCCCCTAGCCAGCTTACATTAGCTGAACTGGAGCAAGAATGGTCAGGTGAAGTCATTGTGCTGCTAGGTCCAGCTTTACGATTTGATGTTAGCTGGTTCATCCCTGAGTTTATTCGCCATCGCAAATTGTTTAGCCAAGTCATTGTTTTTTCCCTTATGCTCCAGTTGTTGGCATTGGTAACACCACTGTTTTTTCAAGTCATTATGGATAAAGTTTTGGTGCATCAAGCGCTGGCTACTTTAGATGTCTTAGTTGTCGTACTTGTTGTTGTTGGTGTCTTTGAGGTGATACTAAAAGGGCTAAGAGAATATATTTTTGTTCACACCTCAAGCCGAATTGATATTGGTTTAGGCATTAAACTCTTCCGTCATTTACTCGGCTTACCGCTTAATTACTTTAAACAACGTCAAGTTGGCGCCATCATCATGCGCGTGCAGGAATTAGACAGTATTCGTGATTTCCTAACGGGCTCTATGCTGACGTTAAGTGTTGATTTATTGTTTACCTTTGTCTTTTTTGGGGTCATGTATTGGTTATCACCTATGCTGACGCTATTAGTATTAGCTACACTACCTTTGTATTTCTTAATTGCTTGCTTTAGCACTAAACCTTTACAAGAGAAAATTGAACATCAATTTCAAACCTCAGCGGTAAATAGTGCTTTCTTGAATGAAACAGTAAGTAGCAGTGAAACCCTTAAAAGTTTAGCTATCGAGCCAAAGATGCAGCGCCGCTGGGAATCACAAACCAAAGATATGGTGGAAGCCGGCTTTGAAACCCAGGTTATTAATAACCAAATTTCACAAACCGTGACCTTGCTACAGAAAGTCACCACTGTTGGCGTCATTTGGATTGGTGCCAACCTGGTGATGTCACTGGAAATGACAATAGGTCAGCTCATTGCCTTTAACATGATGGTGAATCATGTATTACAACCAATCGCCAAGCTGATTGAGTTATGGCAACAGTTTGTCCAAACCCGAGTCGCAGTAGACAAACTAGGAGACATGCTCAACCTACCCGTTGAACAAGAGCAGGGAAAATTCACTCCGGACACATCACTTAAAGGAAATATCATCTTTGATAACATTAGCTTTAGTTATCAGCCTGACGGTAGTAACCCAGTAATAGACAATCTCACCCTAACAATACATGCAGGAGAAAGCATCGGTATTGTCGGGCCCTCTGGCTCAGGTAAATCAACACTTACTCGCTTGTTGATGAAGTTATACAGCCCACAGCAAGGACGTGTATTGCTTGATGGTAAATCAATGGACACCTTAGATCCTCATTACCTGCGTAGCCAAATTGGTGTCGTGTTACAGGAAAACTACTTATACAACCGTAGCGTACGCGACAACATTGCACTCAAAACACCGAATGCGTCATTAGATGACGTTATTCAGATGGCTAAGTTGGCTGGTGCTCATGATTTTATTTTGCGCTTATCTCTAGGTTACGACACGGTGTTATCGGAAGGGGGGGAATCACTTTCTGGTGGCCAGCGCCAACGCATCGCCTTTGCTCGCGCTTTAATGGGCGATCCAAGACTACTTATTTTAGACGAAGCGACCAGTGCATTAGATGATGAATCTCAGGCCATGATCCAACAAAACATGGCAGAAATTGCCAATAACCGCACCGTGTTTATTGTTGCTCACCGTCTGAGCACTGTAAAGAGCTGTGATCGTATTATCACCTTAGAGCAAGGAAAGATCACCGAAATGGGCACTCATCAACAGTTAATCAGTTTACAAGGTACCTACGCACGCCTTTGGCAGCTTCAACAGGACCTAACAGAGGAGGTAGCGTAATGCTCAAGCATATTAACACCGCTCGTCAGGCAATTAAGAGCCAGAAACAAGAACCTAAAAAAATCGAACTAAGTCAACAAGAATATGAATTTCAGCCGGGATATTTAGAAATAGTAGACCGTCCACCCGCGCCTTGGACTAAACGATTAGCTATCGGCATTACGTTATTACTGGTTGCCATATTAGCGTGGTCTATTGTTGGTAAGTTAGATATTCACGCTCAAGCGACAGGACGATTGATTGTTAGCAGCAACTCAAAAGTCGTACAAGCTGCTGAAGCAGGAGAAATAGCCCGTATTAATGTTGCCAATGGGCAAAGTGTTAAAGCGGGCGATGTTTTAATTGCATTAAACACGGTTGGTATAAAAGCAAAAGTAGAAGAGTTACACGCACAAATTGTGTTTCAGCAGCTAGAAAAATCACGCTTGCAGGCACTATTAAGTGATGACCCTCTAAGTCAATTCGCCCCCCCTGAGACGGCTTCAATACAGCAAGTTGATACGGCACGTGCGTTCTTAACGAGTGAATGGCGTGATATCAGCACGCAGTTAGCTAGCTATAAAAGCCAGTTAAAGGTTAATGAAGCTGAGCGCATCGCGTTAGAAAATGAACTGGTTGAGCTACAGCAATTAGAAAAGAACGCGAATAAACGTTTTAACGCCAGTAAAACATTAGCTGATGCTAATCAATTTCCATTGATGGATTTGTTGAGGCTAGAAAGTGAAACCCTAGAAATTCGTCGAACCCATTCACAAAAACAAGGTGAGCTCTCTGTGCTATTAGCTCAAGTACAGCGCTTATTGCATGAACAAGAAAACTTTGTTGCTAAAACGAGGCGTGAGACTTTCGATAAGTTAAGTCAAGCACAAGCTAATCTGGCTGTACTGACACAGCAATTAGTACAAATAAAAGAAAAGCGTCGCCAACATAACTTAGTGGCTCCGGTTGATGGCGTTGTTCAGCAGCTTGCTGTGCATACGTTGGGCGGCGTGGTGCAACCTGCTCAGCAACTGATGGTTATTGTTCCTGATGGCATGGCGTTAGAGGCTGAAGTGATGGTGTTAAACAAAGATGTAGGTTTTGTTTATCGCGGGCAGGAAGTCGAAATCAAAATAGATGCTTTCCCATACACACGTTACGGCACTATCAGCGGAAAACTGGCTTATGTTTCACGCGACTCAGTTGAGAACGAACAATTTGGCTTGGTTTTCCCTGCCAAAATTCTGATTAGTGACAGTGATATTTTGGTTGAAGACAAACGCGTGCCATTACAAGCCGGTATGAGTATTAGCGCAGAAATTCGTACCGGTGATAGACGGGTGATTGATTATCTTCTAAGTCCTATTCAGCAATATCAATCTGAAGCATTAGGAGAAAGATAATGACCACTGCAACTATCACCTCAAATGCAGCTGAACTGAGCAATGAAACCGCTGAAGATACCGTTTCTGCCAGCCATGAGCAAATGTTAGCGTTAACAGCACTAGTGCACGCGGCACAAGCATTTGATATTAATGCAGATGTAGCACAATTAGCGCATCGTTTAGGCAGTGAAACGCTTGGTGAGTTTGATCTGAACCGCTGTGCCAAGTGGTTAGGCTTAAGAGCACGTACGCAACACGTGGCGTTAGACAAACTGGCTAGGGTTGCATTACCTGCGCTAGTAAAAACTTGCCAAGGTTGGCACACCCTCAACGTTGTTGATGAACATGAAGCGACATTGTTTAACCCCGCTACTGGTTTATTGCATACACTTACGCTAGATGATTTGGGCGCTATTTGGTCATCAGAAGTACTCTTATTAGCTCAACCGAGACAAACTGAAGTAAAACGTAAATTTGGCATTGGTTGGTTTGTGCCTTCCATTACTAAACATGCTGCGCAGTTTCGCACCGTTATTGTCGTGTCTTTGTTACTTCAGCTTATTCCTTTGGTGACACCACTATTGTTTGAAAATGTTATTGACCGGGTATTGGTTAGCCGTAGCCTTTCCAGCCTACAAGTGCTGGGGTTTGCAATGCTGGCACTGGCCATTTCTGAACCCTTATTTAACTACATTCGTTCCTGGTTATTTACCAATTTAGCCAGCAAGGTTAACAGTGAGTTGTCCAGCCGTTTGTTTCAGCACTTGGTATCACTGCCTCTGGGCTATTTTCAACAACGCCAAAGCGGCGAAATTATTGCGCGTATTCGAGAAATAGGACAAATTCGCCAGTTCTTAACAGGCTCTGCGCTGACCATGATTTTAGACTTAGCCTTTATCGGCCTATTTATCGCGGTAATGTTTGCCTACAGCAGTGAACTAACTTGGCTGGTACTGGGTTCACTGGTGGTGTACTTCTTATTTTGGTTAACCGTAGGGCCAGTACTACGCGCCAAAGTTACCAAAGAGTATGAACTAGGTGCTGAGAATACTGCATTTTTAACTGAAGCGGTAACAGGCATCGAAACGATAAAAACTTCAGCTACTGAAACTCGCTTTCAAAAACAATGGCAAAGACAGTTAGCTGACTATATTCGTGCACTGTTTGGCGCTCGAGTGGTAGGTATTATTGCTGGTCAAGGCATTGGTTTAGTGCAAAAGATCACCTCGGCAATATTGTTGTGGTGGGGAGTCACGTTGGTGATGGATGGTGCGCTAACTGTTGGTGGCTTAGTGGCATTTAACATGCTATCGGGCCATGTTACTCAGCCGATTCTTCGTTTAGCGCAAATGTGGCAAGACTTTCAACATACTTTAATTTCATTGCGCAGAATTGGCGACATTCTTGACCAGGAGACAGAAAGTGGCAATCAAGGGTTAGCGTCAGTACCAACTCTGTCAGGCAGTGTGAGCTTTCAAGGTGTGCGCTTTCGCTATAGTGAAGACAGTCAAGAAGTACTACGTAACTTAAATCTGGATATTAAGCCGGGTGAGTTTATTGGCATAACCGGCCCTTCTGGCTCGGGCAAGTCGACGTTAACCCGCCTGTTGCAACGCCTTTATGTACCGCAACATGGGCAAGTGATGGTTGACGGTATTGATTTAGCGATAGCGGATCCCGTTGCCTTACGTCGCAACATGAGTGTGGTACTGCAAGAAAGTCGCCTGTATTCAGGCAGCATTGCTGACAACATTAAAATCTGTGTACCTGATGCGACCGACGAACAAATACTTGCTGCAGCCACCACCAGCGGAGCTCATAGTTTTATCAGCAGCTTACCACAAGGTTACCAAACCCAAGTGGGCGAACGTGGTGCGCGTTTATCTGGCGGACAACGCCAGCGTATTGCTCTTGCTCGCGCCCTGTTAACCAATCCGGGCATTTTATTGCTCGATGAAGCTACCAGTGCGCTCGATTATGAATCGGAAGCGGCAGTGATGAGCAACATGCAGGCAATTACGCAGGGTAGAACGGTGATTAGTATTGCGCATAGATTAAACACCTTACGTCATGCTGACCGTATTTTGGTGATGGATAAAGGTCAGATTATCGAACAGGGCAGCCATGACGAACTACTGCAACAAAATCAACTTTATGCCCGACTGTGGAATCAGCGGTTGAGCGAATAACTAATAGTCGAGCTTTCGGCAATAACTGGGGATATCCCAAAACAATCAGAGAGAGTAGAGGTTAAAAATGAGTAATAATAATGAAGTACACAACAGCTCAAACACTCAAGAGAGTCAGACTAGCGACAATACACTTGATACAGATGTTCAGGCTGATTTATTTCAAAGAGTAACACAAGACATGCTAAATAGCCTGACTGGCAGTGAAGATCCAGATCCTATGTCTATTTTTGATAATATGGCAGATGCTTTAGCTAATGAGCCTGGAAATGAAGACATTGTTCAAGCTATTAGGGAATTAAAGTCAGATCCGGAGATGTTGAGAGAAATCACAAAATACCAAAATTCGCTAAATGGTGATGACGACATAACAACAGTAGGTGCACTACCAGAAGCGGAATCAAGTACGTCCAGTTTGACTATTGATTTTACAGGGAACTCTGTGGCTGACCTTGAACTATATAGTGATTACATTACAGGCTCAGGTACGACACTTGGCGGTTTCTTTTCCGCATTGCCAGGAACCTTAGGTCAGCTTGCAGAAAGTGGATCAGGAGCAAATATCGAAAAGCTTAAAAAACTTGATCATAACAATCAAATTAAAACACGAATTAATAACTTATCTGAATTAAGGGTGCAGATTTTTGATCAGTTTCGTCACGATCCCTTAGATTATGAATTCGTTGTGAAAAATAAATATAGCGATCTTTCTTTATCGGAAGCTTTTGATTCAAGAATGAAGTTCAAGTCAGAATTAGAAGAATTACAACTTAAGCAAAAAGACTTATTTTCCAAAGATGCAAAGCAAGCACGGAAAAATATCAGGCTAGATTTTGAAGAAGTAAAAGCCGCTAAAATTCATAGAGCTAAATTGCTTAACTCGATTAGTGATGTACCTGATTTGGAAAATAATAAATATGCTAACCTCAGCGAGCAAGCTCTCAAAAATGCTTACCTAGAAAATAAACGGCTTTTTAACGCAGAAATAGAGAAAGTTAATAATTTTGAGAAACAGTCAAATCTTTCTATGAAGCGGCTATCAAAGTCTGCTAAAAGAGCACAAAAATTATTTGGTAAAGTTAATGATGGTATATCAAAGGGAAGCTCGTTTTTTAGCCTTATTCAAGGTGGCATTGATACGGCAGCTGGTGCGGGTAAAGATGTTGACGCGGAAATAGATGAACATGGCAACCTGCCTGCTATAACAGAGAAGAACTTACGTATATCGACAGGGGTATTTGGTTTAGCGAAAGGGACCTTAGATTTAGGTACCTTTATTACTCAAAAAGTTGTTGCAAAGGTAGGCACGGAAGCCAGTGAGGCTGTAGGTAAAAAAGTTGCGAGATTTGCTCCTGTTGCAGGCGCATTTTTAAGTGTAGGTGTTGGTGTTAACTCTATGTTAAAAAATGCAAAAGCGGCAGATCAAGCGCTTAAACAAGGAAATGGTGGACGAGCGGCAATGTTTAGTGTGATGGCCGCGCTTGATATAGTCACAATGGTATTGGATGTTTTTAGTGGTATTGCTGACTTTATTCCTGGGGTGGGTACAGCAGTATCTTTTATTGTTGACCTTGTCAGTACAGCACTGAGTTTTATCAGCGATATGATTGGCTGGTTTACTGAGCAAGTTGACACCAGATCACCAGAAACAATACTAGAGCAGGATTTTAAGGATTTTGTAAAGGAAGGGGGGCCACTTGAGACTTATGTAGACAATTTATGGACAAGCTATAAAACACAAGGTTATGATTTGTTGGAGTATTACGTGGACCCAGAGGGTGCAGGGCTTGTGGGAGACGAAGAGGATGAAGATTATCAGAGAAAGCTAGCAGAAGCTCAAAAAACAGAGGCCCACAAAGCCGTAAGGGGGGCTAAGGATACGGTAAACCTTTTACGTAAGGCGATTATAGATAATACATACGGTGATGCTACACGAGAAGGTGGGGCTGCAGATGATTTAATTAGCGTGGTAAGCGAAGACTTAAAGAGCAGTAAAATCTTAAGAGGGTATGGTGGTAATGATATTTTAATTGGCGGACTTGGTGGTGACTTTATTTACGGTGGAGAAGGTGATGATACGCTACAAGGGAGAGATGGCGATGACCTGATTGAAGGGGGAGCAGGTAATGACTATATCGTTGGTGGCGCTGGTGTAGACAAATTATATGGTGGTCCAGGTGATGATACGATTGTTTTTGAGCCTGGAATAGATACGGTGGTTGTAGGGGGGCCTGATAATGACCTTGTTGTGTCTAAGATTGATGAAGCGGTATATATTTCATTGAACAATGAAGTCGCTGCAACTTCCGACGCTTCTGGCTTTAGCAATAAGGCTGTTGCGTTTGACCCTGCTGCATTATGGAATAAAAACCTTGAATCCAGTTATTTGTATCCAGAGGAAAATGTAAATACCTTGGCAGCTCTAGTCTTTAACTCCCTAGAAAATAACCAGCAAAAGTCTTACCTTGGTATGTATGAGATAAGTCAGGAAGAAATAGATAGTGGAAAAACGTCAGAAACTACGCTTAAGTCAATTGAAGAAAAATTAGGTGATAAGAAAGTATGGATTCTGGGTAAAGCTGAAATATGGGGTAATACTTACGTAATGACCGATGGCACTTATCTATATAGGATGACTTACTATGACGAATCTGATTCGGTGCGACTCAGTTTGGCCAAATGGGAAAAAAATATTCGGGATACGGCCGAAGCAATAGAAAACGGCGAGTTGAAAGTAGAGCAAAATAGTAATGCTCTTAATAAGTTAGTAGCAGATTTTGTTGCTACTTCTTTGCAAACAGCGGAAAACATTATTGTTGATGGCAGTAAAAAAGCTTATCTGGAAGGAGATGAGCAAGACAACTACATTAAGCTGGCATTCAACCAAAGAAGTGGAGCCGCAGTAGAGCAGGCTGACATCGTTTTGAGGGGCGGGAATGACACCTTTGTGTTGGAAAATAACGAGAAGAGCTCGAATGATTTAAGTACTAATATCGTTAGAGTTTATGGGGGGGAGGGCACAGACAAACTTCGGTTAAGTAACGTAGAAGATGTACACAGTAGGTACTATAAGGATAGAAGTTTTAGTTATGTGTTGATGAATAAAGACGGCGATGCTAATGGAAAAAACCTTGCTAATGATCAAGTTCGGTTACATGCAGATAGCATAGAAAGTGTATATTTGGATTCTTCAAAACTGAAAAATTACACGGATTCAAATGTACAATTAGATGCGTCATTATATGATCAAGACTTGAGCATTGATGTTAACACAAAAGGAATAGCTAAAGTAACGACGACTGAACATAACGATAAAGTTAACATACTGAATTTTGGTGAGGGAACACAGTTTAATAATGCAGGAGGCGTTGATACTTTAAACTTTAGTTCGTACTCACAACAAGCATTGGATATTGATTTAGCGTCTAGAACGGTTACAGGAAAGGTTGCACCATCTTATGCGGTTGACGTTGAAAATCATTCTTTTGAAGACGTAGCATCGCTTGATAGTACAATAAGCGATGGTACGGATGGCAAAGGCTGGGACTTTGGTGTTGCCGAGGTAGGCGAAAGTTTATCTTCAAGAGCCGCGAGTACGTTTCATTCTTCATTAAACCATGGTTTTCGTGACTATAAAGGTATCAAGTTTGGGGATGGTAGCGGCTCCTTTATTTTAAGCTCTGGACAGGACTGGTCCGATAGTACCGCTCGGTTAAAACAGACGTTAACCGAAACATTTTCTAGTCACTTTGACTATGAATTGAAGTTTAATTATAGTCCGGTGTTTGACAATCGCGCCTGGTCAATTTTCGGAGATCAAAGTCGTAAAGATGGTTTTATTAAGGGTTATATGGTTGTTGATGGCGAAGTGATAGGGGAGAAAACCATAACGATTGATAATACTGTCCCTGCCTCTGAAATAAAAGCTACTACTAATTTAATAGATCCTATTCAGTACTGGCAGACTTTTACCTTGAATGTTAGCGGCAAGGAATTAGCACAGTATGAAGGTAAAAATATTACTATTGAACTAGCCAACCATAAACCAGATAGTTACCATCCCCGAATGCTTACCACGGTAGCAGTTGATAATGTGAGGTTTACTAAAACCCGAAATGATCAAACACAAGAAGTTGAGTTGGCAACCATAGGCCAGAACTCAAACTTTGCGATAATTGCAACAGAAATGAGTGGTGATCATTTAAAAGGTAATAGTGATGACAATAGCCTTGCGGCTTATGGTGGAACGGATACTGTGGAAGGCCGAGATGGTGATGATGTACTGACAGCTCAAAGAGGTAAGCATATATTAAAAGGTGGTGAAGGAAGCGATACTTATAAAATCAGTGGTGCTAGAGTGCAAGAAAGCTTATTGGTATCGGTATCTAATGATAATGACGGCACGATTACCGTTCAAGCTAAGAATGGCGAGTGGTCAAATAACCAGCTGGTTGTAGATGTTTTACAACATGAATCAGGGTTAACCATTGATCCAACGTCGCTAGAAATTATAGACATTGATGGCAACGTTGTTAGCAATAAGGGAGCCATTTCTATTGTAGATAATAAGTTAGCATTTTCACCCAACAATGACTTTTCATCCCTTGAACGTAACCGCAGCGAGCAGATATTTGTTCGGTTTACGTCGATAGGTTCTAGTGCTGAATTAGAAGATGTTAGCGCTGCTAATCAAATTAAATTGCTTTCGGTTAACAATGTAGATGATTTAAAAATTGAATTGGATGAAGCACAAGGAAAAGTATTATTTAAGAATAAGCATGGTGACCTATTGTTTACGGATGAAGGGTTAAGCTGGGATCCAAATCTAGCACAAAAGCCTGATTTAAGAGAATTGGCTGCAGACTTTGCTCTGCGTTATCAAAAGATGTCGTTTAAAGATGAGATTATACTTGGGCCAGATATCTATACGATGTTATTAAATAAACTCAACATTGAAATGAGCTATAGCATTGAAGGTAAGTCAAAAAGTGATGTTACTCAACTAGAACAGCAAGCGGCATCTGCCACATGGGATATGTACATGCGTCACTCTCAAGGTGAAGGTAGTGTAACGGGTGATGGAGATGATGTTATCTTTGCTGATGGCAATACCGTAAGAACAGTTGCTACGAATCATGGCGATGACATTATTTATGCGGTAGACGGTAATGGAGACTTAACCATTGACACAGGAGCTGGGAACGATTCTGTGGCCGTAGGTAACTTGAACAGACACGTTACAGTGAAGTTCACTAGTGAACAAGACGACGTAGATACACTCGTAGTGAAAAACTGGGTTCCAAATAGTATTGCTATTACTCAGTCTAATGGTAACTACGAATGGCATATTGCGGGTAACAAAGTGCTTACGCTTGAGTCATTGCCGGATAAAATATTATTTGAGCAAGCCGATGGCAAAAAATTTATCGTAGAAGATGAAGAAGTAATCGCTTATTTTACCTCTCGCAACCCAAGCAGTATTACGGATACCCAAGACTTTAACTTTATTAAGTTTTTAGATAAAGATGGTAATTTTGGTTTACGTTATACCGATGTAGATTCAGAAAGTATCACAATCAAAATTGACGGTGATAGCGACCCCAATTCAGATAAGTCCATTAGTTTGATGGCAGGTGACCGAGTATTACAAACCTTTAATATGGACTTAGAGGAAACCTTAAAAAATAAAAGAAACCTTAGTGCTACCGGCCTTGCTTATGGCATCAAAACACTCACCCCTGGGGGGATTATTCTGGCAGATAAAACACTTAATGCTAATGGATTGGCAGATCTGGTAAATGCGGTATTGAATAAGCCTGATGGGCGCGAAGGCACGTATAAAGGTTTTGTGGAAGGAACTGTGTTGCAGTTATCGGAGGCCCAATCGTCAGATGTAACGTTAATAGTTACTAGTTCATCAGGCTTAAGACTCTGGCTTATGGCTGGAGAGCGACAATTACAATTATTTACTTTTAAAGATATTAAATCGCGTGTTATCGATATCGAAAATACTGCGCAAAAAGTGGCTGAATCACTTCCACATGGAATTAGATTCAAGGATCAATCGCTTGATGCCGCAGGGGTAGAGACTTTTATTACTCAACTATTGAGTGACCCTACTAAACGCACAGTTTTAAATAGATCTAAATTTGCTGGGACATCAGTACCTGCTATCTCCGTAGATGAAAGTGCGGTTCAATGGCAATCTTTGTATCAGGCTAGCTCTGATTCCGAAGGTGTAGCAGCGCAAGGTGAAAGCATAATAGAAACTGTGGATAGCCAATTTGCGTTGGATAAAGCTTATCGAGTAAGTGCCGACACACTAGGAAATGATGAACAAATTACCATCGCTTTATACGCTGGAGATGTTTTATTGAAAGAGGCTACTCAAGGGAATGAATTGGTAGTTAAAGCTGAAGATTTGACGTCAGCACAGCTAAACGCTGCTTTTAATCAACAATTAAGTATTAGGCTTAGTAATAGTGGTAATAGCGATGTTCAAGTTTCTAATCTTAGTATAGATACACGTAGTCTTAACACTAATAGCAATTATGTATTTAGGCGCAGACTTCAAATTCACGGAGTCGACGATTTCGCTGCGCTAATACGCAGCGGAATTCGTAACCTCTATAGAACAACTGGAGATGGCACTGGCAGTTTTCTCAACCTCTACGAGAACCACGGAAGTGTGACTGTTAACGGCGTTAAGGGAACTGAGCTTGACTTAACAAGTTTTGAACGTCTAGATGGAACTATATTAGATGATAGAATTAAAGGCCATGCAGAAAGCAACTGGATTGACGGGCTTGGTGGTGACGACCTTATTTTAGTAGAGCAAGGAAAAGATAATCACGTAACGGGAGGGATGGGTAACGACGTAATCAAAGCCGGAAAAGGAGATGATACCTTCTATTACCGTGAAGGTGACGGTAACGATATGGTTGAGGATACAGGTGGTGACAACCGCTTAGTTTTGAATAATCTTGATATGGATGATGTATGGCTAAGCCGTAATACTGATGGTGAACTGCTGGTTCAATTTGGTGATTCGCAAAATGGTGCTGATTGGCAAGGGCAGCCGGATGGCAGTATTCGCATAAAAGGGGATATTGAAGAAATCCAACTGGGTGATAAAACCTTGAACACGGCCAATATTAACCTTCTAGTACAAGCCATGGCAGGCCATGATGTGGGTGATATGGATGCCGTAACCAGCGGTGGGCAAACTGTTGCGCAGCAATTAGAGACACTTTGGATGCCTAAATCCTAAGCAAGGTGCGATATCAGAAGGGAATAGATATCGCTACATGCTGCTAAGTTTGTTTATGCTATAGAGCACACTAGCAATTAACAGCATTATTTAAAAAGCGACAAGGTAAGGCTTTGTCGCTTTTTTATCTTAGGAGCTCCGTAGTAACCAGAACATTGAGGAGCTGGTAACAGGTTTTGTGTAACTGCCTAATTTAAATATAATGTAAGGTAAGCGTCTTTAAATCGACTCATTCAACCCTTTCAATAAACGTCGTAACCTTTAACTTTGATCGTTAAAGGTACTCGAAAATGTCTCAGCATAGATCTCAACAAGAATGGCTACGCCTTGTGCTGAAGTATTACAATAGTGAGCGGTCTTCCGCTCAGTTTTGTTTAGAGCATAATCTTCACCCAAAAACGTTTGACAACAACCGTCGCAAACTACACCACTTAGTCAACATGCCTAAAAAACGAGAAGATTCACCTTCTGAATTCGTTGCCGTTGAAAAAACAGCCAAGCCAAACACCAAAACCGAGCAACAGCCAACCTCTACGTTACCCACGGAATTACGCCTGGAAGCGGGGGCCTGCTCTCTTCGTATACCCCGTGATGTCAGTTCACGGTGGCTGGCTCTTTTATTGAAGGAGCTTGCTGTTGTATGAAAATGTTCCCTGATACCTATGTCGTCTATCTCCACAAGGCGCCCGTCGATTTTAGAAAGGGCATTAACGGCTTGAGCTTTATCGTTGAACAGAATATGAACCTTAATCCCTTCTCCGAAGCGCTATTCGTCTTCTGTAATCGTACGCGGGATAAGATCAAAGTTCTCTACTGGCAGCGTAATGGCTTTTGCCTCTGGCAAAAGCGACTCGAAAAAGACAAGTTCGCTTGGCCAAGAAAAATGCCAGGGCAAACACTCTCATTAACGGAAGAGCAGTGGCATTGGTTGCTCGATGGACTCGACATCGAAAAAATGAAACCCCATCAAACATTGAATTACCAAAGTCTTAATTAAATTAAAAAAATAATAGCGTATAAGGAACTTTCGCGGGTCTTTGCGATCTTCCTTATATGCCAAACAAAAATAAAGAAGATGAGCTAGCGCTCTTACGTTCAAAAGTGACTGAGCTTGAATCTACGGTACTCACTCTTCACCAATCTCTAGGCGAAAGTGAATCGAACATACTCACACTTCGACAATCTCTAGACGAGAGTAAATCGAACGTACTCACACTTCGCCAATCTCTAAGCGAGAGCGAATTAACCATCCAATCTCTGGTTGAAAAACTCAACCTAGCGCGGCGTAAACGCTTTGGTAGTCGTAGTGAAACCCTGCCCCCTCAGGACTTAGAGTTCAATGAAGCGGAGACTCATGCCAATACGATAGAAAAAGAAGAAGCGCCCGATAATCCGAATGATGACGCCTCGGAAGCGGAAAACACTTCCTCCGAGACCAAACGTCGTGGTCGCCCAAAGCTTCCCGAAGACCTACCACGAGAGCGTGTTGTGGTGGACATATCAGAATCAGAAAAAACATGCTCGTGTTGCCAGTCGATGCTCTGCAGGATGGGACAAAGCACCAGTGAAAAACTGGTGTATATTCCAGCCAGGTTGTATGTCGAAATCACCGAAAGGCCCAAATACGTCTGCCGTCAATGTGATGCGTTAGGAGAGAAGAGCGTTGTTGCAATGGCTCCACCGCCAGCATCGATTATCCCGAAAAGCATCGCGACTCCCTCTTTGCTTGCGCAAATTATCACGAACAAATACCACTATGCCCTGCCTCTCTATCGTCAAGAATCGCTGTTTAGACAATATGGGTTAGCGCTCAGCCGAAAAACGATGAGTCAGTGGATACTGCGTTGCGCTGATAAGGTAGAGCCGTTAATCGCCTTACTGAAAGAAACCCTTCTTACTCAAGATGTTCTGTTCGCGGACGAGACCACATTGACCGTGCTCGATGACGAAAGAAAGAAAAGTTACATCTGGTTGTATGGGTGTGGTCCAGACCGGGGCGGTAATGCGCAATCTCCCGGTATCGTCTTGTTCGACTACCAGGAAGGGAGTCGGGGTCACCACTGCCCTCAATCGTACCTGTCAAACTACACTGGATACCTTCATGTTGATGGGTATAAAGCGTATGAAAAGACAGAGGCGAAGCTAGTGGGTTGCTGGGCACATGCAAGACGCAAGTTCATAGAGGCAGAGCAGAGCCAACCAAAAGGCAAGCAAGGTAAAGAGGGTAAAATCCAGTGGGCAGTCAGTTGGTTCCAAAAGCTCTATCGTGTTGAACAAGCACTCAAAGATAAGACGAGGGAAGAGCGATATGTTACCCGCCAATCAAAGACTCAGTCTCTGCTCAATGAGTTCAAGGCGTGGTTAGATAAATCGGTCACTCAAGTGCCCCCTAAAAGTAAACTGGGAGAGGCGATTAGCTACAGTCTCAATCAATGGTCGAAGCTAGTACGAGCTATCGATGATGGCCGGTTAAGCATGGATAATAACCGAGCGGAACGTTCAGTACGTCCGTTCACGGTGGGTCGGAACAACTGGTTGTTCTCGAAGACTCATAATGGTGCCCGCGCCAGTGCCGTGCTGTACAGTCTTATCGAAACCGCGAAGGCTAACGACTGTGAGCCGTATGAGTACCTCGAATACGTGCTACGAGAAATCCCGAAACTGAAGAGTGAGGACGACCATGGTCATCTTCTTCCTTGGAACATGCCAAAAACGGACAAGTCCCCCATTCCCGAATAGCGTTCAGCATGACAGATACCGCCTTAGTTGGCAGTATCTGTGTTGATATTAGAAAATCAATGAGTCGGTTCGTAGATGCTTACGATGTATTGCTTCCAGTTGGTTGTTTTGTAACGTGGTTTAGGCATGAGGGCTACGAGAGATAGTGGACGTAGCTGATCAGCTCGTAGGCTCTGGATTTAGTTCCATTGAATTACGCAACAAAGCCGGGGTGTTTACCTCGGTAATAGGTGTCGCTTATCCGACAAAAGTTTGTTCCACACATGCTTGAAGAGCTAGTGCGATGAGTATAATCGCACTAGTTAATAGGCTTGGTTGAGGTGCACACCAAGTGATTATGGTAAATCGACCATGTCATTTTACCTACGCACAACGAGTGTAACGTTAAATGGCCTCTACAATCACAAGGCCTTATGTGAATTTAATTATCTCTCCAATAGTTATTAGCCTGAGATACTGTCTGAAAATGCATTGCAATTGTCTTTGATGATTCAATAAGCAGCGATGCACTTTCTGAGTATTCGGGTCTTAACTTATGTAAAACCTCCATGTCTGGTTGAGTTTTCTTTACTCCCATTCTGCTCAACTTAATCGCCAGTTCAAAACCCTCACTAGGCGTTTCTGTGATTAAACTAGGTAACCATTGCTCCATTATTTATTCCTTGCTTTATTAGATGATGGAGGGAAATTAATACCACATTCAAGCTGATAAGGTTAACTTTAAAATCGAGCTTTTAATAGGGCTGAATCACACTTTGTTAACAAGTTTGTTCTCTATAGCACCAAATTCGTAACTACACAGCTACTTTGAACTTAATTGAGCACAGAATTACCTTCTACTTCTTACACCAAGTAGTAAGTACATAACCCACAATGAATTTAATGCTTATACCACTTGCTCATAATCCATATTAACTCCCATCACCTCGACAAACACTTCTGATATTTGTTCACCGCACAGACTGGTTAAACTTCCGTCATTTTGCAGCTGATTTAGTAATTGAAATAGTTTGAACCAGCGGTCATTTATTAGTAAAAACCACGTGACCGAGATTATCGAAGAGGTGATTATTTCGGGCTCAATTGCGCCTGTATTTGCCATTCAGTGGGCGCAGGTAAATAAGGTAAAAGATTTAACCTTCCTGAGCACCGTAGGTATGTGGTGGGTTTGAAAAATAAGCCACATAGTAAATACGTTAACACGATTTATGGAACCCACTCCCTCAGTTAGTCTATATTTAGCGAAGTGGAACTAACTCTGAGGGCTGCATGGTTAAGACCGTATTGCTTCCATTTGGTTATTTTGAAATGAGGTTTAGGCATACAGTTGCGAGAGGAAGTGAATGTAGCAAATCTAATCGTAGGTTCTAGATTTAACCCCACGAAATTACACACCCTTGTGAGTTTGTGGCGCTTTTTGAGCGATTTACAGTTCAAAGATCAACATGTTACTTTTATGAAAGAACCGCACAATTATGCCCATTTTCATACTTTGTGAATTTTGAGTTATATGAATTTGCTAAGCAGCTATCGACAGTTAACCTGACATTCGTTAACCAGCAAAATAGAATCAAGGGGTTTAAACTAGGTAATGTCACTGCTGCAGTTTAATCGTCTGTGGTTAGTTATAAAACTACACAAGTATTCAAGAAACTGTATCAGGAAAACTATGCGATATTTTAGTAAGCGCTATAAAACGAAGGTCAACACATTGCTGCATTTAGCAAAGATAAACGACCTCCCTTTAAGATTTATAATTGATACCTTGAAAGGCAGAAGCATCCTCAAGCAAGATGAACGCTATAAAAAGCGCGACGGTCAGCGTGTTATTTGGGGAGAAGTTGATATAAGTTGCTCTACCGCTGCTTTTCCTCTGGAAACCCTCAAAGGAAAACGCTTAAATTCTTTGGCTATATGCTTCACACTTGAGCAATTCCACGCTTTAGAGGAGCGTTATGGTCATTGTCCTGAGAATATAACCGTCGAAGCAATTGCTGGGCTTTTTACAATATGATCAATGTTCAATCTAGCACTCTATAAAAGAAGGTAACAACGTGTTAGAAGTAAGTGACTACCCACTGTAGTTTATTATCTCCATATAGGGCATCATTACATTTGTCATTCTGTAATGCTTTACATACTCCCAGAGCTTCCCTTGCTCTAATCTGTTAGCTCTTTTTGCCTCTGTAAGTGCTTCAATCGCGACATCAATCCCGATCTTGTTGCGGAACTTAAAGCAATCAACAATCGTCCGCTCAACGTCCGTTACTAAAATAGGGATGCCATCAACTTGTGTTGAGATCACCCCCAAATCCTTCACGTCCCTGGTACGAACAATCTTAATGCTTGGGTACTCAATATTGGGAGCTCTATCATTTTTTTTAATGCTGAGCCATATCTGAAAAGGTGCTTGGGTAGTGAGATTGTGGTAACTGAGTGCTGATAGAAGGCAGATAACCCCTTTTTTCGCTCTGACACTGACCTCAGCAAAAGAGTGCATCTCCGATTCTTCTCTACCTATATACCCGTAGAGCCCTCGCTGTAGTTTTTCTATGTCACCTTTTTCCACAGCGCGAGAAAGGGCGGCACGAGTTACATTGAATTTTGCAGCGTCTGAGGTGGTGAATATGGATAGCTTTTTAAGCTTATCGAGTTGTGATGGATTCATTTTTAATGATACGTTTTGTCATACTTAATTTGTACTATATGCCAAAACGTAACATTTTTCTTTCATTCCTTAGATGGTGCAAACAACACTGCTATTGAGCGAAAATAGCTAAACCCATTAAAAATAGCCAACTTCCTACATATCAAAGTGATTAAGATAAACAAAAAATTATGAATTTCATATTTCAATAGATCATGTTTAAAAATATAACCAATTCAACATCATTAACTAATTTTAGTGGTTAATTATGGTGGTTTTTGCTGGTTAAAATTCATTAATAAGTTAAATAGATTGGTTGGTTATATTATGCGATATCGCTTAATTACTTTTTTAAGCAATTGTTATTTAAGCAATAATGTTGGGGTGTGTAATTATTTTATAGTAAAATCATGCACTTATGATTTGCCAGTGTTATTGACGGTTTTTTTGTAAATCTGTAACGTAGATCTCAAATAAAAATGAGGTTTGCATCATGAAATGCAGAGATAAGTTTTTGTTTCGCACGGTAGCAGAAACAATGTTCGAACTTGAAAAAGGAACTTACGCTAACTCAACAATAAAAGCATGGAGATCTAAGTTAAAACGTATCGTAACGTTTTTCGGAGAATTCGACATACGAGATATCGTACGAAGCTGTATTCTTCGCTACTTACATGCACACAATGATCTTACAAACAAAACACTAAATGAAGACCTGACACTTATCCGAAAAGTATTCACGTTTGCAGTTGGGGATCGGCTTATTACACAATCTCCAGTTGATGGTATCCATAACTTACAAAATGCTCCCATTAGCTGTAATCCATTCACACTGAATGATATAACCCGTTTAACTCACCAAGCAGCAGATTGCTCAAGTGTTAAAAATGGGGTCCTTCTGGCTTGCCATACAGGGCTTCGAAAAAGTGAGTGGTTGGCACTAGTTGTTGATGATTATGACCCAGTAAAAAGAGAGCTTAAAGTCGAGAGAGCTTGCGTAGTTAATCACTTTAAAAGGCCAAAAACTACGGGATCAAAGCGTAGGATTCAATTGTCTAAGACAGCCCAAAAGATAATTGAAAACCAGTTAAGTTCAATCTTTGGCTTAGCGGCTCAAGAAATCCATATCACCGAAAGTGATCAAAAGACCCGAACCAAACTTACCGCAAAACCTCTATTCCCTAATCTTGATACAGGGAAATTTTACCAAAAAGATAAAGCAATAGATCGCACCTTTAAAAACTGGCTCGTTACAGCCAACGTCGCTCATCGAGGTGCGAGTCAGGCCCGTCATACATTCGCATCTCAAGCTATTTTGAGTGGGGCAAATCTTTATTGGATAAGGTCTCAACTAGGGCACAACACGCTAGATATGCTTTATAAGCATTACTCAAAGTGGATTGAAGAAGACGCAAAAGACTACCCCAACCTGATTGATTTGCACTTTCAGAAAGCTGCAAATTCGGTCGACAAACCCATCCTTTAATTTGCCTCATTCCGGTGTCTCGACACCGGCTTTCAAAAAGATAACGACATCGTAACCAAGGACACTTTCGCAACACTTTTACTGCGTAAAAGATGAACGAAAGCTTCTTGGTGGGGGCTACGCCCCTCAACCCCAACACGACAACACACAAACCGAGGACTACACAATGAAAAATAAAGCCATCACATGCTTTTTTTCAACGCTTCCGTATTCCGGCACAGCAGAAAAACAGGCCAAGCTTAAGAAGTCAGCAGGACATAGTATCCGAGATGAAAATGCGAAATCTGAAACCATTGAATGGAATCCAGATCTCAGTCACCTCAACGAAGTATATATCAATAACCAATGGACGAAACTTGATGAATTGAGCAATGACGATAAATCCCAGTTTATCGAATCTATAAGACTTCCTCAGAAACCTCAAGAAGGCCTAACTAAATGTAAACAAAGAAAGAGAGCATATAAGAAGAAACTAAAAGCCGCTTTACAATCAGAAAAGGGAAATCCCGAGGGACTAATTTTATCGCTAAGATTTTAGGCACCCCTGAACATGTCCCGCTTAAACTCGACTCTTTGCTTAATGAAGCTAGGAGTATTGATTTCTCTCGCAAGAAGCAGAGGCTGAACGCTTTTGAGAAGTACATTTCACTTCATAACAAACTGGTTTCGTTCCCTAAAAATTTGAACTCAAACTTGGTAGAAGAGTCGATTTTTGTCATCCCACACCGAAATGAAGTTTCTCAGGACCTTGTTTGTGGCCGTGAAATGGCTGAAGCACTGATGGATTATTACCGCCTCTACTTCAAAGAATATGAAATCATCTCAGTGTTTGTTCATAGCGATGAAAGAAGTCTCAATGAAGATACTGGGGAACATGTCCACCTCTTCCTTAACGCGCAAAATAGCCGAACTAAAGAGTGGGATCTTAGAGTAGCCAAAGCAAATCTAGCTCAAATGATGAAGAACTTCTTGGACCACTCACACTCGCCAATTCAATACAGGAAAGGAGCGTGCTTTACAAGAAGGGAGCAATCAGAGCATGGAGCGCTGTTGCAGGAATGTTTTCGGCGGTTTATGAATAAAAACCTCTTCATAGAAAAAGGATTGAGCATGGAGTTCAATCAAGAACTTCAGAAAGATAAACAAAAAGTAAAAGAAATGCGCCGGCAAGGAAAGCAAAAAAAAAAAAAAAAAAAGTGAAAGGGATTATAATTATCACACTAGAATGCTGGAAAACGAGCAACTGCAAATTGAGCAAATAATCGCATTGAAGCTCGAGGAGTTGAGCCAATTAAATCAACACATCAACGAAGTTAAAAATAAACAAAAGGAGGAACAAGAAAAATAAGGAGATTACATGTAGATATAGACTTACTACGATCGGCCACAAACACTGCAACCAATCAACTGGATACAACCTTAACCGATCTATCAACAGTCAAAGAACAGCTCAAAACGGCAGAATCAAAAGCTCTACACAGTGAAGAAAAAAATGAACAGTTAGAGAAATCGATCTCATATCTAAAAAAGGTGATTGCTAAACTGACTCATACCGTTATTGAGACGTTAGCTCCCATCTTTCAAGATCTGATGAAATCATTTGTCTTTGAACAAAGGGATGAGAAAGAACTACTGACTTTATTAGAAAGAAGGATGTCAGCTCACATGACAAAATTGGATGGAAACCCAATACAGCAGGCAATTGTATGTGGGATGAAAGACGCCCTCCTAGATAATAGGGAAAACCTGAACACTGCTTCCCCCAAAAAACGGAGAATGAGTGCCGACCGAGAGTTCGATTGATAAGGTCTTCATAATAATTTAAAAGGTAAATCTCGTGAGCTCTAAGGTGTTCACGAGATTTGGTTTTTCAAAATGACATTGAGAGTCAGCGCTTTATATTAACTTGAATTTCTACTCCTGACACACGATGTACGAAAGTAAAATGCTCTTGGCTTCTAGTGCTAATAAGAACAATCCCTTTCTTTGACATAATGGTCCAATAAGGTAGAACAAAGGCATCAAAACACTCTACGTGTGACATGGGAGGAGGGCTTACGAGCCCTGCAATCTCTCTCAGTGTTTCAAAGTCACCAAACAGTGCCTGCTGTGTTTGCCAACCTATTCCTAATGCCATTAATGACATAGATGTTGTGCTTGGCTTATCTTCGAGGCGCTCAAAAAGCTGATAGAGGCAGTGGATATCTTGATAGTCATACTGTTTTGATAACGCAAGCAACGAGGTTTCATCCCCTTCAAAATAGCTTTGCTTGAACGCCTTATAAACCGTGTGCAACTCATCATAGTTGAACTTACTCATGTGAGCCTCCCAGTTGAAGTGAGAACTGGTTCACCGCACTAAGCATAAGTTTCAGTTTTGTTTGCTTACCATATCGGCCAAATGTCATTGAGGGGTGATGATGGCCAACGATATCAGCGACTGTAGACTCAGCCACTTCCTTTTGCTTAAGAACATCAATGAAAGTGTGACGGAGGGAGTACGCAGTAGGGCGTTGCCCTGCTTTCAATCCGATCTTAGATAGGAGTCTGCCGAATTGTTGGCAATATTGTTGGCTCCAGTCCTTGTTGAGACCCAGTGGTTTGTAATCGAATAGATCGGTTTTGCTATTGTTCTTACGAAGCTCAACATACTCAAGAAAGCCATGTTTGATTAGACTCTGATGAATGGGGACTTGTCGCAGAGCATAACGATTCTTGATCCGCTGTCCGTGACCTTCATCTGTTACGTTTAAGTAAGGGACTGGACCGCTAACGACCACGTCTTCTGTACGTAGCTGACACACTTCATTCGGCCTCATCCCCATGTACGTGAGCAATAAAGTAACCCAGTAGAAACCATTATCCACTTGCTGAAACTGCTCAGATGAGAAGAGTGTTGAAAGCTGACTCTCTGACCACCTTGAGCGCTGCTTATCAGCTTTTATAGACTTCTTGAAAGTCGCTTTGATATCTGCAGACACGTTTCTTTCAATCAAAGACATGGTCGCACACCAACGTATAAATTGACTCAGCGCGGCGTAGTAATCTTTACAGCTTTTTGCTGAAAGACTAGAGCTATTGAGAGTCTTAATGTACTCCATCAGTGCCATCGCAGTTATTGTTGATAAACCAGATGGCGTAGTGCTCTCAAAGAAAAAGGTAATGCGCTGTTTCAACTGATGGACAGTCAATGCACTGACCCCTTGAACCCCTTTGAACTCTAGAAAGTGTTCTAACGCTTCACTCCAATGCTTTTCTTCACTCAAACGCTTAGAAGTATGACTTATGGAAGTTATACAACCTAAATGTAAGCGATCGTCCTGCTTTTGTGATTGTAAGTTCAGGTGGTGGGACAAAATGCCTTTTAGATGCAACTGAAACTCTGAAAAGCACAGAGAGTCTGTAGTACGAAAGGCCTCTTTGACAGCACTGACAAGGCTTAAGCCAATGACTTTAGCTAGCTTAGGGTCTTTTGTTCGAAGGCTGATTTTTAGATCGAATGGGAATCCCAACGCTTTCAACTGTGCTGGAGTACAGATTCGTGCGTAATAGACACCGTGGGGAGATTTTTGTATATACATTGACTTACCTCGTTGGTTCGAAGCAAATTCAAGTCTTACAGATACAAAAAAAGCCTTTGATAATCAAAGGCTTTTTTTGATGAATAGTGGTGGAGGGATAGGGATTTGAACCCTAGAACCGCTATTAACGGTTGCCGGTTTTCAAGACCGGTGCTTTCGACCACTCAGCCATCCCTCCAGTGGCGTGAATAATATAAGGGGCGGAGGATCTTGTAAACCCTTAATTTTCATAATTTTGTTTTGTTGCTTGTTTTCTAATCATTCACGGCAATAAAAAAGGGAAGCCACTGGCTTCCCTTTTCTCATTGATGATCATTTAGTCATTTTTTGTGTAGAAACGCTGTAGTTCAGTGAGGCCTTGCATCAATACAGGTAAGCGAGGGCTTACGTTTTTCAGGCGTTTGTAGTTTTGGTCGTACAATTTGTAGTTACCAAATTTATCTAACACCGTTGTTTGCTGATCAGTAACTAGTGCAAGCTCGCGAGAATCACCCGCTAGAATCCATTTTCTCTTACGCTCATCAAACAGGCTGCGACCGCTACTGAAGTCAGTTGGGTTCGATGACACGCCTAATAGCTCCTGCATTAGTGTTACCGACACATCTAGGTGACTAGAGCGGTGAGTGTACTCAGAAGCAGACTTACCAGGCCAACTGATGAATAGAGGCACCTGTAATTGGTAACGGCTGTAGTTAGAGTTTGCACCCCAGCTGTTGGTTTTGGTTTCGTTAAACTCAGTACCGTGGTTAGAAGTAATGATAACCACCGTATTGTCGATAAGATCTAAGCGCTCTAGTTCAGCGTAGATAGTCGCTAGTTGAGCATCGGCCGCTTGAGCAGATTTCTGATAGTCTGCCGCAAAACGTTCTGCTGTGCTCAACGTCGAATCTGACTCTGAACTTGAATCGTAGCTAGAGAAGTTATCCAGCGTGGTCAGTTCAATAAAGTTAAACCAAGGGCGTTTAGCCTGTGGTGATTGAATCCAATCCGCCCAAGCTTGTATCGCGCTTTGGTCATCATAAGTTGCTTGCTCTGGCATAACGTCACGGCCTCGGAAGATAATTTCCGAGTAAAGTGCATCGTCAAAGTTGTCGCCACTGAAAGCAGCAAACTTATAATTATGATTGTCTAAAACATCCAACAGTACTGCGCTTGAGCCTTGTGCTTCGATGCTGCTTGCGTAGCTGCTCGGAAGGCCATAGAACAGACCGAAAATACCAAACATATCGTTACTTGAACTGTAATGGTTGGTGAAATTGATCGACTGTTGCGCGTAAGCGTAGCTGTTTGGCATTGCTGTGGCATTCAGTGCATCAGAGCGAAGGTTGTTTACACTCACCATCAGGATATTCAGGTCATCACTGCGGCGGTTGTATTGAATTTTTTCTAGCGGGTAGCTAACTAGGTTTACGTTTTCTTTGTTCGCTTCTAAACGCTGTAAATACTC
Source organism: Vibrio sp. ED004 (assembly GCF_023206395.1). Classification (NCBI taxonomy): domain Bacteria; kingdom Pseudomonadati; phylum Pseudomonadota; class Gammaproteobacteria; order Vibrionales; family Vibrionaceae; genus Vibrio; species Vibrio sp. ED004. The sequence continues at coordinate 596,565 of NZ_CP066149.1, read as the reverse complement.
TTCACGGTCTAATAGACCATGTTTCTCCATAAAGCTTTTCGCTGTCATTGGGTAAGACAGTGGGAAGTTCGCTTTTTGGCTAGTAATCGGGTTATAGAAATACGCATCAGCCCACATGTAAGTCAGGTGGCTGCTGATGAAACACAAGAAGAACACGGCGGTGATTGGACGGCCGATGTGTTTGTGAGACAGTTTACGCTGCTTACGCCAAACCCACTCAGACAGACCGAGTTGCAGTAGGAAGATAAGCGGCATAACAATGAAGAGGTGCTGCAAGTCAGATGTGAATGCAGACTCCTCTCCACTGAATAAAACCTCCCACACGACAGGCGTCAGGTGGAGGTTTATATTTTGATACGTTTGGGTATCAATCAGTAGGACAGTTAAACCTATGGTCGCGAAACAAACGGCAACCAAACGTAATAACTTCCTCGACGGAAGAATAAAAGTGAGCGGGAACAGCACTAATAGATAGAGCGCGAACACTAAAAAGCCGAAATGACCAACCCACGATGCAGCCAAATAGAATTGACCCAGCAAGGTTTCTGGCCAAGCAGATTGAGTAATATAACGAGTACCAATCAACATCGCAGCAATGATGTTGAAAAATGCAAACCAGTGACCCCAACCAACCAGTCGAGATACACGATCGCTATATGAGTTTGCGCTGTCTACCATTTATAATTCTTTTATCCGTCAATCAAATTTAGTGAGACTTTTTATCTTCAAGAGAAGAAATTAAAGCCTCGGCAAATTTTTCAGCAATTCCTTTGCGTTGTGAAGCAGCAACATTCTGATTTAAGACATTGGTTGCGATATTTCCAGCGATCATCAGTGAAAGTTCTGGTGAAGCTTTGTGCTTAGATAGTACAGCACCTACTTCAGCTAGGATTTTTTCAACTTGTTCATCTGTGTATTTAGATATAATCGGCATAAGGACTCTAATAATGATAGTAAAAGCGGCTTATGATAACCTACTATGCACGACAACTGAAACCTGAACGGTAATATTTTCACTATGAGCCTTCACCTTTCCAACGTAATTTTACACCAGCTGAGTAAGAACGATCAGGATGAACTGATTGTTAACTATCGTGCTGAATCTCTAGAAAACGATGCTTCATCTGAAAGCCTAGTTGCTGAACTTCACCGTGTTTTTAATTCAAAAGCAGGCAAAGGGTTTGGTTCTTTCAAATCTGACAGCGAATTTCAGCAGTGGTTGCATCAACTTCGTGCTGGTGAGACAAACTTTTACGATTTTTCTCAAAAGAGTGCGCAACGTCTAAAAGAAGAGCTATCAAAGTACCCATTCGCTGACGAAGGTATCTTGGTAATGGCTGAATATCAGTCACTTGCGACAGATTACCTTTTCATCGGTCTGCTGCCTTCAAACCAAAGCCTAAAGGTGACAGAAGGGTTAGATATTAGCGCAACTGACTACCTAGATATCTCAAAAATGGATATCGCGGCGCGCCTAGACTTGTCGACTTACGAGACAGACAAAGAGTCAAACCGTTACTTAACTTATATTAAAGGACGTGTTGGCCGTAAAGTCGCGGATTTCTTCCTAGATTTTCTTCAAGCTGAAGTCGGTTTAGATGCTAAGCAGCAAAACCAAGTGTTGATGCAAGCGGTAGAAGATTTTGTTTCTGACTCTAAATTAGAGAAAGAAGAAGCGATCAGCTACAAAAAGCAGGTTGCAGACTACTGTAACGAGCAGCTAAAAGCGGGCGATGAAGTGCAAGTTCGTGAGCTTTCTGGCGAATTACCAGCAAGCACAGATGGCACGAGCTTCTTTGACTATACTAGTGAGCAAGGCTATGAGTTAGAAGATAGCTTCCCAGCCGATCGCGCAACTATGCGTAAACTAACAAAATTTGTTGGTGCTGGTGGCGGTTTGAATGTTAGTTTTGATAGTCTGCTTCTAGGCGAGCGTATCTTCTACGATCCGGAGACAGACACGCTAACAATTAAAGGCACACCACCGAACTTACGTGACCAACTGACTCGCAATAAGTCATAGTCCGAAGTTAACGGGTAGAAGCGGCAGCAGGATGTTGTCGCTTGTTTTGTGCTGAGTCTTTTAGCTACCAATAATGGCTGACAGCAAATACGCACAAGGAATATAGATGGAACAATCAGTAGTAAAGCCCAATCGCTTTAAAAAACCAGCCACTTTCTTGGTTGTGATCTTGGCTCTGTGGCTACTGCCTTCATTAGCACTTCTCAATCTAAGCCGTTCCTACACACGTTCTCTTGCTCAAATTGAAGAACTCGGTATTCGCGTTAATGAACTAAGGCAATCGCTTTATTTCTCGGAGCCATTGCGAGTATCTAGAATCAATGACCTCGCACTTGATGCTCAATTGGTTTACTCGACCAGGCTGCAGATTGAATCTGATTTCCAACACGCCTTCTTTCGTCCTGATGTGAATCAATTGCTTTACGTCGCAGACCAATTCCTAGAAAAGTTTGATGAGTTCATCCCTATAGAAAGTCAGGTTCAAGATATTGTCGACAACATCAAGCTCTTGCGTGCTGATACTGAACTCTCTCCTAAGCTAAAACCGCTACTGAATGAATTTGGAGTGGTGGTTTTCGAAGCTATGTATTCTGATAATCAAAGCTCATCCGCCACTTATCGTGCATTTGATTTTATTCTCGATAAATCGTATGCATTAGAAACCGAAGAACAAGAAGCTATTCAACAGTTGCTAGCAGATGCATCTGCATTGTTGAGTGATTACGCTCAGCTCAACTATTTGGTTGATAAGATTAAGAAGAACTCAGTCAACGAGCAGATCATCAAGCTTGAAGCTGAGTTTCGCGCTCGTCAATTTAACCTATTATTGGTGATGCTTGGTTTAAGCTTAGTGGCGATGATAGCGCTGGTTTTATGGGGCGCTAATGCAAAGAAATTAACCAAAGAAACAGACGAAGAATTCATTCCCGAGCCTGAAGCCGAACCAATTAAGCAAAGTGCTTCTCGAACTTCTCATGCAGAGGTTGATCTAGAAGAAGGTGCTTCTGGAAGCGTTGCTCGCGAAAAAGGCAGCGTATCTAATGAATCGAATCACAGTGCTGCTTCCTCGGTAGTTAATCCATCAAATAACGCCTCTCATATTGCTGGCAGCCAACATTCCGATTTTCAATCACAGCCGAGTTCTAGTGTGGCTAGTCAGCCCGTTATTCAACAAAATATTGAAAATGTACCAGTGGTAGAGAAACACGTCGCCAGTGTCACGGATTCAAAACCTGCGATTGATATTGAAGACATGTTAGAAACACTCGATGGTGATGCGGAGTCTGTTGAATTGTTGCTTGGTGTTTTTGTTCAAGATCACGCTGACGATTATGAGAAGTTTAAATCGCTACTAACCAAAGATGAAACTTCCGCAGCTCGTGTTGTACATAGCCTGAAAGGCGTGGCGGGTAGCATCAAAGCGTCTCGATTGGTGATCATTGCGGCGAGTATCGAAATGACGATGAAGCAATCAAGAGCCATCAGTGAACATGATTTAACTGAGCTCGAGCAGGCAATAAAAGCCTCGGTAGATTCAGCTCATGCATATTTAGATAATCAACGTTAACTTTTGTAGGAATTTTGACAATACTCTGACGAAGTGCTCATACAATCCGCGCCCTTAGTCTTTGTCAGAGGTTTATATGTTACGAGTTTCGAGTCGAAGTTGGATGGTGTTGGTGCTTAGCATTGTGCTAAGTGGTTGTTCTCTCTTAGAAGTTAAGTTAGATAGTCAGACGACGCCTCTCACTCAACAAGAGCTGAATGCTCGCCTCATGACGCGTGAATACGCCAAGATGTTTTTTACAAGAGTAGAAGACTCAGCGGATGTAATCGCACAATCTTACCCGGCTGATGACACCTTACATCAATCTTATGTGTTGCTTTGGAAGATCCACGCAGAGCAGGGCTTACAGCAAGCGGCTTATCAAACTTCTCCTATGTCAGCTTTAATTGACTCATGGGTGTTCACTGCTCAAATGAATCAGTTTTACGCCCAAGGCGAGGGCGCAGATTTGTTCGTTACCGATGATGCTGTAGCAACAGCGCGTTTTCTTGACCAAGAAGCTGAGAAGCTAGCAAAGGGCGTATTGAGCTCAAGTGATTTCAAGAACAGCAAAGCGTTCGTTGCTCAGTTTGCTGCTAGCCACCCATTTAAAGACCTCACATTCAGAAGCACGCCTGCTTATCGCGAATGGCTGGCTTATCTGGGTAAAGATGAATCTCAAATCGTTCAGAGCCTAGGTACAATGCCAGAAGCCATGAGCGATGCATCAGATCGCTTAAGCCTAATGGCAGACCAAACGCCAAAATTGATGACGTGGAAAGCGGAGTTGGTTGCAATGAACAGTTCACTCACGGGTGAAGATTTGTCGATGACACTTGAAAGCCTTCGTCAAACGTCAGCAAGCATGCAGGATTTCATTGAGAACAACCCAGAGTACATGCAAACACTGGCTTCTATTATGTCGACAGAAATGCAGCCATTGCTCAACGACCTCAGCGATAAGACAGACCAAAAGTTAGCAATGCTGAGCGATGAGCGTGTGGCACTAGAAAAGATGGTGACGCGTGAGAGAGAAGCTTTGGTTCAGATGATTGAGAAAGAGCGCATCGAGATTGCTGGTATCGTGACATCAGAAAGAGAGCTGTTCACCAAAGATTTAGACCGTGTCTCTCAAGAGGTGGTCGTGCTTGCGATTGATAAGCTGATGGAGCTAATCAAAGGTGTGATTATCTACTTCATCTTGTTTATCTTAGTGGTGTTCTTTGCACCGTTGGGTATCGGTTATTGGTTGGGTAAACGAACCGCCAACAAATAAGTAAATCAGCAGATAAAAAAAGAGCGCCTAAAGCGCTCTTTTTGCATTTATACCATTAACGTTTTGTTTTACGTTCTAACGCCCTGAACGATGACTTACTAGGCCTGTTGCTTAGTCAGCTCAGATGCTTCTTCAGTTTCAAGTGCTGGCGCCGTTGGTTCACACTTATCAACGAACCAGCCCATGTAAGACGTCACGATAGTCACGATGATACAGATGAAGCTTAACCACATGAACGGCGCGTAAGATAGCGTCGCAACGCCTAGAATACTCGCCATATAGATACCGTTATCACTCCAAGGCACCATACCTGATGTTAGCGTGCCACCAAACTCAGCGTTACGAGACAGGTTCTTGCGTTTGTAGCCTAAACGGTCGTAGTTCTTCGCACAGATTTTTGGCGTAAGGATTAGCGATACGTACATTGCTGAACCGAACACGTTACCCATGAACGCTGTACCAATGGTGCTGGTTGCTAGTGAGCCTGCGCTGTTTACACGGCGCTCGAATACCTTCGCAATTGTCTCTAGTACGCCGACTTTATCAAGTAAGCCACCAAAACCTAAACCAAACACGATAACCGCAACCGAACCCAGCATTGAAGACATGCCGCCACGGTTAAGAATCGAATCAATGAACTCGACACCAGAAGAGATTGAGAACGGTGCCCAAGCGGTGTTGAATGCCGTTAGGAAATCGATCTCTTGAATCATCACTGCCCAAATAATACCTAACAGAGAACCAAAGCTGATCACTGGGAATGAAGGCATGCGGAAAGCCAGTAAGCCAAGCACGATCAATACAGGAACGAATGAGTAAGGCGTGATGTAGAACTGTACTTCCATTGCTTTGATTACAGACTCTACTTGGCTCATATCAACGTTGCCCGCGTAGTGGAAGCCAAACGCAGTAAACATGATGCCGGTAATTACGTAGCTGATTAACGCAACTGGCAACATACCTTTAATGTGCTCAACCACTTCAACGTTCGACATTGAAGAAGCAAGAATCACTGAATCAGATAGCGGAGACATCTTGTCACCGAAGTAACAGCCTGACAGTACCGCACCAGCCGTAATTGGCGCTGGAACACCAAGGCCTTGGCCAATACCCATCATCGCAATACCCGCTGTACCTGCTGCGCCCCAAGAAGTGCCGGTAGCCAATGCAGTTAGGGAACAGATGATCATGGTCGCTAAAAGGAAGATAGAAGGGTGGATAGCTTTCAGACCATAGTAAATGATGGTCGGTACGATCCCGCCTGAGATCCAAGTACCAACAAGAGCGCCAACGGCTAAAAGTATTAAAACTGCGCCTAAGCCATTAGATATTCCTTTGAGTGCTGCTTTTTCTAAGTCTTTGTATTGATGGCCAAGACGAACACCAAGAACCATGATAATGAACCAGCCAATATACAAGGCAAGTTGGATTGGAAGGTCAAACTTTGCAGTAAAGGAAAAAGCAAGGGATAGAAATAGTCCTAACGCGATGAATACCTGTAATAGGTTCGGTAGGCGAGTTTTACTCTGCTTCATAAAAGCCTCTTGTGATTTCGAGCATTTATAGTGCTTCGTTATAGTGTGTGGTACGAAACGGACACTACAGTAATTAGTTTATTATATCGAAATAATACGTCTAAGTTGTGATATTTGACTGTTAACTGAATTAATTTTGGTTTCATAATCTAAAATATTGTTAAATTCATTATTGTGACATGTTGATTTATGTCGCACGTTGTTTTTGTTTTGTAAAATATAATTCTAAGTAACCTTGATCTTAAAGAGGGAATTGCTGTTTGTGATCTGGCTGAATTTCAACGATTTCTATAGTACAAATGTTTGAATTTTCCGATGTTGAGTTCTTTATTGGTAATGAGGATATTGAGTGTCGATACAGGGATAACTGCACGATTCATTACGTTCACTTAAAAGAAACGAAAAAGTTACACTTTTTGACAAAAAGCACTTGAGTTCTGTTTCTGAAAAACTTATAGATGGGGGAGAGCAATTTTTAATTTTATACATGGAGAGTGAGCGATGAGAGTAGGTCTAGTTGGTTGGCGCGGTATGGTTGGTTCTGTACTGATGCAACGTATGGTTGAAGAGAAAGACTTCGACCTGATTGAGCCTGTTTATTACAGCACATCTCAGATTGGTATTCCTGCCCCTGTTCTAGGCGGTAAAGATGCTGGTCTACTTCAAGACGCTTTTGACATTGATAGCCTAAAACAGCTAGATGCTGTGATTACCTGTCAAGGTGGCGATTACACATCAAAAGTATACCCAGCACTTCGTCAAGCGGGTTGGAAAGGCTACTGGATTGATGCGGCTTCTACTCTGCGAATGGACGCTGATTCAATCATCACTCTTGATCCTGTTAACTTGGCTCAGATCCAACAAGGCATTCACAGCGGCACCAATACTTTCGTTGGCGGTAACTGTACGGTGAGCTTGATGCTTATGGCACTAGGCGGCCTATATGAAAAAGGCATGGTCGAGTGGATGAGTGCGATGACTTACCAAGCGGCATCGGGCGCTGGCGCTAAAAACATGCGTGAGCTTATCTCACAGATGGGCGTAATCAACGACAGCGTAAGCTCTGAGTTAGCAAATCCTTCAAGCTCGATTCTTGATATTGATAAGAAGGTTGCGGATACGATTCGTTCATCTTCATTCCCAACAGACCAATTTGGTGCTCCTCTTGCTGGCTCACTGATTCCTTGGATCGATGTGAAGCGTGAAAACGGCCAAAGCAAAGAAGAATGGAAAGCGGGCGTTGAAGCGAACAAGATTCTTGGCCTAGATGGTCAGCCAATCCCTATCGATGGCACTTGTGTACGTATCGGTGCAATGCGTTGTCACGCTCAAGCACTAACGATCAAGCTTAAGCAAGACGTGCCAATGGATGAAATCGAAGAGATCATCGCGACACACAATGATTGGGTTAAAGTGATTCCTAACGATCGTGACATCACAGCGCAAGAACTGACTCCGGCTAAAGTAACAGGTACGATGTCTGTACCAGTAGGTCGTCTCCGTAAGATGTCTATGGGTAACGACTTCCTAAACGCCTTCACAGTTGGTGACCAATTGCTTTGGGGTGCTGCAGAACCACTACGTCGCACATTACGTATTATTCTTGCTGAGAAAGCGTAACTGCCTCATTTCTGAGAATAATTAAAGAAGAAGCGCCTTAGGGCGCTTTTTTTGTATCTGATGACAGAGGCCTGACTTTAAAACCTTACATTTAGTGCATCTCAAAGTTGGAGCTAGAAAATGAAAGCAAACCTCAAAGGTTTTACTCTGATCGAGTTAGTTGTTGTTATCGTCATTATAGGTGTTTTAGCGGTTGTCGCAGCGCCTAAGTTTTTAAACATACAACATGATGCTAGGGCGTCAGTGATAGAAGGCGTAGCAGCTGCACTGGGTAATGCATCAGAGATTGGCTACGGGAAGGGTGTGTTAGCTGGCTTGGAAAAACAGTACTGGGCTGGCTCGGCGACAGCAGATGAAGAAGGGCGTGAATATCACTATGGTTTTCCCGCGGTCAAGCCCAAGGGTATGCCGATGTTTGTCGACTTAGATGCGACGAATGATATATCGAAAGGGACCGAATTTGTTTGGGCCGTGTACGACAACTATAGCCCCGGTTATACAGTGCCTGTCTATATGATTTATACCATCTCGGATTTGGTTGAGGCTAATACTCACTACCCTTATCCAACCAAGGAAGAGATAGAAGAAACGAAGTGCTATGCGCGTTACGAAATTCATGCATATCAAGATAGCAGCGGTGCTGAGGCAAAAGTAGTGACAGAAACTAGCGGATGCTAAAGGTTGTTTCTTGTCATATGTAAAAAGAGCTCTTAGGAGCTCTTTTTTATGGGTATCTATTCTTTCTCTTCAGTCACGACACGTTTGTCGGGATCGGCCAATTCACTGGCACAGTGTTTACAATAGATGGCATCTGAATCGTGGCCTGAACGGTTGCAGTTTGGGCATTTGACTAACTCTTTGTGCGAGTTCATTTCATTGCTGAGTTCTGCGGTAATAATCCCCGTCGGCACGGCTAAGATTGAGTAACCCAAGAGCATAGTCAGAGATGCGATAGCTTTACCCAATGCGGTTTGCGGTACCATATCACCGTAACCTACGGTAGTAATGGTCACGATTGCCCAGTAGATACTGTGAGGAATACTGGTGAAGCCATTCTCTGGGCCTTCAATAACAAAGATCAAAGCACCAAAGATAACGACCAAGATGCCGACAGTACTAAAGAAGATCAGAATCTTTCGTCTCGCCATTAACAGTGAGCGCAGCAATATGTTGGAATCTTGTAGGTAGCGAACCAATTTTAGGATACGGAAGATACGCATCACACGAAGCAGTCTCACCACACCCATAAACGAAGCACCTGGGAAGATGATTGCTAGGTAGGTTGGGAGAATCGCTAACAGGTCAACGACACCATAAAAGCTGGTGGCATAAGATTTTGGTTTTGGAGAGCAATAGAGCCTCAACAGGTACTCAAGTGTAAAGAGGGCAGTAAAGCTGTATTCAATGTAACGCAGCTGTTGTGACCACTCGGTCATCACATTAGGGATCGACTCTAATATAAGCACCAACAGCGAAGCCAAGATTGCAACGATCAGTGAAATATCAAATGCGCGTCCGGCTGGAGTGTGAGTGCCAAAGATAATGACGTACAAATGATGCTTAAGTGGCTTACGTGACATAAGGAGAGGTTCATCTTCTGTTAAATGTATTAACAGTCATTATACAAGCTTCATAATAACGAGGCGAGTGAAAGCCCAATCGCTTTACTCGCCTCATCTATATATCAATCTTGATTGCTCGCAATACACGAGCCAATTCCGCTAGACGTTATGCTAACCCTGGGAATAGGTTACGTAAGCCGTTGGCGATGAACTCGATGCCTAGCGCACCTAGGATCAAGCCCATGATACGTGTAATAACGTTGATACCAGTTTGACCTAGGAAACGAACGATAACTGGCGCTGAACGGAATAAAAGCCAAGAACAAGTTGCGAAAGCAATAATGCTAATGCCGATGCCTACCGTATCAATAGCAGCAGGGTAGCGAGAACCGTAAACAATCGTCGAGCTGATTGCACCGGGACCCGCCATAAGAGGCATAGCCAGTGGAACAACGCCTATCTGCTCTTTACTGATGTATTCCGATTTCTCTTGTTTGTTCTGCTTATCTTCACCGAGCTTACCGCTCATCATCGAAAATGCGATGTTCAACAACAGTAAACCGCCCGCAACGCGGAATGAATCCAACGAGATGCTAAACATGTCAAGAAGCATTTGCCCTGCAACAAGCGAGACAATCAAGATAACGGCAACAGCAATGTTGGCTTGTAAGGCTGTCCTGTTTCGCTCTTCTGGTGGCATATGAGCAGTTAAAGAAACAAAAACAGGCATGATGCCGATTGGGTTTACGGCTGCAACAAGCCCAAGGAAGAATTGCATAAAGATTGCGAGTTCTAAACCTTGCATGAGAGCGATCTCCAGTAACGTTAAGTAGGATAGTGGGTTTGATCTGACCTTTGTCAGAGTGCGTAATGTAAGGGACAAATTCAATGAGAGCGAATGAAAAAAACTAACTTGAAGAAGGGGCTATTTTTTAGAAAAACTAATTGAGTGTGAGATGTGTAATGTCAGTGTTACAAAGTGTTTTCTCGTGTTTCGTGTTGTAACTTGATTTGAACTAAATGTTATCTCACGCACGCTTTTAATAAAAATTATGTCAGTTTCTAGCTCGTTGCAACGGTATGGATATACTCTCAGTAGCACAGTTTTGGCCGTATACATGTAAGTGAGCTGACTAAAAATGAAACTTTTTTACAGTTTATGACGCAATGTAGAAAAAAGTTGTCTGTTTGCTTGTTTTTTGCACGAACGAAAAATGTGATATTAATCTATATAAATCATATCCTTAAGTTCATTTTTGCGATTGCCTTACTACTTTCTGGTTAATTCTTTTTGGGTAACTGATCTGGGTCAATTTTTTTCACACTGTGAAATAATATACTCAGCCCTGAAAGCAATTTACTAAGAACGCTGGTGTTTAAGGTTAACGGCAAGCAGCGAATTTAATAAAAAGTTTTTAATATTTATTATTTTAGGAGATCCACCATGCCTGTAACTAACTTAGCGGAACTTGATGCTCTAGTAGCTCGCGTTAAAGCAGCACAAGAAGAATTTGCAACATTCTCTCAAGAGAAAGTAGACGCAATCTTCCGCGCAGCTTCTCTTGCTGCTAACCACGCTCGTATTCCACTTGCACAACAAGCAGTTGCTGAATCTGGAATGGGTATTGTTGAAGATAAGGTTATCAAAAACCACTTTGCATCTGAATTTATCTACAACAAATACAAAGACGAAAAAACATGTGGCATCTTAGAAGAAGATGACAACCTAGGCACAATGACTATCGCTGAGCCTGTAGGTATCATCTGTGGTATCGTTCCAACAACGAACCCAACTTCTACAGCAATCTTCAAATCTCTAATCTCTCTTAAAACACGTAACGGCATCATCTTCTCGCCACACCCACGTGCAAAGAACTCAACTAACGACGCAGCGAAACTGGTTTTAGACGCAGCTGTTGCAGCTGGTGCTCCAAAAGACATCATCGGTTGGATCGACCAACCATCTGTAGAGCTTTCTAACGCGCTTATGAAGCACGACGGTATCGCACTTATCCTTGCTACTGGTGGTCCAGGCATGGTTAAAGCAGCATACTCTTCTGGTAAGCCTGCTATCGGTGTTGGTGCTGGTAACGTTCCTGTAGTTATCGATGAAACAGCTGACATCAAACGTGCTGTAGCATCTATCCTAATGTCTAAAACATTCGATAACGGTGTTGTATGTGCTTCTGAGCAAGCTGCAATCGTTGTTAGCGATGTATACGAAGAAGTTAAAGAGCGTTTCGCTTCTCACAAAGCTCACGTTCTGTCTAAAGCTGACGCAGATAAAGTACGTAAAGTACTTCTTATCGACGGCAACCTAAACGCTAAAATCGTAGGTCAACCTGCTCCAGCAATCGCTGAAATGGCTGGTGTTAAAGTTCCTGCTGATACAAAAGTACTTGTAGGTGAAGGTCTTGGTAAAGTTTCTTACGATGACGAGTTCGCTCACGAGAAACTATCTCCAACTCTAGGTCTATTCCGCGCAGACGACTTCGAAGACGCTGTTGCTCAAGCGGTAACTATGGTTGAAATCGGTGGTATCGGTCACACATCTGGTCTTTACACTAACCAAGATACTAACGCAGACCGCATCCGTTACTTCGGTGACAAGATGAAAACTGCTCGTATCCTAATCAACATCCCTACTACTCACGGTGGTATCGGTGACCTGTACAACTTCAACGTTGCACCTTCTCTAACTCTAGGTTGTGGTTCATGGGGTGGTAACTCTATCTCTGAGAACGTAGGTCCTAAGCACCTTATCAACAAGAAAACTGTAGCGAAGCGAGCTGAAAACATGTTGTGGCACAAACTACCTAAGTCTATCTACTTCCGTCGTGGTAGCCTTCCAATCGCAATGAGCGATCTAGAAGGTAAGAAACGCGCATTCCTAGTAACTGACCGTTTCCTATTCAACAACGGTTACGCTGATGACGTAGTTAGCCTGCTTAAAGCACAAGGCATCGAAGTTCAAACTTTCTTCGACGTAGAAGCGGATCCAACGCTATCTGTTGTTGAGAAAGGCGCTGAAGCAATGAAGAGCTTCCAACCTGACGTAATCCTTGCTCTAGGTGGCGGTTCTCCAATGGATGCTGCTAAGATCATGTGGGTTATGTACGAGCACCCAGAAACTCACTTCGAAGAACTAGCAATGCGCTTTATGGATATCCGTAAACGTATCTACAAGTTCCCTAAAATGGGTCAAAAAGCTGAGCTTGTATGTATCACTACAACTTCAGGTACTGGTTCAGAGGTTACTCCATTCGCTGTTGTTACAGACGACAAGACTGGTGCTAAGTACCCACTAGCTGACTACGAAATCACGCCAAACATGGCTATCGTTGATGCGAACCTAGTAATGAACATGCCTAAGTCTCTAACAGCATTCGGTGGTTACGATGCAGTAACTCACGCTCTAGAAGCTTACGTATCTGTTCTAGCGAACGAATACTCAGACGGTCAAGCTCTTCAAGCTCTTAAGATGCTTAAAGAATACCTACCATCAAGCTACAAAAATGGTGCGGCTGACCCAATCGCTCGTGAGAAAGTACACAACGCAGCAACTATCGCTGGTGTAGCATTTGCGAACGCATTCCTAGGTGTGTGTCACTCAATGGCTCACAAAATTGGTGCTGAGTTCCACCTACCACACGGTCTTGCTAACGCACTACTTATCTCAAACGTTGTACGTTACAACGCGAACGATAACCCAACTAAGCAGACTGCATTCTCTCAGTACGACCGTCCACAAGCACGTCGTCGTTACGCTGAAGTTGCTGACCACCTAGGCCTAAGCCAAGCTGGTGACCGTACTGCTCAGAAGATTGAACGTCTACTGACTTGGTTAGAAGAGCTTAAGAAAGACCTAGACATCCCACTATCTATCCAAGCTGCGGGTGTTAACGAGTCTGACTTCGTTGCTAAACTAGACGAGCTAGCTGTTGAAGCGTTCGATGACCAGTGTACAGGTGCTAACCCACGTTACCCACTTATCACTGAGCTTAAAGAAGTACTAACAACTTCTTACTACGGTGAAGCATACGTTGAAGGTGAAACTTTCGAAGGTACTACAGTTATCCTTAAGAAAGCTGACCAAAAACCAGCTGAAGCGAAAGCACCAAAAGCTAAAAAAGAAAAAGCTAACGCATAATAAGTAAGCATTAGTTTTGAGATAAGTTTTCGCTAGCACGATACTTATTTATCGGGAAAAGTTTAAAGCCCCAGTCGAAAGACTGGGGCTTTTTTTAGGTTCATCGCGGATTAGCGGGAACTAAAAGTAAATTACCACCTTCTAAAGAAGGTGGCTTTATGTGAGCCCCCTAAAAGGGGGCCTTTGTTTAGTCCAACGCCAATTGCTGCTGCTCCACGCGCTTTTTTTCTCTTGATGTCTTACATAGCGTCGAATGATTTCTTCATTAACCCCTACGCTATCGACAAAATAGCCCCTTTGCCAAAAGTGGTTACCCCAGAGTTTGTTTCTCCTTAAATATGGAAATTTACTAAAGAGTTTTAAAGCTATTTTGCCTTTCAATACGCCCATCAACTTGGATGTCGATAACTTAGGCGGAACTTTTACTACCAAGTGCACGTGGTCAACTTGAACGTTTAATTCAACGACTTCACATCCAAGTTGATTACAGTAAACGTTTATACATCGATAAACTTCTTTACCTACATTGTTTTTCAAAATCCTAAATCGATACTTTGGTGTCCACACTATGTGATATTGACATCTCCAAAATACGTGGGAAGCTTGATTATATCTGCTCATGTTATTTGTCCTCTTTGACTTCGCTAAAAATCAAGGGAGCATTTAACATGGGTAGAACTACAGGCAAAGCCAAACTGAATGATAACCACCTACTGAAGTAGGTGGTTTAGGGCTGAAAACAAAAAAACGGTAGTAAGTGATATGGTTTAGTCGCCAAACAAAATCATACACAAACTACCGTTTTCATGCCGAATCATACTTTCCTATCTTCATTCTGGGAAGGCTTTAAAATAGTAAAGTCTCACCAGACAGCATCACTTGTTACACTAACTCTTAAACCTAATTCTGAGGCTAAATGCCTTTGCGGTCTTGAAGCTGAGGCTATCCATGAGTATCAATGGCGTCATGTGAAAGAGGCCATGTTGTTCAATGTTCCTGTTGAGCTTTCCGTTCAAACTCGAAGGATCAAGTGTCGTGACTGCGGCATAAAAACAGAGTTTCTATCTTGGTTAGAGCCTTATGCTCGTATAACGACGCGTCTAAAAGCTATATAGAACAACTACTGCCTCTTCTTCCCATTAAGCATATCTCCCAGTTAACGAGCGTTCATTGGCACACCATTAAAGAGATAGATAAACGTCGACTTCGCCAAGTGGTACCGTCAGTGAAATGGGAAGGGCTAAGGCAACTCGTCATGGACGAGGTTCGCCATCTTTAAAGGGCACCGATATGCCACAGTCATCGCTGATGCTAAGACTCACCAAGTCATTTGGATAGGGTTAGGTCGTAGCCGCAAGGACATACGACCGTTTTTCGAGCAGTTAGGCAAGCATGGTAACAATATCGAAGCGGTCGCAATGGACATGAATACGGCTTTTGACCTTGAAGTTCAAGCGCACTGCCCGAATGCAAAAATCGTTTACGACTTATTCCATGTTGTTGCTAAGTTCGGTCGTGAGGTGATGGATAGAGTCAGAGTCGACCAAGCTAACAAACTCAAGCAGGATAAAAAGCGAGGCAATGGGTGAAGCGCTCACGCTGGGTACTGCTGAAAAACAGAGGTAATTTAAATGCACGACAAGATAGCTATCTTACTGAAATATTGAATATCAATAAGGACTTGATGGCCACTTATATACTCGGCTCACAACTCAAAGAGCTTTGGTACTGTAAATCAGAAGCACATGCTAAGGGGCTCTGGGAGGTATGGTGGGCACAAGTGCAAGAGAGTGGAATTAAGCCATTGAAAGAGTTTGCACGAAAACTGAGGCCTTATCTTCACGGTATTATTGCATCGGCAACTTATCCGCTCAACACCTGCACATTGGAAGGGATAAACAACAAAATAAAGTTAATCAAGCGAATGGGGTATGGATATCGAGATACAGACTACTTCTTCTTGAAGATAAAAGCGGCTTTCCCCGGAAAGCCGCGATGAACCTTTTTTTATGCTGTTGATTAGTTGATTAGTTGATTAGCTGATTAGTGATTTGCTCTCAGAGGAGGGAGATTGTCTGAGTAGGAATCGGGGATCCTAAACCTCTGCGGCAACAACGCGTCCGCTGAAGTAATCATTAGAGATAATGTACTCAGCGGTTCGGGTGAGTTCGTCTTGCAGTTGAGCCCAGTGACAACGGTTGAACTTGCCATCGGCGTTGTGAATTGCGGGAACGACACCGCCAACACGGATCTTAAACGGGGTGAGTTCTTTGGCCCAACTGTGTGTGAATCCGGTGATCATGGAGTTCGCGCTCTCTAAGCCAGATACATCATGAAAATCATCATGAGATATCACGTTTACAATCACGCCTTCTTTTTTTTCATCACGCAATCTCTCGGCACTGATTTGACCAAATGCGAAAAGGGTCGATGCCATAGAAGAAAGATCATTAATAAAGCTGCTGACAGGCTGATCACCAATTAGGCTTGGCATCGGTGAACTTATCCAGTTATTGACCAGTACATCGGGTGTGGTGTTGAAAGTGGTTTGGATAAAATCAAACACGCTGAGAATCGACTGGTTGTCATGACTTTCGAGCGGGTAGTGGTAAACAGAATCAGAGAATCGAGCACACTGTAAATAGGTAGCCTGAAGTGCTTCGGTATCGTTATCACAAAGGATGACTGTGGCTCCAAGGTTAACAAAGTGGTTCGCAATCGTCCCTCCCAGTCGCGAGCCGGCAGATGTCACCAATATGATTGAGCTTTTTATTTCCATCCCAGTACCTAAACAAATCATCCGTGTTGGATAAGAATGGGTTAAATTTCACACAATGGGTGTGAATTGGTTCAAACTAAGGTGCGCCAATTAATAAGTTTTTATGAACTTAGTGGCACGTCACATTTTGTAGTAACTTCAAGCGGTAATCGACAACGGGTGTTTCGAGTATACCCAAGGCTGGTGGTTCATATCACTCACATGAATCATTCAAGAAAGTGAATTGAACAAAGTCGATAGAGATGCAGAAATAAATCGAGAAAGCGGGGCTGAAGTTATACCTGAGCTTGAATTTGATACTGACGTTGGGCAGTCGATAGCTCGTTATAGAGTGTGGCATGAGGCAAATCAGGGACATGCTTGTTCGCCAGTTTACGTCGATCGTGACCTGAAAGGTTTTGGTAAACCTCTTCTGGGAAGTCAGCCGTATCTTCAGGCATAAAAGCCAAGGCTTCGGGTTTCAAGTAATGACTGAGTTTTGCGCTGGCAAGGCTCGCCTGATGAAAATGATTAGATTGTTGTGCTGAAATCTCATATGAAGATTGGTTTGAACGCAGTTGCTGCGGTTCTGCTACGCCGAATTGCTTTCGTAGGCGATCTTCGTTTGTTTCTGTAACTTCAACAGTATCGATGGGCGTGCAATCGCGAACATCATTAGAAAACATAGATAGCAGCAACGCGAAATCTGCACGGCGACCTTGCTCAACCGCTTGGCTGATTCCGATGCCGAACTTCAGTTCGTTGATGATTCCCGCTTTGTCTAAAGTATGTATTTGCATGACGCCTCTCGTTTGATACACCTTTAACGGCATGGAGTCGGCAAACTTTAGTCTTTAATTACAGGCGAATAGAGAATTTATGCAGGGCGATTAAGAAAGGTAAGAATAGGTTAAAAAGCAGGCTTGATTGGCTAATTTGTTTCGTAATGTTCGTATTGATAGGAATACGACAGATACAGAAAAGCTCACGCCGAGGCATGAGCTTTCAATAGGTAACTCGCTACAAATAGCGCAGCTTAAGTAATAGATTACTTAGCTAGGTTCTCTTCTACGAAAGACCAGTTTACTAGGTTCCAGAATGCAGCCATGTAGTCAGGGCGAACATTGCGGAAATCGATGTAGTAAGCGTGTTCCCATAGGTCAACAGTTAGAAGTGGAGTAACACCTTCTTCTGTTAGAGGAGTAGCAGCGTTAGAAGTGTTAACGATGTCTAGAGAACCGTCAGCTTTCTTAACTAACCAAGTCCAAGAAGAACCGAAGTTGTTGATTGCTGAATCAGTGAATTTCGCTTTGAATTCTTCGAAAGAACCGAATGCAGCGTTGATAGCTTCTGCAACAGCGCCAGTTGGTTCGCCGCCTGCTTTAGGAGCAAGACAGTGCCAGTAGAACGTGTGGTTCCAGATTTGAGCAGCGTTATTGAAAACACCACCAGTAGAAGTCTTAACGATCTCTTCTAGTGTTTTGCCTTCAAACTCAGTACCTGGGATAAGACCGTTTAGCTTAACAACGTAAGTGTTGTGGTGCTTACCGTGGTGGAAATCTAGCGTTTCTGCTGAGATGTGTGGTTCTAGTGCGTCTTTCGCGTAAGGAAGAGCCGGTAGTTCAAATGCCATTGCTCAATTCTCCATTGATATGAAAGAGTTAACTCTTTCGATTGCTTCCAGTGATATTATTATTCATGGCTCGCTATACTGCCAACCATGGTCAATTTGCTGACTTGCGATATAGTTTAGCAAGTTTTTACTTTATTAAAAGCTTATTTCATCACTTTTGTGTGAATTGTTAGCTTAGCTTGTTAACCGCTTTTTTTATATGGTTTTTATTCTTTTGGTTTGGGGTAGAATAAAGGCAATAAAAGCCGTAATCCATTAACGAGGAAGCAATGGAAACTATCGATAAAATCAAACAGCAACTTGAAGAAAACACTATTCTACTGTACATGAAAGGTTCTCCTAAGCTACCTAGCTGTGGTTTCTCTTCTCAAGCGTCTCAAGCTCTAATGGCATGTGGCGAGAAATTTGCTTACGTAGATATTCTACAAAACCCTGATATCCGTGCAGAGCTTCCAGCTTACGCACAATGGCCAACCTTCCCACAGCTTTGGGTTGAAGGTGAGCTAATCGGTGGTTGTGACATCATTCTTGAGATGTTCCAAAAAGGCGAACTTCAGCCAATCATCAAAGAAGCAGCAGCTAAAGTTGCTGGTGATGACGCTGAGTAAGCTCTAGCCTTTGCGCTGAATAGTTAAAATGAGGGGCCTTAATCAGGCTCCTTTTTTGTTGGAATTGATAGAAGAGTCGACTCGATAAGGAACGAACAATGAACGTAAAACTTCATTATGTGCATGATCCAATGTGCAGCTGGTGTTGGGGATACAAGCCAACGCTTGAGTTGTTGAAACAACAATTGCCTGCGAGCATTGAGTTTAACTACGTTGTGGGTGGCTTGGCGCCGGATTCTGATGAGCCAATGTCAGAAGAGATGAAAGGCAAGCTACAAGCTATCTGGAAGCAGATCGAAGCCAAGCTAGGTACTGAGTTTAACCACAAGTTTTGGACTGAGTGTCAACCTGTTCGCAGCACTCACCCAGCGTGCCGTGCTGTAATTGCAGCAGGTTTTCAAGATCACTACGAAGCGATGCTTGAAGCGATTCAACACGCGTACTACCTTCGCGCGATGTTGCCACACAGCCAAGAAACGCACCTGCAGTTGGCTGAAGAACTAGGCATGAATGTACAACAGTTTGAAAATGATCTTTCTAGTAAGTTATTGGAAAGTGAATTAGATGACCAGTTAGGCTTTAAAGAAGCGATGGGCGTGTTTTCTTACCCGACGTTAATGCTTGAAGTGAATGGCATTTTTAGTGAAGTTGAATTGGATTACCATTCAACTGAAGCTACGCTTAAGTCTATTCGCGAAATTCTAGTGAATAACGCTCCCGCTGCATAATCCAGCGAGAGCTGTCTGTATTGACGCAATGACTTCTAAGGCTTACTCATAAGAGTAAGCCTTTTCTTTTGCCTGACGTAGTTGGTTTATCTCCTCTGTAAACCGTTCGAATGTGCTAGTTACTTCCGCGATTGATGCTTCAATTTCTGATTCGACTAGATCTAAGTCCGTGGCTTCGGTTACAAGATCGTTTGCTTGTGTCTCAATGATTGCGAGCGGAGAAGCAATCGTGTCACATGCCACCATTTTTGCTGCGCCTTTAAGTCGGTGTGCCGTGCTTTTAAGTTCTCGGTATTCCTTGTTAACCCACAGCTCATTTATCTGTTTACTCTCTTCAATGAAGCTTACGGCAAACTCATCAAGCAAGGTCATTACGACATCGTGATCTTCGAAGAGATCATAGAGTGCGGCGTAGTCGATCACTTGATTGTTGATATCGCTTAAGGCGTCTTGGGTGATTGCAGGAATGAGGTCTTCGCTTGGTTCTAAGCTCTGATTATCCTCAAAGCTCTGTTCAATATCTTGAAACAGCATCGAAAATTCATTGGCTTCTTCGTCTTTATTGGTTTCCTCGTCTTTAGGTGAAGAGTTTGATGAAGCACTGACTTCCTGATTCTGTGTATTTAAATTCTCTGCATCGTAAACATCAGCTTCACGAACTGGGTTGGAGTCGTCGATTGTGGGTAGCCACTTCTCAATGGTTAATCTCATCTGTTTAATCGAAACAGGTTTAACCAAGAAGTCATCCATGCCGTGCGCATCGCAGTTAGCATCTTCACCTTGCACAGCATTTGCCGTCAGCGCGACGATTGGCAGTCTTTGAGTTTCTTGGTTAAGCTCCTCTTTGCGTTGTTCTATTTGACGAATACTTGATGTAAGTGTGTATCCGTCCATTTCCGGCATGTGGCAATCGGTTAGTAACAAGCCATAGCGTTTGTCTTTCAATGCGTTCAGAGCCAACACTCCGTTATCCACGATGTCGGCGTGGACACCAATATTTTCAAGCTGTTTGGCGATGACTTGCTGGTTGATGGGATGATCTTCCGCGACCAGAATCAGTCTACCGTTGAGTTCAGCTTGTTCACGAGTCTCTGTGGCGATCGGCGCTTTAGTCTCGTTGTCTAATGGCGATATTAGATTGTCGTGACTGACGGGTTTCGTTAGAACGTGAACTAAGTTATCGGGCAGTAATGGGTTAACCGATAAACACCAAGAGTTGCCTAAAGGCTCAGGCGAGAGCATTGGATTTTGGTTGATTACTGTGAATCGTGTTGAGCTTGTATGTTGTTGAATCCAGGCATCGGTAATCGCCAGTTGCTGCCACACAGACATCGCCACAAAGATGTGTTTTGGCTGATGTTTGACGACCATTTCTTTGAGCAGGTGCTTTTGATTAATATGCAGAACCTTTGGTTCAAGGCCGAAGTGTTTCAGATATCGACACAGATCTTCTTGTTGAAGAACGTAACCAACCACATACACCTCGTGTGAGTGATTACCAACATCTAGTCCAAGAGAGTTCTCATCATCCGAAATACAGAGCAAAGTTTGTGGCAGAGCCAAAGCGTTGCTGACGGCCTGTTCAGGCGTACAAGTTGGGAGAGTAACGGTAACCGTAAAGTGGCTGCCTTTTCCTTCTTCACTCGACAACTCTATGGTGCCATTCATCTGTTCAATCAACTTCAAAGCGATAGACAGCCCAAGCCCTGTTCCCCCAAAACGGCGGCTGGTGGTTTTGTCGGCTTGTTCAAAAGGTTGGAATAAACTTTGTTGTCTGTCTTTCGGGATACCGATGCCTGTGTCTGAGACTGTGAGGCTAATTTTCTGTTGATGCTCGTTTTTCTCAATGACGTCGACATGTAACGAAATAGTGCCATGTTCGGTGAACTTAATCGCATTATTGAGGAAGTTGTTCAGAATTTGGTGGAGTCGTATGTCATCTGCGAACAGCCATTGAGAGAGATTTGGATCTTGCCAATAGTGGAAGGCCAAGCCTTTTTGCTGTGCGTGAATGGATTGCGGCTGTACGATGCGCGCTAATACTTTTCCAAGCTCGATTTCGGTCGGGTTAAGCTCTAGTTTGCCGGCTTCAATTTTGGAGTAATCGAGTACGTCATTAACGATGTGCAGTAAGTTACGAGCCGACTGATTCAATCCTCCGTGTAGGTTGAGCAATTCTTCACTCAGCTGATGTTCCTGCATTAATTCCAGTAACCCTAAGATCCCGCTAATTGGGGTGCGAACCTCATGGCTGATAGTCGCTAGGAACTGCGACTTAGCGGCGGTGGCGCTTTCTGCTTTCTGGCGAGCGTTGTCTAAAGCCTGTTGCTGTTTTTTCAGTAGCGTGATGTCTGTAATCACTGTGTTCCATTCGATAGCGTGGCCGTTTGAAACTTGGCTATTAAATTTCACCCATTTCAGTTCACCAGACTCTAACTGCACTTGCTGTTCGCTTTCCCAATGCCCGGTTTCAATGGCAGCGAGCATGCTGGTTTCAAACTGGGCTAAGTTATCCTTCGAGACGAGCTCGAAAAGATGTTGAGGGTGATCTTTTACGCTATCCACGGATAAGCCGAACATATCGGTCACACCTGCGCTGACGAAGCTAAACTGGATATTCAAAGGCTGCTTGGGGTTTGTTTGAATGTGTTTTAGCACCACTCCATCTATGTTGTCGGCCAGTGTTTGTAAATGGGCTTCTGCGGCTTTGGCGCGTTGTTCTGCGACTTTTCGCTGCTCGATTTCTGCCGCCATTTTACGGTTCCAGAATACGATTACGGAAATGACCACAAAGATCCCAAGCCCGATGATCACCGACCATTTAGCTACTTCGCGTGGCGACAAACCTTCTTGGTATTCGTAGGTTAACCATTTGTTTTCCAAACGCTCTAGTTCGTTGGCAGGCAATGCGCCAATGGCTTTGTTGAGAATACTCAACAGCATGGGATGGCGGAAGTTGACCGCGAGGGCCAAAGGAGCACTGTTTTGCTCATTAATGGTACCCGTGATTTTGAATTGCCCTACATAGTCTTGATGCAATAAAGGCGCGGCATGATGAAGTGAAGCAAGCGCGAAACTGATTTCGTCTTTCTGTAATGCTTGGAAAGCGCTGACGTGATTGACGTAAGGGACGGGTTGGCAAGTCAGGCAGAGAGAAGGTAGAACCGTTGTGCCTCCAGAATCTTCAATCACACCAATCGCCTCGGTGCCACTTGGCGCAAAGTTGCCTAATCGGTCAGAGCGACTCAATAACACCCAAGGTTCAAAACTGTAGGCTTGAGTGAAGTCCATGTATCGGGCTTTATCTGTGGTTGGCGTGATGTTGGTTAGCACCATAGTCTCACCATTATTGAACGCGACCTCTGCCGCTTCTGGGGTTAGGTAAGTGGTACTTTCAAATGACACACCGAGCACATTACTGATTAGATTTAAGACGTCAGCAGATAAGCCTGAGTGTTGTTTTTGCTCATTGGTAAAGTCATAAGGATACCAATTGGAGTGTGTGCCTACAGGGATGGACGGGTTGTTATCAAGCCAGTTCTTTTCGTCTTGGGTTAAGTTCAATGTTCCATAATCCAGCAACATCGAGTGTTGAGAGGGAGCAAGCCATTGATTGTAAATCGACTGCAGCGAACCTTGCTTGATGTCCTCTAAAGCGAAATTGATTCGGCTGAGTAGTTTGTGTTTTCCTTTTTTGACCGCGAAGTGCAAGTGGTCAGCTGGCAGATCAGGAAGAACCGATAGCGTAAGTGAGTCTTTAGGTTGTTCTCGCAATAGCGCAGAAAGCGCAAGGGCATCACCAATGTAAGCATCAACACGATTCTCTTCAATCGCTGTGAAGGCCGCTTGTGTGCTGTCTAGCGTGGTAATTCGACTGTCTGGAAGCAAACTAGGAAGAAGGTCATTGAGCGCAAACCCTTTCTCTAGCGCTAAGTTTGCGGTTGCCAGTTCACTCAAGTCGTTTATTTTCAGATTTTGGGTAATGACCGCTCGTCGAATCGAGAACATCGGTTCACTGAACGTCATATATTCTTGGCGCTCTTTGGTCGAAGAGACGCCTACCAATAAATCTAATTCACCCTTTTCAAATGCACTGAGTACGCCGCTAAATGTTGGGAATAGCTCAATCTGATATTTGAAGCCTGCGTTTACCGATACCTCGTCCAACATGCTGATGAGTAGCCCTTCAGAAACAATGTTCCCAGAGGGCGTTTGATGTTGGTAGCTATAAGGGACCATGTTGTAAGAAGGCAGGCCTACGCGCAATACAACTTGGTTATTCGACGAGTTTTCTTGAGGTGCGCTTTCAGCAAGGCTGTGCAGTGGCCACATGAATACCGTAAGGCAACTCAATAGAAAGGCGACACACCACGTTTTCGTTTTTGTAGCATTGTTCTGCATAAAGACATCCTGTCGTTTACGTACTCATTTGGGTTTGACGGCATGCTCAACTAACGGCGGCCAAAGGGCGAGGCTGGTGTGGTCTGCTTTTAGGTGGTTCTCAATTTGGCGCTTTATTTGATCAACTTTGTCTTGTAGGCCCAAGGCTTGATAACACAGTGCTAATAAGAAGAAGGCTTCGACATCATTGTCTGAGAATTCGTTCATCGAAATGCTCTCAATACGCTCTTTTGCCACCTCATGTTGTTCGAGTTGAATGAGCTGTAAGGTTCGACAAAGCTTCAACAACGGCTTACTGAGAGCGTACGACTTTTCAGAATGAGAGAGTCTTTGCCAAGCACCTTCAGGTTTCCAAAGTGCTAGTTCTTTTTGAGTGAGGGTTAAACTGTCTGCCCATAAGATTAGTGCTCGCTTACCCGCAGAGTCCCAAATCGAGTGGGGAATGAGTTGAGCAAGCGATTTGAGGTGTAGGGTCGCTTGTTCAACGTTTTTATCTAATAGTTGTAGCCAAACCATGGTGTTGGTCAGCTCAATATTACTGCCGTTTACGGTGAGCACTTGGTCGATTAGCTCGTTAGCCGATTCGAAGTCACTGGTATTGAGACAGATCTTGACCTTAAGTTGCTGCAATTTGATGTTACGTGGGGTGTTTTCTATCAAGCCATCTATCTGACTGAGCGCGTCGTGATAATTCTGTTTAGCGATATGGATTTCAACCAGTTTAACCTTGGCAGGAAAGTAATCATGAAGCTGCAACAACCCATTCAACATGGCTTGTGCCTCATCTAGGTGGTGATTCTTAATCAGAATGTTCGCCATGTAGATAATGGCGTCTTTCAATGTCGATGGGTCAGGGGCTTTTCCAAAGAGCGGCTTTACCGCGTTAAGCCCGTTCTTAAGATAGGCTTGCTCTAATGTCGAAAAGTATTGCTGTCGACACAGGGCTGATGTCACTCGTTTTATGATGTCATCGGCTCTGATTGGCTTGATCAGGTAGCCATCAGGTTCGAAGTGAGCATAGCCAAAGAAGATGTCTTGGCTATCATTGCCCGTCACTATAAACACAAGGGTTTGTGGTTTGATTAACTCTTTCTGTTGCAGAAATTCCAGCAACTGTAAGCCATTACTTCCTGACCCTAAATCGTGATCAATCAATAAGATATCGAATCGATGTGCACGGCAAGCTTCAATCGCATTTTGGGCATTGGAGGCGCTGATTACATTGTTGTTCGGAACACCGAGTTTGATAAGCAGTGCGCGTGTCGCACTTTGAATGACGCTGCTGTCATCAATGATGAGGTAGCGCGATCGGGCGAGTATATCCATATAGTAGCCTTCTGACGTATTGAGCCTTGCCGCTTGGTCTTCTATGAATTGGCGGCTTATTTATTAAACACTTAAGTGTAGAAGTGAATTTAATGAATAGCCATAAGTTGCATATCAATGCGCACGGAATAATGTATAGAAAGTGATGTTGGTTCAGAGGGTTAGCGTGTTTCTAAAGTTAGAGATAAAGGATGGAAAGAGGCTATATACAAAAAAGACCGCACGAGGCGGTCTTTATAAAAGTAAGCGTAGAGCTCTTTAACTACAGAACCGAATTACAGAACCATTGCAGCAATCCAACCGAATACGATCAGTGGGATGTTGTAGTGTAAGAATGTCGGTACTACGGTTTCCCATACGTGCTCGTGTTGACCATCAGCATTAAGACCCGATGTTGGACCTAAGGTTGAGTCAGAAGCAGGAGAACCCGCATCACCAAGCGCTGCAGCTGTACCTACTAGCGCGATCGTTGCCATTGGTGAGAAACCAAATGCTGCTGCTAGTGGAACGTAGATAGTTGCAAGGATTGGAATCGTAGAGAACGAAGAACCAATACCCATAGTTACCAGAAGACCAACAATTAGCATAAGCAGTGCTGCTAGAGGCTTGTTATCACCGATGCTGGTTGAAAGCGCTTCAACCAAAGATTCAACGCCGCCAGTTTGCTTCATTACCGCTGCGAAACCTGCCGCTGCAATCATGATGAAACCGATCATTGCCATCATGTGAACGCCCTTGGTGAAGACATCTTGTGTCTCTTTCCAAGCGATTACGCCACCGAAGGTGAATACCATGAAACCAGCAAGAGCACCGATGATCATAGAACCCGTCGACAGTTGAACCGTTAGTGCTGCAACGATACCCGCCGCCGCTACTAGGATGTGCTTTTTGTTGATCTCTTTTGTCTCAGTTGAAACAATCGTGTGAGACGTTTCTTTGTACTGACGAGGCTTACGGTAAGTAAAGAATACTGCCGTTAGAAGACCGAAGATCATGCCCGCAGCGGGTAACAACATCGCCATTGGCACTTGGCTTGCTACTACGTTTTCAAGACCGTTGTCGTGAAGGTTTTTAAGCAGGATGTTGTTTAGGAAGATGCCACCAAAACCAATCGGCAAAACCATGTAAGGCGTAATCAGACCAAAAGTCAGCACACACGCAACCAGACGACGGTCTAGGTTCATTTTTGCGAATACGCCTAATAGAGGTGGGATTAAGATTGGGATGAAGGCGATATGTACAGGAATCACGTTTTGCGAAGACATGGTCACTAAGATCAACGACGCAAGGATGCCGTATTTAAGACCAGTCGATGCTGCACTGTTCTCTTTGCCGTGAATGCGTTTAATAACGCTTTGAGCAAGTAGGTCTGTGATACCAGAACGTGAGATAGCAACAGCGAATGTACCAAGCATAGCGTAGCTAAGTGCAATTGTTGCACCGCCGCCTAATCCACTTTCGAAAGCCGCGACTGCGTCGTTCAAGCTCATACCAGAGGCTACGCCACCGATAATTGCACTGAACGTCAGAGCAACGACTACGTTTACACGCATCAAAGCTAAAACAAGCATGATGCAAACTGAAATTACAACAGGATTCATATTATTCTCGGGATGTTGTGTTTTTTATGAAGGCAATACGAAAAAACGTTTACCGACTCTATTTTTTATTCTTCGTCAACAAGAGGCCAACCACCAAGGGCTTTCCATTTGTTTACTATGCCGCAAAATAACTCTGTGGTTTTTTGCGTATCATACAAAGCAGAGTGTGCTTCTTTGTTGTCAAATTCCATCCCTGCAGTGCGGCAAGCTTTAGCCAAAACGGTTTGACCGTAGGCAAGACCACTAAGAGCTGCAGTGTCAAAAGTTGCAAATGGATGGAACGGGACGCGTTTAAGCTTACAACGCTCACTTGCCGCATTAACGAAGTTCAAATCGAATGTAGCATTGTGAGCGACCATGATTGCACGACTGCAATCTGAAGCTTTTTGTTCTTTTCTCACTAGCTTGTAGATTTCTTTAAGGGCTTCTTGTTCCGACACAGCACCACGTAATGGGCTAAATGGGTCTTTAATTCCGTTAAAGTCTAATGCTGCCTGCTCTATATTTGCGCCTTCAAAAGGCTCAATGTGAAAATGAAGCGTTGATGCAGGTTGCAGATCTCCGTTCTCATCCATTTTTAATGTAATGGCACAGATTTCTAATAATGCATCGGTTTCTGCGTTAAACCCTGCGGTTTCCACGTCGATGACCACTGGAAAATAGCCGCGAAAGCGTTTTTTTAGGGTCAGAGCTTCGTTTTCTACAGTCATGTTAGCCCAAATAAGTGTGATTAAGGCTGCATTATTGCAGATAATAGCAGTGATAAAAACTAGGGAAGGGCAATAAATCATAAATTAGCCGACCCATTGCGGCTTGATAATTGCATATTTAAACGTGAGAGAAAAATGCGGCAATTGGCTGCATTGTTAAACGAATTGCTTAAGAGATACTCCACTTTATGAAGAAACAACTCATAACAGGTTCAATGCTATTTTCGCTTCTTATGTCGTCATCGGTAATGGCACAAGAAAAGCGTTACGGAGCATCTCCTCAACAGTCGACGTGGGAGATGGTGGCTAACACGCCACTAGAATGTCGCTTAGTTCATCCAATCCCAAATTTTGGTGACGCTGAGTTTTCATCTCGTGCGAGTAAAAAAATAATTTTGGACTTTGAGCTTAAAATGCGTCGCCCAATGGGTGCGACTCGCAATGTTAGCTTGATTTCAATGCCACCACCTTGGCGCCCCGGCGAAAGTGCTGATCGCATGACAACCATTAAGTTCTTCCAACAATTTGATGGCTACGTAGGCGGACAAACGGCTTGGGGTATTTTGAGTGAGCTGGAGAAAGGGCGTTACCCGACATTCAGTTACCAAGAGTGGCAAAGCCGAGATCAACGTATCGAAGTGTCGTTGTCGTCGGTGTTGTTCCAAGAAAAGTACAATGTGTTCAGCGATTGTGTTGCCAACTTACTGCCTTACAGCTTTGAAGATATCTCTTTCACTATCTTGCATTACGATCGTAACAGCGATCAGCTGAATAAGTCGTCACGTAAAAGGCTGAGCCAGATTGCTGATTATGTTCGCTACAACCAAGACATTGATCTTGTGCTGGTGGCAACGTACACCGACTCTGTCGACAGCAAAGGCATTAGCCAAAATCTTTCAGAGCGCAGAGCTGAGTCGTTAAGAGAGTACTTCAAGTCTCTCGGCTTACCAGAAGACCGTATTCAAGTACAAGGCTATGGTAAACGTCGTCCAATTGCCGACAATAACTCGCCAATTGGTAAAGACAAAAACCGACGCGTTGTTATCTCATTGGGTAGAACGCAGGTTTAGCGCCAATAAAATCTAAAGCTCAAACTAAAAAGCCCGTCGTTATGACGGGCTTTTTAGTTTGAATCAACAGGCTAAATGTTTCGTCTGCGAAAGGAGCTTGCTTAGTTTAAGCGGAAGCGAGCGATCATTTCACAATTGGTCGCGGTATCGATCTTTTCCACCATAGAAGCAATTTTAGGGTTGGGATGGCGTTTCATGAAATCGATAAGTGCTTTCTTACAACAACCAATAGAATCGATAAAGCTGGAACATTGCGTGTTAGGGCATTGAGGGATCAGAGTCAGCACTTTTTCTGAAGCTAATTGAAGATACTTAAGTTCGTACTCAGTATCACCGGCCCAGCGCCAGAATTGCGCAAGATTGTGACAAGAAATCACTGAAATCAGTAAGCGTTCATCGGCCTGAATATCGGTACGTTCTGTGATCTCTTCGCTTAAGTTCAATGCTTGCTGATAGTGAAGAATACTTCGTACAGGATCATCGAGCTGCAATGCCGTATCTGCGAGTAACGTGTGTTTTTCCCATTCGCTAATCATTGTATTACCTCACTAATCAATAGGTGGTTAATTTAAATGATAATCATTATCATGTAAAGTTTCATCAGTGAGATTGCTAATAATAATTGGTAAAGAATATCGATTGTGGGGAGAGTGATAAAAAAGAAGCGAGCATAGTGCTCGCTTCTTTGTTCATTTCATCAGGCGTTCTAGCCTAATCTTGCAAAGGTATTTAGGAATTAACCTTCTAGACCTGCGCTTGCTTGTTTGTTCTGAATCAGCTCAATCATGTAGCCGTCAGGATCTTTAACGAATGCGATGTGCGTAGAGCCACCTTTTACTGGGCCGGCTTCACGAGTCACGTTACCGCCTGCTGCTTTAATCGCGTCACAAGTTGTGTAGATGTCATCAACACCGATAGCAACGTGACCAAAAGCAGAGCCAAGATCGTATTCCGTGGTGCCCCAGTTGTAAGTCAGCTCAATTACTGCGCCTTGAGATTCGTCGCCAAAGCCAACGAAAGCCAGTGTGTATTCGTACTCTTTGTTTTCGTTCTTACGTAATAGCTGCATGCCCATTACATTGGTATAGAACTCAATAGACTTGTCTAGATCACCCACGCGTAGCATGGTGTGTAAAATACGACCGTTTGACATGATTTGCTCCTAGCTTGTTATTGGTTGTTTCTTTTATAGCACTATATATGAGCAAGCTTATAAGCAACACCAAAGAGATGATAAGTTTGGTCATATTTTCTTATTCTCATCATCTGTCTTACTCTCCCTCTCTCCCTTCTTTATTATTTGTATTACAAGAAAAGATAAGAGCGTCGGCCTTCTTAATTTGTCCATCACTAGAGCCTAATTCGAAATTTTGCATAAATAGTACGTTTGAGTGTTGCTCTTTTTCGTGAGGTCCAAGAGTAGCCTTAGTTATTGAATTGTGATTTGTATCTCCATCTTGTTACTGAACCGCCTTCATTTTTACAATTAGCATCTAACTTTCCATTTTATCAATTTATGATTACGCCAATATCTCCCTGTTTATAGAAAGGTTATTCCGATGTTTTACTTCGTTATTAAGGAATTTTCGATAAATTACGCCAATAACCAGTGGTTTTTACGAAGTAATAAGGAGTGTTTATTTTTTGTACTTACTCTTATTAAACAATGGGTTGAGTTTTCATTGTTGGTTTTATGTTTGATATTTTGGATTGTTATGTTTTTAAAGTGGTTGTCAAGTGTGTATCAAGTGTTTTTTTGTGATCTTTGCTAAATAGAGAATCCTTAATATATAGTTTTTCAAGCGCACTAAATCGACTAAATATTCATTTTTGATTTGTGCGATTTTTTTATCATATAAAAATAAGTATTATTTTATTACATTGGCCTCGATGTGAGGCATTGATGTGGAGTACTCAAATGACGAGTAAATGGTTTACACAACAAAGTTCAGATGTTCTAAACGAACTGAACGCGGATCAAACTACAGGTTTATCAAATTCTGAAGCGGATGCACGCTTAGAGAAGCACGGTACCAACGAGCTGACAGCACAAGAGTCTACGTCTGCATGGGAACTGTATATTCATCAATATAAAAACCCACTGATTTTTATTCTAGCTGTTGGTGCAATCGTTTCTTGGTCTACTGGCCACGCCATTGATGCTATCGCTATTGCAGTGATTATTCTTATTAATACTGGTATTGCATTCTGGCAGGAGTTTAAAGCTCAGAAAGGGATGGAAGCGCTAAAAGAAATGGCAGCTCCAGAAGCCGAAGTGATGCGAGATGGTAAATGGATCAGTGTTCCAGCGAAAACCCTCGTTCCTGGTGACATCATTAAAATTAATACTGGCGATATTCTGCCAGCTGATGTTCGTATTCTTGAGTCAAACCGTCTGACGGTCGATGAGGCAGCGCTGACCGGTGAATCTGAGCCAGTGAATAAGCAGTTTGAACGCCTTGAAGATGAGACTCTTGGTCTTGGCGATCAGAAGAACATGGGCTTCATGACAACAATCGTGACTACGGGTACAGGCCTTGCTGTTGTAACAAGCACAGGTATGCAAACTGAAGTTGGTCACATCGCTGATATGATGAACCAAACGGAAGAGACGAAAACACCAATGCAAGAGCGTATGGACACTATCGCACTCGCATTATTGGTTGTTGCTCTTGTGGTTGTTGCTATTGTTTGTGCTATCGGTGTTTACCACGGTATGCCATGGTTAGAAATTCTAACAACAGGTATCTCTTTGTCGGTTGCCGCTATTCCTGAAGGTTTGCCAACGGTGGTTACTATCGTATTAACGATGGGCTCGACTAAGATGGTTAAGAATAATGCTTTGGCTAAACAGCTAGCGGCAATCGAAACGCTAGGTTCTACAACTGTTATCTGTTCAGATAAAACAGGTACGCTGACACAAAACCAAATGCAGGTAATGAAAGCGTACGATGTGTCTGGTCGTTACTGGGATGTGTCAGGTAAAGGTTTTGATCCAAAGGGTGAATTCATTACCAAAGGTCACAATGTCGAAGCGACAAACAGCCCTGCAATGATGAAAGGTCTTGTAGTTGCAACACTTTGTAATGATGCTGAATATGTAAATGCTGATGGTAAATGGACGGTTCGTGGCAACCCGACAGAAGGTGCACTAATTGTTGCAGCGGCAAAAG
Source organism: Vibrio sp. ED004 (assembly GCF_023206395.1). NCBI lineage: Bacteria > Pseudomonadati > Pseudomonadota > Gammaproteobacteria > Vibrionales > Vibrionaceae > Vibrio > Vibrio sp. ED004. Next base: position 564,845 of record NZ_CP066149.1, on the reverse strand, counting down.
CAGGTCTTAAACAAGATGAAATGCTATCAACGGGAGGCTACTCAATCGTTAAGAAGTTCCCGTTCGATTCTGGTCGTAAGATGGCTTCTGTTATCGTTCGTGACCCACAAGGTAAGCACTTCCTAGCATTGAAAGGCGCGCCAGATGTTGTTCTTGGTAAATCAACTAGCTTCATGGTTGACGGTGGTTTCGTACCAACGCTTGGCTGTGGAGTATCGGGCAACTTGGCTCTCGATACTGCACCGTCTCAAGATCTTCATTTAAACTTTGAAGAGGCAATTCAAACCTTTGGTGGTGATGCTCTGCGTACACTTGCCGTTGGTTTCCGTGAATTAAAAGAGGAAGAGCTAGAGTTAGATTTCCCTGAGCTTGAACAAGACGTCAGTATCCTGGGTATCTATGGCATCATGGATCCACCACGCCCAGAAGTGCGTGATGCAGTAAATAGCTGTTATAGCGCTGGTGTTCGTACGGTAATGATTACCGGTGACCACGCAGTTACGGCAGCAGCGATTGCTCGTGAAATCGGAATCATCCGTAGCGAAGATGATCTAGTGGTAACGGGTACTGAGCTTGATCAAATGGATGACGAGAAGCTGTTGTCTATCTGTTCTCAGGTTGCAGTATTTGCACGTGTTACTCCAGAGCACAAGCTGCGTATCGTAAAAGCGCAGCAAGAGAACAACGAAGTTGCCTCTATGACCGGTGACGGTGTGAACGATGCGCCAGCACTGCGTCGTGCAGACATTGGTGTTGCGATGGGTATTACAGGTACGTCTGTTGCGAAAGACTCAGGTGACCTTATCCTGTTGGATGATAACTTCAGTACTATCGTGAAGGCGGTACGTCAGGGTCGTCAAATTTTCGATAACTTACGTAAGTTTATCCGCCAAGCACTTACAGCGAACGTGGGTGAGGTTTCGGTAATCCTATTTGCATTCCTACTTATGGGACCAGATGTAGTACTTCCGCTAACTCCACTAATGATTTTATGGGTTAACCTCGTTTCTGATGGTCTACCAGCACTCGCACTCGGTGTTGAGCCAGAAGAGAAAGATCTCATGGAGCGTAAGCCAGGCAAACGTGACCAAGGCTTCTTCTCTAATGGTCTAGGCGCTCGTATCCTAACTCGTGGTCTCGCATTAGGTGGTCTAAGCTTTGTGACATTCTCTTACGCACTCGACGGTGGTTACAGTGCTCAATACGCACAAACCGTTGCGTTTTTAACACTGATCTTTGCTCAACTTTGGAGCTTGTTCGATGCACGTACGTTTACAACGATTTATCGTAAGAATCCGTTCACTAACCACTACTTACTTGGTGCGATGGCAGTATCGGCTATCTTGTCTTTAAGCGTTGTTTACACAAGCTTCGGCCAGCTGGTATTCAGCACAGAAGCACTAGAGTTTGATCACTTAATATCGTTAATCTTCATTGCAGCAGTACCAACATTTGTTCTATCTGCTATCAAGGAAGTGACTAAAGTGAAGTTTATCTAAGACAGACTTCTTAGCTAAATAATTGAATCCCGCCATAAAAGGCGGGATTTTTTATGCCTGTTATCTTGGGAACGCAGAATTAGAAATGAAAACTGATATAGAGGCGGCTTCTAGAGAGTAATAATAAAAAGCAGCGCTTTAAGCGCTGCCGTATTGATTAATCGTTGTGAACGGAAAGACTAATCTTCGGTCTTCTCTTTGAACTCACATAGGTCTTCAATGATACAACTGCCACAGCGTGGTTTACGCGCGACACAGGTGTAACGTCCATGAAGAATGAGCCAGTGGTGGACATCCAATTTGAATTCTTTTGGAATGACTTTGAGAAGCTTAGCCTCAACATCGTCGACCGTTTTACCCATTGCTAGCTTAGTACGATTTGATACACGGTAGATGTGAGTATCAACGGCAATGGTTGGCCAACCGAAAGCGGTATTCAATACTACGTTAGCAGTCTTACGGCCAACGCCAGGAAGGGCTTCTAGCGCCGCACGATCTTCCGGAACTTCACCGTTATGTAGATCAAGCAGCATTCGACACGTTTTAATGGTGTTTTCTGCTTTTGAATTAAATAGGCCGATTGTCTTGATGTACTCTTTCAAGCCATCAACACCTAGGTCGAAAATGGCTTGGGGAGTATTAGCCACTGGGTAAAGCTTATCCGTTGCTTTATTGACACTGACATCGGTTGCCTGTGCTGATAAAAGTACGGCGATCAGCAACTCGAAAGGGCTGTTCCAGTTAAGCTCAGTCTCTGGCTTTGGATTGTTTTCTCTTAAACGCTCAAGTATTTCTACTCGTTTTACATTGTTCATAGCGACATTACTTTCAAATAGTTAGGGCTTGAGTTCCGGAGTTGGTATTCAATAAACTCTCAATGCTCAGGCTTTATCATCGGTTACGCGCTCTTATGAGCGTCATTATTATGTGTACTTGGTCAATCTAATTACCTGCTGAGCGGTTGAGCTACTCAGCAGGGGTTTAAGCTACTGTAACTTATTAAGCATTGGTAACGCGAGCGCGTTCAATGACTGGTTTTTCTTGTTTAGGCTGTCTAGATTTTGCTTGGTTGTCGATGATGTTTTTCAACGCAATCAAAAAACCAACACCAATAAAGGCACCTGGCGGAAGCAGGGCTAGCAAGAAGCTGTTATCAAATTGGAATATCTGAATTCGTAACACAGAAGCCCAATCACCAAGAAGCAGGTCTGCACCATCAAACAGAGTACCGTTACCAATAACCTCACGCATTGCACCCAGTACAACCAGTACCGATGTCATGCCAAGACCCATCCAGAAACCATCTTGAGCAGCAGGTACCACTTCGTTTTTAGAAGCGAAGGCTTCAGCTCGGCCAATAATGATACAGTTGGTTACGATCAGTGGGATAAAGATACCCAAAGATAGGTACAGGCCATAAGCGTAAGCATTCATCAAAAGTTGAACACAGGTTACCAGTGATGCAATGATCATTACGAATACTGGAATACGCACTTCTTTTGGTACGTGGTTACGAACCAGAGAAACAGCAACGTTCGAACCTACCAATACAAGCAGAGTCGCAATACCCAGTCCAAGTGCGTTGGTCACCGTTGAAGATACAGCCAACAGAGGACATAAGCCAAGAAGTTGAACTAGGGCAGGGTTGTTAGCCCACATGCCATTTTTGATTAGTGTTTTATGGTCACTCATTATTCACCACCACAATTTAGAGGTTGAGCAAGCAATGCTTGGTTGTTTTGGTTAACGTACTGAACCGCTTGTTTAACTGACTTCACAACCGCTCTCGGAGTGATAGTAGCGCCAGTAAACTGGTCGAAGTCACCACCGTCTTTACGAACCTTCCAACGGTCTAGATTAGAATCCGTCACTTGCTTACCTGCAAACGAAAGAATCCAATCACTCACACGCAGATCAATTTTATCACCCAAGCCCGGAGTTTCTTGGTGTGAAAGCACGCGAGTACCTAAAATAGTACCGTCGATTTTCATTCCAACAATGACTTTAATCGCGCCATTGTAGCCGTCTGGTGCAATCGCTTCGATAGCAATCGCGCTTGGCTCACCATTAAGTTTAGCGATGTAAGCTGGCATCGCTTGTTCAGTACCAAGTTCTTCTGCTTGAACCAAAGTACAAGACGAAAACAGTTCGTTGTCGTGAAGATCGTGTGGGATCACTTGGTTAAGAACAGACAGCAGTTGAGCCTGTTCTTGCTGTTTGATTTGATCTTTAGTCAGGTAGTGAGTCACCGCGACCAAACCTGTTGAAGCACACGCAAAAATCGCGAGTACAAGGCCGTTTTTCTTAATAGCATTTAGCATGGTATCCGCTCCTTAGTGGCCGTATGTACGAGGTTTGGTGTAGTAGTCAATCAGTGGAACACACATGTTGGCTAACAATACAGCAAACGCCACGCCATCAGGGAAACCACCCCAACTGCGGATAATAAACACTAATGCGCCAATCAGAGCACCAAATACTAAACGACCCTTTACCGTCGTCGAAGCTGAAACCGGATCGGTTGCAATAAAGAATGCACCAAGCATGGTTGCACCAGACAATAGGTGAATAGTTGGAGAGGCGGTTTCACCTGGCGTTAGGATTAAGAATACTAGGCTAAACAGAGCAAGGCTGCCGATGAACGCCACAGGAATATGCCATTGAATTACGCGTTGCTTGATAAGTACCAAGCCGCCAACTAGGTAAGCAAGGTTCACCCATTCCCAACCTACGCCAGCTAGCCAGCTGAATTGCGGTTGAGACAGAGCTTCAGACGCTGTGTTACCTGCCGTTAATGCCGTTTTGAATGCATCAAGCGGCGTTGCCATTGTGGTGCCATCAATACCAAGGCGTGCTTGTTGAAGAGACAAACCTTCATTATTGAAACCCGTAAAGATCATCAAGAAAGAGTCAACAAAGCTTGTTGCTTCTGCCGTTAAGCTGGCTGGTGCATTCCAACTGGTCATCTGAACTGGGAAAGAGATCAGCAAAACAACGTAAGCCACCATCGCTGGGTTAAATGGGTTTTGCCCAAGGCCGCCATATAAGTGTTTCGCAATAATAATCGCGAAGAACATACCAATCACTAGAATCCACCACGGTGAGTGCGGAGGAATAGCGACACTGAGTAGCCAAGCGGTCACAACCGCACTGTAATCACGCAGCGCCATTACTGGCGGGCGTTTTCTTAGCAGCATTACGGCTGCTTCAAAGGTAACAGCAAGTGCGATAGCAAATACTAACTGGATGAGCGTACCCCATCCAAAGAAGTAGGTTTGAGCTAGTAGACCTGGCAATGCACAAATAGCCACCCATTTCATGAGATCTGGGGTGCTTCTACGATTGTGTGCGTGCGGTGAGCTGGCGATAAAGAAGGCCACTACTCTTTCTCCTCATTGTTCTTTTTATCTTGCTCTTGCTGCGCTTTTCTTGCTTTAGCACGAGCAATTGCGGCAGCAACGGCTGCTTTCTTAGGATCGACGGGTTCTGATTGAGCCTCAGATTCAACCACAGTCTCTTTTTCAATTAATGGTTCAGCCACGGCTTCAGGAGTGATTTCTTCAGCTTCGACCTGCTTAGCTTGCTGTGCTTTCTTCGCTTTAGCACGTGCGATAGCGGCAGCAACCGCGGCTTTCTTAGGATCGACAGCTTCTGGTTGAGTATCAGCTACTACTTCGAGCACTGGATCAGGCGTTTCTGCTGTCTCAGCCTGTTTCACTTGCTGAGCTTTCTTCGCTTTAGCGCGCGCGATAGCGGCAGCAACAGCGGCTTTTTTAGGATCGACTGAATCTTGTTGAGTTTCAGCTTCAACTTCAATTACTGGCTCAGGCGTTTCTACTGTCTCAGCTTGTTTTGCTTGCTGAGCTTTCTTCGCTTTAGCGCGTGCAATGGCCGCAGCAACTGCGTCTTTTTTAGCATCGCCAGAGCTTCCAGATGGAGCTTCACTTTCTGTTTGAATAGCCGATTCCGCTTGCTGTGCTTTCTTCGCTTTAGCACGTGCAATCGCAGCAGCAACTGCATCTTTCTTGGCATCACCAGTACTTTCAACAGGAGCATCAGAAGCTGATTCCGCTTGTTGAGCTTTCTTCGCTTTAGCACGAGCGATAGCTGCAGCAACGGCGTCTTTCTTAGCGTCGCCAGAGCTTCCAGTTGGAGCTTCACTTTCTGTTTGAATAGCTGATTCCGCTTGCTGAGCTTTCTTCGCTTTAGCGCGAGCTATTGCGGCAGCAACTGCGTCTTTCTTGGCATCGCCAGTAGTTTCAGTTGGAGCGTCAGAAGCTGATTCTGCTTGCTGTGCTTTCTTTGCTTTAGCGCGAGCAATAGCGGCAGCAACGGCGTCTTTCTTGGCATCGCCAGAGCTTTCAGCTGGAGCGTCAGAAGCTGATTCCGCTTGTTGTGCTTTTTTCGCTTTAGCGCGTGCAATCGCAGCAGCAACGGCGTCTTTCTTGGCATCACCAGTACTTTCTGCTGGAGCATCATAAGCTGATTCCGCTTGTTGTGCTTTCTTAGCTTTAGCACGAGCGATAGCGGCAGCAACAGCATCTTTCTTGCCATCACCAGAGCTTTCATCTGGAGCGTCAGCAGCAGCTTGTTGTGCTTTGCGCTCTCGAGCTTGACGCTTACGTTCTTCACGTAGCTTCGACATCTCAGAGTTGTCTGGTTCAGCACCGTCTGCTTTCTGAGCCGCAGCTTGTTTCGCTTTTGCCTTAGCAATTGCAGCCGCTACCGCAGGTTTCACTGTTGGCTCTTCACTTGGAGCCTGATCAGCAGCTGCTTTTTGTGCTTTAACTCGTGCAATCGCAGCAGCAATTGCATCGTCACCGTCTGCCGCTTTCATGTCTTTACGACGGTTATCCGCGGCTTTCTTGAAGCGGTTTTCGCGTTCTGCTTTGTCACGCTCCATACGAGCGTTTTTCTCTTCGAAACGAACCTTGGCACGCTCTGCGGCTGTTGCTTCGTCTTTTCTTGTTTTGATTTCGGCTTTCGCTTGGCGATAGTACTGAACAAGAGGAATTTCACTTGGACACACAAACGCACAAGCACCACATTCAATACAGTCTTTAATATTTAGCTCTTCGCACTTGTCCAGCTCATTGGCTTTCGCGTGCCATTGCAGCTGTTGAGGCAGTAGAGAGGCAGGACAAGCTTCGGCACAAGCACTGCATCGAATACATTCCATTTCGTAAGTGCTTGGAGAAATCTCACGACGCGTTGGCGCTAAAATACAGTTCGACGTTTTAGTGATTGGCACATTGGCATGTGGCAAGGTGAAGCCCATCATAGGACCGCCCAAAATCAAACGCGGCAGCTTTTTATCGGCTTTGTAGCCAAACTCTTCAAGCAACTCATGTACTGGCGTGCCTAGAAGTGCCCAAACGTTACGAGGTTGCTTAAAGGTCTTACCGGTCAAAGTCACAACGCGGTTAACGACAGGTTCACCGTCGATTACTGCTCTCTTAATTGAGTAGAGAGAGCCAACGTTCTGAACCAAAACACCGATGTCAGCAGGGATGCCGCCAGCAGGAACCTCTTTATTAGTGAGGATCTTGATAAGTTGCTTCTCACCGCCTGAAGGGTATTTGGTTGGGATAACACGAATGACGATATCTTTGTCTTTCGCGGCTATCTCAAGTGCTTTTATCGCGTCTGGCTTGTTGTCTTCAATGCCGATAACCGTCAGTTTGGGTTGAAGGATGTGTTCAACCACTTCGATGCCTTTTAGTACTTCTTCGGCATGTTCTTGAAGCAACTTGTCATCAGAGGTGATGTAAGGTTCACACTCAGCAGCGTTGACGATCAAAATGTCAGTACGCCCAAGTCCTGACTGAAGCTTTTTCGCGGTAGGGAAGCCTGCACCGCCCATGCCTGAAATACCAGCTTGGCGAATCACATCAAGCAGTTCGTCTGAGGTTTTTGTTGAAAAGTCTTCAACTGGGTGTTTTTCAATCCAAGTGTCTAAGCCGTCAGGTTTAATGACTACACTGAGTTCACTTAAGCCTGAAGGGTGAGCGGTAGTTCTTGGTTCAATAGCGGTAATCACACCCGATGTTGGTGCGTGTACTGGCAAGGTAAAACCCGTGTCCAAGGCTGTCAGTTGTTGGCCTTTTAGTACGGTGTCACCCGCAGCAACCAATAAGTTACCTGGCTTACCGATGTGCTGTTTTACCGGAAGAACGATTTCTTCAGGAAGCCTTGCGTGAACGATGTCAGTGGTATTGGACTGTTTCTTGTTTTCAGCAGGGTGCACGCCGCCAGGGAAGTTCCAAATAGAGCCCGCGCGAATTTGTTCAATTAAAGAGATCATACTAACCCTACGCTTTAGGCTCTGACACAGTTGCATCAGTCGCTTGGTTAGTGATATCTGTAACAGGAATGATGTTCATCTGCCATTTCCAATTTTCAGTCGTTGTTGCCACTGGAATCATTTCGATACAGTCAGTAGGGCACGGTGCGACACATAGATCACAACCTGTACATTCATCTTTGATAACTGTGTGCAGTGCCTTAGTGCCACCAACAATGGCGTCGACAGGGCAGGCTTGAATGCACTTGGTACAGCCGATACACATATCTTCATGAATGAAAGCAACGGTTTTTACTTTGTTATCTAAGTCATGAGCGGAGTCTTCAACTTCTACGCCCATTAAGTCTGCTAGCTTTTCAATGGTTGCTTGGCCGCCAGGAGGACATTTGTTGATCTTGTCTCCGTTAGCGATCGCCTCTGCGTATGGGCGACAACCTGGGTAGCCACATTGGCCACATTGAGTTTGCGGTAAAATGGTATCGATTTGATCAACGATAGGGTCGGCTTCTACTTTAAAACGGATAGAAGCAAAGCCCAAAATAGCGCCAAAAACAGCGGCTAAAACGGCTAGCGCAATGATCGCAATTAAAATGGTACTCATGCTTATTTCACCAACCCAGTAAAGCCCATAAATGCCAGAGACATTAGGCCTGCTGTGATCATCGCAATTGATGCGCCTTTGAATGGCATTGGAACATCAGCAACCGCAATACGCTCACGCATCGCAGCAAATAGGATCAGAACAAGAGAGAAACCCACCGCTGCGCCGAAACCATAGATGATCGACTGGATGAAGTTGTGGTTTTCATTGATGTTCAAAAGTGCCACACCTAATACCGCGCAGTTGGTGGTGATAAGAGGTAAGAAGATACCCAATAGGCGATAAAGAGTCGGGCTGGTTTTGTGAACGACCATTTCCGTAAATTGAACAACCACCGCGATAACCAAGATGAAGCTCATGGTACGCAGGTATTCAATACCCAGAGGGGTAAGGATGTAGGTTTCTACTAGGTATGCAGATACCGACGCTAACGTCAGAACGAAAGTCGTCGCGAGGCCCATGCCAATCGCAGTCTCCAGTTTCTTGGAGACTCCCATGAAAGGACATAGCCCTAAAAACTTCACTAGCACAAAGTTATTGACTAGCACTGTGCCAACCAACAACAAAAGGTATTCGGTCATAATGGATTAATTCTTGAGATTCCGATCCCGATATTATCCTGCTTTGCTCACCTAATAACAACCAAGGATCACTAGGGATTTAGACACTTGGTGAAAAAAACATCAGGTAATCGTTTGATTATTAAAGTCACACTAAGTATAGACGGGCAATTTTTACTTGGTGAGACAAGTTTATAGGAGTGGTTGAGTTGGATCTTTGACAAGATCACTCGTGAGTTGAGTGTGCTCTTAGTTCTAATTACAGGGGAATAATTGTTGGTTCTTGGGCGAGTCGAGTTATCGAAGGAACGTCAAAAAATAGCAAAATGCCGACTAAAAGCTTCAAAACGCAAAAAGCTGCATCGAGTGATGCGGCTTCTTTAAATTTGGCCCCCTTGTCGAGACTTGAACGCGGGCGGATGGGACGGTCCGACGATTCGGGTGTGACATTAACTTGGAACAAGTTAGTCGCAGTTATATACGAAAAAAGCCCAATCTTTCGATTGAGCTTTTTTCTGAATTTGGCTCCCCTTGCAAGACTTGAACTTGCGACATACGGATTAACAGTCCGCCGTTCTACCAACTGAACTAAAGGGGAATTGCTTGTTAGCGACGCGAATTCTAATAACAGTCCGTTTTTCTGTCAACAAAAAATAGCAGAAAAAAGTAAGATAAAAAACTTTACTTTCTGGAACGCCTTATTGGATTTAGCTTTGCTTTAGTTATCCACCAAAATTGTGGATAAGTGTGTGTGTGAAACTTTAACAACAATAATTGGGATAAATCTGAAAATATAAAAATTGGATCTAACTTGATGTATTTAAAGAAATAGTATCAAAATGTCACGTTTGTATAACTTTTCTGGATTATAAATTGAGCAGTAAAACAAGCGGTATTTTTAGGTTTTTTGGGGAAAAGTGGTGGATTAAAATTCGAGTAATTTAGCTGGGGAAACTTTGCAGGGGCACGGATAATACCAAGTTCTAAAAATAAAAGCTATAACTGATCTCGAATCTTAAGAAGCATTTCTCTAGATAATAGTTGCAACGACACTCCTCCTAGAGTGACAATGACCTGATTAAAAAAACAGTATGGAAATGGCGACCTATGAGTAAACTCTTTGACTTGGTATCGGACTACAGCCCGTCCGGTGACCAGCCGACAGCGATAACCAAATTACTAGATGGATTAGATTCTGGTTTGGCACATCAAACGCTATTAGGGGTAACGGGCTCAGGTAAAACCTTTACCCTTGCCAACGTCATTTCCCAATCTCAAAGACCTGCGATCTTGTTAGCGCCCAATAAGACACTCGCTGCTCAACTGTATGGTGAGATGAAGTCCTTCTTTCCTAATAATGCCGTTGAATATTTCGTTTCTTACTACGATTACTACCAACCTGAAGCCTACGTTCCGACAACAGACACATTCATCGAGAAGGACGCGTCTGTGAACGCCCATATCGAACAAATGAGGCTTTCGGCAACCAAGGCCTTACTAGAACGAAAAGACGCCATCATCGTCGCGTCTGTATCGGCTATCTATGGTCTTGGTGATCCTAAGTCTTATTTGAAGATGATGCTTCACTTGAGTCGCGGTGAGGTCATGGACCAACGTGATATCTTACGCCGCTTGGCTGAGCTACAGTATTCAAGAAACGACGTGGCGTTCGAACGTGGTCAGTTCCGCGTTCGTGGTGAAGTGATTGATATTTTCCCTGCTGAATCTGACCAAGATGCCGTGCGCATCGAAATGTTCGATGACGAAGTGGACTGCATCAGTATCTTTGATCCACTGACTGGTGCGGTTAAACAGAGGGACTTACCGCGCTTTACCGTTTATCCGAAAACTCACTATGTGACGCCAAGGGAGAAAATCCTTGAGGCGATTGAGAACATTAAAGACGAACTTCGAGACCGAGCTCAATACCTAAAAGACAACAACAAGCTTTTGGAAGAGCAGCGTATTTCTCAGAGAACTCAATTTGATATCGAGATGATGACGGAACTTGGTTTCTGCTCGGGTATCGAAAACTACTCACGATACTTAAGTGGCCGTGCGGAAGGGGAAGCGCCTCCGACATTATTTGATTATCTGCCTGATGATGGTCTGTTGATTATCGATGAGTCACACGTGACCGTGCCGCAAATTGGTGCCATGTATAAAGGTGACCGTTCGCGTAAGGAAACCCTAGTTGAATTTGGTTTCCGTCTGCCTTCTGCATTGGATAACCGCCCAATGAAGTTCGACGAGTTTGAATCGATCGCGCCGCAAACAATTTTTGTATCGGCGACACCCGGTAATTACGAGATTGAAAAATCAGATGGCGAGATTGCTGATCAAGTCGTTCGTCCGACTGGCCTGTTAGATCCAATTATTGAAGTAAGACCGGTCGCGACTCAGGTTGATGACTTGTTGTCTGAAATCAGAATCCGCTCAGCGAAAGAAGAGCGTGTTTTGGTGACCACGTTGACGAAGCGAATGGCGGAAGACTTAACTGAATATCTAAGCGAGCATGGCGTTAAAGTGCGTTACTTGCACTCGGATATTGATACGGTTGAGCGTGTCGAGATCATCCGAGACCTACGTCTAGGTGAGTTCGACGTGTTAGTGGGTATTAACTTACTTCGTGAAGGTTTGGATATGCCTGAAGTATCGCTGGTGGCGATTCTTGATGCAGATAAAGAGGGCTTCTTACGTTCTGAACGCTCTCTGATCCAAACCATTGGTCGTGCGGCTCGTAACCTTGAAGGTAAAGCGATCTTATACGGTGACTCGATTACTAAGTCGATGAAAAAAGCGATTGATGAAACCGACCGTCGTAGAGAGAAACAGCAGGCTTACAACGAAGAGCAAGGTATTACGCCACAAGCTCTGAAGCGCAACATTAAAGATATCATGGAGTTGGGTGATATCACTAAGTCGAAGCAACAGCGACAATCTAAACAAGTTCCGTTGTCTAAGGTGGCTGAGCCTTCAGAAAGTTATGCAGTGCTTACGCCGCAACAGCTTGATAAAGAGATCAGTAAGTTGGAAGCGGCAATGTATCAGCATGCTCAGAACTTGGAATTTGAATTGGCGGCACAGAAGCGTGATGAAATAGAGCAGTTAAGAAAGCAATTCATTACCAATAGCTAACTTCTCTTCAGTTAATCGCACTTCTTAACTCAAGTATTAACTAAAGAAGTTCGCCTCAAAAGGCAACATTTGAGAGTGTTCCAGACAAAAAAACAGCCAGTAGTAAATGTTCTACTGGCTTACGTTTGTGAACACTCAGTCCACTAACAACGTCAGTTGGCTAGGTGACCCGAAGGTCATCTCTATGACTGCATCGTCCGTGCCATATAGATAAAACATTGATTATTTGAAGCAACTAAAAATACAATACAAATATTGTGGCTAATTTGCATAATGCAAAGCGGAATGCGACTATAATAAGAAATGCAAATTATAAATGGCTAGGATATGCAATCAAAAACGTTAGATAACAAATCAAAGTATTTGTTGATGGTGGAGGATACGGCTTCAGTCGCAGCGTTATATCGCTCGTATCTTACACCGCTCGAAATTGATATCAACATTGTCGGCACTGGTCGCGATGCAATTGAGAGTTTGAATCATCGAATCCCTGACCTTATTTTATTAGATTTACGTCTGCCTGATATGACGGGTATGGACGTACTCTTTGCTGTAAAACAAAAATACCCTGAAGTGCCCGTTATCTTCATGACAGCGCACGGCTCTATCGATACCGCTGTAGAAGCGATGCGTCATGGCTCTCAAGATTTCCTGATCAAACCGTGTGAAGCCGACCGACTTCGTATTACGGTAAACAATGCGATTCGTAAAGCCACCAAGCTTAAAAACAGCTCTGAACATCCGGGAAACCAGAACTATCAAGGTTTTATTGGTAGTAGCCAAACTATGCAGCAGGTTTACCGAACTATCGATTCCGCCGCATCGAGTAAAGCGAGCATTTTCATTACCGGTGAAAGTGGTACGGGTAAAGAGGTATGTGCAGAAGCGATTCACGCGGCGAGTAAACGTGGCGATAAGCCTTTTATCGCAATCAACTGTGCGGCAATTCCTAAAGACTTGATTGAAAGTGAGCTGTTTGGTCACGTAAAAGGGGCATTTACGGGCGCGGCAACCGATCGCCAAGGTGCTGCTGAATTGGCTGATGGAGGCACACTGTTCCTCGATGAGCTGTGTGAGATGGATCTTGAACTGCAAACAAAGCTTCTACGTTTTATCCAAACGGGTACTTTTCAAAAGGTAGGCTCTTCGAAGATGAAGAGTGTGGACGTGCGCTTTGTTTGTGCGACCAACCGCGACCCTTGGAAAGAAGTACAAGAAGGTCGCTTTAGAGAAGATTTATACTACCGTCTGTATGTGATTCCTCTGCATTTGCCGCCGTTGCGTGAACGTGGTGAAGATGTCATCGAGATTGCTTACTCATTATTGGGTTACATGTCGGTTGAAGAAGGCAAGGCGTTTGTACGTTTTGCTCAAGAAGTGTTGGATCGCTTTAACCAATATGAGTGGCCGGGTAACGTTCGTCAGCTACAAAACGTATTGCGGAATGTAGTGGTATTGAATAATGGTAAAGAGATTACTCTGAACATGCTTCCGCCACCATTAAACCAACCGATTGAAAACAGTCTGCGCCTGAAAGAGAAGCAGAGTGAAGACATCACAGTAAAAGATATTTTCCCATTGTGGATCACTGAGAAAACGGCAATCGAACAGGCCATAAAAGCGTGTGATGGCAACATCCCTCGCGCGGCTGGTTTCTTGGATGTCAGTCCATCAACGATATACCGTAAATTGCAAACGTGGAATGCGAAGCAGTAATCGCCAAACAATAAGAAAGAACGATGATGAAAGTATTAAATCAGCAAAAAGTTGATGAGCTTGCCGGTGAGATTGGGCAAGAGAATGTCCCTGTGTTATTGGAAATCTTTTTAGGTGAATTGAAAGGATACTACGAGCACCTAGAGCTAAACAAAGATACCGATACGTCTAAGTACTTGGCCGACATCAGCCATGCATTGAAGAGCAGTGCTGCGAGTTTTGGTGCTGATTCTCTGTGTAATTTTGCTATTAGCTTAGACGCAAAAGTGAAGCAAGCATTGCCCGTGACTGATATTGATTTTCAAGATATGCAGGAGCTTCTGCTATCGACTTATACTGAATATCAGCAGTTGATGACGGATCTCTAAAACGGTTAATTGCCAAATATACAAGTAGAGATACAGAGACTAAAAAAGGAGCATGATGCTCCTTTTTCGTTTTCAGCCCTAAACCACCTACTTCAGTAGGTGGTTATCATTCAGTTTGGCTTTGCCTGTAGTTCTACCCATGTTAAATGCTCCCTTGATTTTTAGCGAAGTCAAAGAGGACAAATAACATGAGCAGATATAATCAAGCTTCCCACGTATTTTGGAGATGTCAATATCACATAGTGTGGACACCAAAGTATCGATTTAGGATTTTGAAAAACAATGTAGGTAAAAGAAGTTTATCGATGTATAAACGTTTACTGTAATCAACTTGGATGTGAAGTCGTTGAATTAAACGTTCAAGTTGACCACGTGCACTTGGTAGTAAAAGTTCCGCCTAAGTTATCGATATCCAAGTTGATGGGCGTATTGAAAGGCAAAATAGCTTTAAAACTCTTTAGTAAATTTCCATATTTAAGGAGAAACAAACTCTGGGGTAACCACTTTTGGCAAAGGGGCTATTTTGTCGATAGCGTAGGGGTTAATGAAGAAATCATTCGACGCTATGTAAGACATCAAGAGAAAAAAGAGCGCGTGGAGCAGCAGCAATTGGCGTTGGACTAAACAAAGGCCCCCTTTTAGGGGGCTCACATAAAGCCACCTTCTTTAGAAGGTGGTAATTTACTTTCTATCACTTGAACTTATGGACTAAGCCAGCTGAGCTTCGATCGCTTGTTGAAGCTTCACACGGTCGTGTCGCCAATCTCGATTTGCAGATGCAAGATCCGTGGTCACACAATTCCATTGGCCTTCTAGTTCTGGATGCGGCTCATTACCTAATACGACGTCTATCTTACGTGCTTTACAGGTACGTTCACACCACTCCAATTGTTCTTGAAGCGTCATTTTACCTGCTGGACCGTGTTCTGGAGACAGGTTTTCAATGAAGATAACTTTTGCCTTGGTGTTTCCAGCGATTGCTTTACCAATTTCTGGCAGCAGCAGCGGAGGCATCACACTGGTTAAAAAACTGCCAGGACCAAGCACAATACAGTCTGCTTCTTCCACCGCAGCTACGGCTTCTTTGGTTGCTGGCACTTCTGGCGACAAGTCCATCATGCGCAGCTTTTCCGTCATGTCATCAACATTGGTTTCGCCGGTTACCCAGCGGCCGTCCATGGATAGGGCTGTGAGGTCAGAAGGGTGCTCTGTCATCGGCACGATATTGACGTCGACCTTGAGCATATTTCGAATTAGGTTAATCGCTTCCAATGGACGAACCGAGAGGTTATCTAATGCTGTGAGCATGAGGTTACCCAGGTTATGACCATCGAGTTCGCCTTGGCCGCGAAAGCGGTATTCAAACATCATCGAGCTGATTGAAGGTTCAGTGATCAATTGGTTGATACAGTTACGAGTATCTCCCCAAGCGATACCACCTTGGCAGTCTCGAATTCGTCCGGTTGAACCACCATTATCCGTTGTTGCAACAATGCCAGTTGCGTTATTACCAAAGTCTTTTAGTGCAGCAAGCATACGACCTAAGCCATGGCCTCCACCGATTGCTACGACTTTCTTTGAAGAGTAAATATTCATTTTTTGTTCTTGTTAGATTATTACCAACTATAATTTAGGTTAAATGCTTCTCGCTATATACTCAACAAGAGTTATTTTGAGCGTTTGATACGTTTTTTTTGCCGATGTGACCCGTTTTTTACCATCAGAGCTAGATTCACGTACAAATATTAAGTATTTTATTACTCAGCTACTGCACGTATGAATATAACGTGCGGTTGCCATAACTCCGAGCTCTCGCATGCTAAGTCGCACAGTGGTATTTGCTGTACCGATACGCATCAAGAGCCAGTGACATGTTGTCACAAGGGCTTAATTGGAAATGATTATGCCTCCCGTGTTTGGAAAGGTGTTCCGTGGCGCAACAATTCGAAGATAGATTCCATCGCAAGTTTTATTACTTGCGCTTGTCGGTTACAGACGTCTGTAACTTTAAATGTACTTACTGCTTGCCGGATGGTTATAAACCATCAGGGCAAAAAAACTCGTCTTTTTTAAGTGTTCCCGAGATCAAACGCGTTGTAAAAGCGTTTGCAGATTGTGGTACCTCAAAGATCCGCATTACAGGCGGAGAGCCGAGTCTGCGTAAAGACTTTCCTGAAATCATACATACCGTTGCTTCTACTCCAGGCATCGAAAAAGTAGCCACGACAACGAACGGCTACCGCATGGAGAAACAAGTAGGGCAGTGGCGTGATGCTGGTTTAACCCATATAAACGTCAGCGTGGATAGCTTAGATTCACGTATGTTCCATCAGATCACTGGTGAGAATAAGTTTACTGAGGTTATGCGAGGCATTGATAAAGCGTTTGAGGTTGGCTACGAACAAGTCAAAGTCAACGTTGTATTGATGAAAGACCTCAACAGTCAGGAATTACCAGCCTTCCTTAATTGGATCAAAGACAAACCTATTCAATTACGTTTTATCGAGCTGATGAAAACCGGCGAGATGGATGAGTTGTTTGATAAACACCATGTATCGGGCGTTGCGATTCGCAACCAGCTTATTGCTAACGGCTGGCTACTAAAAGTCAAAGCCGTTAATGATGGCCCTGCACAAGTGTTTGTCCACCCAGACTACAAGGGTGAAATTGGTTTGATCATGCCTTACGAGAAAGACTTTTGTGAGAGTTGTAACCGCCTGCGTGTTTCTGCGACCGGTAAACTTCACCTATGTCTGTTTGGCGACCACGGTGTTGAACTGAGAGATCTGATTCAAGAAGATCAACAAGAGCAAGAGCTCATTGATCGAATTCAGGCTCAGCTTCAAACCAAGTCCGTTAGCCACTTCTTACACGATGGCAACAGCGGCATGACTCCAAACTTGGCGTCAATCGGCGGTTAACCCGCCATATACTCTAAAGCATTTTATCGCTCAGCTTCTTTAGGCTGGGCGAATCAGTCTAGGGCGTGTTGCTCTTTCGAGCTGATTTTTGCAGCGAGTTGCTGGGTATTTATACAAGGCAGAGGCTTTGATGTGTAGCTAGCCTACATGAGAAGCCGATAACGTAGTAGAAATGACCAGCAAACGCTGCCCGAAGGGTTCGGCTAAAAGCGTTTTACTCTTTGTTGAGGGAGATTTGCTTAGAATGACTAGGCTACTTCCCCCTCGCCGCGATTAAAACGCTTTTATCTCGAACAAAATTTAATCACGAAAGGTCAACACGCCCTCATAATTGAAAAATTTATATAGGTGAACAAATGGGTCACGCAGAAAGCAAATTCCAAGCAGCAAACATCGCAGTACTAACGGTTTCAGATACGCGTACAGAAGAAAATGACACGTCAGGTGGTTACCTAGCTGAGCATGCTAAAGAAGCGGGTCACAACGTTGTTGATAAGCAAATCGTTATCGATGACATGTACAAGATCCGTGCGATCGTATCTAAGTGGATCGCTGATGAAAGCGTACAAGCGATCATGATCACTGGCGGTACGGGCTTCACTTCTCGTGACAGCACGCCTGAAGCGCTTAAGCCACTATTCGACAAAGAAGTAGAAGGCTTTGGTGAGCTATTCCGTCAAGTGTCTTACGAAGAGATCGGTACATCGACTATTCAATCTCGTGCGATTGCGGGCTTTGCTAACCACACAGTAATCTTTGCGATGCCAGGTTCTACAGGTGCTTGTCGCACAGGTTGGACTAAGATCATCAAGCAACAGATGGATGCTAGCCACCGCCCTTGTAACTTCATGCCACACCTTTCTGTATAAGGTGGTTTGAGCATGAGCCAATTTACACACATTAACGCGTCTGGCGAAGCAAACATGGTCGATGTATCGGCTAAAGCTGAGACAGTACGTGAAGCGAGAGCGGAAGCATTCGTTCAAATGTCTGCTGAAACGCTAGAGCTGATTGTTTCTGGTAGCCATCATAAAGGTGATGTTTTCGCGACGGCACGTATCGCGGGTATTCAAGCAGCTAAGAAGACGTGGGATCTGATTCCACTGTGTCACCCTCTGTTATTAACCAAAGTAGAAGTGCAGCTTGAAGCTATCGAGTCTGAAAACAAGGTTCGCATCGAGTCTGTTTGTAAGCTTGCTGGTAAGACAGGCGTAGAAATGGAAGCGCTAACGGCTGCTTCTGTTGCTGCGTTAACGATTTACGATATGTGTAAAGCTGTTCAGAAAGACATTGTTATCGAGAATGTACGCCTGTTAGAGAAGACGGGTGGTAAATCTGGTCACTTTAAGGTGGAATCATGATTACAGTACTTTTCTTTGCTCAAACTCGTGAACTTGTTGGTGTGGACAGCGTTGAAGTTGATGCACAGTTCAAGACGATTGAAGCGATTCGCAGCCATCTTGTAGCACAAGAAGGCAAATGGGATATCGCTTTGGAAGAGGGCAAGCTTCTGGCTGCGCTTAACCAATCTATCGTGCCTTTGACGACTGAAGTGAAAGACGGCGATGAAGTCGCTTTCTTCCCACCAGTGACTGGAGGCTAAGCATGGATCCAAGAGTATTAGTGACAGCAGAGGATTTCTCTGTAGGCGACGAATACGACTACTTGGCTCAAGGTACAGCTGCCGGAGCGATTGTGACGTTCGTTGGTAAAGTTCGCGACATGAACCTTGGCGACAATGTGATAGGTTTGTCTCTGGAGCACTACCCAGGTATGACCGAGAAATCACTGAGCGAGATCTGTGATCAAGCTGAAGCGCGCTGGCCAATTCAAAAGATGCGTGTTATCCACCGTGTTGGTGACCTAGATATAGGTGACCAGATTGTTTACGTTGGTGTATCCAGTGCACACCGCGGTGCGGCCTTTGAAGCCTGTGAGTTTGTTATGGACTTCCTAAAAACCAAAGCGCCGTTTTGGAAGAAGGAACGTACCACTGAAGAAACTCGTTGGGTTGACTCTCGAGATTCAGATGCGAAAGCTGCAGAGCGTTGGGAAAAATAACCACCCAAGGTTACTTACCTTCAGAACGAATATTAAAAGCCGACTATTAAAGTCGGTTTTTTTGTGCGTGCTACGAAGCTATTTATAAATAAGTGGTGTATTAATAAATGGTTAATCATTCAAGTTGCATATAAATTCGGTGCGTGATTTTGTCTGTCTTGGTGCATTTCTAAATCTGTTTTGGTGCAGTGCATTATGCTGTTTTGTATAAAGTGATAATCCTCACAAATAGTGGAGTCTATTTAGGGGATATGTGATGTGCAATTAGATTTCATGTGGCATTAATGTTAATTTGCTGACCGTGTTCTAGCATAAGATGCTAAAAAAAAGTATCAATACAGATACATCAACACTAAAGGCTGTTTTTTAATTAATCCCTATGTGTAACTCACTATTCATTAGGTTTTTATTAGAGGTTTACACTATTACCTTGAGTAATTCGGAGAATTATCCGATTTTTTGCGACTTGTTTATGGCAAATTACTTCAATGGTTGATAGTGTGTGCCTCAATCTTTGTAAGGTTTTAGGTTTTTATGCTTAAATTTTGAGCTAAATAAATCTAAATCACTGCCGTTCAGTGAACTAAGCAAAGAAGTCATGGATGCAATACATAAAACTTGGAGTTTATTAAATGTACAAGAATAAAATCACTCAGGCCCTTCTTCTAGGTGCTGGTTTGGCAGTGGCTGCCTCTTCTACGCTTTCTATCGCTGCTGAAGTTCCAGCAGGCACTGAACTAGCAAAAGTTCAGGAACTGGTTCGCGGCAACGGTACTGAAGTAGCAACGCTCGACCCTCACAAATCTCAAGGTGTACCAGAATCTCACGTAATCCGTGATCTTCTTGAAGGTTTAGTGAACCAAGATGGCGACGGCAATACTATCCCAGGAGTAGCTGAAAGCTGGGAAACGACAGACAACAAAACATTCACTTTCCACCTACGTAAAGACGCTAAATGGTCTAACGGCGATCCTGTAACGGCAAATGACTTCGTTTACAGCTTCCAACGTGCGGTTGATCCTTTAACTGCGTCTCCATACGCTTGGTACATGGAATATACCAAGATGGCGAATGCGAAAGACATCGTCGCGGGTAAGAAAGACAAGAGTGAACTAGGCGTTAAAGCTTTAGATGACTACACGTTAGAAGTGACTTTAGATACAGCTGTCCCATATTTCGTAATGATGATGGGTCACACAACAGTGAAGCCAGTACATAAAGCAACTGTTGAAAAATTCGGTGACCAGTGGACTAAGCCTGAAAACTTTGTTGGTAATGGTGCATTTGTTCCAAATCAATGGGTAGTTAACGAGCGTCTTGAACTAGTACGCAACGAAAATTACTGGGATAACGAACATACAGTTCTTAACAAAGTTACATTCCTACCAATTGAGAACCAAGTTGCGGAAATGAACCGCTTCCTCTCTGGCGAACTAGATTTCACATACGAAGTTCCTAACGAGCACTTCCGTCGCTTACAGAAAGAATACCCAGAAGATGTTAACATTAAGGGTAACCTGTGTACTTATTACTACCAATTTAATGCACAGAAAGCACCTTTCGACGACGTACGCGTTCGTAAAGCAATGTCTTACGCGATGGACCGTGACATCGTTACGAAAGCGATTCTTGGTCAAGGCCAAAAACCAGCTTACTTCTTGACTCCTGAAATTACTGCTGGTTTTGATCCGGTAACTCCAGAGTATGGTCAACTTTCTCAAAAAGAGCGTATTGCTGAAGCGAAGCGTCTTCTTGAAGAAGCTGGCTACACGAAGAGCAACCCGCTTGAATTCAATCTGCTTTACAACACATCTGAGAACCACAAGAAGCTTGCTGTAGCAATTGCATCAATGTGGAAGAAAGAGCTTGGTATTAACGCGAAACTCGAAAACCAAGAGTGGAAATCATACCTAGACAGTAAAGATACTGGTAACTTTGACGTTGCTCGTGCAGGTTGGTGTGGTGACTACAATGAAGCATCTTCATTCCTAACATTGATGGTTAGTCAGAATACAACTGCTGGTCAGCACTACAAGAGCGCTGATTACGACAAGGTTATCGAAAAAGCACTAAGCTCTACTTCAGAAGAAGAGCGCACGAAGCTATACATCGATGCAGAAAAATTGCTAGCTAAAGACATGCCAATTGCTCCAGTCTACCAGTACGTTACAACACGTCTTGTATCACCTCAGCTAGGTGGTTACCCAGAAGGTAACGCCGAAGATAAGATCTATTCAAAAGATCTTTATATCAAAGCAAAATAACCTCCTATAACAATAAAACATAACTAACTTAGACCTGTGTGCGAGAAATCGCACACAGTGTCTATTTAACTTTTAATTGTCACAGACTGAAAAGAGTGAGTTTATGCTTAAATTCATTATGAAAAGGATATTCGAAGCGATTCCAACCATGTTGGTGTTGATCACTATATCTTTCTTTCTCATGCGTTTCGCACCGGGTAACCCGTTTTCAAGCGAACGTCCATTACCGCCAGAAGTTATGGCTAACATCGAAGCTAAATACGGCTTAGACAAACCAGTATTTGAACAATACACCACGTATTTGACAAATATCTTACAAGGTGACTTCGGTCCCTCGTTTAAATACCAAGATTACACAGTAAATGAGCTGATCGCGGTTGCACTTCCAGTATCTGCGAAGGTAGGTTTTATTGCCTTTATCTTTACCCTGATAATGGGAGTATCGGTCGGGACGATTGCCGCCTTGAAGCACAACACCTGGATCGACTACACCATAATGTCGACCGCCATGCTCGGGGTAGTAATGCCATCCTTCGTGTTGGCTCCTGCGCTTATTTACCTATTCTCTCTGCACTGGAACATATTCCCAGCAGGTGGTTGGCATGGCGGTACATTCATGTACATCGTGCTGCCTGTTATCGCGATGTCTCTTCTTTACGTAGCCACATTTGCTCGTATTACTCGCGGTAGCATGATTGAAACGTTAAACAGTAACTTTATCCGAACTGCACGTGCAAAAGGCCTAAGTTACCGTTACATCGTTCTAAAACATGCACTGAAGCCAGCACTGCTGCCTGTCGTTTCTTATATGGGACCTGCGTTTGTAGGTATCATTACAGGTTCTGTTGTTGTTGAAACTATCTTCGGCTTACCAGGTATCGGCAAGCTGTTTGTTAACGCCGCGTTTAACCGTGACTACTCGTTAGTAATGGGTGTAACCATCTTGATTGGTTTCCTATTCATCTTGTTCAACGCAATCGTTGATATTTTGCTAGCGCTGATTGACCCGAAAATTCGCTACTAACAGGGACGCATGGTTATGTTGAAGAAAAAAGAAAATTTAGAAGCGATCGAAAAGTTCTCTGAGAGCTTAGAAATTGAAGGTCGCAGTTTGTGGCAGGATGCCCGCATTCGTTTTATGCGAAACAAAGCAGCAATGGTAAGCCTGTTTATTCTTACGCTTATGGTACTGGCAGTTATCTTTTTACCGATGCTTGCTCAGTACACTTATGATGATACTGACTGGTACGCAATGCATGCAGCGCCAAGCGCGGACCACTGGTTTGGCACTGATAGCTTAGGCCGTGATTTGTATGTTCGTACGCTTATCGGTGGCCGTATCTCACTGATGGTTGGTGTGATGGGTGCATTCGTAGCGGTACTGATTGGTACGCTTTACGGTGCCGCTTCTGGCTTCATCGGTGGTCGTACTGACCGAGTGATGATGCGTATCCTAGAGATCTTGTACGCAGTACCATTCATGTTCCTAGTTATCGTTCTAGTAACATTCTTTGGTCGTAACATCATCTTAATCTTCGTTGCGATTGGTGCGATTGCTTGGCTAGATATGGCGCGGATTGTACGTGGTCAAACGCTGAGTTTACGTAGTAAAGAGTTCATTGAAGCAGCACACGTATGTGGTGTGAGCAAATGGAAGATCATTACGCGTCACATCGTACCGAACGTACTGGGTATCGTAGCGGTTTACTCTACGCTGCTTATTCCAAGTATGATCCTTACAGAATCATTCTTATCTTTCCTTGGTCTTGGTGTTCAAGAGCCTATGACAAGTTGGGGCGCATTGCTTCAAGAAGGTTCGCAAACAATGGAAGTTGCAATCTGGCAACTGACATTCCCTGCGGCATTCATGGTAGTTACGCTGTTCTGCTTTAACTACGTAGGTGATGGTCTGCGCGACGCGCTAGATCCAAAAGACAGATAAAGAAATAGCAATTAAAAGCTATAAAAGATTAAGGAAGCAATAATGAGCTTATTAGATGTCAAAGATCTGCGCGTCGAATTTACCACGCAAGATGGTATCGTAACCGCAGTAAACGACTTGAACTTCTCACTTAACCAAGGCGAAACGCTGGGTATCGTGGGTGAGTCAGGTTCAGGTAAATCACAAACGGTATTTGCACTGATGGGACTGCTGGCTAAGAACGGCATCATCTCGGGTAGCGCGAAGTTTGAAGGTAAAGAGATTCTTAACCTTCCAGAGAAAGAGCTGAACAAAGTTCGTGCTGAACAGATCGCGATGATCTTCCAAGATCCGATGACATCACTGAACCCTTACATGAAAGTAAGTGATCAGCTGATGGAAGTACTTATGCTGCACAAAGGCATGGGTAAAGCAGAGGCGTTTGAAGAATCAGTACGCATGCTTGAAGCGGTTAAAATCCCTGAAGCACGCAAGCGTATCACTATGTACCCACACGAATTTTCTGGCGGTATGCGTCAGCGTGTGATGATCGCAATGGCACTATTGTGTCGTCCTAAACTGCTTATCGCTGATGAACCAACAACCGCTTTGGATGTAACTATTCAAGCGCAAATCATGGAATTACTGAACGAATTGAAAGATGAGTTCAACACGGCAATCATCATGATCACCCACGATTTGGGTGTGGTTGCAGGGTCATGTGACAAGGTACTTGTGATGTACGCGGGTCGTACAATGGAGTACGGCACGGTTGATGAAATCTTCTATGAGCCAAGCCACCCATATGCAGAAGGCCTACTGAAAGCGATTCCTCGTTTGGATACAGAAGGTGAAATTCTACCGACTATTCCAGGTAATCCACCAAACTTACTTCGCCTACCAACAGGCTGTCCTTACCAAGACCGTTGTCACCGTGTAATGGACCGTTGTAAGCAAGAAGCACCTATTTTGACGCCATTTGGTAATGACCGTCAGCGTGCTTGTTTTTCTGACTGGGAGACTTGGACAAAATGAGTGTAGATAAGCAGTTATTATTAGATATTAAAGACCTGAAAGTTCACTTTAGCATCGCAGCTAAATCAGCGTGGCCTTGGGCAAAGCCGTCAAACCTGAAAGCCGTTGATGGCGTTGATATTCACCTTTACGAAGGGGAAACGCTGGGTGTAGTAGGTGAGTCTGGTTGTGGTAAATCGACATTTGCTCGCGCAATCATTGGTTTGGTTGAAGCGACAGACGGCGAAGTGATGTGGTTAGGTCAAGACCTAACTAAAATGCAGGAAGTACAGCGTCGTGAAACTCGTAAAGAGATTCAGATGATCTTCCAAGACCCACTGGCATCGCTTAACCCGCGTATGTCTGTTGGTGACATCATTGCTGAGCCTCTAGAGACTTTTTACCCAGAGCTTTCTAAACAGGAAGTGAAGGACCGAGTTAAAGAGATGATGGCAAAGGTTGGTCTACTACCAAACGTAATCAACCGTTACCCACACGAGTTCTCAGGCGGTCAGTGTCAGCGTATCGGTATCGCACGTGCTCTTATCTTAAAACCTAAGATGATCATCTGTGATGAACCTGTCTCGGCATTGGACGTATCTATCCAAGCTCAAGTAGTTAACCTTCTGAAGGAGCTACAAAAAGAGCTAGGTTTGTCTTTGGTATTCATCGCGCACGATTTGTCGGTTGTTAAACACATTTCTGACCGTGTGTTGGTGATGTACTTAGGCAACGCGGTAGAACTTGGCGAATCAGATGCATTGTTCTCTGATCCTAAGCACCCGTACACCAAAGCGTTGATGTCTGCAGTTCCAATTCCAGATCCTCGCTTAGAGCGCAGCAAAACCATTCAGATGTTGGAAGGTGATCTACCGTCACCAATCAATCCGCCATCAGGTTGTGTGTTCCGTACTCGTTGCCCACAAGCAACAGAGGCATGTGCGCAAACTAAGCCAACGATTCAAGGCGATGACGTTCACGCAGTATCTTGCTTGCACGTACAAGTCTAGAGCCTATTTAAAACGGTTCAGCCTGTGACAGGCTTAAGCGCGACTAGTTATTAGAGTCGCGCTTTTTTTGTCTTAGGGTTAGGCTTATTGGTCCGCTCAACAAGCTTCATCAAAATATTCGAACAACTAAGCCAACTTCTTCTAGTTTTGAAAAAGTTGGCTTTTTTTATACTAGAGAAAAGTTAGCATCACAGAGGTTTGGATATGGGCAAGTTAGTTGAAGGTGTTTGGCACGATGTGTGGTACGACACTAAAGAAAGCGGTGGTAAGTTCGTTCGTGAAGATGCGGGCTTTCGCAACTGGGTTGAAAATAAAGCCGGAGCGCAATTTGAGCCAGAAAGTGGTCGTTACCACTTATACGTTTCGTTAGCTTGTCCGTGGGCGCATCGCACGCTGATTTTCCGTGAACTGAAAGACCTAACCGATCATATCGATGTGACAGTAGTTTGCCCTGACATGATGAGTGAAGGGTGGCAAATGGGCTTGCCTGAGCCTCTATTCGGTCACACTCGCATGCACCAAATCTACACCCAAGCCAAACCGGACTATTCAGGTCGAGTCACGGTTCCTGTTTTATGGGATAAGAAAACCAACACCATCGTGAGCAACGAGTCGTCTGAAATCATCCGCATGTTTAACTCAGAATTTAATGAGCTAACGGGTAACACCGACGACTACTACCCATGGGAGTTGGCGAGCAAGATTGACGAATGGAACGACTACATCTATCCGAACATCAATAACGGCGTTTATCGTACCGGTTTTGCGACCACACAAGAGGCTTATGAAGAAGCGTATGACGCTTTATTTGAAGCGTTAGACAAAGTGGACGCCCATCTTAGCGAACACCGTTATCTGGCGGGTAATGAGATTACAGAGGCGGATTGGCGGTTGTTTACCACTTTGGTTCGATTCGATGCTGTGTATGTAGGTCACTTCAAGTGTAACAAGCAGCGAATTGCGGACTATGAAAATATTCAGGGATACCTAAAAGAGCTGTATCAAATCGAAGGCATCAAAGAGACGACCGATTTTTACCATATCAAACGTCACTACTATTACAGCCATACGGGCATCAACCCAACTCAGGTTGTCCCTAAAGGACCTGAGTTAGATTTAGAGTCCGATCATGGACGTGTTCTCTAAGCTGGTAGAATAATATTCCGTCCTGACTCTTTGGCTTTATAGAGTGCTTTATCGGTATTTTGTAAAGCTTTATCTAATTGATACTGAGTACACTGGTTAGGTAGTTCGATTAGCCCTCCGCTGATCGTAACATTTAGACTGGATTGATTATTTAGTATTACGAGTTTCTCAATACTCGATCTCAGTTTTTCACTGTCTTCTAGTGCTTGTTGAAAGTCAGCGGTGCAAAAAATGACACAAAACTCTTCTCCGCCAATACGGTAAGTTTTGCTGGTGGGAATGACTCTCCCTATCTCTTTAACAATTGCTTTTAACACTTTGTCCCCAGCACTGTGGCCATAAGTATCATTAATGCGTTTGAACCAATCTAAGTCGAAATGAAGAAGGTGACTTTTTGCACAACAGTGCAACTTATAGGAGGCATCTTGCTGCAAAGCTAAACGGTTCCAAGCACCTGTAAGTGCATCTGTTCTTACCAGCTGCTCTAGACGCTTTTGCACGCCAATTCTCACTGTTTCATGGTTATAAGCAACAACCCAAATCATCACGTAAGGGATCATGAAATTTACGAAAGCAAGTGGATAAGTACCTTCAATAAATAGGTTCGGGAAGTAAATGAATGTGGTTGCGATGAGCATTGAAAATGTGGCGATAGACCCTATAAGCCGATCGAAAAGTAGCTGATAAAGAGCTGGTAAAACGTAAACCCACATCACAATCGCAGAGTGCGGTTTTGTATGAGCGAAACCATAAAGTAATCCGATAGTCACCGCTGCAGCTATAGCAAATGGCTGCCAGGAAAGTGTTTGATTATTTTTAACTTTATAATAAACATGGAGAAAGGTCGTCGATATTAAGAGCTCCATCACTCCTAAGATGTAATCATGGCTAATGAAAAAATTTGTCGCAGCTACTACAAGAACAAACAGCGCGAGTATAATGCTGACATTCTTGAGAACGAGATCTCTGATTGTGGTGTTATTGGCGAACTCTATAGACATGGGACTCACTTAATAAAATACCTTATCGGAATGGTATACCTTATTTAAGTCAAAAAAAACCCTAGATAAACATCTAGGGTTTTTGCTTTCTACAAAAGAAAATTAGTTAATTACTTTTTCTTCAGCTTGAGCTGCTTGGTCTGCTTGGATAGCCGTTAGAGCTACTGTGTAAACGATGTCGTCTACTAGAGCGCCACGAGACAAGTCATTTACTGGTTTGCGCATACCTTGAAGCATTGGACCGATAGATACTAGGTCTGCTGAACGCTGTACAGCTTTGTAAGTCGTGTTACCAGTGTTTAGGTCTGGGAATACGAATACAGTTGCTTTACCTGCTACTGGAGAGTTTGGTGCTTTAGAAGCAGCAACGTTTTCCATGATAGCCGCGTCGTACTGTAGAGGGCCGTCGATCACTAGATCAGGACGTTTCTCTTGAGCAATCTTAGTTGCTTCACGTACTTTATCTACGTCTGCACCCTTACCAGATTCACCAGTAGAGTAAGAGATCATAGCAACGCGTGGGTCGATACCGAATGCCGCAGCAGAATCTGCAGATTGGATAGCGATTTCAGCAAGCTGTTCAGCGGTTGGATCTGGGTTGATCGCACAGTCACCGTATACAAGAACTTGATCAGGCAGAAGCATGAAGAAGATTGAAGATACGATAGAAGCATCAGGGGCCGTCTTGATGATCTGGAACGGAGGAACGATAGTGTTCGCCGTTGTGTGAACAGCACCAGAAACTAGGCCGTCAACTTCACCAGCTTCAAGCATCATAGTACCTAGGAATACTGAATCTTCTAGCTTCTCACGAGCTACAACTTCAGTCATACCTTTAGCGCCACGAAGTTCTACTAGACGAGCTACGTAGTTTTCGCGAACTGATGCAGAATCTATGATCTCAACGCCAGCGCCAAGCTCAACACCTTGCTGTGCAGCAACACGACGGATTTCTTCTGGGTTACCTAGAAGTACACAAGTCGCGATACCGCGCTCAGCACAGATAGCCGCAGCTTTAACTGTACGTGGCTCATCACCTTCAGGAAGAACGATGCGCTTAGCCGCTTTACGAGCGAATTCAGTTAGCTGGTAACGGAATGCTGGTGGGCTTAGACGACGGATGCCTTGAGTGCCTTCAGATAGAGAATCAATCCAAGGGCCATCGATGTGGCTTGCAACGTGATCGTTAACGAACTCGATACGCTCTTTATCGTCTGCAGGAACTTCTAGGTTGAAGCTCTGTAGGTTTAGAGACGTCTGCCAAGTGTTACCTTGCGCTTTGAAGATCGGTAGACCTGAAGCGAATGCTGGTGCACATAGGTTAGCAATGCTTTCTGGGATGTCGTAACCGCCAGTAAGCAGGATTGCGCCAATCTCAACACCGTTTTTCGCAGCAAGAGCCGCAGCAACGATAACGTCAGGACGGTCTGCAGAAGTTACTAGCAGTGAACCTGGCTTAAAGTGCTCAATCATGTGCGGTAGAGAGCGTGCACAGAAAGTGATGCTCTTAATACGACGAGTCGCGATTTCACCTTCGTTGATGATTTCAGCGTTAAGGTGCTTAGCCATATCAACCGCACGAGTTGCGATTAGGTCGATGCTCCATGGCACACAGCCAAGAACACGGATAGGGCTAGAGTTGAAGATTTGCATTACTTCAAGGTTCGCTTGCTGAGCTGTATCTGCATCGTCGAAGATTTCAGATAGGTCAGGGCGAGTACGGCCAGCTTCATCAACAGGAGCGTTAAGCTTGTTGATGATTACGCCTTTGATGTTCTTGTTCTTAGTACCGCCGAAGTTAGAACATGCTACTTCGATACGCTCTTTAAGTTGCGTAGGGTTGTCAGTACCAGGAGTCGCAACAAATACGATCTCCGCGCCAAGTGTCTTCGCGATTTCCGCGTTTACTTGGTTAGCAAATGGGTGCTTACGAGTAGGTACTAGACCTTCGATTAGCGTTACTTCTGCGTCTTTGTTGATCTTGTTGTATTGCTCAACAACAGACTCAAGAAGTACGTCCATTTTTTCGCTACCGATCAAAGCTTCAGCTTTAGTCATTGCGATTGGCTCACCAATCTTAATGTCGCTGTTTACGCTGATAATAGTAGACGTTAGATCTGGTTGATCACCACCGCTGCGAGGCTGGGCGATTGGCTTGTAGAAAGAAACACTTACGCCCTTACGCTCCATAGCGCGAAGAACACCCATGCTAACACTAGTAAGACCAACACCAGCGCTTGTAGGGATAAGCATAATAGTACGTGACATTGACGAACACCTTTGACTATTGGAAATAAAAAAAGCTCAACTGCTATTCCCACCGATATTTAAATTGGGGTAGGAATAGAAGTTGAGCCCCATTTTCTTGATATGAAAAACTGACTAGCTTCGAGTGAAGCTAGTCAGGAAAATCAATTAAAGACCTGCTAGTTTCGCAGTGTCTTCAGCAATTACTAGCTCTTCGTTAGTAGAGATAACCATTGCTGGGATACGGCTGTTAGCTGTAGTGATAGTACCTTCGCCGCCGAAACGAGCTTTAAGGTTAGCTTCACCGTCAACTTCGATGCCGAAGATGCCTAGGCGGTTAAGAACCATTTCACGGATTGGGCCAGAGTTCTCGCCGATGCCGCCAGTGAAAGTGATTGCGTCTAGACGACCTTCTAGAGTTGCAGTGTAACCAGCTACGTACTTAGCTAGACGGTGACAGAACACGTCCATTGCACGAGTTGCTTCTTCTTTCTCACCGTAGTTGTCTTCAACGAAACGACAGTCAGAAGTCACTTCAGTCAGACCAGCAAGACCAGACTCTTTAGTTAGCATGTTGTTGATTTCTTCAACAGAGTAACCAAGAGCGTCGTGTAGGTGGAAGATGATCGCAGGATCTAGGTCACCACAACGAGTACCCATTACAAGACCTTCAAGAGGAGTAAGACCCATAGAAGTATCTACAGATTGACCGTTCTTGATAGCACATACAGAAGCGCCGTTACCTAGGTGACAGTTGATGATGTTAACTTCTTCAACTGGCTTGTTTAGTAGGCCTGCAACTTCACGAGTGATGAATAGGTGAGAAGTACCGTGCATGCCGTAACGACGGATGCCGTGCTCTTTGTACAGGTTGTACGGTAGAGCGTATAGGTAAGACTCAGAAGGCATTGTTTGGTGGAACGCAGTGTCGAATACAGCAACGTTTTTAAGGCCTGGGAAGTTCTGTTGAGCAGCTTCGATACCGATAAGGTGAGCTGGGTTGTGAAGAGGTGCGAAAGTCGCAGCGTCTTGAATACCCTTAAGTACTTCATCAGTGATAAGTGCAGAAGAAGTGAACTGCTCGCCACCGTGTACGATACGGTGACCGATAGCGCCAAGGTTAGCTTTAAGCTCAGGCTTAGAAGCAAGAATAGTTTCTACCATGAAAGATAGTGCTTCTACGTGAGCTGCGCCCGCGCCTAGTTGTGCTTCGTGCTTGCCATCAAGTTTCCACTTCATACGAGCTTCTGGAAGACCCAGACACTCAGCAAGACCAGTTAGGTGCTCAGCACCTGTTTCTGCATCAACCACAGCGAATTTAAGAGAAGAACTACCACAGTTTAAAACTAAAACTAGCTTAGACATTAATGACTACCTGTTAATTTTTCTGATCGAAATCAGTTAAGGATGAAAATTAATCTCAAGAATAGACGAAGCACGGTAGCTTGCGTACTAACCTTGGTCAAAAAAACGTTAATTTCCGTATAAAGTGAAAGCGCACTTTTTCAAAAAAAGAGGCTTGTGCATTCCTTGCAGAAGTCTTCTCAAAGTTGCTTAAATTGTAAATAAGGGCAACAATGAGATTGAGGTCTGCAAATAATAGCGATATTGTGCAAATATAACAAAAAAATTTGAAAGAATATTATTTTTCGTCAAATTTTTGTGTTTTTAGTTGATGATTTCAACTTTTTTTTAATGGGAGACTCATATGAGCAATAGAGTTGGTTTAGCTAGCAGTTTAAAAGATGGCCAAAAGTACATGGATCTCTGGCCTGTTCGAAAAGAGTTAAACGCTATTTTCCCTGAGCAACGCATCATTAAAGCGACGCGCTTTGGTGTAAAGGTGATGCCCGCGATAGCTGCTATCAGCGTTCTTACGCAAATGGTCTTTAATAATTACCAAGCGATGCCACAAGCTGTGGTTATGGCTTTGTTTGCTATTAGTTTGCCGCTTCAAGGCATGTGGTGGTTAGGTAACCGCTCAAATACACAACTTCCTCCAGCGTTAGTATCGTGGTATCGCGAACTGCACGAGAAGATCACTGAAACGGGTTTTGCGTTAGAGCCAATGAAGCCACGCCCTCGTTATAAGGAATTGGCGATCATTCTGAATCGTGCGTTCCGTCAGTTAGACAAATCTTCAATGGAACGTTGGTTCTAAGAAAACCTCACATCTCCCTATCGTCTGAGAACGGCTACACATCGTTGATAGCATGTTCTCAGATTCGTTCTTCGTGACACTTTTCGTTCATATTCCCCTTTGTTGTTCATTTTATTTGCCTTTTGTTATTCACTTCGTTTCTTATCAATGGATTCAACTCAACCAGCCTTTTGACGCATAATTCGAGCTTTGTTGTGTTTTTGTTAAATATCACTTCAGGTTATCAAAAGTTACTGGCAATAATATCAATAGTGAATTTAATGTTGTGATCTCTCTAGATCGAGCAATAACAACGCGCGCTTGATGAAGGGAGTATTGATGGGTTCTGTAAGAAAAGTATTAACGGCTGCGTTAAGCGGTTGTCTGTTGCTATGGGCTAGCAATGTAACAGCAAATATTGCCAAAGTATCGGTGTCACAAGTTGTAGACCATCCAGATCTAAATGCCACACGCTTAGGGCTCCTTGAAGGATTAAGGGCTAAAGGCTATGAACCCGGTAAGAACTTAGAGTTTTCTTATGAAATGGCAGATGGGAATCCAGCTCAAGCCGCCAAAATTGCCAGAGAGCTCGTCAGTGAAAATCCTCATGTATTGGTAGGTATCGCAACACCGACTTCACGAGCCTTAGTATCGGCGACTCGCTCGATTCCTATCGTGTTTACCGCAGTTACGGATCCTATTGGCGCTAGGCTCGTCAAACAATTAGAAAAGCCGGGGCGTAATGTCACGGGGCTTTCTGACCTATCTCCGATCACTCAGCATGTGTCATTAATCAAAGAACTGCTTCCTGAAGCTAACTCAATCGGTGTTGTGTACAACCCAGCAGAAGCAAACGCAGTGGCGCTGGTTGGACTGTTAAAGAAAGCGACACGAGACTTTGGTTTTACTCTTTACACAGAAAGAGCACTCACCATTGATGATGTAGAATCAAAAGCAGAATCAGTGGCAAAGAAATCGGATGTTATCTACGCCTTAACGGACAACACTGTTGCGAGCGGCATGGAGGGTCTTATCAACGCTGCTAACCACGCTGATACGCCAGTCGTCGCAGGCGCTACATCTTATGTAGGAAAAGGCGCTATTGCAGGTTTAGGTTTAGATTATTATGACGTTGGGGTACAAACTGCGGATTATGTAGCGGCTATTCTCAATGGACAGAAACCTGGAAAATTGAGCGTTAAAACCGCACAAAGCTCACAACTGGTGGTGAATCTAGAAGCTGCTCGTGAGTTGGGTGTAACATTGCCTCAATCGGTGATCGACCTCGCGGTAGTCAGTCGCTAAAAGGTCTACTTCAAACGCGATCTATGCTTGGTGATAGGCC
The DNA here is from genome assembly GCF_023206395.1 of Vibrio sp. ED004. NCBI lineage: Bacteria > Pseudomonadati > Pseudomonadota > Gammaproteobacteria > Vibrionales > Vibrionaceae > Vibrio > Vibrio sp. ED004. Next base: position 531,589 of record NZ_CP066149.1, on the reverse strand, counting down.
TATTCATTTGATAATTTTGAGAGAAATCGTCTTACTGAAAACAAAGTGGGTCTACAAAGCGTGATCTACTTTGACTGACGATATTTTTCTGATTGTCGCCAACAAATAATTTCATATCTTAAGCAAATTAAACATTGCTCGAGAACCACTATGAAGCCATTTATCTTTCATGCTCAAACCCCCGATTACTTCCACGAAAAAGACGGCATTCTGACCGTTAAGTTAATGACTGACCGCAGTGATTGGAATAGGGTTCTCTTGAGGCATGAGCCGGATAACGAAGAGTATCTGCTTGATATGAGCAAAGTCGGTACTGAAGGTCGATTGACGGTGTGGCAAGTCTCTTTTCCTGTCAATGCAGACAGAGATATTACTCACTATGTGTTCAAGTTAGTCGACTCAACAGAACAGCACTGGCTTGATGCTAGAGGCGTACATAGTCGCGTTCCAAGCCGTGAGTTTCATTTCAAGTTTAATGCCCATCACCGCCCGCCATCATGGGTGTCGGAGCAGGTCTTCTACCAAATCTTCCCAGAACGTTTTTGCAATGGTAACCCGAGTATCAGTGTTAAAGCCGGGGAATATCGCCTAAAAGAAAACACCTTAGATGTCGTTGTTAAAGAGTGGGGCGATTCTGTTGAAGGGCGCAATGGAACAGGGGCTGCTGAGTTTTTTGGTGGCGATTTGGCGGGCATTCATAACAAGCTAGACTACTTACAAGAGCTAGGTATTACCGCCTTGTACCTAAACCCGATCTTCCAATCACCGAGTAATCATAAATACGACACGACTGATTACTACAAGGTCGACCCACACTTTGGCAAGAATGAAGAGTTCGCTGCGCTCTCTAGCGATATCCATGCACGTGACATGAAAATTGTCTTAGATGCCGTGTTCAACCATACGTCAGTAGAGCACCCTTGGTTTGATAAACTCAAAACCAACAGTCCAAATCTGAACTCAGAGCAAGGGGCTTATGGTCATTCTGATTCTCCTTATCATGACTATTACTTCTTCAAACCAAGTGATTCAACTCAGTACGTAGGATGGAAAGGTATCTCATCGCTCCCTGTTTTAAATTTCTCTAACGAAGCAGTTCGAGATCATATCTACCAATCCGAAGAGTCAGTAACCAAACATTGGCTGAAAGCGCCTTACCACATCGATGGTTGGCGTTTCGATGTGATCCATATGCTAGGGGAAGGTGAGGGCGCCTATAACAATGCGCATTATGTGAAGGCATTCCGTGACTCAGCTAAAGCCGTGAACTCAGAGGCGTATATCTTAGGAGAGCATTTCTTTGAGGCCAGCCAATGGTTACAAGGAGAGCAAGAAGACGGGTCAATGAACTACTACGGTTTTGCTCATCCTGTGCGCGCGTTATTGGCGAAGCAAGACATCGCTTATGAGCCAATCAATATTGACATGTACACTTTCTCTGGTTGGTTAGCAGAAGCAAGAGCTAAGGTGCCATGGTTGAATCAGTTATCGCAACTGAATCAATTGGATAGTCACGATACGGCACGGATGTTGACGCTTCTCAATGGCGATGAAGCGAAACAAAAATTGGCTCTGACTTTGTTATTCACTTACGTTGGGACGCCGTGTTTGTACTACGGAACCGAGGTGGGTTTAGAAGGTGGTCAAGACCCGGATAATCGCAGATGTTTTCCGTGGGGAGCAGAGCAAACATCCCATTGGTTCTCATTCCATCAAGCGTTGATTAGCTTGCGAACAGAACGCAGAAGCATACAAAGTGGTGCTTACTTAGAGTTGTATTGTGACGCTGAAACCTTAGTGTTTGCTCGTTGCCTAGGAGGGGAAAAGACCTTAGTTGTATTAAACTTATCTAACAAAGAAAAGTCGCTAGCTTTACCTGTATGGATGCTTGGACAAGAGCAAGGCGAAGTGGTCGCTTTGCTTGGTCAAATAGAACGTGTTTTGATCTGCAACGGTTCCGCAAATATAGTTATTCCAGCGATGCAGTCGATGATTTTTGACGTCGACAATAAACTGGATTAAATCACTCAAGACTAGCCCTGCTTAGTCTGGGCTAGTTTTTAAAGCTTTAAGTGAATGGGAAAGATCGATTCATATCAATTTACACTCTTTTACCTCGTGGGAAATGACAATTAATGTAATAATATTAATGGGGTAAATGAAAATAGCTGAGCGCTAAGAGCAAATCATATGAAAGTAAATAGGCACTTTAGCCTTACCTTTATCTTCGGGTTTCCCGCGGTGATCGCGACGATGCTGCTTGGCTTAATCGGAAAGAACCATTTTGATTCGGTTAAAAAAGACATCGACAGCGAGTTCCATCGTATCGAAGAGGTGTTCAAAAGAACCACAAAAGTGGTGACTGCTCTAGATTACAGCTTCTCAAACTACTACAAATCCGGAAACCCTCTCTTTCTCGATCACAACAAACACGTTGTGGATGGGCTTTGCCAAATCTGGCCTATTGATGTGTTACTCCTCGCGGATGGTAAAACTTCAGACATTCCTTCTGTCGATATCGACTACATGCTGGTCGGCCAAGAATCCCTTTGTTCCGAAACCAGTGATAGCTACAAGAGCGCCTCAGAAAAGATAGCTCTAGCTCCTATTCTTTCATTTTTATCTCAGCTTGATGAATACCACGACGGCGTGCACTTTATTGATACGAGTGGCTATGTGATCTCTTCGCCGGAAGATTTTGCCAAAGGACTCAGTAAAGAGCTGCTCTCGACCATCAAGAGTCGTCCTTACTGGCAGAAAACCGCCAACAACCCTGACCAACTCACTCTTTCTGGCCCTGGTTATCGTTTTGATTCCCTTGACCGAATGATCAGTATGACCATCCCTGTATTCCATAAAGGCGTTCACCAAGGGATGCTGTCGGTGGATATTAATGCTGGCAGGTTGCTTGAGAACTCTAATGAGCATCTGGCTGGTCGGATAGATATTATCGATACCACTCGCTCTGCGCCGATTGATAGTGCGGCTTTCTACCATGAGATTAACCTCGAAGGTGTCGCATCCCACCATGCCATGTACTACGAATTAGATATTGCCAAAGAGATTGAACACTTTTTCGTATATGAGAAAGACAGTCTTATCGTTGCTATCATTGTCTATCTTTTCTCTGTCACGATCTTTTTCTATGTCAATTCGACTATTGAACGAGGTTACTTCAAAGAGCTCGCAGCGAAAGACCCTATGACAGGGCTGTTAAACCGACGTGGCTTAGAAGCGTTTTGGCGAAGCGTAGACCACGATCAATTGTTTGCCTTAACTGTATTTGATATCGATGATTTCAAGTTAATCAATGATACTTATGGCCATGACAAAGGTGATGATGTGATTCGTTATATGTCGCGCCAGATCAGTAACAGTGTTCGAAGCAGTGATGTAGCCGCAAGGTTTGGTGGAGAAGAGTTTGTCGTTTACATGAAAGGTGATGATCGTGAAACTCTGATGAGAACACTAGAGCGCGTGAAAAACGCAATCAGTGTCAAGTCAGCTGATATTGTTCCGAATGGATTTACGGTGTCTGGCGGTGTCTGCATTGTAGAAACCGAGCAAAGTAAGCTCAACTTCGAAGAGATATTTAAGTACGCCGATGAAAAGCTTTATTTGGCTAAGACGACGGGTAAAGACCGTCTCGAATTTTAGCCACGTTATTTAATCGGCGTATTGTTAGAAATCAGGTACAGCCAGCTTGTTCGAAAATTTAAACAGATTGGCAGTACTGCTCTTGATAACGTTTAATTTGCTCGACGATTGGAGCCGCTTTTTTGTAGGTCCTGATCTCACGAAACAGCTCTTCAGCTTCCGGGTATTCTTTACGTAGATACACAAACCACTGTTTTACGCGGTTTGGATAATACAGACCTTTATCACCCTCAATTTCGAACTCAGAGTAACGCAGCAGCAGGGCAATCACTTGTTGCCAAGGCATTGGCTGGTTGTTGTGTTTAACGACGTTCCCAAGGTTTGGAACGTTGAATGCACCACGACAGACCATCAATGAATCGATGCCTGTGGCTTTGATGCAATCTTGACCATCTTGGTAATTCCAGATCTCACCATTTGCAATCAACGGCAGCGAGGTTTTCTGACGGATCTGATTGATGTAATCCCACTTGATTTCACTGGCCTTGTAACCACCGGCTTTGGTTCTTGCATGCACGGTCAGTTCGTCGGCTTTTGCTTGTTCAATAGCATCGACAATCTCAAAGCACTCATTTGGGTGTTCCCAACCTAAGCGAATCTTCGCGGAAACAGGGATATGTGCGGGCACCGCTTCTCGCGTTGCTTTGACGACTTGGTAGATAAGCCCAGGCTCTTTCAACAGAGACGCACCACCGTTACTCTTGTTTACCGCTTTTGCTGGGCAACCAAAGTTAAGGTCTATGCCTTTCGCACCAAGGCTTGCAGCTTGGATTGCGTTTTCTGCCATCCATTTTGGGTGTTGTCCGAGTAGCTGAACGTGAACAGGAACACCGGCCATGGTTTGAGAGCCTTGGTGGAGTTCTGGACACAAGCGATGGAATACATGCGGTGGCAGTAATTGATCCGTAACGCGAACAAATTCAGTGACACAGAGGTCGTAATCATTGATCTCTGTGAGAATTTCACGCATTAGGTGGTCTAGAACGCCCTCCATCGGGCCAAGTATTACTCGCATGCTGATCTACCGAAACATCTCTGTCCTGAAATTAAGAGGCGTGATTGTACGGTGTGCTTACAGGATTGTCACTATGAGTGTGGAGTACCCACCTTAATGATGGTTTCGTCTCTTAATAGCGACATTTTAGCGGGGATAACGTTATAATATCGAAAATGCCCAAATATCCAGAGCTTTCATGACATATCAATTATTAAGCCTACCAGAATCTATTTCAGACATTACGCCGCAGTTTATCGAAGGTGCAATCCTTGCGTCTAACTTAGCGACAAAGCCACTCGATCCTGAAGAATGGATTGCTATCGTAGCTCCTGAAGCGGGCAAAGAGCTTGTAACATTAGTGACGGAACAGATTAACCGCCAGCACAACCTAATTCAGCGTAGTGAATACTTACTGACTGATGTGTTTGCAGAAGGTGACTTCAATGAGCAGTTCGCAGATTTTGCGGAAGGTTTTATGATGGTTTGGCCGACAGTGGAAGAGCAGTGGCAAAGCATTACGGTAGCGGACGGCACGCTACGCATGCTGCAAGCTCTGTTGACGACATTAATGCTCGCGATTGATGAAGAGCAAACTCAACAACAAATGGTTGCGGCTGGGCTTCAAAACCCGCCATCGCTTGCCGATTTAGTGGGTCAGGTCGATCTGATGATCTCAGAAGTGGCAATGGCAGCTGATGAGGCAATGCTAGGTAATAAATCGCAGAGCGTGAATCCATTTAAAGATATTGGCCGTAACGATGTTTGCCCATGTGAAAGTGGTAAAAAGTTCAAGCAATGCTGTGGTAAAAACAGCTAATCGCAGTTTGTTGATGAACATTACTTGAGTCAGTAACAGACTCTCTTTATATGTTCAAAAGCTTAAGTAATAAAAAAGTCGACCTCATGGTCGACTTTTTTGTTGTCTAAATTTCAACTGCTTACTGTTAGTCGTTTTTCGACTTAACAAATTGAGAAATAACCACAATACCGAAAGCAACCAAGTTACCTGCAAAGATAATCACAAGCCACTGAGGCATAGAAAGATCGAAGAACTGCCACACAACCTTGCTGCAATCACCGTACGCTTCAAACATCCACGGAGCCCATTGGTTTAAAGGCGCCCAGCTAGGGAAGGTGACGAATAAGTCACAGGTTGCGAAAGGAGACGGATTGAACTGGTAATCGACGTGCTCTAAAGCAAGCATCAAACCTTTGTATGCGCCAAATCCCCAACCAGCAAGGCCTAACCAGCGTGATATTGGATTATTCGGGGCAATAGCACCAATCATGGCGGCAACACCAATAGCGAGCATAGCAACGCGCTCATAGATACACATCACACAAGGACCAAGCATCATCACGTGTTGGAAGAAGAGAGCGCACGCTTCAAAAAAGACAATAAAAGCCAGCAGTAAAAGCCAAGATAAACGTCCCTTAGAGAAGTCTTTGATCATTGCTAAAAAGTTCACGAATTGAATCCTGTCTATAAAATAAAAAAGCCCTGATTACTCAGAGCTTTTTATCTTGGATAAGTTTCCTAATCAACTAATATTTTTGATTAGTTAGATACACTTATTGTGCTTTACAACACAAAGTCAGATTAGTGACCGCCAGAGATAACGGGAGCAACAGCTTCACCAGTACGCTGAATGATCCAACCTGCATCATAGAACCATGCTGTCATCGGTTCTACGAAGAACACGATACCTGCAAGGCCAACCAGTGCTAACACGATAGTGTATGGCAGAGCCATGATAACCATGCGGCCGTAAGACAGTCGAATTAACGGAGCAAGTGCTGATGTTAATAGGAACAGGAATGCAGCCTGGCCGTTTGGCGTCGCAACAGAAGGTAGGTTAGTACCTGTGTTGATAGCAACAGCAAGTAGGTCGAATTGGTCACGAGTGATGATGCCTTCTACTAATGCAGTTTTCACTTCGTTGATGTAAACCGTACCTACGAATACGTTATCTGAAACCATCGATAGAATACCGTTGGCAACATAGAAGAGGGCGAGTTGTGCGCCTTTATCTTCAACGTGAAGTACAGCATCGATTACTGGCTTAAATAGAGCTTGGTCGATGATTACAGCAACAACAGCGAAGAAAACGGCAAGAAGTGCGGTAAATGGTAGCGCTTCTTCAAATGCCTTACCCATAGAGTGTTCTTCAATAACACCCGTAAAGGCTGTTGCTAAGATGATCACAGACAGACCAATCAAACCCACTTCAGCAACGTGAAGTGCAAGGCCAACAATAAGCCAAACTGCGATTGCACTTTGAACCCATAGTTTTGCTACGTCTTGCTTGGTGCGGTTTGCACGTTCTTTGTTGTCGAACTCAACTAAGATTTGGCGAACATTCGTTGGTAGCTCAGAACCGTAACCAAATACTTTGAATTTTTCTACTAGCGCACAAGTCACAATACCGCAGAAGAAAACAGGCAGTGTTACTGGCAGCATACGGATGATAAATTCACCGAATTCCCAGCCTGCTTGTTTAGCAATTACCAAGTTTTGTGGTTCACCTACCATGGTCATTACACCACCCAGTGCAGTACCAACACCTGCGTGCATAAGCAGTGAACGTAGGAAAGCACGGTAGTTTTCTAGGTCATCACGAGTAAGTTCAGAGATCTCTTCATCGTGCGTATGATCGTGCGCAGACGTTGTGCCTTTACCCGATGCAACCTTGTGGTAGATAGAGTAGAAGCCGACCGCAACGCTAATAACTACGGCGATTACTGTTAGTGCATCTAGGAATGCTGATAAGAAAGCGGCAGCAACACAGAAGGCAACAGAAAGTAAAATTTTAGATTGGATGCCAAGCAAGATCTTCGTGAAAATGAACAAAAGCAGTTCTTTCATGAAGTAAATGCCAGCAACCATGAATACGAGCAAGAGTAATACAGGAAGGTTTGCTTGCAGCTCGTGATAAACCATCTCTGGTTTGGTCATGCCAATGGCGACTGCTTGAATAGCTAATAGACCACCCGGTTGAAGAGGGTAGCATTTGAGAGCCATAGCTAGAGTGAAAATAAACTCAACCACCAATAGCCAGCCCGCAACAAATGGGTCAACTAGGAAGAAAACAAACGGGTTGATGATTAAAAAGGAAATGATGGCAAGTTTATACCAATCAGGAGCTTTACCAAGGAAGTTCTTGATAAAAGCGTTTCCGAGAGACATCGGCATGTTAATACTCTTTTATGTTGATTATGAATAGACAAGCAATACAACATTTTGAGAATCGAGCTATAGAAATTGTTAAAAACTATAACTAACAGTGACTTAGAAAAACTACATTCCATGTAATGTTCTGTGGTCTTGCCAAGTCACTCCCTTAGAAACTCAAGCACTGCTTATTTTTGAGCGCAACTCTACTCTTAGATAACATTTAGTCAACAGGAAAAGCCCTGTAGCACTAAAAATACCTCTTTTTTGTTGAGAAACGCGATCAAAGTAGCGGAAGCATACCACTTAAAATGTGATAAAAACCGACTAGAATCAATATTTCAGCGAAATGATTGAAATTTACAGAATAAAGACGGTTTATATATGATTATTACAACTTAATATTGCAATTTAATGGCTTTAAAATTATGACCAATCTCATTGATTTTAAAGAAAATTTGTTGTGTTAATGATTTGTTGAAATAGTGATTTATGGTCGCTTGCTTTCTAAACCTAAGGTGCAAACGTGTGCTGAACTTTAGAGTTTTAACTCTACTGATGTTTTGAGTGAGTAAAATTTTTGAGGGTGTTTCCGCTAGGTGTTAACTAGTGGTATGATGAGTAAATTAGAATAGAATAATTAAATTGGATTGAAGTGTAGATGGTCATTAAGGCGAAGAGCCCGGCAGGATTTGCAGAAAAGTATATCATTGAAAGTATTTGGAATGGCCGTTTCCCTCCAGGTTCTATCTTGCCAGCAGAGCGTGAGCTTTCTGAGCTAATTGGTGTTACACGTACTACGCTTCGTGAAGTACTTCAACGTCTTGCTCGTGATGGTTGGTTGACAATCCAACACGGCAAACCAACCAAAGTTAACCAGTTTATGGAGACATCAGGTCTTCATATCCTTGATACGCTAATGACGTTGGACGTAGATAACGCAAGCAAGATGGTAGAAGACTTACTTGCTGCTCGTACTAATATCAGCCCGATCTTTATGCGTTATGCATTCAAAGCAAACAAAGAAGCTTCAGAGCGTACTATTAGTAACGTGATTGAATCTTGTGAAGCGCTACTTGCGGCACCTACATGGGACGAGTTCTTAGAATCATCGCCATACGCAGACAAGATTAAGCAAGCTGTGAAAGAAGATTCAGAGAAAGATGAAGCGAAACGTCAAACGATCTTAGTCGCGAAGACTTTCAACTTCTATGATTACATGCTTTTCCAACGTTTAGCATTCCATTCAGGCAACCAAATTTACGGCCTGATCTTCAACGGTGTACGTAAACTGTATGACCGTATTGGTAGCTACTACTTCTCTAACCCAGAAGCACGACGTTTAGCGATGGACTTCTATAAAGAGTTGTTTGTTATCTGTGAGAGCGGCCAACGTGAAAACTTGCCATTGGTGATCCGTAACTACGGTATCGCAAGTGCGCAGGTTTGGAACGAAATGAAAACGACGTTACCAACGAACTTCACTGAAGACGATAGCTAATCTTTTGGGCTAACTAAATAGCGTTAAAGAAAGAACAAAAAAAGCGGCGAGATAATTCAATTATCTCGCCGCTTTTTATTTATTAAGAATCTGGCTAGTTTACCAGTAGGTTGTTTTTAACCTGCAAACTCTTCTGAGTCAGGGCGGTTAGTAAACTGAACGCCATTTAGGAAGTCGCAAAGCTGTTGGTCTTCACACACTTTGTAGTTTTTGTTCTCTGGCTTACGGAAGTAGGCACCAATCTCGTATTTACTTAGACTAACGCCAACCACTTCTAACACGTCTAGCACATCTTCTGCTTTCATGTTTAACGCGATACGTAGCTTCATGAAAATCATGTTGTTTGTCAGTGCTACCTCAGGTTTAGGCTGAGCACCTTCTTTTTTGCCACGCTTCAGATTGATGAAACCGTTTAGGAATACCGCTAGCTCTTTATCTTTCATTTTAGAGCATGACTTGTCGTTGTCGTCTTTCAGCCAGTTAATCACTTGGTCATGAGCAACCGTCACATCAGCTTGTTCGATAGCTTTGATGATTTGTGCATTTTTAAGGTTTAGTGCGTGCTGAATACGACGCAAGATTTCATTGTTAGTCACTGAGGTGTCCTAAAGAGGTTTAGAGAGTAAAGTGGATTCAAATGGCGCATTGCCATTGATGAACCATTTCATACTTTACTTAGCATAGTTGACGGCGACTCTAACAGAGAACGCCTATTTTCGGTAGATATAAAAAATCCCCAATGCTTGTTAGCTCTTTTCAAGCTAAAAGTGCATTAGGGATTTTGCTATGAGTGTTTTCTATCTGACTAAAGTCAGAATTACATTACACGCATACCAGGTTGAGCACCTTCGTGTGGCTCAAGGATCCATAGGTCGCTGCCGCCAGGGCCAGCTGCTAGGATCATACCTTCAGACATACCAAACTTCATCTTACGAGGTTTTAGGTTTGCAACCATTACAGTTAGCTTGCCTTCTAGCTCTTCAGGTTTGTATGCCGACTTGATGCCAGAGAATACTTGGCGTGTTTCACCACCGATGTCCAATTGGAACTTCAGTAGTTTGTTCGCTTTTGGTACTTCTTCACAAGAGATGATACGAGCAATACGCATGTCGACTGCAGCAAAGGCATCGAACTCGATCTCATCTGCGATTGGTTCTTTGTCTAGCTCAGTTTGGCTTGCTTGCTCTTTCTCTGCGTCTGCTTTTTCTTTTGCTGCTGCTTCAGCGGCTGCATCTTCTTTAGAAGACTCGATCATCGCTTCCACTTTCTTAGGATCAATACGGCTAAATAGCGCTTTGAACTTAGTGATTTCGTGATCAGTTAGCGGCGTTGCAACACCTTCCCACGTTAGCTCTTCGTTTAGGAAAGCTTCAGTGCGAGCCGCAAGCTCAGGCATAACTGGTTTCAGGTAAGCCATTAATACGCGGAATAGGTTGATACCAACAGAAGATACTTCTTGAAGCTCTTTCTCTTTACCTTCTTCTTTTGCAAGAACCCAAGGTGCTTTCTCATCGATGTACTGGTTAGCTTTGTCTGCTAGTGCCGTAATTTCACGGATAGCTCGGCTGAACTCACGAGTTTCGTATAGCTCACCGATACGCTCAGCAGCAGCAACGAATTCGTTGTAAAGTTCTGGTTCTGCAAATTCAGCAGAAAGCTTGCCTTCAAAACGCTTAGTGATGAAGCCAGCGTTACGAGAAGCTAGGTTAACAATCTTGTTTACTACATCAGCGTTTACACGTTGAGTGAAGTCTTCAAGGTTAAGGTCTAAATCATCGATACGGCTGTTTAGCTTAGCTGCGTAGTAGTAACGTAGACATTCTGGGTCTAGGTGGTTTAGGTACGTGCTTGCTTTGATGAATGTGCCTTTCGACTTAGACATTTTCGCGCCGTTCACAGTTACGTAGCCGTGTACGAATACGTTGTTTGGCTTACGGAAACCCGCGCCGTCTAGCATTGCTGGCCAGAATAGGCTGTGGAAGTAAACGATGTCTTTACCGATGAAGTGGTAAAGTTCAGCAGTGCTGTCTTTCTTCCAGTATTCGTCGAAGTTTAGGTCGTCACGCTTGTCACATAGGTTCTTGAAAGAAGCCATGTAGCCAACAGGTGCATCTAGCCATACGTAGAAGAACTTGTCTTTTTCGCCTGGGATTTCGAAGCCGAAGTAAGGCGCGTCACGTGAGATATCCCACTGTTGTAGGCCAGACTCGAACCATTCCTGCATTTTGTTTGCAGTTTCGTTCTGTAGAGAGCCAGAACGAGTCCACTCTTTAAGCATGCTTTCGAATTGAGGTAGGTCGAAGAAGAAGTGCTCAGAGTCTTTCATTACTGGAGTTGCGCCAGAAACTGCTGACTTAGGGTTAATCAGTTCAGTTGGGCTGTATGTCTCACCACAGTTATCACAGTTATCACCGTACTGGTCTTCTGACTTACACTTAGGGCAAGTACCTTTTACGAAGCGGTCTGGTAGGAACATCTCTTTCTCAGGATCGAAAAGCTGAGAAATAGTACGGCTAGAAATGAAGCCGTTCTTTTTAAGTTCTAGGTAGATGTGAGAAGCCAGTTCGCGGTTCTCTTCGCTGTGTGTGCTGTGGTAGTTATCAAAGCTGATATCAAAGCCAGCGAAGTCTTTTTGGTGCTCTTCACTAACAGCAGCGATCATCTCTTCTGGTGTGATACCCATCTGTTGAGCTTTAAGCATAATTGGCGTGCCGTGAGCATCGTCAGCACAGATGAAGTTTACAGTGTTGCCACGTAGACGCTGGTATCGAACCCAAATATCAGCTTGGATATGCTCAAGCATATGGCCAAGGTGAATAGAGCCGTTAGCGTACGGAAGCGCACAAGTTACCAAAAGTTGTCTTGGATCAGTTGCCATACTTAATAATTCGCTTTTTTGATAGGTATAAATTTGAGAGGTAATACTACTTTATAACGTGTGATACGCCAAGGTATCAGACAAAGGATTCCCCTAGTTTTTTAGGGGTTCAGTCTTCATCTCGTGGGTGATAGCATAAATAAAAAAAGGAGCCCCAATGCGTAACTTTACTTCGAAGCAAGATTTCTGTTCATGGTTGAATGAGTTTGAATCACCAATCCTCATCCCAGAGTGGGCGCTACACCAAAATATCGTCTCTGTTGATCCCCGCGGATCGTTTGTTATTACTTTGCCTTTCGCTGCCAACCAGCTTGCTGTTGATCTTGAAGATTGGATTAATGCCCAGATTGAGCAAAAGCTTGTGAGTGCTTTCCAATTTGAAGTGAAGGTGAAGCCATCTGCATTAGAAACCACGGTAGCGACACCCTTGAAGGGTGTGAAGAACATTATCGCCGTGACGTCCGCTAAGGGTGGGGTGGGCAAATCGACCACTTCAGTCAACCTTGCTTTGGCTTTATCTAAGTCTGGTTCAAAAGTGGGTTTATTGGATGCCGATATCTATGGTCCTTCTGTACCGATGATGCTTGGCCAATTAGATGCGAAACCAGAAGTTCAGAACAATAAGTGGATGATGCCAATCGAAGCGCACGGCATTTTCACGCACTCTATTGGTTACCTTGTGTCGAAAGATGATGCTGCAATTTGGCGTGGCCCAATGGCGGCCAAGGCTTTAGGTCAGCTTGTTAACGAAACCGTATGGCCAGAATTGGATTACCTAGTTATCGACATGCCACCGGGCACGGGTGATATTCAGTTAACGCTTTCGCAGCAGATCCCTGTCACGGGCGCGGTTGTTGTTACGACTCCTCAAGATTTGGCATTAGCAGACGCACGTAAAGGTGTTGCGATGTTTGATAAGGTAAGCGTGCCAGTTGCGGGCTTAGTGGAAAACATGAGCTACCATATCTGTAGTCACTGTGGTGAGAAAGAACATATCTTTGGTGCGGGTGGTGCAGAAGCGATGTCAGAAGAGTTTTACCTCGATATCTTAGCGCAAATTCCACTGCACATTGATGTTCGTGAAGACATCGATGCTGGTTGCCCGACAGTTATTCGTCGACCAGATAGCGAACATACTCGTCACTATTTAGAGCTGGCAGAGAATGTAGCTGCGAAAATGTTCTGGACAGGAAAAGCAAGGCCGGAAGCGATTAACTTCTCTATGATTGAATAGCGAATATATAGTTGAATAGCGCTAGTTAATCACAAAGTCGTTTAAATATTGTTTGGATTAGATATACAGCGGTGGATTTAAGCCAATATCCATTGGGCTTGTGCAAATAGTTGTAGGCAAGTTATTTGAAAGCAAACGATTGTCTTAAGTAAATGTATTGAGATCATCAATTTGACTGCAATTAGCTAAAATGGCGACTAGAATCTATGTGCTTTAGCCCCTATAATCAGGCGGTTTATCTATTCCCACCACCAAACCATATCGGGTGCAAAATAATGTCTGATAATAATCAATGTGTCATCGTAGGTATCGCTGGCGCTTCAGCTTCAGGAAAAAGTCTGATTGCTAGTACGATTTATAATGAGCTGCGCGAAAAAGTAGGCGACCATCAAATTGGTGTTATCACGGAAGATTGCTATTACAGCGACCAAAGCCACTTGAGTATGGAAGAGCGAGTTAAAACTAACTACGATCACCCAAATGCACTAGATCATGACCTTTTATGTGAACATCTACAGCAGCTAATGAGTGGCAATGCCGTAGAAGTTCCTGAATACAGCTACACAGAGCACACACGCACTTCTGAAACGACTACACTTACTCCTAAGAAAGTGATCATTTTAGAAGGTATTCTGCTTCTTACAGACCCGCGTCTTCGTAAACTAATGCACGCAAGCGTGTTTATGGATACACCGTTAGACATCTGTCTACTACGCCGTGTTAAGCGTGATGTGGAAGAGCGTGGTCGTACAATGGACACAGTACTTAAGCAATACCAAGAAACTGTACGTCCAATGTTCATGCAGTTTATCGAGCCTTCAAAACAACATGCAGACATCATCGTTCCTCGTGGTGGTAAAAACCGTATTGCGATTGATGTGCTAAAAGCGCACATTGCGAAGTTGTTGAAGTCTTAATCGAATAAAAATTTGCCTAAGTGACTCACTTAGCTTTATTTTTTACCGAATCAGTGGCACTTTTATAGTGCCACTTTCTTTTGGAATCTAAGCAAGGAATATGCGGATGAAGAAACTACTCATTTTCATAGCTGTACCAGTGTTTGTTGTTATTGCAGCAATTCTGGCACTAGTGCTGTTAGTGAATCCCAACCAATTTAAGCCATTAATTGTCGAACAAGCCCAGAAACACACAGGCCTAGAGCTGGTGATCGAGGGTGATATCAGCTGGCAATTCTTCCCATCTATTGGCTTTGAACTTGGTCAAACTGAATTACGTAACCCAGAAGGGTTCACCCAACCGAACCTATTCAAGGTTGATACCGTTGGCGTTGATGTTTCGGTTACTCCGCTATTTAGCAATCAACTAGAGATCGGCAACATCACTCTAGACGGTGCAGAATTCTATTTAGAAACTCTGAAAGATGGTCGCAAGAACATTGATGCATTAACACAAGCGTCAGCGCCTCAAGAATCTGAGCGTGCTGTTGCAGACACCAATTCGGAATCAACTCCTGCACCTCAAGAACAAAGCGCAACGGAAGCATCTGGTTGGACGATTAACCTTGCGGGTGTCACTATCTCAAACGCACTGTTTGAAATGGACGACAAGCAAGCGGGTTCATTCACTAAGTTATACGATGTGTCTTTGAACTTATCTGAGTTCGCTGTAGATACATGGACAACGGCAATCTTCGCCGCTTCTGGTGAAAACAATCAACAGAAATTCTCTGCAAACGGCAGTGCTGAATTTAAACTCGCGGAAGGTTTCGCAAGTTACGCACTACGCAATATTGACCTCAATGCGAAATTCAATGATCCAGCAACGTCGATTGACTCTGCGAAGATTGGCTTGGATACGTTTGAGTTCGATAAGGTAAACCAACTGACTTACGCTGTGGTAGGTAAAGCCGCGGGTCTTGACCTAGACCTGAAAGGTGGTGGTGAGTTAACTGTCGATAGCGCGATTTCAAAAGTGACACTGAATAAGCTAACGCTAGACTCAACATTCAAAGGTGACACGCTTCCACAATCACCAATGAAAGTCGATATGTTGTCTGACTTAAGCTTTGACCTAACTAAGAGCCACTTGAGCTTCGTGTTAGAGAAGCTACAAGCAAACTCTATCGCGCTAGATGGTAAAGCTGACGTCACCCTGTCTGAAATTCCCAAGGTTCGTTTCTCTCTTCATAGTCCGAACATCGACCTTGATGAGTTCTTAGGCTTAGGTAACACAACAGAAACGGCGAGCACGACTCCTTCTGAGTCTGCTGGTGGTTCAACGTCAAACTCAGGTAGCTCTGCACCTGCGAAAGAAGTAGAACCTGATCTGTCGGCACTGAAAACGTTAGACGTGAAAGGTGATATCACGATTGATAAGTTCAAGGCGAGCAATGCGAAAATGCAGAATGTTAAAACAGCATTCTCGGTTAACCGCGGTATCGCAGAACTTACCTCATTCACATCGAACCTTTACCAAGGCTCAATTTCTGCGGCAGCTAAGTTAGATGCACGTAAAACACCAGCGACTTACACAGCTAAGAAGAAAATCAAAGGCGTGAAAGTTCAGCCGTTACTGGTTGACGTTGCAGATAACGATATGCTGGAAGGTACCGGTAATATCGATGTTAACGTGAAAGGTAAGAGCCTGACTCCGACGGGTATTAAGAAGAACCTAGTTGGTACTATCGCGATTAACTTTGAAGATGGTGCGGTTAACGGTATCAACGTTGCGCAATTGATTCGTGAGAATTACGCGAAGATCAAAGGCGAGAAAGTTGAAAGCACAAATGAAGCTCAAAAAACGGACTTCAGTGCAATGAAAGCGACGCTGAAGGTCGACAAAGGTTGGGTTTCAACCAACGACTTATCGGCACAGTCACCACTACTGCGTGTTACTGGCCAGGGTAAAGCGAACTTCATTAATGAAACTGTAGACTTCCTAGTAAGAACGTCGATCGTTGGTTCGTTAGAAGGACAGGGCGGTAAGAGCATTGATGATCTGAAAGACGTGACGATCCCAATTAAGGTTACTGGTCAGTGGGCTGAACCAAAATTCGCGCTTGTCTTTGATGATGTTTTGAAACAGAAAGCACAGAAAGAGATTGATCGTGGTTTAGAAAAGCTAGACGAAAAGTACGGTGACAAGATCAAAGATGAGAAAACAAGAGACGCAGTAAACGGCCTACTAAAAGGTTTGTTTAACTAATCCTTAGCTCATTTTGAAATGAATAAAGCGCCATTCCTGCTGAAAGAATGGCGCTTTTTATTTTGGCTTCGATGATACTAAAGAGAGAGCCCCTATGACACTCGTCCCTCGTTCTAGGGAATGACGACAGGCTTTCGTCCTTTGTTCAAGAGCGTAACGGCCTAGTGGTCATCATCCTCGAGAGGGAAGAATGACCGAGTCGGGGATCTCTGGTTAAATGCGATTACCAATCCACGCCTTGTAGCGCTTTAACACCAGATTCGAAAGCGTGCTTCACGTTACGAACTTCAGATACAGTATCTGCCATTTCTGTAAGAGTACGGTGCGCACCACGGCCAGTAATGATTACAGACTGCATCTTAGGACGGTTATTCAACGCTTCAACTACTTCATCGAGTTCGATGTAACCGTAGCTCACCATGTAAGTCAGCTCGTCAAACAGAATCACATCAATCGACTCGTCAGCTAGCATGCGTTGACACTCTTTCCATACACGCTGTGCAGCTTCAATATCTTGCGCTTTGTTCTGAGTTTCCCAAGTAAAGCCTGTGCCCATTACTTGGAACTCTACATCGAGCTTTTGCAGAACGTTCTTTTCGCCGTTATCCCAAGTTCCTTTAACAAATTGAGCAACGGCACATTTCTTACCATGACCTACAGCGCGAGTAATGGTGCCGAAACCTGATGTTGATTTACCTTTACCGTTACCAGTGATCACCAATAGTAGGCCTTTGACCTCTTGTGCTGCAGCCACACGTGCATCGACTTGTTCTTTTACTTTCTGTTGTCTTGCTTTATGACGTTGTTCTTTGTTGTCTTCGGTCGACATAACAAATCCTTTTAAGTTGTGATTGCGCCTATCATAGCCTAACTTAACGATAGCAAAAACCATCGGAAGAACAGGTGATTACGGATGAAAAAGATACTCGTGGTTTGCATGGGAAATATTTGTCGCTCGCCAACAGGTGAGGCGGTACTCAGAAAGAAAGCGCAACAGCTGGATATTGATGTTGTAGTCGATTCTGCGGGGACGATTGGCTTCCATCAAGGAAACCCACCGGATTCCCGCTCAAAGGCGGCAGGCGAGAAGCGAGGCTACAGCTTCAAGGGTATTACCTCTCGTAAAGTGGTCACGAATGACTTCGAAGAGTTTGACTTGATACTCGCGGCAGATAAGGCGAATTTAGATGACTTAATGAGTCAGTGCCCAGCGCACCTGCAATACAAGCTTGCGCTATTTTTGAGTTTTGGAGAATCTGGCTATCAAGAGGTTCCAGACCCATATTATGGAGAGGGCGATGGTTTTGAGCTGGTTTTGGACTTAATCGAAGAGTCGAGCGAAGCGATATTGAGGTCTATTTAACATCGCAGCTATGTTTAGTGTTTGGTGTTCAGTGCTTTGCTGGTTAGTGACTAAAGACTACGTATAAAAAAGGCCGACATTCAATGTCGGCCTTTTAAATCTAGCTTTATGTTCTGCCTATGGTTACTTAGACATTACTTTGTAGATTGGGTCTTCTGCTACGTTCGCTTCAACTAAGCTACCGGCTTTGTGCAGCATAGCAACACAGTCTTGGCTTAGGTGGCGAAGGTGAAGCGTTTTACCTAGTGCTGCGTAACGCTCTGCAATGGTATCAATCGCTTCAATAGCTGAGTGGTCAGTAACGCGTGAGTTTGCGAAATCAACAATAACATCTTGTGGATCGTTGTATGCGTCAAACAACTCTAGGAAGTTAGCTGTTGAACCAAAGAAGATTGGGCCGTTAACTTTGTACTCTTTAGAGCCTTTATCGTTTACCGATGTGTCCGCGTAGATATGCTTAGCATGTTGCCATGCAAACATTAGTGCAGATGCAATGACACCTACAAATACAGCAACTGCTAGGTCAGTCATTACGGTTACAACCGTAACAAGAACGATAACGAAGAAGTCTTGCTTAGGTACGCGACGTGCAAGCTTGAAGGTTGCCCATTCGAATGTACCAATTACAACCATGAACATTACACCCACTAGCGCTGCTAGAGGAATCATTTCGATAAGTGCAGAGCCGAATAGAATGAACATCAGTAGTGCAACGGCAGCAACGATACCAGAAAGACGACCACGACCACCTGAGTTTACGTTGATCATCGATTGACCGATCATCGCACAACCACCCATCGCACCAAATACCGAACACGTCACGTTCGCCATACCTTGACCAACACATTCACGGTTAGATTGACCACGAGTGTTTGTCATTTCGTCTAGTACGGTAAGCGTCAGTAGTGATTCGATTAGACCAATCGCTGCAAGAATCACTGCATAAGGCAGGATGATGTATAGCGTTTCTAGGCTAAACGGCACTGCTGGAATAGAGAATGTTGGTAGAGAGCCCGCTAATGTTGCTGCTTCGTCACCAGACATAGTGCGTAAGAAATCAACAACAGTACGAGTTTCTAGATCAAGGCCAACAACCAAAGCCGTTACCGTAACAATAGCAACCAATGACGATGGTACCGCTGTTGTTAGTTTAGGTAGGAAGTGGATGATAGCCATAGTCAATGCTACAAGGCCTAACATCAGAGTCATTTGACCGCTTGGTAACCAAGTTAGCGCGCCTGTTACATCTGGTGCTTTAAATTGTCCAAGCTGTGCTAGGAAGATAACGATCGCTAAGCCGTTCACGAAACCAATCATTACTGGGTGCGGAACGATACGGATGAATTTACCTAGTTTAAATACACCCGCTGCAATTTGCAGAAGGCCGGCTAGCATAACTGCCGCAAATAGGTATTGAACGCCATGGGTTGCTACTAGGCTCACCATTACAACAGCCATTGCGCCGGTTGCACCAGAAATCATACCTGGACGACCGCCGAAGACAGAAGTAATTAAACCTACGATGAATGCTGCGTAAAGACCAACCATTGGGTCAACGCCTGCAACAAAGGCGAATGCTACGGCTTCAGGTACCAGAGCTAGGGCTACTGTAAGACCTGAAAGCACATCATTCTTTACAGAGTGCTTTGAAAATTGTGGGAATTCGAACATGTTTGCTCAGCTATGCTTTAGATGGATTTACCCGACACGAGTGTATTGCGTAGCCAAACGGTGATTGAAAAGAGCGGCAATAGCGAGGTGTCGAAAAGATAAGTGCGCGAATGCTACCCAAAAATGTGATTAAGTTCAAGGTTGAACCTAACTTTGAGTAATATATCTATTAATTTTTATTCGATTAGCAGATATGAAAAAGGCTGCTTTAATAAGCAGCCTTTGATTCGATTTTCTAGTGATTACTTAGCAGTAAACGCTAGTAGTTTGGCTTAGTCATGCCTGCGCCAGCTTTGTTTGACGCTGCTTGACTGCCTGCACCTTTCGGTACAAAACGCTCAGTACGGAATGGAGCAGCAACAACTTCAATCTCTTTGATCTCTTGAGGACCAGGAGCTTTAGTCATTGGCGAACCCGCTTGTTTCTTAGCAACTGCCGCTTTTGGTGCTGCTTCTGAAGCTGGTGCTTCTACCACAGGAGCTTCTTCAACTTTCACACTTTCAGCTTTAGGCGCTTCAACTGCTTTTGTTGGTTCAACGACTGCAGTTTCAACAACTGGTGCTTCAACTACGACTTCTTCTGCTTTCACAGTTTCAACCGGAGTTTGTTCAACTTCCACACTTTCAGCTTTAGGCGTTGCAACTTCTTGTGCTTCAACAACTGGAGCTTCTTCAACTACAGCAGGAGTCTCAGCTACTTGAGCTTCAACAGCAGCTTCTTCGCGACGGATAATCACTTTGCCCATAGCCAGTTCAGGACATGTAAAGCCGCCTGCCATTGCTACGTTGTTTTGTGGTGCTGCCTCTTGAGCTACGTTTTGCTCTTGTTCTTTAACAGAAACTTGAGCTTCAACTGCTACTTGAACTTCAGCCACTTCAGGTTTTGCCTGCTTGTGGTGAGGTTTTGGAATGAAGCGAGGCATCACTTTACCCATAGCCATCTCTGGAGAAGCTACACCACCTTTACGTAGGCGGAATGGGTTAGGGCGACGATCACGACCGCGACGACGACGTTGACCACTTGCACGCAGGTGACGTGGAGAACGACGGTTACGACGTTGCTTCGGCTCTTCCTGTTCAGTTTGCTCAGCATTTGCTTGAGTTGCTTCTACTTGTTCCGCAACTTTTTGCTCTTGAGCGACTGATTGTTCTTTTGCAACAACCTGTTCTTTTGATGCGTTGTCTTCAGCTTGAGCTTGTTGGTCTTTAACACGAACTTGCTTGTTCAGTTTACGACGTTGACGACGCTCTTTGATCTTAGCTGCTTTCGCTTCAGGCTTAGCTTTAGGCGCTTCTGGCTTGTCAGCTTGAGCTTCTGCCGCTAGCTGTAGACCTTCTTCTGCTAGCTTAGAAGGAACTTGCTCTTCGCGTTGCTTCTGCTCATCACGTGGCTTGTTGCGACGATCTTGCTTAGGCTTGCGAGGTTGGCGATTTTGCTGTGGAGCTGCTTCTTTTTGCTCTTCAGGCTTCTCGTCACGAGCTGGCTTACGACGGCGCTTGTTGTCACGGTTTTCGTTACGATTGTCACCACGCTCACCACGTTGGTTGCGACGACGGTTATCGTTACGATCACGGCGTTGACGGTTGCCGTTGTTGCGATTGTTCTTAGGTTTTTCTTCTTCTTTCTTCTCTTCTTCTTTCTTCTCTTCTTGAGTTGAAGAGCCGAATAAGAAGCTACCGATAGCTTTGAAGAAACGACCAATTAGACCTGGTTCTTGGGTCGCTGCTGGCTCAGCTTTCTTCTCTTCTACAGCTTTAGGTGCTGGAGCAGGAGTTGGTGCTGATTGAGCAGGGGCTGCGAAACCTTTCAGAGCTGGCTCTTCGATCTTCTTAGGACGAATAGTCTGTTCTGCTGGTTCTTTGCTTTCTGCTTCTTTAAGAGCGTCTAGCTTCTTAGGAAGTAGGTAAGACAGTAGATCGAACTCTTCGCCTTCACGAACACGGATAACCTCAAAGTGTGGTGTTTCCATGTCAGAGTTAGGAACAACAGTGATCTTAACTTCTTGGTTCTTCTCGATGTGGTTTACTGAGCGACGTTTTTCGTTCAGAAGGTAAGAAGCGATTGGCACAGGCACAACAGCAAGTACTTGCGCTGTGTTGTCTTTCAGAGCTTCTTCTTCGATCAAACGTAGAACAGACAGTGCTAGAGATTCGTTATCACGAACAACACCAGTACCTGTACAACGAGGACAAATGTGGTGGCTTGCTTCTGCTAGTGATGGGCTCAAACGTTGACGAGACATCTCTAGAAGACCAAAGCGAGAAATACGACCAATCTGAACACGTGCACGGTCTAAACGAACGGCATCACGTAGACGGCTTTCTACTTCGCGTTGGTGGCGAACCGGAGTCATATCGATGAAGTCGATAACAACAAGACCACCTAGGTCACGTAGACGTAATTGACGTGCAATTTCATCCGCTGCTTCTAGGTTAGTGTTTAGCGCTGTTTCTTCGATATCGCCGCCCTTTGTTGCACGAGCAGAGTTGATATCGATAGAAGTCAGAGCTTCTGTTGGGTCGATTACGATAGAACCACCAGATGGAAGACGAACTTCACGTTGGAAAGCAGATTCGATCTGGCTTTCAATCTGGTAATGGCTGAATAGTGGTACTTCACCATCGTACTTCTTAACGCGATTCATGAAATCTGGGCGTATTAATTGAATGTGCGCTTGTGCACGTTCAAAAATAGTGTTGCTGTCGATCAGAATCTCGCCAATGTCACGACGTAGGTAGTCACGAATCGCGCGAACGATAACGTTACTTTCTTGGTGAATTAGGAAAGGAGCTGCATTTGAATCAGAAGCTTGCTTGATAGCGCCCCAGTGATTCAATAGAACATTCAGGTCCCACTCTAACTCTTCTGCACTTTTGCCAACACCTGCTGTACGCACGATTAAGCCCATACCTTGAGGAAGCTCAAGAGTGCTTAATGCTGCTTTCAGTTGAGTGCGCTCATCACCTTCGATACGACGAGAAATACCGCCAGCACGAGGGTTATTAGGCATAAGAACTAAGTAGCTACCCGCCAAAGAGATGAAAGTTGTCAGTGCAGCACCTTTGCTACCACGTTCTTCTTTCTCTACTTGTACGATTACTTCTTGGCCTTCTTTTAGCACTTCTTTGATGCTAGGACGGCCTTGGTATGTATAACCTTCAGGGAAGTATTCGCGGGCAATTTCTTTAAGAGGGAGGAAACCGTGACGTTCTGCGCCGTAATCAACAAATGCCGCTTCTAGGCTTGGCTCAATACGGGTAATACGTCCTTTGTAGATATTCGCTTTTTTTGACTCGTGACCTGGACTTTCGATATCTAGATCGAACAGTCGCTGGCCATCAACCAAAGCGACACGCAACTCTTCTTTTTGAGTTGCGTTAATTAACATTCTTTTCATTTAGAAATTCTCATTGTCTTTTCTTATTTTCATCATTGTTCTTATCGCTTTATTTCGTTTCTCATGGTGCCAGATCCCATGGCTTTATCGGTGCAGCCTCCCGGCTGGAGAGGGATGCTCTGGGGCACGTCAGTCATCATAGGGAGTTAGCCTATGATCCGCGATGTGGCGGTGAATACTCAACATGAGCGTACGTGAGTAGAGCGATAAGGAACTCAGTTGACCGTGTCTTACGCCGATTGCAGCACTGTCTAATCTGAGTTATCTACTCATTTACTTGCTTATGAATGGTTAGCTGTTTAAATAATAGTCAAACCACTGATAGCAGCTGTGAACTATAGCAGCGGTCGGTAAACACAGCAATCTGCTTTGTCGGAATGCTGTAAAAAAAACAGTTTTTGTTTGGGTTTTGATAGCTCTAACTCACTGTCTATAAATAATTTATCAATTGATATTTTAATTTGCAGGAATCTTGGTGCTTTTTTGTTCGAAGAATCAAAGAAATATAGAACTTCAACGAGCATTTGAGGATAGATCGGTAGGGATTATGGATAAATAAGTTCGGAATCGAGCTAAGAAAATCTCAATTATCAAAAGTGACAGTGATACAATAGCCCAATGAGCGAAATTAGAACCCAAGTCCAATTTGTCGACATTGACGAAGATATGGCTGGTCAGCGTATTGATAACTTCTTACGCAACCAATTAAAAAATATCCCGAAAAGCATGATTTACCGAATCGTGCGTAAAGGCGAAGTCCGCGTAAATAAAAAACGCATCAAGGCTGAGTACAAACTAAAAGCTGGTGATTTAGTTCGTATCCCGCCAGTCACGATTGAAGAAAAAACTGAAGAAAACGTGCCAAGCACGAAACTCAACAAGGTTTCAGAATTAGAACAGTGCATCATCTATGAAGATGATCACATGCTGATTCTGAACAAACCTTCGGGTACCGCTGTTCATGGTGGCAGTGGGCTGAAGTTTGGCGCAATCGAAGCATTGCGCGCACTTCGTCCTGATGCTCGTTTTCTAGAGTTAGTGCATCGTATTGATAGAGATACATCTGGCATTCTGCTTGTTGCTAAGAAGCGCTCGGCGCTAAGACACCTTCAAGCACAGTTCCGTGAAAAAACGGTTCAAAAATATTACTTCGCTTTAGTCATGGGCGAATGGAAGAACAGCTGTAAGGTTGTTAATGCTCCATTATTGAAAAACGAAGTGAACAGTATTGTTCGTGTGAACCCGAACGGCAAAGCTTCTGAGACGCGTTTTCGAGTTTTAGAAAAATTCAAAGATGCGACGTTAGTTCAAGCAAGTCCAATTACGGGGCGTACACACCAAATCCGTGTACATACTCAATATACTGGCCACCCAATTGCTTGGGATGATCGCTACGGTGATCGTCGCTTTGATGCTTACACGGGTAAGGTTGGTCTGGACCGTTTGTTCCTACACGCAGCAAACATTAAGTTCACGCACCCAGGTAGTGAAGAGAAGATGGATATCTCAGTACCGATGGAAGCGAGACTTGAAAAAGCACTGACCGGATTGCGTAAGATCTAAGAAGATACGAGATACGAGATACGAGATACGAGATACGAGATACGAGATACGAAAGGAAAAACCCTTTCAGGATTGAGTATCAGCTATCTGAAAATGATAAAGGTTGACGAATATCGTCAACCTTTTTTGTTTGTGCCTACTGTATGCACAAGATCCCCAGCTTGCTCGTTCCTCGCTCTTGAGGATGACGGCACATTGCATTACTAATGATTGAATAAGGAAAAAGTCCTCAGAGCTGAAATAATCATTAGTCTTCGTCATTCCCTAGACTGACGAAGGAAGGAGTAGGGAATCTTTGTAAGAGTAATAAGCGCTAGTTAAAGCACACTCATTCCTTGTACTTCAAGCATATCCACTAAGTCGATCAGTGGCAGACCGATTAGGGTGTTCGGATCTTTGCCTTCCATCTGTTTAAACAACGCGATGCCTAACCCTTCGCACATAAAACTGCCCGCGCAGTAATAAGGCTCTTCTTTCTCAACATAAGAGATGATCTGCTGCTCGGTTAAATCACGGAAATGCACGATGAAGGTGTCGAGACGCGTGTCAGCTTTGTTGGTTTCGCTGTTCCAAACAGAAAGGCCAGTATAGAAAGTGATGTTCTTACCGCTTTGGCGAGATAACTGTTCAATTGCTTTTTCACGAGTATGTGGCTTACCAATGATCTCTCCATCAATCACACAAACCTGATCAGAACCAATCACCAAGCTCGGTTGCTCTACCGCGCAAGACTTAGCTTTGGTCTCAGCAAGGCGCATGACTAACTGTTGAGGCGTCTCATTTGAAAGCGGCGTTTCATCGCAGTCTGGTTTAGCAGTAATGAAGCTTAACTGTAGTTTTTTGAGGATCTCTTGCCTAAATGGAGATGTAGAGGCTAAAACTAGTTGGTAATTTCTCATTTTAATTTACAATTCAAGGAAGCATTTATCTCAGGATAACGTAACTTGTCCTGCTATTCATAATGCTCTGAATAGGAAAGGCAGGAAAGTACATTTTTTTTGCCATTTCCTTTGACTAAACATGATTTGGAAGATAAGATTCGCGCCCTATGCAAAAGGAAAAAATACCGCGTACAGTTGATCCGGCAAGAACGGCTCAAAAACGACTGGATATGAATGGCATCATTCAAGTCAGTCTTTTAAAGCGTTTAACTGAAGCAACTGAAGGCGTAAAACGTGACGCGCAAGTCTCAATGTCATTTGGGCTTGATGAACAACGATTAGTCGTTATCTCTGGTAAAGCTAACGTCGAAGTCGATTTAGAGTGTCAACGTTGTAATGAGGTTTTCGCACATGAGTGCGATGTCCAATTTACTTATACTCCTGTTTACAGTGAGAAAAGTGAAGAGGAAGCACCGGAAGAGTACGATTTGGTAGATCTGAACGAGTACGGTGAGTTAGACCTGATTCAATTAGTTGAAGACGAGTTCATCCTTGGATTGCCACAAATAGCAATGCACGACGATGCGGACTGTAGCGTTAACTCAAATAATTTGGTGTTTGGCGAACTTCCTGAAGAAATTGAGGAAGATAAAAAGCCGAATCCATTTGATGTTTTAAAAAGCTTGAAGAAGTAACAGCTTCTTTAAGAATTTACATAGGAGTAGGGTCAATGGCCGTACAAAAGAGCAAGAAATCACGTTCAATGCGTGGCATGCGTCGTTCACACGATGCACTAACTACAGCTGCACTTTCTGTAGACGCAACTTCAGGTGAAACTCACCTACGTCACAACGTGACTGCCGAAGGTTTCTACCGCGGCAAAAAGGTTATCAACAAGTAAGGTTGACCTTTGCAAAATCTAACCGTTGCGCTTGATGCAATGGGCGGGGACTTCGGTCCTCGTGTAACAGTGCCTGCCGCCGTGCAGGCACTGTCGTATTTCCCAGAGCTAAAAGTCATTCTCATAGGTGATCGAAATGCGATCACATCTCAATTATCTTCATTAGGTCGAATGCCTGATTCTCGTTTGAGCATCCAGCATTGTGATCGAGTTATTTCCAATTCTGAAAAACCTTCACTAGCCTTACGTAATAGTCAGGGCAGTTCTATGCGTGCCGCTATCGATCTGGTTGCCGAATCACAGGCTGATGCTTGTGTGAGTGGTGGTAACACTGGCGCACTGATGGCTTTGTCTCGTTTCCGACTTAAACTTCTTCCTGGTATTGATAGGCCTGCATTGGTCTCAGCTTTGCCTACTGCATCAGGGAATCGCACATGGATGCTTGATTTAGGGGCGAACGTTTCTAGTGACGCGGATTCACTCTTTCAGTTTGCCGTAATGGGCAGTGCATTAGCGGAACAACATTTAGGTCGCGCTCCACGTGTCGCTATCTTGAATATCGGTGCAGAAGAAATCAAAGGCAATGACCTTGTAAAACGATGCGCTGAAATGTTGTCGAATACTCAGTCTGTGAACTTCATAGGCTATATTGAAGGTAATCAATTACTTCAAGATGCTGCTGATGTCGTCGTATGTGATGGTTTTGTGGGCAATGTCTGCTTAAAAACGTGCGAAGGTACAGCTCAGCTCTTTATTGATAAGCTAAAAACGCGCATGATGGCTTCAACAATAAAGGGTTGGATAGCCAGAATGTTGTTTTCTGAGCTATTTACTGAATTAAAAACCTTGAACCCCGACCAGTATAACGGCGCAAGTTTGTTAGGATTGCGCGGCATTGTCATTAAAAGTCATGGAAGTGCTGATGTGTCTGCAGTCGTCAACGCGATTGGTGAGGCAGTACACGAGGTCAAACGACAAGTCCCCAGCCGCATTAGCGATCGTTTGGAAGCGGTTTTACTCGAGAGGCATTATTAGTCTTCATGTATAGCAAAATTTTAGGTACTGGCAGCTACTTGCCATCTCAGGTGCGTACAAACGCAGACTTAGAGAAAATGGTAGAGACTAGCGATGAGTGGATTGTTGCTAGAACAGGTATTAAAGAGCGTCGTATTTCAGCGGAAAACGAAACCGTTGCTGATATGGCGTTTTACGCTGCTGAGAATGCCATTGAAATGGCAGGTATCGACAAAGAAGATATTGATTTAATCATCGTTGCGACAACCAGCAGTAGCCACACATTCCCGTCTTCGGCATGTCAGGTACAAGGTAAGCTTGGTATTAAAGGCTGCCCTGCGTTTGATTTGGCTGCAGCGTGTTCTGGTTTTGTTTACGCACTGTCTGTTGCTGATCAACACATCAAGACTGGCATGTGTAAGAACGTTTTGGTAATTGGTGCTGATGCATTGTCAAAAACCTGTGATCCGACTGACCGCTCTACTATCATCCTATTTGGTGATGCAGCAGGCGCGGTGGTTGTAGGCGCAAGCGAAGAGCCAGGTATTTTGTCTACTCATATTTACTCTGATGGTAAATATGGTGAGCTTCTAAGCCTAGAAGTACCAGAGCGTGGCGGTGATGCCGACAAATGGCTGCACATGGCTGGCAACGAAGTATTCAAAGTGGCGGTAACTCAGCTTTCTAAGCTGGTTAAAGACACATTAGCTGCGAACAATATGGATAAGTCAGAGCTTGATTGGTTAGTTCCACATCAAGCGAACTACCGTATTATTTCGGCAACGGCTAAAAAGCTGACGATGTCACTTGATCAAGTGGTAATTACCCTTGATAAGCATGGCAATACGTCGGCAGCTACCGTACCAACAGCACTTGATGAGGCTGTTCGCGACGGGCGAATTAAACGTGGTCAAACGCTTCTTCTTGAAGCCTTTGGTGGCGGCTTCACTTGGGGTTCTGCGTTAGTTAAATTCTAACCTCAAGCGATAATCAACAAACAAGGCACATAACTTATGTGCCTTATTCAATTTTTTGCTTTGCTTAAAGGATAATTACAATGAGCAAGTTTGCTATCGTATTCCCAGGCCAAGGCTCTCAAGCTATCGGTATGCTTGCTGACCTAGGCGAACAGTATGATGTTGTTAAACAGACATTTGCTGAAGCTTCAGAAGCACTTGGTTACGATCTATGGGCATTGGTTCAAGATGGTCCAGTAGAAAATCTAAATGAAACTTTCCGCACTCAACCGGCTCTATTAACAGCGTCTGTTGCAATTTGGCGTGTATGGCAAGAGCTTGGCCTAGAGCAACCTGTAAACCTAGCAGGTCACAGCCTAGGCGAATACTCTGCACTAGTATGTGCGGGCGTTATCGACTTTAAAGAAGCGATCAAGCTGGTTGAACTACGTGGTCAACTGATGCAAGAAGCAGTACCGGCGGGTGTTGGTGCAATGTACGCAATCATCGGTCTAGATGATGAAGCGATTGCTAAAGCGTGTGAAGAAGCTGCGCAAGACGAAGTTGTGTCTCCAGTTAACTTTAACTCTCCAGGCCAAGTTGTTATCGCAGGTAACAAAGCAGCAGTTGAACGTGCTGGTGCACTATGTAAAGAAGCGGGCGCTAAGCGTGCACTTCCTTTACCTGTTTCTGTGCCATCTCACTGTGCACTAATGAAACCTGCAGCAGACAAGCTAGCGGTTGCTCTAGAAGCTCTAGAGTTCAATACGCCAGCACTGCCTGTTATCAATAACGTTGATGTTATTGCTGAAACAGACCCTGCAAAAATCAAAGACGCACTTGTTCGTCAGCTATACAGCCCAGTTCGTTGGACTGAAGGCGTACAAGCAATGAACGAGCAAGGCGTTGAGAAGCTATTAGAATTAGGTCCAGGAAAGGTTCTTACTGGTCTAACAAAACGAATCGTAAAAACTATGACAGCTGCTGCAGTTAATGACACTGCATCACTAGAAGCTGCTAAGTAAATAACCACTTAATAGAGAAGTTATGATGAATTTAGAAGGCAAAGTTGCACTCGTTACAGGCGCAAGCCGTGGCATCGGTCGTGCAATCGCTGAACTTTTAGTTGAGCGTGGTGCTAAAGTTATCGGTACTGCTACGTCTGAAGGCGGCGCTGCTGCAATCAGCGAGTACCTTGGTGAGAACGGTAAAGGTCTTGCTCTTAACGTAACGGATGTTGACTCAATTGCAGCTACATTGAAAACCATCAACGATGAATTCGGTGCGATTGACATTCTAGTTAACAACGCAGGTATCACTCGTGATAACCTTCTTATGCGTATGAAAGACGACGAATGGAATGACATCATCGATACTAACCTAACGCCTATCTTCCGCATGTCTAAAGCTGTATTGCGTGGCATGATGAAGAAGCGTCAAGGCCGTATCGTTAACGTTGGTTCTGTAGTAGGTACTATGGGTAACGCTGGTCAAGCGAACTACGCTGCTGCTAAAGCTGGTGTAATTGGTTTTACTAAATCAATGGCTCGTGAAGTTGCATCTCGTGGCGTTACAGTGAACACTGTTGCTCCAGGTTTCATCGAAACTGATATGACTAAAGCACTAAATGATGACCAACGTGCAGCAACTTTGGCGAATGTACCAGCAGGTCGTCTAGGTGACCCTCGCGAAATCGCTGAAGCTGTGGTATTTTTGGCGTCACCTGCGGCAGCTTATATCACAGGTGAAACACTTCACGTCAATGGCGGTATGTACATGGTGTAAATTATGTGCAACATTTGTGCATGATTTAAGTCAAGATCATACGTAATTTCGGTTAAAATCGTGAAAATTGTGGTTTGACCAGAAAAGTTGACCTTGCAACTTTCAATAGATTGAATAAACTACGGAAAACATCGCATAAAGCGAACTCTGTAAAGGAAAAGAAAAAATGAGCAACCTCGAAGAACGCGTAAAGAAAATCATTGTTGAACAGCTAGGTGTAGACGAAGCTGAAGTTAAAAACGAAGCTTCTTTCGTTGATGACCTAGGTGCAGATTCTCTAGACACAGTTGAGCTAGTAATGGCTCTAGAAGAAGAATTCGACACTGAAATCCCAGATGAAGAAGCTGAGAAAATTACTACTGTTCAAGCAGCTATCGATTACGTAACTAGCGCTCAGTAATAATCTCTCCCAGGCGGTCACCTCGACCGCCTGTGTTTTATCTAACTCATCTATCCTCATCTTAAATCACCTCAATCTCCGGAGTGTAAAATCGTGTCCAAGCGTCGTGTAGTTGTCACTGGCATGGGTATGTTGTCACCGGTAGGCAACACTGTAGAATCTTCTTGGAAAGCCCTGCTAGCTGGTCAAAGTGGTATCGTTAATATCGAGCACTTTGATGCAACCAATTTCTCAACTCGTTTTGCAGGTCTAGTTAAAGACTTTAACTGCGAAGAGTATATGTCTAAAAAAGATGCTCGTAAGATGGACTTGTTCATCCAGTACGGCGTCGCAGCAGGTATTCAAGCTTTAGATGATTCAGCCCTAACTATTACTGAAGAAAACGCTCCACGTGTGGGTGTTGCAATCGGTTCTGGTATTGGTGGTCTTGGTTTGATCGAAGCAGGTCACCAAGCTCTAACTGAAAAAGGCCCTCGTAAGATCAGCCCGTTTTTCGTACCGTCGACGATCGTGAATATGATTGCTGGTCACATGTCTATCATGCGCGGCCTACGCGGTCCAAACATCGCGATCTCTACTGCATGTACGACTGGCCTACATAACATTGGTCACGCGGCTCGTATGATTGCATACGGCGATGCTGATGCAATGCTAGCGGGTGGTGCTGAAAAAGCATCAACTCCACTAGGTATGGGCGGTTTTGGCGCGGCTAAAGCACTGTCTACTCGTAACGATGAGCCTCAAAAAGCTTCTCGTCCATGGGACAAAGGCCGTGACGGCTTCGTTCTTGGTGACGGTGCAGGCATGATGGTTCTTGAAGAGTACGAACATGCGAAAGCTCGTGGCGCTAAGATTTACTGTGAGCTAGTTGGCTTCGGTATGTCGGGTGACGCTTACCACATGACATCTCCAAGTGAAGATGGCTCAGGTGGTGCACTAGCGATGGAAGCGGCTATGCGTGATGCTGGCATTACTGGTGAGCAAATCGGTTATGTTAACGCACACGGTACATCGACTCCTGCGGGTGACGTAGCGGAAGTTAAGGGCATTAAGCGTGCTCTTGGCGAAGCAGGCAGCAAGCAAGTATTGGTTTCTTCTACGAAATCGATGACTGGTCACCTTCTAGGTGCTGCAGGTTCTGCTGAAGCTATCATCACGGCTATGTCTCTGGTTGACCAAATTGTTCCACCAACAATCAACCTAGACGATCCTGAAGAAGGCTTAGATATTGACTTAGTACCTCACACTGCGCGTGAAGTTAGCAACATGGAATATGCTGCATGTAACTCATTCGGTTTCGGTGGTACAAACGGCTGTTTGATCTTCAAAAAGATTTAATCATCTTATTAAAGACGTAAACACTCGTAGATAGTCACAATTAGACTTGTTTTTAAACGGCTTGATGCTTTAGCATTGAGCCGTTTCTTTTTATGGGGAAAAACATGTTTTGGGTTGATGGAGAAAGCCAGCAAACTGTCGATATCTTGGACCGCTCGTTTCAGTACGGAGACGGCTGTTTTACCACCATGCTTGTAAAAGGTGGTCAGATTCAACATTTTCACGATCATCAGTGTCGTGTCGATGAATGCCTGAAAGCGTTACGCATTTCTGCTCTTGATTGGGATGTGGTTAATGTTTGGCTCGATAGTGCACTTCAACACATCCAAAACGATGCGCTTAATGGGACAAAGAGCCTTGATCGTTCAGAGAACCGCCATGAGACAAACAAGCCTCATAATCAAAAAGCAGGAATAAAGCTGCACGTTAGTCGCGGCTCCGGTGGCAGAGGTTATAGCACCAATAATATCGCTAAACCTACAGTCACCATCAGTACGTTTGATTTTCCAAGTCATTATTCAGCGTGGCAAGATTCTGGTATTGAACTCGGTGTCTGCCAACAAGCGTTAGGTTTGAGTCCACTGCTTGCCGGGCATAAGCACAACAATCGCCTTGAACAAATCTTGATGAAAGATGAAATGGAACAGGCAAATGAAGTCGATGGTGTGGTGCTTGATATCTCAGGCCATGTCATTGAAACCACTATGGCTAACCTGTTTTGGCGAAAAGGGAATACCATTTGTACACCTCAACTGACGCAGAGTGGCGTCGCAGGGGTTATGCGTAAGCAAGTGTTAACCGCGCTGAATCAAGCTGAACTTTCCGTTACTATTAGTGACTACTGCTTATCTCAACTCATGCAAGCTGATGAGGTTTTCATGACCAACTCCATTTTAGGGGTTGCCCCAGTTACCCGTATTTGTGAAACCCAATTTAATATTGGAACCGTTACTCGTAGCCTTCAAGGACAACTAAACTCATGATCAAAAAGTTATTTATTTTTCTTATTTTGTGCCTAATCGCAGCAGGCGCTGCTGGGTTCTATGTTTATAACCAAGCGCAAGATAACCTGAAACAAGTCATCCAATTAGAAAAACCACAGGTCGTAACCGTTGCTTCAGGCAGCAGCTTTAATCGTGTTCTGGCACAGTTGATAAATGAGGGGCTATTTGAGGCTTCTCCTTACGAGAAATTAATCCGTAAATTGCATCCTGAGCTGGTTGACGTAAAAGCGGGTACATTCCTGCTAGAGCCGGGTTTGACCTTAGAGCAGGCACTACAAGTACTTGTTGAGGGTAAAGAGCATCAATTCACAATTACTTTCGTTGAAGGCAGTCGCTTTGATGAATGGCTTGTGCAGCTAAAAGAAAACGAATTCATTCAACAAACGTTGGATGGTGTTTCTGAAAAAGAGATCGCTGAAAAGCTGGGCATCGAAAATGAGAAGCTAGAAGGTCTTTTCTTAGCGGAAACCTATCACTACACCTACGGCACAACCGATTTAGATTTGTTGAAACGCGCCCATCGTGACCTAATGAACGTTGTGAACGATGAATGGGAAAACAGAGCGGATAAACTGCCTCTTAAGTCACCTTATGAAGCTCTGATTCTTGCGTCTATCATTGAGAAAGAAACCGCCGTTGCTTCAGAGCGCGAGCGTGTGTCTTCTGTATTCGTTAACCGTTTGAACAAGCGTATGCGTTTGCAAACTGACCCAACGGTTATCTATGGCATGGGCGATAGCTACAAAGGCAATATCCGTAAGAAAGATCTGCGCACACCAACGCCGTACAACACATACACAATGAGCGGTTTGCCACCTACGCCGATTGCTATGGCGGGTCGAGCGTCAATTAATGCAGCTCTGAACCCAGAGAACAGCAACTACCTGTATTTCGTTGCAAGTGGAACAGGCGGTCACGTATTTTCAAAGAGTTTGGCAGAGCACAACCGTGCAGTACGAGCTTACTTAAAGCAATTAAGAAAAAACAAATAAAGAAAGAATTATGAATCAGTCGAAATTTATCGTGGTTGAAGGCCTTGAAGGCTCAGGTAAAAGCACTGCAATCAATGCCATCGTAGAAACATTGAAAGCATCTGGTGTAGAAGAACTTGTCAATACTCGTGAGCCGGGCGGCACCGTGTTGGCAGAAAAGATGCGTTCTCTGGTTAAAGAAGAACACGAAGGCGAAAAGCTTCAAGACATGACTGAGTTACTGCTGATGTATGCTGCACGCGTTCAATTAGTAGAAAACGTTATCAAGCCTGCACTAGACAGTGGTAAGTGGGTATTGGGTGATCGCCATGATATGTCTTCTCAGGCTTATCAAGGTGGTGGTCGTCAAATCGCGCGCACGACGATGGAATCATTGAAAGCAACCACGCTAGGCGATTTTAAGCCTGATCTAACCCTATACTTGGACTTAGACCCTAGAGTAGGGCTTGAACGCGCACGTGGTCGTGGTGAGCTAGATAGAATAGAAAAAATGGATATCTCATTCTTCGATCGTACGCGTGAACGTTACCTTGAGATTGCTGCACAAGACGACACGGTTCTTGTGATTAATGCGCAACAAGAGATAGATCAAGTGGCTGCTGATATTAAGCAAGCGCTTGGTGCTTGGCTCGACAAACAGTAGGTAGTCATGGCTGAAGTGTATTCTTGGCTCACTCCCGTATGGAATGAGTGGAAAAAAAGTCTCGATGCTGAGCGTTTTCCTAATTCGGTGATTGTTAATGCGCCGGAAGGGCTTGGTGTCGATGCCTTGATTGATCAACTTACAGCAGCATTAATGTGCACTAACTACGAAAGTGAGTCGTGCGGGTTTTGTCATAGCTGTGAATTGATGAAGTCGGGCTGTCATCCTGATTTTCATGTTATCTCGCCAGAGAAAGAAGGTAAGTCGATCACCGTTGATCAAGTGCGTGCCAGTAACCGCTGGGCTCAAGAGTCATCTCAGTTAGGTGGCTTACGCGTTATCTTGCTTAACCCGGCAGAGGCAATGAATGAGTCTGCTTCTAACGCGTTGTTGAAAACGCTGGAAGAGCCATCAAGCAAGTGTATCTTCATTCTTTCTACTCGTAACAGTAACCGTTTGATGCCGACTATCATTAGCCGTTGCCAACAATTTAATGTGGTAAGCCCACAGTTGGAGGCCGGGTCGGCTTGGTTAGATGGTGAAGTTGGTAAGGCTGTTCCACAATATATTTTAGCGCTCAATGACAACGCGCCTTTAAAAGCAAAGGCGATGTTTGAGCAGGGTGGGGTAGAGGCTTCGACCAAAGCGCTCGATGGCTTTGTTAATGTCATCAAGGGTACTCAACCTGACATGCTAAAATTCTCGACAGAGCTTAGCAAAGACCCTTTGATTCAATTGGGTTGGCTATGGCACTTATTGTCTGACGTACAGAAGCTGCATTTTGGCTTGGCGAATCAGGCTATCACCCCTAGCGCGAAAGCACTGGTTGAGGTGATGTCTTATCAAAGTGCTTATGCAGCATCGAATAAGCTGCTGATACTGATTGAGCAGTTAAAGCAACACCCTGGGCTCAATACGGAGCTACTCATAATGAATTGGCTGATAGCCACTTGCGAGGAAACATGTTCGTAGATTCCCACTGTCATTTAGACAAACTGGATTACCAAGATTTACACACCAGCGTAGAAGACGTTGTGAACAAGGCGAAAGCAGCGAATGTTGACCAACTACTTTCTGTAGGTGTGACACTTGACTCGTTTGAAAATATGCTCGTGATGATCTCGCCGTTTGATAACGTTAAAGCGTCTTGTGGTGTTCATCCTCTCGATGTAGAAAGTGATTTCTGTTTAGAGAGAATGCGTGAATACGCGAGTAACCCAAAAGTCGTTGCGATTGGTGAGACAGGCTTAGATTACCACTACCAACCAGAGACGGCGGAATTGCAACAACTGCGATTCAAGCAACATGTCGCGTTGGCCGTAGAGCTGAACAAGCCTTTGATCATCCATACTCGTAACGCGCGTGAAGATACTCTCGCGATTCTGCGTGATGGTGGTGCGGAGAAGTGTGGTGGTGTGATTCACTGCTTTACTGAAGATCAAGCGTTCGCTGAAGCGGCAATGGAATTAGGTTTCTACATCTCAATTTCAGGTATTGTGACCTTCAAGCAGGCTACAGAACTTAAAGAAGTTGTTAAGAATCTACCGTTAGATAGGTTACTGATCGAGACCGATTCTCCATACTTGGCTCCAATCCCATATCGCGGGAAGCAGAATCAACCTGCATATGTCGTGGAAGTGGCGGCCTATATTGCGCAGTTGAAAGGTGTGTCGATGAAAGAGGTTGCTGAACAAACGACCAAAAACTATCAAAAACTTTTTTTGCGATAAAAAACTAAGTAAACAAATAAAAGGGAGCGAAAGCTCTCTTTTTGTGTTTTTGATCACCAAAAGTGCGTTTTTTTTTAATGTTTACGAATTATGTTGAACTTGAGAGCGCTAATTATAACATTTGTAATTTTGTTACTAAAAATAACATTCCCTCCTATTTTATTTACCCAGTAAAATAATAGCGCTCTTGAAAAATAACCATATATTTCAACTAATTAAACTCTTGTAAAGCATTGCATTTCTAGATTTGACATGTGATCCAAGACGTGTTTTGAAACTAAATTTCGTAAGTGACTAGAAAGTTAGTTCCCCATCAATATATATTTAGCGGCAGAAAATATAATGCAATACATGGTTACATTTTCGCAGGGTGCTAACATATAGGCTACGGGGGTGTGCCGTTAGTACCCATATAATTATTTTATCTTTATCAGGAGCATAAACATGTTTAAGAACCTTTTTGCTAGCCTGCAGAAAGTTGGTAAGTCTCTGATGCTTCCAGTATCAGTTTTACCAGTTGCGGGTATTTTGCTAGGTGTCGGTGCAGCAGATCTTCCTTTCATTCCAGAAATCGTTTCAAACTTAATGGAACAAGCTGGTGGTTCAGTATTCGGTCAAATGGCACTACTGTTCGCAGTAGGTGTTGCACTTGGCTTTACTAACAACGATGGTGTAGCTGGTCTAGCTGCAATCGTTGGTTACGGCATCATGACTGCTACACTTGGCGTAATGGCTGGTGTAATGGGCGTTGATAAAATCGATACTGGCGTACTAGGTGGTATCCTAGTCGGTGGTGTTGCTGCTTGGGCATTCAACCGTTTCTTCCGTATTCAACTACCAGAGTACCTTGGCTTCTTCGCTGGTAAGCGTGCTGTGCCAATCATCACAGGTTTCTCTGCGATTGGTCTAGCAATCCTGCTATCTATCGTATGGCCACCAGTTGGCGGCGCAATCTCTGCGTTCTCTGATTGGGCTGCTCACCAAAACCCACAAGTGGCGTTTGGTATCTACGGTATCGTTGAGCGTTCTCTGATTCCATTTGGTCTTCACCACGTTTGGAACGTACCTTTCTTCTTTGAAGCTGGTACTTGTGTAAACGCTGCTGGCGAAACTCAAAACGGTGTTCTTACTTGTTACCTAGTTGCTGATGACGCATCTCGTGCAGCGGGCAATGGCTTCGGCCAGCTAGCTGGTGGTTACATGTTCAAGATGTTCGGTCTACCTGCTGCTGCAATCGCGATTGCACACTCAGCTAAGCCTGAAAACCGCGCTAAAGTAATGGGTATCATGGCTTCTGCTGCGTTAACTTCATTCCTAACGGGTATCACTGAACCAATCGAATTCTCATTCCTATTCGTTGCTCCTGTACTGTACGCAATCCACGCTCTACTAGCTGGTTCTGCTTACGTTCTTGCGAACACTCTAGGTTTTGTACACGGTACATCTTTCTCACACGGTCTAATCGACTTCCTAGTTCTATCTGGCAACGCGTCTAAGATGGGCCTAATGGTTGTATGTGGTATTGCTTACGCTGCAATTTACTACATCGTATTCCGCACTGTGATTAAAGCTCTAGACCTTAAAACTCCAGGCCGTGAAGACGAGACTGAAGAAGAGTCAGTTGCGACTGGTTCTGAACTTGCTGGTGAGCTAGTTGCTGCATTCGGTGGCAAAGCGAACATCACTGGTCTTGACGCTTGTATTACTCGTCTACGTGTTGCAGTTGCTGATACAGCAGTTGTTGACCAAGACAAACTGAAGAAACTAGGCGCTGCAGGTGTTGTTGTAGTTGCTGGTGGCGTTCAAGCTATCTTCGGTACTAAGTCTGACAACCTTAAGACAGACATGGATGAGTGGATCCGTAACAACGGTTAATTCACTGATTCAATAAATTGAAAGGAGGCCGAGAGGCCTCCTTTTTTATTTTCTGCCTTATGAAAGCTCTTCCTGCACTTATTCTTTGCTACTCAATCGGTTATCGAACAGCTCGATGCTCTGATGCTCAATTCCCCGCTTTGGGTACCTCTTATCTTTAACTTTATGATGACAACATCCGTTGTGATTTAAGTAATCTACCGTTTTTAAACACATTCTGAGAATATTATGAAACATCGTTACTTGATTGGTCTTATGTGCTGCAGCGGAGCCTCGTTTGCTCATGCTTCTGAAGCTCCTGATTTAGAAGTTGGTCTCGCCATTGACCAAGACCTGAGTGTCGTTGTTGAGTTTGATCAGAAGTACCGTGCAACCGTTGGTAATGACGGCGCGGCATTCGACTACATTTGGAAACGTGGTCAGTTCGAAACGGAAGCTCCGTTAAGCTGGTACGTAGGTGCTGGTGCTTGGGCTGAATGGAATGACGATTTTGGCTTGCGTTTGCCATTAGGCGTGAAAGTGAATTTCTACGAAGGCTGGAATGCTTACGCACAAGTTCACCCTGAGCTAGACATGTACAAAGGTGTTGAGCTGCAAGTCGGTGGTGCACTGGGTTTGACTTATAAGTTCTAAAGTGAACTTAACCGTTTTTTATAATGAAAATGCCAGCATCTGAACTGACCCCCAATAGTTGGACACCAATTATTGGGGGGCTTTTTATGTCCAAATATAGCCGAGAGCTAAAATGTATCATTGCTAAGCAATACTTAGATGGCACGTCATCTCTCTACTTAGCCAAACAATATTCAATTTCGTCAAGACAGGTTCGGTATTGGGCTCAAGTGTTTGCCATCCACGGCACTGCTTCATTTTTACCAACTAAGCATGCTGCTACTGCTCAGACAAAACGAAAAGCATTGAATTTAATGTGGACGAATGAATGGTCTCTCACGCACACTAGCGCAGTATTAAACCTCTCATCCCCTGGGATACTCTCTGTCTGGCTCAAACGATTTAATGAGCTCGGTATCAAGGGGCTCAAAATGCGCCAGAAAGGAAGACCCTCAATGAAACAGCAACCTCAACGTACCACTAAGCCTGATAATGAAATGACACTTGAGGAGCTAAAAGAGGAGTTGGTCTACTTACGAACCGAGAATGCCGTTCTAAAAAAGTTGGAAGAGTTGGAGCAGGAAAAAACCGTCGAACAAAGAAAAGCGGTCATAGCTCTAACTCTTAAAGGCCAGTACCCGTTGAAGCACTTACTGCACACTCTACAGCTGGCAAAAAGTGTCTTTTATTATCAGGCTCAAACAAGCAAGCGCCCAAATAGCTACGAACGTGAGCTGCAGTTGATAAAGTCAATTTATCATGAACATAAGGGCCGATACGGCTACCGCCGTATTCACTTGGAATTAAAAATCAGGGGTTCGTGCTCAATCATAAAACGGTTCAAAGGCTTATGGCTCAGCTCAACCTTAAATCGACGGTCAGGATTAAAAGTATCGTTCATACCGAGGTGAGTCTGGAACAACTGCTCCTAACGTGCTTGAAAGAGATTTTAGTGCGACTCAACCCGATGAAAAATGGGTAACTGATGTCACGGAGTTCAAAGTCAAAGAGCAGAAAGTATACTTGTCTCCCGTTGTCGACTTGTTTACTCAGGAAGTGGTTGCTTATAGAGTGGCCAAAAATGCTTGTTTGCCGCTTGTCACGGATATGCTGACGGAGGCTATATCTACGCTTAAACCCAACTCAAAGCCAATTATACATAGCGATCAAGGTTGGCAATATCGTCATCGACACTATCAGAAAAAGGTAGCGGAGAGTGGGTTAACGCAAAGCATGTCGAGAAAAGGTAACTGCTTGGATAATGCTGTTGCTGAAAACTTTTTTGCTTTACTCAAAACAGAGATGTATCACAACCAAAGCTTTGAAGATGCAGATGCTCTGATAGAGCAAATTAAAGAATACATCGAGTACTACAATACCAAACGTATAAAAGCGAAACTAAAAGGCCTGACTCCGATGGAATATCGAACTCAGGCCTTGAAAGCCGCTTAACAGAAATGTCCAACTTTACGGGGTCACTTCAATCGAGCTGGCTTTTTCGTTTTATCCGCTACCGTAATTAGAACGTAAAACTGAGTCCGACATTGGCTTGGAATTGATTCATCCAATCAGTATCAAAGCGGATAATACAGTCTTGACCCGTACTAGGGATGTTACACACACCAGATGTGTCGTTATCAACAACCGTACCCAACCAACGTACTTGGGTGTTGAGCGCAAAACTGTCGCTGAACTTGTATTCCAAGCCGCCAAAGATAGAAGTCGAGAAGCCATACTTATCTTTCGCCCAGTCAACATCCACGTAAGAAGCACCAAGACCTAATCCAAGGTATCCAGATAACACAGGCGAAGCCGGGTAATAGATACTACTTTGCAAGTGCAGGTATTGGATTGAGGAGCTTAGGTTGAGCGTTTTGAGCTCAGAGCTCTGGTTAGAATAGAAAAAGCCGATACGACCTTTATCAAGTGGTGTTTCAATGGCAAAGGTGTAGTTTTCAGACGCTTTCATGTCGTAGGTTTTGCCATCCTGGTCTTCGACACTACCACCGCCGGTATAACCCACCATTGGGGTAATGATGATCTCCGGCGAAGCATACACGCTCGATACAGAGAAAAACGCAATAAGCGCTATCATATTTGCTTTGTTATTCATGAGTATATCCTTATCCATACACTTACTAATTGTGATGGTTACATCAATATTGTGCGACTAATTTCGACGATTCTTGAAGATACTTCACACACCTGATAGTACTTAAATAGAGACTCGACAAATTAATAATAAGCCAGAGGTGTCTATGGACCATAATCTGAAAAATGCCCTACAAATTACCGTGTTTATCTACATGATCATTCTTTCATTTGGCTTTATTGCGATTGGTAGTTAATACCATCTATTGCGAGGCTGAGTTTTGATACTCAGGGACTAATGAATAGTGGGCTTGTAACCAATATTGATACAGCAATAGACTTGGATTACTACGCTAAGTTTATTGCTGGAAAAACAGCACTGGTCGCTCAAGGTGGCGGACAGAGAAGTATTTTTACTTCAGGTGTGCTGGATGCTTTTCTTCTTTCTAATTTTGACCCCTTCGATGAATTTTTTGGTACCTCTGCGGGTGCGCTTAACCTATGTGCGTACCTTTGCCGCGATAAAGGCCTCGGGCGTTCTTTCGTGCTCGATCTCACCACCTCACCAGAGTTCTTCAATATCTTCTCCTATATACGACACAGGAAGAATCTGGGATTAGAGTGGGCCTTAGAACAAATCATGGCTTACCCTTATAAGCTGGACCTTGATTTAGGGCGACAAACCCTAGGCGACCGCCATTTCTATGCGGCAGTGACAGACTCTAAAGATCTACGCGATCACTACTTCCCGTTATTGGGAGAAGATTGGTACAAGGTGATGATTGCCACCTGTGCGATTCCTCGTTTATACAATGATGAGATCTTCATCGGCGACAGTGCTTATGTTGACGGTGGTGTGTCTGCTTGTATCCCAGTTCAAGAAGCCTGGCGTAGGCAAGCTCGCTCTATTGTTGTGATTCGTACTGAACCTGTGGTCGAGGAGGGAAGTGAACTCTTGGTTGAGGCTCCTAATCGCAGTACCTCAGTGAAAGCGCCTAAACCTATATCTGCGGAAGAGCTGGAATGGTTCAGAGAGTCTTTCGACAGTGTTCAAGATCACTGGCAACAGAAAGTAGAACAATGGAAAACTGATTGGACTTCTTTCTTCCAGCAGCAAATTCTTCGTTCTAAAGAGCAGAAGCGCGACCGTGGACATTTGGACCTGCTCAATGGTGGTCGATGGTTATTTGGTGCTGACGATATCTACCGCTTAAGTCATCTAATCGGTGATAAATTTGATTCAGGCTTGGCAGACATGTTGATGGTGCACTATCAAACATACTCCTTAACTCAGGACTTTTTAAACTCTCCGCCGGACGATGCGTTCGTGGTGCAGATAGCACCTAGCAAACCACTAAAGTCGAGTTCATTAATGAGTGATA
Source organism: Vibrio sp. ED004 (assembly GCF_023206395.1). NCBI lineage: Bacteria > Pseudomonadati > Pseudomonadota > Gammaproteobacteria > Vibrionales > Vibrionaceae > Vibrio > Vibrio sp. ED004. The sequence continues at coordinate 489,387 of NZ_CP066149.1, read as the reverse complement.
AAGAAGACTTGTTGCATGATTACGACCTAGGACTAGAAGCTGGTTACCGATTTGTCGAAACCTATACCTCAACAAAGAATGCGCGCAATTCACACATACCAAAGTTAGCAACCAGTGCCGCGGATAAGTGATATTTTAAATTGGCAAATTAACGTGTGGTTAGCTCACTCTATTCAAAAAGAAAAAGGGTTATTGAACTTGGTTCAATAACCCTTTTTTGTGCTTACTAACTTGTTATGTATGTAAACCTTTAGTGTTCAGAGATTAGGTGACCGGTAAGATTCTCATACAGTTGGTTGAGCCCGCGACATCCATAATATCGCCTTGAGTGACGATCACTAAGTCACCAAACTTGAGGTGTCCCGCCTCTTTCAGACAAGCAAGGGTAGATAGTGCAATATCAAAACTGTCTTCGGCTTCAGTTTCGAAGTAGATAGGTGTCACGCCACGGTACAGAGTACAGCGATTTAGCGTTCCTTCGTTACGAGACAGCGCGTAGATAGGCATGTCGGCACTGAGTCGTGACATCATCAAAGCTGTGCGCCCTGACTCGGTAAGCGTCACCACGCCCTTGATGCCTTCCATGTGGTTGGCAGAGTAGATGGTTGCCATCGAAACGGTTTCTTCTGCCGTCACAAAGGTTCGGTCAATACGGTAATTCGATTGGTTGATGCCCGCCATCTTTTCAGCACCGATACACACTTCGGCCATGGATTTCACTGTCTCGACTGGGTAAGCACCCGCAGCGGTTTCACCTGAAAGCATCACGGCATCGGTACCATCTAATACCGCGTTAGCAACGTCCATTACTTCGGCACGGGTTGGCATTGGTGCGGAGATCATCGATTCCATCATTTGAGTTGCAGTGATCACTGTTCGGTTAAGCGCTCTAGCACGGCGTATAAGCTGTTTTTGTACCCCGACCAATTCTGGGTCGCCTATTTCCACTCCGAGGTCACCACGGGCCACCATGACCACATCTGAGGCCATTATGATGTCATCCATGTTCTCTACGGTCGCAACTGTCTCTGCTCGCTCGACTTTAGCCACTAGGTGAGCCTCTAGCCCTGCCTCTCGTGCTAATTGGCGAGCGTAGTGCATGTCTTCACCGTTACGTGGGAAAGAGACAGCTAAGTAATCGACTTGAATTTGAGCGGCGGTGACGATGTCTCGCTTGTCTTTGTCGGTCAGTGCCTCTGCAGAAAGGCCTCCCCCTTTTTTGTTGATGCCTTTGTTGTTCGAGAGAGGGCCACCAATAATCACTTCGGTATGAACGCGACAACCTTCGACTTTGGTTACTTTGAGTTGAACACGACCATCGTCAAGCAACAGGATATCGCCGGCGGATACGTCGTTAGGCAGTTCTTTATAATCCAGGCCAACAGCTTCTTGGTTACCTTCGCCTAAACCTAGGCTGCTATCGAGAGTGAACAGGTCGCCCACGGCAAGTTGGATTTTGCCATCTTTGAATGTTGACACACGAATCTTGGGACCTTGTAAGTCTCCGAGAATGGCGATTTGAGTGCCGAGTCTTTTTGCTATCGCTCTGACTTTTTCCGCGCGTTGGATGTGGTCGTCGCTGCTGCCGTGAGAAAAGTTCATACGGACGATATTGGCACCGGCTTTGATGATTTCTTCAAGCACGTTACCTTTATCTGTTGAAGGGCCTAGCGTTGTGACGATTTTCGTTTTTCTTAATTCGGCTGTCATGAATACTCCTAGAGTGAGACCAAGTAATCTTTTACAAGACTGAATTAAGTATATGCATTAATTGATAATTTATTGGGAGCTAGGAAGATATTTCTGTATTTACTGATATTTATTGTACTTAGTACTCAAGCGCGATGTTTTTTTGTGAAAATTAAGTCTCGATTTATCGATGTGGGTGTTAATTTTCCTCGAACTGTTTGACTCGATACACAAAGATTCATGTATATACGTGATACTGGTCACGGCGATATACCAAGTGACTTCACAATTACTTCGCAAAGTAAAAAAATTACCTCGTTGATGATTTCTGGAGCGTAAAATGTACATGGCTCAACCGGGCCATATTGATCATATCAAACAGGTCAATGCTGGTCGTGTATATAAACTAATTGACCTTAAAGGTCCTATTTCTCGTATCGATCTGTCCAAGCAAAGTGAGTTGGCTCCGGCGAGTATTACTAAAATTACCCGTGAACTCATTGAAGCTCACCTTATTCACGAAACCACGGTTCAAGAAGCCACGACTCGTGGGCGTCCTGCTGTCGGTCTGCAAACCAATAACGAAGGTTGGCAATTTTTATCGATGCGTCTTGGTCGTGGTTACCTCACGATAGCGCTCCATGAATTGGGCGGCGATGTGCTTATCGATACCAAAATTGATATTCACGAACGTGACCAAGATGATGTGCTGGCACGTCTTCTCCATGAAATCGATGAGTTCTTCCAAACCTATGCCGAGCAACTCGACAGGGTAACGAGCATTGCCATCACACTGCCAGGTCTGGTGAATTCAGAGCAGGGTATTGTGTTGCAAATGCCGCATTACAACGTTGAAAACTTAGCGTTGGGTCCGGAGATCTACAAAGAAACCGGTCTACCAGTCTTTATTGCCAATGACACCCGAGCTTGGGCATTAGCAGAGAAGCTGTTTGGTAACTCACAAGACAACGACAACTCTGTTCTTATCTCAATTCACCATGGTTTAGGTGCTGGGATCATTCTTGATGGCCGCGTTCTGCAAGGGCGTCACGGTAACATCGGTGAACTGGGTCATATCCAGATCGATAAAGAGGGCAAGCTTTGTCATTGTGGTAACCGAGGCTGTTTAGAAACAGTGGCGAGTTCACAGGCGATCCGCGAGCAAGTGAAAGAGCGATTAGCCAATGGTGAAGAATCAACGCTTACTGTGTTTGAGGATGTCACGATTGAGCAAATCTGTGCTGCTGCGGCCGATGGCGATCCACTGGCTGTTGAAGTGATTGAACAGTTAGGCCGTTACCTAGGTTCTGCGATTGCGATTGTGATTAACCTATTCAACCCAGAGAAAATTTTGGTCGGTGGTGTTATCAATCAGGCGAAGAGCGTGTTGTACCCTGCGATTCAAAAGTGTATCGAAGAGCAGAGTTTATCGGTTTACCATCAAGACTTAGAGCTGGTGGAATCTCGATTCTATAAGCAGGCAACCATGCCAGGTGCTGCACTTATTAAGCAGGCCCTGTATGACGGCCAGCTGTTAATGAAAGTTATTGAAGGCTAACTCTTTTTCTCTTCTTTTAGCCTTACCCCGAACCTTTCCATGTACTTAAGCTTTGTATAACATCATTTGTTGTACTTAGTTTAAGCATTCTGTTCATTAGCGCTTTGCTTTAACCCATTGAAGTAGGCTATTGTAGCCACAGTTATTATTTGTCACTAAGGTGTTGTATGTCTGGCGTTTTAAATTCGGTTGATCAGAGAACCAAGCTAGTCGGTGAAAACCGCCTGGAGCTCTTATTATTCAGCTTAAATAGTCGTCAACTATTTGCGATTAACGTATTTAAAGTGAAAGAAGTCCTAAAAGTGCCTGTACTTACTCGCTTACCGGGCTCTCACCACCACATTACCGGTGTTGCTTCTCTACGTGGTGAATCGGTACCTGTGATTGACCTACGCAGTGCGATTGGGTTTCCGCCGTCACGTGCAGAGTCTCAAGAGAGCAACCTGATCATTACGGAATACAACCGAACCGTACAAGGTTTCTTGGTTGGACAAGTGCGTAATATCGTTAATACAACTTGGACTGAAATCCAGCCACCGCCAAAGACCACGGGTCGTGCAAACTACCTAACGGCTATCACGCATATTCAAGAAGAAGAGCAGCACAAAATCGTTGAGATCATCGATGTTGAAAAAGTGCTAGCAGAGATCATCGATTACGATGTGTCGATCTCTGAAGGCGTATTAGATGAGCAGTTAGCCAACGAAATGATTGGCCGCAACGTGCTTATCGTTGATGATTCTTCTACCGCACGTAACCAGATTAAAGGCACTTTATCGCAGCTTGGTTTAAACATTATTGAGTGTTGTGATGGCTTAGAAGCACTGAACCTACTTAAAAGGTGGTGCGATGAAGGCAAGGACATTAATCAAGAGATTTTGTTGATGATCACCGATGCCGAAATGCCTGAAATGGACGGTTATAAACTGACTCATGAAGTGCGTACTGACCCTAGAATGCATGACTTGTTTATCACGCTAAATACTTCATTAAGCGGAAGTTTTAATGAAGCCATGGTTGAGAAAGTAGGGTGTAATCGCTTTATTTCTAAATTCCAACCGGATCTCTTGGTTGAAGTCACTCAAGAGCGAATGCGCCAGATTTTATAATTAATGCAGCTGTACGGTTTGTTTTGAGTGACCTTATGGAAAGCGTTTGCTAATATTGACGAAGCATATTTTTCTTAACAAAATATGCTCAACTATTAGCGTAACTTTTCACTCACAATCTAAGGTAGTTCCTCTTAATGATATGGTTAACGTCTAAAGTCGTAATGACTTTGAGCTTATTACTATATAGGGAATTTAAGAAAAGACGTACGGAAGCTGACGTTGATGTATAACTCAACAATTTGAAATGAAGGGAAGCTGATGCTTCCCTTTTTCGTTTTCAGCCCTAAACCACCTACTTCAGTAGGTGGTTATCATTCAGTTTGGCTTTGCCTGTAGTTCTACCCATGTTAAATGCTCCCTTGATTTTTAGCGAAGTCAAAGAGGACAAATAACATGAGCAGATATAATCAAGCTTCCCACGTATTTTGGAGATGTCAATATCACATAGTGTGGACACCAAAGTATCGATTTAGGATTTTGAAAAACAATGTAGGTAAAGAAGTTTATCGATGTATAAACGTTTACTGTAATCAACTTGGATGTGAAGTCGTTGAATTAAACGTTCAAGTTGACCACGTGCACTTGGTAGTAAAAGTTCCGCCTAAGTTATCGATATCCAAGTTGATGGGCGTATTGAAAGGCAAAATAGCTTTAAAACTCTTTAGTAAATTTCCATATTTAAGGAGAAACAAACTCTGGGGTAACCACTTTTGGCAAGGGGCTATTTTGTCGATAGCGTAGGGGTTAATGAAGAAATCATTCGACGCTATGTAAGACATCAAGAGAAAAAAGAGCGCGTGGAGCAGCAGCAATTGGCGTTGGACTAAACAAAGGCCCCCTTTTAGGGGGCTCACATAAAGCCACCTTCTTTAGAAGGTGGTAATTTACTTCTAGCGTTTCAGTGCTTATGGGAGGGCGATTGGAATCGCTAATGAAAATCTCGTGATTTGGTTTTCAAACCAACAATTTCATCGGTAATATCGATGAGCTTCCCGGCAATCACGTGCACCACTTCCCCTTCCTTTTCTAGTATTCCTTGTACCTTTAATGCTTTAGCTGTGAGATAAGCTTGCTGTTGAGCACGCGCAGTGGCTCCCCATACCACCACGTTGATATTGCCAGTGCTGTCCTCCAGTGTGACAAAGGTGACACCTGCCGCAGTCCCCGGTGATTGCTTACCTGTAACTAGCCCGACAACGGTGACCATGGATTTGTGTCTTTGTTGTATCAAGTCTTTCATATGAGTAAATCGACCTAATCGGTTCGCTTCTTCTAGCAAAGTGATAGGGTGTTTGTTCAATGAAATCCCTACACTGGTGAAGTCCTCAAGTAAATCCTGCATCTCATTGGGTTTGTGCAATGTGTGTTCGCCATGCCCACCCTCAGTATCGTCATAGACTTGGCTAAACAGAGGTAGGTCAGAAGCAGAGTCCATTATCGCCCAGCGCGTCTGAAAACGGTCTCCCGAAACATTGTGCAGCGCGTTGGCTGATGCGAGCAACTCAATGTCCTTCTTATTCATCGATAGCTGTTTTACTTGGCTAGGGTGTCGATAACCAGAATGTGGGCGATTGGCAAGTACGCTCTGAATACCGTGCTCGCTCAAACCTTTGATTTGCCTCATCCCTAATCGGAGCGCCAAACCATTCTGGTGAGATATCACGGTGTGATCATCTTGTGAGGCATTCACACACACAGGAAGTACCTTCACATTGTGTCGCTGCGCATCTTGAACCAACTGCGAGGGGCTATAAAAGCCCATGGGTTGGCTATTCAACAAAGAAGTATAAAAGCACTCTGGGTAGTAGCGTTTCAACCAAGCTGAACAATAAGCTAATACCGCAAACGAAGCCGAGTGGCTTTCAGGGAAACCGTATTCACCAAAGCCACATATCTGTTTAAATATTTGTTCGGCAAACTCGGTTTCGTAGCCTCGTTTTTGCATGCCTTCGATGAGCTTGTTTTTGAACTTAAAGACATTGCCATTTTTCTTCCAAGCGGCCATTGCGCGTCTGAGCTGATCCGCCTCCCCCCCTGTGAAACCTGCGGCAACCATCGCGAGCTTAATCACTTGCTCTTGAAATATCGGTATGCCTAAAGTGCGCGAGAGTACTGATTCAACATCCTTAGATGGGTAGCTGATTGGCTCAATACCATCTCGACGCTTTAAGAATGGGTGCACCATATCACCTTGAATTGGTCCTGGACGTACGATCGCGATTTGAATCACTAGGTCGTAATAAGTTCTTGGTTTAAGCCTTGGTAGCATGCTCATTTGCGCTCGTGACTCAATTTGGAATATACCGACCGTGTCTGCTCTCTGAATCATGCCGTAAACCTGAGGATCATCCTTGAGACGAGTGATCTCTGCGATCGTTAACGAGCGACCATGAATACGCTGGATCAGGTCAAAGCATTTTCTAATCGCAGAGAGCATACCCAATGCGAGTACATCAACTTTAAGTAGCCCCAAGGTTTCAAGATCATCCTTATCCCATTGAATAATGGTGCGATCGTGCATCGCCGCATTTTCGACAGGAACCAATTCATACAGAGGGCCAGAAGAGATCACGAAGCCGCCCACATGCTGAGACAGATGACGTGGAAAGCCGATAATTTCATTCACTAAATGGATAAACTGCTGACCTTTCAAAGAATCTGGTTGCAGCCCCAATTGAGTGAGTTGAGCTTGCCAACCTAGGCTTTTGTCTCTGCGATTGGTGTTCTTAATGAAGTAATCAAGCTGGGTTTCTTGCAGCCCTAATGCTTTTCCTACATCCCTTACCGCGCTTTTAAAGCGATAAGAAATGACCGTAGCAGCAAGCGCAGCACGTTCTCTACCGTATTTTTTGTAGATGTATTGAATGACTTCTTCACGGCGCTCGTGTTCAAAATCGACATCAATATCAGGCGGCTCGTCACGCTCTTTACTGATGAAGCGTTCAAACAGCACCGAGATTTGTCTTGGGTCGACAGAGGTGATTTCTAAGCAGTAACAGACCACGGAATTAGCCGCTGACCCTCGACCTTGGTAAAGAATGCCTTGGCTTTTGGCAAAAATCACGATGTCGTGGATCGTGAGAAAAAAGAAAGGGTAGTCGAGCTCGCCAATCAGCCCCAACTCTTTATCTATGATTTGTTGAATGTCATTAGGCACACCTTGTGGAAAGCGAGCCTGTTTCCCTTTCTCGACCAACATGCGCAGATAACTCATGGGTGTCTCACCTTGAGGGATCAGCTCACTTGGGTATTCGTAACGTAGGCTACCTAAATCAAATTCGCACAGTTCAGAAATTCGGTTGCTCTCTTCCAGCCACTCAGCTTTGAATATATGAGAGAGCTTATTGATGCTTCGCAAACAGCGCTCGGCATTCGCCAGTAAGTGACTGCCAACTTCGGTCACTGATTTTTGATATTTAATCGCGGTGAGTGAGTGCTGTAAGGGCAAGCGATTAGCATTGTGCATTAACACGCCACCACAAGCTGTAATCGGCAATTGATGATGCTGTGACAGTTCAACACAGTAATCCGTGTATTGCTGGTCGGTCTGTTTTAGGTGTCGCTGTAAGCCAATCCACAACCGACCGGAATGATGTTGAGAAAGCCATTGTCCCCAATACGCGTCTTCATTTTTTTGTTGAGGTAACCAAAGAATGAAGCAGTGCTTAGCCGACATAATATCCCACTCAGAGAGCTGATAATGTCCTTTGCTGCTACGACGTCTCGCATTGGTAATAATGCGGCACAACTCGGCATAGGCTTGTCTGTTTGGGCATAACAAGACTACTTGGCACTCTTCATTTAGCCAAAACATGCTCCCGACAATTTGTTTGAGCGACAATTTGTGTTGTTTGATTGCAGAGTGAACCTTCACGATGCCCGCGACCGAGCACTCATCAGTAACAGCGAGTGCTTTGTAACGTAAAAAGTCGGCCTGTAAAACTAGCTCTTCCGCGTGTGAAGCCCCCTCAAGAAAGGAGTAATTACTTTGACAGAAAAGCTCTGAGTATTGCTGAGACATAATAGAATCTCACTTAATCATTGCGAGTGAACATGATTGAAAAGGGACGTTTGAATGGAACAACTGGCAAAACGACTTATTAAACTGACTAGCTGAACAAACCGTGTAAGAACCATTGTTTATCGGGCGTTCTGAATACCCATAACCATCGACCGTTTTCACTGTGAGCAATAAAGTAGTCGCGAATGATTTTTTCGCCATCCCACCACCCAGAAACAATGCGCTCAGGGCCCTGAGATAAGGTGATGTTCTCGGTTAATGCTTCAGGTTCTGGCAGTAAAATACTGGGCCTGAGTCGCTGTTGGTTAATGCTGTTCGTTGCTGTGGCTTGTTGATTGAGTTCTTGTGGATCTCGCCCCTTTTTCGCCGTATGACTTAGTGTTGGAAGCGAATATTGATTGGCTTTCTCTGGCCTAGGGTCTTGTTGTATTTTCGGCGTTTGAATGCAGGCCTGTCCTAGCTTCGCCTGTAACAATGAAAGTAGGTCTAGTGCAGCAAGCGTTCCGGTATTGCCATCAAAAAGATCATGGTAGGCCATTTGAGGTTCACCATGACGAGTTAACGAGAGAGTGAGCCCTTGAACGGGGGCTGTGATCTTCAGTGACTCTAAGGTCAGATGCGTTAGGTTCGCCCATTTGCTGGCAAGATAATCGCCCTGCGCTGAATAGAAAGAGACATGATGATCGTCTTTATCCCTAAGATGCAGAGTCAGCGTTAACTCAAACGCGACTCTGTCACGTAGCTTCAAAAAGCATTCCAGTTGATTCAATAATTTCAGCAGTGGCTTTTCGATAAATAGAATATTTTCAATATCAAACAATAGCTCCAGATATTGCTGGAAGCTTTCTGGTGGATGATAGAAATCAATAGGGTGCTTGAACTGCCCATTAAGACGACCAACATAATTCACCAAGTCGATATCAAAGCGACGTGCGACTTCTTGCAAAGGCAGTTTCAATAGGTCTTTAACGATATTAATGCCGACACGGTTCAGGCGCTCAACTTGCTTAGGTGGTAGCTCGCTAGAACTTAGAGCTTGTTGGTTAACCCAACTCTTCATCTGTTGAACATTGTTCGTTGCTTGGTTGATCGCTTGTTTGCCCAAAAGGATCGCAGAAAGCGGTGAGTAACCCGTGGCAAAGCTGAACTGGATGTTGAGCGCTTCTAAATGGCTTTTGAGTTCATGCCAATAGTTATCTAGCCCATCGTAAAGTGACAGCATGTTAGAAGCTTTAATCAACAAACCATTAGGTGGCAATAACGCCATGTCAGAAGTAACCAGATACGCCCATTGAGCTATCTCTTTCAGCTTATTTCTCTCTAGCTCAATACTGTAAGGATGGACGTGTAAGTTATGGCAAAGCGCCGCCGCAGACCCTAGCCCCATGTCCAGTGTAATGCCTGAGTCCAGCGCGGCTTGGTTAGCTTGCAGCACACGATGATCTTTCTCATCGACGATGATAAGAGGCTGATTGTGTGATTCTTCGTTCGAACCCAATTCATTAGAGTTAAACAAGGTGTCCAATTGTAGGGATGAGAAATGCAGATACAGCCACAGCATACGTTAGCCTTGCTTCGCAATAGGGAAAGCCAGCACCGTGTTACCAGACAAGGCGTTAGTTGAGCTGTTTTCATCGATGACTTTTTCTGTGAGTAGCGGCCAGTTCTGGCTCATGTCCAGAATAAAACTGCCATACGACCAGCTGCCTTTTCTTTTCGTGACTTCAACCTTTAACCCTTGGGTGTGAGAAGACAGCTTCATGCTTAAAGATACGGGTAGGGATAACTGATTATGGCTGGTGGCTTTAAAATGAAATTGCAGACATTTGCCCGTTTCGCTTGCCGCTTGCAGGCGCTTGGTTTGGTGAATTTCTAGATCCGCTCCCCATAGCAAAACAGAATGACAGGCACCACTCTTGAGGCACTGCTCTGCGGCCCATAATGCATCGAGATCACGTTGAGGTTGGATGATTAGGATGTTCTCTAGTGGAATGTTTTGGCCGTTGAAAAATTCGGCACAGATCTTCCCTGGTGGGTTAATGAATATGGCCAGTTTTTGCGAGTTTTGTTGAGCTAAATAAGGCGTGAGTAGACGAAGTTCGCCGATCCCTTGTTGTGATTCAACCTCAATAACGCCGTGCGTCGGGAAGCCTCCATCAAGCTGTTTATCCAATTGAGGATAGCCTGTCGAAGTGGTACTTCCTTGCGTTGTTGATTGTAATCCTTTCCAGATTAACTGGCGGTCTTGTAAGTTTTTTATGAGTTCATGCATAATTAAGTACCTGTATATTTATACAGTATATTTAACAATGAAAAAGATGCAAAGCAAAATGATGAAAATTAGCGGAAGTAAGTATTAGGCGGTTGATTTAGATACAAAAAAGCCGCTGATTTCTCTGAACTGACCCCCAATAGTTGGATACCAATTATTGGGGGTCTTTTTATGTCCAAATATAGCCGAGAGCTAAAATGTATCATTGCTAAGCAATACTTAGATGGCACGTCATCTCTCTACTTAGCCAAACAATATTCAATTTCGTCAAGACAGGTTCGGTATTGGGCTCAAGTGTTTGCCATCCACGGCACTGCTTCATTTTTACCAACTAAGCATGCTGCTACTGCTCAGACAAAACGAAAAGCATTGAATTTAATGTGGACGAATGAATGGTCTCTCACGCACACTAGCGCAGTATTAAACCTCTCATCCCCTGGGATACTCTCTGTCTGGCTCAAACGATTTAATGAGCTCGGTATCAAGGGGCTCAAAATGCGCCAGAAAGGAAAACCCTCAATGAAACAGCAACCTCAACGTACCACTAAGCCTGATAATGAAATGACACTTGAGGAGCTAAAAGAGGAGTTGGTCTACTTACGAACCGAGAATGCCGTTCTAAAAAAGTTGGAAGAGTTGGAGCAGGAAAAAAACCGTCGAACAAAGAAAAAGCGGTCATAGCTCTAACTCTTAAAGGCCAGTACCCGTTGAAGCACTTACTGCACACTCTACAGCTGGCAAAAGAGTCTTTTATTATCAGGCTCAAACAAGCAAGCGCCCAAATAGCTACGAACCGAGCTGCAGTTGATAAAGTCAATTTATCATGAACATAAGGGCCGATACGGCTACCGCCGTATTCACTTGGAATTAAAAATCAGGGGTTCGTGCTCAATCATAAAACGGTTCAAAGGCTTATGGCTCAGCTCAACCTTAAATCGACGGTCAGGATTAAAAAGTATCGTTCATACCGAGGTGAGTCTGGAACAACTGCTCCTAACGTGCTTGAAAGAGATTTTAGTGCGACTCAACCCGATGAAAAATGGGTAACTGATGTCACGGAGTTCAAAGTCAAAGAGCAGAAAGTATACTTGTCTCCCGTTGTCGACTTGTTTACTCAGGAAGTGGTTGCTTATAGAGTGGCCAAAAATGCTTGTTTGCCGCTTGTCACGGATATGCTGACGGAGGCTATATCTACGCTTAAACCCAACTCAAAGCCAATTATACATAGCGATCAAGGTTGGCAATATCGTCATCGACACTATCAGAAAAAGGTAGCGGAGAGTGGGTTAACGCAAAGCATGTCGAGAAAAGGTAACTGCTTGGATAATGCTGTTGCTGAAAACTTTTTGCTTTACTCAAAACAGAGATGTATCACAACCAAAGCTTTGAAGATGCAGATGCTCTGATAGAGCAAATTAAAGAATACATCGAGTACTACAATACCAAACGTATAAAAGTGAAACTAAAAGGCCTGACTCCGATGGAATATCGAACTCAGGCCTTGAAAGCCGCTTAACAGAAATGTCCAACTTTACGGGGTCACTTCATAAAGCGGCTTCTTGTTATGGGTTATAATATCAACTACTTAGGTTGAGCGTCGATACATTGGCCATTAATGTCTGTCACACTTGGGTTCATTAAGTGTAGGTACAGTGGGATGATGTCTAGTGGGGTTTTCAGCTTGTTAGCATCTTCACCTGGGTACGCTTTTGCACGCATACGTGTTTGAGTGCCGCCCGGGTTGATCGCGTTAACACGGATGTTTGTGTCTTCAAGCTCATCCGCTAAGATCTGCATCATACCTTCGGTAGCAAACTTAGAAATCGCGTAAGTGCCCCAGAATGCACGGCCAGAGTGACCAACGGTAGAAGAGGTGAATACGATACGACCCGCTTCCGCTTTCTTTAGTGCAGGTAAAAGTGCTTGAGTCATCAAGAACTCAGACTTCACATTGATCTGCATAACATCATCAAAGGTTTCTTCATCAATCTGCTCAAACGGGCTCAGCGTACCGAGAACGCCAGCGTTATGAAGTAGACCGTCTAAACGACCGAACTGCGATTCAATGGTTTCAGCCATATCAATGTAGTTCTGCTTTGTCGCACCTTTTAAATCCAATGGGATAATCGCAGGCTGTGGGTAACCAGCGCTTTCGATTTCATCGTAAATGAATTCTAGGTTTTTAACATTGCGGCCTAACAGAATGACAGTTGCGCCATGTTGAGCGAAGCTTAGTGCAGCTTGGCGACCAATGCCAGCACCGGCACCTGTAACCAAAATTACTTTATCTTTGAGGGCATCTGTAGAGATTGGGTAATCCACTGTGCTTATCCTTCTTTCTTTTATTATGTTCGTCATTCCATTGATGTTTAATCACACAGATAACCGCAGGAATGATGAGAAATTCTTGGTAATCGTGACAAGATGGTTACAATACACTAATTCATACAATAGGGGATATGACATTGGAATTTTTGTTGGACTACGGCTTGTTTTTAGCCAAGATTGCGACCGTTGTAATCGCCATCATTGCAATTTTAGTCATTGCTAAATCTGTGGGTGGAAAATCAAGCGCGATTAAAGGTGAGCTGGAAATCACGAACCTATCTGAACACCATAAACAGACGATCGAACAATTAGAGCACCATCTACACGATGATGCTTTCATCAAAGCCCGTGATAAAGCAGAAAAGAAAGCGGGAAAAGAGAAAGTAAAATCACGCGGTAAAGAAGTGAAGAAAGCAGCGAAAGAGGGTGAGCTTGATAGCAAGCGTGAACCACACCTATTCGTTCTTGATTTTAACGGCAGCATTGATGCGAAAGAAGTGGCTTCATTACGTGAAGAGGTAACGGCGGTTCTAGCTGTGGCTCGTGAAGGCGATGAAGTATTGCTTAAGCTTGAATCTGGCGGTGGCATGGTCCACGGCTATGGTTTGGCGTCTTCTCAACTTGATCGTATTAAAGCAGCAGGTTTGCCTCTGACGATCTCGGTAGACAAAGTAGCAGCAAGTGGCGGTTACATGATGGCATGTATCGCAGACAAAATTGTGTCAGCACCTTTCGCTATCGTTGGCTCTATTGGTGTTATTGCTCAACTGCCAAACTTCAACAAATTGCTTAAAAAGCACGACATTGAGTTTGAACAGTTAACTGCGGGTGAGTATAAGCGCACTCTAACCATGTTTGGTGAGAACAGCGATAAAGCTCGTGAGAAGTTCAAAGAAGAGCTAGAAGAGACACATGGTCTATTCAAAGACTTCATTCGTGATCACCGCCCAGCGCTAGACCTTGATAAGGTTGCAACGGGTGAGCATTGGTTTGGTACACAAGCACATGAACTTGGGCTGGTGGATGAGATCCGTACTTCTGATGACTTAGTTGTTGAAGCATGCAAAGACAAGACGGTTCTGGCGATTCACTACGTACAGAAGAAAAAGCTGTCAGACAAATTAGCTGGCGTGGCAGGTAAATCTGCAGACAGCGTGTTGATGAAGCTGATTGAACGCGGTCAAAAGCCGATTGTTTAAGCTTATTTAGTTCGAGTGCCTCACGTTTATTTAAAAACGTTTGAGCCTTGAAAAGAAAGCGCATAAGTCATCAGACTTATGCGCTTTTTTATGGTTCATCGCGGATGAGCGGGAACTAAAAACAAAAAAACGGTAGTAAGTGATATGGTTTAGTCGCCAAACAAAAATCATACACAAACTACCGTTTTCATGCCGAATCATACTTTCCTATCTTCATTCTGGGAAGGCTTTAAAATAGTAAAGTCTCACCAGACAGCATCACTTGTTACACTAACTCTTAAACCTAATTCTGAGGCTAAATGCCTTTGCGGTCTTGAAGCTGAGGCTATCCATGAGTATCAATGGCGTCATGTGAAAGAGGCCATGTTGTTCAATGTTCCTGTTGAGCTTTCCGTTCAAACTCGAAGGATCAAGTGTCGTGACTGCGGCATAAAAACAGAGTTTCTATCTTGGTTAGAGCCTTATGCTCGTATAACGACGCGTCTAAAAGCTATATAGAACAACTACTGCCTCTTCTTCCCATTAAGCATATCTCCCAGTTAACGAGCGTTCATTGGCACACCATTAAAGAGATAGATAAACGTCGACTTCGCCAAGTGGTACCGTCAGTGAAATGGGAAGGGCTAAGGCAACTCGTCATGGACGAGTTCGCCATCTTTAAAGGGCACCGATATGCCACAGTCATCGCTGATGCTAAGACTCACCAAGTCATTTGGATAGGGTTAGGTCGTAGCCGCAAGGACATACGACCGTTTTTCGAGCAGTTAGGCAAGCATGGTAACAATATCGAAGCGGTCGCAATGGACATGAATACGGCTTTTGACCTTGAAGTTCAAGCGCACTGCCCGAATGCAAAAATCGTTTACGACTTATTCCATGTTGTTGCTAAGTTCGGTCGTGAGGTGATGGATAGAGTCAGAGTCGACCAAGCTAACAAACTCAAGCAGGATAAAAAGCGAGGCAATGGGTGAAGCGCTCACGCTGGGTACTGCTGAAAACAGAGGTAATTTAAATGCACGACAAGATAGCTATCTTACTGAAATATTGAATATCAATAAGGACTTGATGGCCACTTATATACTCGGCTCACAACTCAAAGAGCTTTGGTACTGTAAATCAGAAGCACATGCTAAGGGGCTCTGGGAGGTATGGTGGGCACAAGTGCAAGAGAGTGGAATTAAGCCATTGAAAGAGTTTGCACGAAAACTGAGGCCTTATCTTCACGGTATTATTGCATCGGCAACTTATCCGCTCAACACCTGCACATTGGAAGGGATAAACAACAAAATAAAGTTAATCAAGCGAATGGGGTATGGATATCGAGATACAGACTACTTCTTCTTGAAGATAAAAGCGGCTTTCCCCGGAAAGCCGCGATGAACCTTTTTTATTGCTCCACTTCCGAGCGGGTGACCACTATGTTGTAGGGGGAGCGGAGTTTTATACCCATTATCTACTTACTATGATGGATATTAAATCTTGGCTCCATAATCATTGCGTTTCGGACAAGTGGTCAGGATTTCTCGATGACCTGTGTCTTTGAGCTCCTCAAGAATTACGTCAAAGCCCCACAAGCGATAGAGATGCTTCATTACTTCGTCGTAGCCTTTATCAAGCGGGATACGGTCATGAGGCACATACTGCAGCGTCATTGAGCGGTCACCACGAACGTCAACGTTAAACACCTGAATATTCGGTTCAAGGTTACTGAGGTTGTATTGCGCTGCAAGTTTCTCACGGATCAGGCGATAGCCCGGATCATCGTGTATCGCACTCACTTCAATGGTGTTTTTTCGGTCATCATCAAGCACTGAAAACAGCTTAAAATCACGAATGATCTTTGGAGAAAGATATTGGCTGATAAAGCTTTCATCTTTGAAGTTGTGCATTGCGAAATGCACCGCTTCTAACCAATCACTTCCTGCTAATTCAGGGAACCACTCTCTGTCTTCAGCAGTTGGCTCTTCACAGATGCGTCGGATGTCTCTAAACATCGCAAAGCCAAGTGCATAAGGGTTTATCCCACTGAAATAAGGGCTGTTGTAGGCGGGTTGAGCAACCACACTGGTGTGACTGTGTAGAAACTCTAAGATGAACTTATCACTCACCAAGCCTTCGTCGTAAAGATGGTTAAGAATGGTGTAATGCCAGAAGGTTGCCCAGCCTTCGTTCATCACTTGAGTTTGTTTCTGAGGGTAGAAGTATTGGCTTACCTTGCGAACAATACGAACACATTCACGTTGCCAAGGTTCAAGCAGTGGGGCGTTCTTCTCAATAAAGTAGAGAATGTTTTCTTGAGGCTCGCTAGGGAAGCGGATTTTGGTCTCTTCTTCCTTACTTTTGTTTTGAGGAACCGTTCTCCAAAGCTCGTTCACTTGAGACTGTAGATAAGCTTCACGCTCTTCTTGTCTTGCCGTTTCTTCTGCAATGGAAATCTTTTCAGGGCGTTTGTACCTGTCTACGCCGTAATTCATCAGTGCATGGCAAGAATCAAGCAGCTGCTCGACTTCAGCGACACCATATTTCTCTTCACAACCACTAATGTACTTCTTAGCGAACAGCAAGTAATCGATGATAGAGCTTGCGTCTGTCCAAGTTTGGAATAGGTAGTTGCCTTTAAAGAAGGAGTTATGGCCGTAACAAGCGTGCGCCATTACTAGAGCCTGCATCGTCACCGTGTTTTCTTCCATCAGATAAGCGATACACGGATCGGAATTGATCACGATTTCGTACGCTAGGCCCATTTGACCATGCTTGTAGTTTTGTTCGGTTTGAATGAATTTCTTACCAAATGACCAGTGGTTATAGTTGATAGGCATACCAATACTGGAGTAAGCATCCATCATCTGCTCTGAAGTAATCACTTCAATCTGGTTTGGGTAAGTGTCTAAACGGTAATGCTGCGCCACACGCTTAATTTCTACGTGATATTGCTCTAAGAGGTTGAACGTCCAATCTGGACCATCAGGCAGCATCTTGTCGTTTTTCTTTTGTGCAGCTTTGTCTTTCTCTGCAACGTTTGATTTCGCTGTCATGGCAAGCCCCCTTACGCTGTCTCTTTCTGGAACAGTTCTCTAAACACAGGAAAGATATCATCCACCGTTTTAATGTTTTTCATCGCGAAGTTGTCGAAGCTCGCTTCTAACTTCTCATACTCGTGCCAAAGCGTTTGGTGAGAGCGGCGTGTGATTTCGATATAAGAGTAATACTGACAAGTTGGCAGAAGCGTGTTGACCAACAGCTCCTTACAACGAGGCGAGTCATCAGCCCAGTTATCACCATCAGAAGCTTGTGCCGCATAGATATTCCACTCATTAGCTGGGTAACGGTCTGCGACAATTTCTTTCATTAATTTCAGTGCACTAGAAACGATGGTGCCGCCCGTTTCTTGTGAGTAGAAGAACTCATGCTCGTCGACTTCTTTTGCTTGAGTATGGTGACGAATAAACACCACATCGACGTTTTCGTAGGTACGATTGAGAAACAAATAAAGCAGTACGTAGAAGCGTTTTGCAATGTCTTTGGTGGCTTGATCCATTGAGCCTGACACATCCATCAAACAGAACATTACCGCTTGGCTAGATGGAATAGGGCGCTTCTCATAGTTTTTAAAACGTAAGTCGAAGGTATCAATGAATGGCACGTTTTCAATTTTTTTGCGTAGCTCGGCAATCTCTTCTTTCAAGCGACTCTCTTCGAAGGGTTGTGCCGGTTCCGTCATTTTTACTTGGTCAAGTTCCTCCATCAGTAGGTTAAGCTCGCGCTTTTTACCTGCTGTCATCGCGGTTCTACGGGCAAGGGATTGCTGCAGTGAACGTACGATAGCGATGTTGGATGGAATCCCCGCACTTTGGTAACCAGAGCGGTGGGTTTTCCATTCGGTGATCTTGTTGACCTGATTCTTCTCTAGATTAGGCAGAGCTAAATCTTCAAAGAGAATATCAAGATACTCATCTTTTGAAATTTGGAAGGTAAATTCATCTTGGCCTTCGCCATCAGGGCTTGCATCACCTTGGCCTGAACCACCACCTTGACCACCGCCTTTAGGGCGCTCAATTTTGTCGCCAGTGATGAACTGATCATTACCAGGGTGAACACGTTCTCTTACGCCGCCTTGACCTTGGTGAAAGCTTGGCTCTTTGATGTCTTTATGAGGAATAGTGACGTCCTCACCAGTTTCAGTATTGGTGATTGAGCGTCGGTTGACTGCATCGGCCACAGATTCTTTGATTTGCTCTTTATGGCGTCGTAAGAATCGCTGTCTATTTACAGCACTCTTATTCTTGCCATTGAGCCTCCGATCGATAAATTGTGCCATAAGAACTCCCTCTCAGCTGATGTCACGATCCTACTTTTTATTAGGGTATAAGAGTTATTAGGATATAAGAGTTATTGCTTTGTACGAGCTGCTCACGTGAGCAGCTCAATACAGTTTGGTTTATGAGGATTTACGAACTCTTAGATACCACTCAGATAGCAGTCTAACTTGTTTCTCGGTGTAGCCTTTTTCCATCATACGAGCAACGAAGTCGTCGTGTTTTTTCTGATCATCCGTTGAGGTCTTAGCATTGAACGAAATAACAGGAAGCAGCTCTTCTGTGTTAGAGAACATTTTCTTCTCAATCACAGTGCGCAGTTTCTCGTAGCTCGTCCAAACTGGGTTTTGACCGTTATTGTTGGCTTTGGCACGAAGCACAAAGTTTACAATCTCATTTCGGAAGTCTTTAGGGTTACTGATACCGGCTGTTTTCTCGATTTTCTCTAGTTCACCATTTAGAGAAGCACGGTCAAATAGTTGGCCTGTTTCTGGATCGCGGTACTCTTGGTCTTGAATCCAGAAGTCAGCGTAGGTTACGTAACGGTCGAAGATATTCTGACCGTACTCAGAGTAAGACTCTAGGTATGCGGTTTGAATTTCTTTACCGATGAACTCTACGTAGCGTGGCACTAGGTATCCTTTCAAGAACTCTAGGTACTTCTCAGCGGTCTCTTGAGGGAATTGCTCACGTTCGATTTGCTGCTCAATCACGTAGAACAGGTGAACCGGGTTTGCGGCCACTTCGGCTTGGTCAAAGTTGAACACTCGAGACAGGATCTTAAAGGCGAAACGTGTTGATAGACCAGACATGCCTTCGTCAACACCCGCATAGTCACGGTACTCTTGGTAGCTCTTCGCTTTTGGATCGGTGTCTTTTAGGGTTTCACCATCGTAAACACGCATCTTAGAGAATAGAGAAGAGTTTTCAGGCTCTTTCAGTCTCGACAGGATGCTGAATTGCGATAGCAGATCGAGTGTGCTTGGTGAGCAAGGCGCTTGGGATAGCTCACTGTGCTCAAGCAGTTTCTTGTAGATCTTAACTTCTTCAGACACACGCAGACAGTAAGGGACTTTTACAATGTACACACGGTCGAGGAAGGCTTCATTGTTCTTGTTGTTACGGAAGGTCTGCCACTCAGATTCGTTCGAGTGAGCCAGAATCATGCCGTCGAATGGTAGTGCAGAAAGCCCTTCAGTACCATTGAAGTTACCTTCTTGAGTCGCTGTTAGTAGAGGATGCAATACCTTGATTGGTGCCTTGAACATCTCCACGAATTCCATCAGACCTTGGTTTGCTTTACATAGCGCACCAGAGTAGCTGTAGGCATCTGGGTCATCTTGAGAGAAGTGCTCAAGCTTACGAATATCAACTTTACCTACCAGAGATGAAATATCTTGGTTGTTTTCATCACCTGGCTCTGTTTTCGCAATCGCAACTTGATCGAGAATAGAAGGGCGCAGTTTGATGACTTTGAATTTAGAAATATCGCCGCCAAAATCATGGAGACGTTTCGCTGCCCACGGAGACATAATCGAGCGAAGGTAGCGTTTCTCAATGCCATATTCATTCTTCAGTAAGTCACCGTCTTCGTTGACATCGAACAGACAGAATGGGTGATCGTTTACTGGGCTTCGTTCACCGTCAGCAGACAATACATAAATGGGTAGCTTTTGCATCAGGGCTTTGAGTTTTTCAGCAAGTGAAGATTTACCACCGCCCACAGGGCCAAGTAAGTAAAGGATCTGTTTGCGTTCTTCTAGGCCTTGAGCCGCATGTTTTAGGTAAGAAACAATCTGTTCAATCGCGTCTTCCATGCCGTAAAAATCTTCAAATTCACGGTAGCGAGATATGACTCGGTTCGAGAAAATACGACTGAGATGAGGGTCTTGAGCGGTGTCAATGACCTCCGGTTCGCCGATGGCAAGAAGTAAGCGTTCCGCAGCGTTAGCGTAAGCACTTTTATCGTCTTTACACAGCGCCAAGAACTCTTGCAGTGTCAGCTCTTCTTCCTTGGCTGCTTCATAACGTGATTGATAGTGGTCAAATATACTCATAGTCACATTCCCCTTGTTAACCAGTCAAAACTGACGAGCGATTGAAAAATAGGCTCTCCCTACATTTTAAGGTTAGACCCGCTTCCACAATTTTGCTTAACAATTATGTATTTATTTACAATTTTGCGTGTTGAATGGCTAACGAAAGCAATGGGCAACTTGAACCGAGAGGAATCGAATTATTTTACATTCATGGGGTATCGACGGTTTGTTTTATGATTTTAGGCGGCTTTCCAATTCTTGCTGTGGATTTATGCGTATTGGATGTATAACGAAGCCTTATTGATTTTTTGGAATGAAATACCATATAATGCGCGGCGTTATCAAAAATCGCTTAAAAAATAGGTAGAAATAGTGAAGAGTCTCTGGTTAAAAATCGCCTTTGTTGGAACGACAATGTTCATGGCGACAGCTACACACGCAAAAATATCACAATGGTCATTGGGTGTGGCTGCTTCCTATTCTCCTGCTGTTTATAAAGATACGCCGTCAAACCGCGCAGTTATTCCAATGATTGGTTATGAAGGCGAGCACTTTTTCATGCGTGGTTTCAGTGCTGGCTATCGTTTACTCCCTGCGGGTTCACCGCAAAACATCGTCTTTCGTGCTGTGTACGATTCAAGAACATTAAAGCCGGGTGATTCTGATAACGTTGATATTCAGAAATTAGATGAGCGTGAAGCTTCAGTATTGGGTGGCGTAAGCTATCAAGTGATCACTATGGTGGGGATGTTTGAAGCGACGGCGGGGTCGGATTTAGGCTTTAAACACAACGGTATTTATGCGGAAGCAGCGTGGCGTCTTCCTATTCGTCGCAATGGTTGGGCGATTACTCCATCTATTGGTTACGCTTATAACAGTGAACGCTTGAACAACCACTTGTATGGTGTGAGCTCGGCAGAAGCGTCGAGAACGAACTTGAATGAGTTCGATGCAGATTGGGACGGCCAGTACTTTATTGGTTTAGGTGGTTACTTACATGTAACACCGAATGTTCGAGTGACTGGCGGCGTTCGTTACACCAATCTAGAAGGTGATATCGAGAACAGCCCAATCCTTGAAAGCGGGATTAATATGGCGGCCAACGTCGGTGTTGCTTACGTTTTCTAGTTAACAAGAAGCGAATATAAAAAGGGGTTACTCATGTGAGTAACCCTTTTTATTTGAAACTTTATAAGCCAAATTGAGGCTTATCTTTTCACGCATTAAGCACTGAAGATTTGAGACAGCTCTGTCGCACATAGGTGGTACTGACGAGGGCAGTTGCGCCATGTTGTTAGCATGCGACGGTATTTGTCTAGCATTGGCATTTGGCTATTGAAGTGGTGATCAGCTTTGTCGAATTGAGGGTAAAGACCTTCAGAGTCAACAAGGAAACGCACGTAGTGTACGATTTGCGCTTCAGAAGCGATATCAAAACCTAAGAACTGTAGGCGGCGTTGATCAACTTCAGCGCGCTCTTGTTCTGCTAGCATTTTGTTTGACTCTTGCATTGCATGGTACATCTCCATGATGTCGATAATTTCGCGACATTCTGCTTCAGTCAAACAACCAAATTCTTTGTTAAGCTCACGCATTTGGAGTTCGTAACCACGTTCTACAATCGTTTGTAGACGTTGGTATTTAGCTGAGTTCTCAGGATCCATTTGAGACATTAGGTAGTATTGATTTGATAGAATTAGACGCTGAGCATTGGTCATTTCCATGGGAGGAGCCTCACTAAAAAACTTAAATGTTGTATTCTTTTGTTGCAGTAAGAGTAACAGCATTCCTACGAGTGGAAACATGATCTCAACACGGATTTAATATGATTTTTTGAATTGATAAACAAAAGTTGTAAAGAAAAGTGAAAGGATTGTTTGGCTCAAAAAAGAAAACGCCCCAATCGAAATTGAGGCGTTTGAAACAGGCTTTGAAAACCGTCGGTATTAGTATTTTACGTTTGAATGGTACTGACTAAGAACAGCGACAATTTCATCCATTTTTTCTTTACTTGGCGGGTTAACACCATCAAGTGGGTAGTCGTGACCCAGCGCTTCCCATTTGTGAGCACCAAGCTTGTGGTATGGAAGCAGTTCTACTTTCTCGATGTTGTCCATATCTTTAATGAATTCACCAAGAAGATGTGCATCTTCAGCTGTATCCGTGTAACCAGGAACAATCACATAGCGAATCCAAGTTTTCTTGCCGATTTTGTGCAGGTAGCGTGCAAAATCCAGAGTACGTCGGTTTGATACACCAATGAAATCGTGGTGAATCTCGTCTCGCATGTGCTTAAGATCAAGCATCACTAGATCAGAGGCTTCTAGTACTTCATCAACCACTTCTGTGTGCTTACGAATGTAGCCATTAGTATCAAGACAAGTGTGAATGCCTTCGGCTTGAGCTGCACGGAAAAAGTCACGAACAAACTCAGGCTGTAGCATCGCTTCGCCACCTGAACAAGTGATACCACCGCCAGAAGCTTTCATGAAATGACGGTATGATTTTGCTTCGTTAATGATCTCTTCGACCGTTACTTCCTTTCCGTCATGAAGATCCCATGTATCGCGATTGTGGCAGTACATACAGCGCATTAAGCAGCCTTGAAGAAACACAATAAAGCGGATACCAGGGCCATCGACAGTACCACAAGATTCGAATGAGTGAATGCGACCAGTTGTAGACATGAGCTATTCTCGTAGAGGAATTTATACCCTTTATTTTATTACAAAAACGGTACATAAAATAGGGTCAAATGGTAACGAGGTCTTTAAAAATAAGGGCAATCACCTGTGAAGATGATTGCCCTTATTGAACTTGAACAGTGAAGGACGAAAGCCCTTACTGGTGGCTAGAAGAACGCAAACATTGTGATACCGCCAGTGGTGTACACTGACTCTTTTGCTTCTTTGTAATCAGGGGTTTTTGCCGTAAGTGCGAAGGATGCACCAACGTATTGGTTATACCAAGCCACACCAAGCACTGCGGTTGCTTGAACGTTCTCTAATGTCACATCGTAGATTGCAGGATCTAGGCCGTTTTTATCAGAATATTCATTTACACCAGAGCGATCGCCTTCGATTGTTAGATCGTTAAATCGGTAACGACCTTCAAGGCCTGCATAGGTAAACCAACCTGTGTTTGATGCGCCGATCATACCGGCTTTGAATGGATTTTCGGTGCTGATGTTCGCCGCACCAAAGTTACCACCTAGGTCTGTACCCCAACGGAACATGAAGCCCGTTGAAATGTCACTTCTAAAGTTACCGACGTTGATTTCTGAAACGTTAGAGATCTCGAAGTCTGTATTTGCTAGTGCTTGATTACGCATTAAGTTGAAATGGCTTAGGTAACCAACGCTTCCCGCCCACTCATCATCAACTTGATATTCCCAGCCCATAGGCTCATCTGATTTTGTGATTGAGTGAACCAGCTTTTGAGCATCTTCAGACAGTGCACGTTCGCCTGTTGTACCAAACGTGATGTTAAAACGCTGAGCTTGTTGTGGGTTCAAGCTAATGTAGTTGAATTCTGTGTGTAGGTAACCTGCATACGGACGATCATTGGCAGATGGTGTTTCCAACTCAATATCTGAAGGCGTATACATTTTGTGGCCAATGTTGATTTCCCACTTATCTAGAGAGCTTGCGCCCCAGTAGGAAAGACTCAATGGTTTTACCCAGTTGTATGGCGTAATACTTGATGATGTGTAACCCAGAAATAAGCCGTTGGTATAGTCTTGGTCGACACCAAAAATACCATCATTATCTAAAGCAAAAGTCAGCGTAGAACGCTCAGATGCTAAAGATGAGAAAGAGAGAAGAATCAGGGGTAAACAACGCAGGTATTTCATGGAGCAGTTACTCTTAAATTATGAACCGCGATATTACCGTAATTTGACAGAATTTGTGGAAAAAAAGTGAATGGCAGGGTGCTTTTTTGCTCAATCTAACACTTCGAGGGATGGGTTAAGCGTGTGCGATTTACAACGGATATAAAAAAGCCCCGCACATTGGCGAGGCTAATATTATTTACTGTCTATTAAGCGTAAAGCTTATAGAGACTCAGTAAATGTACGTGCGATTACGTCAGCTTGTTGCTCTGCAGTTAGAGAGTTAAAGCGAACAGCGTAACCAGATACACGGATTGTTAGCTGAGGGTATTTCTCAGGGTGCTTAACTGCGTCTTCTAGAGTGTCGCGGTTAAGAACGTTAACGTTAAGGTGTTGACCACCTTCAATGCCAGCTTCGTGGTGGAAGTAACCATCCATTAGGCCTGCAAGGTTAGCACGTTGGCTATCAAGTTCTTTACCTAGTGCGTTTGGCACGATAGAGAACGTGTAAGAGATACCATCTTGTGCGTCAGCAAACGGTAGTTTACCTACAGACGTTAGTGAAGCTACAGCACCTTTCTCATCGCGACCGTGCATTGGGTTTGCACCAGGAGCGAAAGGAGCGCCAGCACGACGACCGTCTGGAGTGTTACCAGTTTTCTTACCGTATACAACGTTAGACGTAATAGTAAGAACTGACTGTGTAGGGATAGAGTTACGGTAAGTCTTAAGCTTACGGATCTTGTTCATGAACGTAGAAACTAGTTCACAAGCGATATCATCTACACGAGAGTCGTTGTTACCGTATTTAGGGTAATCGCCTTCGATTTCGAAGTCAGTTGCGATACCGTCTTCGTCACGGATTGGCTTCACTTTAGCAAACTTAATTGCAGACAGTGAGTCAGCAGCAACAGAAAGACCAGCGATACCACAAGCCATAGTACGACGAACGTCACGGTCATGAAGAGCCATTAGAGACGCTTCGTAGCTGTACTTGTCGTGCATGTAGTGAATGCTGTTTAGTGCAGTCACGTATTGCTTAGCTAACCAGTCCATGAATGTGTCTAGGCGACCCATTACGTCATCGTAGTTAAGAACTTCGTCAGTGATCTTGTCTGAAACAGGACCAACTTGCATCTTAAGTTTTTCGTCCACACCGCCGTTGATTGCGTAAAGCATTGTTTTCGCAAGGTTAGCACGAGCACCGAAGAACTGCATTTGCTTACCAACGATCATTGGAGATACACAACAAGCGATAGCGTAATCATCAGACTCTAGGTCAGGACGCATTAGGTCATCATTTTCGTACTGGATAGAAGAAGTATCGATAGATACCTTCGCACAGAAACGCTTGAAGCCGTCAGGTAGTTGCTCAGACCAAAGAACAGTGATGTTTGGCTCTGGAGAAGGACCCATAGTGTATAGAGAGTTTAGGAAACGGAAGTTCGAACGCGTTACTAGCGTACGACCGTCGATACCCATACCACCCATAGACTCTGTTGCCCAGATTGGGTCGCCAGAGAACAGCTCATCGTACTCAGGAGTACGTAGGAAACGAACCATACGCAGCTTCATTACGAAGTGGTCGATCATTTCTTGTGCTTGTTCTTCAGTGATCTTGCCAGCAGCGATATCACGCTCGATGTAGATATCTAGGAAGCTCGAAGTACGGCCTAGAGACATTGCAGCACCGTTTTGAGACTTAACAGCAGCTAGGTAGCCGAAGTAAGTCCACTGGATAGCTTCTTGAGCAGTTTGAGCTGGCTCAGAGATATCGAAACCGTATTTCTCAGCCATTTGCTTGATTTGACCTAGAGCACGGTGTTGCTCAGAGATCTCTTCACGCAGTTGCATTGTTGCAGAAAGATCTTCGCCGTTTTCGAACTGCTCTTGAAGAGAAGCGAATTGAGCAGCTTTGTCTTTCATTAGGAAATCAATACCGTAAAGTGCAACACGACGGTAGTCACCGATGATACGACCACGGCCGTAAGCATCAGGAAGACCAGTCAGAACACCAGACTTACGACATTTTAGGATATCAGGAGTGTAGATATCGAAAACGCCCGCATTGTGTGTTTTGCGGTATTCTGAGTAGATTTTTGAAACCATTGGGTCAAGAGTTTCACCGTATGCTTTACAAGAACCTTCAACCATACGTACACCACCGTTAGGGATGATTGCACGTTTTAGTGGCTTCTCAGTTTGTAGACCAACGATAGTCTCAAGATCTTTCTCAATGTAACCTGCATCGTGAGCAGTAATGGTAGAGATAACAGAAGTATCGAAATCTACAGGTGCTTTAGTTGCGTTTTCCTGTTTGATACCTTCCATTACCGAAGACCAAAGCTTGTTAGTTGCTTCAGTACCCTCAGAAACTAGGAAAGACTCGTCGCCTTCATACGGCGTGTAGTTCTTTTGAATGAAATCACGAACGTTTACTTCGCTTTGCCACTCACCTGCAGCAAAATCTTCCCAAGCTTTAGCAAATTGCTCTGCCATGACATACCTACCTTTTTAGTAGAAAAAATACGTACATTAACACTGTTGAGCCAGCGCCCCTCGTAAGGGTAGTACACTCTTATTAATAACAATATATATGAGCATATAAGCGTCATATGGTTATATATATTGTCACTACTTTTTATATGTTGTCTTTACTCTATGAATTCAAGACTACGCTAAAAAATTCCTGCAAACCTTAAACTAAATCAATAAATGCCAAAAAAAGTTGAAAAAATTTGAGTGACAGGGGTTGCCACCCAAACTTTTTTTTAATCAGAATACTACTTTTGTGTAGTAAGGACTATTATAGCCAAGCTTTTAGACCATATTGGCTTTCTAGCATACCAACTGCAAGCATTGCTACTAGACAGATAACTAAAACACCAACTGGGATAACAATCTTGTCTACAAATGATAGACGCTTAGCACGCTCTTTATCACCAATTAGACCGTTGTTATCTAGAAGCATAGTCAATGCCCATGCTAGAACTGGGTTAACAACCGCAGAACCGAAGATACAGATACCAGCCGCTTGAGAATCTTTAGAATCCTTAACCATTTGCATACCCGCTTCAAGTAGAGGTAGAGATACACCTACAAGTAGCGCAACACGCATCACTGGTGGCCACACTGCAACGTCCATTGGGAAACCAAGAATCGCAACAATAATACATAGAGAACCAAGCAAGATTGCGCCGCCAGGAATTGGACGTTTCGCGATTGCTGCTGGGATCATGTAAGTACCCCAAGAAGAAGTGATGTTACCACCACCAACCGCAGTACCAACCATTTGACGAACTGAACACATAGTCATTGTGTCATCTACGTCCATAAGCACTTTTTCAGACTTTTTAGGGTAGTTAAGTTCTTGGAAGATACGGTGACCTAGGAAGTCTGGTGACCACATTGCTACAGCAAGAATTGCAAATGGTAGAGATGCAATGAAGTGTTCAACGTTTGGCAAGCCAAGCATCCAACCTTCAGAAGTAGAACCCCACCAGTAAACTGGGTTTAGGTTTGGAATGCCCATTTCAGTTTCGAATACGATGTCGAAGCCAGCGCCTAATACTAATGCAATAGCAAGGCCTGTGAATGCACACACTGGGATAGCCAACCAACGCTTGTTCACTTTTGCTAGGAAAGCGTAAATTGCAATAGTAATAGCAAGAACGATTAAACCAACGTAACCCATGCTACCCGCTTCAACAGTAGAAGATTGAAGACCAACCGCCCATTCTTGAATTGAGTTGATTTGGCTCATTGTACCGGTTAGGCCTAAGAAAATGAGCAAGCCACCAGCGGTACCTTCAGAAGTCAGGTTAACCAGCTTGGAGCCGCCTTTTAGGAAACTTAGGATAAGACCAAAGACACCGATAAGGATTGCCAATGCAAGAGGGTGAGCACCAGCTAGAGCGATGGTACCAATAAGAGGAATCATTGGGCCGTGGTTACCGGCAAGGTTTGCTTTAGGGTTAAAGAAACCAGAAGCTAGGATACAGAACAATAGTGCAGGGATAAGCATTTCTACACGAGCGACTTCAATCGCAAACTCTTTACCTAGGTTTACGTGATCCCAAGCTTGAGTCAGGCCGTCAGCCCAAGACATCATTACTGCAGAGTACATCGCGATGATACCAATAGTACCAGCAAGTGCAGGAACAAGATCTTCAAGTTCAAAGCGGAAGTCACGACCAGGAAGGTTTAGGCCGAAGCGGCGAGGCTTCATGATTTGAAGCTCGTGATCTAGATAATCTGAGCGGCTCTCAAATTCAGAAGCAGGACGGTGTAGCTCTTTATAGCTTTTCTCTTCTACTTCAGAGTTCGCATTATTCACAACGTCTGACATAGATTCCTCATATTTTTATGTTAGTAATTCTAAAATTGAATTCTATAATTTCGCGTAATTGCGTTATTTCTTAGTTATAACTCATTAACATTATGTTGCACGGTTTTGATGTGCTTTATGCAGCTAAGTTAAAAGAAATGTTTGGCATTTTTAATGCCTTATTCTTTGCTGAGGAGTCTAACAAGCTTACCCTTTAGGGTGATTGATCTTGATCACTTTATGAGTGTATGTGAAAGAAAGCTACAAAACGAAGCGATTCATTAACGTACCATTGATGAATCGTGTAATTAGTTTTCACAAATTGACGTTTACCTATCTTCTTCGAGCCTTTGTCGTCGTGGCTCGAGTTCAATACTCAATTCTTACTGAGTTATTTCACTATTACTTGCTTCCCAACTGTTCCCAGTGAAATGCTTACAATGTAATAACCTTAAAATAATTGTTCCTTATGGTGTGTATGTAGCGTTGAGCGTGCAGATTATATTTTGCAGATCTCGGCGTATCTAAGTTCACAAAACTTGTTTTTCTTGTGAGACATCAAGCTACGGGAATCTCATTTTGGTTAACTTTATTTAAACAATGTAAGGGATGTAATTACAGCTTATTGATAGAACTCATTCATTAAATTGAGGCGAAAACGCTACCTTTTGCATAATAAGTCAGAGTGAATCGCTATTTATTCCAATTTATTAGGTTAATAATTTGTTGCATGTTGTTTCGTGTGGTGCTAGTTTGTATCGCATGAAAAGGTCGGAGTACCTTGCATTTTCACAAACTTGGGAGAGAAAGCGCATGAAAGATGTACCAGCGCTGGACATAAAGGATCTACACAAAACGTTTGGTCAAAATGAAGTTTTAAAGGGAATTTCACTTTCTGCGCATAAAGGCGATGTTGTATCAATTATCGGATCTTCAGGGTCGGGTAAAAGTACTTTCCTTAGATGTATCAACCTTTTAGAAACACCAACCGCAGGCGAAATTTGGGTTAATGGCGAATTAATTCAAATGAAAAACAACCGCCAAGGTGTATCTGTTCCTGCTAATGAAAAACAAGTACAGCGAATCCGTTCTCGCTTAGCGATGGTTTTTCAAGGCTTCAATCTTTGGTCTCACCTGACCGTTCTCGAAAATGTTATCGAAGCCCCCGTTCACGTATTAGGTGTACCTAAAGCTCAAGCGATTGAAAATGCAGAACTACTACTTAAAAAAGTAGGCTTGTATGAGCGCAAAGATTACTACCCAGGTCATTTATCAGGTGGACAACAACAACGTGCGGCAATTGCTCGAGCGTTAGCCGTTGATCCTGAAGTGATGCTGTTTGATGAACCAACATCGGCACTCGACCCTGAGTTAGTAGGGGAAGTGCTTGGTGTAATGCGCGATCTAGCAGAAGAAGGAAGAACCATGCTTGTGGTAACACATGAAATGGCTTTTGCTCGTGACGTATCAAACCATGTGATGTTCCTGCACCAAGGTCTAGTGGAAGAACAGGGCGATCCAGCTAAACTGTTTACGGAACCTGAATCTGAGCGTTTACAACAATTTATCTCATCGATTTACTAATCAGAATTGAAATGCCGTTGCCAAGGTAAATAGCGACGGTGTGAACAATAAAACACAACAAGTAAGTTAATAAGCAACAACAAACACAATATTAAAACTAGCAAAACATAAAAACCTAAATCACAGGAGTAGGGATATGAAAAAGTGGTTATTAGTCGCGGCACTTGCTGCAACTGCTGCAACGGGCGTAGCTCAAGCAAAAGAATGGAAAACAGTACGCTTTGGTATTGAAGGTGCTTACCCTCCATTTAGCTGGACAGAAGCTGACGGTTCACTGAAAGGCTTCGATGTTGATATGGCTAACGCGCTTTGTACTGAAATGCAGGTGCAGTGTAAGATCGTTGCACAAGACTGGGATGGTATTATTCCTTCTCTACTTGCTCGTAAATATGATGCGATCATTGCGGCAATGTCTATCACGGAAGAACGTAAGAAAAAAATCGACTTCACTGGTAAATACGCACTTATCCCAAACAAGTTCATCGCTAAGAAAGGTGCAGGCCTTAACTTTGATGATCTAAGCGGTCAAAAGATTGCCGTTCAACGTGCAACAACTCACGATAAATACCTAACAGACAACTACGGCGATACAGTAGAGATCGTTCGTTACGGTTCATTCGATGAAGCTTACCTTGATCTAGCAAACGGTCGTGTTGCTGCTGTACTAGGTGATGCATCTGCTCTAGAAGAAGGCGTGCTGAACAAAGCGGGTGGTGAAGACTACGAATTCGTTGGTCCATCACTAACTGATCCTAAGTGGTTCGGTGAAGGTTTTGGTATTGCTCTACGTAAGCAAGACAAAGATCTGACTAAGCAATTAGATGCGGCAATCCTTTCACTACGTGAAAAAGGCATCTACCAAGATATCGCGGCTAAATACTTCAACTACGACGTATACGGTCAGTAATCTTTAGCGTCAATTCTTAAGGGAGAGGTTCTCCTCTCCCTGTCTTACCAACTTTTTCGCAGTTCTGTTGGAATCCATTATGTTTGATTTACAAGGATATGAAGCGTCGATCCTAAAAGGGGCGGTGCTCACAATCGAAGTTGCCTTGCTGTCGCTAATTTTAGCTATGGTTCTTGGTATGCTAGGTGCCTTAGCAAAACTCGCGCCTTATCGCTGGGCTCGTGCTATTGCAACCCTCTACACAACCGTCATTCGAGGCATTCCAGATCTCGTATTGATGATGCTGATTTTCTTTGGTGGACAAATCCTTTTAAACAACAGTTTGTATTCCATCAATGAGTGGCTCAACGAGTGGTTCACATCCAGTGATCCTAACCACGAATGGACCTCTTACCTACCTGATTACATTGATGTCAGCCCATTTGTGGCTGGTGTCTTAACCATAGGCTTTATCTTCGGTGCCTATATGGCAGAAACATTCCGCGGTGCGATCATGGCAGTTGATAGCGGTGAAATGGAAGCAGCAAAAGCCTATGGCATGGGACCTGTACTAGCGTTCCGTCGTATTCTGTTACCACAAATGATTCGTCACGCTTTACCGGGTTTTGGTAACAACTGGCTGGTACTACTTAAAACCACCGCGCTGGT
Organism: Vibrio sp. ED004; assembly: GCF_023206395.1. Lineage (NCBI taxonomy): Bacteria > Pseudomonadati > Pseudomonadota > Gammaproteobacteria > Vibrionales > Vibrionaceae > Vibrio > Vibrio sp. ED004. The sequence continues at coordinate 457,555 of NZ_CP066149.1, read as the reverse complement.
TTCTATTATCGGCTTAGAAGACATGGTACGTGTTAGCGCACTGGCGGCGGGTTCAACCAAAATGCCATTTACCTTCTATATGACAGTGGCGATTATCTTCTTATTCTTTACCAGTGTTTCGACGGGCTTACTTAAGCTGGTTGAACGTAAATTCAGTATCCACGCGAGGTAGTTATGGACTTTTCATTGATAATTGAAAGCCTGCCGATTTACCTTGGTGGTTTATGGACAACGGCTTGGATGGTTTGCGTCGCTTTGATCATTGGCTTATTCGTCGCCATACCATTAGCTATCGCTCGTAACAGTCCGAATATGCTGATTAATGCTCCGGCTTGGTCATTCATCTATTTCTTCCGTGGTACGCCATTACTGGTTCAGCTGTACCTGATTTACTACGGTATGGACCAATTCTTCCCAGTAAAAGACACATTATGGGAAAACGCATGGTTCTGTGCTTTGGTGGCATTCATTCTTAACACGTCAGCTTATACTGCTGAGATCATTCGCGGTGCGATTAACGGCTTGCCGAAAGGTGAAGTTGAAGCAGCAAAAGCTTACGGCATGAGTACACCGAAGACTTACCGTCGTATCATTTTACCAAGTGCTCTACGTCGCGCATTACCTGCTTACAGTAATGAAGTGATCTTCATGCTTCACGGTTCAGCAGTTGCGGGTATCGTAACGATTATGGATCTAACCGGTGCAGCGCGTCTGGTTAACTCACGTTACTATGCTCCATTCGAGTCTTTCTTAACTGCAGGCCTGTTCTACATGGCGCTAACGTTCATCATCATTGCGATTTTCAAATTCGCAGAGAAACGTTTCCTTGCTTACTTAAGACCACTTAGCTGATTGCATGGTATCCATATAGTTAATAAAACGGTGCTTTAATAGCGCCGTTTTTTTGTATCACAAGAAAACTCAGTGATGGCTTTGGATAGATTCACCTTGGAGAGCTATCGATTTTTCAAAACAGTTAACTTGCTTCAAATTGTGCTTACACATTCATTAGAATAATGGCTTTAGATTTAACTATAGATAGACTCGGCGAAATTTTGTTGTTGTATGGAATAATGATGAAAAAGAGTAACTTACTATCCAATTTGGTTCTTTGTGTTATCGCCCTATCACTTTTAGGATGCGGAGGTGGTAGCGGCGGTGAAAGTGCCCAAACTGGTTCTGGTGGTTCTGGTGGTTCTGGTGGTTCTGGTGGTTCTGGTGGTTCTGGTGGTTCTGGTGGGGAAGGGAGCGGAGGTGACGGAAGCGGTGACCCTGATATTACTCCTACTCCACAAACAGCTGTACAAAAGGCATTGTCCACGGGCGATGCCTCGTATGTAACTGACTCTAATGAATTTATTGAAGCTAGCCAAGCTTTAGTAACTCGATACAACTCGGATTACAATCTGGTTAAACAAGCTTTATCTCAAAGCTCAGATGGGGAGCCGTTGCGCAATCTTCATTGGGATCCAACCCATGACACAGCAATTATCTTACCTACCTATGGCTTTAATGATGTCATCTTAAAAACTAATAAAGCGATGATTGATGGGTATGATGATCAAGAGTTAGTGATAGGTATTGCTGGCTATACATCAGACAAAAGTCGCTATGCAGCATTAGCGAGTAACCCTTTTAGAACGAAGCAACGTTTCCCTGATTCTGTTAATGACGAGATGAACACTTGGTTGAAGAATTTGGTTACTTGGGTTTCAGGTACTGATGCACCCCAGAATGTCGTGTTAGCTCAGCTTGATCAGTCTCATTACTTTCCTGATGACCAAGCGACACGAAACTGGTTAACCGACAATGTTAACGCTTCTATGGCTATCAACGCTGACAACGCTTGTGATGGCAGCCAGTTAAGCCAGTGTCTTGAAGCTAATAACCCTGATTTGTTGATCGTGTCTCAAAAGCTTAATGCTGGCGATAGCATAGGCGATGTTCTTAAGGGCATACGCCTTGCGTTTAGCAACAATATTCCTGTGTTATACCTGCACCTTGATGGCGGTATGACGGACTTAGGTAATGCCTTGTTCGCTGAAATGCACATGACCTACGTTGGTGATAACTACTGGCGTAAGCTCGGCCTGTCTAATTGGGATTCTACACAGCTTATTAATCAGGTTCCGGATAACATTGTTCAACAACAAGCACTTTTACAGAGATTGAAAGATGACAGTTTTACTGTTGACTTGAATACCTGTGATGACAAATCTTGCCCTGATGAATCCAATATGGATGAAGAGTTCTATATTGCAGCAAACAGTATTCGTTCCCATCTAACATCGCTTGATAGTAAGAAAGTGGATCTGTTTACAACGGATGATTACGAATATGAAAAGCTGTTACTGCTACTTGCTGACCATTACCGTCAAGATGTTCAGTACCCAATGGGTAAAGGCGTGACAGAGAAGATTGATTTTCTTCGTTCTTATTACAGTGATTACGCAACATACAACAGTCGACTGTATAACGCGGCGCAACCAAGTCTAGGGAACTTTAGTACCAAGAGTTTTGAGAATGTACCGCTCGTCTCGAAAACCATTGCCTTGGAGTCTAAAAGAAACTTCCGATCCGCTGGTGTGTATGCCTTGCCGGGTAAGACAATCAAGGTGACTCGCTTAGACAATAACGAAGTGTCTACGTCTATTGCATTTAATACATTGCGTAGCGGCGCGACACACGAGTTTTCAGGCAATGACGGTTACGCTCGGCCAAAATTTCTCACTTCGGTAACCTACCCAGTGAAAACGGGAGAGACGATTTATCTCACTTCAGCCTATGGTGGAACATTACAGGTTCATTTTGATACCAATGATACCGATGTGGAGCTGCGTTTTGAAAATGTCGCGCAGCACCCCGTTTGGCGCAGTGAGGTAGACAACGACAGTTTTGTTGCACAGCTTGAGGAAGGAAACTTTGATTGGGCTGAGCTGATTACTCCGGGATTTGAAGTTCACTCAAAGCTAGAAAAAATGCAAGATTCGGTAAGCCCTGCGCGATGGGATAAGCCACAAGATATGGCATTAGCAACAGAGCGTTACGTTCATAACTTACCTCATGCGCTTGCTGGTTTTGAAGGCCCTGGAATTGATGTGATTGATGAAATTCAGCAATACGCAGAAAATCAGGGTTGGCAGGTTGAAACCATTGATATTGTGAAGCATATGAACGCCGACCAAGCGAACTGTGGTTACGGCTGTTCAGGAAACCCTTACGATGCTTATTGGTCTTTTGATCCTCTAGGGCACGGTGATTTACATGAATTAGGGCATGGGCTTGAGAAGAGTCGTTTTCGTTTCTCTGGTTGGGAAGGTCACTCAACAACGAACTACTACTCCTATTACAGTAAGTCTCGTTATTACCAAGAGACGGGAAAGGTATCTGCTTGCCAGGGTTTAGACTTCAAAGGTCAATTCGAAATACTTAAACAGAGTCGTTTGGAAATCGACCCGAATGCTTATATGGCTACTCAGAACCAAGCGAATTGGAGTTGGGGTGCACGCATCTATATTCAGATGATGATGTTGGCGCAAGAGCAGGGGATTTTGACAACGGGTTGGCACTTACTGGGACGTTTGCATACGATAGAGCGAGAGTTTAATCGTTTGGCAAAATCAGAAGAACTATGGAGTGCAAATCGAGGCTCGATAGGTTTCTCTGATTACACTCTAGAAGAGGCAAAAGCTATTTCTAGTGATGATTGGCAATTGATCGCGATGAGCTATGTCACTCAACGAGATATGCGAGCGTACTTGGATATGTGGGGCTTTAGCTTTGAGAATAAGGCGAAACAGCAAGTGGGAAGTTTGAATTTAACCACCATGCCTCTTAAGTACTTTGCTTCTGAGAATACTGGCTATTGCTTGGATGACTTTGCGAAGTATCCATTAGATGTGGATGGAAGTGCTGTTTGGCCTCTTTGATAGCTCGGTAGCAACCGATTTGCTTGAGCGATAAATATGGATATGAAAAAGGAGAGTGGGTAATTCCAACTCTCCTTTCTTTTTTAATTAGTTAAACAAGAAAACGAGTTAAACGAGCTAATTACTTAAACGTCGACCAAATTGGTGCGTGATCTGATGGTTTTTCAATACCGCGTAGTTCGTAGTCGATGCCAGCTTCAGTACACTTATCAGCAAGCTTTTGAGTCGCTAGTACCACGTCAATACGAAGGCCGCGGTTGTCTACAAAACCTTTCGAGCGGTAATCAAACCACGAGTATTGATCGTTAACTTCAGGGTGCAGTAAACGGAAGCTATCCACAAAACCCCAATCCATCAGAGTTTTTAGCCATTCGCGCTCTTCTGGTTGGAAAGAACACTTACCGGTTTTCAGCCAACGTTTAGCATTAGGTTCACCAATGCCGATGTCAGCATCAATTGGGCTGATATTAATGTCGCCCATTACGATCACTTGTTCATCTTTATTGTGGTAATCGTTTAGGTAAGTCATCAAGTCTTTGTAGAACTCGCGCTTGTACGGGTATTTGGTTTCATGCTTGATGTTATCCCCTTGAGGGAAGTAACCATTTAGTACTGTAACCTTTTCACCGTTTTCATCTTCAAACGTCGCCATGATCATACGCTTTTGATGGTCTTCATTGTCGGTTGGAAAACCTTTCTGAATAGAGATTGGCTCTTGCTTACACAACATAGCCACACCGTAGTGTGCTTTTTGGCCGTGAAAGTAAACCTTGTAGCCCATTGCTTCAACATCAGCAATAGGGAAGGCTTCATCGTGTACTTTTATCTCTTGCAGACCAATTACGTCCGGTTGGTGTTTGTCGATAACAGCTTGCAGTTGATGAAGGCGGGCTCTTAGGCCATTGATGTTGAAGCTAATTACTTTCATTTGTTTTTATACCTCTCGTAAACCTTTGTCACTGCGAGTTTTCAAAGGTTTTTTGATTTGGTGGATTTCATGGTTCATCGTATTTAACCATGCTTAATAATTTCTGTCGCCATTTTGTCGAGACTAAATGGCGACGTTAAATTGTGCGAATACCTACAACTACGCTGAGTCTACTGAGTTTTTAGTAAGTCTAAAAAGAAGGCGTATTCAAGAGCATCTTCTTTTAATCGTTTAAATCGACCAGAAGCGCCACCGTGACCAGCTTCCATATCAGTTTTGAACACCAGTACATTGTTATCTGTTTTCATTTCACGCAGTTTCGCCACCCACTTCATTGGCTCAAAGTATTGCACTTGTGAATCATGTAGGCCTGTTGTCACCAGCATATTCGGGTAGTTTTGTACCTTAATGTTGTCGTACGGTGAGTAACTCAGCATGTAGTCATAGTAGGTTTTATTATTAGGGTTGCCCCATTCGTCGTATTCGTTAGTCGTAAGAGGAATCGACTCATCAAGCATGGTTGTTACTACATCAACAAACGGAACATGTGCTCCAATGCCTTTGTATAGTTCAGGCGCTTGGTTGATGATCGCTCCCATTAATAGACCGCCTGCCGAACCGCCCACCGCAAATACTTTATCTTTAGCGCCGTAGCCTTCTTCAACTAGGCCTTTAGTTACATCGATAAAGTCATTGAACGTGTTTTGTTTGGTCAGCTTTTTGCCGTCTTCATACCAAGGTCGCCCTAGCATTTCTGAACCGCGGATGTGAGCGATTGCAAAAACGAAGCCTCTATCAAGCAGGCTGAGACGAGTCGAGCTGAAGGTCGGTTCAATGGTTGAACCGTAAGATCCGTAGCCGTATTGGTAAATTGGGTTAGTACCGTCTTTCTTGAATAAATCTTTGCGATACACCAAAGAGACAGGTACTTGCTTGCCATCGCGAGCCGCAATCATGATTCGCTCTGATTGGTAATTATCAGCATCGAAATCACCTAGTACGGGTGTTTGCTTCATGATCTCGGATTCACCTGTATTAAGGTCAAAATCATAGTAAGTGCCAGGGGTCGTTAGGCTGCTGTAATAGACTCGAACTTTAGAGTTATCTAGCTCATCGTTACTTGTTAGGTAGGCAGCGAAAGCGGTGTCGTTAAATTCAAGTGGGAACTCTTTACCTGTTGAGAGTTGGCGTACCTTGACTGTCGACAAGCCATCCGCACGTTGCTCGTAAACAAGATGGTCATCAAACAACTCGAAATCAACAAGCTGAGTGTTATCGTCCGCTGCAATGACATCGACCCATTTTGAGCGGTCATGCATGTTTTCAGCTGCGACTTTCATTAAACGAAAGTTGACCGCTTGGTAGTTGGTGTAGATGTAATACCAATCACCCAGTTTAGCAATGCTGTACTCAATTCCAGTCTCTTTTGGGTAAAAAGCTTCGGCTTTAGCCTTTGGATTGTTGGCATCAATGACTGAAACACCGCTAGTTTCTGTGCTCGAGTGCCAAATGTAGACCTCTTCACCATCTTTGCTTTTGCTCAAGGATGTGTAGTAAGCGCTGTCGGTTTCTTCATAGATTAACTTATCGCTAGTTTGAGGTGTGCCTAAAACGTGGCGGTAAACTTGGTAACCTAGCAGTGTTTGTGGATCTTTCTTGATGTAGTAAAAGGCTTGGTTATCGTTTTGCCACGCGATAGCACTCGAAGCACCTTCAATTTCGTCGTTTAGGTATTCACCAGTGGTGAGGTCTTTAATCTTGATGGTGTAAATGCGGCGACTCAGGGTATCTTCACCATAGGCCAACAAGTTTTCGTCTGGGCTGATCGTTAAGCCACCAATACTGAAGAATTCATGTTCTTTTGCTAGTTCATTAACGTCTAAGATGACTTGCTTGTCCGTGCCTAAAAAGTCTTTTTCACGCAAGTGAACCGGATATTCGTTGTCACCCGTGACTTTATTCGAGTAGTAGTAGCTGCCTTTACGAACCGGTACTGAATTGTCGTCTTTCGCGATTCGGCCTTTGATCTCTTCAAATAACTGTTTTTGTGTTGATTCTGTATGCACCAGCACAGTCTCTGCGTACTGGTTCTCTTGCTCAAGATGCTGCAAGATCTCTGGATCTTGGCGTTCATCATCGCGCATCCAGTAGTAATTATCGATTCGAGTATCACCATGAATCGTCATTGCATGAGGGACTTTCTTAGCAACAGGAGCTTGTGTCTGCTGAGCGACGAGTTGCGATGGAGAGTAGTGTTTCATGGTTGTTATTCCTTGATGGCTGCATCCGGCGACAAGCGCCACCGATACGGCTAATGTGGTTAAAGCGAAACGCATCTGTATATCCTTAGTGTGCACCTTACTCGTTTTAATGCCAGCATCCTTTTCTATTAGAGCCTAGGTATCGTGGTTTTCTTCCAGTGATGTTATTTATAATTGGATTCTGGATATGCACTTTCAAGGTAAGTGTCTGTTATTGTTTTCAAAAAATCAAAGTAATGTTAAATGAAATTGAGGTAGACGTGAGGGTAAGCGTGCAACAAAAAGGGACACACTTTTCAGTATGTCCCTTTTCTTCGTATGGGCAGGACTCGAGTTTTATTTTAGATAGCCAGTGGCATTTCGTTTGAGTGGTCAGGTTTACGATTGACCCAACGTAAACCAAGCATCACGATAAATGACATTGCAATCATCAAACAACCGAGTGGCAGTTGGTCTTGAGCCGGGAAGAACGATGCCAATAGTGTTGCGATACCAGCACCTAGGTTTTGCATCCCGCCTAAGATCGCGCCTCCTGTACCTGCATGGTATGGGAATGGCGAAAGTGCACCTGTTGTAGCCGCCGGGAATAAGATACCGGCTCCCAAGAAGTAAATGGTTGCACCGCCAATCAAAGTTAGTGCTGTTGTTTGACCAAACAGACCTGGTATCAGTACCACGGCTGAGCCGACTAAGATCGACACTAGGCCAACATTCAGTGCGCGGCGCTCAGAACGACGTTGTGCGATGTAGCTAGACAGGCCTGCACCGACTAAGTAACCCGGAATAGGCAAAACAAACAACAAGCTTACCGTGGTTGCAGGTAAACCCAGTACACCACCAAGTAGTACACCAGCCGCCGCTTCAAATACTGCGACGCCCGCAAAGGTTGCGACTAATACCAACAAGAAACCTTGGAAGCGTTTGTCAGACAGAACGAATTTGTAGCTGTTTACAACAGACTCGTTTTTGCGTCGTTCTTTTGGCAGAGTTTCCATCATGCTCGTCATCATGGTGATCACAACAGCGATACCAAATAGCGCGAGGAACAAGTAGCTAGAACGCCAACCGAAAGCTTCTGTTAAGTAACCGCCCAAAACAGGGGCCATTAGTGGTGAGAAAATCACACACATGCTGATTAAGCTATTTGCGCGGTGCAGCTCTGCGCCTTCAAAGCAGTCACGAGTCAATGTACGAGACATCGCACCGCCACAACCTATGCCTAAACCTTGGATAAAGCTGCCCGCTAGGAACCATTGATACTCATGAGCGAACAACGCCACCAAAGTACCGATGATGTAGATGATCAAACCTGCAACGATGATAGGTTTACGACCGAGGCGATCAGAAAGCGGGCCGTAAACAAATTGCGATAGACCATAAGGGATCAAGTAGCACGCCATCACAGCTTGAAGTGAAGACGCAGAAACCAAGAACTCACCCGCCATATGACCGATAGAAGGCACGTACATTGTTTGAGTCATTTGACCTACGGCTGTCAGAATAGCGATTAAAAAGGTAAGTTTCGCTAATGGAAACGAGGCAGACATTTGCGTATCTCTCCAAAAATTAAATACGTAAAAAGCCTTAGCACTCCATTAAGGAGAGCCAAAAGAATAAAAGTATTCAGGGAATCTAGGCGCGAGATATTAGAGCTTGATTGACGACTTAGCAATCAAAAAATGTGAAGTTGATCAAGATAAAAATCTATAACTTGGATTAGAAAAAGTAATCCAAATTTCGGTATATTAAAGATGTAGAGTGTGGGGAATGGGCTTCTTTGAAATGTCTTTTTGATAAAGCAATATTCCCATTAATAGTGTTAGTTCAAACATCTCTCTATGTTGCGAACACTGCAAATTGGGCGTTCTAGCTTCAATAGTTTAACTTGGCGTGACAAGCTGAAAGCTCTTGAAATCACAGTAACAAAAGACAAAAAATACGACTTATTAACATTTATGTAAACTTTCGTTTTATATGTGCGTAAATTGTGCTGTAATCATCCGCTAAGCTATTCGTCTAACTCATTAACATTGTGGACAGCAATTCGTTATCAATGTGAGAGTTATGGTTAAGGAAGTCTTTTGGCTTAAATAAGGATATTAAATGCGCTCTCTATCGGTACAGTGGAAAATAACCCTCTTAGCAGGTTGTTGCCTAATCATTACTTCACTGTCTCTTATTGGTTTCTCGATCTACAACGCGACGAGTAATCAACAAGTCATCAAATCTCAAAGCTCAGAATCAGTTATCAATAAAACTCAGCAGTTGTTGGCGTCTGTTTCTCAGCTTAATGCCCAAGAAACTCAACGTTACGTGGACGAAGCTATTTACCGCGCAGAGATGTTAGCGGCGAGTGCTCAGTTTCTAAAGAACAATGCTGATGAAAACTTTACCCCAAGTGAAGAGCTTCGTACTGCGTTGGATGAGATGGTGCGTCGTTCAGTTTTAAACTTTGATTCGATTCAAGGGGCGTATTTAGTCTTTAAGCCAGACTTACTCGATAGTGAAGACGCGAACTACGTTGATGCCGATTATGTTGGCTCTAACGAGAAAGGCCGTTTTGCTCCTTATTGGAAGGTGGCAGACAATGGTGAGAATGTTCTGCCGAACGTGCTTTCAGAATCGACTTTGAGTGACGATAGCAACAGTGAGCGTTTCTACTGTCCTTTGTCATCAGGGCAAACCTGTATTAGTACGCCAAGAGTCGTAAACAGCGGAGGTAAAACCTTACTGACCTCTTCAATCTCTGTACCTATCTTAGTCGATGATATGGCGATTGGTTTCTTAGGGATTGATCTCAGACTAGATGGCTTAACCAATGTAGTGACTCAATCTGACCAAAGCTTGTTTGATGGCGCAGGTGCAGTTTACGTGGTGAGCCTAGACGGTTCTGTTATTGCTTCTGATGATTCAAGCATTGCAGTTGGTTCGAGCTTCCAAAGTAACAACACAAACAGCGACTTGATGACCGATTTTATCTTTGGTGGTGAAGTGACAACGCAATGGAGTGAGAACGGTGAGTGGTTACTCGCATTTGCTCCAGTTGTGGCCGCTAACCAAACTTGGGGCGTGTTGTTCGAGATTCCAAGAGAGAGTGTCGTCGCTGATGCAAACCAGTTGGATTCCATCATTAGTACTAAGTTAAGCGAAGGCATCAAGACAGAAGTGATCGCAGGAACTGTCTTTATTTTCTTTGGTCTAGCTATTATCGCATTTGCTTCACTGTCTATTGTTAAACCAATTCGGCAGGTAGTAGAGAGGTTGAATGATATTGCTTCTGGTGAAGGTGATTTAACACAGCGCTTAGAAGTGAAATCTCAAGATGAAATCGGCCAGCTATCGAAAGGGTTTAATCTGTTCTTAGATAAGCTTCAGCACACAATCAAAGAAGTGGTTCTAACAACGGAACAGGTAGCGAATACAACTAGCCAAGCGAAAGCATCCGCATCAAGCACTCGTGAAAGCAGTGAATCTCAATTCAAAGAAGTGGATTTAGTTGCAACTGCGGCAGAAGAGATGACTCAAACCGCAGGCTTAGTGGTACAAAACGCAGAAGTTGCCGTTGATGCAGCGTGCGAAGCGAACCGTTCTGCTCAGCAAGGGCAAGAAGTTATCGAGCTTTCAGCCGGTGAAATGAGAAAGCTGGTGGAACGTATGTCGAGTGCTGTGCCTATTGTTGAAGAGCTAGCGAAGAATAATGGCAACATCACAGAGATCTTAAGTGTGATTGAAGGGATCTCTGAACAGACTAACCTACTAGCACTGAATGCTGCGATTGAAGCGGCAAGGGCAGGCGAACAAGGTCGCGGATTTGCGGTTGTTGCTGATGAAGTAAGAAACCTAGCAAGCCGCACACAATCATCAGTGGGTGAAATCAGAGCTGTGATCGATAAGGTTCATGCTGGTACTCAAGATGTGGTTGAGGCGATACAAGAAGGTAATATTCTCGCCAACGATACTGCGTTGCATGTCCAAAAAGCGGTTGAAGATCTGGGTTCGATCTTTACTTCGATAGAAGCGATCAGTGATATGAACAATCAGATCGTAAGAGCGGCAGAAGAGCAGCAATCGGTGTCTGGTGAAGTGAATCAAAGCGTCGTTAACATTCGGGACTTGAGTGCGAAGATCTTGGAACAAGCTGCGGCTTCTGAACAAGTGGGCAACGAAATTGATCAGCTGTCTCAGCAGCAACAGAAATTGGTCAATCAGTTCAAGGTATAACCTTTAAGACTTAATAAACTCTAGAATTGAAAAAGGGACAAATGAAGATTTCATTTGTCCCTTTTATATATTGCTACCAAAGCTAGTCAACAACGAGCGGTTGACGCTGCTTACTCTTCGATGAACCAGTAGCCTTTGTTCACTAATTCAGTCACCACAGTTACGCCTGAAGGAGATAGGGCAGTAGCCGAAGTAATTACAGTTTCATCGCAAAGTATGTTGAGTAACGAAGAGTCCGCTTCATCAACCTTAACCACTTCGCCATTGATGTAAGCTGTGTTGCTTTCATTTTCGTGGTAAAGCGCTTTTAAGCCTGATACACGATGGATCTCGCCTTCAGACTCCAAGTGTTGAGCGATCTCTTCTTGAGTCCATAGTGGCTCTGGGGCAACGATATCAAGTTGATGGCGTGATTGGCTCAATAAACAACCCATGAAATCACTCACGGTTTCAGGCTGTTCTAATGCGGACTTCAACATATCAGTTAGGTTAATCAAATCTGACGAACGAATCTTTCCGTAGCCCTCTTGCGTTTTGAACTCTGGATCATGCAGGTGCACGTCGCCCATATCATGAGCAAGCACAAAGTCGGCAAAGTTACTGATTAACTCTTGCTCTTTAGGAGAGCGGTAGCCAATAGAGTAGCTCATTGATGGTTCAAGCGTGTTGCCTTCGTGTGGGAAGCCTGGCGGGATATAAAGGATATCACCTGGCTCTAAGGTTTCATCAATGATTGGCTCAAAGCCTTCTATTTGGCGTAGAGCAGACGCTTGTACGGTCTCTTTGTATTGACCGACATCTTTCGCGCCCACTTTCCACTGACGTTTACCTTGGCCTTGAATGATGAATACATCGTATTGATCGATATGAGGGCCAACACCGCCTTCCGGTGCTGAGTAGCAAATCATCAGATCGTCGAACAACCAGTTTGGTAATTGTTGGAACGCTTCAGTCAATTGATTTGCACCTTGATGCCAATGGTTGGCTGCTTGAACGATCAATTGCCAATGTGTTTCTGTGAGTTCACCAAACTTCTCTTCAGTAAATGGTCCGTGTTCGGCTGTCCATTTGTTGTCGAGGTTAGAAACAAAGCGAGAATCCACTTCTTCTTCCATCGATAAACCAGCAAGTTCTTCCGGCGAAATTGGGTCGACGAAGTTTTGGAAGCCACCTTTTAAGATGGTTGGTTTTTTATGCCAGTAGTTTTCAAGAAACTCGGGCATAGAAAAGCTAAGTTGGTACATGTGAATCCTGTATATTTTTGTGCTAGGTGCTAGGTGCTAGGTGCTAGGTGCTAGTTTGGCTTGTAAATCTTGCTGGACAATCTTTATTGCTTCTAACGCAACCTTTGGGTCGATCTCGTTGCTTTCGAGTAAATAGATAAGGTCGACAGCTAACTTAACTTCTTCAGGTGCGTTATCCAGTGGTGATGGTGTGTTATCAGTGCTCATTTCGCTTAGGGTTCTCTAAGTTAATCAATCTCTCAATGTTCTTCATTGAGTCCTCACAGCGTTCCAATCGTTCTTTTGCGAGTTGCCAAGCCTCTTCCGCTTTTTTCTTATGGTGGCGTGGCGCTGAATCAAACGCTAATTTTCGTGTTTGAACTAAATCGGCGAGCCGCTTCTGCCAATCTTGGTGTTGTGCGAGTTCGTTGTACAAGTCGTTTAAGGTTTTCCCTGATTTACTTTTCCTGTCTAGGCGCAAATCGTGGTTGGCTAACTCTCGCTGAATCGCTGCAATCTGATTGGTTAGCCTCTCAGTCAGATAATTCGCTCGTGATGAAATGAGCTGATTGGTGCTCTGTTCACGAATTATGGTGTTATAAGTCGCCTGAGTTTCAAGGGCATAAGGGAGAAGAGTCGAGGCTCCGCACTTAAACAAAGCTCGATCAAACAGTGCTTGATGATAAGCGCCACGAGACTTATCGACCTGAGAGCAATGGCCAATCAAGGTATCGATAACACTTTTAAGCTTTGAAAACTGATTCATTTTTCTTCCCGTTTACTGGTGGCTACAAGTTTACAAACCACGCTTCATAAGCCAGTTTTATCGCAAGCACGCTAACCACAGTCACAAACACAGGTCGTATAAACGTCGCACCAAAACGAATTGCAGAGTGTGCTCCTACAAATGCTCCAGCCATTAAGCAAACACCCATGGTTAAACCAAGAACCCAATCAATATGACCTAGAATCGCAAAGGTCACTAAAGAAGTGAAGTTACTGGTAAAGTTCATGGCTTTGGACAGGCCTGAAGCAAGCAAGATATTTAGGCGGTAAAGCGCCATCGAACTTACTGTCCAAAATGCGCCAGTTCCCGGGCCCGCTACGCCATCGTAAAAGCCAAGAATGAAACCTTGGTACTTTTGCTTTTTCTTAAGCACAGGGCAGGGTTTCGGTGACACGTTGTGATTGGCATTCGGGGTCTTGTGAAAAATGGTATAGACCGCCGCAGCAAGAATAACTAATGGTAGTACTTTCTCTAACCATTCAGTGCTAATTGCATCAACGGTTAAAGTACCAATAGTCGCGCCTATCAAGGTGGCAATGAATGCATTGATCCAACATTCGGGTTTAAATAGCTTTTTACGATAGTAAGTAAAGGCCGCGGTCGATGAGGCAAATGTTGCAGCGAGCTTGTTCGTGCCTAGTGCAATATGTGGCGGTAGGCCAAGCGACAGCAAAGCTGGGACGGTTAACATCCCACCACCACCGGCGACAGCATCAATAAAGCCCGCTGCAAATGCAACCAGAGCGAGGATAACCAACATGGTTGGCTCAATCATTTCCATAAATAGCTAGTGTTCTCGTTATTGGCTGTTGATGCAGCCACACGAATAATCGATGGATTAATCATGTTGGGTTGTGAATGCAGGGCCTAGCGATAACTGGCCCATAACTACCTTTAGGGTAGGAAAATTAGTATTTTATTGTTCTTTTAAAAGGCGGTAGTGAGTCGAGTAGGGACTTCCCGTATCGCTTCGTGACTATGCGTCTATCAAGGATCGTGACTTTACCAGAATCTCGTTCTTTACGCAGTAGTCGACCGACAGATTGAATAAGCTTTTTACTCGCTTCTGGAACAGTAATCTGCATAAAAGGATTACCGCCACGAGATTCAATATATTCTGAATGTGCTTGTTCTACAGGTGAAGTAGGAACGCCAAAAGGAATCTTGGTAATAACCAGGTTTTCAAGAAGCTCTCCTGGTAGATCAAGACCTTCTGAAAAGCTGCCGGTTCCAAAAAGAACGCTTGTTTTACCTTGGTCTATGAGCTTTTTATGTTTTTTTAGGATTTCGGTACGTGAAGTATCACCTTGAACCTGCAAAGCCCATGACTTTTTAACGAAATCTGTTGCCAAAGCTTCTGCAACTTTATTCATTTGCCAGTAAGAAGAGAATAGAACGAGATTGGCTTTGTTGTCTTCTATTACCTTAGGCAAAATTTCAATAAGATATTCGGTAAACTGAGGCGCTTGCGGTTCGTATTTCATGGCTGGAACAATCAGCTCCGCTTGATTTTGATAATCAAACGGTGATGCTAAAGCCAGAAATTGCACGCCATCTTCTTCTTTTTGACTGATCCCCGCTTGGTGACAGAAAAAGCTGAACGAGTTGAGTGCTCTCATGGTCGCAGAAACAAGTACCGCGCCGACACAACGGCTCCAAATCTGTTGGTCAAGCTGCCAACCAACTTCGAGTGGAGAAACATTCACGACGAAATCGCCTTCACTTTCTTTATTGAGTTCAAGCCAGCGAGCTAAAGGCGCGCCTTTTTCGCGTTTAGGTTCGGCCATTAAGCGCCAAACTTGCGCTAGGTTTTCCGTTCTTTGTATATAGAAGCCGATTTCAGCAAGCGCAGGCTCGGCTAACTTCGCTGAAAGCTCTCCATCTTTAACACGCTCAGCAATAAGGTCTGCAATCTTAGCGACAGCCTGACTCGCTTTTTGACTCAATTGTTTGAGGTCTTTAGATTCGTTCTCTAACCATTCTGGCAAGTCACCGTGTTCAAAACGGTACAATCCATCTTCAAAATGGGTGGCGTCAAACTGCTTGCTTAGCTGAGTCAGAGTAGGAATTAGCTGTTGTACAGAATCTTGCAATTCATTTCTGAATCGACCTACTCGCTTTTCATCCGCCAAGCCTGAAAGCTTGGTGATGGATTGATTCAAGCGCTCTAACCAAGATGCGGCACCTTTTAAGCTTGCCGCTGCAGAAGAGTGATCTCTCGCTACGTGTGGTAGGTGGTGAGCCTCATCAAATATATAGATGCTGTTTTCTGGCTCAGGCAGTATCACGCCGCCACCTAAGTCAGCGTCAGCCATCACCAAGCTGTGATTGGCAATAATCACATCTGCTTTATCTAGCTCTGAGCGTGCTTTTTGGAAAGGGCAGTCTCTATGAGTAGGCATACTGTTATTACAGCTGTGTTTATCACTGACAATCATTTGCCAAATCATGTTGTCGATTGGTTTCGGCCATGAATCACGGTCGCCATCCCACTTACCTTGAGTCAAGCTGCGGTACATGGTCTGTAATTGTTCGATGTCTTTTTGCTTTGGCTTGGATTCGAACATAGCCATCTGACCACCATCAACCCCACAAGCAGCGGCTAACTTCTCGGCACAGCAATAACGCTGTCTACCTTTGGCGAGTATAAAAGAGAACTCTCTATCAGTTAGTCTTCTATATAGAGGGAGATCTTTATTTACGAGTTGTTCTTGAAGTGCAACTGTCGCCGTTGAAATGACGATTTTTCGATTGTTGAGTACAGCAACAGGAATCGTCGCCATTAAATAAGCAAGTGATTTACCAATCCCCGTTCCTGCTTCAGCAACAATCATGCGGTTACTTTTATGGTATTGACCACAAAGTGTCTTCGCGATTTCTGCAACAAGGTAATTTTGAGCACGTCTAGGTACAAAGTTGTCCAACTGATCTTGGAGGTTTTGATAACTGGTGCGAATAGAATTTTGAATTTTAGTAGTTAGCATACTGTGACCTACGTAACGGAGCGAGGATAGTAGCACATATCACTAGTCGGTACATTTACCGTGAAATAGCTTGCTTTTGAACCAAAGGTAGATCTTGTTCACAAAAAAAAACTGAACCATCAGGAACTTAACGATTTTATTTATCTTCCGAAATATAAATATTAAAAAAGACTGACTTGTAGGTGTTAAATTCTGAATTTTGGTTGTTTTGTAGATTGTTGGTGGTTGTTAATTCTGTTTTGTTGTTTTTTTGGATTATTATATTTCCTGATAAAACGAAGGATAACTTGCTCGTAAAACAATGAAAAAAAATGTAAGTGTTTGATTTTTATTGGTTTGTGTTTTTTTTAGGTTTGTTTTTAGTTTATTTGACACGCAGGATAATCTTTTGCAATCTAGACCTCGAAATTTAGTGACGGTGATTAACCAACAAAGAGTGGTAATGACCAGTCATAAAAAATAAAAGGGAACCGGGCAAGGATCTCCCATTCTTAGAAAAGGCAGTGGATTTATTATGAAAAAGACTCTATTAGCGCTAGCTATCGCAGCGGTATCAACTTCTGCATTCGCAGTTGAAACAAGTTCTCAAAACTCTAAGCCAATGTTTGAGTTTGAAGATATGCATAAAGACCAATTCTCAGTATCTGGTGCTTGGGGTGTCGGTGGTTACTACGATTCTTACTCAGGCGCAATCTATGATGATTGGGCTACAGGCCTAACTCTAGCTATAAGCTACAAAAATAACCGTTGGGTTGGTTACTTTGAAACTGACCTAATGATGAACTACATTTCTGATACTAACGAAAGTGGTAAGACATTGGCGACAAGCGGAGTTGAATCAGGTGCAAATACTGATGTAGATAAAGCTTGGTTGGGTTTTGATACAGGCTACGGTGTAATATCTTACGGTTGGGAAAATGATACAGCTTTAGATAAAGTAGATGGCGCTGGTGATTACACTTACGAATTTGGTGCTTCTGCTGGTGATGCAAGCGATGGTTTTAACGTAGTTAAATTCCAAGGTGCTACTTCAGGTGTTGCTTACGGTATTTCATATTTTGAAACTACTGACCGCCGTGATAGAAACGATGCAGGTAACAAAGTTTACGATAAAGGTGTGAACGGTTATGTTGGTTTTGAACACGAAATTTTCAATATCTATGCTGGTTACGAAGATCGTGACGAAGCTGATTACTCTGTAGTTTCCGTTTCAGGTAATGTCAATGTTAATGATGATTTCCGTTTAGGTTTCAACTCTTGGATGGATGAAGGTGAGAAAGATAGAAATAAATCTGACGTCTTAAACAAGAAAAACACTGGTTACTACCTATCGGGTGCGTTCGATGCTTCTGAGCAAGTAACGGTTGCTGCTGGTTACGGTGCGAACACCAAAGAACAAGATTTCATCGCTGATAAAGATTACAGCTACATGAACGTTGCTGTAACGTACAAGCACAGCGACCGTATTGACATGGGCATTGATATCAAACAAGAGTTAGATCTTCCAGATAGCGAACGCAATGGCGATGAAGAAACATACGTATTCGCAGCTGCTTACTACTACTTCTAATAGTTTAATTTTTAGTTAAGTAACGCTGTAAAAGCCAGTCTTAGGACTGGCTTTTTTGTGCCTGAAATTTATCAACGCATATAAAAATGGCCGCTTATATAGCGGCCATTTCTCTACTTATCGAATTATTACTTAAATTTCTTTCCACTCACCCGGCTGAAGCTGACCCACGTTCATATTCCCCATTGAATAGCGAATAAGACGCAGGGTAGGGAAGCCGATATTTGCGGTCATTCGTCTTACCTGACGGTTGCGCCCCTCTATGATAGTAATGGCTAACCATGTTGTTGGTATCGCGGCTCTAAAACGCACTGGAGGGGTTCTTTCCCACACAACAGGTTCAGATATCACTTCAATCTGAGCTGGCAGTGTCATGCCGTCTTTTAGCTCCACGCCTTTTCTCAATTTATCTAAATCTTCCTCAGAAGGTGCGCCTTCAACCTGCACCCAGTAAGTCTTCGGTGACTTTGAGTTTGGTTGAGTTAACTTAGCTTGGAAGATGCCGTCGTTGGTCAATACCATTAAACCTTCGCTGTCACGGTCGAGTCGTCCGGCAGCATAAACATCTTTAACCGGAATAAAGTCGGCGAGTGTTTTCCTGCCTTCACCATCAGTGAATTGACTGAGGGTATCGAAAGGTTTGTTGAATAAGATTACTTTGCGATCTTCAAGTGATACTTTGGGTTTTGCGCTAGTAGGCTTGCCTTTGTATCGGTGTTTACTTGAGTGCGGTTTCTTGTGCGAATTGCCAGTGTTATTTTTATCACTGCCGCGGCTTGGTCTATTACCGTTTTGTTTTAATGTTGTACCAGAACGAGCTGGTTTGTCTGAGCTAGATGCGCCTCGAGAGCGAGTAGACATGTTAACTACCTTGCAAAAATGTAAACGAAGTGTGCCGAAAAGTTTTCACTGAAACGGAATTGAGCTATCATTTGCGCGCCTAAAAGACACAAAATAGAACAAGTTGATGGACTCTTAAGCCTGATTTGTTTAATTATACCTTCGTGTTTTATTATAACAACGCACTCACGGATTTGGTTCATGCTGTCATCAAGATTGTATGAAAAATAAGATAGAGTACGACTATCGAGTAAGCAGTTTTCACTCTTTGAGTGGCTTACTGGTCAATTTATAACATGCTCACTACTTTAAATGAGCTTGTAAGAACTATAGGGAAATTTCATGCCTACTGAAAAACCAACGATCATCTATACCATTACAGACGAAGCTCCGGCGCTAGCAACTTACTCTCTGCTGCCAATCATTCAATCTTTTACAGCTTCTTCTGGTATTAACGTTGATACTCGCGACATTTCACTTGCAGGGCGCATTATTGCCAACTTCCCTGACTATTTGAACGAAGAGCAACGTATTGGTGATGCACTAGCAGAACTAGGTGAATTGGCTAAGACACCAGAAGCGAACATTATCAAGCTTCCAAACATCTCTGCATCTGTACCTCAACTTCAAGCAACGATCAAAGAACTTCAGTCAAAAGGTTACGCACTTCCTAATTATCCAGAAGAAGCAAATACTGACGAAGAGAAAGCCGTTAAAGCGACTTACGACAAAATCAAAGGCAGTGCAGTAAACCCTGTGCTACGTGAAGGTAACTCGGATCGTCGTGCTCCGCTTTCTGTTAAGAATTACGCGAAGAAAAATCCACACTCAATGGGTGCATGGTCTGCAGATTCTAAGTCGCACGTTTCAAGTATGGACGACAAAGACTTCTTTGGTAGCGAAAAGTCAGTAACGATTGAAGGTGCTACAGAAGTGAGCATTGAATTCGTAGGCAAAGATGGCGCGAAGAAAACACTGAAGCCTGCTTTTGCACTGCAAGATAAAGAGATCATCGATGCTTCTGTAATGAACAAAGCTGCTTTGGTTGCATTCTTTGAAAAAGAGATCGCATCTGCTAAAGAGCAAGGTGTACTGCTTTCTCTTCACATGAAAGCGACTATGATGAAAGTATCTGACCCTGTGATCTTTGGTCACGCGGTTAAGGTTTACTACAAAGACGTATTCGCTAAACACGGTGAGCTATTCGAAGAACTCGGTGTTGATGTTAACAACGGCATCGGCGATGTATACGCAAAAATTGCTGCGCTTCCTCAAGATCAGAAAGAAGCGATCGAAGCTGATCTACAAGCGGTATACGAGACTCAACCACCACTAGCGATGGTAGATTCAGACCGCGGTATTACCAACCTACACGTACCAAGCGATATCATTGTTGATGCATCTATGCCTGCAATGCTGCGTTCTTCAGGTCAAATGTGGGATCCAGAAGGTAAACAAAAAGATACTAAAGCTATGATCCCTGATCGCAGCTACGCAAGCATCTACCAAGCGGTTATTGATTTCTGTAAAGAGAACGGCGCTTTCGATCCAACAACGATGGGTAGCGTACCAAACGTTGGCCTGATGGCTCAAAAAGCGGAAGAGTACGGCTCTCACGATAAAACTTTCATCCTAGAAGCTGCTGGTCAGGTTCAAGTGGTTGACGCTTCTGGTTCTGTTCTTCTTGAGCAAGACGTAGAGGAAGGCGATATCTTCCGTATGTGTCAGGTTAAAGATGCACCAATTCAAGACTGGGTTAAGCTTGCTGTAACTCGCGCACGTGCTGCGGGTGTTCCGGCGGTATTCTGGTTAGATGCAGCTCGAGCACACGACGCTCAGCTTATTAAGAAAGTAGAAGCTTATCTTCCTGAGTACGATACAGATGGTCTTGAAATCAAGATCCTTGCTCCACTTGAAGCAACTCAATACTCTCTGGTTCGTATCAAAGAAGGTCTAGATACTATTTCTGTTACAGGTAACGTATTACGTGATTACCTAACTGATTTGTTCCCAATTCTAGAGCTTGGTACGTCAGCTAAAATGCTGTCGATTGTTCCACTAATGAATGGCGGCGGTCTGTTTGAAACAGGTGCTGGCGGTTCAGCGCCTAAGCACGTGCAACAAGTAGAGAAAGAAAACCATCTGCGTTGGGATTCTTTAGGTGAATTCTTGGCATTAGCTGCATCTCTAGAACACCTAAGCGTAGTCACTGGTAATGCTAAGGCACAAGTTCTCGCTGATGCGCTTGATAAAGCGACCGGTGAATTCCTAGATAAAAACAAATCTCCTTCACGTCGAGTCGGTGAGCTTGATAACCGTGGTAGCCACTACTACCTAGCAACATACTGGGCTAAAGCGCTTGCTGAGCAAACAGTTGATGCTGACCTAGCTGCTGAGTTTGCAGGTGTTGCAAGTCAACTGGCTGAAAGCGAAGAAGCGATTGTTGCTGAGCTGAACAATGCTCAAGGTCCAGCAGGTGATTTAGGGGGTTATTACCTACTTGATGATGCACTAGTTTCAACGCTAATGCGCCCGAGTGCTACATTGAACGCATTCATTGACGCATAGTGATTAGGACTAACCGTTAGCAAGTCATGGATATGGGTTGCTAACGAGTCGCTTAATCTGACAGTTAAGTCATAGGTTAAGTCAAAACGAAAGACGCTTTAACGATAACGTTAAAGCGTCTTTTTTTCATAATGCTTTCCTAGACCTAGCTTGAGGGCGAAGATCCTGGGACGAATTGTACTGTGAGCTACTATTTAGCTCCCAGATCGAAAAACCGCTCATTTAATCCTGTATTAAAGGTATCAAATGAGCGGTTTCAATATTCTGCTTATCTGTCAGTCGTTAATTAAGACTGATGGAGGTTACATGATTTGGCAATCGCCTATTTAGCGGCGCTGCCTTCGACAGGAACAACGGAACTAGCATGGGAGCCTTTAGGTCCACTTTCTACTTCATAGTCGACTTGCTGACCCGCTTTTAAGGTTCGATAACCATCCATCTGTATTGTGGAGTAATGGGCAAAAATATCGCCGTCTTCACCTTCTGGACAAATAAAGCCAAACCCTTTGGCGTTGTTAAACCATTTTACTGTACCTGTAGCCATGCTATACATCCCTCATGCATTTTGTTACTAACGTTGTTATATCAATTGTCGTAAGTGCGATTGATATCATTCTTACCAGCTAACGGATTTCAGCTGATAACTTGAATCTCGTACATTGCTTACGGAAATTAACGCTACCTTGCGTAATAATTCCTTGTTGTTGCATTTTTTTGCTTATTGTTAAGGTTGCTTAAGAAAAACCTTTTAGCACCAATGTAGCTAATGATTGAGCGCAGTCAATAGTAAATTGGTATAAAAGTGATCAATTTTAATAACAAATCACATTCGAGATTAACCACAAACTATTAACTAAATAGTAACTTAGTGGTGATCTTATGGTCAGCGTCAATAGTAATGGTGTCTTTTTAATCAATCACATATGTTAATTCTGTTAATAGAGATCTTTTATTTGCAGCGATGGAAATGGTGGATTAGGCTCAGTATAGAGGAATATTTTTTGGTACTGTTTCTTGGTGCAGTTTCTTAGTACACCGTAAAGCGTGAATGTGGTAGATTTGAGTTAAGTAAGCACTCACGAATTCCGAAAAATAACCTTAGCAAAGCTGATATGAGCAGAAACTTCGAATGGGCAGCTCCAGGCTCAGATTTACTGGAGAAAGAAGCAACAAAAGTAAAGCCACCGGCTATGTATAACGTTGTATTGAACAACGATGATTACACGCCAATGGATTTTGTCATCGAGATCCTCGAGCGGTTTTTCTCACTAGATATCGAACAAGCAACGGAAGTGATGCTCAAGGTTCATTATGAAGGTAAAGCTATATGCGGCACGTACAGTGCTGAAATAGCGGAAACAAAGGTAGCGCAGGTCACGATGTACTCAAAGGAAAATGAGCATCCGCTACTATGTACAATGGAGCAAGTATAAATTGCTCGAACAACACTGTTGTTCCCTTAGGAGGTACTTATGCTAAATAAAGAATTAGAGTCGAGTTTAAATGGCGCATTTGCTCGTGCGCGAGACAAGCGACATGAGTTTATGACTGTCGAACACCTCCTACTAGCATTATTAGAAAATGATGCGGCCAAGGAAGCGCTCCAAGCTTGTCAGGCTGATCTCGATGCTCTTCGCAATGAGCTCGATATTTTTATTGATCAAACGACCCCACTTATCCCTGAAAGCGACGAAACTCGTGAAACTCAGCCAACATTGAGCTTCCAACGAGTACTTCAGCGCGCTGTTTTTCATGTTCAATCTTCAGGTCGCAGCGAAGTAACAGGTGCAAACGTACTTGTGGCTATTTTTAGCGAGCAAGAGTCTCACGCGGCGTATCTTCTTAAGAAAAACGACATCAGTCGCTTAGACATCGTTAACTTCATCTCACACGGCATTACTAAAGCCAGCAACGAAGGCGATAGTGCTTCATCATCAGATTCATTTGGTGGTGCAGAAAATGCTGAAGAAGCGAATTCTGAAGATCGTTTAGAAAATTTTGCGACCAACCTTAACGAAGTTGCGAAGCAGGGTAATATTGACCCTCTAATTGGTCGTGACAAAGAGCTTGAACGTACTATTCAAGTCCTATGTCGTCGTCGTAAGAATAACCCTCTACTAGTGGGTGAAGCGGGTGTAGGTAAAACTGCTATCGCTGAAGGTCTTGCATGGCGTATCGTTGAAGGGCAAGTGCCTGAAATTATTCAAAGCAGCGTGATTTACTCTTTAGATATTGGTTCACTGCTTGCGGGAACGAAATATCGTGGTGACTTTGAGAAACGTTTTAAAGCGATTCTTAAACAACTAGAGAAAGAAGAAGACGCGATCCTATTCATCGATGAGATCCACACCATTATTGGTGCGGGTGCTGCATCGGGCGGTCAAGTTGATGCAGCAAACCTAATCAAGCCACTACTAAGCAGCGGTAAATTACGTTGTATCGGTTCAACGACATACCAAGAATACAGCAGTATTTTTGAGAAGGAGCGCGCGCTATCTCGTCGTTTCCAAAAAATCGATATTGTTGAACCATCATTAGATGACACGACTAAGATTCTGATTGGTCTTAAGCCAAAATACGAAGCTCACCACGAAGTACGTTACACCAACAAAGCGTTGCGTGCGGCTGTGGAACTGTCTGCGAAATACATTAACGAACGTCACCTACCTGATAAGGCGATTGACGTAATTGATGAAGCAGGCGCTCGTAGTCGCTTAGCACCAGCAAGCCGTCGTAAGAAAACGGTAAGCGTGGCTGATATTGAGTCAATGGTTGCGAAAATGGCTCGTATTCCTGAAAAGTCAGTATCATCTTCAGACAAAGATACGCTGCAGAAACTGGATGACCGCATGAAAATGTTGGTATTCGGACAAGATCCAGCGATCGATGTATTGAGCGAAGCGATCAAGCTGACTCGTGCAGGATTAGGAGCAGACAATAAACCTGTTGGTTCATTCCTATTTGCTGGTCCTACTGGTGTGGGTAAAACTGAGGTGACGGTTCAGCTTTCTAAACTGATGGGTATTGAGCTGCTACGTTTTGATATGTCTGAATACGGTGAACGTCACTCTGTGAGCCGTCTGATTGGTGCTCCTCCTGGTTATGTAGGATACGATCAAGGTGGTCTACTCACTGATGCAGTAATCAAGAACCCGCACTCTGTTGTGTTACTTGATGAGATCGAGAAGGCTCACCCAGATATCTTTAACTTGTTATTACAAGTGATGGATAACGGTACTTTGACGGACAACAATGGTCGCAAAGCGGATTTTCGTAATGTGATCTTAGTCATGACAACCAACGCAGGTGTCGCGGAAACCGAGAAGAAATCGATCGGTCTGATCCAACAAGATCATGCGCCAGATGCAATGGGTGAGATTAAGAAGGTCTTCACTCCGGAGTTCCGTAACCGTCTTGATAATATCATTTGGTTCAACAGTTTAGACCCAAGTGTAATCAGCCAAGTTGTCGACAAGTTTATCGTAGAGCTTCAGGTTCAACTGGATGCACGTGGTGTCTCTTTAGAAGTATCTGAAGATGCACGTCATTGGTTGGCACTCCTAGGCTATGACAAGACCATGGGCGCACGTCCTATGGGGCGAGTTATTCAAGAAAAGCTTAAGAAGCCGCTTGCGAATGAATTGTTGTTCGGTAGTTTGGTCGACGGCGGTACTGTGAAAGTGTCACTGAAGAAAGATGAACTGGACTTCGTTTACGTAGGCGCCAAAGAAGAAGTGATGCACTAAACAATTGATGAATAGCTCAAAAGCTTAGCTATAAAACGCATGACTTAGGTTGTGCGTTTTTTTATGCTTGCGAGATGCGAGATGCGAGATGCTACGAGGTAGGTTTTGCTAAAGGGGCAATGTTCAGGCGATAAAAAACGGAGCCTTAAGCTCCGCTTCTTATTGTATTCGCTAATTAATAATTAACGAGCACGGAAGACGATGCGGCCTTTAGAAAGGTCGTATGGAGTCATCTCAACAGTTACTTTATCACCAGTAAGAATACGGATGTAGTTCTTACGCATTTTACCAGAGATGTGTGCTGTCACTACGTGACCGTTTTCAAGCTCAACACGGAACATTGTGTTTGGTAGAGTATCAAGGACAGTGCCTTGCATCTCGATTACGTCTTCTTTAGCCATCTAATCCTCTTTCGAAATTTGGCGGTTTTCAACGGCTTGATTGTGCCGTTAAAATCAAAATATGTAAAGTTGTCGCGTATTCTACCCTTGCCACCGCTGATTTACTAGCCTTTGATGACGTTGAAATCGTACTTTATAGTTCATCGCAGGGCATTCATCGATTTGATAACCCAAATATAACCACTGTTTTCGCTCTTTCTGGGCATGTTGGATCTGGAATAGAACGCCAAGTGTTCCTATGGATATATCGATATCAGGATCGAAGAAGGTATAAAACGCGCTGGTGCTATGAGCCATAACATCGGTCACCGCAATTCCGATTAACTTGTTCTCGTCATAGATATGCATGAACTTTGTTGTAAGCCACTCATTTTGTGAGAATTGTAGAAACTCTTCTTTCTTTGGTGGATACATGGTTCCCGAACGATGACGAGCGGTAATATAGCGGCTATATAAATCAAACCAGTTGTCATCCATCGTGTCTTTCAATTCCCAACGAAGTGATTTTGCCTTGTTGAGGACGCGTCGTTGGCTCTTAGAAAACTTAACTTCTGGAATAGAAAGACGAATGGCTTGGCACGCTGAGCAATTATCGCAATGTGGCTTATAGATCGTTGAACCGCTACGACGAAACCCGTTGGCAAGTAGAACTTCATAGTTATCTGAGGTGTGCATGTGTTCATCAAGCGTGACTGCCACTCTTTCTTCGAGGTGAGGCAAGTAGCTGCAAGCATGATTGTCTGTTAATCCAATTCTGATTTGTTGTAAATCTGGATTCATTAAGGCGTTTCCTCTAGCCATTGGCTTTCAAAGCATGCATCGTCAACGGGCGTTTCTTTGAGTAACTGTAGAGAGCTCAGAAATTCGTCTCTCTCGACCTCGATAGCGCCTAAGGATTCCAAGTGAGGGTTCATAACTTGGCAATCGATGAGCTTGCCACCGAATCGGGTAAAGTGTTTACAAAAGTACCATAGCGCAATTTTAGAGGCATTGGTCTTCAAGCTAAACATAGATTCACCGCAAAAGACTTGGCCTCTTTGTAAGCCATAAAGCCCGCCGATCAGCTCATCGTCTTGCCACACTTCAACGGAATGACAGAATCCTAATGAAGCGAGTTCACAATAGGCTGACTGCATGTCATTGTTCAGCCACGTTTCTTCTTCGGGCCTTAGTGACGAGCAGTAGCCAATCACTTTGTCAGTCGCTTGGTTTATGCTGACACGATAATTGTGTTTTCTTTGAAACTTTTTAAGACTTTTTGACGGTTCGAATGTCTTAGGATTAAATACCGCTCGCGGTGTTGGGCTCCACCAAAGTATAGGCTCACCTGGGCCATACCATGGAAATATACCTTGGCTATAAGCATTTAAAATTCGCATTGGTGACAAGTCACCACCAAAGGCGAGCAGACCGTTGGGTTCATCAAGCGCGTCGAAGGGCGAAGGAAACTCTATACTAGTAGTATCAAGTTCGGTTAGGTATATAGTCATAAGTACCGCGTTACAGATTAATCACTGACCAAGAGGTCTTTAGGAGTTTTACCATGAAGAAGTTGCTTTGGATTTTACTTGTTTTGCCCATGTTGGCAAATGCAGCTTACAACAGAAACGAAGCTCGACCAGTGAACGAAGTTGTTTATGGTGAGATCGATACGGTTAGATACATCACTCAACAAGAGATCGTTGAATCGAAAGCGAATGGTTGGGAAACCTTATTGGGCGCTGCGATCGGCGGTTTGATCGGTAACCAGTTTGGTGGTGGTACCGGCAAAGAAGTAGCGACGGCTGTTGGTGCCGTGGCTGGTGCAGGGATTGCTCGAAATCGAGGCAATACACAATATAAAATCGAGTACAAACTTGTCGAGTTATTGGTTAAAACCAAAGACAACAAGCTGGTTAATATCATCCAAGATGTCGATAACTCGATGTTGTTTAACCGAGGCGACGATGTGCGAATTCTGTATTTTTCCGATGGCGTACGTGTTGATCTAGCGTACTAGTATGCAAAGACGATTGATTGGCTAATTAATCACCTTTATAAGGGGGATTAGCTCTGGAGTTCGTCGGAAAAGTTCGTTAGTCTGCAAGTACGAAGAATTATTCATCACCCGAAAATAAATACGCGCCAGTGACTTCGGGTGGTACAAGGACTATAAGATTTAATGGAAAGCCTTACGTTACAACCAATTCAAAAAGTGAGTGGGGAAGTTAACCTACCTGGCTCAAAAAGTGTTTCTAACCGTGCACTTCTTTTGGCTGCACTTTCAACTGGAACGACTCGCCTAACAAACTTGCTAGATAGTGATGACATTCGTCATATGTTGAATGCGTTGACTCAACTAGGTGTTAACTATCAGCTGTCTGCTGACAAAACTGTTTGTGAAGTAACGGGTGTTGGTGGTGCATTCTCAAGCGATAAAGCCCTTGAACTTTTCTTAGGTAACGCAGGTACGGCGATGCGCCCGCTTGCTGCAGCACTGTGTTTAGGCCGTGGTGAATACGTTCTGACAGGCGAGCCTCGCATGAAAGAGCGCCCGATTGGCCACTTAGTAACGGCACTACGAGAAGCCGGCGCTGAAGTCGAATATCTAGAAAACGAAAACTACCCACCACTGAAGATCACAGGTACTGGCCTTAAGAGTGGGACGGTTTCAATCGACGGTTCTATCTCTAGCCAGTTTTTGACGGCATTTTTGATGGCAGCACCGTTAGCTGACGGCGAAGTGACCATCAAAATTGAAGGTGAATTGGTTTCTAAACCTTACATCGATATCACGCTACACATTATGAAACAATTTGGCGTGGACGTGATCAATAATGACTACCAAGAGTTCGTGATCCCGACTGGTCAATCTTACACAGCTCCGGGTGATTTCTTAGTGGAAGGCGATGCATCATCAGCATCTTACTTCCTTGCGGCGGCAGCGATTAAAGGCGGCGAGATCAAGGTGACGGGTATTGGTAAAAACAGTATCCAAGGTGATATCCAATTCGCTGATGCCCTTGAAAAAATGGGCGCTGAAATCGAATGGGGTGATGACTACGTTATCTCTCGTTGTGGTGAGCTGAAAGGCATTGATATGGACTATAACCATATTCCTGATGCGGCAATGACTATCGCGACAACGGCTTTGTTTGCGAAAGGCACAACGGCTATCCGTAACGTCTATAACTGGCGTGTGAAAGAGACTGACCGTTTGGCTGCGATGGCAACCGAACTACGTAAAGTCGGTGCTGAGGTTGAAGAGGGTGAAGATTACATCATCGTTAACCCGGTTGCTGAACTGACACACGCGGCGATTGATACCTATGATGACCACCGCATGGCGATGTGTTTCTCTCTAGTTGCTTTGAGTGACACGCCTGTGACCATTAATGATCCTGGTTGTACGTCAAAAACATTCCCTGATTACTTCGACAAGCTGAAAATGCTGAGTCAATAAGATACGAAGTATAAAGGTTCAGGAAGTAAAAAAGCTTGCCTAAATGGCAAGCTTTTTAATTATTGCTGAAGCGTAAACTCTTTCGAAAGATGGTGCGCTAAGTATTTAAACATGTTAAACACTGCGGTTGTATTCTCTGTCGGCATTCCATTGCTGTCTAGGAAGTATTCACCTTTGAAGATGAGTACATCGTCTTTCTCTACTACGCTGTTTGTGCGCATGCCTTCAATGTAGTCATCATGTGATTGGATAATTTGGTTTGCGATAAGCAGTAAATCAAATTCTGCTATTACTTTCTTTGTCATGAGTTTATCTCTGATAACTGAATATAACGTTGAGTTTATGGTGTCGAACTAGAAATTCAATGATTTCACAACCGATTAAGAGAGTCTTTTCGGATATCCACAATTTATTTTGTGATTTACGGCAAAAATAATTGAATGGGGCTCGCGTTAGATTCGCGGACAAGCTTAGTATGAGCCCGTTTAGACGTAATGCCTGATGAATAGGCTCTTGCAAGTATTCTTAATGAGTACTTTATAGCTTCTTTATATTGTGCCCCTTTTATCTATGAGTCGTCGAATTGTCGAGCGATCAGATCCAATTTTGAAAAAAGCGGTTGATCTTCTAGTAATCTCGCACAATAGTAAAAAAAGAAGCAATGAATTTAGAATATCATGCGTAAAAGCCCACAAGTTAAATTGTTGGTGCTGAAGCATCGTGATTAAGGACGTTAGAGTCAATATGGGTAAATCGCTCGTTATAGTGGAGTCGCCGGCCAAGGCTAAAACTATCAATAAATACCTTGGCAAAGACTTTGTCGTTAAGTCGAGTGTAGGTCACGTACGTGATTTACCAACGGCTGGTCAAAGTACTGGTAAAAAGGCTGCTGCAGTTTCAACAAAGGGTATGAGCCCGGAAGAAAAAGCTCGTATCAAGAAAGAAAAAGATCGCAAAGCTCTTATCAAAAAAATGGGTATCAACCCGTATAAAGAGTGGGAAGCGAACTACCAAGTACTACCTGGTAAAGAAAAAGTCGTTGCTGAATTGCAAAAACTGGCTGAGAACGCAGACCATGTTTATCTCGCAACCGATTTGGACCGCGAAGGAGAAGCTATCGCATGGCACCTTCGTGAGATCATCGGTGGCGATGAAACGCGATACAAGCGAGTGGTTTTTAACGAAATCACTAAGAATGCTATTCAACAAGCTTTCGAAACTCCAGGTGAGCTAAATATTGATGGCGTAAACGCACAGCAAGCACGACGTTTTATGGACCGTGTTGTTGGCTTTATGGTGTCACCTCTGCTTTGGAAGAAAGTAGCACGAGGCCTATCCGCTGGCCGTGTTCAATCAGTAGCTGTAAAACTATTGGTAGAGCGTGAGCGCGAGATCAATGCCTTTATCCCTGAAGAGTTTTGGGATGTGCATGCTGATACTAAAACAGCAGAAAAAACCGACTTCAGACTGCAAGTTGCACAGAAAGACGGTGTTGCGTTTAAACCTGAAAATGAAGCGCAAACTCAAGCTGCAGTTAGTGTTTTAGAAAAAGCGCAATACGAAGTATGTAAACGTGAAGACCGCCCAACCAAGAGTAAGCCGTCTGCACCTTACATTACATCGACGCTGCAACAAGCGGCGAGTACGCGTCTTGGTTACGGCGTAAAGAAAACCATGATGCTGGCTCAACGCCTGTATGAAGCTGGTTACATTACTTATATGCGTACTGACTCGACCAACTTGAGTTCAGAAGCGGTAGAAGCTGCTCGTGAATACATTGGTTCTGAGTTTGGTGCTCAATATCTTCCACCGAAAGCACTGGCATACGGCAGCAAAGAGGGCGCTCAAGAGGCCCACGAAGCGATTCGTCCTTCAAGTGTAGATGTTAAGTCGGAAGATCTAAACGGCGTAGACGCAGACGCACACAAGCTTTACTCGCTGATTTGGAATCAATTTGTTGCTTGTCAAATGACACCTGCGCAATACGATTCAACAACAGTGAGCGTTAAGGCTGACGAATACACGCTAAAAGCGAAAGGTCGTATTCTTAAGTTTGATGGTTGGACTCGCGTTCAACGCCCAATGGGTAAAAACGAAGACACGATTCTTCCAGCAGTGCAGATTGGCGATAAGCTTGATCTGATTGCTCTAGACCCTAAACAGCACTTCACTAAGCCACCAGCTCGTTTCACTGAAGCGGCGCTTGTTAAAGAGCTTGAGAAGCGTGGTATTGGCCGTCCTTCAACTTATGCATCGATCATCTCGACGATTCAAGATCGTGGTTATGTGAAAGTTGAACAACGCCGTTTCTATGCTGAGAAGATGGGTGAAATTGTTACTGACCGTCTAGATGGCAGTTTCAATGACCTAATGAACTATGACTTTACTGCTCGTATGGAGCAGAAGTTAGACCAAATTGCTGAAGGCGAAGCTAGTTGGAAAGGCGTGCTCGATAACTTCTTTGAAGATTTCACTGGCGATTTGGAAAAAGCGGATCTTGATGAAGATGCGGGTGGCATGAAGCCAAACCACATCGTAGAAACTGATATCGAGTGTCCGACTTGTGGTCGTAAGATGGGTATCCGTACTGCTTCGACAGGCGTATTCTTAGGCTGCTCTGGCTATGCGCTTCCACCAAAAGAGCGTTGTAAGACAACAATCAACCTTGGTGACGAAGAAGGCATTATCAATGTGCTTGAAGAAGACGTTGAAACAGCAGCACTTCGAGCTAAGAAACGTTGTCCTATCTGTGAGACGGCAATGGATGCTTATCTGATTGATGATAAGCGTAAGATGCACGTATGTGGTAACAACCCTAACTGTGAAGGTTATGTGGTTGAGCACGGCGAGTTCAAAGTGAAAGGCTATGATGGTCCGCTTGTTGAGTGTGACAAGTGTGGCTCTGATATGGTTCTAAAGAACGGTCGTTTCGGTAAGTACATGGATTGTACCAATGACGATTGTAAGAACACTCGTAAGATTCTCAAGAATGGCGAAGTTGCGCCACCAAAAGAAGACCCAGTGCACTTCCCTGAACTTCCATGTGAAAACTCAGACGCGTACTTCGTGCTTCGTGACGGTGCTTCTGGTCTGTTTATGGCGGCGAGCAATTTCCCTAAATCACGTGAAACACGTGCACCATTAGTGGAAGAGCTGGTTCGTTTTAAAGACCGTATTTCACCTAAGTTCCAGTACCTGACGTCAGCACCCGTTGCTGATCCTGATGGTAAGCCGGCAGTGGTTCGTTTTAGTCGTAAGACAAAAGAAAACTACGTTCGTACTGAAGTCGATGGAAAACCATCTGGTTGGACCGCTCTGTATATCGACGGTAAATGGGAAGTTACGGATAAACGTAAAAAGCCCAAAGAAAAGTAACTGAAGATTAATCGATTAAAAAAGCAGCCACTGGCTGCTTTTTTTTGATCTCAATATGACTAATTATGCAACTTGTTGAGTTGGTGTTTCATCTGCGAGAATTTATTAAATTCACGCCGTAAAATAAATGATGACAATTAATCAAATCTTCTTATGCAACTTTAACGAGAATGTAACTTAATTAAAATATTGTAAGTCACAGATCAGTGTTTAGTTGTATACCTGATGTATGTCGGGTGTTAATGTAATGTTTCGCTCAGACGGTGTAATGTGAGCTGCTTTAAGTCTTAGGAAAGCAATCAGCTTACGTAGCACAGAATGGCGTATTAAAAATTGAAATCGGCAGGAAAGTCGATAACGTATATAAAACCAAGTGCAAAGAATAGTGCACGGACAACAACGTTTGGCTTAGGATACTGTCACTGTATGTGAATGGATATTCGCTAAGTACCGAAATAAGTGTTGGTGCTCATCCCCCAGAGGAAGATACCTCTACGAGCACTGACATCGACAAGCTATAAATATATGGAGAATAAAATGGCTGGTGTATTGGGAATGATTCTTGCTGGTGGTGAAGGCTCTCGCTTAAGACCTTTAACTGAATCTCGCAGCAAACCCTCGGTTCCTTTCGGTGGTAGCTACCGCTTAATTGATTTCGCTTTGAACAACTTCGTTAATGCTGATCTTATGAAGATCTATGTATTAACACAATTCAAGTCACAATCCCTGTTCCATCACATGAAAAAAGGTTGGAATATCAGTGGCATAACAGACCGTTTTATCGACCCAATTCCTGCGCAAATGCGTACGGGTAAGCGTTGGTATGAAGGTACTGCAGATGCCATCTATCAAAACCTTCGCTTCATGCAGTTGGAAGAACCAGATCAAGTTTGTATTTTTGGTTCAGATCATATTTACAAAATGGACATTAAGCAGATGCTTGATTTCCACAAAGAAAAGAAAGCTGCGCTAACTGTTTCTGCACTGCGTATGCCGCTTGCTGAAGCATCAGAGTTTGGTGTTATCGAAGTGGATGCGGAAGGTCGTATGATTGGTTTTGAAGAAAAACCAGCTAACCCTAAGTCAATTCCGGGTGACCCAGAATCTGCGCTTGTTTCTATGGGTAACTACGTATTTGAAGCAAACGAGCTTTTCGCTGAGCTTGTTGAAGATGCAGATAAAGAAGATTCGACGCACGACTTCGGCAAAGACATCATTCCAAACATGGTTCCACGCGGTGATGTGTTTGTTTACGACTTCAGCACCAACCGTATTACTGGTGAGAAAGAAGAAGTTTACTGGCGCGATGTAGGTACGATTGACGCGTACTGGCAAGCTCACATGGACCTTCTTGAAAAAGATGCGCCATTCTCTCTATACAACCGCAAGTGGCCACTACATACTTATTACCCGCCATTACCACCTGCGACGTTTACTGATTCGGCAAATGGCCGTGTTCAGATCATCGACAGCTTAGTGTGTAACGGTAGTTACGTACGCGGTTCTCGTATTGAGAAGTGTGTACTGGGTTTCCGCAGCAATATCGCATCAGCGTGTGATATTAGCGAAAGTATCTTATTGGGCGATGTGAAAGTGGGCGAGGGTTGTGTACTTCGTCGTGTTATCGTTGATAAAGATGCAGACATCGCACCTGGCACGCAGATCGGCGTAAACCTGAAAGAAGATAAAAAGCATTACCACGTCTCTGACGATGGTGTAGTAGTTATTCCTAAAGGAGCACGAGTTGGTTACTAAGACTCTCTCGGTACTTTTTGTAGCGTCTGAAGTTGAAGGCTTGATTAAAAGTGGTGGCTTGGCTGATGTAGCCAAGGCACTGCCGAAAGCGTTACAAACACTCGAACAGGACGTTCGAGTGACCATCCCCGCTTACCGCAACATTCCAAACATTGATTCAGCAGAAGTTATCTTAGCGACTGAGCTCGACCATTGGCCTCATACCGCTTATCAAGTAAAAAAACTGAATGTAGAAGGTGTTCAAGTCTTTGGTATTGAATGTGCCAAGTATTTTGACCGTCCAGAAATGTACGCAGAAAATAACCAAGCTTACGCTGATAATGGAGAGCGCTTCTCGTTCTTCAGTGCAGCATGCCTTGATATGCTTCCGAAGCTTGGGTTCCAACCTGATATCATTCACGCGAACGACTGGCATACTGGCTTTGTTCCTTTCTTGCTTAAATCGCGTTACCAACAACACGACTTCTTTGAAAATACACGCAGTGTTATCTCAATTCACAATGCGGTTTTCAAAGGTGTGTTCTCTTACGGTGAGTTGCAGTCTCTTCCTGAGATGCACAGCTACAATGTTCCAGAAGCTTCGGTAAGTGATACTCATGTCACCATGCTAAAAGCCGGTGTGATGTGTGCAGACAAAGTGAATGCAGTAAGCCCAACCTATGCAGAAGAGCTCAAAACTGAGCTTGGCAGCCATGGTATGGCGGCAGAGTTTCAACACAGGTCTTCTGATTTAGTCGGTATTCTGAATGGTTGCGATTACGGCGCTTGGAACCCTGAGACAGATGCTTTCTTGCCTCGTAAATACAAAGCAACTAAGCACAGCATGGTTCGCGGAAAGTCAGCTTGTAAGCAAAAACTGCAACAAGATGTTGGCCTGCCAGTCATCGATTGCGCTGTGTATGGCATGGTTTGTCGCCTGACAAATCAAAAAGGCGTGCATTACTTATTGCCTATCATTGAGCAGTTTTTGAAGAACGATCTTCAGATCGTGATTGTAGGTACAGGCGATCCAGTGTTGGCGAGTCAGCTAAAAGAGCTATCGGCACTTCACTCAGACAAGTTCTCGTTCGTAGAAGCATACAACAACGAGCTAGCACACTTGGTTGAAGCGGGCTCCGATTTCTTCTTGATGCCTTCCGAATTCGAACCTTGTGGTTTAAACCAGATCTACAGTATGGCTTACGGTACTTTACCGATTGTTCGTTCTGTGGGTGGTTTAAAAGACAGTGTGAATGATTACGATCAGGATCCTGAGGTAGCAACTGGATTTGCTTTTGAAGAGCCGACGCCGCAAGCGTTATTGGCTGTACTGCATCGTTCATTACTGCTTTATGCACAAAACCCATCTGAAATTAAGCGTGTTCAGCTTTATGCGATGCAGCAAGATTTTAGTTGGGAAGATGCCGCAAAAGAGTATCTTGCGATGTATCACTCTGCATTTTAGCGCTCTGTTTTAGCTTCTAAAATTAGCGGATGTACGGCAATTGTTTTTAATGAAAGAGGCGCTCTAATAATAGGGTGCCTTTTTGTTTTCTGGTCAGATCACATCACGTTTATAAAGACAAAGCTTGCAAACTCATTTTAGTCAGGTAGAAAAGGTGAGGTTGGTATTCACATGACTAATGACAGGTTTGACACTATTATCACTTAAAGTTCTTAATTGCGTGATATCCTTAGTCATCGCCTCGTGATGAGGCATAGCTCCATTTTAATAATTAAAGCGATAGGTATGTCTGAGAGTTTATTATTTCATAAAACATTTACTCACCCTACGAGCGATGAGTGGGTTGTATTTGTGCATGGCGCAGGAGGCAGCTCCTCTATCTGGTTTAAGCAGATCAAAGCGTATAAGCAGCACTTCAACTTGCTTCTCATTGATCTGAGAGGACATGGTAAATCAGACAACATACTTAAAGAGCTGATTTCGAATCGCTATACGTTCAAATCGGTCACGCTCGATATTCTTAAAGTGTTAGATCACCTCAAAATCCGTTCAGCACACTTTGTGGGCATGTCTCTTGGGACGATTATCGTTCGCAACGTTGCAGAGCTCGCAGCAGGTCGTGTTCGCTCAATGGTACTTGGTGGGGCGGTAACCAAACTCAACACTCGTTCGCAAGTATTGGTCAAACTCGGTAACCTGAGTAAGCACATCATTCCTTACATGTGGCTTTATAGCCTGTTTGCTTACATTGTGATGCCGCAGAAAAGCCAGAAAGAATCGCGCCACTTGTTTATCCGCGAAGCCAAAAAGCTATGTCAAAAAGAGTTTAAACGCTGGTTCATCCTGACGGCTGACGTAAACCCTCTGATGAAGTATTTCAAAGATAGGGAGCTACCAATCCCGACTCTCTACTTGATGGGAGAACGTGATTACATGTTCATCAAGCCCGTTAAAGAAATGGTTGAGGCGCATGAGTCGAGTGAACTAGTTGAAATCGCAAACTGCGGTCACGTGTGTAATGTTGAAAACCCTGAAGAATTCAATCAACATTCTATCGAGTTTATCCAAAAGCAAATCCAGTGATCTTTTAGGTTCATTCTCTGAGCCGAGTATCAAATTGAATTCAAATAAAACGGGAAGCTAACTTAGCTTCCCGTTTTATTTGAAGGAGGTATCTGACTAAATCTCAGGTTGTCGTCGTGAGATATTATTCAGGAGAGGCTGCGCCACATTGCCAACAAGAACCGAATTGAGCTTCATTGACTTCATGACACTCACCACAACGCCACTCTTCATAGATGATCGAATCTTGTTGTTTTTGGTAGTCATTGACAATAGTGCGAGCTTTACTGGCTAATTCTGGCTCATATAGCCATACGTAAGGGTCAGTTTCTTCGGTAAATGGGATCTCCCCTTTTAAACCAAACAAACCTTCACCACGGACTTCACACGCAATATTCTCACTTTCTAACAATCCACAGATGATATGGGCTTCTGTTGGATTCGATGCACTGAAGATTTTCATTGAGATAGAACCTCATTCGGCTTTAGGTGTTAGTCAACTATATACGTTATTCAGCTATACACGTTAGTCAGCGACAGGTGTTGAGCGAAACTTGCTCATCAACCATTTGGCAATAATTGGGAATACACCCAACAATGCAAACGATAGTAGTACTGAAGGTGAAACGATACCTGAAAGTGAATCAATTTCTGCGAGTTGAGTACCAGCATTCAAGAAAACAGCCGTACCAGGTAGCATGCCTATTTGGCTCGTAATGTAGTAACGAGAAACTGACATTGGGGTTAACCCCATCAGTAGATTGATAAGGAAAAATGGGAATACAGGAATCAGGCGAAGCGAGAATAAGTAAAATGCCCCGTCTTTTTCTACGCCCTTGTTAATTGTCGCTAATTTGTCACCAAATTTGGTTTGGATCCAATCACGTAACAGGTAACGGCTACTCAGGAAGGCGAGGGTCGCACCAATAGCGCTTGCGAAAGATACCAGCAGTAAACTGTTCCAGAAGCCAAACAGTGCTGCCCCTAAGAGCGTGACGACTGCAGCGCCAGGAATTGAGAAAGCAGTGATCATTACGTACGCGATAAAATAGATAGCAGCGGCGGCAATAAAGTTGCTGTCAATGTAGTCATTCAAAACGGCTTGTTGGGCCTTGGCGTTTTCAAGCGTTAGGTACTGGCCAAAATTGACGCCTAACAAGATGATGGTTACGACTAACACAATACCCAATATCATTTTCTTACTCATTGATACTTCCTCTAATTTTCAATGCATACCATTAGTATAGATAGACAGGCAAAGCATAGATTAACTTTCAGCAGATATAAAAAAAGCCGCAGAAATGCGGCTTAGTTATATAGATAGTTTGAACTGACAAAGTTAATTGACGCGATTGATAAGCTCTTCACGACGCTGCTGCGGTATAACAGACCAATGTGTTCCATTGATCGCACCTTCTAGCGCCCACAGTAATTCAATACTGACAGAGGACGCATGCGATTCCTTGATGGCGTTAAAGGCGTTTACAGAGCCAGATTCATATAAACGTTCAACGGAATCGATTCCTGCTTTTTTCAACATACGCTCAGTAGCGAGTCGAAGATTCGGCAGATCTTTGAGTCGAGTTGGCTTAGCAGAAGACTGTTCAGCTTTTTCTTCTTTAGCGAAACCCAGAGACGTCGTTGCGAGTTCCAAGATCTTCTCTTGGTCTTGCCACAGGCCTTCAGGTAAAGCGAAATATTTAGTAACGACAGGGAAACCACGTTTTTTGTAGACGTACGGTTGAAACCCTTGTTGTTCGAATTGCTTCGTTGTGCATTTGTCTGCCCGTATATGCAACTGGTCATTAACAACCAGAGCAAACATAGTGTCATCAGCAAAAAGACCGAATCCACCAAACATTGAGCGTGACTTAATTTTTCCTAGGGGCTCAAATAACTTCATTGAGTCCTTTAGTATCGGTTTATCCATGTTATTTATCTCGGTGTATTTGAACTACGCCACCAAATAAGCAGGTCCGAGAGATTAGCAAAATGTTGCAATTAAATTGTCAATAGGCTGTAAATTACTAAATTGTCAGTAGTTACTGCATTTTGCCATCGGTAACCCCGCTACCATACCAACGAGTGGTTTAGGCCGGAAGCTTTGCGTCCCACTTTTTCAAGTGGTTTGCCCTGTGCGTGACTGATTGAATAGAATAAAGTTTTTGTTGAATGAGGCTCACACTTGTTATTTCAAAATGTGATATTGCTTCAATTAATGATCTTTCTGTTGTGCATATAGGTTCATTATAGTTGTTGATAAAAAAAGCGCACCCAAAGGTGCGCTTAATGAAATAAAACTCGTTTTATCAATTAATTTAACGTTTTAACTGTACTTCGTTCAACAATCTCAGGGTGCATTTCGAAGACTCGTTTCTCGTGATCTTTGTCTTTTATACGTTCTAATAAAATCTCGAATGCATTTTTACCAACACGACGTTTAGGTTGGTGAACCGTTGTTAACGGTGGAGAGAAGTACTCAGCCAGTTCGATGTTGTCGTAACCGATCACTGAGATATCTTCAGGGATACGGATGCCTTTTTCTTGCAGTCGGCTCATTAAGCCCAGCGCCATTGTATCGTTGAAACAGAATACCGCTGTTGGGCGATCTTTCATTTCTACGATTTGCTCTGCAGCAAGAACAGCAGTATCACACTCGAAGTTACCTTCAATGATCATGTTGTCATCAGCAGTAATCTTAGCTTCGTTGAGTGCGCGTTTGTAACCTGCGATACGTTCTACACAGGCCGCTTTGTCTAAGTGGCCACTTAAACAAGCAATCTTAGAGTGACCGCGCTCAATAAGGTATTTGGTTGCTAGGTAGCCACCTTCTTCAGAGTTATCGATGATCTTGTCAGCTTGAGAACTCTCTGGGCCCCAGTCCATAATCACTTTAGGGATGTCAGCGTGACGATCTAACATCTCTCTTAGTTCTTCAGTTAGGTCTGAACACATAACTAAGATGCCATCTACACGTTTCTCTGCAAGCATTCGAATGTAGTCACGTTGCTTCTCATAGATACCACCCGTGTTACACAGAATCAAAGTGTAACCTTGACGGTAGCAGTAACTCTCAACACCATCGATAACTTCAGAGAAGAATAGGTTGGTTGATTGAGTAACAAGCATGCCGATAGTGCGTGTTGTATTGCACTTCAAACTACGAGCAACCGCGCTTGGTGCATAGTTCAGTTCATCTACGGCTTT
Source organism: Vibrio sp. ED004 (assembly GCF_023206395.1). Taxonomy (NCBI): domain Bacteria; kingdom Pseudomonadati; phylum Pseudomonadota; class Gammaproteobacteria; order Vibrionales; family Vibrionaceae; genus Vibrio; species Vibrio sp. ED004. The sequence continues at coordinate 417,812 of NZ_CP066149.1, read as the reverse complement.
GTTTACTTTTTCTTGAGTCGCTTCTGCAACAAAACGTGTTTTGTTGATTACGTGAGAAACGGTTGTTGTTGATACGCCGGCTAAGCGAGCGACATCTTTTATAGTGGCCATGGTTTTATCCTATTAGAAGCTACTTTCCCAAAGTACGGAATGAAGTAGCCGTTAAGCTACCTAACTAAGAGCTTAAATTTGTAGGGCTCTTTGGGTACTAAAGTGCTAAAAAACAAAAAACCGCTATGAGCGGCTTGTCTTAACACCGAAATGCTCTGAACTTTAATAAGCATAGCATTTCGTGAATGTTTCATATTTTATCGTTTGCGGTCACAATTTTAGACTGACTAGAAATTACTCGCAATAAAATTCACCCAGAAATCCGGGTGAATTGTCACATTCTACTGAATTTATTTACTTAGTCGCCCAATAAGCTATTCACCAGCTAAATATTGAGTGTCCAACTGACAGAATGCGAGTAGCAGAGATGAGACTGAAGCGTAGAAACCGAATTCATCAACGTCATGACATTTAACGTTGAATTTTGGTACCCAAGTTAGGAGTTGTTGCTCGATAAAATGCTGTTGAACAGCAAAAGACTTCTCTAGCTCTTCTTCAAGATCTGTTTCGTTAGAACGAATGATCAAGTTACCAAGGAAGTCGAGTTCGATAGCAATGTGGTCTGCTGGCTCTTTCAGGTCTTGGTTAACCACTAAATTGTGTTTAGCCATGATCTCTTCCATCTCTTTTGCAGGCTTATCGTTTAATAGGCCAGTCTCACCGATGTACATAGAAGCGTATGGAAGGGCACCATGTTTATCTGTCTTTAAGAAAAGGTCACAAAAGTCAGCAGACAGTTCCAGTTGAGCATCTTCACGTATTTGAAGACGGTTTAGTGCGTCAACTAAGCTATCAATCGCTGGCTTTAGTGTTTCATTTTCACCTAAACCAGTTAGGAAAGAACGAATCTCAACAGAGTGGTAGTGATCGAGTTCTTCTTGAGTGAGCTCTTTGGCGAATAAGCTTGATAGCCACCAGTAGATTTCTGCTCTTTGCTCGTTGAACGCTTTCGTATCTTTCATTTCTTGGATCCTGATTTAGTCTTGCGGCGTTTGTATACTCAATATCGTCAAGTGATTTGGGATATAAACACCAAGGCTGAATAACAAGGTTATTTGCGAAACGCAAAGTTACTCGTTAGTAGTAATGCCTATATTGAATTGCGATGGGCGATAAATAGCAAGGTTTAAGATTGTCTTGTATCAAAAAAGATTCATCTTTCTGGCTTTTATCTTCTGTAACACTAGAATTGTTACTAGTTATGAATAGAATAGTTACTGAAACTATTAAATAAGAAAAGTGGTGTAGATGAGCTATCACGTATTAGTCGTAGAAGATGATGTGGTAACCCGCAGTAAACTGGTTGGATATTTCCAGAACGAAGGTTACACAGTGAGCGAAGCAGAAAGCGGCGCTCAAATGAGAAACGTGTTAGATGAAAACAACGTTGACCTCATTATGCTGGACATCAACTTACCAGGCGAAGATGGATTGATGCTAACTCGCGAATTACGCAGTCAATCAGACATTGGAATTATTTTAGTTACTGGACGCACGGATAGCATCGACAAAATCGTTGGCCTTGAAATGGGCGCGGACGATTACGTTACTAAACCTTTCGAACTTCGCGAGTTATTGGTTCGAGTTAAAAACCTACTTTGGCGTATTTCTGCCGCTCGTAAAACGGCAGCAGGCGCAGTAGAAGAAACATCAGACGAGTCTGTGGTTCGTTTCGGTGAGTGGACATTTGATATCCCTCGTCGTGCGCTAAGCAAAAACGGCGAGCCAGTGAAGCTGACTAAAGCTGAATATGAATTGTTGGTGGCTTTGTCTTCTTACCCTAACCAAGTATTAAGTCGCGAACGTATTCTGAATATGATCAGTCACCGAGTGGACGCACCGAATGACCGTACGATCGATGTACTGATTCGTCGTATGCGTGCCAAAATGGAATTCGACCCTAAGAACCCACAAATCTTTGTGACGGTTCACGGTGAAGGTTACATGTTTGCTGGTGACTAATGTTCTGCGTGAACTTCTAGTTAGCAACGACATATGAACGAAAAAGCCGAGATATCATTGATGTCTCGGCTTTTTTATTGCTTAGTTGTTGTCGTTATCGAACTGACAGCCTACTAGTTGTTTTACGATTCTGCCTGCCAATAAGCCGATTGAAATAATAGGCTGAGTTAAACATAAGCAGAGAGAAGCATCAGGTTGAGTCTACTGCGCTGCAGAAACTTCACCGTCTTCCTCAATCAAGCTCGAAGGCTCAGGAACAACAATTGGCTCCTCCGAAAGATCGTTACTGGTGTCTAGCCAGTCACGCAGGCTTTGCCAAACCAATCCCATGGTCTCGTGCCAGTAACGCTCTGTCTGTTCTAGATAGATCGCTTTAGGCATGTACTTATTCCAAGGCTCAACAATACCTTCTTGTGCAAGGTAGTTGGTTGGTGCTGGTAATGGTTTCATGCCAGCAGCGTGGAATTCATTCAGCGCACGAGTCATGTGGCTCGCAGATGTCACCAATACCATCTTTTTGTTTTTAACAAACGCGGCAGCTTGGCGAGCTTCTTCCCAAGTGTCTTTTGCTGTCTCAAGCAAAATGATATCGGGTTTTGCAACGCCAAGGGCTAGGGCAACCTTAGCCATCATTCTTGCGTTACTCACTTCAGTGCCCGCGCCGTAGCCTGACAAGATAAGCTTGGCACCAGGGTAAAGACGTAGAATACGAATCCCTTCACTCAAACGCATCAAACCAGTGCGGCTAAGTTCTGATGTTGGTGGGATTTGGTCGTCAACGACATGACCACTTCCAAGCACCATCACGTAATCGACGGTGTCGTCGACAGGTAAAAAAGCGGTGTGTTGCCTTTCCATTGGCATTAAAAGTTGGCTAGAAACTGGCTGGAAAGCGATTAGGAAAATACCACAGAGGGCTGAAAGGGTAATTAGGCAACCAGTCTTCCTTTTGGTAGTAAACATCACTAGGGCTAAGCCCAGAAAAGCGAGAATTAACATTGCTGGCAGTGGCATCAATAGTGAAGACACTACTTTTTTCAGCTCAAACATATCCGAATAGTCCGAAAAAACATCACTTAGTAGTAAAAAGAGACATCGCCTCTTTATTCCTGAAATTCCTGTGACAGAATAGCAGGCACGATAGGACATAATAACTCAAGTAGCCGTGACTGAAGACCGTAATTTCGACGATATTGCCCACAAATTTGCAAAAAATATTTACGGCTCTGACAAAGGAGAGATCCGTCAGATCATCGTATGGGAAGATTTAGAACAAGCTTTGAGCAAATTTGAGCATTCAGACACACCGTTGCATGTGCTTGATGCCGGAGGTGGTCTTGCACAGATGTCGCAGAAAATCGCCGCGCTTGGACATAAGGTTTCTTTGTGCGATCTCTCTTCTGAGATGCTTAAGCTTGCCGAAGAAAGTATCAACGAAGCGGGTTTGTTAGATCAGTATCGATTTATCCATTCTCCAGTGCAAAAAGTGTCAGAACATCTCGATGAGAAAGTCGATGTTGTGATGTTTCATGCCGTAATGGAATGGCTGGCTGACCCGAGAGAGGCGCTTGATTTATTGCTTGAACAAGTCAAACCGGGTGGCGTTGCCTCGATAATGTTTTACAACCACCACGGATTAGTCCTGAAAAATGTGATTTGTGGCAACATTCCTCATGTATTGAATGGGATGCCACATCGAAAACGGTTTAAGCTGCAACCACAAAAAGGCTTGAAGCCAGAAGAGGTTTATCAATGGATAGAAGACGCTGGTCTAGAAATCTGTGGTAAATCAGGCATTCGCTCTTTTAGTGACTACATAGGTAATATGGAGTACATGGGCGATTACCAATTTGAAGATGTATTGGAACTAGAAAAACAGCTATGTCGCCAAGAGCCATATCTGTCGCTAGGCCGTTATATTCACGTTTGGGCTCAAAAACCTGCGCAATAACAGCGGTGAATGTGGTAAAAGAAGCCACAACATGCGCTATGCAATCGTAAGAAGCCCGCGTCATAAAGAAATAGGCGTCATATCTAACATGTTCGATATGACGAAGAACAGTAACAGGAACCACAATGAGTGAAATGACTCAAACTGCCGAAGAGCAGCCAATTGATGAGTTGGTGGGCTGGGTCAAGCAGCATGATTTTTCATTAAACTTGCCGCCAGAGCGCTTAGCATTTTTGATTGCTATCGCAGTACTAAGCAATGAAAGGTTCGATGAAGAGTTGGGCGAAGGTGAACTGCACGATGCATTTACCATCGTCACTCGACTGTTTGAAGATACTGGCGAAGCGTCTGCGTTTCGTGCCAATAACGCCATCAATGAGTTGGTTAAACAGAAGCTGATTAGCCGCTTTACTAGCGAAATCACGGATGGTGCGAGCATTTACCGTTTGTCGCCATTAGCGATTGGTATCTCAGATTATTACTTACGTCACCGTCAGTTCTCTAAATTAAAATTGTCTATCCAGCTTTCTATGGTTGCGGACGAGATGGCGAAAGCCATTGAAGCAGCGCAGAAGGGCGGAACTCCAGGACATTGGAGAAAGAACGTTTACGGCGTGCTGAAGTATTCGGTTGGTGAAATTTTCGATCAGATCGATCTTAACCAACGTGTTATGGATGAGCAGCAGCAAACCGTTAAGCAGCAAATTGCCGACCTTTTAAATAAGGATTGGCGAGAGGCGATCAACAACTGTGAAACCTTGCTATCAGAAACCTCCTCCACGCTAAAAGAGTTGCAAGACACCTTGCAAGCGGCGGGTGATGAACTGCAAACACAGATCCTCGATATTCAAGAAATTGTTTACGGTGACGATGAACTCGAGTTCGTTGGCGAAACCCTATTCGGCTTGCAGATGAAGCTCGACCGAATCACTAGTTGGGGTCAGCAAGCGATCGATTTGTGGATCGGTTACGACCGCCACGTTCACAAGTTTATCCGTACCGCGATTGATATGGATAAAAACCGTGCCTTTAGCCAACGCTTGCGTCAGTCGGTTACCGACTACTTTGATGCGCCTTGGTTATTGACCTACGCCGATGCTGAAAAGCTCACCGATTTGCGTGATGAAGCCTTGGTACTTCGTGATGATGAAGTAATGGGTCAAGCACCAATCGACGTAGAATACGAAGAATTTGAGCAAGTGAATGATCTGCTTTCAGACCGAATTGCAGAGATGTTAAAAGCTCACAAACAGCAAGGTGCGCCAATTGATCTTGGCCTTGTGCTACGCGATTACCTCGCGGCACACCCTCGCACACACCATTTTGATTTAGCCAGAATTGTTGTCGACCAAGCCGTGCGCTTAGGTTACTCAGAGTCTGACTATCAGGCTATTCAGCCAGATTGGCAGGCAATCAACGATTTCGGTGCAAAGGTACAAGCCAATGTCATTAACAAGTACTGATGATTACATGCCAGAGAAACTGGTAAAAGCGATAGCGAACCCATTGTTCCCTGCGCTAGACAGCATGCTGCGTTCAGGTAAGCATATTTCAACAGAAGACTTAGATAACCACGCGTTACTTTCAGATTTTGAAGTTGAGCTTCAGCATTTCTACCAACGCTACAACACTGAGCTTGTGAAAGCGCCAGAAGGCTTTTTTTACCTGCGTCCGCGTTCTACGTCGCTAATCGGTCGTAGTGTTTTGTCTGAGCTGGACATGCTTGTTGGTAAGGTATTGTGTTTCTTATACCTAAGCCCAGAGCGTCTTGCTCATGAAGGTATCTTCACTAACCAAGAGCTGTTTGATGAGTTGATGTCGTTAGCGGATGAGAAAAAACTCATGAAGCTAGCTACCAACCGTGCGTCGGGTTCTGACTTAGACAAAGAGAAACTGTTTGAAAAAGTGCGTACTTCTCTACGTCGCTTACGTCGTATCGGCATGTTGATTGCGATTGGTGAGACGGGCAAATTCCGTATCAGCGAAGCGGTATTCCGCTTTGGTGCTGACGTACGTGTTGGCGATGACATGAAAGAAGCTCAACTGCGTCTTATCCGTGATGGTGAAGCTGTGGTGCATACTCAAGAGCCTAACCAAGGTAGCTTGTTAAATGAAGAGCAAGCTGAAGCCGCATCAGAAGTCGATGCAGGCGTAGACGAAAACGGTCAACAAGACATTTTTAACGATCAAGCTGACTTTGACCTTGAGTCAAACGACGGCGAACAAACAAAAGTAGAAGGTGAAGCATGATTGAAAGAGGTAAGTATCAATCATTAACCATGGTCAACTGGAACGGCTTCTTCGCGCGTACTTTTGATATTGATGGATTGGTTACAACACTTTCTGGCGGTAACGGTGCAGGTAAGTCGACCACAATGGCGGCATTCATCACAGCACTTATCCCTGACCAAAGCCTTCTGCATTTCCGTAACACAACGGAAGCGGGTAGCTCACAGTCATCTCGTGATAAAGGTCTTTACGGTAAGCTTCAACCTGGCGCGTGTTATGCAGCGCTGGATGTAGTGAACTCTCGTAATCAACGTCTGTTGTTTGCAGTAAAACTGCAGCAAGTTGCGGGTCGTGACAAGAAAGTAGACATCAAGCCGTTCGTTATTCAAGGCCTTCCAAGCCATGTGAAACCAACGGACGTGCTGATTCAGAACGTTTCAGACAGCCACGCTCGTGTATGTCAGCTAAATGATGTGAAAGCCGCTGTTGCACAGTACGAAGGGGCGCACTTTAAGGCGTTTTCTTCGATTGTTGATTACCACTCACAGATGTTTGAGTACGGTGTAGTACCGAAGAAACTGCGTAACAGCAGCGACCGTTCTAAGTTCTACCGTCTAATTGAAGCATCACTTTACGGTGGTATATCAAGTGCGATTACACGTTCTCTGCGTGATTACCTTCTACCGCAAAATGGTGGCGTGAAGAAAGCATTCCAAGATATGGAATCGGCACTGCGCGAGAACCGCATGACGCTAGAAGCGATCAAGACAACTCAGTCGGATCGTGACTTGTTCAAACACTTGATCACTGAATCTACGAACTACGTGGCTGCGGACTACATGCGCCATGCTAACGATCGTCGCAACAAGTTAGATCAAACCATGAAGCTCCGTGGTGAACTGTTTGGTTCTCGCGAAACTTTGCTTGATCAAAACAACCTGTTGAATCGTGTTCAAGAAGAACTCGAACTGCTGGTGGATCAAGAGTCAGCGTTAGAGCAAGATTACCAAGCGGCTTCGGATCACCTTCAGTTGGTTCAAACTGCACTTCGCCAGCAAGAGAAAATTGCTCGCTACAGCGAAGATCTAGAAGAGCTTAATGAGCGTCTAGAAGAGCAGATGATGGTGGTTGAGGAAGCTCAAGAGCGAGTACTTCTTGCTGAAGAGCAGGCAACCATCACTGAAGAAGAAGTGGATAGCCTGAAAACTCAGCTTGCTGATTACCAACAAGCGTTGGATGTTCAGCAGACTCGTGCACTTCAATACCAACAAGCGGTTCAAGCATTAGAGAAAACCAAGCAGTTGCTGGGTGATGACTCTATTACTGCAGAAAGCGCGTTAACCTTGGTTTCTGAGCTAAAAGCACAAGAAGAATCAAGCACTCAGACGTTACTGTCGACTAAGCACAAGTTAGACATGTCTTCTGCAGCTTCTGCACAGTTCGACAAAGCACTGTCTTTGGTTAAGAGCATCGTTGGTGAAGTGGAGCGTAAAGAAGCATCTCATAGCGCTAAGCAAGCTCTAGAAAAAGGTCGTAACGCGAAACATGTTGTTGAGAACGAACTGCAATGGCGAGCTCAGCACCGCGATATGGCTCGTGATGTGGCGCAGCAGCGTCAAGCAAAAGAACTTGCGACTGAATACCAAAAGCAACACAACATTTCACTGATTGACGAAGTGGTTTTCGACGAAGAGCGCGAACGTCATGCAATGAAGATCGAAACGCTTGAGTATGCTCAGGAAGAGTTGCGTGAAGCGAAAAGTGAACAACGTCGTGTTCAACAGAACCACGACCAAGAGATTCAAAAGCTAGAATCCATTGCTCCTGCTTGGATCACGGCAAACGATGCGCTTGAAGCATTAAGAGATCAAACCGAAGCTGAGCTAGAAGATAGCCAAGCGGTAATGACTCAAATGCAGCAAGTACTTGAAGACGAAAAGTCTCAAGCCGTTGCTAAAGATCAACTGGCAACTCGCCGAGCTGAACTTGAGCAAGAGATCGAGCGTCTAGCCTCTCCAGGTGGTTCTAACGATCCTCGCCTGAAAGGCCTAGCGGACACTCTTGGTGGCGTGTTGCTTTCTGAGATCTACGACGACATCACGATTGGCGATGCGCCTTACTTCAGTGCGATGTACGGCCCGGCTCGTCATGCGATTGTGGTTTCAGATCTTGATGGCATCAAAGAGAAGCTGATTGATCTTGATGATTGTCCAGAAGACCTTTACATCCTAGAAGGTGATGTAGACGCGTTTGATGACAGCTCATTCAACGCGGACGAGTTAGAAGGCGCAGTATGCGTTCAACTGAACGATCGCCAAATGCGTTACTCTCGCTTCCCTGAGATCCCACTGTTTGGTCGCGCAGCTCGTGAACAACGCCTTGAAAAATTGCGTGAAGAGCGTGATGTAGTTGTTGAGAACCACGCCAAAGCAGCGTTTGATTCTCAAAAACTGAATCGCCTATACCAAGCATTCAACAGCTTTGTTGCGAAGCACCTGCACGTTGCGTTCAACGCTGATCCAGAGCAGGCGTTAGCGTCTATTCGCGATAAGCGTAACCAAATTGTTCGTTCTCTAGCTGAGCTAGATTCTAAAGAGCAACAACAACGCAGCCAGCTTCTGCACAGCAAACAGGCACTTGGTGCACTCGACAAACTCGCGCCTATGGTTCGTATTCTTGAAGACGAAACATTAGCTGAGCGTCTTGCTGAATTAGAAGCACAACTAGAGCGTTTAAGCGAAGCGAAGTCTTACTTGAACACTCATGGCAAAGCGCTGACTTCATTAGAGCAAATCGTTTCTGCACTCGACGCTGACCCTGAGCAATTCGAAGCTTTGGAAGCGGAGTATCGTCAAGCAGATAATGCTCTGCAAACGCTAAAAGGCAAAGTGTTCGCATTGTCTGATCTGATTGAGCGTCGTCACTACTTTGCTTACGCAGACTCTGTTGACCTGCTTAACAAGAGCAGCGAACTGAGCGAACAGTTGAAAGCGAAACTGGTTCAAGCGGAACAAGCAAGAACTAAAGGTCGTGATGGCCTGAAACAAGCTCGTGAACAGATGAACCAGTACAACCAAGTATTGGCAGCGCTGAAGAGCTCGCATCAAGCGAAGCAAGAGACGGTTCAAGAGTTCAAACAAGAGCTTCAAGAGTTCGGTGTAAATGCTGATGAAGGCGCTGAAGAGCGCGCAGTTCGTCGTCGTGACGAGCTACAAGAGCGTCTACACACGTCTCGTAGCCGTAAGAGCGAATACGAGCGTACGATTACCTCAACAGAACTTGAGATGAAAGCCTTGGCTAAGCGTCTTAAGAAAGTACAGAAAGAGTACACCGAGCTTCGTACCTTTGTGGTTGCAGCAAAAGCAGGCTGGTGTTCAGTACTGCGTTTAGCTCGTGAGAATGACGTTGAACGTCGTCTACACAAGCGTGAACTGGCTTACCTAACAGCTGGTGAACTTCGCTCGATGTCGGATAAATCACTGGGTGCACTGCGTCTGGCTGTGGCTGACAATGACGACCTACGTGATTCGCTGCGCCTATCTGAAGATAACGCACATCCAGAACGTAAGGTTCTATTCTACATTGCGGTTTACCAACATCTTCGCGAGCGTATTCGCCAAGACATCATTCATACGGATGATCCGGTTGAAGCAATCGAAGAGATGGAAGTTGAGCTAGCTCGACTAACAGAAGAACTGACCCAGCGTGAAAACCGCCTAGCGATCAGCTCTGAGTCGGTAGCAAGCATCATTAAGAAGACGATTCAGCGTGAGCAGAACCGTATTCGTATGCTGAACCAAGGCTTGTCGAACATTTACTTTGGTCAGGTTAAGGGTGTACGTCTGAACGTTAAGATCCGTGAAAGTCACGAAATCTTGCTATCAGGCCTAGCGACTCAACAAGATCAGCACAAAGACTTGTTCGAGACGACTCGCTTCACCTTCTCAGAAGCGATGGCGAAGTTGTTCCAACGTGTGAACCCACACATCGACATGGGTCAACGTTCTCCTCAAGTTCTAGGTGAAGAGCTACTGGATTACCGTAACTACCTAGAGTTAAGTGTTGAAGTTAACCGTGGCTCTGATGGTTGGCTACAAGCGGAATCGGGCGCACTGTCTACAGGTGAGGCGATCGGTACTGGTCAATCTATCCTATTGATGGTGGTTCAGAGCTGGGAAGAAGAGTCTCGTCGACTTCGTAGCAAAGACATCGTTCCATGTCGCTTGTTGTTCCTTGATGAAGCAGCACGTCTGGATGCGAAGTCTATCTCTACACTGTTTGAACTGTGTGACCGTCTAGGCATGCAGCTTCTGATTGCAGCACCGGAGAACATCAGCCCAGAGAAAGGCACAACCTACAAACTGGTACGTAAGGTCTTCAAAGATCATGAACATGTGCACGTTGTTGGCTTACGCGGTTTTGCTCAAAACAAACCTGCATCGCCAGTGCAAGAGCTGATTGAGGAAGCTGAGCAGTAAGCTTTAAGCCGATTTATCAATTCAAAGCCCCTACTCACTGTATATACAGTGGTAGGGGCTTTTTAATATCTGAAATCTAATCTCCCTGATTACAGCTGCCTGCCTTCCTAAAATGGTCTTTATCTGCAACTTAATGTTTTCCATATACAGATAAGACCACTCATACCTTATGGTTATTATCAATGGAACTTGTTTGAGGTCACACGCACAAAACCATAATTAATGTATGGTAATTACATAGATTAAATAATATTAATAATATTGTATTACTTTATTTTTAATTATTGATAACTCGCAGTGTGCGAAAGGTAAAGGTAGGACAGGCTATGATTCAAATCGTCATTGATGGGAAATTTCGAATCGTCGAACAAGGGCAAGCCGTTCTTGAGGCGGCAAAAATATGTGGTTTAGAGATTCCATCGTTATGTGGTTTGAACAAAACAGCGGACAAAGTGCCGTGTGATTTGTGTGTGGTTGAAGTGGATGGGATGGGCGTGACACGCTCTTGTGAGCTTGAGGTAGCCAATGGCTTGAACATCACCACTCAATCTAAACAGCTAACGACTCATCGCCAAGATGCGCTGAATCGTATCATGGCAGACCACTACGCTGACTGCGAAGCACCGTGCCAAACCGCTTGCCCTACGGGAGTCGATATTCAATCTTATCTTCATCATATTGCGCAAAATGATCATACCAAAGCCATCGAAGTGATTAAGAAAACACTGCCGATGCCACTATCGATTGGTCGTGTGTGTCCGGCCTTCTGTGAAACCGAGTGTCGAAGAAACTTAGTCGATGATTCGATTGCAATTCGCCAACTCAAGCGACACGCAGCCGATGCCGATTTGGCTACTCAAGAGAGCTACATGCCTGCGAAGAAACCCAACAAAGGTAAGAGCATTGCGATTGTCGGCAGTGGCCCTGGTGGCTTAACAGCAGGTTATTACCTGTCTAATGAGGGCTATGACGTCAGTGTTTATGAATCGATGCCTAAAGCTGGTGGCTGGCTACGTTATGGTATTCCAGAATATCGTCTACCGAAGTCGATTCTTGATAAAGAAATCGAGCTTATGTGTCGTAACGGAATGGCAGTAGAGTGCGATAAGAAGCTTGGTGTTGATTTTACCTTGTCAGATCTCAGTCGCGATTTTGATGCGGTCTGCTTAGCTGTGGGTGCGTCACAAGCCGTTGAGATGAATTATCCCGGTAGTGACCTTGGTGGCTGCTACCTAGGTGTTGATTACCTAAAAGACTATGTGACTGACAAACACTTCACTACCGGCAAAAAAGTCGCTGTGATTGGCGGTGGTAACACGGCGATTGACTGCGCTCGAACCGCAGTGCGTGACGGTGCGGACACCACCCTGATCTATCGTCGCACACGAGATGAAATGCCGGCCGAAGATTACGAAATCGAAGAAGCTGAACATGAAGGTGTTAAGTTCCACTTCTTGACCAACCCGGCTGAGAACATTGCTGATGAAAATGGGCATGTCTCTGAGATTCGATTAGAACGTATGGCACTTGGTCCTGCAGATGCTTCTGGTCGTCGTAGCCCAAAACCAACGGGTGAGTTCTTTGTTGAAGCGTTCGATACGGTTATCGCTGCAGTGTCGCAAAAGCCCGACCTAAGTTTCATGGATAACGAAGAGATTGATATCCCACTGACACGTTGGAATACGGCGGACGCTGATCCGCAAACCATGCACACAGGTACGGGCAATATATTTAGTATCGGTGATTTCAGGCGTGGTCCAGCGACAGCAGTCGAAGCGGTAGGAGACGGGCGTATTGCTGCGCAAGCGATCGACCGATTCTTCAACGGTGATATGGAAAACATTCCGGCTAAACCGTTTAACTCTAGAAAGCACAAGCAGCTCAAAGCCGTTGATCCCGAGCAGTACAAGTCGATACAGCGCATGGCACGTAAAATCATGCCAGAGCTAACGCCGGAGCAACGAGAGCAAAGCTTTGAAGAAGTAGAAACGGGCTTTGATAATGCTGACGCAATCGCTGAAGCCGCAAGATGTTTAGAGTGTGGTTGCCAAGCCAATACCGACTGCGATCTGCGTGATTACTCGACTGAATACAAGGCAACCCAAACACATCCAGAATACAAAATCGATGTCGCTTCTAATGAGAGCTGGCAAGCCATTCGCGCAGAGGAATCCAAAGCGGGTTCGACAAGGCAGAAGTTTGCTGTCGATGACAGTTCTGAATTCATCATCTTTGACGCCAACCGCTGCATCAGTTGTGGTCAGTGTATCCAAGCGTGTCGTGAGCAGAACGTTCATGGCGTTCTAAGCTTCATGAATCAGTCTGATGGCAAGCCAGCTTCAAGACCTGAATGTCGTCCGAATTTTGGGGCTGACAAGACCTTAATGGGTGACTCTAATTGTGTTCAATGTGGCTCTTGTATTCAGGCGTGCCCAACTGGTGCGATGGTGGATGCAAGAGATAGAAAACAAGGCGACACCGACATCCTCAAAAAGGTCGACACTATCTGCACCTATTGTGGTGTGGGCTGTAAGCTGACCATGCATGTTGACGAAGCGAAGAACAAAATCCGTTATATCGAGGGCGGTGATTCTCCGGTTAACGAAGGCATGTTATGTGTTAAGGGACGTTTCGGTTTCGACTTCGTCGGCAGTGATGCCCGTTTGACTACGCCATTAATTCGTAAAGATGGCTGGTTACAACCTGCGAGTTGGGAAGAAGCCATTACGCTGATTGCTGATAAGTTCACGGCTATAAAGCAAGGTTTTGGCAGTAACGCTTTAGCAGGTTTCTCGTCGGCTAAAACCACCAATGAAGATAACTATGTGTTCCAAAAATTCATTCGTCGTGAACTTGGCACCAACAACGTCGACCATTGTGCTCGTCTTTGCCATGCTTCAACGGTTACTGGGCTCGAAGCTTCGCTAGGCAGTGGAGCAATGACCAATGATATCCCAAGTATTAAACACTCGGATGTCATCTTTATCATTGGTTCTGACACCACATCCGCGCACCCAATTATCGGCTCACACATCAAACAGGCGGTAAGACATAACGGCGCACGTTTGATCGTAGCGGATCCTAAGAGAATTGATATTGCCGATCATGCTGAACTTTACTTAGCACATCGACCGGGTACCGATGTGATGCTGATTAATGGCGTGATGCAACAGATCATCAAGCACGGTTGGTACGACCAAGATTACATTGATGATCGTGTCGATGGCTTTGATACCTTGTTGCAAGAGGTGATGTCACCAAGCTACTCACTAGACAAAGTAGAACTGGTGACTGGCGTTAAAGCAGAAGACATCTTCGCGATGGCGCGCTTGATAGGTACTGCAGAACGTACGGCGGTGTATTACTCCATGGGTATCACGCAACATACCACTGGCCACGACAACGTTCGTTCAATCGCGAACCTGCAGCTCTTATGTGGCAACATCGGTATTGAAGGTGGTGGTATCAACCCTCTGCGTGGCCAATCGAATGTGCAAGGTGCATGCGATATGGGTGCATTGCCAAATAACCTGCCGGGTTATCAAAAAGTGTATAACCCAATGGTTCGCCAAAAATTCGCGATGGAGTGGGGCGTTGCTGATTTGCCTGCTGAAACGGGCTTAACACTGACCGAGATTATTGATGGCGCGTGTAATCGAGATGTACGTGGTTTATATGTGATGGGTGAAAACCCTGTACTAAGCGATCCGAATCAAGCACACGTGATTGAAGGGCTTGAAGCGTTAGATTTTCTTGTAGTGCAAGACATCTTCTTAACTGAAACGGCCCAGTATGCCGATGTGGTTCTGCCGTCTTGCTCGTTCGCTGAGAAGTCTGGTCACTTTACTAATACTGAACGACGCGTTCAGCGTATTAACCCAGCGGTATTGCCTCCAGATGACGCGAAAGAGGATTGGGTGATTATCCAATTGCTGGCTAATGCAATGGGCGGCGGTTGGAGCTACGATTCAGTTGCGGACATTACTAATGAGATTGCTCGCGTCACACCACAATACGGTGGTTTACGTTGGGAAAACATCACGGTCAATGGCGTGCAATGGCCAAGCAATAAAAACAACCCTGATGGCACTCGTATTATGCACCAGACTCAGTTCACTCGTGGACGTGGTCAGATGGAAGCGATTCCGTTTCGATATGCAGCAGAGCTGCCAGATGCGGAATACCCGTTAGTATTAACGACAGGGCGTATCTTAGAGCAATTCCATACAGGTACTATGACGCGCAAAACGAAAGGTCTGGATAACTTAGCAGGGCCACGTGCCATGGTCAGTGTGCATGATGCTGAAGCGTTAGGAATCTCGAATGGTCAGATGCTCAAAGTCTCGACACGTCGCGGCGAAATTGAGATCGCAGCGTTTGTAACGAAGCGAATGCAGAAAGGCGTGGTGTTTATTCCATTCCATTTCGTGGAGTCTCCAGTTAACCGTTTGACTACGACAGCGACAGATCCGCATGCCAAGATCCCAGAGTTTAAGGTAGCGGCGGTACGTATTGATCCGATTCGTGAGCCTGAAATTGAAGCTACAGAGGCTTAGCCCAACCAGTTAACTTAATGGCAGAGACTAAAAAGCCGCGTAACTCTCAGAGTTATGCGGCTTTTTTATTGAGCTTTATAGGTATCAAGTGACCTAGTCAGCAAACAGCTTAGTTTGGAACAATCTCGTTACCGTGAACACCGAATTGCTTAGCAGCGTATGCCACGCGCTCTGCAGGTTTCGGGTATTCAGCTGGTGTACCAAGGTTCTCAATATGGTGCAATCGAGGTAGCAGACCAGCACCGTTCGCGATTTGGATAGCCAAACCTGGACGTGCGTTAAGCTCAAGTACCATTGGGCCTTCTTCTTGGTCTAGAACCATGTCAGTACCCATGTAGCCAAGACCTGTCATTTCCCAAGCACTTGATGCCAGTGTTAGCAGTTTTTCCCAATGCGGCACTTGAAGTAGCGCCAACTCTTTACCCGTATCTGGGTGGTGAGTGACTGGGTGGTCAAACTGAACTGCACGAACGGCTTTACCCGTCGCAATACAAATACCTACACCCACAGCGCCTTGGTGCAAGTTAGCCTTGCCGTCTGAAGCTGAAGTAGATAAGCGCATCATCGCCATAACAGGGTAGCCCTTGAATACGATAATTCGTACATCTGGCACACCTTCGTAACTGAAGCCATCGAAGCACTCATCAAACTTGATGAGGTTTTCAACTACTGCTACGTCATTCTTACCACCAAGTGAGAAAAGACCCGCAAGAGCGTTACTGATGTGACGTTCTACGTCTTCCTCATTGATAGTTGAACCTGATGGCTTGGTATAAACGCCGTCCTTGTGAGAAGTCACAACAAGGATGCCTTTACCACCACTGCCTTGAGCTGGCTTGATTACGAAACCCGGCCACTCTTTTACCATCTTGTGGATTGTTTTTACTTCAGCTTGGTGACCAATAACGCCAATCAGCTTTGGCACCGTAGCGCCAGCCTGTTCAGCGATGATCTTAGTCTTAAGCTTGTCATCAACGAGTGGATACTTGGAACGATCATTGTAGCGACCAATGTAACTATGGTTACGCTTGTTCATTCCCATTATGCCTTTGTCTTTCAACCTAAACGGTGAAGTAAACTGATCAAACATAACTTAGTCCTCCGCTAGCGGTTTAAAGCGACGAAGCTCTGTTAGACGGTAGCCTGTGTAGTTACCTAGTAGCAAGATGGTCGCTAGAATAACAAGCTGTAAACCAATAAAGTTAAACGTTAAGTGCTGAATGAATGGGTTAGTCATGCCTAGGTAAACAAGAACCGCAGTGAATAGAGAACCACCACCTTGTAGCATTACTTCTTTCGCGCCTTCTTCTTCCCATAGGATAGACATACGTTCGATAGTCCAAGATAGGATGATCATTGGGAAGAACGTAATTGACAGACCTTCAGTTAGACCGACTTTAAACGCGACCACGGTAAACACGGAGATAATCATGATTACCGTAATGATTACGGCGGATATCCTGGCTACCAGTAGCAAGTTGAGTTTGGACAAGTAACTTCGAATGATAAGACCCGTACCAACGATCAGTAGGAAGCCAACAATACCCGTTACCAATTGTGTTTGAACAAAGGCCACCGCAATCAGAACTGGCATGAAGGTACCAGACGTTTTCAGACCGATGATGACACGCAAGAACACAACAATAAGCGCACCGATAGGAATCAGCATGATGGTTTTAAACATCGCTTGCTCTTCTAGCGGTAGGCTATGAATTGATAGGTTTAACAGCTGATCAGCCGATACTTTACTGTTGGTTGCTTCAGTCGGTGAAACCTCTTGAGCAATCATAGAGAAGTGAACTTTACTGTTCTGACCGCCCACTACATCTAGCAGAGACACGTTTGACTCGTCCCAGATCAGTAGGTTTGGTTGAACTTGCTGTTCGCTGGATTCAGGAGAGAACAGGATCCACTCATCGTTATCCCAAATCTGAATCATGTTCTGGATAGATTGACGACGACGGCCATCTTCTAGCTCGATAACACCAACCACTTTGTTGTGTATTTTCGCTGCCGAAAGTAGCTTGTGTGTCGCTTCCACTTTGGTCATGTTGTTCAGAATCAGCGCTGAGTTTTGGCTGTCTGGATCATTCAGCGTTTTGATGAGCTCACGAGTGAACGTTAGATTGTCTGCAGAACGCTTTGTCGCTCTATCAATCAGAGCAAGAGACGCTGCTTTTTCCGGACCGTCGAAGCTTGGCTGAACCACTTCACCCTCTGGTGGTGTGTCGTTCACTTTAGCTTGGTTGTCGACTAGGAATTGTGTCTTGTAGTAGATGGTTTGAGGGCCATCTGCGTAACGAATAGACCACTCAGCACGACGACCTGACTCAGTATTTAAGTAAGAAATACCGTAACCTGGTGATGAAGCCGATTCGCCGATAAGTGTGTAGTTAGACTGAGTATGAGGAGCCGCTAAGGAAACTTTCGCTTCTTTGCCTACAGCGTTGAACTCAATGCGAGCTTCAACGTCCCAAACCTGCCTAGTTTCCCCTGGAGTCCAAGGTACACCGTAGGTCGTATGTCTGAACATACTCAGTGTTATGCCTGCCACGATAAGCAGGAATATAGAGATATAAAATGGAATTCTTGACGTCATAGCTTACCCTACTATTGTTATTTAACTTCCGTTTGTACGTACTTTTTACTTACATCTACTAGCGCTATGTCTTTGATAAATTCGCGCCCTAGTAATACAGGGTGACTCATTTGAGAGCGATCCGCCAATGTAAATTGCGCTTTTTCATGGATTTTTCCAACTTTAACCCATAATTCAATCACAGCTCGACGTTCTGTCTGATCATTCGTTGATTGACGGATTTTCACATAACGTACAACAGGTGCTTCAATCCACTTTTGGTCTTCTGCCGCTTGTCCTTGGTCTTCTAGGTGGAACTTAACCCAGTTCTTACCATTTCGTTCGAATTCTTTGATATCGACAGCATTTAGAGAAGAGGTCGTTGCGCCAGTATCAACTCGAGCATCAAAGCTTTGTTTGATTGAGTCGATAGATACTTTTTCGATTCCGCCAAGGATAGTTGGTTGTGAGGTAGGAGCGATAGGAGCCGCTGCAACTGCCACGGGTTCTTCTTCTTCCTCTAGCTCTTCAATGACTTTGTGTTCCATGCTCGTTAGATGGACATCTAACTGGTTTGAAAGGGTGATGATTTCGTCTTCTAAGCTTTCAATGTAATCACTTTGATTACTGACTTGCAGTTCAAGATTTTGAACCTTATTTGCGATGTTTGTCTCTGAGCGGGCAATAGCATCGAGAGTTTCTTGGTGGTAGGCAGCACCGTTAGTAAGGGTACAACCAGAGAGCAAACCAACCGCCACAATAGGCGATAATCGCTTAAACATAAAAAAAACCTTTGGAAATTAGAGAATAGTTCAGACTATTTAGAAGTTTAGCCCACAAAAAAGGATGCGTGAAGCATCCTATTGTAAGAGTCTGGTCATATTGAATCGCAATGTGAGCGCTACGCCAATTATTGTAATTTGAAATAGCTCACTTATTAAACATAAGTCAATTTTCGTTCAATTTACGCGCATTTTTGTGAAAGCTCACAGCGAAGC
This sequence comes from Vibrio sp. ED004, assembly GCF_023206395.1. Lineage (NCBI taxonomy): Bacteria > Pseudomonadati > Pseudomonadota > Gammaproteobacteria > Vibrionales > Vibrionaceae > Vibrio > Vibrio sp. ED004. Next base: position 398,949 of record NZ_CP066149.1, on the reverse strand, counting down.
AAAAGGTGGCGTTGTAGCCACCAAAAAGCCATTACTCTGTTCTCGACTAAATAATGGCTTTTGGGCATCATATTTATGGCTTAGTCGCCACAAGAATGGCACGTCTTGGTGCTGGGTGACCTTCAACCGTTTTACTTGGATCATTCGGGTCTAAGTAATCTGGTAGAGAGTTGTGTGTCATCCATTCTGTCGTGCGTTGTTCGCCGATTGTGGTGACATTTTCGTCAACGATGCGTACGTCTTCAAAGCCTACCTGTTCAAGCCAACGTTTTAGTGCGCGAGCAGATGGGAAGAAGTACACGTTTCTCATCTGCGCGTAGCGGTCAACAGGAACCAGAACTGCATTTTCATCGCCTTCAATCACTAAGGTTTCAAGTACCAATTCACCGCCAGACACCAATTGGTCTTTCAGTTGAATCAAGTGATCAAGCGGAGAGCGACGGTGGTATAGCACGCCCATGCTGAATACAGTGTCGTACGCTTCCAGTTTTGGTAGTTGTTCAATACCTAGAGGTAACAGGTGCGCACGTTGGTCATCGCCCATTAACTTACGGATCGCTTCAAACTGAACCAAGAAAAGGTGAGAAGGGTCGATACCTACTGTAAGACGAGCGCCTTCGCCAAGCATGCGCCACATGTGGTAACCATTGCCACAACCTACATCAAGTACAGAACGGTTTTTAAGTGGTGAGATATGTGGAAGCACACGATCCCATTTCCAGTCACTGCGCCATTCCGTATCGATATGAATGTCGTGAACCGTGTAAGGGCCTTTTCTCCAAGGGTGGAAAGTCTTCAGTAAGCTTTCTAGCTTTTTAAGTTCACCTGTGTGGAACGGTGTAGAGCTACCAATGGTTACTGAGTTTTTCAGATCAACTTGGTCTGGCACACCTTGTGGAATCTTGTTCAGTGCACGTAACCAGCGGTCGAAGTCGCCGTGTTCTGCATTTTGCCAATCCGTCAGCTGTTGAGGAAGAACATTAAGCCACGGCTGAAGGCGAGTATCTTGGGCAATGAGTTGATAAAAATTGGCAAAATTAAACATTAGAACAAGTTCCTAAATTTTGTTACCCGATACTATCGTCATCCTCGAACGCGAGTCGACGAGTGCATCGGGGATCTATAAATAGATGCTAGAGTGTTTTGTTAAGGGGCGCTTTCTGAGTCGCTCGACACTCATAAAAATACTAGTGATTAAGGTAAAGCAAAAAAGAGAGATTCCCTATCACGTTCGTCCCTCAAAGTAGGGAATGACGGGTATCATTCAGTATCACTTAGCTAGACTATTTAATGGCGAACATCGAACCAAAGTTGAAACATTGGAACCACACTTCGCTGCTAGAGAAGCCAATTTTATCAAAGCGCTCTCTGTGTACAGGGATAGAGTCAGGGCGCATCACATTTTCAATCGCGCTACGCTTTTGGCTCACTTCTAGCTCGCTGTATCCGTTCGCACGTTTGAAATCATGGTGCAGGTCGATAAGCAGTTCATTTGAGCTTTCGTCTTCGAATACGTATTTTTCTGACAGGATTAAGATGCCGCCTGGGCGTAAGCCTGCGTGAATTTTCTCAAGCAAAGCGTATCGGTCATCTGGAGACAAGAATTGCAGCGTAAAGTTAAGCACCACAACAGAAGCGTCTTTGATTTCTACTTCACGAATATCAGCTTCGATCACTTCTACCGGCGTGTCGCTGCGGTAAGCGTTAACGTGCAATTTGCAGCGCTCAACCATCGCTTCTGAATTGTCGATAGCGAAAATCGTGCAACCTTCTTGTTGGATGTGACGACGCATGGAAAGCGTTGCGGCACCAAGAGAACAGCCAAGGTCGTAAATATTTGAATGCGGCTTTACGAAGCGCTCTGCCAGCATGCCGATTGCTGAGATGATGTTGCTATAGCCAGGCACCGAGCGTTGAATCATATCCGGAAATACTTCAGCAACCCTTGCATCAAAGGTGAAGTCTCCAATTTTATCAATAGGAGCGGAAAAGATATTGTCTGTGTTGCTCATGGCATTCTCTCTCGACAGTCAGCGTAATTGGCACAGAATTCGTACCAAATAAAAGGGGACGTATTTTACGTAAAAAAAGGACTGCTGTCACGAAAACTGAGATTACTGCTGAGGGATGTACAAGAAGACTTAAAACATCGAGATTTGATGGTTGCCTTTCTGAGCTGGAAACTGAGCAAGATCGGGCAGTAATAATGACGTATTTTCAGACACTTGTTTCTGCAATAGCTCGTAAATAGCAATCGCGAGTTCAGGAGCATGGTTATTGTCTGGGGTGTGAATCATTAAATACGGTTGTTTGCCTTCACTAAGCCAGGTTGGGATTTTGCTAAACCATGGCTTAAAAAACTCGATGTTAGGCGCTTGGTCGGGATGTCCAATAAAGCGAATCATCGGTTTTTTTGCAGTCGCTATGGCATGAACGGGCACACGCGGTTTTTTCTGATGCGCATCGATCACCGCATCTGTGGTTGGCGGTGCGGAAAAAACGGGGCGGCTATCCATAATAATGCGATTGATGCCTTCTTCAACGAGCCACTGGTTAAAGCGTTTTTCAGCATCACCTTTGTCAAAGAAACCAAAGTGGCGGACTTCAACACCCAACTGCATGTCCTTTGGAAACAAAGTACAAAACTTTTGCAGGGCAGGGAGCATGCTCGGTTCAAAGCTGTGTGGTAGCTGAATCGTCCATTGACCTATGCGATCATGTAACGGTGACATGGTCATTAAGAACTCTTTGAGTTCGGCTTGGCAGTGTCTCAGTTGTTGCTGGTGGGTGATGAATTTGGGTAGCTTAAAAGTGAACCTGAAGTCATCGTGACTGGCGGCTTTCCAGTTATGTAAGGTAGACATACTTGGTGTCGCGTAAAAGGTCGTGTTGCCTTCAACGGTATGAAAAACTTGGGTGTATTTTTCTAGGCGTTCCGCGGGCTTTGTTCCCTTACCATAGAACTGACTTTGCCACTCAGAATGAGACCACATGGTTAATCCAAGTCTTAAGGGTAAAGTTTCTGCTGTTATTACACGATCATCCATCTATTACACCGTTAATTATCACGCCATCAGTCATTATAAAAAGTTTTTGGGTTGAAATTAGGGCGTGTTGATCTTTCGAGCTGGTTTTTGCAGCGAGTTGCTGGGTATTTATACAAGGCAGAGGCTTTGATGTGTAGCTAGCCTACATGAGAAGCCGATAACGCAGTAAAAATGACCAGCAAACGCTGCCCGAAGGGTTCGGCTAAAAGCGTTTTACTCTTTGTTGAGGGAGATTTACTTAGAATGACTAGGCTACTTCCCCCTCGCCGCGATTAAAACGCTTTTATCTCGAACAAAATTTAACCACGGAAGGTCAACGCGCCCTAAAATCTACTGTACGAGAGTTTTGCTGATTAAGGTACTTTCGAGATATAATTATCGCAATTTTTTCGGTTTTGATGAATCTTTGCGCACTTGGTGGGCTAAAAAGCAGCAAAGCCAGATAAAACACAATAAATTCGAATGTGGAAGGTCGATTTTAACCGAGTTTCCGCGTATAAATGTTTCTTTGCTCTGTTGTGTGGAATGACCACTGACAGCTTGGAAATTAGTAAATAATTAAGAGATTGGGAAATTCATTATGCGTACCCATTACTGTGGTAACCTGAACAAGTCCCTGGCGGGACAAACTGTAGAATTGTGCGGCTGGGTAAACCGTCGCCGTGATTTAGGCGGTCTTATCTTTATTGATATGCGTGATCGTGAAGGCATCGTTCAGGTTGTTGTCGATCCAGATATGAAAGATATCTTCCCGATCGCTAACCAACTGCGTAATGAATTCTGTATCAAATTTACTGGTGAAGTACGTGTTCGTCCTGACAGCCAAGTAAATAAAGACATGGCTACTGGTGAAGTAGAGCTTTACGCGACCGGTCTAGAGATCATCAACCGTTCAGAAGCGCTTCCACTAGACTTCAACCAAACGAACTCTGAAGAGCAGCGTCTTAAGTACCGTTACATCGATCTTCGTCGTCCAGAAATGAGCGACCGTATCAAGCTTCGTGCACGCGCTTCTAGCTTCGTTCGTCGTTTCCTTGATGAGAACCTGTTCCTAGACATCGAAACGCCAGTACTAACTAAAGCGACGCCTGAAGGTGCTCGTGACTACCTAGTACCAAGCCGTGTTCACAAAGGCAGCTTCTACGCGCTTCCTCAATCTCCTCAGCTGTTCAAGCAACTGCTGATGATGTCTGGTTTTGACCGTTACTACCAAATCGTTAAATGTTTCCGTGATGAAGATTTACGTGCTGACCGTCAGCCTGAATTTACTCAGATCGATATCGAAACATCGTTCATGTCTTCTCAAGAAGTACGTAACATCACTGAAAAGCTAGTTCACGATATGTGGAAAGAGCTTCTAGATGTTGAACTAGGTCAATTCCCAGTAATGCCTTTCTCTGAAGCGATTCGTCGTTTCGGTTCTGATAAGCCAGATCTACGTAACCCACTAGAGCTAGTGGACGTTGCTGACTTAGTTAAAGACGTTGAATTCAAAGTATTCTCAGGCCCTGCAAACGACGAAAAAGGTCGCGTAGCGGTTATCCGTGTACCAGGTGGTGCTAAGCTAACTCGTAAGCAAATCGACGGTTACGCAGAACACGTAAACATCTACGGCGCGAAAGGCCTAGCTTGGATGAAGGTTAACGACCGTGCAGCAGGCATGGAAGGTATTCAATCTCCAGTTGCCAAATTCCTAAGCGAAGACGTAATCAACGGTATTCTAGATCGCACTCAAGCTGAATCTGGCGATATCATTCTGTTCGGCGCAGACAAAGCGGGCATCGTTGCTGAAGCAATGGGCGCACTTCGTCTTAAACTAGGTACTGATCTAGAGCTAACAGATACATCTGCTTGGGCTCCACTGTGGGTTGTTGACTTCCCAATGTTCGAAGAAGACGGCGAAGGTAACCTACACGCAATGCACCACCCATTCACATCGCCACTAGGTGTGAACGCGGAAGAGCTAAAAGCGAACCCAGCAGCAGCAAACTCTGATGCATACGACATGGTAATCAACGGTTACGAAGTAGGCGGCGGTTCTGTACGTATTCACAACGCAGAAATGCAAACGGCTGTATTCGGTATCCTAGGTATCGAAGCTCAAGAGCAACAAGAGAAGTTCGGCTTCCTACTAGATGCTCTTCAATACGGTACTCCACCACACGCTGGTCTAGCATTCGGTCTTGACCGTCTAGCGATGCTACTTTGTGGTACAGAGAACATCCGTGACGTTATCGCATTCCCGAAAACAACAGCTGCAGCATGTCTACTAACAGACGCGCCAAGCCTAGCGAACCCAGCATCACTGGAAGAGCTAGCAATCGCTGTTAAACTAGCGAAGAAAGAAGACTAATCAAACGATTAGCCTAACTTTCTATTGAAGCTTTGAGTTTTAGATAGAGCTAAATTTTGCAGTAGAACAATAAAATGCCCGTTAATTTGACGGGCATTTTTTTTTGCGTTCGATATACTAAGCTCATAAAGCATGTATAAATAATCAGTGTTTGAAGTTATGTCTATTATCTTAGGGATTGACCCTGGCTCACGCATTACCGGTTACGGTGTTATTCGCCAAAATGGCCGCCACCTATATTACTTAGGGAGTGGTTGCATTCGCACCTCAGAAAAAGAGTTGCCGGGTCGACTCAAGCAGATCTATGCCGGTGTGAGCGAAATCATCACTCAGTTTCAACCCGATGTGTTTGCGATAGAACAGGTCTTCATGGCGAAGAATGCGGACTCGGCGCTTAAGCTGGGACAAGCTCGTGGCAGTGCGATCGTAGCAGCTGTAAATGCGGATCTGCCTGTTCATGAATACGCGGCTCGTTTAATTAAGCAAGCGGTGACTGGTAATGGTGGTGCGGACAAGTCTATGGTTCAGAACATGGTGATGAGCATGCTTAAGCTACCTGCCAAGCCACAGGCTGATGCAGCCGATGCTCTGGGCGTAGCGATCACTCACGCCAACACCAACAAAACTTTGATTGCACTTGCGGGTAAGGCGACAGGCGCAAGAAAAGGGCGTTACCGTTAATTCCCATTCTTCTGTTAGCTCCTACCATACAGTCTTTTAAACCAATTCTACTGATGAGCCTCACGACTTGTTTGGCTCATATCAAAATACTACGCCGCTAAATCCTTGATGAAATGAGATCTTTCGAACAGAACCCAGATAATAACATTGCATATCATTTAACATGTTATTAACATTGGTCGGAGGTCTAACAAGTTAATCAAGGATGATCACTGATGAACCCTATCAAGCTGTGGCGCACGCTGTTTCTACCCAAAAATAATGGGTGGAGTAACAACGAAGTCAGACAAGCCGATATCTTATTACTCTTTACCTTTATCGCCTTCTTTGTGGGTGTCTACAGCTTAATCAAATGGACAAAGCACGAAGAGCAACTCCTGATCGCCACATCTGTATTCCTTATCGTGTTCGAATTGATCTCTGCACTGCTGTTGCGTGTTACCAATAAACCAAGCCTTGCACTCAATTTTGGCTTTGTCGGGATGGCAGTACACGCGCTGAATATCATCTACCAAAGCGGTGGTGTGGTGGCATCGACTCAGGCTTATTGGGTTCCTTTGTTAGTGGTCGCTTTTTTCTTGTCAGGAACACGCATTGTCGCCTTAGTATGGAGTGGGTTAGTGATTGGCGTTTCATTGGTGATGACGTCGGCTCACCTGAACGGCTTTGAATTTCCGCAGTTAGTACTTACTCCGGAAGCGGTGGTGGTTGAAACCTGGTCTGGTGTGATTATGCCGCTGGTGGTGATTTGCATTGCTCAAGCGTTTACTGCCAAACAAAAAGAGGTCGCAATCGAAATGGCGGAAGAAGCGATTTCAGAAAGCCAGCAGGTTGCCAATCAAGCAACTCAAAGTGAAGCGCGACTCTCGGTGGTGCTCGATCAAGCCAATTCCAACTCTGAAAGCTTACAGGGTGTGTCTGTTCATCTAGACCAACAGTCGCGAGACTTACATTCTCAAGTTGAAGTGCTGAACATCAACTGTGAATCTCAAGCCAGCGCCGCAGAACAGATGAGCCAACAATTGCACCAAATGACTCAAGGTATCGAAGAGTCCAATTCATTTGTCTGTGAGCTGAAAGAACGCAGTGAAGCGGTTGGCGAGAAAGCGCAAAAGAGCTCTGAGTCATTAGAAGCCTCAACCAGTGCAATCACTCAGATCATTCAAAGTAATCAAGAGATCATGAAAGTCGCTGACTTGATTACTTCAGTAGCGGAACAAACTAACTTGTTGGCATTAAACGCGGCCATAGAAGCGGCTCGCGCAGGTGAACAGGGAAGAGGCTTTGCGGTCGTCGCAGACCAAGTGAGAGAGTTATCGGCGAAAAGCAGTCATTCCGCAATAGAAATTCGAACCTTGTTGGACCGCAGTAAAGACGAAGTGGAACATGGCCGAGCGATTATTGAAACCACGGCGAATGAGATGAACGGCATCATCTCGGAGGTGCAAAGCATCTCGACTGACGTTAATCAGCTCACCAACATCATGGCGATGCAGATGAATTCTTTGAAAGAGCTCGATCTTGCGAGTTCAGAAGTGGCGCAAAGTGTCGCGGAAACTAAATCTGTGTCGGGGTTAGTAGCTAATTATGGTTCTGAACTCACAGGACATGTTACCTCTGTCAAAGAGTTGGTCGAAAGCTTAAATAACGTGGTTTCACAAGCCAAACAAGCGTAAATAAATCACCCGAATAAACACAAAGAACTGGATAAGCATCCAGTTCTTTTATATTCTGTCCCTCAAATTATATACCATCAAGAGAGTGAATTGTGATCGGACGTCTACGCGGTACATTAATAGAAAAACAGCCACCAGAGTTATTAATTGAAGTGAGTGGCGTTGGCTATGAAGTTCAAATGCCAATGAGCTGTTTTTATGAATTACCAAACGTTGGCGAAGAGGCAATTATCTACACTCACTTTGTTGTTCGTGAAGATGCACAACTGCTTTACGGCTTCAACACAGTTAAAGAACGCGCGCTGTTCCGCGAAGTCATTAAAGCGAATGGTGTTGGCCCTAAGCTTGGCCTTGGCATCCTTTCAGGTATGACGGCGAGTCAGTTTGTTCAGAGTGTTGAGCGTGAAGACATTTCTACGCTTGTGAAATTACCGGGTGTTGGTAAGAAAACGGCTGAGCGTCTTGTTGTTGAAATGAAAGACCGCCTGAAAGGTTGGGGCGCAGGTGATCTGTTTACGCCTGCAACGGATGCTGCGCCGATTGACTCTATGCCAACCGTTCATGACGCTGAAGAAGAAGCGGTAAGTGCACTACTTGCATTAGGCTACAAGCCGACTCAAGCTTCTAAGGTTGTTTCTCAAGTGGCTAAAGAAGGCATGACGAGCGAACAACTGATTCGTGATGCCTTGAAGTCGATGGTTTAAGTAAAACCGACACTGAAATCGCGATGTAAGCTCAGTACTGCATCGCGTTAATCTCTAGCGAGTACTATCTCGTTAGAATATGCTTAGTATTGATGTGCTCCGGTATTGGTGAGCGACTAAGCAAGAATTAAAGATAACAGAGTTAACACTCTTAAATTGGAACCCTCTATGATTGAAGCTGATCGCCTCATTGCTCCTGATAATCCGGTCTTTAAAGATGAAGATGTTATTGACCGCGCGATACGACCGAAAGCATTAGCCGACTATCAAGGTCAGGATCACGTCCGTGGTCAGATGGAAATCTTCATCAAAGCAGCTCAACTACGTAATGAGGCACTCGATCATCTGTTGATATTTGGTCCGCCTGGCTTGGGTAAAACTACCTTGGCGAATATCGTTGCCAATGAAATGGACGTTAACATTCGCACCACTTCAGGACCTGTACTAGAGAAAGCAGGGGACTTGGCGGCATTGCTGACCAACCTTGATGAAAATGATGTGCTGTTCATCGATGAGATCCACCGTTTAAGCCCTGTGGTTGAAGAGGTGTTGTATCCAGCGATGGAAGATTACCAATTGGATATCATGATTGGTGAAGGACCTGCGGCGCGGTCAATCAAGATCGACCTTCCACCTTTTACCCTGATTGGCGCGACGACTCGTGCTGGTTCTCTGACGTCTCCGCTGCGTGACCGTTTTGGTATTACTCAGCGTCTTGAGTACTACAAAGTTGAAGACCTACAAAACATCGTTCAGCGCAGTGCCGATTGCTTAGGTTTATCTATGGAGTCTGCAGGGGCGTTGGAAGTGGCTCGTCGTGCTCGTGGCACACCTCGTATCGCTAACCGTCTATTGCGTCGTGTGCGTGACTACGCGGAAGTAAAAGGGGATGGGCATATTTGCCCTGAGGTTGCCGACAAAGCACTAAACATGTTGGATGTCGATGCTAAAGGTTTCGACTACATGGACAGAAAGCTTCTGCTTGCGATTATGGAGAAGTTTGGTGGTGGCCCGGTTGGTATCGACAATATGGCTGCCGCGATTGGTGAAGAGAGAGACACTATTGAAGACGTGTTAGAGCCTTACTTGATTCAACAAGGTTACCTACAAAGAACGCCAAGAGGTCGAATCGCTACTGACAGAGCGTATTTACACTTCGGAATAGATAAACCGTCTAATCGTTAAATTCTTCATTTTTAAAGATCCCAGTTGCATAAGCGCTGGGATTTTTTGCTTTTTACTGAATAACAACTCTTTGAGCGAGTCGATAAAAAGGCTGAATAATGGCCATCAAAAATGAAAACTTTGATTGCAGGTTTGATTTGGCTAACAAAAAATGAAATAAGTTGTCATATTTTTTGTTAATACTTTATGGGTAGTTGTAATTCGCATGTTGAGGCAGTGCTGAGCTTTTGTCACAGATATCATGCACTGTTATTAACGGAGGCTAAATTGGTGTGATTTTAATCATGATTGTTCAAAAATAACTCTAATTTGCTCGAATAAAATTGATACAAATCAAAGCAAGGTTCTCCTATAAACCTTTTGAAACATACTGATTTTACCAGTAATATTAGCGCCAGCTATATTAGCTCATGCTTAACAATAATCTAACTATAACGGTACGTTTTTGCTACAAATTTCAATTTGTAATAACAATTACACAAATTGTTTTAACATGGATTTTTGCGGTGAATAATCACACAAGTGTCATTCAGCCGACACAAAGGAGTTACCATGATTGATGTTGTTGATCTGTCGCGATTGCAATTTGCATTTACAGCGATGTATCACTTCCTATTTGTTCCACTGACACTAGGTATGGCATTTCTACTTGCCATCATGGAGTCAGTTTATGTAATGACTGGCAAGCAAATTTACAAGGACATGACTAAGTTCTGGGGTAAATTGTTTGGTATTAACTTTGCTCTTGGTGTAGCGACAGGCTTAACCATGGAGTTCCAGTTTGGTACTAACTGGTCTTACTATTCTCACTATGTTGGCGACATCTTTGGTGCTCCGCTAGCTATCGAAGCGCTTGTTGCATTCTTCCTAGAGTCTACTTTTGTTGGTCTTTTCTTCTTCGGTTGGGACAGATTGTCGAAGCGTCAGCACTTAGCGGTAACTTGGTTAGTAGCACTTGGTTCTAACTTCTCTGCGCTTTGGATCTTGGTAGCTAACGGCTGGATGCAAAACCCAGTAGGTGCGGAATTTAACTTTGAAACGATGCGTATGGAAATGGTGAGCTTCGCTGAAGTTGTACTAAACCCAGTAGCACAGGTTAAATTCGTACACACAGTAGCGTCTGGTTACACAACGGGTGCAATGTTCATCCTTGGTATCAGTTCATACTACATCCTTAAAGGTCGTGACCTTGCCTTTGCTCGTCGCTCTTTTGCGATTGCAGCATCTTTCGGTATGGCGGCGATCCTGTCAGTAATCGTGCTAGGTGATGAATCTGGCTATGAGCTTGGTGAAGTTCAAAAAGTGAAGCTAGCTGCAGTAGAAGCAGAGTGGCACACGGAAGAAGCACCAGCAGCATTTACTGTTTTTGGTATTCCAAACCAAGAAACAATGGATACTGACTACGCAATTAAAATTCCTTACGTAATGGGCATTATCGCGACACGTTCTCTTGATAAAGAAGTAACGGGCCTGCGTGACCTACGTGATGACCACGTTGACCGTATCCGTACTGGTATGTACGCGTACGAGCTACTTGAAAAGCTACGCGCAGGCGATAAGTCTGAAGAAAACATGGCTGCGTTCGATGAAGTAAAAGGTGACCTAGGTTACGGTCTACTTCTTAAGCGCTACACAGACGACGTTGTAGATGCAACAGAAGACCAAATCCAAATGGCTGCGGATGATTCAATCCCAACAGTTTGGCCTCTATTCTGGTCATTCCGTCTGATGGTTGCTTGTGGCTTCATCATGCTGTTTGTATTCGGTGCGGCGTTTGTTCAAACGTGTCGTCAGAAGATCGAGCAGAAACCATGGGTACTTAAAGCTGCGCTGTTCTCAATCCCACTTCCTTGGATTGCGATTGAAGCTGGTTGGTTCGTTGCTGAGTTTGGTCGTCAACCATGGGCGGTTGGTGAAATCCTGCCGGTTAACGTTGCTGCATCAGCACTGACTATTGAACAGCTTTGGACTTCTCTATTCGCTATCCTGGCACTGTACACAGTGTTCTTGATTGCTGAAGTTTACCTAATGCTAAAATTCGCACGTAAAGGTCCAAGTAGCTTAAAGACAGGCCGTTACCACTTTGAACAAAACGATAACTCTGTTGAAGACAAAGTTAGCCGTTCAGTCGAAGTATAAGTGAGGGAATATTATGTTTGATTACGAAAGCTTACGACTTATCTGGTGGGTATTGATCGGTGTTCTACTGGTTGGTTTCGCCGTAACTGATGGCTTCGATATGGGTGTTGCCGCTCTTTCTCCTGTTATTGGTAAGAGTGACACAGAACGTCGTATTATGCTTAACACGATTGCTCCTCACTGGGATGGCAACCAAGTTTGGCTTATTACGGCAGGTGGTGCATTGTTTGCTGCATGGCCACTGGTTTACGCAACGTCGTTTTCTGGCTTCTACTTCGCAATGTACGCGACGTTAGCGGCACTTTGGTTACGCCCACTTGCACTAGACTACCGTTCTAAGATTGAAGATCCAAAATGGCGCAAAACTTGGGACTACGCACTTTGTTTTAGTGGCACAGTTCCACCAATCATTTTTGGTGTTGCGTTTGGTAACCTATTACAGGGTGTACCGTTTGACCTGAACGAACTGATGATGTCTAAGTACCATGGTACGTTCTTCGCTCTGTTGAACCCATTTGCATTGTTATGTGGTGTGTTGGCGCTAATGCTGTTCGTTATGCAAGGTGCAACATGGCTTCAAATGAAGACAACAGAAGAACTGCATAGCCGATCTCGTAACGTTGCTCAGATCACTGGTCTAATTGCTATTGCTCTGTTCGTTATTGGTGGCTTCTGGGTTCAATCTATCGAAGGCTATGTAATTACGAGTACTCTCGATACGTTTGCAGACTCAAACCCACTAAACAAAGAAGTATCACTTCAAGTTGGTGCTTGGATGACAAACTTCGAAACGTATCCAGCAATGTGGGCTGCGCCGATTCTTGGTGTGGTGATGCCACTGCTTGCTGTGATTGCATCTCGCTTTGAGCGTGGTGGTTTCGCATTCTTGTTCTCAAGCCTATCTAACGCTGGTGTTATTCTAACGGCTGGTTTTGCAATGTTCCCATTTGTAATGCCATCAAGCCTGAACCCTAACCATAGTTTGACTATGTGGGATTCAACAGCGAGTGAGCTAACGCTTGGTCTTATGACTGCAGTTGCGGCGGTCATGGTTCCTGTGATTCTTGGCTACACAACTTGGACATACTACAAAATGTTCGGTCGTCTAGATAAGAAACACATAGAAGATAACGACGTTTCAGCTTACTAAGCTAGAAGTGAAATAACTTAGGAGAAATTTTATGTGGTATTTCGCATGGATTTTGGGTGTACTTCTAGCATGTGCATTCGGCATCATCAATGCTCTATGGCTAGAGCATTCAGAAATGATGGACAAAGACAGTGAGTAATCTCGCAGAGCAAGTTGCTAAGCTGCATCAACCAATGGATAAGACTCTGTTAAGAGCTTTATCCCTAGTATTGGGTTTCATGCATGTTGGTTTGGTAATGTGGGATCCTGAAGCGTATGCGACAAGCATCGGTGGCTTTAACGCGATCATCGGGCCAATGTTTATCTGGGCAGTATGCTCAAGCATGGTTTACGGTATCGGATTTAAGCCAAGAGCTTGGATGTGGCAACTGCTGTTTAGCCCGTACGTTTCGCTCACAATTTTGCTCTACCTAACGGTGCTGCGCCTTATCTAAATAAGGTTGTGAATTAGGTTTATAACAAAGTAAACCTAGGTAACTGTTGGGTTTTTAGTCAAAAAGAGGTCATCTTATACAGATGGCCTTTTTTTTCGTCTCCAAACTCAAAAAATTCACTGCCATATACTATTAATGATAATGAGTTAGGTTATAGTAATCTCTTTACCGTTTTAGGGTTGTGGAATCAATTTGCAGGGATTATCTAAGCCGTTTACGTGGCCAGTAACCGTATATTACGAAGACACCGATGCCGGTGGCGTGGTGTACCATTCTAACTATCTCAAGTTTTTTGAACGCGCTCGAACTGAGATGTTGCGCTCAATTGGCGTTTCTCAGCAGGTATTATTAGAACAAAACATCGGTTTTGTAGTCCGACATATGGACATAGATTTTATTCAAGGCGCGCGCCTTGATGATTCTTTACAAGTCATTACAAATATTTACGAGTTGAAGCGAGCTACCTTGGTCTTCTGTCAAGAGATCGTAAATCCTGATGGCAAAGCATTGTGTAAAGCAATGGTTAAGGTAGCATGTATCGACAATCAAAAAATGAAACCAAAGGCAATGCCAACATTTATTCTTACGGAGCTAACGAATAGTGACTGCTGAAATCTCAATCTTAGGCCTAATTTTAGAAGCTAGTTTACTAGTGAAGATGGTCATGCTGACTCTTATGGGCATGTCTGTTGTGTCTTGGGCGATGATCATAAAAAGAAGTAAAGTGTTATCTCAAGCTTCTAAACAAACTGAAGTGTTTGAAGATAAATTCTGGTCTGGTGTTGATCTGGCTAAATTGTATCAAGAGAGCAATAAGCGCAAAGATGAGCTTTCTGGTACCGAAGAGATTTTCTACGCAGGCTTTACTGAATTTGCTCGCCTTCGTAAATCAAACGCAACGTCTCCTGACTTCATAATGGAAGGTACTGGCCGTGCAATGCGCGTTGCAGTAGCCCGTGAAGTCGATGAACTAGAAACGAACTTACCTTTCTTAGCGACAGTGGGTTCTATCAGTCCTTACATCGGCCTATTTGGTACGGTTTGGGGCATCATGCACTCATTTATCGCATTAGGTGAAGTGAAGCAAGCGACACTGGCTATGGTTGCTCCTGGTATTGCAGAAGCACTTATTGCAACGGCAATGGGTCTGTTCGCCGCAATTCCTGCGGTAATGGCTTACAACCGCTTCAGCAGCCGAGTAGGTAAGCTAGAACACAACTACGCGACTTTCTCTGAAGAGTTCCACAGCATTCTTCACCGTCAAGCGATGGCTGGCAGGGAATAATAGATGACTGGATACCAACCTAAAAAACGCAAAATGACAGCAGAGATTAACGTTGTACCTTACATCGACGTTATGCTTGTTTTGCTGATCATTTTTATGGTGACTTCACCGTTTGTGACTCAAGGTGTCGACGTTGAATTGCCTCAGGCTTCAACGGCTAAGTCTGCACAAGATCTTTTGGGTGACGACAACGCGAGCTTTATTATCGTTGAAGTGAACAAAGACGGTGAGCTTGGTTTGAGCGTGAATGACGAAGAAGTACAACGTGGCTTATCTATGGAAGATATTATCGTCCGAGTGAAAGCTGAGTTGTCTTTGAAGCCGAATTCTCCAGTGGCGGTTGGCGGTGATGCCGCAACGCCTTACGCTGAAGTGGTTTTATTACTTGATGAATTAAGCCGTGCAGGTGTGCCAAAGGTTGGCCTTTTAACGGATATAAGGGAATAGCTCCGTAGCATTCATGAAAGCGACTAATAAAAAATCCAATAGTTTCAGAAAACCGCTTCTTATTTCACTTGGGCTGCACGTCATTCTATTCGTTGCGCTCATTTGGGGAGCGGATTTCACGATGTCAGAACCTAAGCCGACAGGACAAATGGTTCAGGCTGTGGTGATTGATCCTCAGTTGGTCCGCCAGCAAGCTCAACAGATTCGTCAACAACGAGAAGCGGCGAGCAAGAAAGAGCAAGAGCGTCTAGACAAACTCAGACGTGAAAGTGAACGACTGGAAAAGAATCGTAAAGCGGAAGAAGAAAACATCCGTAAGCTAAAAGAACAGCAAGCGAAGGACGCAAAAGCCGCTCGAGAGGCTGAAAAACGACGTATCGAGAACGAGAAGAAACGCAAAGCTGAAGAAGCGCGTTTACAGCAAGAGCAAAAGAAAGCAGCTAAAGCAGAAGCTGACCGCAAGTTGAAAGAAGCGGCGTTGGTGAAAGCTGAAAATGAACGTAAAGCCAAAGAAGCTGCTATCGCGAAAGCTGAACAAGAACGCGTGGCAAAAGAAAAAGCCGCACAAGAGGCCGCTGAAAAAGCTCGTAAAGAGAAAGAAGCCGCTGAACTCGCTGAAAAGCAACGTATAGCCAAAGAGAAAGAAGCAGCCGCTGCAGCAGAGAAAGCCCGTAAGGCAAAGGAAGCTGCAGCAAGAGCGGAAAAAGAGCGTAAACAGCAAGAAGCAGCATTGAACGATATCTTTGCTGGGCTTGAAACTGAAGCGACTCAAAACTCTTCAGCAAGACAACAATTTATTAGTGATGAAGCGCAACGTTACGGTGCAATTTATACCCAGTTGATTCAACAGAACCTGTTGTTAGAAGACAGCTTCCGAGGACGCTCGTGTCGAGTGAACCTTAAACTGATTCCAACTGGATCTAACGCGATATTGGGCAGCTTGAGTATCTTGGATGGCGATAGCCGTTTATGTGCAGCAACCAAGCGTGCTGTGGCACAAGTGCAATCTTACCCGTTGCCTAAAGACCCAGACATTGTGAAGTCACTAAAAGATATTAACTTAACTGTATCACCAGAGTAAAAGGACGAACTTGTGTTAAAAAAACTATTACTGAGTTTTGTTTTTGTAATAGCGACAAGCAGCCAGTTTGCACATGCGGCACTGGAGCTGGTTATTACAGATGGTATTAACTCTGCAAGACCTATCGCTATTGTACCTTTCCGCTGGGAAGGCGCAGAGCCATTGCCACACGATGTATCAGCAGTTATCGCTTCTGACCTACAACGCAGTGGTAAATTCAGCCCAGTTGCAACAAGCAAAATGCCTCAAACACCTTACAGTGAAGGTGAGGTGAATTTTGATGCTTGGACTAACCTCGGCGTTGACTCATTACTAACCGGTAGCATTACTAAAAATGCCGAAGGGCAGTATGTGGTGAACTACCAGTTGATCGACATTGTTCGTGGTCAACTGACCAAAGGACAAAGCCGTGCGTTAAGTGATGAAGGCCAATTGGTACTTTCTAAAGATCACGTGTTGTTCAACAAAAAAGCAACAGTGCCAGGTAAACGCTTGAGAGAATATGCGCACCGCATCTCTGACTTAGTATATGAAGAACTAACTGGTGAGAAAGGCGCGTTCTTAACACGTATCTCTTACGTAGTTGTGAACGACAAAGACAAGTACCCATATCAACTTCGTGTTGCTGACTACGATGGTTTTAACGAGCGTCTAGTGCTTCGTTCTAAGCAACCTCTCATGTCACCAGCCTGGTCACCAGATGGTAAAAAGCTTGCTTATGTGAGTTTCCAAAATGGCCAAGCTGAAATATTCATCATGAATATTTACACCGGTGAACGCGAGAAAGTGACGTCATACCCTCGTCATAATGGTGCGCCAAGATTCTCGCCAGATGGTAAAACATTGGCATTGGTATTGTCGAAAACCGGTAGCCTGCAGGTGTACACACTTGACCTTGCTAGCCGTAAGCTTACTCAAATTACCCGCGGCCGTTCGAATAATACTGAACCATTCTGGCACCCAGATGGCAAGTCTCTTATTTTCACATCGGATCGTGGTGGTAAACCACAGATTTATAATGTAAATTTGTCAAATAATTCGACATCTCGTATTACTTGGCAAGGTAGCCAAAACTTAGGTGGCCAGATCACTCCTGATGGACGATTCCTAATCATGGTAAATCGCAGCAACTCAGGGTTTAACTTGGCTAAGCAGGATTTGGAAACAGGTGCGGTTCAGGTACTAACAAAAACGTTGTTAGACGAATCTCCAAGTATTGCACCGAATGGAGGTATGGTTATCTATAGCTCTATTTACAACAAGACAAATGTACTATCGATGGTTTCTATCGATGGACGTTTTAAAGCTCGATTACCGGCAACTAACGGACGCGTGAGAGCGCCTGCGTGGTCACCGTTTCTCTAGTTATTTTGATACATTCTTTTAGCTATTGATAGTGTTAACTATTGTGGCGTTTAACTATCTATAGCACTTAGTCGCTGTAGAAACTAAGTTTGATAACGTAAGGAAAAAAAGATGCAACTTAACAAAGTTCTTAAAGGCTTGATGATTGCACTACCAGTGATGGCAGTAACAGCATGTAGCTCAACTGATGAAGCAACATCTGCAACATCTGGTACAGAAAGCAACCAAACAACTTCAGGTTCAGAAGGCAACGTAGACACAACTGTTGTAACGCCAATTGACGCTAACGGTCAACTGTCTGAGCAAGAGCTTAAAGAGCAAGCGCTACGTGAAACTCAAACAATCTACTTCGCATTCGATAACTCTACTATCGCTGGCGACTACGAAGAAATGCTAGCAGCTCACGCAGCTTACCTAGTTAAGAACGTTGACATGAACGTTACTATCGAAGGTCACGCTGATGAGCGCGGTACTCCTGAGTACAACATCGCACTTGGCGAGCGTCGTGCACAAGCTGTAGCTAAGTACCTACAAGCTCTAGGTGTTCAAGCTGACCAAATCTCTATCGTAAGCTACGGTGAAGAGAAGCCACTTCTTCTAGGTCAATCTGAAGATGTGTACGCTAAAAACCGTCGCGCAGTACTAGTTTACTAATTTTAGTAGACTCTATAATTGAGGAATTGCCTCATGTTCAGTAACACAAAGCGAGTTATTTTGCTTTCGTTACTGGCAAGTGCAGCGAACACCGCGTTCGCTGCACCAGCTCCAGTATCCGATCTCAATAGCACCGCAACCAATTCATCATCTTCCTCTCGATCAGCATCTAACGAATCAGATATTGAGCGTTTAGAACGCCTGCTTCAAAATCGCAACCTCGTTCAGCTTCAAATGCAACAGCAAATCGACGACATGGCACTGGAGATCAGTGAACTTCGTGGTGAGCTGGAACGAAACAGTTACGATATGAAGCAAATGCTAGAGCGTCAACGTGAACTGTTTATTGAACTGGATCGCGTGAGAGGCGAGGTGAAAGCCGCAGGAACAGCAACGGTAGCAGTGGCGGCGAGCGAAGGCTCTAAAGACGCTTCTGGTACGTTCAGTACTGATGTGGATGAGCAAACCGCTTATCAAAATGCTGTAGATATGATTCTAAAGCAACGAGACTACACGGGTGCTATTGCAGCATTCCAAAAGTTTCAAAAAGACTTCCCAGATTCTACCTTCACACCTAACTCACATTACTGGTTAGGACAGCTTTATTTCGCTAAGAAGCAAGATAAAGAAGCGGTGAAGAGCTTTGCCGCTGTTGTGTCATACAAAGACTCAAACAAGCGAGCAGATGCACTGGTTAAGCTTGGTGACATAGCTGCGCGCAACAACAACGCGGAGCAGGCTAAGAAATATTACCAACAAGTCGTTACCGAGTACCCAAACAGTGCCTCGGCTAAAGTGGCTAAAACCCACTTATAAAACCAAATAGGGGTGCTCAGGCACCTCTTTTTATACCTGCTCACTTCCATTTGGTGTTAACTCATCTTGTTAGTGATGCCAATTAATGATAACAACGTATAGCAGTGTTTATGCGTTTTAAGCATTAGCTGGACACCGCTTGCAACCAATCCTTTTTGATCCTAATCGCTGTCCTGTGTAGAATACTCGGATTCTCGGAAGAAGTTGCGTAGAGCAAGAGCAATGAGTCATATACTAGATAAAATCGATACAGTTTACCCGTTTCCGCCTAAGCCAGTTCCATTGAGCGACGCTCAGAAACAGGCCCACATCGCAAACATCAAAAAACTACTTCAAGAAAAAGATGCAGTTCTAATTGCACACTACTACACAGACCCTGAAATTCAGGCTCTGGCAGAAGAAACTGGTGGTTTCGTTGGCGATTCATTAGAAATGGCTAAATTCGGTAACCGTCACTCAGCAAGCACTTTGATCATCGCTGGTGTTCGTTTTATGGGTGAGTCTGCAAAGATACTTACTCCTGAAAAACGCATTCTAATGCCAACACTTGAAGCTGAATGTTCACTTGACCTTGGTTGTCCTGCTGATAAATTTACAGAATTTTGTGATGCTCACCCTGACCACACAGTGGTTGTATACGCGAACACCTCTGCGGCTGTTAAAGCTCGTGCAGACTGGGTGGTTACGTCGAGTATCGCTTTAGAAATCGTTGAAAGCCTAGACGCTGAAGGCAAGCCAATTATTTGGGGCCCAGACCGTCACCTAGGTTCTTACATTGCAAATCAAACCGGCGCTGACATGTTGCTTTGGCAAGGTGAGTGTATCGTTCATGACGAGTTCTCAGCTGATGCTCTGAAGAAAATGAAATCGGTATACCCAGAAGCGGCTATTTTGGTTCACCCAGAATCACCAGCAAGTGTGGTTGAACTGGCTGACGCTGTAGGTTCAACAAGCCAACTGATTAAGAAGGCGAAAGAGCTTCCTCATCCACAGATGATTGTTGCGACTGACAAAGGTATCTTCTTCAAGATGCAGCAATTGGTTCCTGAAAAAGAACTGATTGAAGCGCCAACCGCTGGTGCTGGTGCAACTTGTCGTAGCTGTGCACACTGTCCTTGGATGGCGATGAACGGCCTTGAAGCGATTGAAAATGCGCTTGAGAACGGTGGTGAGCAACACGAGATCTTCGTTTCTGACGAACTGCGTGTGAAGTCTCTTATCCCATTGAACCGCATGCTAGATTTTGCTGAGCAGTTAAATGTGCAGATAAAAGGTAACGCGTAAGCCGTTCTTTTATCTAACCAACGAAAACCAGCCAATAGTGCTGGTTTTTTTTGTGCCTAAAGATAGGTCGCTACTATCAATCTTGTGGTCATGTATCTTTTTCTGATGATACATCTTGTTGATATCAGGTATTTTTTCTAGCATGTAAGTAAGATCGAAGGATTTGAGGCTCGAATGATAATCTGGTTACAACTCAAACGTTGGGTCAAAGCAAATATCTTTGTTTTGAATGGAAAAAACTTACTGTTCACCTTCTTAGGCTACGTATTTCTGTCGTGGTCGAGTTTGTATTTAGCGGGTGAAACAGCGCTAACCAGCTCGTTTACCACGTTCGCTTACTACCTAGTCGTGACTGCGTCTACGGTGGGTTACGGTGATTTATCACCAACGACAGAGGCAGGACAATGGATCGTTATATTGTTTGTGATTCCGGGTGGACTGAGTCTTTTCGCGGCCTTGCTTGGTAAGGTAGCGACAGAAGGTGTTGAATATTGGCGAGCGGGCTTGCTAGGAAAAAGGAGAGTTAGAGTGGACAACCACATTTTGATGCTTGGATGGAATGAGCAAAGAACCATTCACCTCATTCGTATGTTGCAGCATGAAGAAACGGGCAAGCGACCAATTGTGCTATGTACTCGTTCAGATATCGAGAACCCGTTACCCGGCGAAATTAATTTCGTTAAAGTAAATAGCTACACTGATGGCAAAGAGATGGAAAAAACAGGCATAGAATCTGCCAGTTGTATCCTCATTGATAATCCTGAAGACGATATTACGTTATCTGCTGCGCTTTACTGTGCAAACCGTAATCCTAAAGCGCACCTTCTGGTGTACTTTAAAGATGAAGCATTGAGCGATTTGCTACACAAGCATTGTCCTAACTCAGAATGTATTCCTGCTGTTGGTGCGGAAATGTTGGCTAAAGCTGCGGTAGACCCGGGTTCAAGTGCGCTTCACCAAGAGCTATTGAGCTCAACAAGGGGCATGACACAGTACTCGACCTATTTCCCTGAGGATTCTGAGCCTGTGACGGTTGCGCCGATTTTCTCAGTGTTTAAAGAGAAGTATCAAGCTACTTTGATTGCGATTGATACGGGAAGTGGTATTGAACTTAACCCAGAACTCGACCAAGTTGTCAGCAGCGGCACTAAGCTGTTCTATATTGCCGATGAACGGATTGATCATTTTGATTGGAAAGGCTTTTAAATCAGCCGAATACCTTCAGAATTAAAAAAGGCCTCGTTAGAGGCCTTTTTGTTATCGTTTATTCGAGTTAAGCAGTGAGCTTAATTCTTTTGCAGATCTGATTGATAATATCTAGATTATTGAGCTTCTGCCAATGCGATGCCACGCTGCGTTAGACCGCAAAGCATCACAGGAACCGCGTTAAAGATCTCTTCGAACTGCTCTAGACCTTCAATGCCTTGCTCAGCAAGCGTTGCGATTGAAGTTTCTGGATCGTAAAGCATGCTCAGTGAAAGCAGTACGCCACCAACCAGCGCATTGTCTTCGCTGTCTTCAGGCATCAGTGTTTCCCAATCATCACGGGCAACCTGCCAGCCTTGAAGCAAGCCTTCACAAAAATCGCGCGCCGCTGTGTTAACGACTTCTTCATCATCCAACTGACAAGCTTCAGGCCAAACCCAAGTGCCTTCAATCAGCTCTGGGCGTGTTTTATTCCAAAGCGCGATGATAACTTCAATGTAGCTTTCAAGTTGCTCACCATCAGTAAAAGGAGCGACTTCTTCACCACCCCAAAGGAACGGTAGCCACTCATGCGGGGTTAACACATTAGGTGCCGCTGCCATTGCAGTGACAAATCCGATGGTTTTGTGTTCTGTGATTAGCTTTCCTTCCAACTCTGGAAGCGCAAGAATATCTTGTAAAGTCAAAGTGAGGTACCGTAAAAGGGAACATATTTGCGCTTATAGTACCAATGAACTTGTGCCAATCAAGCTTCAATCTAAAAAGCCTTGATGTCATGGATGATAAACACTAGTTTTAACAGAAAAGAAAACAATAAAAGAATTATGCAGATACGGTCGTCTCTTAAGAAAAAAAGCATGGTAGCGCTTGGGCTGTACCTTGCTATGTTTATTGCCATTGTCGGTAGTGTGACGTATTACGTCGTAGAATCCCCTGTGCGCGCCAAATTACAACAAAACCTCGACTTGCGTACACAACTGTTATCCGCATTGATTACAGAGCCACTCAGCAGCTCTCAAGGCTTTGTTGATAGTTTAGTTGGTTTTGCTCAGGCACATCGTAAAGGTGAAGATGTCATCCCGCTATTTAAGTCGATGTTAGCCGCGAGCGATGACACAATTGTTAGTGCTGGTATTTGGCCAGAACCTTATGCGCTGGATTCCGACAAGCTCTTAAACAGTTATTTTTTCAACAAAGCTGACGATGGTACGATTGACCAGCTGTTCTCTTACAACAATCCTAAAAACGCCCCTTATCACGAAGAGTATTGGTATACCTCGGTTGTAGACAAGCCGCAGGGAACCATCTCTTGGAGTGATGTCTATATCGATCCCTATACTCATGTTCGAATGATTACGGCATCGTCACCTTATTACTACGACGGCACCTTTGCCGGTATTGCGACGGTGGATCTCTCGCTCGAAGAGTTGTTGGGTTTCATTAAAAATCACGCAGAAGAGTACAACCTTGGTATCACCCTCAGAGATAAACTCAACCAGGTCTTGGTTTCGCATAACTTCAATCTGGTTGAAGGGATCTACATCAGTAGCAATCAATTTGGTGAGTTTGGCTGGCAAGTGGATGTGGTTAACTCAAAATCACGTGTAGCAGATGAAGTGTTTCGTCAGGTCATGAGTGTTGAGGGCGGTATTGTTCCGCTGTTACTACTGTGTGTCATGGCAGGTTATTACTTGCTAAACCGCTACTTGATTAGCCCAATTACCAACATTGCCGCTAAGGTCGGCGGTTCTAAAGCGGGAGAGATCATCGATGTTGAATATTCAAGTGACGATGAAATTGGTCACTTGATTAAAACCTTCAACGAGAAGACCATCTACCTCGAGGCGGAAAAGGTTAAAGCTCAGGCATCAACCAATGCTAAAACGGCTTTCCTCGCGACCCTGTCACATGAGATCCGAACGCCGATGAATGGCGTATTGGGTACCGCTCAGATCCTATTGAAAACGCCTTTAAATTCGGAACAAGAGAAGCACCTGAAGAGTTTGTATGAGTCAGGCGATCATATGATGACACTGCTCAATGAGATCTTGGATTTCTCGAAGATCGAGCAGGGCAGGTTGGATCTCGATGAAACTCGATTCCCTCTGGATTCGATCATCGGCAGTATTAACAGTGTCTACTACACCTTATCTTCTGAAAAAGGCCTCCAATTCAAAGTGTACTCTGAAGTGCCTTCAGGTCGTTGGTACTTCTCGGATAAAGCACGCTTGCGTCAAATCTTGTTTAATCTATTGAATAACGCTGTGAAGTTCACTTCTAGAGGCTTTGTTGAGGTGTACTTTAAAGAAATCGTCGAGGGCAGTGACACCTATCTGAGTATTCGAGTTCGTGACACTGGTATCGGTATTTCTAAAGAAGCTCAAAAACGTATTTTCAAACCTTTCGAACAGGCAGAATCGTCGACTACAAGACGTTTTGGAGGTACTGGCCTTGGCTTAGCTATTGTGAAGAAGATTGCCCAGCTCATGGATGGCAGCATTACGGTCACCAGCGAAGAGGGCATAGGCACGAGCTTTGATGTTCGATTGAAGATCCAACCATGTCAGCCTGGTGAGATAGAGAGCTTGCCACACAAGAAATTAGATTACTCCGGTTTGAAAGTGCTGATTGTTGAGGATAACCGAACCAATACCGTCATCATCGAAACCTTCATGAGCAGCAAAGGGTTCACGTGTAAGAGCGTCGAAAACGGTGAGCTTGCCATACAAGCCGTCGTTGCTGAGCATTTTGATTTGGTGTTGATGGATAACCACATGCCAGTGATGGACGGTGTGGAATCAACAACTGCGATTCGTGCTTTAATTGGCGATGTTTCATCCGTCTTAATATTTGGTTGTACTGCAGATGTATTTAAAGAGACTCGCGAGCGTATGCTCGGTGCGGGTGTCGACTACATCATTGCAAAACCTATCGATGAGCGAGAGCTCGACGACGCTTTATTCCGATATTCGAACAAGCTCTACCAGTTCCACGAGGAAGATAGTAATGATGAACAGAGTGATAGTGCCGACTATAGCTATGATCAAGCTAATCATGAAAGAGCAAGTCATGGAACAGAAACCTATGAGCTAGAAAGCAATAACGCTAATACTCAAAAAACACACCTTAATGGGCAAAAGAGTCAAAGTCGCTCGCTGCCTAAACCTGACCTACGAAACAAAGACAATACTGAAGAGTTGTTGGTGACACTTTACGTGGCACTTGAAGACAACAATCTCGAGTTGATTCAATTTGCATTAGAGAGCTTGCGTGTTCATGTCAGACCTATGAACAATGCTGAACTAACCTACCAAGTGGATAAGGCTTTAGAGCAGGTTTCTCAGGGCGCTCCTCCTACTCAAGATGTTATTAATATCATTACTGTCAACCTGCCCATGGCCTAGTTGTTGTTTAATTACAGAAAGTAAACAACGAATTGTCCATTATTTGACCTTGATGTGATTTCTTGGTGGAAGTGACTGCTTTTCAAGTGGTTTTTGGTTGTTAATTTACAACTTGATTTTGAATTTGGAATGTATGACTACCTATCTTGTGATTTAATAGCGACATTATCTGGTAGGGTGTGGAAACACCTTGTTTATATGTTACTAAATCACTAAATAGGTAGTGATATATTTTAGGTTTGGCATCAATGAAGTCTCGTGGTTCATTTTGTATCCGTAACGCAGCGGCGGATACATTTGCTATGGTAGTTTTCTGTTTTATCTCTGGCATGATCGTAGAAGTGTTTATCTCTGGAATGACGTTTGAGCAATCTCTTGCTTCACGAACGTTATCTATTCCGGTAAACATTGCTATCGCATGGCCTTATGGTGTCTTTCGTGATTGGTTCTTGCGCAATGGTGCAAAACTTTCACAAATTTCGTTGATGAAGAACTTGTCTGATCTTATGGCTTACGTGTTATTCCAATCACCTGTGTATGCGGGTATTTTGTTGGCGGTGGGCGCTTCAAGCGATCAGATCGTGACCGCGGTAACCAGTAATGCAGTTATCTCATGTGGTATGGGCGTACTTTACGGTTACTTCTTAGATATGTGCCGCAAATGGTTTAGAGTTCCAGGCTACTATCAACAAGCTTAAGAAAAGCAACAAGCGTAAGTGTAGCGATAGAATAAAATTTGGTTTGTTTTTGATCTAATGAGTTAATTTGTAATCGAACAAGCTGAAAAAGGCACTTTTTTTGAGAATGCCCCTTGACCAAAGCAAGCAGAATCAATAAAGTAGCGCCTCGTTGAGTGATAAGCTTAACACACAATTTGTGGAAGGATGGCTGAGTGGCTTAAGGCGCTCGCCTGGAAAGCGAGTATACGTTTATAGCGTATCTGGGGTTCAAATCCCCATCCTTCCACCACTATTCAAAACCCTAGCAGAAATGCTGGGGTTTTCTCGTTTTAGAGCTCCTATATTCCGCACTACCTTCATACTTCCTTAATATGACTTTCTTTAATCATTTCTTAGTAGTTATTTCCTCTATTTATACTGACGTAAATTGATCCATATTAGCCGCTTTTGTCACCGATAAATGCTTGATTTTTTGGCCTAGATCTTGATTATTAAGGGTAAGCAACATTATGAATAATCTCACCACTAGGAATTTATTATCTCATGACAGAAACCCTCGTTTCTCCAATGCTCTCCTTTACGATCGCGATCTCTTTACTGTTTATCGGTAAAGGTCTGATCGAGCGATCGGAAGTATTAAGGAAGTACTCACTACCAGAGCCGGTTATTGGCGGCTTCGTTTGTGCTGCAACCGTAGCAGCGCTTTACTATCTGTTTGAAATTCAGATTACTTTTAGCCTAGATGTCAGAGACTTTTTGCTTCTTTACTTTTTTGCTGGCATCGGACTTCAAGCGGACATTAAAACGCTGATAAAAGGTGGGCGACCGCTGTTCATCTTGTTATGTCTTGCTGCTGTTTTTATCGTGTTGCAAAACGTGGTTGGTATGGCTGTCGCGTCAGGCTTTGGAATGGATGCGAAAGCAGGTTTGCTCTCGGGTTCAGTGAGTTTGATTGGCGGCGTTGGTACTACGTTGGCGTGGGCACCGATGTTCGTGGAAGAGTTTGGTATTGCTAACGCGCTAGAACTGGGTGTGGCTTCAAATACAGTTGGTCTGATTGCGGCGTGTGTTATTGGTGGCCCGATTGCCAATTACCTGCTCAATAAACACAAGGTCAGCCCATCTAATGAAGAAGAGGTGACGGTTGGTGCATACCAAGAGAGTGAAACCAAAACAGAGCTTAGCCACTACGGTGTTCTGTGGGCTTGGTTGATTCTTAACTTAACACTTATGCTGGGTTACAGTTTGAGTGAAGTTATCGACTCTATGGGCCTAAAACTGCCACTATTCGTTAGCTGTTTAATCGCAGGTATCCTAATCGGTAACGTTGGACGTGCATTGTTCAAGAAACGTCGCACACAAGAGAAAATCGAACAAGGTCGTAAAGGCTTAGCAATGATCTCTGACATCTGCTTGGGCATGTTCTTGACCATGGCATTGATGGGACTACGTATCTGGGATCTTGACGGCCTGTTTGGCTACATCTCAGTGGTCATGAGTATCCAGATTCTACTTTCACTGCTGTTTACCATCTTTGTCGTTTATTACTTGATGGGAAGAAACTATGACTCAGTGGTGATGTGTTCTGGCTTCGGTGGTATCACCCTAGGCTCAACTGCTACTGCGATCGTAAATATGACTGCGGTTACACATCGCTATGGTGCAAGTCCACAAGCATTTATCGTGGTGCCATTAGTGTGTGGTTTCTTTGTCGATCTGATTAACGCGTTGGTGATTAGCTTTTTTGTTGGGATGTAACACTAATCAAAAGCTGTTTTCTTAAACTTAAAAGCCTAGCTGTGATGCTAGGCTTTTTTGTCTTTAAGGCTTAACGTCATCTTCTACAAGGTGAATGCTCAGATCCGAAGGCAATTGGCTGTTATTGGTGTAGATACGGTCAAAGTCATCCAGCGGAGCGACTTTGAGAGCGGCAAAGCGCCCCCATTTACTGGCATCTGCGACAAGCCAACTTTCACGGCTATTGTTAATTATCGACTTGGATAGGTCGGCTTCAACTTGCTCATGTTCCATCGC
Source organism: Vibrio sp. ED004 (assembly GCF_023206395.1). Lineage (NCBI taxonomy): Bacteria > Pseudomonadati > Pseudomonadota > Gammaproteobacteria > Vibrionales > Vibrionaceae > Vibrio > Vibrio sp. ED004. The sequence goes on along the minus strand of NZ_CP066149.1, from coordinate 371,324 downwards.
GAAATGGCTGTCTGTTACTGAGCCACAGCCACAAATACCGATGTCAGCTTCAAAGTCGGAAAAGAAGTGGACCACGCTACTTCCCACCATGTCTTGGTGTTCTCGCCTGAACAAACCGCCGGCTAAATACACTTCAATTTGCTCATTAGCTTCAAGGATACGGGCTACTTGAAGGTTATTGGTGATCACTCGTAACGCTGGCTTAGCCAACAAATACTGAGCGATGCGAGTGACGGTGGTACCAATCCCCATCATAACCGTTGAACCTTCAGGTATCGCATCGGCAACCGCCATCGCAATACTGTCTTTGGTTTCAGACTCAACGCCAGCACGGAATCTGTAGCTAGTATTAGTGAGCGTAGTGGGTAAGCTCACGCCTCCGTGTACTCTTCGCGCAAGGCCTTGTTCACACAGGTGGTTTACGTCACGACGAATGGTTTGAGTGGTGACAGAAAATAACTCGGCTAAATGGTCGATCTGTATGTCTTGATTAGCCTTAAGCGTTGCGAGTATTTCTTTCTGACGATGGTTCAGTTCCATAGAAGCTCACTAAAATTGGTTTGGTACGTCGGTGATGATGTTATCGACACCAAGGTTGAAATATTTAGCCGCCAATTGAGGATCGTTCAGTGTCCATATTTTAAGAACTGCGCCAGAAGCTTTGATCGCTTTCGCCGTTTTCTCGTCAAGAATTCGGTGGTCAATATGAATGCTGTAAAGGTCGAGTGATTTAAGTGACTCTAGGCTGAAATCATTCCAAACCTCGCAGATAAAGCCTCTTTTAACTTCTGGCATCATCTGTTGGCAAAGGCTTAGTGCCTCTTTTTTGAAGCTTGAGATGAGTAGCTTTTCAATAGGGAACTGCTTTTGTTCAATCAGTGCAGCGACTTTCTCAACTAAAGGTTGGATAGCCTTATCGTCATAAATTTTGATCTCAAGGTTCAAAGTCACATCGAGCTCTAGGCACTTGTCGAGCGCTTCATTCAAGGTCGGAATCGTTGTCCCTGCGAACTCACTACCAAACCAACTGCCAGCATCTAACGTTTTGAGAGCGGATAAATCTAAGTCTGCAATATTGCCCGTTCCGTTAGTGCAACGATTTACCGTCTTATCATGAAAAACCATTGGGGTGCCATCAGCGCTTAACTGGGTATCAATTTCAATCCATTTAGCGCCAGCTTTCGCTGCTTGCTCAATACTCACTAACGTATTTTCTGGTGCTAAAGAAGCGGCACCGCGGTGGCCTGTGATCATAATTCAATCTCGATGTTCATTTGAAAATTCAGGAAACAGTAGCTCTACTTTATTACAGATTTATTATCTATCCGCCATATCTACTTATTTTAAATGAGAGCTAGCTTAAAGGTGTTGTACAGAGTTTATACAATAGTGAGACCTTATACTCACAATGTTCAAATCGGTAAGATTAATGTTCATATGAATGTAATAATTCACTTACATACTCTACGAAAACTTAATAACACCCTCTATATTTAGAAAACGATAGCCACGAAAAGGTGATAAAAAATGAAAAAGCTATTAGGTACAGTAATTATGGCGGCAACGCTGCTTGTTGGTTGTGGTGAAGCTGACAAGGCTGGTTCTGAAGCTAAAGATGAGCCAATCAATATCAACATGAGCCTTGTGTTCACTCAAAATGAGTTGTTAACACAAGAACTTATCAAAGCGACCGACAAAATTAGAGAAAGAACCGATGGTTCGGTAAACATTAAAGTTTTCCCAGGCGGTCAATTACCTGTTTACAAAAATAACTTGGAACAAGTGGTTAACGGTGCAAACTGGATTGCTGTAGAAGATTTGACTTACCTAGGTGATTACGTACCTGATTTTGCAGCACTGGCAGGTCCAATGTTGTACAACACTTACGATGAATACTTAGCGATGATGGACACTGAATTTGTCGCTGGCCTAAAAGCTAAAGCCGAAGAAAAAGGCATCAAAGTATTGAATGCTGACTACATGTTTGGTTTCCGTCATATGATCACCAATAAAGAGATTGTGAACTCTGAAGACATGAAAGGCATGCGTATTCGTGTTCCACAAAGTCAGCTGTTCATTAGCACGCTTTCAGCAATGGGCGCAGCACCAGCTTCGCTGCCATTCCCTGAAACCTATGCAGGCGTTCAACAAGGTGTTGTTGACGGTCTTGAAGGTTCTATCCTGACAATGTACTCAACCAAAATCTACGAAGTAGCAAAGAACATGTCTTTGACTAAGCACTTCCTAGGTACTGTTGGCATCTACATTTCACCAACGCTTTGGGACAAATTTACGCCAGAGCAACAACAGATCATCAATGAAGAGTTAGAAGCGGGTGCTGAATCTAACACTGCTGAGCTAGTTAAGTTGGATGTTGAATACACTCAGAAACTTGAAGAACTAGGCGTTACCTTCAATGAAGTGAATTCTGATGAGTTCAACCAACTGACTGCGGATGTATACAACCAGTTCCCAACTTGGAGCGAAGGCATACACGCGACGATCATGAAAGAGTTGGAAACGATTCGAGCGGCACAGTAGTCCTGCATACGTCAATTAATTAGTTAATGATTACGGCCTAAATATCTTTAGGCCGTTTTATTCCTGAAATACCCACGTCGTATTAGGTATTTCGTTGGAGAAGTCTTTTGTTTTTATTGAAAAATATTGAAGAAATCCTCGCTTCTATCGCTATTTCGATCACCGTTTTGGTTGTTATCGTTAACGTCGTCTTGCGTTATGGATTTGGCTTTGTTGTCCCGTGGAGCGAAGAGCTGTCGGTTATTTGCTTCATTTGGGCTGTCTACTTAGGGATTAGCTCCTGTTACAAACACAAGCTTCACATGGGTGTGGACGTGGTGGTCGCCATGTTGCCAGAAAAAGCAAAAATCCCATTTAGGTTATGTGTTTCCGTTTTCCTACTGGCTCTGAACCTCTTGATGGCGGTTCTGAGTTATCAATATCTCATGCTATCTAACAAGGTAACGCCAGTAATGGGCGTGTCATATTTTGTTATCAATGGCGTGCTGTTGCTTTGTTTCTCATTGATGGCGATTCACACCGTTCGATTCATCGCGTGCGATGTCGCATCTCTAAAGCGCTCTTCTAAGTAGGTACGATTTATGGAAAGCTATCTTCCGATCCTTATTCTGTTCGTTCTGTTTTTATTGAACATACCCATCGCATTTTCTCTGATCGCATCGGCGATGGTTTACTTTCTTTTTATCAATGACTCTATTCCGGTGAGCTTGGTAATGCAGCGCTTTATTAGCTCTGCCGAGTCTTTTCCGCTGCTGGCCATTCCGTTCTTTATCATGGTGGGTTCGGTGATGAACTATGCGGGAATCAGTAAGAGTTTACTCGCCTTTGCCGACTCGATGATTGGTCATAAAACCGGTGGTCTTGCTCAAGTAAATGTAGCGTTGAGTACTCTGATGGGCGGTATTTCTGGTTCTGCAAATGCGGATGCAGCGATGCAATCTAAGATTCTTGCCCCTGAAATGACCAAGCGTGGTTATGACTTGCCATTCACGGCCGCTGTAACAGCTGCGTCATCAAGTATCAGCCCCGTGATCCCGCCGGGTATCAACTTAATCATCTTTGCTTTATTAGCGAACGTGTCAGTCCATCAAATGTTTATTGCGGGTTACGTTCCGGCATTTTTGATGGCGCTGTCGCTGATGGTGACGATCGCGTTCATTGCGCGTAAGCGTCGTTACAAACCTTCTCGTTCTGAGCCAGCTTCTGCCAAAGAGCGTTTTCACTACTTCTTGAAAGCGATTCCGGCACTGTTGATCCCATTCGGCATTATTTTAGGCATGCGTTTTGGTTTGTTCACGCCTACTGAAGCGGGCGCTATCGCTGTATTGCTTTGCGCGATTATTGGCATCTTCGTTTATCGTCAACTGGGTTTGAAACACATCCCGCTCATCATGCGCGAAACGGTGCAGGGCACCAGTAGCGTTATGTTCATCATTATCGGTGCCATGGTGTTTGGTTACTACATGACGCTAGAGCAGATCCCACACAATGTTGCGTCTGCTTTGATTGAACTTACCGACAACAAGCTCGTCTTGCTGTTGTTGATCAACGTGTTGCTGTTAGTGGTTGGCATGTTCATCGAAGGCGGCGCTGCAATGATCATACTCACGCCATTGCTGCTGCCTGCTGTGCTTAACTTAGGCGTTAACCCGGTTCACTTCGGCATTATCGTTATTGTGAATATCATGATTGGTGGTGTAACTCCGCCATTTGGCTCGATGATGTTTACGGTTTGCTCGATTTTAAAAGTTCGTATGGTCGACTTCGTGAAAGAAGTGGCTCCGTTGTTGCTAGCACTACTCACGGTTCTGATGTTGCTGACTTTCTCTGAAAGCTTGGTGATGTTTTTGCCGAATTTGCTTTAACACTGTTTAGTGATTGATTATTTAGAGGTGTAGAAATGAATTCGGTATCGAATGAATTGAACCAAAATTGGAAAAAGATAGATTGGGTGTTAACCGATGTGGATGACACCTTAACGTGGCAAGGTCAATTGCCGCCTGAAACCTTGATCGCGTTAAGCAAGTTACGTGATTCGGGCAAGAAAGTGGTTGCGGTAACGGGTGCTTGTGCCGGTTGGTGTGATCATATTGCTCAGCTTTGGCCAGTCGATGCGGTTCTCGGTGAGAATGGCGCGTTCATTATGGAAAAGAAAAACGGTTATCTGACATTGCGTTCTGATACCCCTTTGCCAGAAGTCAGTGCCAATCAGAGTAAGTTGAAAGAACAAGTATTAGCTATTTTGAGCGATTACCCAGAGCTCAGTTTAACGCTGGATCAGTCTTACCGTTTGTGTGAGGTCGCAATCGACATCGGCCAAAACCGTCCAAAAGTCGATGATGCGATTATTGAAGAGATTGTCTCTAAGATTCATGCGTTAGGCGCTCATGCCACAGCAAGCTCTATTCACATCAATGCTTGGTATGGTGAGCACTCGAAGAAAGCGACATCGACCGCTTTTCTCAAAGAGAAGGGGTTATCTGATCGAGAGATAGTCGAACGTAGTTGCTATGTAGGTGACTCGATGAACGACCAATATATGTTTGAAATATTGCCGAACAGTGTTGGTGTAGCCAATATTCAGCATTACTGGGAACGACTAGAGCATCACCCATCAGTGGTGATGAGCAAGCCCGGCGGGTACGGTTTCTCAGAGTTTGTCGATAAGCTACTTACTTTAAAATAAGTAGCTTCACTTTTTCTAGTGGGTAGATGAAGTTTGTAAGGTTAAGGATTAAATTAAGAGGAGTGGCGACTCCTCTTTAGGCTTGAAATAACTAGCAATAAAGTTATTAAATACTAGTTCTCGTAGCTTTGTTCGCAATCATCTACTACAACATTATTAACATGGCAGTATGACGAGTTCGTTCCATCCGCATAATGCTTGGTTACTTTGGTCGGTGAGGTTAAATTTAGGTCTAATGAGGTTTTATTGAAGCTTCGAAACATACTTGTCTGAACGATGTCACCATAAGTGCTGTAATCTTGGTGAGATTTCCAAACTTCGAAGGCACTATTTAGGTCGTTTGTATCAAAATCAGAGCTGTAGTAGGTCAGTGTATCGAGACTGTCAGAATCAATTTTTCCTGCAAATAAGGTAGGGTGCAACACCGTACCTTGTTCGCTTCGGTAAATTGACTCCTGCATCGTATTTTCTTCGTTGTTTATGGTCTTGGCAATAACACTTTCATTAAGTTCGTTAGCTCTGTTTTGGACTTGCTCACGACAATCTTCAATGCTTGTCGTATTGTATATGAATGCAGCAACTGAATATCCGCGCGCGTCACCTTTTGCTTGTAAAGCCTGATTTGCGATGCTGCAGTAAAAGTTTTCGTTACTAGGTTCCCACTTCTGAATACCTTGTTCTGGAGCTGAGAACATGTTGCGTGACATCGCTAGGAAGTTGGTTTTGATTAAGCCCTCCACCTTCTGCTCTGCGGCTTCTTTATAATCTACGAGACCTAGTTGTTCTTCTAGATCATACGAATACAGCCATGTCGTTTCTTCCCAGTTTCCTTCTTCAGATTGAATAAACTCGAGGCGGTACCACGTTGTTGCTTCTGAACTCTCGTAAGCATCCGTTGGCCAATCAGGGCTTGCAAGGAAATACTCAACGTATGCATAGTCGTAGCCTTCTTTTGAAATATCACTTGTTTCGTCATAGCTTTTTTGAAGGCCAGGCACTAGATTTTGCGCGAGCAAATGTAACTCTTCATTCTCAGTCTCAACATAATCACTGTAAAGCTCATCTACAGTAATGTTGTAGCGGTACGCAACCCGTAACTCTTGGTCTTTGACGCGGTTAATTATGTCACCACGTAGTTCCTCATTTTGAAGTAATACGCTGCAAGTTGGTGACTTATCTTCGGCAGTTAAATCACGCTGAATTCCAACCCACACAATGGTCGAGAGAGGAGTAACGGCCAGAATATAGCTATCGCTCGTGGTAGCTATAGAAGGTGGGTAGGTAAGTTGATAGGGTTCGGTGATAGGGTTATCTGGGTAGTCACTGTCAATTGCACCAATAGGCACATCGATCACAGTAGCGGCATACTGCTGGCACTCCGCTTGTTCACTGGAAAGGCTGAAATCGTATTGCCCTTGCTCATCTGTGGTGTCGAATGGTTCACCTGTATCAAGGATGCCGTTGGCATTAATGTCTAGAAAGGCGGTTGCACCCTGAATATACCCATCGATTGCTTTTCCTGACATGGTTATGGCTTGATGGGGACTATCTAATGACGAGCTTTCACTACCACCACATGCAGTAATTGTCACAGCTCCAGATATAACCAACAAAAATTTAATTGTATTCACGGTATTCCCTTATTTGAATTATGTATTAACAGAATACCATTTGGGAGTTTTCACAAGTCGTTATAAAAAAGAAATTAAAGTGGCGTTATTTGCTTCATTAAGATCAAGTCAAAGGACTCAATTCCTTCGGCTTTTAAGTGATTTAACGCACAAGTTAGGAGGTGGAAACATGGTATGAATATATTGGGATACATGTCTTGCTAAAACTATGAGACGCTTGCCTTGTGCCAGTCGAATCACAAGGAAGTTGCATGCATCACTTTAATCTCCGTGCGCTTGAGTATCTGAATGCGTTATCAAAATATGGGTCGCTTCGAAAGGCATCTAAGATGATGAATGTTGACCCTGCGGCAATGAGCCGAATGCTGACACAGCTCGAAGCACAGGCGGAAATCAAAGTATGGGAACGCAACAACCGTCAATCACTGCTGACTGAGGCGGGCAACGAATTGTTGAACTACTACCGTTCCATCGTTCGCAGTGAAACGGCGGTATTAGCTCGTTTAACCAAGTTGAAAAACCTCAAGGGCGGTAACGTTAGCATCGCGATTGGGGAAGGGTTTATCACTAACTTGGTCTCTAAACCGATGCAAACCTTCATGGCTCGATACCCTGATATTAATTTATCGATTGAAATTGCGGGTGCATTGGATGCCGTAAAAATGTTGGAAGATCAACAGATCGACTTCGCGATTACCTATGCGTCTGCACCGCACCCAAAATTGCATTCACACGTCGAACGTAGCCATCCTCTAGAGCTTATCGCGCCGAAAGGGCACGTGCTGACGATGCAAGAAACACCAGTGACACTGCAAGATATTAAAGATGCTTCTCTTGCCTTGATTGATAACTCGACTGGTATGGGGAGGTTAGTAAAGCAGGCTGAGCAAAACTCTCATCTTACCTTGCAGCCAAAACTTCAAACCAACTCGGTAACCGCACTCACAAACTTTGTTTCGGCAGGGCTAGGCGTGACTTTTATGCCCAAACTGACGGTGCTTGATGAGATAAAGTCCGGACAAATAGAAGTGGTTGCGACTGAGTTAGACATGTTCTCGAAAGCGACTGTAAAAGTTCAATCTCTCAAAGGGCGAGCCCTGACTCTGCAAGCCGAAACCTTTTTAGATTTCCTGCTCGAAAACGCAGCTTTCTTAAGTCACGACGCCCACAATATTTAAGTTGAAGTGGGTTGGTGTAGATAATCACATCGCCTAACTTCATTCAGCATAGCTTAAGTATTCCTATCCTCGTAGAGGGCTCTCTCTTAGCAATAAGCCTATTCCTTAAAGCTCTATAAGCGCCTCAACATCACACTTCCAAAATTCATCCTCCCGATTTTCCTGTGAATTGACTTTTTATCAACACTGCATGCATTGTTAAGTCAACGCGTGCCGAATAAGTTACAAATTATTAACGAAGGTAGTTTGAAACCGACAGCAGTGTTCGACACATTTTACTGTGTCGGATATTAGGGGAAGAGAATGGAAGTAATCGTAATTGGCAGCGGTGTGATTGGATTGACCAGTGCTTGGTATTTGGCGAAAGAGGGTCATTCGGTGACGGTTATCGACCGCCAAGATAGCAGTGGTAAAGAGACCAGTTTTGCGAATGCCGGGCAAATTTCTTACGGTTATTCTTCACCGTGGGCTGCCCCAGGTATTCCGTTGAAAGCGATGAAGTGGCTCACTCAAGAACATGCTCCCTTAAAGGTACAGCCGTCACTTTCCCCTGAATTAGTTTCTTGGGCGACCAAGATGCTCGCCAACTGTAACGAAGCTAAATACGCGGTGAATAAGTCACGTATGTTAAGAGTGGCAAACTACAGCCGAGACTGTCTCACTCACCTAAGAACCACTGAAGATTTGGCTTATGAAGGTAGGCAGAAAGGGACCTTACAAGTCTTCAGAAGCGAGAAGCAACTGGACGCTATTCAGCAGGATATGAAGCTACTTAAAGAGAGTGGAATCGAACACGCGCTGTTTGGTGTTGATCAGTGTCTGTCGGTGGAGCCGGGCTTAGCGGACGTGAAAGACAAGCTGGTGGGCGGTTTATACTTACCTCATGATGAAACGGGCGATTGCTACCAGTTCTGTTTAGCCTTAACTGAGAAAGCAAAGGCGCTTGGCGTCCAGTTTGTATTTGATACTGAAGTGGTGAGTTTGAATCATCAGAACCAAACCATAAAGAGCATTACGACAACCCAAGGTGAATTCAAAGCGGACGCTTATGTGGTGGCTTCGGGAAGCTATTCTCGTGAACTGCTCAAGCAAGTGGATTTATCGATTCCTGTATATCCCGTGAAGGGTTATTCTCTGACACTGCCGATCGTGAGTGCGGATAAGTCACCGACGTCAACGGTTATGGATGAAACCTATAAGGTGGCGATGACTCGTTTTGATGATCGTATTCGTATTGCTGGGACGGCAGAGCTTGCTGGTTTCAATTACCTGATTCCAGAAAAACGCAAAGCTACGATTGATATGGTGATTAAAGATCTTTTCCCACAGGCGGGAGACTTCTCAAAAGCAGAATACTGGACAGGGTTAAGGCCGATGACGCCAGATGGCACACCTATCATCGGGAAGACGCCAATTAAGAATCTATTTACCAATACTGGGCATGGAACATTGGGTTGGACGATGGCATGTGGTTCAGGAAAGCTACTAGCGAGTGTGGTCAGTGGTTCTGATTGCGATATAAAAGCAGACGACTTGAGTATCCATCGTTACATGTAGTCCATTAAAATACTTTGTCATACGAATCAGCCCATGTTTATTAAGCATGGGCTGATTCGGTTTGAGTGTTGCGCTTTATCGGGTGGTGGTTTCTAACACATGCGTGAATCGTTCCCACGATTTTTGGTCTGCTTCATTTTGGTAATTATTGGAGCCGAACACGGTAAACGCATGTGGAGCGCCACTGTAGGTGATCATTTCATGTGGAACCTTGGTCGTTTCAAGTTCAGCGGCAAGGTTGCCAAAATCTTGCATTGAAATCATGGCATCAGCCGTACCGTGGAACACGACAATTGGAGCCTTAGTCTGAGAGTAGTCTTGGCCTTTTGGTGTTGATAAACCGCCATGGAAGGTGACGTAAGCCTTCGAAGGAATGCCTGCACGAGCGGCTTCCAATACAGCGGCTCCGCCGAAACAGTATCCCATCATTACGTTGTTATCTAAGTTGCCACCAAGTCTTTTCGCTTCCGTGGCTCCAGCGTTGAGTAGCGCACGCATTTTCTCTCGGTCTTTGTACAGTTAGCCTGTGTGTTGTTTTTTGTCTTTGACTTCGGTTGGGCGGATGCCTTTACCAAATAGGTCGATGGCGAACACGTTGTAACCGAGTTCGTTGAGCATCTCAGAACGCTTCTTTTCGTAATCAGTTAAGCCATCCCAATCGTGAATTAGCAGCACCAAAGGCGCTTGGTCGCTGGCTTCACTCCAATAACCTTCGTAGTCCATACCGTCGACTTGGTAAGTGACGTTTTCTCCAGAAATTACTGAAAAGGGTAGTAAAACTGAAAACAGGCCGAGTGTAGTGAGTTTTCGCATGCGTTATTCCTTTAGATGACAATGACGTTCCAATCGAAAGTATAGATAACACGATGATTCTCGCCAGATTTCTGTTTTTAATTTGAAGTGAAGGGTAGAAGTGAAATATGAAAGTGAAATGCTAAAACAACCATCACGATGAAGTGTGATGGCTGCTTGACGGGATACAATTACCAAGAAGCGTTGGTCGTACTACGGCACATATCTGGATATTTTCGCTGGTAGCGTGGCAACATCGATTCGTTACCTAAGATGCCACCTTGGTGAATGTAGATAATGGTTTTGGTTGGGTTATTTTCTTGCCATTGTTCTAAGCATTGCCACATCAATGGATCGTAAAGCAGGTCAAACTCGATGTCGGTTTGCTCTTGTAGATCCAACCAAGTTTGATAATCCTGTTGATACAATTTTCCAAAGTGGTGTTTGGTTTCGAGGGATAAGACCTGTGGGTGATCAGTTTCACCTAGCTCATTAAATTGCTGCGTTAAATAGTCGCTGCCACCGACACAAGCACAGGTTAACACTGGGATGTTGTGCAGCTTTAAATGCTTATGAAGATAGAGAGCAGTGCTGCCTGTCCCTGCGGGCAGTGCGACCACAAAATCGTGTTGGTTTTCGAAGCGAGTCCAGCTCAGTATCTCCATTGCCAGTTGCTTAACACCATACTCAGCAAGCTGAGAGCGTCCACCCTCTGGTAATACGATACAGTTGGAGTCAGGCTGTCTGACTTGCTCAATATACGCTTTTGGATGAAGTTCAGAGCCTGTTTCTTTGACTGAAATCACCTTAGCGCCAAGGTCAATAGCACCACGGTAATTACCGAGTGGGCGTTCTCGTAACCACTGGGGAAGGTGATCGACGTAGAACTCAAGCGTCCAACCTTTGATCTTTGCGAGTGCTGCGAGTGAGAACAGAGAGTTAGCCTGCGCAGAACCATAGCTGATCAAGGTTGTGGCTTCTGGATGCTCGTCTTCCAGCAGCTTCATGAACTTGCGGGCTTTGTTACCGCAAAAATGGGAGTGAAGCTGATCGTCACGCTTTAAGAAAAAGGTGTGGTCGTTAAATTGATGCTGAGTTACAGGGCTATTATTTAGTTTCATCGCACTTAAACAAAATGCTGACTAAAGAGCCAGCATTTTTAAATCAAATCGGACGGACGAGTATCTAGTAGCCAGAGACGGCTGTAAACCGTCTAAATCAAGTTTTCGTTCGATATTAACGCGGATGAATCGCCTTGAAAGGTTATCTTGGCGGTACATCCACCACAGCTGCGATTGAACAATTCAAAGTCCCAATCAAAACGCTGACACAAGTCATCGACAATCAATAATCCTAGCCCGTGACCATTCGGGTTGTATTGTTCCTGCAGGCCTTCGCCTTGGTCTTCAATAACAAGACTGTCTTGGGAAAGGGAGATTGTTACTGTACCGCTATTGGTTGCTGCAATCGCATTTCTCAACAAGTTTCCGACCAACATATTCATGATCGTGCTGGTGGCTTGAATGGTGGGCTCTGATTGAACTTGTAAGGTTATCTCGACTTCCTTTTCGTCAGCCTGCAACGAATTTTTAGAAGCGATAGTCTCTAGCTCTTGCTGGCTAAACAAACGTAGTGGTGCATCGTCACTGTTTCTTTCATAGCGAACCAGACCAAGCAGGGCATCGACCATTTCAGACATTTGAACAATGGCTTCATCAATACGTTCAACCTGACGAGATTGAAACTCAGTTGTTTCACTACGAAGGAGCAGCTTATTCGCCCCGCGAGCGACAGTCAGAGGTGTTCTTAATTCATGACTTGAATAGCGAGCAAAGGCTTGTTCGCGTTTGACTAACGAATTGATTTCTCGACGATATTGATTGAGTTGATCGGTCAATTGACGGAATTCAACCGCCGCATCATCACTCACACCAAACTCTTCGTTTAGATTGAGCTTATTGGATTCGAGTTGTTCAGACAGGGAGTTGAAAGGCTCAATTAGGCGCTTAGACAATCGATAGAGCAGCGCCCCAAAGCTAAAAATCAGAATGGAGAGTAGGGTCAGTACAAAGGTGGTCGCATACACTAATTCGTAAATATCAAATTCAACGCGGTCTATTTCAGAAAGTAGGATGATCGGGTGGGTTTCACCTTCATCAGAATACTCTCCGACATACACCATGCGTGAGTCTGGCTCTTCACCAACCTCGCCAACAAAGCTCTCTTTGCCTTCAACGTACTTTTTGTATTCTTGAGGTATGAACGACGGGTCGTTGTAGGCGATGGTTAGGTCATCAATTCTTAACTCGCCACTCTCACCAGCTTGGAATAAACCTACGGCGTAGTTGCGGTCAATCAGGATACGCCTTTCACCAACTCGGTCTTCTGATAAATACAGTGCGGCGATAAAAACCACATAGACGAATGCCGACACAATCACGGCCATTAACCCAAAGAAAAGCGCTAGGCGGCCGGTTAAGGTCTTGGTGCTTGTGAGGACATTTAAGATCAATTCGACGACTCCAAACGGAATCCAACTTTAGGTACGGTAATCAACATTTGCGTGTCGAAAGGTTTGTCGAGTTGGTTACGCAGTTGATAGATGTGACTGCGTAACACGTCGTTATTGGGTTCGTCTTCTTCCCACAATTTGTATGAGATATCTTCGCGAGTAACCACTTCAGGTGCGTTTTGGCAAAGCATCTCAAGTATGGTGTAAGTGGTTGGGTTCAGCGCAAGTAGCTTATCTTGGCGGTATGCTTTACGTGTCTTTTGGTCGATGGTGAGTTCATCGAACTGGAGTTTAGAAGAGGCCACTTTTCCGCGGTAACGACGAACTAATGCGTTCATTCTCGCTTCTAGAATATCCAAATCAAAAGGCTTGGTGAGGTAGTCATCGGCACCATGTTCAAAGCCTTTCAACATATCTTCGCGGCTATCTAGTGCAGTCAGCATCAAAATGGGTGTTGCGTTGCCTTGTTCTCGTAGTTTATTACAAACCGTTAGGCCGTCCATTCTTGGCAACATCAAATCTAAGATAATGATATCAAATGAATTATCCAACGCGAGTTGCAGGCCAAGCTCGCCGTTGTCCGCGTAATCGAGTTCCATGCCAATACACTCAAAATAATCAAACAAGACACCTGCAATTTCACGGTTATCTTCGACTAATAGAACTCGTTTCATTTTGATTCTCATACAGAAATAGACAGTAACATTATCCTGAGTGAGCGTGAAAAATATGTCAATAACATAACTTTCACTTATGGGAGGGTAGATTGGCTCCAGATTAAAAAATAGAAGAACATATTATGTCTGAACTTCATATTAGCCGCCCCAAAATAACCACATCGCAGATCAACCCTGCGGTTTCTTTGTCTATCATTGTGCCTTTTTACGATGAACAAGAGGTGTTGGAAGAGTTCCATTCTCGCCTTACTAAGGTTCTCGATAGCTTACCAATCACGAGTGAAATTGTTTATGTCGACGATGGCAGTAAAGACAACAGCTTGGACTTAGTGAGTTCATTCACTTCAATCAATAGCTCAATCTCGGTGATTGGTTTAAGCCGTAACTTTGGTAAAGAGTCAGCCATGAGTGCTGGCCTTGAGCACTGTCGTGGACAAGCGGTGATTCTGTTAGACGCAGATCTGCAAGATCCGCCTGAGCTTATCCCGCAAATGGTTGCTAAGTGGCGTGAAGGCTATGACGTCGTCAACATGCAGCGCAGCCAGCGTGACGGTGAAACCTGGTTTAAGAAGTTTTCAGCGGCGAGCTTTTACAAGGTCATGAACGTGGCTGCGAAGATCGATGTTCCTGAAAATGTCGGTGATTTTAGGCTGCTGAGCCGTGAAGTCGTCGACCATATCAATCAACTTCCTGAACGTAATCGCTACATGAAAGGCATTTTCTCATGGCCGGGTTTCAGACAAGCGACGATCCAATTTAAGCGCGACGCTCGCTTTTGTGGTGAGACCAAGTGGAACTACTTGAAGTTGATTGGCTTGGCGATGGACGGCATTACCTCGTTCTCTATCCGACCACTGCGAATTGCAACGGCAGTCGGTGGCCTCGTTGCCCTAACGGCTTTTGTGTATGGGATGGTCATCGTGTTCAAAACCCTGATGTTTGGTGAGCCAATCACGGGTTACCCATCAATGATGGTCGTTCAACTTGCCCTTGGCGGCATTCAACTTCTGAGTATTGGTTTAATGGGGGAATACATAGGTCGTATTTTCATCGAAACCAAGAATCGTCCTTTGTATCTGATCCAATCCGTGGTCGATACACCTGCATTAAAAACACATTTTAAATTAGAGGAGTCAGCATGAGCCTGAACCGAACGCACCTATGGTATTTGTTGGCTTTTGCATTGGTTCTAAGGCTTTTATCTCTGGCAACCTATCCATTAATGGACACTACTGAAGCGCGCTATGGCGAAATGGCTCGTTTGATGGTGGAAACAGGAAACTGGTTAACACCACAATTCGACTATGGCATTCCTTTCTGGGGTAAGCCGCCGCTGTTTACATGGATGAGTGCTGCGGGTATTGAGTTGTTCGGCTTGAGTGAATTTGCCGTTCGTGCACCTCATTGGTTAGCGGGTGTCGTAACGATCTTGCTGACCGCTTACATGGCGAAGCGAACAGGTCAAAGTGCTTTGGTCGCAGCCGTTGTATTGGCTACATGCGGTATTTTCTCTATTGCTGCGGGTGCTGTAATGACAGACATAGCATTAACCTTAGCGATGACTATTGCCATGCTGGGTTTCTACCTATGTTGGAAAGGAGAAGGGAATGCGAAGACCAATAGAAATTGGGGTTACGTTGGCTTTATTGGTTTAGCGCTAGGTTTACTTGCAAAAGGGCCAGTAGCGATTGTCATCATGGGTATCGCGGTATTCCCTTGGTTGGTCTTACAGCATGGATTCTTCGGTGCTTTTAAAGCGCTTTGGCAACGTTTCCCATTGTTGTCTGGTTTAGGTGTGATGTTAGTGATTGCTCTGCCTTGGTACATCATGGCAGAAATGGCGACACCGGGCTTTATTGATTACTTTATTGTTGGCGAACACTTTAAGCGTTTTGTTGTGAGTGGCTGGGAGGGGGATCTTTACGGATCCGCTCACGACGAAACACGAGGTATGATTTGGGTATTCTGGATCCAAGCTGCTGCGCCTTGGTCGATTGTATTGCCGATACTGGCGTTTGCTCGACGTAAGAAAATTGCGGAAATTAACGCTGAGAATAGCGGGCTGTTTTCATTCCTTGTGTGCTGGTTGATTTCACCTCTGATTCTTTTCACCATGGCGGGCAATATTCTTCCAGCTTACGTGTTACCGGGTATTCCAGCTCTTGGCTTGTTGGTTGCTATACTTGTGGTGGAAAAAGATAAGAAGTGGTTCTCGAGCGTTGCGTTAGTTCTGCCTGTGTTGCTGATGATAGCGATGGTTTACCTAAACCTAGGTAAAGCGAACGAGAAGAGTGACCGTATTATTTTCGAACAGATCACCGATTCATCGCCAAGTTTTTATGTCGGTAAACGACCGTTCTCTGGGCAGTTTTATAGCCACGGGCAAGCGAAAAAACTGCTTGATATCGAACAACTGGATGGCATCGACAAGTTCTATCTGATTGGCAAAAGAGCGGAAGTAGAAACCAAGATTAAAGACAATGCGTTAACGTGTATTTTGGAACCCACGGTGAAAATAAAGCGTGCTTTGTTTAGTTGCCATAGCCAAAACATCAAACCAAATTTGTCGCTGAGCCACATTAGAAGTGCAAGTGATGTTCAGCGTTAACTCAGGGGTGCAAATGTTCAACAACAAGCTTCAGGCACACTGTCAAAGGCTCCAGTCCCATCACAAGATGGTTCGGTTCGCTGTGGTTGGTGTTGGTGGGTTTGTTGTTGATTGTGCGGTATTTGCCTTGCTGCATTACATGGTTGGTTTGCCTTTGATGACGGCGAGAATTGGGTCTTTCATTGCGGCTGCAACGACAACATGGTTTGGTAATCGAGTCCTGACTTTTGGGTTCAAAGGGCAGGGTAGTTGGTCTGATAAACTGATTCAGTGGCAAAAGTTCATGTTCTCAGCGTCGATATCAGCGGTGCCTAATTTACTGTGCTTTAAGCTGATGACGGAGTTGCTGCCAGCGTTTACTGGCGCTGTGTTTATTGCGATGGCCGTGGGTATTTTAGTCGGCATGGTGACGAACTATCTGTTTAGTCAGTATTGGGTCTTTACCCGCTGAAAAAGAAAGAGAAAGGCAAGTCATCTAATGACTTGCCTTTTTTATTGAATCTTTGGATAGCTCTGAAGGTAAATTTAACTCTGCTCTTTGCCTTCGTTCGCTTGTGTAGGTTGAGCCTGCTTTGTTCGAGCCGCTTTTAGTTGCCAGTTCTTGATCGCGTAGCAAATTAACCCTAAACATAATCCCCAAAATGCGCTGCCGACTCCGGCAAAATTAATCCCAGAGGCAGTAAGTAAGAAGGTGAGGAGTGCAGCCTCTCTATGCGTCTCATCAGCAAGTGCCGTTGTTAGGCAGTTCGCAAGAGTTGGCAATAAGGCCAATCCCGCAATGGTTATAATGATGGCTTGCGGAACTGATGAGAACAGAGACACAAAGGTTGTGCCTAATATCCCTGCCAACAGATAGAAACCACCCATCGCTAGTGCTGCCTTGTAACGACTTTTCTGATTTGGGTCGGCATTTGGGCTCATACATATTGCCCCAGTCAACGCTGCCAAGTTAAAGGCAAAGCCGCCAAAAGGAGCAAGTAATAACCCCGTGATACCTGTTGTGGTGATAATGTGTGACGCTGGTGGGTTATAGCCATTGGCTTTCAATACTGCGAAACCGGGCAGGTTTTGTGATGCCATTGTCACCACAAATAACGGAATACCTACACTCAATAAAGACGCCAAATCAAAATCTGGGGTGATGAACATAGGTTGAGTCAGCGTTAAGTTCACATCTGACAGATCGAGCTTCCCCGCGACGCCACTCATAATAACGGCAAGCAACAAGATAAAAGGAATCAATAAATTACCAAACTTAGGCTTAGCAAAAATATACGCGGCTAACATGGTGCCGATGATAATCGCCTCTTGAGACAAAGAGGTAAATATCCCGATGCCGAACATCCACAACACACCCGCTAGCATTGCAGAGGCGATAGATGTTGGGATTCGTTTAAGTAGCGTGTCAAAGATACCTGTTAGACCCGTAATAGTGATCAGCAGCGAGCTAAATAGGAAGATCGCCACAGCTTGCTCTACGGTGAGCCCGTCCAATGAGGTGATAAGTAGCGCAGCACCCGGCGTCGACCATGCGGTCACGACTGGTTGCTTGTATCGCCACGAAAGCAAAATTGTCGATACACCCATACCAATTCCGAGCGCCCAAAACCATGAAGCGATCTGTTGCTGACTTGCTCCTGCACTGGTCGCCGCTTGGAAGATGATCGCCGCCGCACTCGCATAACCGATAAATACCGCAATAAAACCAGTACTGATGTGAGAAAACTTAATCTGACCCATACTAACCACTCTCATTGTGCGTTATAACATACATAGAACTAACTTAGCATTTGTGCGCTATAACGCACAAGTGTTATTTGTATAAATTTTGTTCGTGATGATTTTAGGCACGAGCAAACTTAAGTAGGTAGATGAACGAGAACATGCCGAAGAACATGCCGAAGAACATGAATGTAGACGCTAGCTTTAATCTAAAAGAGAGTTTGAGTGGTCAAGACGAGTTGCAAGTCAGCCACAATCTAAAACGAATTCGTAAAGAGAAAGGATGGAGCCTCGACGCTACTGCAAAGGCGACCGGTGTCAGTAAAGCGATGCTCGGTCAGATCGAGCGTGGAGAGTCTAGTCCGACTGTAGCTAAGTTGTGGCAAATCGCGACGGGCTTGAACGTGTCATTTTCGAGTTTAATTCTGTCTTGCTCTAGTGATGAACTGGTGAGCTTGTTCCGAGACGCTAATGAGCTGCGCGATGAAAGCCTGAATAAGGGCTTCTCGGTGAGCGTTGTTTTTCCTTTTGAACCCTCGTTAGGCTTTGAAGTATATGAGCTTGGGCTAGCAGAGAACTATGAGCATTTTTCTGAACCACACAGCACTGGGGTGATTGAGCATATCTTGTGTATCTCAGGTCGTATGGCGGTGTTCTTCGACGATTGCTGGTATGAATTGAGCCCGGGGCAAGCGGTACGCTTTAATGCCGAACAACTTCATGGATACAAGAATATCGGGACGGAACAAGCGGTTTTCCATAATATCATCCATTATCCTGACCAGTGGCAGCGTGCATAGATTTACTGGTGTTAATGACTTGGAACTTCAAGACACAAAAAAGCGCAGCTAAATAGCTGCGCTTTGTATTTTATTATGACTAAGTTTATTGGCTCACAATATTAACGTTGTGTCGCGCGTTGGCGATTCTTTCCGTTGCCAGCAGGTTTGCCACCTTGACCATTGCCGGCTTTGTTGCGGTTTCCGCCGCCATTGCCTTGTGATTGACTACCAGGACTTTTCTTAATGAAGCCAGTCGCTGGCTTACGAGCGTTGCCATTACCGCCGCCGTTTTGCTTACCGTTACCTTGGTTAGCATTGCCTTGGCTACCGTTTCCGTTACCATTCGGCTTTTTACCACCAGGCTTATTGCCACCAGATTTGGAATGGTTGCGTGGCTTCTCGCCGCCTAAACCCGGTTGAGATTTGCTGTGCTTAGTTGCAAAGCGTTGTGAGCCATGACGACCAGACTTACGACGTTGTGCCGGTGTTTGTGCATCAAAGTCTTCTTCCGGAATCAAACAGCCCGGCTTGTCACCGATAAGGTGCTTCTTACCCATATCGATTAGCGCTTCGCGGATGATCTTCCAGTTTTCTGGATCGTGGTAACGAAGCAGTGCTTTATGCAGACGACGTTGACGGTCACCTTTAGGCACTAGCACATCTTCACGCTTTTTATATTTCACACGCTTCAGAGGGTTCGTCTCTGAGTAGTACATCGACGTTGCATTACACATTGGTGATGGGTAGAAGTTCTGTACTTGGTCACACTCGTAGTTGTGCTTTTTAAGCCACAACGCAAGGTTAAGCATGTCTTCATCTTCTGTGCCCGGGTGAGCTGAGATGAAATAAGGAATCAGATACTGCTTCTTACCGGCTTCAGCGCTGTACTTCTCGAACATCTCTTTGAAACGATCGTAAGTGCCCATACCCGGTTTCATCATCAGGTCCAGTGGGCCTTTTTCAGTATGCTCTGGAGCAATCTTCAAGTAGCCACCTACGTGGTGAGTCACAAGCTCACGCACGTATTCTGGAGATTCGATCGCCAAGTCGTAACGAACACCAGAAGCGATCATGATCTTTTTAACGCCCGGAACTTTTCTCGCAGAGCGGTACAGGTCAATCGTGTGTTGGTGGTCTGTGTTTAGCTTCTCACAGATCTTAGGAAACACACATGATGGACGACGACAGTTAATCTCTGCTTTCGGATCTGAACAACCTAAACGGTACATGTTTGCCGTTGGGCCACCCAAGTCAGAAATAGTACCGGTAAAGCCAGGTACTTTATCTTTAATGTCTTCGATCTCATCCAAGATAGATTCTTTCGAACGGTTTTGAATGATACGACCTTCGTGCTCTGTGATTGAACAGAAAGAACAACCACCAAAACAACCACGCATGATGTTCACCGAGGTTTTGATCATGTCGTATGCAGGAATCTTCGCTTTGCCGTACATAGGGTGAGGTACACGCTTGTAAGCAAGGCCAAAGACGTAATCCATCTCTTCAGTCGTCAATGGAATTGGTGCTTGGTTAACCCAAAGTTCACGGTCACCGTGACGTTGAATCAAAGCACGACCTGAGTACGGGTTTGTCTCTAGGTGCAAGATACGGCTAGCGTGAGCGTAAAGAATACGGTCGTTGTTTAGCTTTTCGTAACCTGGGATACGAACGGCTGTTGTTTTTGCATCGTGACGAGAAGGGCGAATCGTGATCGGCTGCGCTTTTACTTCTTCTTTCTCATCTTTCTTAGTATCACATTGCGTTTCCACTTCGTACGGGTTTACCGGCACGTAAGCTTTGTTCGGTTTTTCGATACGAGAAGAGTCGATGATTTTGAAGCCTTCAGGCGCTGCTGCAAGATTGATTGCCGTACCACGAATGTCTGTCAGCGTTGACATGTCTTCGCCATCAGCAATGCGGTGTGCTACTTCAACCAGTGCACGCTCAGCGTTACCAAAAAGAAGGATGTCCGCTTTTGCATCAAACAATACCGAGCGACGAACTTTGTCCGACCAGTAGTCGTAGTGCGCAACACGGCGCAAGCTCGCTTCAATACCACCAAGAACGATTGGCGTGCCTTTGTAGGCTTCGCGACAACGCTGAGAGTAAACCAGAGTTGCACGGTCAGGACGCTTACCACCTTCGTTATTTGGAGTGTAAGCATCATCGTGACGTAATTTGCGATCAGAGGTGTAGCGGTTGATCATGGAGTCCATGTTACCCGCTGTGATGCCGAAGAATAGGTTAGGCTTACCTAGCTTCATGAAGGCATCTTTATTGTCCCACTTTGGTTGAGCGATGATGCCCACGCGGAAACCTTGAGCTTCAAGTAGGCGGCCAATGATAGCCATACCAAAGCTCGGGTGATCGACATACGCGTCACCGGTTACAATAATAATGTCACAGCTATCCCATCCAAGAGCATCCATCTCCTTTCTACTGGTAGGCAAAAAGGGTGCAGTTCCGTAGCACTCGGCCCAGTATTTTTTGTGTTCGTGAATAGGAGTGATATCGCTGTACATATTTCGACCTCTGATTTTTGAGGCGGGAATTATAGCGGCATGCGCCCTGACTAGCCAGTAGAACATGCCCCTGTTAGTTCTGGTGTCTTTCGTGTTATCGCTTTTAAAATCAGCAAAAGAGCCATACAACAGCATAGTTGAAGCCTTGAATAACGTCGCTAATTTGTGATTTTGATTAGTGTTCGCAGCAGTTTTTGATATTATTCGCGAAAATAAGTCTGAAGAAGTAGATCCACAATGGTCGAAACGTTATTAGTACAATTTGCTCCGATGCTTTTAGGAGCCCAACTGATCTTAACCCTCATCTTGGTGAAAGGGGATATTTGCCCGGGACAACGTGGCCGTATTCACAAGATGTTGCCTGCAATTGGCGTGCTGTGGCTGGCGGTTGCCTCAGTGAAAATTGAAGCCTTTCTGGTCGTGTTCGCAATCTTTTATTTCTATTCTCAAGTTCAAACCAAAAAGACTCGTGATTCTGGCCCTATCTGGGTTATGTATTTGGCGTGTGGTTTGGCGCTGTCGTACGTTGCTATTCAAGCGACGGAACAAGCAACCACAGTCGGCATCATTACGACCCTGTTGTTGGTGGTATTGTTAGGTGCTGCGTTTGGTCATTTATTGCTGACGATCGCAAGAACGCGTTTGCAAGCATTCCACCGTGTTTTGCCTGTGATGGGTGTATTGACGGGTATGTTGGTGGTTTTGGCGACAGTCGTGAACGTTTACTCACTCTCTGAAGCTCAGTTAGAGCCAGTAATTTCCACCTTGCTATTTAGCTTCGCTTTGTTGATCTCTTCTATCGTAGTGTGGTGTTGGCATCTACTGTTTGTTAAGACACCTGAAAAACTTCAACTTACGGTTTCTTTGCTGATGTTATTAGCGGCTGCTGTTGGTTTAACGCCAGTTTGGGCAATGTAACTTTGGGTATTGTAACTTTGGTCATTGTAACCACGTATCTGATTTAAGAAGTGTGATCTGTTTTTTAGCGTGACCTTAGTAAGCGTTCTAAACTTAATTCTAGTCAGTGTGTTCGTAAGGAGTACGAGATGGATTTAAGCAACGTCAAAAGTCTGGATAGCATTATCTTGCTAGGAATAGTGAACGAGAAACTGCGCTTAGAGTGTGACAGTTTTGAAGAGCTCATTAGCATGTATGAGATGGATATAGAAAGTGTCGTCGGTAAGCTTGATATGCTTGGCTATCAATACGACCCACTGACTAACCAGTTTAAATCTTACGCAAGATAGTCTATTTTTCGCGAATCAACAGGTATCGAAAATCATCGGTACTGAAACTAAAAAGTCACAGATTATCTGTGACTTTTTTTGTTTCTGACGGTTGTCTCTTGTACTTGGCGTAAGCGGAGTTAACTGACGATGGTGATTGTTAAACGACCTCGATGCCATCAAGATGACTCTTACTTTGTTGCCTTGCCGTACTAAAGAAAGCCTGTAGGTAGCGCTTGTCTTTTTCTGAGTTTCTTACCGCTGCAAATAGTCTTCTTGAGAGTCCTGTTCCTAATGGCTTACTGGCGATTAAGCCTTGTCTTGAAAACTCACTGATTGCCCAATTTGGCAATGCCGCGACACCTAATCCTGCCGATACCATTTGTACCAACATCAATGTGTTGTCTGCCTGCTTCCATTTCTTCGGCTCGATGCCTGCAGGTTGTAAAAAGTGTTTCACTACATCCAAGCGCTGCTTTTGAACAGGGTAGGAGAGCATAGTGAGATCGCTAAGATCTTGCGGATCAATGCTTGGCTTATCAGCCAAAGGCGAGTTAATTGCCGTGATCAAACGCATCTCGAAATCGAAAAGTGGCTCATAGTGAACCTCTGAACGCGGCTGAATGTCTGAGGTGATCACCAAGTCTAATTCACCAGCCATTAATGCGGGTAGAGGCTCAAAACCAAAACCTGATGAAAAATCTAATGTCACGCTTGGCCAAGCAACTTGGTATTCCTTTAAAGCGGGCATTAACCATTGGAAGCATGAGTGACACTCGATCGCCATGTGCAAACGCCCATTCACGTCCTCTTTTAGGCTTGCGAGTTCGTTCTCTGCTTTAGCGATTCTTGGCTGTATCTCATCGGCGAGCTTAAGCAGAATCTCACCTTCAGAAGTGAATTTAACTGGCCTAGTTTTACGAAGGAAAAGCTGACCGCCAATGCGCGCCTCAAGGTCTTTCAATTGGTGAGAAAGTGCCGACTGCGTCAGGTGAAGAGAGGTTGCAGTTGCTGTCAGTGAGCCGCTGTCTCTCAAGGTAGTCAATGTTCGAAGGTGTTTAAGCTCTATCATGAGTATTCCTCATATTCCCTAAGCCAATTCAATATTTCTTAATAATCACCCTACGGGGTTTTTTATCATTTGTAAACGTCTAGATGTCCAGATGGATTTAAGTTCCTTATCTTAGGTTTATTCAAGATGAATATTTTTAATAAACAAGATGAATATTTGGACGTTGTTCATTATTCCGATTGGGTAGATAGTTTAGCCATCCAGACGCCTTTTTGTGAAAGCAAGAACACAATAGGCAGTCTGAAAAGATACTAACAATTATTGAATAAGGAACAGGTTCATGACTACGACAACGCATATTCTTGGCTACCCACGCATCGGTGAAAAACGCGAACTCAAATTCACATTAGAGAAGTACTGGCGTGGCGAGATTGACCAATCACAGCTTAAGCAGCTCGGCAGCGAACTGAGAAATCGTAACTGGAATGTACAAGCCGAGGCGAATCTAAGCTTTGCAACTGCGGGTGACTTCGCATGGTACGACCATGTGTTAACAACCACTTTGCTTTTGGGCCATGTACCAAAACGTCACGCTGGTGGATCTGAAGAAGAAAAAGCCTTCCCAGACTTAGATACCTTGTTCCGCGTTGGTCGCGGTCAATCTCAAACTCAAATACAATCTCAAAAGCAGCCAACTTGTTGTGGCGGGAAACATGGTTCAGAAAGCGATCAAGATGGTGCTGCTGCATCCGACATGACCAAGTGGTTCAATACTAACTATCACTACATTGTTCCAGAGTTCAGTAAAGATGATTCGTTTGAAGTGAGCTGGCCACAACTGTTTGATGAAGTGAATGAAGCCATTCAAGCTGGGCATAAGGTTAAGCCAGTCCTTCTTGGCCCGTTGTCTTACTTGTACTTGGGTAAAGAAGTAGAAGAGGGCTTTGATCGTTTAGCCTTACTTCCACGTCTACTTACTGCCTACCAAGCGATTTTATCTAAGCTTGCCAAACTGGGTGTTGAGTGGGTGCAAATCGACGAACCTATTCTGTCGCTTGAGCTTGAAAAACAGTGGGTAGATTCATTCAAATTGGCTTATCAAGTGATTCAAGGTGATGTGAAGCTACTATTGACCACTTACTTTGATTCGGTGACGGACACCTTAGACCAAATCGTAAAACTGCCAGTGAACGGTTTACATATTGATTTAGCCGCTGCGCCACAACAACTCGATGAAGTCGTGAATCAATTACCGGAAGAGTGGGTGCTGTCTGCTGGTGTCATCAACGGACGTAATGTTTGGCGAGCAGACTTGGCTGTTCAGCTAGCGAAACTGCAACCTGTGAAAGAGAAGTTAGGCGATAAGCTTTGGGTGGCGAGTTCATGTTCGCTGCTGCACAGCCCAGTTGATTTAGAACTAGAAGATTCGCTTAGCGATGAAGTAAAAAGTTGGTTTGCTTTCGCGAAACAAAAAGTCACTGAGGTTAGCTTATTGGGTGCGGCGCTAGACGGCGATCAAAATGCCATTTTAGCGTGTGAGACTTATAGCCAGCCGATTGTTGCCCGTAAAAGCGCGACTCACGTAAACAAGCCACAGGTACAGGCACGGATTAACACTATTACTAAAGCATTAGCAGAGCGCAGTGCACCTTATGCAGAACGTGCCGCGCATCAATCGGAGGTATTAGGTTTACCACTATTGCCAACTACAACGATAGGTTCGTTCCCACAGACAGGCGAGATCCGTGTTCAACGCAGCGCTTATCGCACCGGAAAGTTGAGCGAAACGGAATACACCACCGCATTAAAAGGTCACATCGCGGATGCGGTGAAACGCCAAGAAGCACTCGACTTAGATGTGTTGGTTCATGGTGAAGCGGAACGTAACGACATGGTGGAATATTTTGCTGAAAACCTAGCAGGCTTCCAAACCACTAAATTTGGTTGGGTACAAAGCTACGGTTCTCGCTGCGTGAAACCAGCGATTGTGGTGGCAGATATCGAGCGTGAAAAACCGATGACGGTGGAGTGGTCGACCTACGCGCAATCACTGACTTCAAAGCAGATGAAAGGCATGCTAACTGGACCTGTCACTATCTTGTGTTGGACGTTCCCACGTGAAGATATCTCACGTAAAGAGATCACTAACCAATTGGCATTTGCGTTGCGTGATGAAGTGTCTGACCTACAAGATGCCGGAATCAACATTATTCAGATTGATGAACCAGCGATTCGTGAAGGTTTGCCGCTGAAAAAACGCGACCATGCAGAATATTTAGAGTGGGCAGTTGATGCCTTTAAGATCTCGGCTGCGAGTGCTAAGCCAGAGACGCAGATTCATACTCACATGTGTTACAGCGAATTCAACGAAATCATTGATTCAGTGGCTGCACTAGACGCCGACGTGATTACCATTGAGACCTCTCGCTCGAACATGGAACTGCTTAAAGCGTTTGAAGAGTTCAATTACCCGAATGCGATTGGCCCAGGTGTTTACGATATTCATTCGCCAAACATTCCGTCACAAGAGTGGATTATTGGTCTACTGAAGAAAGCGGCTGAAAAAATTCCGGCAGAACGCTTATGGGCAAACCCAGACTGCGGCCTGAAGACTCGCAATTGGGCAGAAACAGAAGCAGCACTGACTAACTTAGTCTCTGCGACTAAGGCATTGCGTAAAGAGTGGGAGTCAGCAGAAGCTTAACTATCACTAGAGCTAGATGACTCAAAACAAAAAGCCTCGCTACTGTGAGGCTTTGACGTTCATATTTGTTCGAATCTAGCTGCTGCTCTGGCAAGTATCTTTGCTGATCAGCTTCTCAACCATCAATTGTCCGCGTGTGTTGCGAATCTTGATGTTGTAAGCCAAGCCCATGTCTAGGTTTGCTCTTACTTCTGAGTTAGTGCAGTAGCTATTCACACTCATGTCTACAACTTGGTTTAAAGGCTTTGCACCTTTAGCATCTTGGTTGTAGATCATCATGATTTCAATCACGGTGTTTTTTGCGAGTACTCGCATGACCGACAGCGGGCCATACTCAATCGGTAGGCCGGCAGATAAAACGCCAGCACGGTGCTGCGCCATCATCTCGAGTTGTCTTTGTTGGTCTTGCTCACTTGAAGCACAGCCTGCAAGCAGAGCCATAGCTAGTGAGCCAATAATCCATTTTTTCACGTTAAAATACTTTCTTGAATGGTTTTACGATGACATTTTGGTAGACACCAGCTTCGATGTACGGATCTGCGTCTGCCCATGCCTGTGCGTCTTCTAATGAGTTAAACTCAGCAATCACAGTAGAACCTGTGAAACCCGCTTCGCCAGGGTTATCCGAATCAATTGCTGGCATTGGACCTGCTGTCAAAAGTCGGCCTTCATCGTGAAGTGTTTGTAGGCGTTCTAGATGTTGTGGGCGAACACTTAGGCGCTTTTCTAATGAATTTTCGACGTCTTGAGAAAAAATCACGTACCACATATTGAGATATCCTTATTTTACTTCACTGAATTGGGGCGTTTAAATTCGCTATCTTGCTAATTTACGCGAACTAATTGGTATTGGAAGGGCTAATGATAAGAAATTGTGAAATGGTGCGAGAGAGCAGTATGGTCGTTAGGGCGTGTTGACCTTTCGTGGTTAAATTTTGTTCGGGTGGGGATGCCTAGTCAAAAGCGTTTTAATCGCGGCGAGGGGGAAGTAGCCTAGCATTCTAAGCAAATCTCCCTCAACAAAGAGTAAAACGCTTTTAGCTGAACCCTTCGGGCAGCGTTTGCTGGTCATTTCTACTACGTTATCGGCTTCTTATGGAGGCTAGCTACACATCAAAGCCTCTGCCTTGTATAAATACCCAGCAATTCGCTGCAAAAATCAGCTCGAAAGGTCAATACGCCCTAGTAATTTCATTTGCTGAAACTAAAGACCACTGATGTATATGACTTAGTGAAAAGTACTATTTGTTGATAGGGCGAGGCTTGCCACTTTCATCAACTGCCACGTAGTTGAAGGTCGCGCCACAAACTTTGTAACGGTCGCCGATGCCATGATCAAGTACAGGCTTAACCCATACTTCTAGGTCGATATTCATTGAGCTACGGCCAATCTTGGTACAGTCGCCATAAACACACACTACATCGCCAACCGAAACCGGCTGTTTGAATTCAATGCTTGATACTGAAACAGTCACAATCTTGCCGTTAGAGATCTCTTTCGCCAAGATGCCACCCGCTAGGTCGAGCTGAGACATTATCCAACCACCGAAGATCTGACCCGCTGCATTAGTGTCAGAAGGCATCGCTAACGTGCGAAGAAGTAAGGAACCAATAGGGTTCAAAGTTGATTGAATCGTCATTGTAGTACTCTTGGTGGTATTAATTATCTTAAATAAAAACTGATGTGTTGACTGGTTAAGTACATTGGCAAATGAGTGCAATGAACAACAAGAAACCAGATGACCGCTAATTTAGTGAGATTGTCATTAAATAATAGGCTTTATTTTGACCAGTTTCCGCAACACAAAAAAGCCAGTGGCCAATGATCGCAAGTATCATTGGCCACTGTTAAATAGCATATTGATAAGAATTGTATCAAAAAGGGAATGAGGACTCATCCCTTAGGGTTACTTCTCGTCGGTATTTTTATCCGTTAACTCTTTCTGCTGATCTTTTGGCAAATGCTTATAGATGTATACACCTGTTAGTAATGTGAACAACAAGGTCGCTATCAGTAGACCAAACACCTTGAAGTTAACCCAAACATCCAACGGCAGGCTGAAAGCAACGTAAACGTTGAGAATGGCGCATAGGGTAAAGAACAGAGTCCAAGCCCAGTTGATTTTGCCCCACATGGCATCAGGTAGAGTGATCTCTTTCCCCAACATACCTTTAATTGCTGATTTGCCCATAAGATGACTGACTGTCAGGCCAATAGCGAACAGAGCGTAAACGATCGTCACTTTCCATTTAATGAAGTTGTCGTCGTGTAAGAAGATGGTCATGCCACCAAATACGGCAACCATAAGGAACGTAACTACCTGCATTTTCTCTACTTTTTTGTAGATGAAGTACGTCAAAACAATCTGTACTGCAGAGGCAACAATCAACGCACCTGTCGCGGTGTAGATGTCGTACATCTTGTAGAGCGCAAAGAAAATAATGAGAGGGATGAAATCAATAATTTGTTTCATGTGGACTGACTATCCAGTTAGTTGAGTTGCAAACAGTCTAACTAAAATTGCCCCGATGCTAAATAGCCCGAGGCAATTGGCTGTAAAACTAATTTTGTTAAGCACTAGTCAGCGGATTGACGACGTTTGGTAGCGAGGAATCAACTTCTTAATGTCTTCTAAATAGCCTTCGCTTTTCAGATTATCTAACATGTTTTCTAGCTCTTGCTCGCTCATGGCGAAACACGTTGATTTTCCCGTCGTCAGGTCGAGATACTCGTGATATTCACGCTCAGTAAAGTGACCAACTCTATCCATTAGCAAGGTCTTAATTCCGTGGTGAATCAAGCCGTAATACGTATGTCTTTGTAAGGTCATAGCCTATCCTCCGTGACAAGCTGCATGATGAATAAGATGCAACCTGCTGTATATTGGTTGGGTTATCTATGACAAAGCAATTCGAATGCCATTTTCTCTATGAGGTCAGATCTTTTAACCTAACGAAATGATTTGATTTGTATTTTCATTGAGCTAAAAGAAGGTTTCGTCTGCTCTCACCCAAACAATACGTTGTGGAAGAGGAATAGTTTTATTTTGAGAATCGATTTCTTACATCAATTTGGGAATCACTTGATTCTCATTCTGACGAACGAGGGCGCTTTTCCTTTATAACGCCTTGTTAAAAAAGAAATTTCATTGGGGTCATTTCCAGTAACTCTTTAGTCAACAAGCCAATCTACCAGAGTCGATAATGACGCATTTTGACGATTCTTAGGTTGCAGCAAGAAGTAACCGTTGCCTGAGAACACACTGCCTTCACTCACTTTCACCAATCTACCCAAATCGATATCTTGCTTAGCCAGTGTGATATCGCCTATCGCTATCCCAAAGCCCTGAATGGCCGCGTTCATCGCTTGATCGAGCGTGGCGAACTGTTGGTTGTTCTTACTTGAAAGGTCGTTGCTGCCGATGTGTTCTAACCAAAGTCGCCAGTCACTTTGCTCATTGTTAGCGTGTAACCAAGTGTACTTAGCAAGCTTGTGTGGCTTGATGACAGTTGAAGTGCTGTCAATCAGGTGGCTTGGCACAATACTCTGTGCTTGGCAGATAGGGGCGAGTTGTTCGTTGAACAGCAGTTGACTAACAATTGAGTGCTGGCTTGGTTTCTTGCCATAGGTGATCACCGCATCGAAGGGATCAAAGCTTGGCTCAAAACGTGCTTGATGGTTGATGTGAGCTCGACATCAATCTCAGGGTAGGCCTGTTGAAATGACATCAACTTAGGTAATAGCCAAGAGGTAATACAACTCGGGGCATTGAGTTTTATCTTAGAGGGAGAGCTCGCGACCTGATTAAGTGCCGATTGCAGCTGTTGAATAGTCCCTTGAATGAGAGGAACCAGTTCTTCCCCTTTAGGCGTTAATGACAAACCTCGAGCATGGCGATAGAAGAGATCACACCCAAGGCTTTCTTCAAACGACAACACCTGACGACTCACCGCACCTTGCGTCACGTTTAGCTCATGCGCCGCGCGTGTAAAGTTGAGATGCCTTGCAGTAGACAGGAATGCGAGCAAGGTTTTGGTTGAAGGTAGTGTGTTGTTCATATCTTTACCTATGACTTTTTATCATGGCTATTATGTGATTATTTCGATTCATTTATCAATAGTGTTCTGTTTGAATATAAATACTTACTCATCATTAGTGATTCAATATGTGTATAAATCACATTTTTTGAATATGAAAGCAGTGGTGAAGACATTGTGATTATGTGAAAGGGATAGCTTCTTGACATCTTTTATTGATAACTTAGTGCCTCAGGCTGTAAAAAAATTAATACCTTATCAATCAGCAAGAAGAATTGGTGGTGATGGACGTGTCTGGTTAAACGCAAATGAATTGGAAAGCGCTCTGTTTCAAGGAGAAGCCAGCCATAATCGTTACCCAGATTTTCTACCGCAAGACATTGCCAAGGCTTACCAAGCTTATTGTGGAACTGAGGCTGCAACCATTGCGGTGCGTGGCGCCGATGAAGCGATTGATTTACTGATCAGAACATTCTGCAAACCGGCTCAAGACAATATCCTTATCTGTTCACCAACGTATGCCATGTATGAGTTTTGCGCCGATGCACTAGCGATTGAAACGCTTGATTCTCCTTTACAGGAAGATTTCAGCTTAGACGTTGCTGACATCGTGAATAAAGCCGAGTTGGCCAATATCGTTTTTCTTTGTTCGCCGAACAACCCAACAGGCAATGTTATTCCGAAATCGGATCTGATTCAGGTGCTTGAAGGGACTCAGGGTAAATCTTTGGTTGTGGTGGATGAAGCGTATATTGAGTTTGAACCTCAAACATCAGCGGTGAGCCTGATTGAGCGCTATCCGCATCTAGTCGTGATTCGCACCTTGTCTAAGGCTTTTGGACTTGCAGCAGTACGCTGTGGTTTTATCTTGGCGAGTCAAAATGTGATGCAGTATGTCGCTAAGCTTATTCCGCCATACCCAATGCCAGATTGTTCGTCTCAGATAGTTTTAGAGGCGTTATCTAATGAGCGTGTAGCCGTGATGCAAGAAGCAACCTCAAAGTTGGTTGAACTGCGCAATCGCTTTGCTTGTGAGCTGAATCAGTTTGATTTCATTGAGCAGGTTTACCCGTCTTCTACCAACTTTGTGTTATTACGCCACAAGCCTGAACATGAGCTGTTTAGTGTATTGGCGAAAGATGGCATTGTGACAAGGAATCAACATCATGAGCCCGCATTACGTCACTGCGTTCGAATCAGCATTGGTAGCCCAGAGAGCATGGCGGAAGTGATAGCGTCACTTACAAGTTACCAAACCGAATTAGAAAAGAAGCAACAAACTCAACAGCTTCAAGATAAAGAACCTCAATTTCAACTCGACAAAGATCATATCTAGGATGGCAATGATGAAAAAGATAATACTAGGACTTGCTTGTGCGGCTGCTCTACTTGGTACAACGGTACAGGCGAAAGAAATCCGTTTGGCGTCAGACTTTACCTATCCGCCATTCAACTATAAAAACAGTGAAGGCGTACCTGTCGGGTTTGATATTGAGATAGCTGATGCTCTATGTGAGCAAGCCAAACTAGATTGTACTTGGGTATCACAAAGCTGGGATTCGTTGATTCCAAGTCTATTGGCAAGAAAGTCAGATGTGATCATGGCTTCAATGCGTATTACCGAAGAGCGTAAACGCAAAATCTTGTTTACTGATAAGTACTACCAAACACCAGCTGTATTTGTTGCTGCCAAAAGCACAGAGTTTGCAATTGATGAGTCAGGTCTAACAGGTAAAACTATCGGTGTACAGCAAGGCACGATCCACGATCGCTACGTAACAGACAAGTTTGATAGTGTTGCCAACATCAAGCGTTACACCGGGCAAGATGAGGTGTATCTGGATCTACAAAATGGCCGTTTAGATCTCACCTTCGGCAATTCCGATCAACTGTCACTCGCTTTCTTGGATAAGAAAGAAGGAGAGGGCTTTGAATTTAAAGGTAAAGCGGTAACCGACAAAGCCTACATTGGCGAAGGCACGGCGTTAGCACTAAGAAAGCAAGACTCAAAACTGGCAAAACAGTTCAACAACGCCATCGAAGAGATCAGAGCGAACGGTACTTACGACAAGATTGCTTCGAAGTACTTCACGTTTGATATTTATGGGAGTGATTTGTAATTGAGCTAGCACCTAGAGTTAAATCACTAAAAAATCCGAGAGCTGTGAGGCACTCGGATTTTTGTTACAAACAATTCTATCCAGTAAGATTCCCGCTGTTGCTCTCATACCGGTTTATCCACTCTTGTTACCAAAGCTCTACCCTTATCACCTCTCCTAAGCGCAGTTAACATCCCACTTTTCAATCGATGAATCCTTCTTTGCCCATGCTTCGAAATTGATTTTTAGGTCTTAAAATAACACAAGTTTGTGTTCGATTTTTAGTTAAGATCTTGTTCTTAAAGCAGTTGAAAGTCCCAAGAATTCCAAATAAATCCTAAGTTAGGCTAATTAATGGCTTAAATAGTGCCAAATATGATTGGTATCACAATCAAATCAAGCATCAAGCACACATACGAACCTTAGCTCACAAAATATACGGATATTATTGTAATACAAAATTCATAGGGTAAGAATATTGTAATGAAGCGTTACACGGGTAAGCGGTATGCAATTGATTTTTTGACCTCAAGCTCGGCGCTAACGTGACATATAAAACTGTACCTCTTACAAAAATGGATTCTGGAGAAGAACATGAAAAAACACCTACTGACGATTGCTGCAGCATCAATTCTCATGACATTTGGAGCTCAGGCAAAAACTTTGACCCTAGGGCATGCAATGTCACTAGAAAGCGCTGCTCACCAAGGCATGGTGATCATGGCTGATAAAGTTAAAGAAAAATCGAATGGTGACCTTACGATTAAGATCTTTCCGAACGGTCAACTAGGCTCTGAGCGTGACCAAGCTGAGCAAGTTGTTACTGGCGCGATTGACATGGCGAAAATCAATGGTGGATTAGCTGAATCTTTTGAACCAACGTTTAAGGTTAATGCACTGCCTTTCTTATTCCGTGATGTTCCACATATGAGAACGTTCATGCGAAGTGAAGCTGCACAAGAGATGCTACTTTCAAGCGAAGGTAAAGGTTTCATTGGACTTACATTTTATGATTCAGGTACACGTAGCTTCTATGCTAAAAAAGCAATTAACTCTCCGGCCGATCTAGCAGGAATGAAAGTTCGAGTTCCTGGTTCTCCAACCATGATGGAAATGGTCAACCTATTAGGCGGTAAAGCAACACCTGTACCTTTCAATGAGGTATATACGGCTCTGCAACAAGGCGTAATTGATGGAGCTGAAAACAATATTTCTAGCTTAGTTGAAATGAAACACAGTGAAGTTGCTAAATTTTACTCTATGGACCAGCACATGATGACACCTGATGTGATCATCATTTCAGAATATAAATGGGCTTCACTAACGCCAGACGAACAAAAAATGTTAAAGGAAGCAGCAGCAGAGTCTCTTGAAGAGCAGATCAAGATCTGGGACGCAACAGATGACATGAACAAAGAGAAAGGAATGAAAGCAGGCGTAACGTTTGTTGAGGTTGATAAAGCCCCTTTCCGTGCAGCTGTTAAACCTATGATTGATGAAGCGAAAAAAGATCCTAAATTAGCTTCATTCATTGAAAAAATTGAAGTTCTTTAACCAGTATTAGTGAAAATATAATTTTGCCTTGGCTTTGCTAAGGCAAAATTTTTTGAGGTATCACCCCATGTTAGCAACTTTCAGAAACCTACTTGATAGGTTGATTCTTTTTGTCTCTTCTTTTGCACTCATGTTACTGGTCGTGACGGTCACTTGGCAGGTTTTTAGTCGATATGTTTTGAATGACCCAAGTAACTGGACTGATGAACTTGCTCGTTATGCGATGGTATGGCTGGGCTTATTGGGAGCAAGCTACTTATTTGGTATCAAAGGACACTTAGCAATAACGTTATTGGATGGTTATCTTAAGGGCAAAGCACACATAGCACTACATTTACTCATCAATGTAATTTCTGGCGCATTTGTCTCTTTGGCAATGCTTCAAGGTGGTATTGCCTTAATGGGAAGAACCACACAACAACTATCTCCGGCACTGCAATTACCGATGTCGACGGTCTATTCAATATTGCCAATTTCAGCCGTTATTATCCTCATTTATCTGGTCATGAATACGTTTGATCTTTTTTGTGAACCCAACAAAAAGTAAGTTATAAAAGGACTCTATATTATGGATTTGTCCATTGGTGTTTGGCTGCTAGGCCTCTTCTTATTCATGATCGCGATAAGCATGCCCATTGCGATTGCAATTGCTATGTCATCTTTAACGATCATGTATTTCATCTTACCTTTTGAAGTCGCAAGTATTACTGCGGGTCAAAAAATTATTACCGGTATCGATAGTTTCAGTTTATTAGCAATCCCTTTCTTTATCCTCGCTGGGAATATAATGAATGTGGGTGGTATAGCGAATCGACTGATCAACCTTGCAAAGCTCTTGGTGGGTTGGATTCCTGGTTCACTTTTTCACGTTAATATCTTTGCAAATATGATGTTTGGCGCCGTTTCAGGATCAGCCGTTGCAGCTGCAGCTGCGGTTGGCAAAACCTTAGGCCCTGAATTAGAAAAAGATGGTTATGATAAAAACTTAGCAACAGCAGTAAACGTTGCATCTTGCCCAGCGGGTTTATTAATACCGCCGAGTAATTCGCTGATCGTATTTTCAGTGGTATCGGGTGGAACATCCGTTGCGGCACTGTTTATCGCAGGTTATGTCCCAGGTATTTTAATGGGTCTAAGTTGTATGGTCGTAGCCTATTTTATCGCTAAAAAGAAAGGCTATAAAACAAGTGCCAATGACGGATTTACAACGAAAGATGTGCTCAATATTGTTTGGCAAGCAACACCAAGCTTAGGGCTTATTGTTGTTGTTATTGGCGGTATTATTGGTGGTGTGTTCACTGCAACAGAAGGGGCGTGTATAGCGGTTCTTTACTCTTTTATACTGTCACTCTGTTACCGAACCCTCAAGTGGGAGCACTTCCCGGTAATTTGTAGAGAAACCGTTCAGGTGACTGGCATTATGTTGTTCTTGATTGGTGCTTCTACGATTATGTCATGGGCAATGGCGTTTACAGGTCTACCAACAATGATCAGTGATTGGATGCTCTCTATTTCTGACAATCCGATTATCATCTTTATTCTGATGAATTTGATTCTACTGATTGTGGGTATGTTTATGGATCTAACGCCAGCCGTATTGATCTTTACCCCTATCTTTATGCCGATAGCCGAGCATTTAGGCATGCATCCCATTCACTTTGCGATGATGATTATCTTCAACTTATGTATTGGCATTGCAACGCCACCCGTCGGTACTGCGCTATTTGTAGGTTGTAGTGTCAGTGGCTCTAAAATTGAGAATGTTATAAGAAGTATCATGCCGTTTTGCGCCGTATTGATCGTCACATTGTTGGCCATTACTTTTATTCCAGAAATCAGCCTGGCTCTTCCTCGTGCATTTGGGTTAATCAATTAACCTTTCAAGTACGAGATTAATCGACTCAACCAGAATAAGTATCTAATAAAAAACCGCCTTAAAATAAGGCGGTTTTTATTTATTCATTCAAAGTGAACGACAAGATTAAGCTTGCTGTTTTTGTAGCTCAGCTTCTTTTGCTTCGTCGTCGATTAGAGAGTCAACGATAACTGCACATGCTGCATCACCAGTGATGTTCAGAGCAGTACGGATCATGTCGAAGATACGGTCTAGAGCGAACAACAGAGGTAGACCTTCGATAGGGATGCCAGCTGCTAGAAGAACTGCAACTACTAGGAAAGAAGGACCTGGAACACCAGCTTGACCAACTGCACCTAGCGTAGACGTTACGATGATAGCAACGTAAGCGCCCATAGATAGGTCGATGTTGAACAGCTGCGCGAAGAAGATAGCCACTAGGCCGTAGTAGATCGCGTTACCAGACATGTTGATCGTCGCGCCAAGAGGCAGAACGAATGAAGCCGTAGAGTTACGAACGCCAAGCTCTTTCTCAACAGTTTCCATTGTTACTGGTAGTGTTGCCATTGATGAAGCAGTTGATAGTGCAACCGCTTGAGGCTTCTTCATTGCTACTAGGAACTTCTTAGCAGAAGTCTTAGTGAAGATTTGAATCATCAGCGGGTAAGCAACAAAGCCGAAGATCAGGATCGCAGCGATGTAAACAATGAACAGTTTGAATACAACCATTAGTGCGCCGAAACCGAACGTACCTACTGCTTCTGCCATTAGGCCGAATACACCAAGTGGTGCGATGATCATAACCTTGTTGATCATCCAAACCATAGCGTCAACAATCGCGTTTACGCCATTGATGATAGGGTCACGTTTTTCTTTTGCTTGCTTAGAAAGCGCGATACCAAAGAATAAGCAGAAAACTAGGATTTGCAGAATGTTTGCTTCATTCAATGATTGGAAAACGTTGGTAGGGATCATACCAGTAATGGTTGCCCAGAACGTTGGAAGTTCGCCTTTCGCAGCGTATTCAGAAGAGAACATGCCTTCTACGCCAGAAACATCGATACCACGACCCGGTTCGAATACTTCACCCATTACAAGCGCTAGTGCTACAGCAAGTGCAGACGTTAGTGCGAAGTAACCCAATGTTGTTACGCCGACTTTACCAGCCGATGAGCTATTACCTAGACCAGCAGCACCTGAAATAAGGGCAACCGCGACTAGAGGGATAACCAGCATCTTGATCAAGTTGATGAAGATAGCACCCAGTGGAGCGAACATAGTTGCGCTGTCACCCATCATCGCGCCGACTACGGTACCGATGATCATTGCAATAACGACTTGAACGCCGATGTTGCTTAGTAAACTCTTTTCTTTTAACACTTCCATAACCTCTGTGCTACTAAATATAAAAATCCCAGAACTACCTACCAATGTACGATGTACCATTGGGTAAATATTTCGCGAAGAGTTTTACACGTATCCTTTACATTTATCAATATGAGCAGAGGTGAAAGACGTCTAAAAATTGAAGGTCTAATGTTATTTGTCGTTTTTTTGTACCGATGCAAACGTTTGCTTTTGTTTTTTCTTAGTCGGTTATTTGTTGAGTTTATAAATGTAAATCTATCTGGTGTTTTGTGAATGATTTCTATGCTTCGGTATTTAGTGGGTTTTGTTAACATTTGTGTTTCATTTTTGCGCTTTTTTTGCTCGTTACGATCGAGGTGATATTTTGAGCAGTGTGTTGTGGGAAATTCAGCCTGAACTATGCTTAAGGTATCTATTTATTACCAAGATGTTACCTCTACGCTTTAAATAAAACGTCTATCTAGCATCTCAGTTGTAAGGAGAGGGGCTATGACTTTTATATTAAAGTGCTGTTTCGCGTTTCTTCTGTTGTTCGCCTCTGCGAATGTTCAGGCCGATGATGTCTGGGTGATAGAGGTGAATGGAGGTATAGGCCCGGCGACCAGTGATTACCTCACGAGAGAAATAGAACAAGCTCACGACGAGCAAGCTAAGCTCATCATATTGAAAATGAACACGCCCGGCGGGTTAGATACGTCGATGCGCGACATTATTCGATCCATCACCACGTCACCAATTCCGATAGCAACTTGGGTTGGACCTGCTGGTTCACGCGCAGCAAGTGCAGGGACGTATATTTTACTCGCTAGTCATATCGCTTCTATGGCACCCGGAACTAACTTGGGTGCAGCCACTCCAGTGTCTCTTGGCGGAGGTAAAGGCCCTACTAATCCGTTATCCCCACAAGAAGAGCCAAATAAAGATGACAACGCCACAGCCAATGAGCAAAGTTCACCTAAAGAAGAGAACTCCGAGAAAGTAAAAGCCACCACTGCGATGGAGAAGAAGGTGATCAACGATGCGTCCGCTTACATTGTTAGCTTGGCTAAATTACACAACCGTAATGAAGAGTGGGCAGAAAAGGCGGTAAGAGAGGCGGCGAGTTTAGATTCAGAGAATGCCCTCGAACTTAACGTCATTGATTTCATCGCGAGTGATTTACAGCAGCTAGTGGAAATGAGCAACGGACGCACCATCACTATTAATGGCGTTAGTCAGCAAGTTCAACTTAGTGATGTGGCGTTTGTCGAACGAGAACAAGATTGGCGTTTCAGTTTGCTTTCGGTGATCACCAATCCAAATGTCGCTTACATTCTCATGCTCATTGGTATCTACGGCTTACTACTTGAGTTCTATAACCCTGGTGTTGGCTTACCGGGCGTATTGGGCGGCATCTGTCTGTTATTAGCGATGTACTCCTTACAAATGCTGCCTGTGAGTTACGCGGGCCTTGCCTTAATCCTATTGGGAATTGCCTTAATGGTTGCAGAGGCGTTTAGCCCGAGCTTCGGTATTTTCGGTTTGGGCGGCGTTGCTGCATTTACATTGGGCTCAATCATGCTGATGGACACTGAGGTGCCGGGTTACCAAATCGCATTGCCGTTAATTATCGGAATCAGTTTGTTCTCTGTAGCGTTTATCGTCGTAACAATATCAATGCTAGTCCGAGTGAGAAATAAGCCAGTAACCACGGGGATGGAAGCGGTTGTCGGTGAGATTGGTAAGGTCGTCAGCGGTTTCCCTGGTGCGGGTCACGTGCTGGTTGAAGGTGAGATCTGGCAAGCTAAATGTGCCAACGAACTTAAAGCGGGGCAGAGTATCAGAGTTACCAAGCTCACCGGGCTTTCTTTGGATGTTGAAGCGCTGCCCGATGAGACATCATCGAAATCTGGTTAGCACGCACTGTTAGCACGGACTGTTAGCGTGGAATAGTAGGACAGACTTGATTGAATTATTAATTGCTTAACCATCGTTACCATTAGGGGGCGGTTATGTTTATACATACTATAGGTATTGTCATCGTGCTCGTTGTCTTGTTGATAGCCAGCATGTTCAGAGTTCTGCGCGAGTACGAGCGTGCAGTGGTGTTTTTCCTTGGGCGCTTTTACGGTGTGAAAGGACCGGGGTTAATCATCATCATTCCTTTCATTCAACAAATCGTGCGAGTCGACTTGCGAACCATAGTTTTAGATGTGCCGACACAAGATTTGATCACCAGAGATAATGTGTCGGTTAAGGTCAACGCTGTGGTTTATTTCCGAGTGCTTGATCCTAAGATGGCAATCAACAACGTGGAGAACTATCTCGAAGCCACCAGCCAGCTATCACAAACCACGTTGCGGTCTGTTCTAGGTCAGCATGAGTTGGATGAGCTGTTGTCTGAGCGAGAAGAGCTCAACAGAGATCTACAATCAATTCTTGATCAACACACCGATAACTGGGGAATTAAGATTGCCAATGTTGAGATCAAGCATGTGGATCTTGATGACAGTATGGTGCGAGCACTTGCGAAACAAGCAGAGGCAGAACGTTCTCGTCGAGCTAAAGTGATACATGCGACGGGTGAGTTAGAGGCATCCACTAAGCTAAGAGAAGCCGCGGAAGTGCTGAACAAAGCGCCTAACGCCATTCAGTTACGTTATATGCAAACATTAACTGAGGTCGCGAATGAACGCACCACGACCATCGTATTCCCAATGCCGGTCGACTTGGTGGATAAAATCACTGACCCAATCAAAGCGACACTCAATGAGGCCGCGATTAAGAAAGCGATGAAATCCGAAGATTAGCAAGTTTTCTAGCAGCAATAAAAAAGGCACCACATCTGTGGTGCCTTTTAGAATCTAAAGTCGCGTCTAGCGAATGCTAAAGATTACTTCTGTGTTGCGGCTTTCATTGGCGTTAAAAACTCAGCTAGTGCTTTAAGCATTGCTTCTGGCTGTTCAACGTTGTTCTCAATGATTTTTACAACCGCTGAGCCAGAAATAGCACCGGCAGCGCCAGCTTGAATCGCTTCTTTTACTTGCTCTGGAGCCGAGATGCCGAAACCAAGCAGTGCTGGTGGCGCATCAAACTTGTTCAAACGATCAAGCAGTGCGGTTACTGGCATGTTTGCTTTTGTTTCTGCACCCGTTACGCCAGCACGAGAAAGTAGGTAAGTGTAGCCACCACCAAGTTCAGATACTGACTGAAGTGTTTCATCGCTCGCTGTTGGTGGAGCAATAAAGATTGGATGAACGCCAAACATCTTCGCTGCCGCAACAAACTCACCACTTTCATTGGTTGGTACGTCTGCAATCAGTACCGAGTCGATACCCGCATTCGCACAACGCTCGTAGAAGTTCTCAATACCACGTGCGTAAACCAAGTTCGCGTACATCAGTAGGCCGATTGGTAGCTCTGGGTATTTCGCGCGGATTTGACCAATAAGATCAAAACACACATCAGGCGTTACTTTAGAATCTAACGCACGAATGTTCGCACCTTGGATTGTTGGGCCATCAGCCAGTGGATCAGAGAATGGGATACCAAGTTCGAGCGCATCAGCACCTGCTTCAACCAAAGTTTCCATGATCTTAAGAGACTGTTCAGGGTTAGGATCGCCAACCGTTACGAATGGTACAAATGCACCTTGATTCTTTTCAGCTAAGCGATTGAATAGTGATTGATAGCGATCCATTATAATGCTCCTTTCTCTTTAAGGATGTCGTGTACAGAGAAAATGTCTTTGTCACCACGGCCAGACAAGTTAACAACTAATAGCTGTTCTTTTTCTGGTTCGTCGTGAGCCATTTTGATTGCATGAGCTAAAGCATGAGATGACTCTAGCGCTGCGAGGATACCTTCGTTACGTGCGATAGATTGGAACGCTTCTAGTGCTTCGTCATCGGTTACGTTTTCGTATTCAGCACGGCCAATTGCGTTCAGGTGAGCGTGTTGAGGACCAACTGATGGGAAGTCTAGACCCGCAGATACAGAGTAAGACTCTTCTACTTGGCCGTTCTCATCTTGCATCAATGGTGCTTTCATACCAAAGAAGATACCCGTTTTACCGTGTTTAAGCGGCGCACCGTGTTGGTCGGTATCAATACCTTTACCTGCAGGCTCAACACCGATTAGGCGAACCGTTTCTTCTTCAATGAAATCAGCAAACATGCCGATAGCGTTTGAACCGCCGCCAACACAAGCGATAACGGCATCAGGAAGGCGACCTTCACGAGCTAGGATTTGGTTCTTGGTTTCTTCACCAATCATGCGTTGGAAGTCACGAACGATAGTTGGGAATGGGTGAGGGCCCGCAGCCGTACCTAGTAGGTAGTGCGCATCTTCATAAGTTGCAGACCAGTCACGTAGAGCTTCGTTACACGCATCTTTTAGCGTAGAAGAACCAGAATGAACAGGGATAACCTCTGCGCCCATTAGCTTCATACGGAACACATTCGGGCTTTGACGTTCAACGTCTTTAGCACCCATGTAAACGCGACACTTAAGACCCAATAGAGCACATGCTAACGCAGTCGCAACACCGTGTTGACCAGCGCCTGTTTCAGCGATGATTTCTTGCTTACCCATACGTTTAGCAAGTAGCGCTTGACCCAGTACTTGGTTGGTTTTGTGTGCGCCACCGTGAAGTAGGTCTTCACGTTTAAGGTACAGTTTGGTTTTTGTACCTTTAGTTAGGTTGCGAGTCAGCGTTAGTGCCGTTGGACGACCCGCGTACTCTTGAAGAAGCGTCATGAATTCACTGCGGAACTCAGGATCGGCTTGTGCATCGATAAATGCTTGTTCAAGTTGGTCTAGTGCTGGCACTAGGATCTGCGGTACGTATTGACCACCGTATTCACCGAAGTAGGCATCGAGTTTAGCCATTATCTTATTCCTTCAATTCTATTGGCGTGTCTTCACACCAAGTCGTTTAGTCTTGTTTGAGCCTCGCTAAGGCAAAGCTCACAAATATGTTTTTAGTTTTCGTTTTCTAGTTTTGGTTCTTGCTTTTAAAAGCCAGATTAGTAATTACGAATCGCTGCAAAAGCGCGTTGCAATTTGTCTGCGTCTTTTTTGCCCGGAGCAGATTCAACACCAGAGTTTAGGTCTAATCCTAAGCAGCCCAACTTAGCGGCTTGATTAGCATTTTCTGGGTTTAGACCACCCGCCAACATGATTGCGCTTTGGTTGTTGATTAGGCTCCAATCGAACGCTTGACCTGTACCACCTGTTTGAGAACCCACTTTAGTATCTAGCAGGTGACGAGTCACGTTGCTTTCCAGTAATTCTGGTAACGCGCTCTCAGCGCCGCAAGCCACACCATAAGCTTTCCAAATCTCAACGTTTTCAGGCAGTGATTGTTTTAGCTCATTAACATACGCTTGAGACTCATCACCGTGCAGTTGTACTGCAAACAAACCAAGCTCAGAAACCGTGTTAGCCACATCTGCCACGCTGTGGTTTTGGAACACACCCACGTAGTTCAATGGCGCGCCGCTCATCGTTAAACGAGCCGCTTCGATATCCACATGACGCTTAGACGCTTCAACGAAAATCAGACCACCGAATACCGCGCCTGCTTGATACGCTTTCGCAGCATCGTCAGAGTGAGTTAAACCACACACCTTGTTTTCGCCCAGTGTTACTTTACGAACGGCCAGTTCAAGGTTCTTTTCAGCCATAAGAGAGCTGCCGATTAGGAAGCCATCTGCAAATGTCGAAAGGTCACGCACTTGTTGGTGGGTGTAGATACCAGACTCTGAAATTACGATGGCGTTTGGAGCCAGTTCGCGAATCAGTGGAGCCAGCTGTTTGGTACGATTCAAATCAGTCGAAAGGTCACGTAGGTTACGGTTATTAATACCGATAACCTTCGCGTTTAGAGCCACAGCACGGTGAAGTTCCTCTTCGTTACTGACTTCCGTAAGCACGCCCATGTTAAGTGAGTGAGCAACCTCAGCAAGCGCTTTGTACTCTTCATCATCCAATACCGATAGCATCAACAATATAGCATCAGCTGAATAGTGACGAGCTAGGTAAACTTGGTAGGTATCCACCATGAAGTCTTTACACAGGATTGGCTGCTTAGCAATGCTGCGAACCTTAGGTAAAAACTCAAAGTCACCTTGGAAGTATTTCTCGTCGGTTAGAACTGAAATCGCGTTAGCGTGGTTGTTGTAAACCGATGCAATGTAGTCCAGGTCAAACTCGTCACGGATCAAACCTTTTGACGGAGATGCTTTCTTACATTCAGTAATGAAAACCGTCTGTTCGCCGCTCAGTGCATCATAAAAGCTGCGGTCTGTTGCGGTTAACGCTGCTTTAAACTCATCCAACGGTTGAGTTTGCTTACGCGCTTCAACCCATTGGTATTTATCACGAACGATTTTTGCTAGTACTTCCGCCATTTCAGCTTCTTTGACTGAAACGTGGGTCGACAATTTATCGGTAGTCTGTGTCATGTTCTTTGTCTCAATTCATCGTTCGTTAGGCGTGCGCAGCAAGCTTTTGTACAAGCTCGTATGCTTTGCCAGAGTTCATCGCTTCAATGGCTTGTTGCGCATTGGCTTTTAGGTCTTCGTGACCAAATAGACGCATCAATAGAGCAACGTTCACGGCTACTGCGCCAACTTGGGCTTCAGTGCCTTTACCCGTAAGGATATCGGTTGTGATAGCTTTGTTTTCTTCTGGCTCGCCGCCCTTGATAGCTTCAAGAGGGTGAGTGTTTAAACCAAAGTCTGCCGGTGTCACTGTGTATTCGTGAATTGCGCCATCTTTGATTTCAGCAACCATGGTTTCGCCGTGAATCGCTACTTCATCAAGGCCGCTACCGTGAACAACCGCCGCGCGCTTCATACCCATTTGCAGCATGGTTTCTGCGATAGGGCGTACAAGCTCTTTGCTGTAAACTCCCATTAGCTCGATGTTAGGG
Organism: Vibrio sp. ED004; assembly: GCF_023206395.1. Classification (NCBI taxonomy): domain Bacteria; kingdom Pseudomonadati; phylum Pseudomonadota; class Gammaproteobacteria; order Vibrionales; family Vibrionaceae; genus Vibrio; species Vibrio sp. ED004. The sequence continues at coordinate 327,344 of NZ_CP066149.1, read as the reverse complement.
CGAGCAGGGTTAATCAGTGGGCCAAGGATGTTGAAGATAGTACGTGTTTTCATAGTTTGACGAACAGGCATCGCGTGACGCACGCCACCGTGGTATTGCGGAGCAAATAGGAATGCTACGCCAAGTTCATCGACAGCCGTACGTGTATCTTTCGCGGTCATTGCTAGGTTGATGCCAAACGAATCCAGTAGGTCAGAAGAGCCTGATTTGCTCGATACACTGCGGTTACCGTGTTTAGCGACTTTTAAACCACATGCTGCGGCAACGAATGCAGATGTCGTTGAGATATTAATGGTGTTGTGACCGTCGCCGCCTGTACCCACGATGTCTGCAAAATCGTAATCAGGGCGTGGGAACGGATTTGCATTGGCAAGCAGTGCTTTCGCCGCGCCAGCGATTTCGTCTGGCGTCTCGCCTTTGATCTTAAGTGCAGTCAGTGCAGAAGCCATTAGGATTGGGTCTAGATCGCCCTTGATGATGACATCAAATAATTGTTGGCTTTCTTCTTGAGTAAGAGACTGCTGTTCGTAAAGTTTATTAATCTGTTCCATGATTTCGTCCTAGTTAGTCTTTTTATCAAGAGTGGCTTTCTTCTCAAGGCAGAGAGGTTTCTCAAGAGCCCATTCGATCGCGTTCGCTAGAAGCGTTGCACCGTAGGTCGTCATAATTGATTCAGGGTGGAATTGGAATCCACACACCTTGTCTTGTTCTTGAACCACAGACATCACCAAATCATCGACTTCAGCTGTCACGGTTAGGCTATCTGATACATGCGTTGCTACTAAAGAGTGGTAGCGAGCAATAGCCAGTGGCGAAGGTAAGCCTTGGTAAGTCGCATGGTTTTGGTGTTCCATCATCGACACCTTACCATGAATGATTTCGCCTGCGCCTGCAACGGTACCGCCATAAGCTTCAACGATCGCTTGGTGGCCTAAACAAATCCCAATCATTGGCACTTTGCCTTTTAGCAGCTGAATCAGCTCAGGCATACAGCCCGCGTCTGCCGGAGCGCCTGGGCCTGGTGAAAGTAGGGCTACAGGGTTGTCTAGTTCGTTGATCGCCGCTTCAACGACCTTTGCCGAGATGTTGTTGCGGTAAATTTTTACGTTGTGACCCAATGAACGAAACTGGTCTACAAGGTTGTAAGTGAACGAGTCGAAGTTATCGATGAATACAATATCAGCCATGATTACGACTCCTTCTTGTTAGAAATGGTTTTAGTATGTGCAGCTTGAATCGCTGAGATGACCGCTTGCGCTTTGCCGCGAGTTTCATCAGCTTCTGCTTGTGGGTCTGAATCGAATACCACACCAGCGCCAGCTTGTACTTGTGCAACACCATCTTCAACGTAAGCAGAGCGAATTACGATACAAGTATCTAACGTGCCTTCACCTGTTAGGTAACCTACCGCACCGCCATAGCTACCACGACGCGTTTTTTCTACATCACGGATAAGCTGCATTGCACGGATTTTAGGAGCGCCTGTTAGCGTCCCCATGTTCATACAAGCTTGGTAAGCATGCAGGGCATCTAAGTCTTCACGCAGTTGACCAACAACACGAGAAACCAAGTGCATCACATGGCTGTAGCGGTCAACTTTTAGCAGGTCTGCTACGTGGCGAGTGCCTGCTTCAGCGATACGTGCCACATCGTTACGTGCTAGGTCGACAAGCATCATGTGTTCTGCGTTCTCTTTCTTGTCGGTGCGCAGTTCAAGCTCGATACGGCTATCTAGGTCGAAATCGATTTGACCGTCAGGACGCTTACCGCGACGACGAGTCCCCGCAATTGGGTAAATCTCGATTTGGTTGGTTTCGGTTTCGTATTTCAGCGCGCTTTCTGGAGAAGCACCGAAAAGAGTAAACAGTTCATCTTGCATGTAGAACATGTAAGGGCTTGGGTTGCTTTGCTTAAGCTCTTTGTAAGCTGCTAGTGGAGCAGGGCAAGGAAGCGTGAAGCGGCGTGAAGGCACTACTTGGAATACATCGCCTTTTACTACGTACTCTTTTAGGTCGCGAACCGTTTGGCAGAAGTCTTCATCTGAAACGCTTGGTACAGCGTCAACGTTGTCTAGTGGCGTAACTTCTGTGATGGCTTTCAGTGACTGACACTGTGTTTGAATGTCGGCTAAGCGCTCAGTTAGCTGTGCTTTGATGTTTTCGTCTTGAGCGAACAAGCTTGCGTGTAGCAGACCTTCGTTTTCTTGGTGATCGAAACGAAGCAGGGTTTCAGCCACGTAGAAAACAAAGTCAGGACAATTGTTGGTTGCTTCAGCATCGCCTAGTGGTTCGAAGTTCGCCACGATGTCGTAAGCGAATAGGCCAGCCATGAACAATGCGTGCTTATTATCAGCGTCTTGCTCGAAGCTGTGCTGAACCAAACGCAGTGCGTCGAAAGAAGAAGCTTCTCTTAAGCGTGAGTCTTCGTCTAGTTCGTTGCTCGGCTCAACAAAAGTCAGCGTCAGCAAGTTATCCGTCAAATCAGATTTAATTTCAGATTTAACGTTTTGAGTCAGATGTTCGATAAGCGCTTGACCGTTTTGAGTCAACGCTTGAAAGGTTACTTCATGTCCGCGACATACGATACGAACAGCAGAGTCGATAAGGAGTAGGCTTGTCAGGTTCTGTTTAGATTCAATCTCAGCAGATTCCAACAACAAACTGTCTGTTTTGTTTTCACACAAGGTATGAAAAACACTGGTTGGATCTTGCGAGTAAGGAACTGAAGAATTGATGACCTCAATGGTTCCCAGCTTTTTGATTTCAATGGCCTTGTTCACAAGACCTCCTTTATGATTCTTTAAATTTCCTGCCGTACATAGTCGCATAAAGATACCTTTCACCCAATCTAGAATATGGTCAATTCGATGATTTGTTAGTCAGTTGAATGTGAGATGTTCGACAAATTAAAAAGCCCGCTATTAAAGCGGGCTTAGTGATAACTTTTTTATAAACAAACTGTTTAATTAGAAGTACACGTTAGCCCACCAAGAACTTGTCCAAGTGCGCCACCAATTAAGCTCTGAACTTGCTTCTACTGAAGAAAGTTCTAAAACTTTATCTTTATGGTTTTGGTTAAATTCTTGTAACATGGTGAACCTATCAAATGTGATACTTCGTATTTGTGTACTAGTTAACTAGTTTTCCGATTGCGGGTCAAGTGTGTTGACACAAATATAACGATAAAAATTGAAAACAATGAAAAAGAATATATGAGAATTGATCTACATAGTCATACAACAGCCTCAGATGGCCGACTTACTCCACCTGAGCTAATTGACCGAGCGCTAAGCTTTAACATCGAAGCGTTAGCGATTACAGATCATGATACGACTGATGGGCTTGCTGAAGCACGTAGCTACATTGCGGATAACAATCTTCCTATTCAGTTGATTAATGGCATCGAGATCTCAACCGTTTGGCAAAACAAAGATATCCATATTGTTGGGTTAAACGTTGATCCTGAATCGCCAGAATTGAAAGCACTGATTGAACAACAGAAGCAACACCGTATCGGGCGTGCCGAGCTCATTGCTCAGCGTCTTGAGAAAGCGACCCGGGAAGGGGTGTTGGACGAAGTGAAGCTGATTGCTGGTGATGCGCCTATAACTCGCGCTCACTTTGCTAAGTGGCTAGTCGATAATGGCTACGCGAAAACCATGCAGCAGGTATTTAAAAAGTTTCTGACTCGCAATAACCCAGGTTACGTTCCGCCAACGTGGTGTTCAATGAGTGATGCTGTCACGGCGATTCATGCCGCTGGTGGACAAGCAGTATTGGCTCACCCGGGGCGATATGGCTTCACAGCTAAGTGGGTTAAGCGCTTGTTAGCGGCATTTGTTGAAGCAAAAGGGGACGCGATGGAAGTCGCTCAACCTCAGCAAGCGCAACAAGAAAGACGCACACTTGCGGATTATGCTATACAATACAAACTATTAGCCTCCCAAGGCAGCGATTTCCATTACCCATCTCCGTGGATGGAACTTGGACGTAATCTCTGGCTACCTTCTGGGGTAGAAGAAGTATGGAAAGATTGGGAGTTTCAAACGGTTTCACCATCTGAATAGTCTTTAGGTGAGCCAGCTCCTTCTGATGATAGAGTCGAGAGATTCGATAACGAGGATCAACAATGAGCCAGTTTTTTTATGTACACCCAGATAACCCACAAGCACGTTTAATCAGCCAAGCGGTTGCGATTATCCGCAATGGCGGTGTTGTGGTTTATCCAACTGATTCCGGTTATGCACTGGGTTGTCAGCTTGAGAACAAACAAGCACTTGAACGTATTTGTAAAATTCGCCGTATCGACGATAAACATAACTTCACGCTGTTATGCCGTGACCTGTCTGAACTGTCACTGTATGCACGCGTGGATAACGTTGCATTCCGTCTGCTTAAGGCGCATACGCCAGGTGCTTACACGTTTATTTTCAAAGCAACCAAAGAAGTGCCAAAGCGTTTAATGAACGCGAAACGTAAAACCATTGGTATTCGTGTACCAGACAACAAGATCGCGCTAGACCTGTTGGAAGCGATGGGCGAGCCGTTGATGTCGACGTCACTGATTCTGCCGGGTAACGAGACAACGGAATCGGATCCTGAAGAAATTCGTGACAGCCTTGAGCACGCCGTTGATGTCATCTTGAATGGCGGCTACTTGGGCGAGCAACCAACGACCGTTATTGACTTCAGTGACGACGACGCCGTGATTCTACGTCGTGGTGCTGGTGATCCTACGCCGTTTGAATAATCGCTTTACTGATTAACAGTCTGTAACGATACAACGAACCTGCTATAGCAAATAACAAGTGCTTTTTAGCGGGTTCTTTGCGATAATACGCGACCGCGATTTGGTCGCGAAAAAATTCATTCGACGTCTGTGAAGACGACAATTAGGTAGAAAAGAGTAAATGAGCGAAAAATTACAGAAGGTTTTAGCGCGAGCTGGTCACGGTTCTCGTCGTGAACTAGAAGGTTTAATTAAATCTGGCCGTGTAAGTGTTAACGGGCAAGTTGCGAAACTGGGTGAGCGTCTTGAAGACGAGAACTCAGTGATCCGTATCGATGGCCATACTGTTTCAGGCAAAGCTTCAGAAGAAGTTGTTTGTCGTGTACTTGCTTACTACAAACCTGAAGGTGAGCTTTGTACTCGTCACGACCCTGAAGGCCGCCGTACTGTTTTCGATCGTCTACCTAAGATCCGTGGTTCTCGTTGGATTTCAGTTGGTCGTCTTGATGCAAACACATCGGGTCTTTTGCTTTTCACTACTGATGGTGAACTTGCAAACCGCCTAATGCACCCAAGCCGTCAGGTTGAACGTGAGTACCTAGTACGTGTATTCGGTGAAGTGACTGAGCAGAAGGTTAAGAACCTTGTGCGTGGCGTTGAACTAGAAGATGGTATGGCTCGTTTCGAAGACGTGGTTTACGCTGGTGGTGAAGGTATGAACCATACTTTCTACGTAGCGATTAACGAAGGTCGTAACCGTGAGGTTCGTCGTCTTTGGGAATCACAAGAAACAACAGTAAGCCGCCTGAAACGTGTACGTTACGGTGATATCTACCTTGATAAGAAACTGCCTCGCGGCGGTTGGAAAGAGCTAGATCTTGAAGAAGTTAACTACCTACGTCAGCTAGTTGAACTGAACCCAGAGAAAGAAACCTTGTTGGACCTTGATCCTTCAAACACTTCTCGTAAGCGTGAGCGTTCTCGTAGCCAAAAAATTCGTCGTGCTGTTAAGCGTCACGAAGAGCGTGCAAACGCACCTAAAGGCCGTAGCAACCAACCTAAGCGTAAGAAGCCAGCGACTCGCGGCACTACAACACCTGATTCAGGTCGTAGCGCTCCAGCAGCTAAAGGCAAGCCTCAGGCTAACAAAAGCAAGCCTAAGATGAACAATGGTCGTCCGGCTAAACCAGCTAAGCCAAGAACACGTCAGTAATTTCGTAAGTTCTAAAGCTTCATTAGCTGAAAGCACTGAATACTAAAAAACCTGCTCATTGAGCAGGTTTTTTTACATCTGAATCTTCGGCTTTCATCCGCTCAATACCGCTCGGCATTGAAAGTCACCTTTCACAACTAACAAAGTAACAAGCCCCTTTGAGTCGTCATTCCCTAGAACGAGGAACGTATATGGACTCCCCTAGTATTGCAAGGAAACGAGTAAAGGTACGCAAGTGCACGTATATTCGGTTTCTTTATGGGGAGCTACCCCGAACCTCTATGGCTTAATCCACTCAGCAAAAGTTCTTATCGAGCGTGTGGTGTATTATCACCTTCGTCCCTCTCAGAGTTTCTCTTGCTTGCTATGCTCACTCTTTACCATAATTTACTTGCTTACATGGGGGATTGATGTCTCCCTTAACCTTATAAAATCAATTGTTAAGCGAGTAACGTTTCATTATAAGATCGATTGCTCTTCAGCATGGCACAAGCCATTCTGATCGTTTTGTTAGCAAGGGCGACAACTACTTGGTTAAACGACTTTCTTTCTAACAAGTTTCGTATCCAGCAACTTAAGCGATCTTCTTTATCTCGTATATTCGCTACCACTGCTCTTGCTCCATGAACGACAAGAGAGCGTAAGGTTTATCACCTGATTTACTTATTCCGTGGTTTTTGTTCTTACCACCACTGCCAGTATGAGCCGGAACTAAACCTAAGCTCGCACTAGCCCCTCGCCCATTTCTATAGGCCGAAGCGTCACCTAGGCGGGAAAAATGGCACTTGCAATCACCCAACGTACACCTCGTAAAGTGATTAATAACTGGCAAGCGGGTATTTGCTTTGCAAAGTCTATAAGTTGCGATTCAACTCTCTCGATAGGCTCATCAAGACTTAGTAGCTGAGCATGTAATTCTCGGAGAACGAATCGAGTTGTCAGTGTTAATTCATTCTCTGCATCTTCGATAACGAGAGGGAGCAGTTCTCGCAGTTTATTGGCTCCTTGTGGGAAGGTAATTCCACATTCCGCTGCATAGCCACGGATCCGTAGACTTACTGCTGTGCGTTGTTTTATATAGCTTTGTCTTAAACTCAGCAGCATAGCGATATCTTGCTGCTCAGGTGTTTTTACTGGTACCGCATGAATATCGGAGCGTAAGGAAGCTTCGTAAATCGCGATAGCATCATTAGCATCGTTCTTATTACCACAGCGATATGGCTTCACTTTTGGGGAGGTATCATTTTGACGGTATGACCACGGCTTTGAAACGTTCGTCCCCAATAATGAGATGCCGCACAGGCCTCTATGCAAATGGTCGCGCCAGGGTGTTGGCTGATGACCGTTAGCATTTTCTTTTTAGACATAGCTTGGTTCAACTTACGCTTTCCATGGCGGTTAAATACCGCGACTTGAAAGACGGATTTGGCTAAATCAATCGAGATTGTGTTAAATTTATTCATAGTATGGGCTCCTGTTTTGGTTCGCACCTGTAACTTTAGCTGACACTGTCAGTTGAGGTGGGGAGTCCATACCATTGAGTGTCATAGGGAATCTCAAGCGCGGCCGAAACAAAAGTCGTCTGTTACTTATGATTCGAAAAGTTATCACCCTTAGCCAATCGATCGTAAAGCACAACGTTCACTGATGCGGCTAGGTTCATACAACCATTCGTTGGGACGTAAATCGTCTCACGACAGAAGTCGGTGATCTCTTTCTTCAGCGTGCCGTCTTCAGGGCCAAAGATGTAAAACGCGCGTGGTGGATGCTTGTAATCCGGTAGAGGCTTAGCGCCCTCAATCAGATCGACAGCAACAGGTACGCAGCCTACTGGAATAATGTCTTTCAGATCTTCAACACCAATCAGAGGCAGCGCTAGGTGCTTCTCTTTGGTATCGGTATGGAATTTTCGCGCGTGGTCGTAGCGTGTGCCCGTGTAAAACACAGAGTTGGCGCCGTAGCAGCCAGCCGCTCGCATTACTGAACCTACGTTTTCAGGCGTCTTTGGGTTAACTAGGCCAATGCAGGCATAGCCTTTCGATTGTGTGTCTGTTTTTGCTTTGGTCATAATCAGTGAATCTAACGTTGATGATGAAAGTGGGTAGTCACGATGAGAAATAGCGCGATAAAAATAGCCGAGCAATGGGCTCGGCTAACTTTTAACTCGCGTACATGAATACTTGTTTACTCATGCAAATGAGCGTCGACAGCGGTACTAGTCGCGCTTCCACAGCATGTGACAGAACTTATGGTCTGGATCACGGCTGATTAGCATACGAGCAAATACGTCGTCTAGAACGTCATCAGCTTCATTCACAAGACCAATGCGCACTTCAGCGTAGATTTCTTTGTCGACTTCAAAGCCAACATGTTCAACCCAATCATCGCCAGTTTCAACAAGCTCTGCTGCGCCACGATCTTCAAACTGAGCCGTGAAAAGAATCACGTCTGCTGGTTCTAGGTTGTCAGGTGCCATCTCTAGGAAGATGTCGTATGCAGTGTCAATTGCGTCGTCATAAGACATTAGGTCGTTAGCTTCGGTCATAATAAGTATCTTAGCTTGCGCGGTTCATGTATTTACGTTCAGCAGTGTTTACTACTACTTTGTCGCCAGTCGCGATGTACTCAGGTACTTGGATAGTAAGACCTGTAGAAAGACGAGCAGGCTTAGTACGAGCAGACGCTGACGCACCTTTGATTGAAGGGTCAGTCTCTTCGATAACTAGCTCAACAGAGGTTGGTAGCTCAAGCGTTGCAGCGTTACCATCGATAAGGATCGCGTACATACCTTGAGTTTCTTCGTTGATGAACAGTAGTTCGTCTTCGATAGTTTCACCGTTGAAGATGAATTGTGTGTAATCTTCGTTATCCATGAAGATGTACTCGTTGCCATCAACGTAAGAGAACATTACTGCACGCTTAGTTACGTCGATAGTTTCAACGATTTCGTCAGCCTTGTGGCGAACTTCAGTTTTAACGCCAGTTGCTACATCGTTACCACGGAAGCGGTAAATCTTTTGGCCGCCGCGGCCGCCTGGTGTTGTTACTTCGATATCTTTAACAATCACTGTTTTGCTTTCTACTGTGATAGCAAAACCTTTTTTAATTTCACTTGCTCTAGGCATTTTGTGTTTGTCCTTATTGGGTCTATCCGCTGATTATATCTCGGAGATGCTATAAATAGGAATAGCTTGAATCATAAAGTCACCTAAGCGATCATAGAGTCACAGTTAAATCATGATTTTATTTGCCGAAACGACCTATGCAGCTACCTGTTATTGACCCAACACAGCCTTTTCAACCTGAATTCCAACCTGTGGTTAACGATCTGATTACCTTCTTAAAAGGTGGGTTAGGTTCTAATCTACACAGTGTCTATATTTATGGCAGTGTCGCTCGCAAGCAAGCCGTTGTCGGTCGCTCAAATCTTGATGTGGTTGTGGTGACACACCGCCCGTTTCCTGATCAGCGAACCACGCTGTTGAATACCATAAAATGGCGCTTCCAAAAAAGCTTCCCACAGGTCACTCAAGTGGCGATTAAAACCACCTTGGTGAGCGAGATAGTCGATTTCGACAATATCTTCACATGGGGCTTTATGCTTAAGCATTTGGCCGTGTGTGTGCACGGTGAAGACTTATCGGATTGCTATGGTGATTTTGAAACGAGTTGGGAAATTGCCAAGCATTGGAATATGGATGCGGAAAACTGGTTAGCGGTGTATCGCAACAAGATTGCCCGAGCAACAACGCCAGAACAACAAGTGGCCGCGCAAGTGATCATTGCCAAGAAGCTGCTAAGAGCGAGCTACTCTTTGGTGATGTATCGCGATAAGTATTGGTTTGACGATCCTGTGGAATGTGGACAACAGTTCTTGAAGTATCACCCGGATAGGGAAGTTGAAATTCAACGACTGGGCATCTTACTTTCTGGAAGAGCGATTCCGAAACGTTCGGTTATCGGCATTCTGGATGGTTTTGGAGAGTGGCTGGTTAAGCAGTACCAGAAAACAGAGTTTCGAATCGGGTAGAGCTTCGTAACTTATCGATGTAAAAAAGCAGAGCGAATTGAACATTCCTCTGCTTTTTTGTTTGCCCAGCGAAGCTGGCAAACCCGTTAGGTTGAAAGAAACCTGAATCACCCCGACTGAGGGGAAGATAATCCGAATCGCAAGGGCGTTGCTGGCTAACGGCAGGGTCTGAAGGAAGCGATAGGAAGTTAACAGTACACAACGCAAGTAAACCTGCTTCGGCAGTATAGGTGGGTAAGCGTCCGAAATAGCGCGAAGCCCTATACTCAGTCAGACCTATGCTGTGCTTGAGGTGGCATTGTTAACAGGGAGCCAGTGCAGTAACTGGGGAAGCCTGACACCACATCCAAAAGTCTGGAAGCACAAACTCGAAGCGAAAGCTAAGAGCTGTGTTGGTGCGAGGTGGCAGATGAATCCGTAGTAGTGAGTAAGGCTAAGCCCGAGAAGCCCAGTAATGGTGTGGAGGAGAAAACTTAGCTGACCATCAGCATCAAGTCTGATGGAGCACTGAAATGCCAAAAGCACTCAGTGCTGCGAAGGGAGGAAGTACACTTTAAGTCTGTGATGAACAGATGTTTTTTTTTTTCAGTGATACCCAAACCGAATCGCTATCGGGGTATTCCTAGTTTGGTTGATTGTGGAAGCAAGATACTGAGCTAAGAAACCGTATAGGGGAGTAACTCTGACACACTTCAGTAAATTGCCATTGAGCTAGAAGGCTGAATAGCAGAGAGAAATAACACCCACACTGGACATGAAACACTTGTCCCCACACAGCACACAAACCCAAGGAGAGAAAGTGCGAGTTTATTACAGTTTATATGGTCATCTGCTCAACAAAGAGAGGCTGTATAAAGGGTTTAAAAAGGTAAAGAAAGCGAAAGGCGCGGCTGGAATAGATGAGCAGAGCCTGAGCGACTACGCCGAAAATCTGAGTGATAACCTCGATCAACTCCTCTCTGAACTCAAAACCAAGCAATACAAACCTCAGCCAGTCAAACGAGTAGAGATACCCAAAGAAGACGGAGGGGTACGATTGCTTGGGATCCCAACCGTTAGGGACAGAGTTGTCCAACAAGCACTCAATGATATCCTCACCCCCATCTTCGAAGAGCAATTTCACCCATCAAGTTTTGGGTATAGACCGAATCGAAGTTGTCACGATGCAATCAACAAATCCACGATGTTTATCCGCCGATACGGATTACAGCACGTCGTAGATATGGACTTGTCGAAGTGCTTTGACAAACTCGACCATGAGTTGATCCTCAAGAGCATCAGAAGGCGAGTCACAGATAGCAGCGTGTTAGAGCTGATAAAACAGTTTCTGAAAAGTGGCGTGATGATAGACGGTAGTTGGCAGGAGACAGAGCTAGGAAGTCCACAAGGTGGTGTTATCAGTCCTTTGATTGCCAATATCTACCTTGATGCGTTCGATCAGGAAATGCGAAAGCGTGACCATAGGCTCGTTCGTTATGCGGATGACATACTCATCTTTTGTCGTAGCAAGGCAGGAGCAGAGAATGCCCTTGCACAAGCGACGAAGATCCTAGAAGGAGAGCTTAAACTCACAGTGAATCAGACGAAATCACATATAGCGCACAGCCGTGATGGCGTGAAGTTCTTAGGTGTAGAAATCGGGAGTCAATTTACCCGCATTCAAACTAAGAAACTGAAAGGGTTCAAAAGTAAGTTAAAGCGACTGACAAAGCGAGGTGCGGTAAGCCACTTGAGCAAGTCATAAAAGCTTTAAACCCAGTGTTAAGAGGGTTCAGTCAATACTTCAGGATCACCAATAGCAGCAGAGAGTTTCAAGGTTAGCAGGGTGGCTACGAAGAAGACTTCGTAGTATCCAGTTGAAACTTTGGAAGAAGCCTCAACGGTTACACCGAAGGTTAAAACAGTTAGGGTATAAGCCGCCGTTCCAACATATCTCAATGACAAGTTGGGTCAGTGCAGCGAGTCCCCTATCAAGCTATGCGATGCCAAATCAATGGTTTAATGACCAAGGGTTGGTAAATCTTGGAACAATAAGGACAGGGCATGTGTTCAGCCAATATGCTGAATGGAAGTGTGCATGAGCCGTATACGAGGTCCGTACGTACGGTTCTGTGAGAGGGATGAGGCGGTAACGCCTCACCCTACTCGATGTTTTGGTGAAACCTCGACAAGAATCTTAGAACAGACCTAACTGCTGCCCACTGACTCTCTCAAAATCTAAACCGATGAAGGGCAAAATAGCCTCTGCTACCGGTTTAATCTGTTTGTCAATGTAATGCTGATAATCGATACCACTCTTTAAATACTCTTTCGGCTCAGGGCCACTCAGAGTAATCAGATATTCAATACGGCCTTTGTTTTGGTATTGAAGTGGACGACCAAGCTGAGCGTTGATCTCGTCGGCTAATCTTGCGGCGCGAACTTGTGGCGGAATGTTCTTATGGTACTCATGCAGTTTACGACGCAGACGCTTCTGATAAACCAATAAATCATCGTGCTTACCTGCTGAAGTCTCATCAACAAACTGTCTCACGTAGTCGGTTGGGTCTTGATCGTGAAACACCATCTCATACAGATTTTGTTGGAACTGTTGCGCCAACGGTGTCCAGTCTGTGCGTGCACTCTCAAGCCCTTTGAAAATGATCCTCTCTTGGTCGCTTTGATTGATTAAACCTGCATAGCGCTTCTTCGAGCCAGTTTCTGAACCTCGAATGGTTGGCATCAGGAATTTGCGATAGTGAGTCTCATATTCCAATTCAAGTATCGAGGTTAGGTTGTAGGTCTCTTTGAGGTGATTCGTCCACCAATCATTAATGTAAGCGACAAGTTCATTCCCAACCTCGTCGGCTTGTTGTTGATCATAACTGTCATTCAGAGACACGAAGGTTGAATCGGTGTCGCCGTAGATCACTTGATAGCCTTTATCTTCGATAAGCACTTTGGTCTGCTTCATGATTTCATGGCCACGCATGGTGATCGATGAGGCTAGGCGAGTATCAAAGAAGCGACAACCAGATGAACCTAACACACCATAAAAGGAGTTCATGATGATCTTAATCGCTTGAGAAAATGCCTTTTCGTTGTTCTTCTTTGCTACATCACGAGCAGCCCACAAGTTCTCGATCATCTCAGGCAGAAAGTGCTTAGAGCGATGGAATTGACCACCGCGGAAACCATCAACGGCTTGGTCTTCAGCTGGGCCTAGTTCCAACTTCAACCCTTCGATAAGGCCCATTGGGTCAATCAAAAACGAGCGAATGATTGATGGATATAGGCTCTTAAAATCGAGCACCAATACAGAGTCATAAAGGTTAGGAATCGAATCCATCACGTAGCCACCGGGGCTTGCGATCCAATTCTCAGGCTCTAAGTTAGGCGCGACATAACCTGCTCTGTGGATTTGAGGCAGATATAAATTAGTAAAGGCAGCAACAGAACCGCCGACACGATCAAGTTCGACACCGGTCAATCGCGAGCGCTCAATCGCAAAATCGAGTAGGTGAGTATGTTCGAAGATTCGGTTTACCAACACACAGTCTTGAAGGTTGTACTTAGCGAGTGAAGGCTTATCGAACTTAAACATCCGGTTGATCTCATCCATGCGGTCATGAACGTTGTGGATGTCTTTGCCTTCGCCGAGTAGCTCTTGCGATACCGACTCTAGCGACCATGAGCGGAAGTGATAAGTTGCCGTTTTAAGCATATCGATACCATCCAAGACAACACGGCCTGGAATCGTGATAAAGCCTTGCTGGTTTTGTGCAGAGCTACGAAAGAAGCTGGGTTGATTGTCTCGACCAATAGTGAGCTTCACTTCATTCCATTCCGAACGTTTGTGCAGCAGCCTAAAGTCGAAATCAATGACATTCCAACCAATGATGATGTCAGGGTCAAACTCGGAGAACCAAGCAATCATGGCTTCGAGCAGTACTTTTTCGTTGGCAACCCATTGGATGTTAGTGTCTGCTTGTTGCGGTTCGCCGACCATGATCACTCGGCTATCCATTGGACTATCTAAGCCGATGGAGTAAAGCACACCTTTCTCTGAACACTCTATATCCAGTGAGACCACCGACAAGCTAGGTAAGTAGTTTCCTGAGCGGCATTTTGCGTTTGAGACTCTTCGATGCTGATTCTTTTGTACTGCTGTGCCTGTGAACTCAATACTTCCTTTGATAAAGCGTTCCATCAAGAATCGGTCAGCGAGTCGAATGTCGCTTTCAAAGGTTTGGATTTCTTCGTTATGGAAGGCTTGCGCTAAGCCGAAGCTGCTTCTTGAAAGCGAGGTGTAACAAGCCGCGAGAGGCGTTTGTTCGAAGGTCGCGAGGTCTAAAGGCTTAAATTGGCAGTCTATCGATTCTTTGGCCGCAATAGTCTGACACGCTGTTACATCAGATTGAGCGACAAAAAAAACAGGCTTTTCATTTTGAATGGTCAGCAGAGTAGGGCCTTGAGGGGTACTTAGCCACAAATCGATTTGTGTGCGCCCTGAAAAATCTCTTGCTTGTCTAGTGAGTACAAAGCCTTGCTGAATATCCAATGTAGTAACCTATTGAAACTGGGAATCGAATACTACCATCTAGCGCCGGATTCCGCACAATAGGCTGGACAAATAGTCATTAATTTATCGTTAATAGCATTGAATAACGGGACGATATAGGCAAAAAAGTGAAATTGTCACGAATGGTTATTCAATGGTATTGAAAATATCTTTATCTTGTGTGATTTTATTGGGTGTTGTTTTAACTAGTTGATTTTTACCAAAAGCTTGTTGTTTTAGCTGGCTTATTTATAAATAAGTACTTGCTAAAGTTCGTGTTTCAGCACATATTCAACAGAGCTTTTTTTTACTAATTAAGTTAAGATGTACTCAATGCTGCGATCCACTGTTCCTTTGTTCAATTGTTTCAAACAGATGAAACGACACAGTGGTTGCAGAGCCAATTAATAGTGTGGAGATACAAGTTTGATAAATGTTTTCCTTGTAGATGATCACGAGCTGGTTCGCACAGGGATACGACGTATTATTGAAGACGTCCGTGGAATGAACGTAGCAGGGGAAGCTGAAAGCGGTGAAGATGCTGCAAAATGGTGTCGTACTAACAATACTGACGTTATTTTGATGGATATGAATATGCCTGGTATTGGTGGCTTAGAAGCAACCAAGAAAATCTTGCGTTTCAACCCTGATATTAAAATCATCGTTTTAACTGTTCATACGGAAAATCCGTTTCCAACTAAAGTGATGCAAGCTGGAGCTGCAGGTTACCTTACTAAAGGTGCAGGTCCGGATGAAATGGTAAATGCAATTCGAGTGGTTAATAGTGGCCAACGATACATTTCACCAGAAATTGCGCAGCAGATGGCATTGAGCCAATTCTCGCCTGCGTCTGAAAATCCATTCGCAGACTTATCTGAACGTGAACTTCAAATCATGATGATGATTACCAAAGGTCAGAAAGTGACGGATATTTCAGAACAACTCAATCTAAGTCCTAAGACAGTCAACAGTTACCGCTACCGTTTGTTCAGTAAATTGGATATCAGTGGCGATGTAGAGCTGACGCACTTAGCGATTAGACATGGAATGTTAGACACTGAGACCCTTTAACACTGAGATCGTATAGTGACCAACTTGTTTGACTCAGTCTCATTCCTCAAGACAGTAACAGAGCAGCCCGGCGTTTATCGAATGTATAACGCCGAGGCTGTCGTTATTTACGTCGGTAAAGCTAAGAACCTCAAAAAACGCCTTTCCAGTTATTTCCGTAAAAAAGTCGATAGTGAAAAAACACGCGCTCTCGTCAGCAATATTGACAAGATTGATGTCACTGTAACGCACACGGAAACTGAAGCTCTTATTCTTGAGCACAACTACATCAAGCAGTATCTACCGAAATACAACGTACTTCTGCGTGATGATAAGTCGTACCCTTATATTTTCATTAGCGGTCACAAGCATCCTCGTTTGTCGATGCACCGTGGTGCTAAAAAGAAAAAGGGTGAATACTTTGGTCCTTATCCTGACTCCGGCGCTGTGCGTGAGACGCTACACCTAATCCAAAAAATCTTTCCTGCTCGTCAATGTGAAGACACGGTTTATGCCAACAGAACGCGCCCATGCTTGATGTATCAGATTGGTCGTTGTGCTGCGCCATGTGTTAGCTCGATTATCTCTGATGAAGAGTACAGTGAGCTTATCGACTATGTTCGTCTGTTCCTGCAAGGGAAAGATAAGCTGGTGCTAGAGACGCTCATCGAGAAGATGGACACGGCCAGCCGAGAGCTTCGCTTTGAACAAGCCGCCGCTTTCCGCGATCAAATCCAAGCGATTCGACGTGTGCAAGAACAACAGTATGTATCTGACGACTCTATGGAAGATATGGATGTGTTGGGCTTTGCTCAAGAGAATGGCGTGGCGTGCATTCATATCTTGATGATTCGCCAAGGCAAAGTCTTAGGTAGCCGAAGCCACTTCCCTAAGATTCCAAACAATACGGTGCGAGAAGAGGTCTTTTCGAGCTTTTTAAGCCAGTATTACTTAGCGCATAATGAAGCGAGAACCATTCCAACTCGTTTGATTCTGAATGCGGATTTAATGGAAGACGTCACACCGATTCAAGAAGCTTTGTGTGAGGTTGCGGGCCGTAAGATCCACTTCAACACCAACCCTTCTGGTACTCGTGGTCGTTACCTTAAACTGTCGAACACTAACGCGTTAACGGCGATTACGACCAAGATTAATCACAAGATGACCATCAATCAGCGCTTCAAAGAGCTGCAAGAAGTGCTGTCGATGGATGCGATTAAACGCATGGAATGTTTCGATATCAGTCATACCATGGGTGAAAGTACGATTGCGTCTTGTGTGGTGTTCAATCAAGAAGGTCCTGTTAAGCCGGAATACCGCCGTTACAATATCACGGGCATTACCGGTGGTGATGACTACGCTGCAATGGCACAGGCGCTTGAGAGACGTTACTCGAAGCAGCTTGATGTAGACAAGATCCCAGACATCATCTTTATTGATGGTGGTAAAGGGCAGCTTAACCGCGCTCACGAGATTATTTCCCAATATTGGGGTGATTGGCCGTTTAGACCGAGAATGATGGGTATCGCGAAAGGGGTGACCCGTAAACCTGGTTTAGAGACTCTAGTGACCCTTGAAGGGGAAGAGTTTAATTTGCCTAGTGATGCACCAGCGCTGCACCTTATTCAACATATTCGAGATGAAAGTCATAATCATGCGATTGCAGGGCACCGAGCGAAACGTGGTAAAACGCGCAGAACCAGTGCTTTGGAAGGAATTGAAGGGGTAGGACCTAAGCGTCGTCAAGCTTTGCTGAAATATATGGGTGGCTTACAAGAACTTAAGCGTGCAACTGTCGAAGAAATAGCCAAAGTGCCGGGCATTAGTCATTCTTTGGCAGAAAACATTTATCAAGCATTGAAACAATAGTAAAAATCCCGCACCATTAAAGCGCAATTAATAAGAGCCCAATAATATGCGTTTGAATATACCTAACATTTTGTCCTTACTGAGACTATTTTTGATCCCAGTATTCGTTGTTGTTTTTTACCTACCTTATCAATGGGCTCCTTTTGCTGCTGCGATGGTGTTTTGGGTGGCAGGTTTTACTGACTGGCTAGATGGAATGCTTGCTCGTAAGCTAGGGCAAACATCTCGCTTCGGCGCATTTATTGACCCAGTGGCCGATAAAGTGCTGGTGGCTACGGCTCTTATTCTGATTACTGAACACTATCACTCGATTTGGATAACTATCCCAGCGGTGACCATGATAGCTCGTGAAATTATCATTTCAGCGCTTCGCGAATGGATGGCTGAAATCGGCAAACGCGCAAGTGTTGCGGTATCTTGGGTTGGTAAAGTCAAAACGGTTTCTCAGATGTTCGCTCTTTGGGTACTTATCTGGAGATACGACGACTGGATGGTGTGGGTCGGTTACATTGCACTGTATGTCGCAACCGTTCTTACGTATTGGTCAATGGCGCAATACTTGATGGCTGCCAAAGATGATTTGTTAGACGAAAAACACCATTGATGAAGAAGCGAGCTGAGGCTCGCTTTTTTGATCTTTAACCTAAGGCTAAGTTATCAATACTGGATATCTAATGTGATATAGATCTCCTTTGAATAACCTGCTCACAGTGTCTTTTGCACATAAAGTCAGCTATTTGGCCTGTTTCGTATGAAATCTATTCAAACGAATTAAAAATACAAAAATAATATTGACTCAATCGTCTGAATCCGTAGAATGCATCCCGTACCCAAGAGGATGGCAATGAGCGATTCGATTGGAGTTACTAAGGCGCCTTGGCAGAGTGGCTATGCAGCGGATTGCAAATCCGTGGACCTCGGTTCGACTCCGGGAGGCGCCTCCATTCTCTCTTTCATTTTAGAAAGTTGATGAATGAAAATGCGATACTAGCTCAGTTGGTAGAGCGCAACCTTGCCAAGGTTGAGGTCATCGGTTCGAACCCGATGTATCGCTCCAAATTTTGTAATGTTGATTGGCGTCAGCATTAAGATGGTGTTTTACTTTTCAGTAATCGGCATCGCAATAAAGAATTGCGTGCCCTGGTGGTGGAATTGGTAGACACAAGGGATTTAAAATCCCTCGACGTTCGCGTTGTGCCGGTTCAAGTCCGGCCCGGGGCACCATCTATTAAAGTCTTTATCTCGATAAAGCAAATGCGATACTAGCTCAGTTGGTAGAGCGCAACCTTGCCAAGGTTGAGGTCATCGGTTCGAACCCGATGTATCGCTCCAAATTAAAAAGCCCGAACAGAAATGTTCGGGCTTTTTGGTTTCTGGTGTTTAGCTTTTACGTTTAAGAACTCTTCTTGTTCGAGCTCGAGCTCAAAATTTATATCTATATCTATATCTATATCTATATCTATATCTATCTCAAAATTTCGCAATCAAGTTTGTTTCGACAAGTTAGTTTTAAAAAGCGAGATTCCCTATGAACTCGTTCCTCGTACTAGGGAATGACGCCAAGACCTCAAAGCCTCTCTAGCAACGTTTGTAACTCCATGTCGTCATCTCGGGCATGAGGGACGAGCGAACCGGGGATTTACTTACGGTCTGCTGATTAACTTGTGTTTAATTCATCGCATCAGATAGCTTCTTGAATAAAGGAATGCAACGATATGTTGTAAGGGGTTACCTATGAACTCGTTCCTCGTTCTAGGGAATGACGGAAAGGTACAATGCCTTAAAGCCTCACAGCTTCTCTAGCAACGTTTATAACCCCACACCGTCATCCTCGGGCGCGAGGAACGAGCGAACCGGGGATCTCTGTCATGAAAGGCTGTGTTGATGATATTTTCAACGATCTTTCCGTCACTTCCGTTATTTATTAAGCCATCATTAAAAACTATTGATAGTTCGTTTCACTTTATGTTACTTTCCCGCGCAATCTCGGAATGACCGATGCTCAAAAAGAGCCGTGATTGCTTCTGGGGGATACGCGTGATGACCATTCTTGCTGATTGGGACATTACGTAGGGTAGGTATTGGCTAGTCCTTTAGCTGATAGACGGGATACTTATGGCGCAGTTCGCCATGTTAATGGGAAACCCAACATTGAACACACTAACTACAACATTGCTAATCAGCTCTGCATTTCCAAAGGGACCAGCTCGTCATAGCTGCCCGATCCTGCAAAAATGTCCAATTCTTCAAAACAGTAGCATTACTGAACCTTGAGCTTTCGCTAACAATTTTTCGCTGTCTTAAGACGGCCTAATTTCGTATTCGTCATTTGACTTATGCGAGCGTACAGCTATATCTCATTTCTAGACAATACGCGTGCTTCACCATGAACTCTCTATAAATAAACAGAGGGTCGGTGTGTAATTACGTCTGATGGAGGTGAGTATGAACACATTCAAGGGGACTTTTATGACTACCGCCTTTGAAGTCGATATCAATACTATCGCAAATTCATTTTCAACTATGGTTCCTATCGTAGAGGGAAAGTACGACCTAACACCTGATGCTATTTTGCTAGAGCAAGAACAGCATGAGTCGGATGTTCGTTCTTACCCAAGACGCCTGCCTATTGCTATTAAACGAGCATGTGGCGCTTTAGTTGAAGATACTCGTGGCCAACTCTTTCTCGATTGCTTAGCCGGTGCAGGTACACTTTCTTTGGGTTATAACCACCCAGAGATTAACCAAGCACTTAAAGACCAACTCGATTCCGGTCTGCCATACCAAACTCTGGATATCACGACTCAAGCAAAAGAGACGTTTATCAAGCGAGTTAAAGCTTTTCTTCCCCAAGACTTTTCAGATAACTCGGTTCTTCAATTCTGTGGCCCATCAGGCGCGGATGCGGTGGAAGCGGCAATCAAGCTAGCGAAGCAAACCACAGGTCGTAACACCATGTTTGCTTTCCGTGGTGCTTACCACGGCATGACCAACGGCACCATGGGCATGATGGGTAATCTCGGCACTAAAGAACGTCGTAGCGGCTTAATGTCTGATGTGCACTTTATGCCTTTCCCATACAACCTACGCTGCCCGTTTGGCATTGGTGGTGAAGCGGGTGCTAACGCAAGTATTCGTTACATCGAACGTATGTTGAACGATGATGAGTCTGGCATCATGAAACCGGCTGCGATGATCGTTGAACCTGTGCAAGGTGAGGGCGGTGTGATTCCTGCTCCTATGTCTTGGTTACAAGGTTTACGTCGCATCTGTGATGAACACGGTATCCTACTGATTTTTGATGAAATCCAGTGTGGTGTCGGCAAAACAGGTCATCGATTTGCGTTTGAAGAGTCAGGCGTTAACCCTGATATCTTATGTCTGTCTAAAGCGATTGGTGGCGGACTGCCAATGTCGCTGCTTGTATTCGATAAGAGCATCGATACATGGAAAGCGGGTGAGCACACGGGTACTTTCCGTGGTAACCAACTGGCAATGGTGTCTGGTGCGAAAGCGTTAGAAATCATCGAGCGAGATGGTTTGGTTGAACACGCAAACATTGCAGGCCAATACCTACGTCATGGGTTAGAGAAGATTCAATCTCGCGTGAACTGTATTGCTGAGGTTCGTGGTAAAGGCCTAATGCTTGGCGCTGAAATCAAGCAACCAAACGGTGAACTTAACAAATTTGGTGAGCCGAAGTCAGACGGTGAACTCACCCTCGCGATTCAACGCGCAGCACTAGAGCGCGGTTTGATGGTCGAGAAGGGCGGTCGTGATGGCTCTGTGATTCGCTTCCTACCACCGATGATTATCTCTTTCGAGCAGATAGACTTTGCACTGCGCGTGATGGAAGAAGCCATTATTGCTGCTGGCGGAGGTGTTCAAGAAGATCAAGCTTCAAGTGAGCAAGCAAACCAAGAGTGGAAAAAGCACTTCATTCACACCGGCCTAGGCGGTAGCGACGAATTCTCAAACGTAATGAACCAAACCACTCAAGCAATGAAAGCCGTTTTTGAGCAGGTTGAAACGCCATACTCAGGTCTAGAACCAAAAGTACTAGAGGCAGCTATCAAGGCTGTCGACCTAGATAACAACCAACACGCTTTGGTTGACGTTGTAGATAGCACTGCAGACCTTGTCGCTGCTAACTCCATCTTTGTGCAACACCCTGACTGTATTGCACACCTTCATACTCCTCCTCTTATGGCATCGGTAGCGGCGGAATCCATTATCGCGGCTCTGAATCAATCAATGGATTCATGGGATCAAGCATCGGCTGCAACTTACGTTGAACAGCATGTGGTTGATTGGATGTGTGAAAAGTACCAACTTGGCGAGCAAGCGGACGGTGTTTTCACCAGTGGCGGCACGCAAAGTAACCTAATGGGCTTATTGCTAGCGAGAGACTGGGTTGCGGATAAGCACGATGGTCACTCAATCCAAAAGATGGGTTTACCAGAGTATGCAAGCAAGCTGCGTATCTTGTGTTCAAACAAATCTCACTTCACGGTTCAAAAATCCGCTTCATTGCTTGGTTTAGGCGAGAGCGCGGTGTGTTGTGTTGAGACCAACGCAAACGGCACCATCAAACCTGATTTGTTGGATGCAGAAGTCAAAGCACTTAAAGCTCAAGGCCTGATTCCTTTTGCGGTGGTTGGTACGGCAGGTACTACTGATCATGGTGCTATCGACGACCTTGATGCGATTGCAGATATCGCAAACCAACAAGGCCTTTGGTTCCATGTCGATAGTGCTTACGGTGGCGCACTTATCTTGAGTAGCCACAAGGCTCGCTTACAAGGTATCGAAAAAGCGGACTCTGTGAGTGTCGATTTCCATAAGCTTTTCTACCAAACAATCAGCTGCGGCGCGGTGTTGTTGAAAGACAAAGCGAACTTTAAGTACCTTCTGTATCACGCAGATTACCTAAACCGTGAACACGATGAGCTACCGAACTTAGTCGACAAGTCTATCGCGACGACCAAGCGCTTTGATGCATTGAAAGTCTTCATGACCATGCAAAGTGTTGGTCCAAAGCAGTTGGGTGATATGTACGACCATCTTCTTGAGCAAACGCTAGAAGTGGCAGACCTAATTCAAAACCAAGCGGACTTAGAGCTACTCGCGGAGCCTTCACTATCAACAGTGCTGTTCCGATCTAAGCCGTCAGCAAACGGTGAGCTAGATTTAGACAAACTGAATCAAACGCTAAGACTGGAAGCGCTGACTCGTGGTGTTGCGGTATTGGGTGAAACGGTCGTGGATGGTAAGAGCGCGCTTAAATTTACTATCTTAAACCCGTGCTTAAAGACATCAGATTTCAAATCTCTAATTAACAAAATTCAAACTCTAGCCACTGAGCTAGCTGAACAACAAGGGTAATTAATACTATGGCTATTCTACAAATTGGTGCAGGCGGCGTTGGTTGGGTTGTTGCACATAAAGCAGCACAAAATAACGAAGTACTGGGTGATATCACAATCGCTTCTCGCACAATCGCGAAATGTGAAAAAATCATCGAATCAATCAAAGGTAAAAACAACCTTAGAGATTCAACTAAAAAACTAGAAGCTCGTGCAGTAAACGCTGACGACGTTGACGCACTTGTTGCTCTGATTAACGAAGTACAACCAGACCTGGTCATCAACGCTGGTCCTCCTTGGGTAAACATGGCGATCATGGAAGCGTGTTACCAAGCAAAAGTATCTTACCTAGACACATCGGTAGCGGTTGACCTATGTTCTGAAGGCCAACAAGTACCACAAGCTTACGATTGGCAGTGGGGCTACCGTGAGAAGTTTGCTGAAGCAGGCATCACAGGTATTCTTGGTGCGGGCTTCGATCCAGGTGTGGTTTCAGTATTTGCAGCGCACGCGGTTAAGCACCTGTTCGATGAGATCGATACGATCGACGTAATGGACGTAAACGCTGGCGATCACGGTAAGAAGTTTGCGACTAACTTTGACCCAGAAACTAACATGCTTGAGATCCAAGGCGATTCTTTTTACTGGGAAAATGAAGAGTGGAAACAAGTACCTTGTCACTCTCGTATGCTTGAGTTTGATTTCCCTAACTGTGGTTCTCATAAAGTTTACTCAATGGCGCACGATGAAGTTCGTTCAATGAAGGAATTTATCCCAGCTAAGCGTATCGAATTCTGGATGGGCTTTGGTGATGCTTACTTAAACTACTTCAACTGCATGCGTGATATCGGCCTTCTGAGCCCTGACCCGCTAACACTGCATGATGGCACTGTTGTTCAACCTCTACACGTTCTTAAAGCACTACTGCCAGACCCAACATCTTTGGCTCCGGGTTACACAGGTTTAACGTGTATCGGTACTTGGGTTCAAGGCAAGAAAGATGGTAAAGAGCGCAGCGTGTTCATCTACAATAACGCAGACCACGAAGTGGCTTACGAAGACGTAGAGCACCAAGCGATCTCTTATACAACGGGTGTTCCAGCAATTACGGCTGCACTTCAGTTCTTCCGTGGCGAATGGGCTGATAAAGGCGTGTTCAACATGGAACAGCTAAACCCAGACCCGTTCTTAGCAACGATGCCTGAAATCGGTCTAGACTGGCACGTTCAAGAGCTAGAGCCAGGTCAAGGTCTACCTCTAATCCATACTTTGAAGTAATTCTGGCTCTTTGCCCTCGTAGCGTTGTTCATCGTGCTCATTTACATTCGTAAACTCCGCGCGATGTCCTAACTACAAGGGGAAAGTTCTGCGAATTCAATCCAAAGTTATCGGAATGACGAGAACATATAATTACAAGCCGATGCTGTTGCGCCGGCTTTGTTCGATTATCATGTGCCTTCGTGAACGCGAGGGCCGCAAGGTATTAACATGCAAAACAACGAACTAAAAACGCCGTATTTCATGATCAACGAAGACAAGTTGATTGCGAACTTAGAGAAAGCCAAGCAGCTGAAAGAGATTTCAGGTGTGAAGCTGGTATTGGCACTGAAGTGTTTCTCTACATGGGGTGTGTTTGACATCATCAAACCTTACCTCGACGGCACGACAAGCTCTGGCCCATACGAAGTGAAACTTGGTCACGAAACCTTTGGCGGAGAAACGCACGCTTACAGTGTGGGCTACAGCGAAGATGACGTGAAAGAAGTCGCGGATATTTGTGACAAGATGATCTTCAACTCGCAAAGCCAATTCGAAGCGTACCGTCATATTGTTGAAGGAAAAGCGTCGCTGGGTTTACGCCTAAATCCGGGCGTAAGCTACGCAGGACAAGACTTAGCAAACCCTGCGCGTCAATTCTCTCGTTTAGGTGTTCAAGCTGACCACATTAAGCCAGAGATCTTCGACGAGATTAATGGCGTGATGTTCCACATGAACTGTGAGAACAAAGACGTTGATGCCTTTATCGGTTTGCTTGATTCAATCTCAGAACAGTTTGGTGAGCACTTAGATAAGTTAGATTGGGTGAGCATGGGCGGTGGTGTGTTCTTCACTTGGCCGGGCTACGATATCGAGAAACTGGGTCTTGCTCTAAAAGCCTTCTCTGAAAAGCACGGCGTACAGATGTACCTAGAGCCGGGCGAAGCCATTATCACGAAAACAACAGACTTGGTTGTGACAGTGGTGGATATTGTTGAGAACGAAAAGAAAACGGCGATTGTGGATTCAGCAACTGAAGCACACCGTCTTGATACGCTTATCTACAATGAACCAGCATCGGTATTAGAAGCCTCTGAAAACGGCAGCCATGATTACGTGATTGGTTCGTGTTCGTGTCTGGCGGGCGATCAGTTCTGTGAAACAAGCTTTGATGAGCCGTTGAAGATCGGTCAAAAGCTTCACCTGTTGGATAGTGCAGGTTACACCATGGTGAAACTGAACTGGTTCAACGGCCTGAAGATGCCATCTATCTACTGCGAGCGCAGCAATGGTGATGTTCAAAAGCTGAATGAATTTGGCTATGAAGACTTTAAACGTTCATTGTCACAATGGTCGGTTAAGTAACTGAACATCGCATCAGAACAATAAAAAGAGCAGCCGATGAGCTGCTCTTTTTGTTTCCATATAATGCTTAGTTTGTGTCGTTAAGTACTAACAACTAACAACTAACCCTCAATCATCACTCGAGTATCTTCGCTGAGAGTTTCTAGCTCATTAACCACGTCATCAATTTGCACTTCGATTGGCAGCTTAACCGCTATTTTAGAAGTGAATAGGCTTGAGCTTACACCGCCACCACCCGCGATAAATACTCGGTGACAGTCCATATCGAGAATACTGATGCCTTGTCTATCCAATACATGAGTCACTTCATTAACGATACCTGCTCGGTCGTTTGAGTCGAGTCTTAGGTGATGGATTGTGTCTTGCACGTTGTGTGAATGGTCTGAATCGACAAACTGCACGATGAGATCAGGATTAGCGCTGAAGGCCTCTTTAACAATCGATTCGTTGATGGCTGGAAGTTGAACCTTGAGTACGCCTGCGACTTGGTCTTCAATAAAATTCACTTTACTGATGAGCCATTTCCCGTCGTTTTCGTGAGTAACCGCAGCAAGTTGTTTGATTGTTGCTGGTGATGCTTTTCCGATAAAGTTTACGATAAATGTACTGTTCATATCAGCCCCCAAAGTCTCAATAAATCGTTGCTAATTAAATGTTTGATATCACGCGATAAAGTTCTTTAATTTCAGTGTAGAAGGTTACATCGAACAATGTTTGACCTGTGTCAATTTTTGAAACTAAGCTGTGATGCAAAAAAAGAGAATGAAGAGTAGGGCACAAAAAAAGCGGCTAGAGAGCCGCTTTTTAGAAGAGTTTTGTTTTTACGAAAGTAATCAGGTCGCTGTATTAGAAGGTTACTTTAAAGTTCATACCAACAAACTGAGAATCGTAGGGTGCGCCAGCATCGTATGCGAATCGAGCTGCGTCTTGGTTATCCCACCAAGGGTTAGTATTCAGATTAACTTCTGCGTCACCGCCCCAGGCATCACTTACCCAGTAGTGGATGTGTCCAACAGGGTTTAGGAAAAAGAGAGACACATCACCCATGGTTTGAGAGCCCATCACTTCGCCGCCTGAAGCAATGATGTCTTGCTCTGCTTCTAGCATCATTTCACCAACAACCGCACCGAAGAATGGAGTGATGAACAGATCTTGCCATGATGGTACTTCAGCAAACGCTTCTACGCCGTATTCCCAGAAGAACGTCGACATGGTCCAAGAGTATAAGAAAGACTCAAACTCATCGTAACCTGCGTGTCGAGCCGCGGTATAGTAAACACCACCAAAATATGGGTGCATCACGTAGTTTAGGAAGTGTTCATCGCGGTCCCATACTGGGCCGTCAGACACGTTATCTTTCCACTTTTTACCTAATGAGCTGATGTCACGTTGGTCATCGTCCCACTTAGTGATACTTTCAGGGAGTAGAGTCATCAAACCTACCGTAGCGACACTTAAGCCCAAAATGGTGTAGGTTTGGCCCATTAGGTAGTCCCAATCCTTCTCTTGACTCACCAACATGTGTTTTGGTTGTTGGATTGAGAAGTCGTACTCGTCACTTGATTCGCTCAGTGCGTAATTGGTATTAGGCTTGTAGGTGTACAAGCTATCATTAACACAGTAATCTTGAGCACATTCATCCGAATAAGAAAGGTTGATTGGCTGGTCGAAGTCGTATTGGCTTGCAACCGAGTTAACTGACATTAGCATTGAAAATGCAGCAGTAACCTTTGCTAGTAACGGTGATTTGGCCACAAGGGTCTCCATGAGAAGTTAAGAATTGATCAGAGTCACAATTATCTATTAAACGCCTGATTTAGGGAACTAATAATTTATCGCTTTTCCTAAGAAAACCTTAGATTTAACATTATTAATATTTGTGAAAAGCTGAAATGTCTCAAATTCAACCATAGACCAGTTTATGAATAATGCAGTGTCTTTTTATGACCACAAGGGATAGAAATATGACGAAAATCGCAATGTTAAGCACAGGTGAAGAAGTTCTTCACGGAGACATTGTAGACACAAACGCAGCTTGGATGTCTGGTGAGTTTTATCAGCATGGTTTTGCTCTTGCGAAACGTTCCACTGTGGGTGACCAAATGAGTGCTCTGGTTGAAGAACTGCTGATGCTGAGCTTTAACTATGATGTGGTTATCGTCAATGGTGGTTTAGGGCCGACAACCGATGATATGAGTGCAGCCGCCGCTGCCGCTGCTTCCGAGCAAAAGTTAGTCATGTTCCCTGAATGGCTCGCTCGTATGGAAGAGATGTTTTCAGGACGTGGCATGCCGATGCCTGACAGCAACCTTAAGCAAGCCTTGCTGCCAGCAAGCTCTGAGATTGTCGATAACCCTGTTGGCACCGCATGTGGCTTTAAGCTGAAAATCAACGATGCGACTTTCTATTTCACGCCGGGAGTGCCGAGTGAATTCAAGCGTATGGTGACCTTTGAAATCCTGCCTGATTTGTCACGCACGTATCCTCAAGTTGTTGCCTCAGAATGCAGTCGCTTGTTTACGTTTGGCTTATCTGAGTCGGGTATCTCGGATGTATTAGACCAATTAAAGCTGCCTGAAGGTTATGAGTTGGGCTATCGCTCTTATCTACCCTTCATTGAGGTAAAACTGTTTGGGCCTAAGTCTGGCTTAGAAACGCGCGTTAAACTGCTACAAATGGTGTACAAGCTGTTAGAGAGCAACGTAGTCAGTGTTGATGAACCGATGATTGATCATATTGGCCACATCATGGCAGAGAGAAAGAAAACCTTATCTGTATCTGAAGTGTCGACCAAAGGTGCGCTTTCGGCTTGGCTACAATCGAATGAGCAAGTTGAAGATTGCTTCGGTCACTCTTGGGTGATGGCTGAACCAAAAGAGAGTGAACTCGAAAAGAGCGACCCACTAGCGGCGACTTTTGCCTTAGCGGGTGCAACCAGAGAGAAGTGCGGGACGGAATTGGCCTTGGTGACGGGCAAGTTAGAAGGCAATACATTCAGTATCGCGCTATCGAGCGAAGCGGGTGAGTGGGGACAAGTGCTCGAGTTCTATCGCCAATACAATCGTGAAGATGCACGTACCATTATCAAAACCGTAGCGGCAGATATGCTGAGAAGACACTTAGATAGCAAACCTATGTTTGGTGACTATTCTTCACTAAAACGCGTGAAGGATATGTTTATCCCTTCGGCTATCATCAAGTAAGCTGCTCTTATCGTTAACCAAGTTTTCTTGAGCCAAGACCTCTTGAACTAAGGTTAAAACAGAACAAATAAAAAGGCCCCACATCCATATGGTTGTGGGGCCTTTTGTTTACCTAGTCTTCTAGATAAGCCAACAATTGGCGAATAGCTTTGTAGCTAGCACTTAAACTGAGTAAGTGATTACAAACCGCTTGTCATGTGTAGGCTGTAGAACAAGCCACGGCCGATTAACTCTGAAGCTAAGAACAGTACTAATGCTAGGCCTAGGTTTACTGGGTTCACTTTTGCTTTGTTCAGCATAGGTAGAATCCAAATCAGTAAGCTTGCCATCAGTAATGCAACTTGAAGAATCACATAGCTGCCTAAACCGTCAACCAACTCAGATGCTTTTGCTGCTGAAGTTTGGATGTCGCCGATTAGGTCCAGTTTGCCTACTGTCACAAGTAAGCTGATCGCAACCGCAATCACAGCCAGCATGGTGATATTACGGTCAACCGTAAAGCGGCTATCGTTTGCGAACACAATCACGAACTGAGACAGCAGCAAGCCACCCACAATCATCGTCATGATGAAGCTCAGTGGTGTGTAGATGTTGTCCCATGTAGGTACTGTATTGATCATGTATACGTTGATCATCGCGTACATGAAGATAACACCCAGCACCATAGCGCCAACCATCAGTGCTTTCTGGATAGCCACGCCACCTTTTTTAACTACAGATAGTAGCCACTGTAGGCCGCCTACTGCGAAGAATGCCGCGCCGAAGAACACTTCGTTAGATAGCCATGCAGAACCTAGTTGGTTAAAGGCATTAAACGCGCGCAGTGGAGAGCCAAGGTGCGTTGTCGAGAACATAAAACCAAGACCCATTAATGCCCACAGAATGAACATTGGAACCTTGTAGCTGTTCAGTTTCTCTTCGTCATGACCAAGTACCAGTGCACGTGCGCCAATAAGTAAGTAACCACCCACGGCTGTTTGAGCCAGTACCGTAAAGAAGATCAAAGACCACTCATGAAAAATCATCTTACACCTCCTTCGGGTTTGCTAGGTGACCACTGGTATCGCCAGTAGGCTTCGCGTTTTTGTTCAGCTTGATCACGATGTTTGGCAGCGTTTCGGTGGAAGATGGCAGTGGCGCCACATCTGCACCAGAACCGTACTTCTCGCGAAGTGTATTAATTTCACCAAACTCCAATGCGCGAAGTGGGCAAGACTCAACACAGATAGGTTGTTTACCTTCTGAAACACGTTGGTAGCAACCATCGCATTTGGTCATGTGACCTTTCTTCGCATTGTATTGTGGTGCGCCGTAAGGACACGCATTGCTACAATGCTGACAACCAATACATACACTTTCGTCAACCACAACCAAGCCGTCTTCATCACGTTTGTGCATTGCGCCCGAAGGACACACTTTCACACATGCAGGGTTAGTACAGTGGTTACAAGCGATAGACAGGTAGTAAGAAAAGACATCTTTCTGAACCCAGGTGTCGCCATCTTGAGTGAAGCCACCACCTGCGTATTCGTATACGCGACGGTAGTTCGTTTTGATGTCTAGATCGTTATAATCTTTACAAGCAAGCTGACAGGTTTTACAACCCGTGCATTTACTTGAATCAATGTAAAAGCCGTATTGTTTCATTCCAACCTACCTTATGCTTTCTTTAGCGCTTTGATTTGAACTAGGTTTGTATGCTGAGGGTTACCCTTAGCAAGTGGACTCGGGCGCTGAGTGGTCAGCACGTTGATAGAGCCTGCATGGTCGATCTTCTGACCATCGGGTGCGTACCATGCACCTTCGCCTAGTGCGACAACTCGAGGAAGAATCCTTGGTGTCACTTTCGCTGGAATATGTACTTCGCCACGGTCGTTGAAAATACTCACCATGTCGCCGCTTTCAATACCACGTTCTTTCGCATCGATTGGGTTGATCCACAACTCTTGCGGTGCCGCAGCTTTGATCTCTGCAACGTTGCCGTAAGTTGAGTGCGTACGAGCCTTGTAGTGGAAGCCCGTTAGCTGAAGTGGGTACTTCTCTGCTAGTGGATCGTTATGACCTTCAAAAGAATCTGCGTAAATCGGAAGTGGGTGAATCACTTCATCTTCTTTCAGCTTCCACGTTTTCGCGATATCAGCTAGTTGCTCTGAGTAAATCTCGATTTTGCCACTTGGTGTAGTCAGTGGATTCGCTTCAGGGTCTTTACGGAAATCTTCGTAAGCGATGTAGTGGTGGTCGTAGCTACGCTTGTAGATACCCAGCTCTTTCATCTCTTCGAAGGTTGGCAGTGTTGGATCGTTCTTACGAGTTTCCGCGTAAAGGTGCTCAATCCATTGTTCTTGAGTACGACCTTCTGTGAACTCTTTTTCAACGCCCATGCGCTTAGCAAGTTGCGTACACATCTCGTAGATAGATTTTGCTTCAAACTGAGGCTCAATCGCTTTTTGTGCGTAGATGAAGTAAGGCATGTTCGATGCTTTACCATCCATACACCAGTCGTCTTGTTCTGATGTGGTTAAGTCAGGCAGGATGATGTCGGCGTATTTCGCAGAAGACGTCATATGGTTATCAACCACAACAATCATTTCACATGCGCTTTCATCTTGAAGGATCGCGTGCGTCTTGTTGATGTCTGAGTGTTGGTTGATGATGCAGTTACCTGCGTAGTTCCAGATCATCTTGATTGGGTTCTTAAGGCGCTCAGCACCGCGAACACCGTCAGTGATGTCTGTCATCTCGTGGTGACGGTGAATTGCGTCTGTCCACATGAACATTGAAATTGATGTTTCAACAGGGTTTGGAACAGTCGGGAAGCGAACAAACGGAATGTTGATGTCACTTTCACGAGCACCTGTTGAACCGCCTGATACACCGACAGAGCCAGTGAGTAGCGACAGCATTGCGATTGCACGACAAGCTAGCTCACCGTTCGCAGTACGTTGTAGACCCCAACCTTGGTGGATAGCACACGGTTTCGCTGTGCCCATCTCACGGCCAAGCTTAACGATAGTATCAACCGGAATGCCTGTGATCTTAGAAGCCCACTCTGGTGTCTTCTCTACGCCATCTTCACCTAAACCTAGGATGTAAGATTTGTAGTCACTGTTTTTAGGCGCTGATGCAGGAAGGGTCTTCTCATCGTAACCGACACAGTATTTGTCTAGGAACGGTTGGTCGACTAGGTCTTCAGTAATCATCACATGCGCAAGACCCGCTACCAATGCAGCATCCGTAGAAGGACGAATTGGGATCCACTGATCTTCACGGCCACCGGCAGTATCGGTGTAGCGTGGATCGATGATGATCGTTCTTGCGTTTGATTTGTTTTTGCTTTCTACGTAGTGGTGGATCAGACCGCCGCCAGACATACGAGTCTCAGCAGGGTTGTTACCAAATTGGATGTTAAGCTTAGTGTTCTCTAAGTCAGAGAAAGAGTTGTTGTTTGCCCAACCACCGTAGGTGTAGCTCAAGCCTTTCGCGATTTGCGCTGTTGAGTAGTCACCATAATGGTTTAGGTAACCACCACTTAGGTTCATTAGACGCGCAATCAGCGTCTGAGCTGGTGGCCAAGACTTAGTTACCGTACCACCAAGTGTACCTGTACCGTAGTTTAGGTAGATAGTGTCGTTACCGTAATCTTTGATAAGGCGTTGCATAGTGCCAGCGACTTCATCATAAGCCTCTTCCCAACTAATACGCTTAAACTTACCTTCACCACGTTTGCCCACACGTTTCATTGGGTATTTCAGGCGATCTGGGTTGTAAACACGGCGACGCATAGAGCGACCACGTAGACACGCACGTACTTGGTGATGACCGTATTCGTCAGTACCCGTATTGTCTGTTTCTACGTATTTGATTTCACCGTTTTGTACATGCATACGTAACGGGCAGCGTGAGCCACAGTTTACTGTACATGCACTCCATACGATTTTCTCATCCACATTCTCAGCAACCGCAGCCGCTACTGGTTTGGATTTGAAAGGTAAAGCGATACCGCCCGCGAGTGCGGCTGCACTACCTACCGCCGAAGAAGCTTTCATGAAGCCTCTTCGAGTAAGATTCATTACCCCAGATTCTTTCTTATTCGTCATTCTAAGATGCCTATTGTTATTGATAGCTAGCACTTTATAGGTAGTTTGGCTTCTATATTTTTATTTCTAAATATTGATTGATTGGCATCAAATAAGAGCGAAATTTAAATGTTATGAATCGAATGTATAAAATAGATCAAAGAATCTAGTTGGTGTATTTATATAATCGTCGTTAAACCAATTACGGTATAAATAAGAATGATTATTGATACGCATAAATTGCTCGGTTCATTATTTTATCAAGCAACAAATAAAGAACAGTTATTAGATATTGTTCAGGCACTAGTAGAGAGCCAAGTCTTATCAGAAGATTGCTTACTGGCACTTCAAAACGAACAGGAAGATGCCTTAGCTGCAGAGTTTAGCCGCTTGTTTGAAGGCGTTGGAGACATGCCAGCTCCGCCTTGGGGCTCTGTGTACCTAGATAAAGACCGTGTGGTGTTTGGTGCATCGACTGTGGAATATCGACAGTTTCTAGAATTAAACCAAATTGAATTGGATACAGGTTTAAGAGAGCCAGAAGATCAATTTGGTTTAATGTTATTCGCTCATGCGTATTTGTTAGAAAACAATAATGTTAATTCAGCTAGTGAATTACTTGAGTGTCACTTATTACCTTGGTCTTCTGTTTATTTAGATAAATTAAATACAGCATCAGATTTATCATTTTATAAGAAGCTATCAAGTGATGTAATAAATTGGCTTAATCAATTAACATCTGAATATAATTTAAACGTTGCCACTAAAAAGTTATATATCGACTAATGTCTGAGCAAATAAATTCAAATAGGCGTGGTTTCTTAACTCGACTCTCTAAGCCAGTTAAAGCGGCTGCAAGTTATGAAGAGAAATCACAGCGCATACATGCTAGGCCACCTAGGGCTGTCGATGAGGTGCTGTTTGAGCGTCTTTGCGACGGTTGTGGGTTGTGCGAGCAAGCGTGTCCGAATAGCGTTATTGAGATGCTAGAGGGCAGTGCGCTACTGAATTTGGATTACAACAGTTGTTCGATGTGTAATAAGTGCAGTGAAGTGTGTCCGACTGGCGCGCTGCATCAAACCGTGACGTCTTATATCGACTTGAAGCCCAGCTTTGCTGATAGCTGCAATAACTACATGCAAATGGACTGTAATGCATGCCAAACCGCGTGTTCTGTCGGTGCGATACACATTGAAGTAGGAGAGTTGCCTACGGTCGTTCAAGATAAGTGCAATGGCTGTGGAGAGTGCCGAAGCGCTTGTTACATTGGCTCTGTGACTTTGAACCTGACTCAACAGTAACCATCTGGTTTGGCTTGGTGGTCGAGAGCTAAAGACACGAATAGAAAAAGGGTCCGCATTCCAAGAGGAGGCGGACCCTTTTTAATACTTATCATCTTTGATGAAGCGTTTGAACTTACATGATTCTTCTAAAGCGAAAGCAAATGAAACTAAGCAAGCTAACTTAAACCGAATAGCCTTAGGCGCGCTTTTGTTTGCTTCTGTGAATCACGTTACTTAGCGACAAATCGGTTTTTGCTTTGCAGATGCATGGCAAAATCTCATCGCCTTGTGTGTAAGCCATAGCAAAACCAACGTACTCAACTTCACCAGAATCCAACGTACATCGGCATGCGCCACAGTGACCATCTCGGCAGTTGTATTCTGGTTCTAACCCAGCTTGTTCCATTGTTTCCAACAGAGTATTTGAAGGGTTAGATTCAATCGAAGTCAGCTTGTTGATTTTGATTGTTGGCATTACAGCTCAAATCCTTCAAAGTCGTCAGCTTTTACTTCGTTGTCGATTTGACCAACTAGGTAAGAACTGATTTCAGCTTCTTGTGGAGCAACTTGTACGTTATCTGAAGATAACCAAGCGTTGATCCATGGGATTGGGTTCGATGTCGCTGCTGGGTAAGCAGTACCTAGACCAACCGCTTGCATACGAATGTTGGTAATGTACTCAACGTATTGGCAAAGAATGTCTTTGTTCAGACCAATCATAGAGCCGTCTTTGAATAGGTATTCTGCCCATTCTTTCTCTTGCTCTGCTGCTTCTTTAAATAGGTCGAAACATTCTTGCTTGCACTCTTCAGCGATTTGCATGAATGCGAAGTCGTCTTGACCGTTACGTAGCAAGTTGATCATGTGCTGAGTACCAGTCAGGTGAAGCGCTTCATCACGAGCGATTAGCTTGATGATTTTAGCGTTACCTTCCATTAGCTCACGCTCAGCGAATGCAAATGAACATGCGAAACTTACGTAGAAACGGATTGCTTCTAGTGCGTTTACCGACATTAGACATAGGTAAAGTTTCTTCTTCAGGTCGTGAAGTGAAATCTTAACGTCTTCGCCGTTGATGCTGTGGTTGCCTTCACCGTAGCGGTGGTAGTCAGCCGTTAGCTTGATTAGGTCGTCGTAGTAGAAAGCGATGTCTTTAGCACGCTTAAGGATCTCTTCGTTTTCAACGATGTCGTCGAATACTACGCCTGGATCATTCACGATGTTACGGATGATGTGCGTGTAAGAACGAGAGTGAATCGTTTCAGAGAAAGACCAAGTCTCAATCCAAGTTTCTACTTCTGGTAGTGATACCAATGGAAGTAGGGCAACGTTCGGACTGCGGCCTTGGATAGAATCTAGAAGTGTTTGGTACTTCAGGTTAGAGATGAAGATGTGCTTTTCATGCTCAGGAAGCTTGTTGTAGTCGATACGGTCGCTAGACACGTCAACTTCTTCTGGACGCCAGAAGAAAGAAAGCTGCTTCTCGATAAGCTTTTCGAAGATTTCGAATTTCTGTTGGTCGTAACGAGCAACGTTTACCGACTGACCCAAGAACATTGGTTCTTTTAGTTGGTCATTTTTTTGCTGAGAAAAAGTACTGTAAGCCATAAATGCCTCAAATCCTTTAAAGACCCGTCATAAAACGGACCCTGTTAATGCTTTAAACCCAGAGAAGATAACTCTTCTCTGGGGTCTTAATGTTTATTGCGGTTTAGATCTTACAACCGCCGCCTTCACAATCTTCTTCCGGCACTGTTACTGCATCGCCTTGGTCGTCTTTAGCACCATCACGAGTGTTATGGTAGTAAAGCGTCTTAACACCGTACTTGTACGCTGTAAGTAGGTCTTGAAGCAGCTTCTTCATTGGTACTTTACCGCTGTCGTAAACACTTGGATCATAGTTAGTGTTTGCAGAGATAGCTTGGTCAACGAATTTTTGCAT
This sequence comes from Vibrio sp. ED004, assembly GCF_023206395.1. Classification (NCBI taxonomy): domain Bacteria; kingdom Pseudomonadati; phylum Pseudomonadota; class Gammaproteobacteria; order Vibrionales; family Vibrionaceae; genus Vibrio; species Vibrio sp. ED004. The sequence continues at coordinate 291,422 of NZ_CP066149.1, read as the reverse complement.
GATACCTACTAGGTGTAGGTAACCGTCGTTAGAACCAATGTTCCAAAGCAGTTCGTAGTTCTCTTTTAGATTTAGGAAATCTGGAACAACTTGCTTCAGGATGCCGTCTTTCGATGCTTTCACTGATACGTAACCACGTGGTGGCTCGATACCGTTCGTCGCGTTCGAGATTTGAGACGATGTCTCAGAAGGCATAAGCGCTGTTAGCGTAGAGTTACGCAGACCGTGCTCCATGATCTCTTCACGTAGAGAATCCCAATCGTAGTGCAATGGCTCTTCACATACTAAGTCGATATCTTTCTTGTAAGTATCTATTGGCAGTAGGCCTTTCGCGTAGTTGGTCTCGTGGAAAGATGGGCAACGACCTTGCTCTTTCGCTAGTTCAACAGATGCTTTTAGCAAGTGGTATTGAATCGCTTCAAAAGTACGGTGAGTCAGGCCATTTGCGCTGCCATCAGAGTACTTCACACCATTCTTCGCTAGGTAGTATGCGTAGTTGATAACACCTACACCTAGAGTACGACGGTTCATTGTCGACTTGTATGCTGCTGGAAGCGGGTAGTCTTGGTAATCAAGAAGTGCATCTAGTGCACGAACAACCAGTTCAGAAAGCTCTGCTAGGTCGTCAAGTTCATTGATTGCGCCAAGGTTGAAAGCTGAAAGCGTACAAAGTGCAATTTCGCCTTCGTCATCTTCTACGTTAGAAAGCGGCTTAGTTGGAAGCGCGATTTCTAGACATAGGTTCGATTGACGAACAGGGGCAACTTCAGAATCAAACGGGCTGTGTGTATTACAGTGGTCAACGTTCTGAATGTAGATACGACCAGTAGAAGCACGCTCTTGCATTAGCAGAGAGAATAGCTCTACAGCTTTTACTGTTTCGCGCTTCACTGATGGATCGTTTTCGTACTTAACGTATAGCTCTTCAAAACGGTCTTGGTTTTCGAAGAACGCATCGTAAAGGCCAGGCACGTCAGAAGGTGAGAACAGGCTGATGTTGCCCCCTTGAACAAGACGAGAGTACATAAGCTTGTTCAGTTGTACGCCGTAGTCCATGTGACGAACACGGTTCTCTTCAACGCCGCGGTTGTTTTTCAGTACTAATAGAGACTGAACTTCACCGTGCCATAGTGGATAGAACACTGTTGCTGCGCCACCACGGACACCACCTTGAGAACAACATTTTACTGCTGTTTGGAAGTATTTGTAGAAAGGAATACAGCCAGTGTGGAACGCTTCACCATTACGGATTTCAGAACCAAGCGCACGGATACGACCTGCGTTGATACCAATACCAGCACGTTGAGATACGTAACGAACAATTGAGCTTGCTGTTGCGTTGATTGAATCAAGGCTGTCACCACACTCGATCAGTACACAAGAACTGAATTGACGAGTAGGCGTACGTACACCAGACATGATCGGTGTAGGTAGAGAAATCTTAAACGTAGACGATGCATCGTAAAAACGTTTGATGTAGTCAAGACGAGTCGATTTCGGGTACTTAGCGAATAGACACGCAGCAACTAAAATGTAAAGGAACTGAGCACTCTCGTAGATTTCTTTCGTTACACGGTTTTGCACGAAGTATTTACCTTCAAGCTGCTTAACCGCTGCGTAAGAGAAGTCTAAGTCACGTTTGTGGTCGATGTACTCGTCAAGCTCGTCGAACTCGGCTTTCGTGTAATCTTCCATTAGGTGGCTATCGTATTTACCCATATCAACCAGTTTTGCAACGTGGTCATATAATGCAGGCGGCTCGTATTCGCCGTACGCTTTTTTACGTAGGTGGAATACAGACAGACGTGCTGCTAGATATTGGTAATCAGGAGTCTCTTCAGAGATTAAATCCGCTGCCGACTTGATGATAGTCTCATGAATGTCAGTAGTGGTGATGCCATCGTAAAACTGAATGTGAGCTTTCAATTCTACTTGTGATACAGAAACATTGTGCAAGCCTTCAGCTGCCCATGTAATCACGCGATGGATCTTCTCTAGATCGATCGTTTCTTTGCGCCCGTTACGCTTGGTAACAGTAAGTTGTTGGTTCATTCTGCTTAATTTCCCTAACAAAACTGAACAAGGCCGTGTTTTTGTGTATTTCTGTGTAATTTTTGTAAATTACGTTTCGGCTTTGTGATCTTGGTCTACCCATACATTGTAGTTCAAACACAACATATAGGGGTCATTTGTTTGTTGGGTTACAAGATAGTGCTACAACTGATATTTTTCAAGGTAAAGAAATTGGGTTGCTTGTGGATAAGTGGTGGATTGAAAAAAAACTGTAAGTGACCACTAACTGATGAGGTTAGATGTGACTTGATTGTATAAAAGTCGGCTTTTAAGGATGCTTTATTTTTGCACTCCCATAAAAAAAAATCCCTTGATCTTTGGACAAAATGAGCGATGGATTTTGGGGGGTTAAAATTAAATCTAGGTGGTCAAAATGGAAGCTAGCGCACGAAATTTAGACTGAAAAAAGTCGCAAACTTATGTTAGTTGCAACTCTTTTCATTAGTCTTTTTTACAAAAGGTTTTACGGTAGGGATACTGGTAATTATACGAGCAGTTATTGGGCGAAATTTTGAGTGTGAACGATGTAGTTTACATCGACATTGTGGCCCAAACGGTAGCTGTCAGTCAGTGGGTTATAGTGTAGACCAGTGATGCCTAACTCTTGCAGTGGTGTGTTATCAATCATCTTAATAAGTTCTGCAGGGCGAATGAACTTCTCGTGCTCGTGAGTGCCCTCAGGGACAATTTTAAGCAGCTTTTCTGCACCAACAATAGCGAACAGGTAAGATTTGAAGTTACGGTTCAAAGTAGAGAAGAACACGTGACCACCCGGTTTCACTAATTTTGAACATGCGCTAATCACAGATTGTGGATCAGGAACGTGCTCTAGCATTTCCATGCACGTTACCACATCGTAAGTTTGTGGATTCTGTTCTGCATGGTCTTCGATGGTGCTTTGGATGTAATCTAGCTTGGTGCCTGTTTCTAATGCGTGAAGACGTGCCACTTCTAGTGGTTCCTTACCCATATCTAGGCCAGTGACTACAGCGCCCTCAACAGCCATACTTTCAGCCAAAATGCCGCCACCGCAGCCAACGTCGAGTACTTTCTTACCAAATAAACCTTCGGTCTTTTCTAGCACATAATTTAGGCGCAGTGGGTTGATTTGATGTAGAGGCTTAAACTCGCCTTTCAGATCCCACCAGCGCGACGCCATGTCTTCGAATTTTTTGATTTCTGCTGGGTCTACGTTCTGTGATTTAGTCATAATCGGCATTTCCAAGTTAAATAATGCATCCATGAAATTGCAGGCATTATAACTTGCCTTTTCGCCCTGACCAGAAGATCTACAATTTTGCTAGTTTATTGGATGTAAAGTGACCATGTTTCAGCAAGATATGATGCGGAGGTGCAATTTCTCATCAATTGATTGGCTACAAGGGTCACAAGATGGTAAAAGGAGAGGGAAAGTGATGCCTCCGTAGGTAAATTTGTGTTATATTTTTCGGTCTTATACGTATTCAAAAATACGATCTGACTATAGAGGGAAAATGGCTCTATGAGCGATCTAGCGAAAGAGATCACGCCCGTAAATATTGAAGATGAGCTTAGAGGTTCATACCTAGACTACGCGATGTCCGTCATCGTTGGTCGTGCCCTTCCAGATGTGCGTGATGGCCTAAAACCTGTACACCGCCGCGTTTTGTTCGCGATGAATGTACTAGGTAATGATTGGAACAAACCATATAAAAAGTCTGCTCGTGTAGTAGGTGATGTAATCGGTAAATACCACCCACATGGTGATAGTGCTGTATACGATACTATTGTTCGTATGGCGCAACCGTTCTCACTGCGTTACATGCTAGTTGATGGCCAAGGTAACTTTGGTTCTATCGATGGCGACTCCGCGGCTGCAATGCGTTATACCGAAGTTCGTATGGCGAAAATTGCTCACGAGCTCCTGGCTGACCTTGATAAGGAAACTGTGGATTACGTACCGAACTACGATGGTACAGAACAAATTCCAGCAGTACTTCCTACAAAAATTCCTAACCTATTGGTAAACGGTGCTTCTGGTATCGCAGTAGGTATGGCTACCAACATCCCACCACATAACCTTGGTGAAGTTGTTGATGGCTGTTTAGCATTTATCAATAATGAAGATATCACTATTGATGAGCTAATGGACTATATCCCTGGTCCTGACTTCCCAACAGCAGCACTTATCAGTGGTCGTAAAGGCATCGTAGATGCATACAAGACTGGCCGCGGTAAGGTTTACATGCGTTCAAAAGCGGATATCGAAGTAGAGAAGAATGGTAAAGAAACCATTATCGTTACTGAGATCCCTTACCAAGTAAACAAAGCTCGTTTGATCGAGAAGATTGCTGAACTGGTTAAAGATAAGAAAGTAGAAGGCATCAGTGCACTACGTGACGAGTCTGATAAAGACGGTATGCGTATTGTTATTGAATGTAAGCGTGATGCAGTAGGCGAAGTGGTTCTTAACAACCTATACGCTCAAACTCAACTGCAAACGACTTTCGGTATCAACATGGTTGCGTTGAATAACGGTCAACCACAGTTGTTCAACATCAAAGACATGCTTAAGTGCTTCGTAGACCACCGTCGCGAAGTTGTGACTCGTCGTACTATCTTCGAACTGAAGAAAGCGCGCGACCGTGCACACATCCTTGAAGCTTTGTCTCTAGCACTTGCTAACATTGATGAAATCATTGAACTGATCAAGAGCGCGCCAACACCAGCAGAAGCTAAAGTTGGTTTAGTGTCTCGTGGTTGGGATCTTGGTAACGTTGCTTCAATGCTTGAGCGTGCTGGTACTGATGCGGCTCGTCCTGATTGGTTGGAAGACCAATACGGCATCCGCGATGGCCAATACTTCCTAACGGAAACACAAGCACAAGCTATTCTAGAACTTCGTCTTCACCGCCTAACTGGCCTAGAGCACGAGAAGATTCTAGACGAGTACAAAGCACTTCTAGAAGAAATCGCTGAGCTAATGCACATTCTTGCAAGCACTGAGCGTTTGATGGAAGTTATCCGTGAAGAACTTCAAGCAGTACGTGAAATCTATGGCGACGAGCGTCGTACAGAAATCACAGCTGCAGTTCATGATATCGACATGGAAGAGCTGATTGCTCAAGAAGACGTTGTAGTAACGCTTTCTAACGCAGGTTACGTTAAGTACCAAATCCTAAGCGACTACGAAGCTCAGCGTCGTGGTGGTAAAGGTAAGAGTGCAACTAAGATGAAAGATGAGGATTACATTGAGCGTCTGCTTGTTGCTAATACTCACGATAACATCCTATGTTTCTCTACTCGTGGTAAGACATACCGTCTGAAAGTTTACCAACTGCCATTAGCAAGTCGTACTGCTCGTGGTAAGCCTATCGTGAACATTCTTCCTCTAGAAGAAGGTGAGCGTATCACGGCTATCCTGCCTGTTTCTGAGTTCTCTAACGAGAAATTCATCTTCATGGCAACAGGCGACGGTACTGTTAAGAAGACATCTCTGGATCAATTCGCAAACGTACGTGCTAACGGTCTAATCGCTGTTAACCTACGTGACGACGATTCACTGATCGGCGTTGACATCACTAACGGTGATAGCGACATCATGCTGTTCTCTAAATCGGGCAAAGTTGTTCGCTTTAACGAGGACAAAGTACGCGCAATGGGCCGTACTGCCTCTGGTGTTCGTGGTATGAAGCTTCCAGAAGACGATCAAGTGGTTTCACTGATTGTTCCTTCTAACGAAGGCGATATCCTAACTGTGACTCAAAACGGTTACGGTAAGCGTACTGAGCTAGCTGAATACCCAACGAAAGGCCGTGCAACGCAAGGTGTAGTATCTATCAAAGTCTCTGAACGTAATGGCCCAGTAGTTGGTGCTGTTCAAGTTGAAGAAGGCGATGAAATGATGATGATCACCGACGCAGGTACACTAGTACGTACTCGCGTAGCGGAAGTGAGCCAAGTTGGTCGTAACACTCAAGGTGTAACACTGATTCGTACTGCTGAAGACGAGAACGTTGTAGGTCTACAACGCATCGACGAAGTAGAAGAAGCTGAGATTGTAGAAGGCGAAGCTGAAGAAGCAAATGCTGAAGCAGTTAACGCTGAAGTTGCTGAATCAAGTGAAGAGCAAGCATCAGATGCTTCTGACTCTGAAAGTGATAGCGAGCAAGACACTGAGTAATCTCGATTACGCTAAGTAATTAAGCTTACCATTGAAAAAACCGAGCCTAAGTGCTCGGTTTTTTATTGCCTGTTGTTTATGGAGAATCGTTAAATACCAATAGCTATACCTTGATCAAGTTTGCTTTGTGGCGAAAGAGGTAGAGTGAATGGGCGGATAAAAAGGGGGAGTAAAATGGATATCTGGTTACTGGTTGCTTTGTTATTGATGAGCCTGTTTTTGGTGGTGATTGTCGTTGCATCAAACAAAAACAGTCGTAGCCTTAAGGGGAACCTTGTTATCTCACTTACCGCAGTGCTACTCAGTGGCATTATCTGGTTTCAAATGAAGCAAGAGCTGCCTCAGCCTCCTTCCAATGACAACGAAAATTACACCACAACAGATTTCCAAGATGAGCTGCAACAAAGCCTTAAGCAAGACCCAAATCAATCTGATTTATGGTTTAGGCTGGGCGGTGTTTATATGCAGAAAGGGGAGTTTGATGCGGCTTTTACCTGTTACGATTACGCGATTCGTTTAGATCCTCAAGCGCCTTCAGGCTTGTATGCCGCTAAAGCCACCGCACTTTATTATCTCAGTTCACAAGCGATGAGTGATGACGTCAACAGACTGCTAGAGCAATCTATGGATCTTGATCCGAACGATCGAACGGCCTTAATGTTAATCGCGACCGATCACTTCATCAGTATGCGCTATCAACAAGCGATCGATGCGTGGACTCAAATTCTCGACTCTAATCAGAAGGGGATTGATCGTGTTTCTATTATTCACTCGATCAACCAAGCCAAACAGATGATCCGATAAGCTTGGCATAATCGCTAGTCGTTTGTTTTTAGCTATTTACTTTCCTGCATTTCAATCAGGCCACCTGCGTTGTGGATTTGAGTAAACCCTTGAGCTTGCAAGAACTGATAGGCTTGTCCTGAGCGGTTACCACTGCGGCAATACAAGACAATCGGTTGGTCTTTATCTATGTTGGCAAAGTGTGTTGCGACCTCAGACAGTGGATAGTTTATGGCGTTGTCTAGATGCCCTTGCTTGAACTCCTCAGGAGTTCTGACATCAACCACTAATGCGCCTTTCTCAATTAACTCCCAACCTATATCGGCGCGCTCAGACGCATGAACGCCAGAACTCAACAGTGCAACGCACAATGCTGAAAGTGAAAATAAGGTTTTCATTGTTTATTCCTTGAATTGGCGAGTAGATCGGAGGTAGGTATTGATGTGTATTCCTCCAAAACCTAAAAAACCAGCCACACAATAATAGTGTGACTGGTTTTTACGTAATGGTCTATTTGAAGAAACTAGTATTCGTAGTTCGCTTCACGTTTTTCAGCTTGTTCTTCCCACTTAGGAACAACCGTGTCTAAGAAGTGTTGTTTCTCAGCGTTCATCTTATCCATGTCCATTCCTAGCGCTTTTTGAGCCGCTTCTTTGGTTGAGATATCAGGAATTTCTATAGGGTCGGTGATGCCTTTCTTCGCTAATAGACGAATGATCTTAGTACGAGCGTCGGCTGCACGGTCAACGGCTGTACCTAGAACCTCAAGCGCAACTTCTGGTGCATGCATATGAACACCATGAGATGCGATTGCGTAGTCCCAACGCCATTGAGCGTGACGAATATCCAGTAGGATTGGCTCCATCTCTTGCTCTGTTGCACCCGCTTCCCATGCCGCGCCTGCTTCAAAGTGAGCAGCAACGATTTGTTTCTCAGCAGTCAGCTTCATGTTTAGCACTTGAGCTTTACGGCTTGAAACGATATTACGCATGGTCTCTTTAGATTGAGTATGACAGTTGGCACACGTATCTTCGAAGCGGTCAAACGGGTTACCTACTTTATGATCGGTGTAAACCGTGCCGTCTTCTTTGGTGACTTTAGGCATATGACAGTCAGCACAAACGACTTTGTTTTTGCCGTGAATACCTTCACGCCATGTTTCATAGCCAGGGTGCTGCGCTTTTAGCATTGGCGCTTTAGATACCTTGTGCGTCCAATCCTTAAAGTTGATGTCATCGTAGTACTCTTCCATTTGCTCAACACGTGTCCCTTTATCCCAAGGGAATTTCACGCCTTTGGTTGGACCGGTGAAGTAGTATTCCACATGGCATTGTGCACAAACTGAAGCTTGTTGGTCTAAACGGCTCTGCTCATCAAACTTTTTACCAATCGCTTCGAAAGCGCGTTCAACATAAGGGCGTGTCACTTTCAGTGCTGGCTCGCCGTTTTTGAACTCATCGCTTTGGGTGTCATGACAGTCGGCACAACCAATAGGGTTGACGATCTCGTTACCAAGACGTGCCCACTTACCTTCGAAGTAGCCATCTTCACCGCGTTCTTCAATAACACGTGCAACGTCTGGGCTCTTACAGCTCCAACACGCCATTGGCATAGGACCTGAGTTTTCGTCGGTCGGACCGCCAGTACGCAAGGTTTGTCTTACATCGTCAATCGCGTAAAAGTGGCCGCGAGCTTTGTTGTAGTCTTTTGCGAACCCGTAGCCAGCCCACATGATCACCATGTTTGGATCTTCTTTTAGCGCATCTTCAATGGTTTCACTTTCTGACGTTTGTCTCCATGAGTGATATTGATCAGGGTGGTTCTGCTCGAACTGGTTGTTACGAGGATCACCAATTTCTTTTTGTTCAGACGCAGCAAAACTGGTTGCGCTTGCTAGTGATGCGCTAACCATTAATAGTGCTGTGACGGAATTACGTATCCAGTGCTTTTTCACAGTGATATCTCCAATATACTGATTTTTATACCAAGCGTTGTGAGTTTGCTATTCAAATTAAGAACTGGAGAATTCCTGTTTATATTAATTCATAAATAAACACATTTTGTTACGTGTCGGAAGTTTGCTTGTTTTAGATCAATTAATGGCAGTGACTTTAATCACGTTGAAGTTTATATAACCCTAAAGGGGTATGTATTGGCTTGTGGAGAGAAATTTAAGTGATAATTATTATCAAATATAACAAGCAATTACATACTATGCCCTTGTGATAAATAGGGTGATTGTGTTCACATATTAACCTTCGTGAATTTCGCATTACCTAATTAGAGGTATATTCTAAATATAGAAAGCGTTGTGGCTTATCCAAAATAAGAATTGATATCATTTAAACGTTAATAATATCGTTTAAGGGTACTTTTGTTTAACCGGAATATTATTTAGTTGAGAGTTAAATAATGCCGGTATAAGGAAAGGATAAAATGGGCAATATTAAATTGGCCATAGTCATAATGCTTAAATCCCTTCTAGCATTCTGCCTCTATGGTTATTCCATTCATGCTGTTGCTGAGCCTGCTGTTACGCCAGTAGGAGAATCAACAAGACATGAAGTCGAATTAATCCGCGACAAAGACTACAAGTGTGTTCAATGCCATAAAGATTCCAAAGAAACGATATTGGGTTCACACGGTAAGAGCGCACACGCTTTACTTGGTCGTGAAGTGAATTGTACCGATTGTCATACCTCTATTGGCCCCGATCACCGTGAAGGTGCACCTGAAGTGGTGAAGTATCGCGCGGCCCAATCAAAGCAGGGAACTGAAAAGGTCTTCCTCGATCCTAGCTTAATTCTAGACGCCAATAGCCAATGTATAGATTGTCATAAACCGGATGATCTGCGTGAAGCGAGCTGGACTCACGATGTTCACGTACAAAACTTAACGTGTTCAAACTGCCATGATGTTCATGCGACCGAAGCTAAGGTGCTGAGCTTAGATAAAAAGCAAACCATTAAGTTGTGCGTGGATTGCCATTCAGACTTCAACCAGAAGAAAGAAGGGGAGTAATCTATGAGCTGCTCAAGAAGAAACTTTTTAGCTGGCGCAGGCGCTGTGATTTTTACGACTGGGGTTGCAGGAACGGCGGCGGTAACAAGCCGTAAAACGTTGGCCAATGTTCAGGAAGATGGCACTAAGCGCTACGGGATGGTTCATGATGAAACCGCGTGTATCGGTTGTACAGCCTGTACTGAAGCGTGTCGTGAAGTAAACAAAGTGCCTGAGGGTGTATCGCGCTTAGAGATCATTAAGAGCGAACCTCAAGGCGAATATCCAAATGTTGATTACCGTTTTACCCGTAACTCTTGCCAACATTGTGATAATGCTCCGTGTGTGATGGTTTGCCCAACGGGTGCAGCCTATAAAGATGAGAAAACCGGCATTGTTGATGTGCACAAAGAGAAGTGTGTGGGTTGTGGTTACTGCTTATTAGCTTGTCCATATCAAGTGCGCTTTTTCCACCCAGAGAATAAATCCGCTGATAAGTGTAATTTCTGCCGTGATACTAACTTGGCTCAAGGGAAGTTACCTGCTTGTGTTGAATCTTGCCCAACTAACGCGCTGATATTCGGCGACCTGAACGACCCTAAGAGTGAGATAAACCAAGTGCTTCAATCGGAAGTGGTTTACAGAGATAAAGCCTACCTAGGGACTCAGCCAAAACTCTATAAAGTGCCACACCAAAAAGGGGAGATTTGATTATGAGTGCATGGGACACTGCTTTTCAGTCTGGTACCGTGGTATGGGACTGGATTATAGCTATTTATCTATTTCTGGCGGGGATGTCGGCGGGTGCCGTCATGATTTCTATTTACCTTAAACGAAAGGTCATTGAAGGTGACCCCGCTCATAATGGTGTGTTAAAGGCGACCGCTTTTCTTGCGCCATTTGGGATCATTTCAGGTCTGCTGATCTTGGTCTTCCATCTAACAAAACCGTTATCTTTTTGGAAGATCATGATCTTTTATAATCCAACGTCTGTGATGTCGATGGGTGTGATCTTATTCCAAGTGTATATGGTGATCTTATTCCTTTGGATCGGCATTATATTCCGAGATCAAATCGTAGTGTTCTTGAATGACCAAGCTTGGTTAAAAGGGCGACTCGATTTTGTTGGGAATTGGATTGGCAAAATAGAAGTGTTTGAAAATGCTTTGGAAATATTCTTAGCTATTCTTGCTCTGATGCTTGCCGCTTATACTGGCTTCCTGCTTTCGGCGTTAAATACCTTCCCAATGCTGAATAACCCAGTACTGCCGATTCTATTCTTATTCTCGAGTTTATCTTCGGGTGCTGCTGCGTGTATTTTGTTTGGTGTTTTGGTTTTCAAAGAATCGCCACACAGCATCAGTGTTTCTTGGATTCACGGATTTGAGCGTCCGGTTGTGATGTTCGAGTTGTTTGTTCTGGTGACTTTCTTTACTGGATTAGTATTTGCTGGTGGACAAAGCGAACAAGCAGTGTGGAACGCAATTGGTAGCGGCTTCTGGGCAAGTTGGTTCTGGTACGGCGTTATTGGGGTAGGCATGGTTTTACCCTTGTTACTCAATGCTGTCACGCCAGACTCTATTCGTCATAGTTCGGTGTATATCTTTTCCGTGACGTCTTTGAGCTTAATGGGCGTGTTAATGCTTCGAACCTTTGTTCTTTATGCTGGGCAATTAACACTCGCTTAATTCTGCTCAAGTTTGTTAGTGAGTAGATGTTGGATACTAGGCATCTGCTTACTAATTCTCTGTTTCTTTGCATAAAGAAGCTAACAACGGTTTTACTTGGTTCTGCTTTGGTGGAGCCTTATTGAGGTGATATGGTCGGTTCTTTGGGGCTGTTTAATTTAGTTTTGGTCGCTGTTCTTAGCAGCATTATCGCTGTGCATTCGATTTATCCAATGCTCGCCAGGCAATCACCGAATCTAGGTTTAATTCGCAGCTTCTCTCTTTCAAGCGCACTATTTTCCATTGGCGCTATTGTTCTGCTTGGCTATGCCTTTATCAGTGACGACTTCTCGATTCTATATGTCGCAGAACATTCTAATACACAGTTACCTCCCTTTTTCAAAATGGCCGCCGTGTGGGCAGGGCATGAAGGCTCATTGCTGTTTTGGGTACTGACCATCAGCTGTTGGTCCGGTGTTATCGCTTTGCAAAAACGCTACTCAAGTGAATATCAAAGCCGTGTGCTGTGGATGATGAATGTATTACTCGCGATATTCGCTTGGTTTACGTTATTTGCATCCAACCCATTTGAATTGAATTCAATCTTGCCGCTTGAAGGACGAGATCTTAATCCAATGCTGCAAGATGCCGGTTTGATATTCCATCCGCCGTTACTATATCTGGGCTACGTAGGGTTTTCGGTTGTACTGGCCTTTGCTGTCGCGGCCTTATTGGTGGATCCGATCGAGTTTGATTGGGTCGCTCATTGTCGAAGCTGGTGTTTAGTCGCGTGGATCTTTTTAACCGCGGGGATCATTCTTGGTTCTTGGTGGGCATATTACGAATTGGGCTGGGGCGGCTGGTGGTTCTGGGATCCTGTTGAGAACGCGAGCTTGCTACCGTGGCTCACTTCTAGCGCTTTGTTACATACCTTAGGTGTTGCCAAGGGCAAGCAACAACTGTTGAAATGGTCTCTGAGCCTTGCCTTCATTACGTTTTGTCTAAGTATTCTCGGCACCTTTATTGTTCGCTCTGGCGTACTCACTTCAGTACACGCTTTTGCGGTTGACCCAAGTAAAGGCATCGCACTGTTACTGATCTTGGTCGTGGTGTTGGTGAGTTCGTTTTCTCTGCTCATTGTGCGTGGTGAGTCTTTCGAATCGAGCCCAATCACGCACTTTGCCAGCAAAAGCTTTTTGAGTTTAGTCGCCGCACTCATTTTCGTTTTGGCAACGGCGGTTGTGGTGTTCGGTACCTTCTATCCCATGGTGTTTGAGCTGTTAGGTCTTGGAAATATATCGGTAGGCGCACCTTACTTTAACCTGCTAATAGCACCGTTAGCTTTACTCGCTATGGGCGTTGTTGGCCTTGCTCCATTACTCAGTATCAAACCCCAAGCGTCGAAAGGCGTTATGGCGTCAATCGCTCTGCTATCTATTGGTCTCGGTTTTACCTGCTATGTTGTGCAAGTAGAGAAGATTCAAGTGATGGTACTGGTGACGTGGGCTCTCGCGTTTTGGGTTGTACTGACTCATGTTTATGGTTTAGCGGTCACGCGCAGTTCCAAATTCCAACGCAAAGTCTGGGTGATGACGTTCGCACATGTGGGTGTCGCTGTGTTAGCGGTAGGTGCCGCGATGAACAGCTACCATTCGTTTGAGCGCAGCTATAAATTGAGCCCAGGAGAACAGGTTGAGTTTATGGACTGGATGCTTTCTCATCGTGATACTGAGCTTTATGTTGCATCGAACTTTACTGCCGAAAGGGCAGTGCTTGATCTAGAGGCTAATGAACGAAGCTTTTACATCACACCTGAAAGAAGGCATTACCAAGTTCGAGTCATGAACATGAGTGAGCCAGCAATGAAGTGGTTCTGGCATGGCGACGTGTATATCACCATGGGTGAAAAAGTGGATTCAACCGCTTACGCATTCCGCGTTCAATATAAGGCTTATGCTCGTTGGATTTGGTTCGGTGGGTTGATCTCTATTTTAGGTGCGTTGCTCTCATTGATTTATCGTAAAAAGAAAACCGTTAAGGCGTCACAGTATGAATACCAGCGTTCGTAACAAACTCATCACGCTTATTGTATTGGCACTGATAGTGGTGTTGGCATTTTTGTTCGGGCTTGATAACAAGCAGCAAACCACCACAGTATCGACGCAACAGAGATCGTTTCCTGAATTTACATCGATAGCGTTATCCAATAGCGAAGGAGTCACAGGGCAACAAGAACTGACGCGAACGGATATTACTGAGCACCCTTACCAGTTAGTGAATGTCTGGGCGTCATGGTGTGGTATCTGCAAAACCGAACACGCCTTTTTGCTCAAACTCCACGATAAAGGCATTCCTATTGTTGGTCTTAATTACCGAGATAACACAGCTGCCGCTATTAATGTGTTGTCGAACGATGGAAACCCATATTCAAAAGTCATTAGCGATCCTCAGGGGAAGTTAGCCTTGGAGTTAGGGGTCATCGGTACGCCGGAGACATACTTGGTTGACGCTTACGGCCAAATCATTAAGAAGCTACTGGGTGTGATTAATGAATCCGTATGGCAAAACGAACTTGCCATGTATTTTGATGGTGAGATTGGATGATGAAGTCTTTAATACAGATAGTCGTAATCTTGTCTGCAATTGCTACTATTAGCTTTCCGGCCATGGCTGAAGAGTTGTTTACAGCCAGTAATAAAGAGACAAGCATTCAGGTTGAGCTGTTTGAGTTTGAAAGCCCGGATCAACAGCAGCGTGCTATTAACTTGGCAAAAACGCTGCGCTGCCCTCAATGTCAGAATCAAAACCTGATTGAATCGAACTCGCCGATAGCAAAAGATTTACGTCTTGTTGTGTTTAATATGGTGAAAGAAGGGAAGAGTAATAATGAAATCACTCAATATATGACAGAGCGATTTGGCGAGTTTGTGCTTTATAAGCCAGCAATGAGCGCCTCAAACCTATTACTTTGGCTTTTACCAAGCCTATTATTTCTCTTATTTATATATTTATCAGTAAAAAGTGTTAGAAAGGGCTCATAAAAATTATGTATTAGTGTTTACCAATTGACCTGTATTTTGTAACATTGACCGATTATAAAGGCTAAGCACTGCTATATAAGGATGTATCTGTGGATAACGTAATCTCAAATTTAAAGAAAGAGTTCCATACTCGTGTCCAGTCAGACAAATGGGCAGAGAGATACAGTGCTAAGTCGAGCATTTCTACGCTAACTCAAGAAGAGTTAACCGAATTAGAGAATGCTTGGGTGCAACTTGTCATCTGGAAGCAAACTCAAGTAAGTTGAGCGTTCTGTAAAAAGTGTCACTTTAGCCGCAACTGTTTAATTTATAACCCCATGTTGGTCATTCCAATGTGGGGTTTTTTCTTACTTGAAAATTAATTGTTATATTATAACAATTTGTGCGTAGTCGACCTTGAAAAAAATTGTTAACAGCCTCATAGTGTCTATCATTAGATAGTTAGCTACAAAATATTGCCTAGACATATAATGTAGTGTCGTTAAATACATCGAATTTTCAAGTGAGTATAGCTATGGCGGAAGTACGTGCCAGAATAGATTTCAAAGTAGGGGCAACAAGCAGTATCGATGCTGAACTTCTGTCTTTTCATGGGTTGAAAACAGATAAAGAGCATGTTGCTGTGATATTTAAATCAGCAGACAAAACACAAGACATACCTCTTGTTCGTATGCACTCTGAGTGTCTTACTGGTGATGTTTTCCATTCTTCTCGATGTGACTGTGGCGAGCAGCTAGACGAAACCATTAGAATTATGGGTGAAACAGGCGGCGTAATTCTTTACTTACGCCAAGAGGGACGTGGTATTGGTTTGTACAATAAAATCGATGCGTACCGCCTGCAAAGCGAAGGTATGAACACCTATGAAGCCAATAACCACCTAGGTTTTGGTGATGACTTACGTGATTTTACTGAAGCCGCTGAAATGCTACGTGCTTTAGGTACCACAAAAATCCGTTTAGTAACCAACAACCCTAAGAAGATCAACGAGCTGAAATCCTTTGGTATTGAGATTGAAGAAGTGGTGAATACTTCTGCTCATATCAAGTCAGGTAATGAAAGCTACCTGAAGGCGAAAGTTTCACATGGTAAGCATAATCTGGATATCTGATCAGCCTTCTTTGTTACGCTTAACACAAAAATGTTCAAAGACCTCACAAATGTGAGGTTTTTTTGTATTTATCTTGCAATAAAATTGTAAGTTTGTATTATTCAAATCCGTAGTGCAAATGATAATGGTTTGCACTATTACTACGAATAATAATTTAAAGCTCAACAAGGATGCTTCATGACCATTAAATCTTTAGTGACAAAAGCCGTAACTTCGTCACTCATTTTTGCCTCTGCTTCTTCTTTCGCAGCAGTAACTCAAGATCAAGTTGTAGAACATTACGCAGATATTGCACATGCAGTGTTTGCAGACTCAGTAATTACAGCAAAAGCGTTGAACTCTTCTATTGATACCTTCTTAGCTTCTCCTTCTGCTGGCAACTTTGAACAAGTAAAACAAGCTTGGCTTGAGTCTCGTGTTCCTTACCAACAATCAGAAGTATTCCGCTTCGGCAACGCTGTTGTTGATGATTGGGAAGGCCAACTAAACGCATGGCCACTAGATGAAGGCCTGATTGACTATGTATCTTCTGATTACCAATATGAGCTCGGTAACGAAGGCGCTAGCGCAAACATCGTGGCGAACAAGACTTTCCAAATTGGTCAGACTACTGTTGACTCAACGAACATCACCCCTGAGCTAATCGCAGACCTTAACGAGATCGGCGGTTCTGAAGCGAACGTAGCGTCTGGCTACCACGCAATTGAATTCCTACTTTGGGGCCAAGATCTAAACGGCACAAACGCAGGTGCAGGTGAGCGTGCTTACACTGATTTCGTTGTTGGCGCTGAGTGTACTAACGGCAACTGTGACCGTCGTGGCGCATACCTAAAAGCATCAGCTGAACTACTTATCCAAGACTTAGAGTGGATGGAAAAACAGTGGGCTGAAGGTGAGAAAGGCAACTACCGTCAAGAGCTTCTTTCTGAGTCTAGCGAGAACGGCCTACGTAAAATGCTATTCGGCATGGGTTCACTGTCTCTAGGTGAACTAGCGGGCGAGCGTATGAAGGTTGCACTAGAAGCGAACTCAACTGAAGACGAGCATGATTGCTTCTCTGATAACACGCACAACTCTCACTACTACAACGAGCAAGGCATCTACAACGTTTACACGGGTCTATACAAACGTGAAGACGGTACTTTGCTTTCAGGTCCAAGCCTGTTTGATCTAGTAGAGCAAAAAGATGAGCAAGCTGCGAAAGAGATCCAAAAGCAGTTTGACCTAGCACGTGCACAAGTAGGCGAGCTAGTAACGTCTGCAGAGAAAAATAACCAGCACTTCGATCAGCTAATCGCTGCTGACAACGCTGCAGGTAACGCGCTAGTAAACAAAACAATTGTTGCGCTAGTGTCTCAAACAGCTGCAATTGAGCGTGCTGCGGGTGTGATTGGCATTGATAGCCTAAACCCAGACACAGCGGCTCACGAGTTCTAAGAACCCGAGCCGAAAACCAATGTAAGGGCTCTCATTGAGCCCTTAATTGTTTGCTATTCAAGAAAGTCACTTCCAAATAAAAACTAAAATCAAAAACACAGCAAGGCAATGTATGAAGTCGTATCTCTCAGCCTCACTATTAACCGCACTGTTTTTCGCATCTCCATTACACGCCCATGAAACCTACTCTGGTGGCAAAACGACCGTGAAGAAAGAGGGAGCAAACGCTTTTTCTCTTCCCGCAGCCAATCTGCCAATGAGCAAACGCTTAGATTTCAGCGTGGGTAACAGCTTTTTTAGAAACCCTTGGGTTCCAGCACCGTCATCAACTGATGCTCGTGATGGATTAGGACCACTGTTTAACACCAACGGCTGTCAAAATTGCCACATCAAAGATGGTCGTGGCCACGCGCCAGAAAAAGGCGATGAGAACGCAGTATCCATGTTGGTTCGTTTGAGTATTCCGGCTGAAACGCCAGAACAAAGACAGGCATTCATTCGAGATGGCGGCATTCCTGAACCAACTTACGGCGGTCAGCTACAAGATTTCGCACTTCAAGGTGTTAAGCCAGAGGGTAAAGTGAACATCAGCTACACCGATGTTCCTGTTGAATTCAAAGACGGCACGGTTGTTACTCTGCGTAAACCTACTTTAAAAATCACGGAACTCGCTTTCGGTGAGATGCACCCTAAAACTGAATTTTCAGCTCGTGTTGCGCCACCAATGATCGGTCTTGGTTTGCTCGAAAGTATTCCGCAAGAAACGATTCTTGGTTTCGCGAAGCAACAAGCAGCGGACAACCAAGGTGTATCAGGCAAAGCCAATTACGTTCTTGATGTTCGAACAAACAAAATGGCATTGGGTCGTTTCGGTTGGAAAGCGGGGCAGCCAAACCTAATGCAGCAAAATGCGGCAGCGTTTAACGGTGATTTGGGCTTAACAAGTAGCTTGTTCCCGAATGAAAACTGTACATCAGCGCAATCAACCTGTGATGACTTCCCTAATGGTGGTGAACCAGAAGTTAGCGACAACATTTTAGATTTTGTTGAGTTCTATTCGCAGCATCTCGCGGTACCTATTCGTCGTAATGTCGATAACCCAGGGGTTGTTCAAGGTAAAAAACTGTTCAAAGAGATTGGTTGCCAAAGTTGCCACCAAGCTGAAATTCGCACAGCAGAACGTGAAGGCTTACCTGCGTTGTCTAAACAGCTAATCAGCCCATATACCGATATGTTACTGCACGATATGGGTGAAGGCTTAGCCGACAATCGCCCAGAGTATCTAGCGAATGGACGCGAGTGGCGAACCACGCCATTGTGGGGATTAGGCTATACCAAAGAAGTGAATGGTCATACGTTCTTACTGCATGACGGTCGTGCAAGAAACGTTATGGAGGCCGTACTTTGGCATGGTGGTGAAGCAGAAATGGCAAAACAAAAAGTATTAGCTTTGAGTAGCAGTGAACGCGAAGCACTACTGGCGTTTTTGAATTCGCTGTAGTCGGGCTGAGATGTAGAGTTTCGACTCCTCTGTTAACTTAAAGAGCGAGCTAACCCCAAGAATAAGTGCGCTAAAAGCACATTACCGCTGAACTTGTAGGAATACGAGGTCAGCGGTCGTTTCGAATTTAATGAACTCATATAATTAAAAGAAAAATTAGGAAGTAAGGTAACAGCATGACACATAAATTTTTGTTAATGCCTTTATCGGTATTAGTCATAGCAGGCTGTCAATCATCGGGTGAGCAAGCCGCTTCATCTGAGGTTAACGGGGTGTCTTATCAAGCAGACACAACGAGTCATATTAGTCGCAGTGTTTATCAGCAGGAGTTTGATTCTGCAATCCTATTTGCCGAGCAAGCTAATGAGCTAGAAATCTTGATGCAGGGCTACTGCCAAACCAATGATGTTGAGTTAGACGCTTTGAAAAATCAGTGGCAGCTCACTATGAACAGTTGGATGGCACTGCAAGGCCAAGAAAGAGGCCCTACAGCCGCACTTGAAGAGAGCTGGAATGTTCAATTCTGGCCAGACAAAAAGAACACTACCGGCCTAAAAATGCGCCAGCTCACGCAGCAGGATAAAACTTGGTCTCAAGATGAGATTGCGCAACAAAGTGTGACTGTTCAAGGGCTAGGCGCGTTGGAATGGTCGCTTTATGACGGGCAATCGCCACTACTTCAAGACAAAGCGCTAGGATGTCTATCATCACAAGCTATCGCACAAAACTTGGCAATGAAATCGGCCTCTATTGCAGAGGCTTGGCAGGTTAACCCTTGGTTAGCGCTAGACGAGATGCGTTGGGAATCTGAATACATCGCTTTACTGACTAATCAACTTGATTACAGCATGAATAAGCTGAGTCGACCAATGGCAAAAATTGGTCATCCTCGCCCTTACTTCTCAGAATCATGGCGTGCTCAAACCTCAATGACTCAGTTGAAAGCTAACGTAGCAACGCTAGAGAAACTGTACCTAGCCGATGGCAATGGTCTTGATGGTTTATTGAGAGAGAAGGGCTTAAATGACCTTGCCGATCGTGTTGCTGCTCAGTTCACACTAACGTTAGATACTTGGCCGACCGATTCTAGCTTGTTTACTCTACTGCAGAGCAAAGAGGGTTACCGCGATGTGCTGACGCAATACAACAAACTCGAACGTTTGAAGTATCTGATTCATGAAGAAGTGGCGATAGAGCTTGGCGTGGTAATAGGATTCAATGCTACCGATGGTGACTGATACTACACGAAGAACGTTACTCAAAGCTGCACTGGGTTGTGCAGCTGTTCCAGTACTTCCGTTTGGGTGTGCGAGTCGCTCTGGTGATTTAAGTACATCTAATGCCCCTCAGCTGATTGGTTGTGCGCTTAACGGTCGTGGTCAATACTCTGCAGTTGTGGCTGACGAATTTGGTATGCCATTGAGTCAGTTGCCGATTCCTGCTCGTGGTCATGGCGTTGCTATTTGCCCAACATCATCACATGCAGTGGTGTTTGCCCGTCGCCCTGGTGACTATTTTATGGTGTTTGATTACAAAAACGGTCAGCAGATCAAAATGGTGGTGAAAGGTAACAACCGCCATTTCTATGGTCATGGCGTTTATTCGTTAGATGGCAAGTTACTGTATGCGACCGAAGGAAAAACGGACACCAGCCAAGGTGTGATCGGTGTGTACGATGTCGCGCAAGGGTATCGTAAAGTCGAAGAGTTCACTGGTTTCGGTATCGGCCCACATGAAGTGATCATTATGCCTGATGGTAATCTTGCGATTGGCGTTGGTGGTGTTCATACAGATGGCAGAACACCAAAAAACTTAGATTCAATGCAACCGAGCTTGAGTTATGTCTCTCCCGAAGGCGTGCTGCTTGATCAGGTTGAATTGCTAGACAAGAAGCTAAGCATTCGACATTTAGCTCATGATGGCGCTGAAACCGTGCTTTGTGGTCAGCAATATCGCGGTGAACCGGATGAGTATCCTTCGCTGTTGGCGATGCACACTAAAGGCGGACAGTTTGAATCTCTGAACGCAGAGCCTGAACAGTGGGCAAGGTTTAATCACTATATCGCAAGTATTGCGGCGTCAGATGATTGGATTATTGCTACCTCACCACGAGGCAATTGCTACGGTATCTGGTCTAAAGAGACGAAAGAGTTAGTGGAACTGTCTGCGCTATCCGATGCTTCTGGTGCTGTGCTACTTGATGGTGAGTTTAGACTCAGTTCTGGAGCGGGCGGTGTGGTCAGCCAACGCAAGCCTTATGAGAAATCAAGCCAGCAATCATCCGTCCAGTGGGATAATCATTGGAGTGCAATCTGATTCATAAAATCCCTTAAAAAATAACATGCTTACTCCCATTTCTTTGCCATACTTATGGGATTACTGGTGACGGAGTTAAGCATGTTAGCGAAATACTTCTGCGGATTATTGGTGTTAGTTTCTGTGCATGCATGGAGCTATACGAGTTCTGACGAGAGCCGTTTCATTCCGGCTGATTCAGAACTCTCTTTTATGCTGATTTATCCAGAGCTCACCCAGAGTATTTATCAAGACTCTTCTCTTCCTATCCTTTGGGATTCTCCTGAACTTGTTAAAGCGTTTGAATTCCAACTGTCGCTGTTAGAACAAGCGCAAATGGCACCGCTTTTCGAACGACAAATTAAGCAAATCCGCCAGTATCAATCTCGCCGCCAATGGCAAGAGTTAGACATATTATTAACAGATACCTTTATCTACTACCTCAGCTACGTTGAAAATGCGCCACTGGCCGGCAAAGAGTGGTACTTCTCGGGTAAGCTGCACTCTAAGTTGCCACCGCCTTCTCCGCATATTCTGATGAGACTGAAAAGCAGCGTCGCCAATGATTACTTATTGGAGATGGTGTTATCTTACGCGCCTCCTGTGGGGGACTTTGACCAATTCAAGGCAACCTATTCCGTGTTGGAAACCGCCTCTGAACTCAATATCGAACGATACCGACAGAAGGGCTTGAAACGCTTTGGAGACACGCTCTCAGACAAAACGACTCTGGTTGAGCGTATTGCACTCGTCGGCGTTGATACCTCGATGATAGCGGTCGATTTCCCGGAGTTCGATCGAGATTTGAAAACGGCGATTAAATCTTTCCAACGAATGCACGGTCTTACAGATGATGGGATCATTGGGCCAGACACGATCAAATGGATCAATACGAGTTTTGATGATCGGTTGAAGTCTTTAGCTCTGAATGCTGAACGCGTTCGCTTGTGGCCAACAGACCGAGACTCTCTCATTGTCGTTAACGTACCTAGCTTTGACATGAAGTATTGGGAAGATGGCGAAGAGGTGTTTGAGTCGAAAGTTGTGGTCGGAAGAAAGTCGAGAAAAACGCCGCTTTTAGAGATAAATCTAGATTCAGTCATCTTAAACCCGACTTGGAACGTGCCATGGAAAATCATGGTAAAAGACATCCTACCTAAGGTCAAAGCCGACGAAAGCTACCTTGAAACACACAATTTCCAAGTGATCGATGGTTGGCGTTCAATGGAAACCGTCGACACAACTGAGATCGATTGGCAGACCATCAACTTCAATTCTTTCCCATATCGAATGCGTCAGCAGGCAGGGTCGCGCAACGCACTTGGATTGTACAAGTTCAATACGCCTAATAAGCGTGCGATTTATCTCCACGATACACCAAGTAAAGGCCTGTTTAATGACGATTTCCGTGCATATAGCTCAGGTTGCATACGCGTTGAGCATGCAGAAGAACTGGCTGAGTTGTTGTTTGCCACTAAGGTAAGAAAAGTACCGAAGCAAAATGGTGACCTTGCTCCGAACACCAAGGTTCGACTTAAGAAACGAATCCCTGTGCACATCATCTATCAAACCGTGTTGTTTGAAGAAGGAGGCATCCAGTACCGTGGTGACATCTACCAATATGACAAAGAGGGCGGTTGATCAAACTACGACCAATAAAGGTGATCTTGACCAAAAAATGACAACCAAGCTTCTATTGATAAAATTATAATGACTATCAATAACTAACCGTGCAAAGGTTACAAATACTAACGTTTTGCGCGGTTTTTGTACGTTGACGCAGCAAATTCCATTATGTATCGTGCATTTTTCGTTCGATCTAATTGGTTTTTTGCTGTATGTCTCAAAGTTTATTTTCACGCCGTCAGTTTCTGACTTACGCTGGTGGTACTGCTGTTGTCGCCTCACTTACTCCTTCTATCGCTTTTGCTTCATACCCTGATCAACCAAGAACGATTAGCATGAATAATCTTCACACTGGTGAACGATTAGAGACTTGTTATTTTGATGGTACTAACTACGTTGGTGACGAGATGGCACGTCTGAGCAAACTATGCCGCGATTTCCGTCGCAATGAAATTCACCCTATGGATAAGAACCTGTTCGATCAGATTACTCAGATTCAGAATATCTTAGGTATCCAAAAAGAAGTCCAGGTCATCTCTGGTTATCGTTCTCCGGCAACCAATGAAGCCCTTCGCTCTAACTCGAGCGGTGTGGCTAAAAAGAGTTACCACATGCTAGGCAAAGCGATCGATTTCCGTATCGATGGCGTTGATTTAAAAGAGCTGAGAGACGTAGCTAAAAGCCTGAAAGCGGGTGGTGTTGGTTATTATGCGCGTAGCAACTTTATCCATATCGATACAGGCCCAGTCCGCAGCTGGTAGAGCTAGGATGAATTGAAGGGCGATACGGTAGGCACTTGTCAAAGTAGACATCCAATGTCATAGTTTGCCCAAATTTCAGTTTGCCCTCTAAGGTTTGTATATGTCTCTTAAGTATCAAGTTGTACCTGTTACCTCTTTCGCTCAAAACTGCTCGATTGTGTGGTGTGATGAAACCATGGAAGGCATCGTTGTCGATCCAGGTGGCGACATCCAACAGCTAGCCGCAATTATCGAAGAGTTGGGTGTTAAGGTTGTGAACTTGGTGCTGACTCATGGTCACTTAGATCATGTTGGTGGCACGGTGCCACTTGCAGAGATGTTGAACGTTGAGATTGTTGGCCCACATAAGGCAGACAACTTCTGGCTGCAAGGTTTAGAAAACCAGAGCCAGATGTTTGGGTTCCCACTGTGTAAAGCGTTTGAGCCAAACACTTGGTTAGAAGAGGGCGATAAAATTACTTTTGGTAATCAAGTTATCGATGTGATTCATACGCCGGGCCATACTCCAGGTCACGTTGTACTGTTCAGCGAACAAGCACGTCTAGCGTTCGTGGGTGATGTGTTGTTCAATGGCGCAATTGGCCGAACTGACTTTCCTCAAGGTGATTTCAACACACTTATCGCTTCAATCAAGACTAAGCTTTGGCCACTAGGCAGTGACGTAACATTTGTTCCGGGTCATGGTCCAGAATCGACATTCGGCCGTGAGCGTGCATCAAACCCGTTCGTCGCAGATGAAATGCCTCTCTACTAAGCCTGTTATTGAAAACTAAAACGATTGAAAATGAAGCTTAGCTTTTCTTATGAAAGCTAAGCTTTTTTATTGGGTGCGAGTTTGTTTTCAAACCGGTTTGATTTTAATCAGCAAGGTGCTCGGCAGCCGCCAAGTAGCGTCGAGCCAGACCAACAAACTCTTCTCCACTAATATTCAAATCATGGGTTGATATGAAAATGTCATAACCGTGGAAGCCTCTTTGGTACTTCATTCTGTTGGCAAGCATCGCCTGTAACCCTGAATAGTCTTTGATCACCGCGTTTTGATTATTTGCTTCATCGTGTGAATCGGCATCCATTTGTGTTTGTTGGGCGCTGAAACTCACGTCGTCGATATTCTTTGCTTCTTTATATTGGCTTAATTCAACACAGCCGTTTTCGGTACAACGCGTGTGGTAGTGCGATGAGTCTAAAACCATGTCTTCAAAGTTCGACTCTTTACCTGCTTGTTTCGCTCCCAAGTACAAAAGTGCACGTTGGCTGAGCAACAATTCACAGGTGATCTTAGGGCAGATTGAATCGAGGTAGGGTGAGTAGTCTTTGACCTTAATTCCGACCCACGGCAGAGGTTGATGCCAACCATCTTGTTCGTAAGTGCAAAGGCCAATTTTTTGGATGTTGCTCCATTTCAAAACCCAACCGCCTTTATAGAAATGCTGCTGAAAATGAGTCGGAGTCAGCGTGAACATCACTCGGCTGCGCAGCATCAAATAATAGCCGGTTCCCAGAAGGGTAATACTGCAAAAAGCACCAACGATCAGTAACTTTGGGTTGTCGCTGTAGAGTGCAACGATTAAGCAAATGAAGCCCAAAATAACAGCTAGGATACGGTACGAGCGAGTGAATGAAGGCAAAGAGAAATTAGTAAGATGACGAGTGTCCATAGGCAACACCAAGTTTTCATATTTTTGTCTGGATGGATAACCAGTGTATATGACCCTGAATTGATAAGTCGATGTTTAAATAATAGACGCTAGTAGACAATATCGGTATTTTTCGTCGACTTTCGACGCTTCACTCTACAAATAGCTCCTGTTTTTTGGTATAAATCGCGCTTCAAATTTTCACCACTGCGAAAAGAGCAGTGAACTGGAGAAATATTCAATGAGACTTGCTCATAAGCGTAAGGTGCAGGCTAAACTGCAGAAACGCACTAAAGCGGCTGTAGTTAAAGCAGTGGCAACGCCGAAAAAAGCGAAGCCTGTCGCAGAGAAAGTTGTAGCAGAAAAAACTGTAGCAGCAAAACCAGCGGTAGAGAAAACAGTAGCAGCAACTAAAGAAGTTGCAGTAGCACTGACTCCTAAGCAACAACAAGTTCTAGACATCGTTGTTAGCAATGCTGAAGGCATTAACCCTAAAGGTATCGGCCTAGAAGCTGGTCAAGAAGACGCGAAAGCAGCTTCATGGGCAACAGGCGCATTGAAAAAACTTTTTGAAGAAAACCTAGTAGCGAAAGAGCAGCTAGCAGGTAACAAGGTTATCTACAAAGCTATCTAATCCTGTGGGATTACATTCGCTTCGTTAAGTTTTTAAGCCTCGATTATCGAGGCTTAATTATATGGTCCGCCTCACTCTCAAGCCCTTAAGCTTAGAGTAGGCTCTCAGAATGAGGTGAACCATATGTCTTCTATTCATATTTTAGGTATCGACCTAGGTAAACACTGCTTCCATGCTATCGCACATAACCGTTGTGGGGTGGAGGTGCTTCGTCGTAAATTTAATCGCAATCAACTCTTAATCTTTCTTAGTAAAATAGAACCAACAACTATTGCTTTCGAAGCTTGTGGCGGTGCTCATTGGCTTGCTCGAAAGTGTGGTGAGCTTGGTCATCAACCCCGACTTATTCCTCCTCAGTATGTAAAGCCTTATGTCAAAGGCAATAAAAACGATTTCATCGATGCTTCAGCGATCGCAGAGGCTGCGAGTCGACCGACCATGAGATTTGTGGCTGTAAAAGTGAAGAGGCTCAAGTCATCGCAGCGATTCATCGAGTCAGAGATAGTTATATCAAGGAGAGAACCGCCACTATGTCGCGGATCGGCGCGATCTTACTTGAGTTTGGCCTTAGCTTTCCCAAAGGGCATGCAAAGATGAAGTCTCTGTTTCAATGGTTAGCAGAACAAACAGTATCACTACCAAAAGCTTGCTATGTGAATTGATATCTATCCATGAACACTACAAGTACCTCAATGAACAAATCAAAACCCAAGATATCAAGCTTCAAACTATTGTTGATAATAACGAAAGTGCTCAATTATTAAAAACTATCCCTGGAATTGGCGATCTTACCTCCACATTGTGTATTGCTGATGTAAGCTCTCCGAGTAATCTTCACCAATGGCCGCGAGATGGCGGCTTGGTTGGGACTTGTACCAAGGCAATTCTCAACGGGAGGAAATACCAAGCTACTTGGTATGAGTAAACGAGGAAATAAGCACCTCAGAAACCCTGTTTATCCATGGCGCAAGAGCTGTACTCTCTAGGCTAGAGACGACAGGGAAAGTGTTTGGAGAGTGGCTTGTGAACCTACGAGCCACCAAACCATTTAATGTAGTGGTAGTTGCATTAGCCAACAAGCTAGTGAGGATAGCTTGGGCGGTGTTATACCACCGCCAAGCTTTTAAGGCTGTTTAGCTATAACCAAGTTTGCAACGCCAATGAACGTGATGACAAAAACGGTCAATCGGCCAGATTAAGAACCTGACACAAAAAATAGCAATCAATGCTTTGGGCTTTTTAAGGATAATCTGGCGCGGATATCATCGTGGAGCTGGGAAGCTAGTGCTCCCAACAAGGACTCCGAATACATTAGCGCAAACCAACTCCGTTATTACTTAATTGTAGTTGCAAGACCCTGTAAATAATTCTGTGTAACTGTCGGGGTTACATATATTCAGTTAATCGGTCTTCGAACATAATCATAAAGCGGTTCAGGGCTTGTCGCCAGTTTCTAATTGGCATCGTCCATCTTTTGGAGGCATCCTGGATCGCTAAGAAGATCACCTTCCTTGCCGATTCATCTGTCGGGAACAGCTTACGCTTTTTAATCGCTTTTCTAATAACACTATTAAGTGATTCTATGGCATTAGTCGTATAAATTGCTCGCCTAATATCTTCTGGGTAGTTGAAGAGCGTGTTCAGGTTATTCCAATGTGCTGTCCAAGAGCGGCTGATCTGAGGGTATTTGCCATCCCATTTATCTGAGAACCGCTCTAGCGCTAGCAAGGCTTCATCTTCTGTCTTCGACTGATAGATCTTCTTAAGATCGGCAGCCACAGCTTTATAATCTTTCCAAGGTACATACCTAACTGAGTTTCTCACCATATGGACGATACAGAGCTGGATCTGAGTATTTGGGAATGCGGCATTAATGGCATCAGGAAAGCCCTTCAGACCATCGACACAAGCAATGAGAATGTCTTTTACTCCGCGGTTTTGTAGCTCTGTTAGCACAGCAAGCCAGAACTTAGCACCTTCCGTCTCTGACAACCACATGCCAAGCAGCTCTTTGACCCTCCATGTTCACGCCTAGCGCAAGATAAACAGCTTTGTTGATGACTTGTTTATCTTGCCTGATTTTAACGACAATGCAGTCGAGATAAACGATTGGGTAGACTTCATCTAATGGGCGAGATTGCCATTCAACAACCTGCTCTAGAACAGAGTCCGTCACCTTAGATATAAGGGTTGGTGAGACATCCGCATCGTATATTTCCTTGAATGTGGCTACGATTTCTCGGGTCGTCATGCCTTTAGCATAGAGGCTTAAGATTTTGTCATCCATCGACTGGAAACGAGTTTGGTGCTTGCGAACCAGCTTTGGTTCAAAGCTTGACTCACGGTCACGAGGAACGTCTATCGGCACTTCACCATCATCAGTGATAATAGACTTGCTGGTATACCCATTACGTGAGTTGGAGCTGGGTTTTGGGGAGTGTTTTTCGTAGCCAAGGTGCTCATCAAGCTCAACATTCAATGCTGTCTCAACAGTCACCTTGGTTAACATTTTTCGGAAGTCATCAAGATCAGATTCTGTCTTAATTGATTTAGCTGCTTCACGAGCAAAAGCTTCAAGTGCTTTCTTATCCATACTATCCATCCTTAGCCTTTAAGGCTTAAGTCTAGACAGTTACACAGAATTTAGGACAGTCTCTAGTTGCAATAACGGGGCGGACCATACATTTTTGTGTCTGTCATAAAGTTCATTTACCGCTTATTCTCATCTACCGGTTATTCCCATTCCAAGCGACCGTTTAACTTACTATCTCTAATCTCTAATCTCTAATCTCTAATCTCTAATCTCTAGCTTTGCTTCTCATCAGCAAGCCCTAAAGTAGGGCGCCTAACTAAAAAGTGCGTGTGACTTTCCCTAAAATGCAGCAATGGATAGAGCTTCATCACGAAATGGGAATCAATTGTTAATAGCGGTTCATTATAACTACTTAGGTATTTATCAATACGCATTGCCTTAGTGAATGTCCAAACTCCTTTGAAATCGACACTATTCAATCATCTCCTACGTAGTTCTACTTAATCCTTTGGTCTAATACGTAACTTTGTTAACGCCATGCGTGCGTGCTCTCCCTGATATCTTGTTGCCTCATCACGGTGCACTCTTATGTTGAATCATAAAAAATACTCATAGAAAGAGTGTTAACCCAACAAAGGACGTGAACATGAGTCTCATTTCTAACTCCCTCACACGAGTTTTTAAAAACGTTGCAGTAACTGCTGCGGCTTGTTTAGCTTTGGTCGCTACTGGTGCTACAGCCGCTGATAAGGTTTACCGTTTAAAACTTGCGGAAACGTGGGGACCAAACTTCCCAGTTTTCGGTGATGCAACTAAGAACATGGCAGCGATGGCTGAGAAGATGTCGAATGGTCGACTGCAAATCAGAATCGATTCAGCAAACAAACACAAAGCCCCTCTTGGCGTTTTTGACATGGTTAAGTCTGGTCAATACGACATGGGTCACTCAGGCTCTTACTACTGGAAAGGTAAAGTTCCAAACACTCTTTACTTCACTTCTATGCCTTTCGGTATGACGCCAGCAGAGCAATACGCGTGGTTCTATCACGGTGGTGGTATGGAGTTGATGGAGCAGGTTTACTCTCCACACAACTTGATGTCGTTCCCGGGCGGTAACACAGATATCCAAATGGGTGGTTGGTTTCAAAAAGAGATCAACAGCGTTGAAGATCTACAAGGTCTGAAAATGCGAATCCCAGGATTTGCAGGCGAGATTCTTGCTGAGCTAGGTGCTAAACCGACCAACATTGCCCCTGGTGAGCTATACACGTCTTTAGAGCGTCGCACGATTGATGCGCTCGAGTGGGTAGGCCCATCACTGGATTTACGAATGGGCTTCCACAAAATCGCGCCTTACTACTACACAGGTTGGCATGAGCCGGGTTCAGAGCTTCAATTCCTAGTGAACAAACGCACATGGAACAAGCTGCCTGAAGACCTACAAGAAATCTTGCGTGTTGCAATGCGTACTGCGGCTTACGACATGTACACACAAGCTACGCACGAAAGTGGTAAGAACTGGGTTTCAATGAAGACAGAATACCCAGATGTACAAGTGAAAGATTTCCCGCCTGAAGTAATGTCGGCACTGAAAGAAGCAAACGATCGCCTACTTGCTGCACATGCTGAGAAAGATGAGTTGGCAAAAGAGATTCAAGCTTCTCAAGCTAACTACCTAGAGCAAGTACGTTCATGGACGGATATTTCACACAGAGCTTATCTAAATAGCCAAGCGAAATAATCGACAGTTGTTGAACTGAAGCTAAATGAACCCAAAGTTTTTTTGTTAGTTAACTAAGAGTGACTAAGCGGCGGGTTCATTTTAACCATAATAATTAAATGCCCAAGAACCCTTTCTATGTTGTGCCTATTGTTAGCTATAAACTGAATCGTTTTTAGTTGGGTTAGCTGTACTGCGCGATGTCTTTTCAAATTCCATGGAGTCGGGAATGCGAAGTCTAATTTATATTGAACGCCTGTTTAATCGTATCGGTGATGCACTGGGATGGCTTTCCAGTATGTTGTTTATTCTACTTATCGCTAACGTTGTTTATGACGTTGTCATGAGATATGCCTTCAATGATGTGTCAATCGCCTTCCAAGAGATGGAATGGCACCTTTTCTCTGCCGTTTTCCTGTTAGGTGTTCCTTATGCCATCAAGGCTGGTGGTCATGTCCGAGTGGATGTGTTCTACGAGCAACTGAGTTTTAAGGCGCAAGCCATTATTGACCTGCTCGGCACACTGATTTTTCTGATGCCTTTCTGTTTGTTAGTCGCTTGGTTTGGCATTGATGTTGCCAAAGAGAGCTATGACCTCGGCGAAACCTCTGGTGACCCAGGTGGCTTGCCATATCGCTGGATCATCAAAGCTATGATCCCACTGTCATTCTTCTTAATGGCACTGAGTGGCGTGGGCTTGATCCTGCATTCACTGAACAAGATTTTTAATCCGCACCTTATCCATGCAAACAATCTTCATACAAAGAACAAGTAGAGGCTGAACATGATTGGAATAGTAATGTTTTTCGTAGCCTTGTTTGCACTTTTACTTGGCTTCCCTGTAGCGTTCACCTTTGGTGGTATTGCGTTAATCTTTGGTGTTTGGGCTGAGGGCATCGAAATGTTTGCCTTCATGCCATATCGAATTCAATCAATCATGGAAAACACGGTGCTGATGGCCGTTCCATTGTTTGTTTTCATGGGGCTTGTTCTGCAAAAGACCAAGCTTGCTGAACAGTTGCTTGAGTCTATGGGACGACTGTTTGGTGGGGTTCGTGGTGGTATCGCGATCTCTACGGTATTGGTAGGTTCACTGCTTGCTGCTTCAACCGGCGTGGTAGGTGCTTCTGTGGTTGCAATGGGACTTATCTCTTTGCCAGTTATGCTCAAGTACAACTACGACAAGGGCTTAGCGTGCGGCACTATCTGTGCGTCTGGTACGTTAGGGCAAATCATTCCGCCATCCATCGTATTGATTCTGTTGGGTGACGTATTGGGTGTGCCAGTAGGAGACTTGTTTCAAGCGGCGATTTGGCCGGGCGTGATGCTGGTCGGCGCTTACATTGTCTATATCCTGATATACGCAAAACTGCACCCTGAAGCGGCTCAACCAATTGAGCGCGACGATTCAATCAGCCGCAAGCAAGAAGTGTTTAATGCACTAAAAGCGATTCTTCCACCTTTAGCGCTAATCATTGTCGTGCTGGGTTCAATCTTTGCAGGTGTTGCTACGCCAACAGAGTCTGCAGCATTAGGTGGTGCGGGTGCGATGATACTAGCACTGCTTTACGGACAGTTTAGTTGGTCGATGGTTTATGACGCGTCGAAAGAGACGGTGAAAGTTACGGCGATGGTATTTGCTATCTTGCTGGGTGCGACCGCCTTCTCAATGGCGTTTACTTATACTGGTGGCGACTATCTGGTAGAAGAGTGGATGCTGCAGTTACCGGTTGAGAAATGGGGCTTCCTGATCATTACCATGTTGGTGATTTTGATTCTTGGTTTCTTCATCGACTTCGTAGAGATCTGTTTCATCATCGTGCCGATCATTGCGCCAGTTGCTGAGCTGATGGGCATTAACATGACATGGTTCGCTATCCTTATCGCGATGAACCTACAAACCTCATTCCTAACTCCGCCGTTTGGTTTTAGCCTGTTCTACCTAAAAGGCGTAGCACCAAAAGGTGTGACAACGAAAGACATCTACCGTGGTGTGATGCCATTCATTCTGATTCAAATCCTCGTACTTGGATCACTTCTCGCTTTCCCTTCTTTCTATGGAATGTGAGTGAAGCCAAGAATGTGAATGATATGTTTCAACGGCTATCTATAACTTGATAAAGTAAAACGGCTTATTGATGTTCAGTAAGCCGTTTTTTGTGAGGGAAAGGAATGCCTCTAAAAGCCAAACTGATTTTGTTGACATTGCTCCCGTTGCTGCTCGTAACGGCGAGTATTAGTTGGATCTCGCTGCACCAGACCAAGACGTTAGGCGCTAAAGAAGTTGAGATCTTTAGAGACAGCTTAATCAAGTCGCGTGAAAACGCCCTCAAAGACACGGTTGATCTAGCGTTCGACGCCATAGAGCACGTTTATAACGACCCAAATATCCAAGAAGCTCAAGCCAAAAAAGAAGTTCGAACCATATTGTCTAAACTTAGATATGGTTCTGATGGTTATTTCTTTGCATACGACCGCCACGGGACCAACTTGGTTCATCCAATACAACCCGAATTGATTGGTCAAAACTTACTCCAACTGCAAGATGAAGATGGCGATTTTCTGATAGAAGCCTTGTTAAGAGAAGCGCAAACCGGAGGTGGTTTTCACCAGTATTTGTGGCAAAAACCTTCGACGGGCGAGGTGGTGTCTAAGCTGAGCTATGCCGCGTGGTTAGAGCGATGGGACTGGATGATTGGCACTGGCTTGTATATTGAGGACGTCCATCAAGAAGTGGCGTCGATGCAGGCTGCGATTAACAAGAATATTGAAACCACGTTCTTTTCTATTGTGGTGATTCTGAGCGTGACGGTTGCGGTCATTATCGTGCTGACTTTAGCCATCAATATGCATGAACACAGGATTGCGGATAACAACTTAAAGGAACTGGCACATAAGACGGTGATGTTCCAAGAAGACGAGAAGAAGCACCTCGCACGTGAGTTACATGATGGTATTAACCAATTATTAGTGTCGAGTCGTTGCCATTTAGAACTGCTTGGTAATAAGCTGCAAAATGAAGACCTTAAAGCACATTTGAACAAATCGCAGCATTCACTGATGCGAGCGATAGAAGAAGTGAGGCATATCTCGCATCAACTGCGCCCAAGTTCATTGGATGACATAGGCTTAGAAGCTGCATTGTCCTCTTTGCTGTTAGATTTTCAGGCGCACTCGGGTATTGAGGTGGAAACCTTGTTTAGTACTCAACAGGGTCAGTTGAAATCTGAAGCCGCGACAACCTTGTATCGAGTGGTACAAGAGTCTCTGAATAACATAGAGAAACACGCACAAGCGACCAAAGTAAGGGTTATCGCGCAGCAAATTGGCAATGTACTGCAATTACTGATTCAAGATGATGGTGTCGGTTTCAACACTTATAAAGCGATGGAAAAACGAGGGATCGGGCTGCGGAACATGAGAGAGCGAGTGGAGTTCATCGGCGGTGACTTTGAACTGATGAGTGAGATTGGCCTCGGAACGGAAATTACGGTGTTACTGACACTAGAGGGATTAATGAATGAGTGAAGTTATTCGAGTTGTGATCGCTGACGATCACCAAGTGGTACTGGATGGCTTTATGGCGAGATTGGAACTCGAGCCAGATATTAGCGTGATAGGTACGGCTAGCAATGGGCTAGAAGCGGTAGAGATAGTTAAGACTCTGCACCCTGATGTGGTGTTGATGGATATCAGCATGCCGATCATGAATGGCATTGATGCGACCCACCTGATTAAAGAAGAAGACCCTGAAGCTAAGGTGTTGATGCTGACCATGCATAACAACCGTGAATACATCATGAAGGTGATGCAGTCGGGTGCAGTCGGCTACATGTTGAAAGAGATCTCGGCTGAAAAAATGGTGCAGGCAATCAAAACGGTCAATCAAGGCTCAACCTATTTCTGTGAAAAAGTGACGCAGAATTTGTTTACGCAGCCGATTTCTCCCACGCCGTCCGTTAAGAATCCATTGAGTAGACGTGAAGAAGCGGTGCTGAAATTAGTCGCAAAAGGGGAGAGCAGTAAAGAGGTCGCGAAGGCACTGAATATCAGCTATCGAACGGTAGAAACCCATCGACAAAATATTAAGCATAAGCTCGATATTCACTCTACAGCAGAGCTTGCTAAGTACGCGGTCAACTCCGGGCTTGTGGACTGATCTTACGCTAAATTACATTAAATGTGTAATTTAATTACTAAATGTGTAATTTAGGCCTCCTTTATGGAGGTTTTTTTAGTATTTTTGCGACAGGTTGATATTCTTCTTTTCGAAATTTAAGCGCCGAACGCAATGTTGCAAACTGTGCGCTGCAAATTAGAGAGGAAGCATGGAGCCTGTAAAAGATAGGTATAGTATTGAAAATACCGATTATACAGTAGGACAAGATAACGTTCAGAAATGGGGTTTTGATGTACATAACCCAGTATTTGGAATCAGTGCAGGAGCGATCATTCTCTTCCTGATTGCACTTCTAGTCGCAGATTCAGAAACCGCAAAAGCGGCACTTGATGGAATCAAATGGAAAGTCATCGGTAATTTCGATGGTTTCTTCATGTGGGCAGCAAACATCTTCGTTATTTTCTGTTTTGCCCTCATTGTCTCCCCGTATGGCAAGATACGTATTGGTGGCAATGATGCCAAAGCAGAGCACTCAAACCTGTCTTGGATGTCGATGTTATTCGCAGCGGGAATGGGTATTGGTTTAATGTTCTGGGGCGTCGCTGAACCTGTAGCTTACTTCACAGGCTGGTATGAAACGCCATTAGGTGTTGAAGCTTACTCACCAGAAGCGGCGAAGTTGGCTCTTGGTGCAACTATTTATAACTGGGGTCTTCACGGTTGGGCGATTTACGCTGTTGTTGCTCTAGCGCTTGCCTTCTTCACCTTCAATAAAGGTTTGCCTCTATCAATCCGTTCCATTTTCTATCCAATCTTGGGTGATAGAACTTGGGGTTGGTTCGGTCATATTGTTGATATCGTCGCTGTACTTGCAACGCTATTTGGTCTTGCCACTTCATTGGGCTTAGGAGCTCAACAAGCAACAAGTGGTATTAACCATGTGTTTGGTACCGATGGCGGTATTGGCATGCAGCTGATTGTTATCGCAGTGGTCACTTTCTTGGCGACAATGTCAGTGGTTCGCGGCATCAATGGCGGTGTGAAGGTTCTGAGTAACGTCAATATGTTGGTCGCTTTGGGTTTGCTTATTTTTGTTACCATTGCTGGTGGCATGGCGGGCATTAAAGCTATCCCAACCGCATTAATGGGCTACATTGAAAACTTTATTCCTCTAAGCAATCCTCATGGTCGTGGTGATGAAGCGTGGATGCAAGGTTGGACCGTATTCTATTGGGCATGGTGGATGTCTTGGTCTCCATTCGTTGGCATGTTTATCGCTCGTATCTCTAAAGGTCGTACGATTCGTGAATTCATCGTTGCGGTACTGTTCATCCCAACGACAGTCATCATCATTTGGATGGCTATTTTCGGTGGCATCGCGATTGACCAAGTGGCGAACAAGGTGGGCGAGATTGGTGTGAATGGTCTGCAAGATATTACA
The DNA here is from genome assembly GCF_023206395.1 of Vibrio sp. ED004. Classification (NCBI taxonomy): domain Bacteria; kingdom Pseudomonadati; phylum Pseudomonadota; class Gammaproteobacteria; order Vibrionales; family Vibrionaceae; genus Vibrio; species Vibrio sp. ED004. The sequence goes on along the minus strand of NZ_CP066149.1, from coordinate 255,880 downwards.
CTTTCTCTGTTCCACACTTACGATGCGTTGCCAATGAGCTCTGTTCTTTCAGTGGTTTCGATTGGTTTGATTATGGTGTTCTTTATCACCTCTTCAGACTCAGGTTCATTGGTTATCGATAGCATTACCTCTGGCGGTAAAGTCGATGCACCTGTTCCACAACGCGTATTTTGGGCGTTGATGGGCGGCGCGATTGCAGCGGTTCTATTGTGGGTTGGTGGTACTGAATCTATTCAAGCACTGCAAGCTGGAACAGTATCGATGGCGCTACCATTTGCCTTCATATTATTGCTTATGTGCCTAAGCTTATTGCTAGGTTTACGAACAGAAAATCAATTGGTTAAGCATCAAAGTGCTTTGAGCTAAAAGTATTTTTCATAAAAAGGTCGACGGGGTCGACCTTTTTTTCGGCATAAACTTGAGTAATTACGTGAATTTTGTTTGAAATTCCATCGAACCGATTCTGCTTTACTGAAAACAACAAGTTAACCTGCTAAACTTCAGACATCCAAGTATTTGAATTATTGTGACAACAGCTTGTACTACTTGGATTGTAGGTTCGAGTTTGTAATTAAGTCACAGGTAAGTAAGGGATACGTGGTCAATAGACCCTATTAGTATTCCGTAGAGAGGGATAATGACTAAAGGTATAGATAAATACAGTATCGACAGTACGGATTACACTGTCGGTCAAGATAACGTCCAAAAATGGGGTTTTGATGTTCATAACCCAGTATTTGGTATCAGTGCGGGACTTATCGCTTTGTTCCTGATCGGTGTTCTTGTTACAGATACCGCTTCAGCAAAGGCTGCATTAGATGGCGTTAAAGGCCAGATTATCAATTCGTTTGATTGGCTTTTCATCTGGTCGGGTAATATTTTCGTAATTTTCTGCTTGGGCTTGATTGTTTCTCCATACGGCAAAATCCGCCTTGGTGGTGTTGATGCGACGGCAGATTACTCATTCTTCTCTTGGCTATCGATGCTGTTTGCCGCAGGTATGGGTATCGGCTTGATGTTCTGGAGTGTGGCTGAGCCTGCAGCTTACTTCACGGGTTGGTTTGAAACGCCGTTAGGTGTTGAGCCAAACACACCAGAAGCGGCTAAATTGGCATTGGGTGCAACCATGTATCACTGGGGTCTACACCCTTGGGCGATTTATGGTGTAGTGGCACTGTCACTTGCGTTTTTCTCTTACAACAAGGGGCTGCCTCTTTCAATTCGTTCTATCTTTTACCCAATTTTAGGTGATAGAGCTTGGGGTTGGGCTGGTCACATTGTTGATATTCTTGCGGTACTTGCAACGCTATTTGGTCTGGCTACATCGCTAGGTCTTGGTGCACAACAAGCGGCAAGTGGTATTCAGCATGTATTCGGCATCGAAGCGGGCTTAGGGCTGCAAGTTATTGTGATTACAGCGGTGACTTTATTGGCGGTAGTATCAGTACTTCGTGGTATTGATGGTGGCGTTAAAGTTATCAGTAACATCAACATGCTGGTTGCTTTCTTACTGCTTATTTTAGTGGCTCTAATCGGCTACGCGGTGACACTAGGTTCTATCCCAACTACATTGATGGCGTACATTGAAAATATTATTCCGCTGAGCAACCCTCACGGTCGTGAAGATGAAACGTGGATGCACGGTTGGACTGTATTCTACTGGGCTTGGTGGATTTCATGGTCTCCATTCGTAGGTATGTTTATCGCACGTGTTTCTAAAGGTCGTACGGTTCGTGAGTTCATCACAGCAGTTCTGATTGTACCGACTACAGTGACTATCATCTGGATGTCAGTATTCGGTGGCATGGCGATTGACCAAATCGTGAATAACATTGGTATTCTTGGTCAAGACGGCCTAACAGATGTATCACTAGCTATGTTCCAAATGTTTGATGCACTGCCGTTTGGTACTCTGCTATCAATTATTGCGGTTGTATTGGTTCTAGTATTCTTCATTACATCTTCTGACTCAGGCTCGCTAGTAATCGACAGCATCACCGCAGGTGGTAAAGTTGATACACCAGTGCCTCAACGTGTGTTCTGGGCATTCCTAGAAGGTGCGATTGCTGTAGCTCTATTGTGGGTTGGTGGTACTGAAGCAGTACAAGCTCTACAAGCGGGTGCAATCTCGACGGCATTGCCATTCACCATCATTCTATTACTGATGTGTGTGAGCTTGCTAATGGGTATGCGTACAGAAAAACGCTAGGCTTTTTAAGCTGAAATCTACAGCAATCTATACGCAGTAGAACGGTAAATAATATGAAGGCAGAAGAGGAAACTCTTCTGCCTTTTTTGTTTGCCCAGCGAAGCTGGCAAACCCGTTAGGTTGAAAGAAACCTGAATCACCCCGACTGAGGGGAAGATAATCCGAATCGCAAGGGCGTTGCTGGCTAACGGCAGGGTCTGAAGGAAGCGATAGGAAGTTAACAGTACACAACGCAAGTAAACCTGCTTCGGCAATATAGGTGGGTAAGCGTCCGAAATAGCGCGAAGCCCTATACTCAGTCAGACCTATGCTGTGCTTGAGGGTGGCATTGTTAACAGGGAGCCAGTGCAGTAACTGGGGAAGCCTGACACCACAGCCAAAAGTCTGGAAGCACAAACTCGAAGCGAAAGCTAAGAGCTGTGTTGGTGCGAGGTGGCAGATGAATCCGTAGTAGTGAGTAAGGCTAAGCCCGAGAAGCCCAGTAATGGTGTGGAGGAGAAAACTTAGCTGACCATCAGCATCAAGTCTGATGGAGCACTGAAATGCCAAAAGCACTCAGTGCTGCGAAGGGAGGAAGTACACTTTAAATCTGTGATGAACAGATGTTTTTTCAGTGATACCCAAACCGAATCGCTATCGGGGTATTCCTAGTTTGGTTGATTGTGGAAGCAAGATACTGAGCTAAGAAACCGTATAGGGGAGTAACTCTGACACACTTCAGTAAATTGCCATTGAGCTAGAAGGCTGAATAGCAGAGAGAAATAACACCCACACTGGACATGAAACACTTGTCCCCACACAGCACACAGCACACAACCCAAGGAGAGAAAGTGCGAGTTTATTACAGTTTATATGGTCATCTGCTCAACAAAGAGAGGCTGTATAAAGGGTTTAAAAGGTAAAGAAAGCGAAAGGCGCGGCTGGAATAGATGAGCAGAGCCTGAGCGACTACGCCGAAAATCTGAGTGATAACCTCGATCAACTCCTCTCTGAACTCAAAACCAAGCAATACAAACCTCAGCCAGTCAAACGAGTAGAGATACCCAAAGAAGACGGAGGGGTACGATTGCTTGGGATCCCAACCGTTAGGGACAGAGTTGTCCAACAAGCACTCAATGATATCCTCACCCCCATCTTCGAAGAGCAATTTCACCCATCAAGTTTTGGGTATAGACCGAATCGAAGTTGTCACGATGCAATCAACAAATCCACGATGTTTATCCGCCGATACGGATTACAGCACGTCGTAGATATGGACTTGTCGAAGTGCTTTGACAAACTCGACCATGAGTTGATCCTCAAGAGCATCAGAAGGCGAGTCACAGATAGCAGCGTGTTAGAGCTGATAAAACAGTTTCTGAAAAGTGGCGTGATGATAGACGGTAGTTGGCAGGAGACAGAGCTAGGAAGTCCACAAGGTGGTGTTATCAGTCCTTTGATTGCCAATATCTACCTTGATGCGTTCGATCAGGAAATGCGAAAGCGTGACCATAGGCTCGTTCGTTATGCGGATGACATACTCATCTTCTGTCGTAGCAAGGCAGGAGCAGAGAATGCCCTTGCACAAGCGACGAAGATCCTAGAAGGAGAGCTTAAACTCACAGTGAATCAGACGAAATCACATATAGCGCACAGCCGTGATGGCGTGAAGTTCTTAGGTGTAGAAATCGGGAGTCAATTTACCCGCATTCAAACTAAGAAACTGAAAGGGTTCAAAAGTAAGTTAAAGCGACTGACAAAGCGAGGTGCGGTAATCCACTTGAGCAAGTCATAAAAGCTTTAAACCCAGTGTTAAGAGGGTTCAGTCAATACTTCAGGATCACCAATAACAGCAGAGAGTTTCAAGGTTAGCAGGGGTGGCTACGAAGAAGACTTCGTAGTATCCAGTTGAAACTTTGGAAGAAGCCTCAACGGTTACACCGAAGGTTAAAACAGTTAGGTATAAGCCGCCGTTCCAACATATCTCAATGACAAGTTGGGTCAGTGCAGCGAGTCCCCTATCAAGCTATGCGATGCCAAATCAATGGTTTAATGACCAAGGATTGGTAAATCTTGGAACAATAAGGACAGGGCATGTGTTCAGCCAATATGCTGAATGGAAGTGTGCATGAGCCGTATACGAGGTCCGTACGTACGATTCTGTGAGAGGGATGAGGCGGTAACGCCTCACCCTACTCGATGTTTCTATTGACCGTGTTTTTTGTCTCTTTTTAACATGTGAAGTGCGATATAAATTCTAATAACCGCAGAGTTAATGCCGCCTTAAATTTGGCGAAATGCCAAGGAATTGGCATTAGTTAAGCTTATGGTTTGCTTAAAATTATATTCCAATATTAAATGGTGAAATCGCTCGAATTTAATACTGATATTGGGTAGTATGCGCGAGATTTCCCACCACTCGTGAAACTTTGACATGAAACTAACACTAAAGCAGAAATTGATAGGTGCTAGCCTATCTGCTGTTGTCGTTATGGCTACAGCGTTGACTTGGTTGTCAGCAAACCAATTATTTGAACAGACTCGTAATGGCGTATACCTACGAGCTGAGAGCGTATCTGAAGCAGCATCTGAAGGTATTAAAAACTGGATTGATATCCGTACCGATATCGCATCAGCATTTAATGAGTTTTCACGAGAAAGTGATGTTGTTCCTTTCCTTAAGTAAGCTCGTGTAGCGGGTGGCTTTGACGATATCTTTTTAGGTACTCCAGAAGGCGGAATGTACCGTTCACACCCTGAACGTAATCGCGCAGATTACGATCCACGTCAACGTCCTTGGTACCAAGAAGCAAACGCAGCCGGTAAGCAAATCATTACCACGGCTTACCAAGATGCGATCACTAAAGCACTGTTAGTCACTATCGCAGAACCTGTTCGCCATAATGGCCAACTTGTTGGTGTAGTGGGTGCGGACGTACTTATCGACCAATTGGTTAACGATGTAATTAGCCTAGATGTAGGTGACAACGCTTACGCAATGCTAATTGATGCCTCTGACGGTACATTCCTAGCTCACCCAGATTCAGCACTAAGCTTGAAGCCAGTGAGCCAGCTTTCAAACGATATCTCTATGCCTATCATCGAGAACGCAGTGCGTACCGGTAGCATCGAGATCATTAAAGAACGTGGCGCAGAGAAGCTGCTTTACTTCACGAAGGTACCTAACACTAATTGGATCTTCGCAGTTCAGATGGATAAAGCAACGGAAGAAGCGAACCACTCAACGCTACTTACTCAGCTGATCATCACTGCTATCGTTATTACCCTAATCGTAATCGTACTGGTGTCTTGGTTAGTGAGCTTCCTATTCCGCGACCTAAACCGTGTTTCAGCGGCACTTGAAGAAATTGCTTCAGGTGAGGGTGACCTTACTCAACGTCTTGAACCTAAGAGTGACGACGAAATCGGTAAGCTTGCTGAAAACTTCAACCGTTTTGTGGGCAACATGCACACCATGGTGATCAAGCTAAGCGAAGTATCTGCTGCGCTAGGCAACCAAGCTCGTCAAACGGCTTCTCAAGCTGAAGAACGTAGTGCTCGTATCCAAATGCAACAAGACGAAATCAACATGGTAGCGACAGCCGTTAACGAAATGGCTGCAGCAACACAAGAGATCGCGGGTAATGCAGACCACACAGCTCAGAACTCATCTGAAGCGGTTGGCGCGTGTGAGCACGGTACTGGTCAAGTAACACAGACTCAAAGCTCTATCCAAAACCTTGCTCAAGAAGTTCAAATCGCAACCAACGTGATTCTAGAACTTGAAGAGCACGGTAATAGCATCAACACTATCCTGTCGAACATTCAAGGTATCGCTGAACAAACTAACCTACTTGCACTTAATGCGGCGATTGAAGCTGCACGTGCAGGTGAGCAAGGTCGGGGTTTCGCAGTAGTAGCGGATGAAGTTCGTGTTCTGAGCCAACGTACACACGGTTCAACGCAAGAGATTCAACAGACTATCGAATTGCTTCAAGGTACAACAGGCAAAGCGGTTAACATCATGAATGATAGCCGTACACTTGCTGAAACTAGCGTTGATGACGCTAACTCAGCGGCTGCAAGCCTAACGCAAATTCATGCTGCTGTTGAACGTATCAGCGACATGGCAACACAGATTGCTTCTGCTGCAGAAGAACAAGCGTCAGTAACGTCTGAGATTACTCGTAACACTGAAGGAATCCGTGACGTATCTAACGAGCTAGCAGACGAAGCACACCAAGCTGCAGAGCAAGCAGCACAGCTTTCTGAACTGTCTCACGAGCTAGAGAGTGAAATCAGCCGCTTCAAGCTTTAAGCGCTAATTCGTAATTTAAAAGCCGAATGTGAATATCACATTCGGCTTTTTTGTTTGCCCAGCGAAGCTGGCAAACCCGTTAGGTTGAAAGAAACCTGAATCACCCCGACTGAGGGGAAGATAATCCGAATCGCAAGGGCGTTGCTGGCTAACGGCAGGGTCTGAAGGAAGCGATAGGAAGTTAACAGTACACAACGCAAGTAAACCTGCTTCGGCAGTATAGGTGGGTAAGCGTCCGAAATAGCGCGAAGCCCTATACTCAGTCAGACCTATGCTGTGCTTGAGGTGGCATTGTTAACAGGGAGCCAGTGCAGTAACTGGGGAAGCCTGACACCACATCCAAAAGTCTGGAAGCACAAACTCGAAGCGAAAGCTAAGAGCTGTGTTGGTGCGAGGTGGCAGATGAATCCGTAGTAGTGAGTAAGGCTAAGCCCGAGAAGCCCAGTAATGGTGTGGAGGAGAAAACTTAGCTGACCATCAGCATCAAGTCTGATGGAGCACTGAAATGCCAAAAGCACTCAGTGCTGCGAAGGGAGGAAGTACACTTTAAGTCTGTGATGAACAGATGTTTTTTTCAGTGATACCCAAACCGAATCGCTATCGGGGTATTCCTAGTTTGGTTGATTGTGGAAGCAAGATACTGAGCTAAGAAACCGTATAGGGGAGTAACTCTGACACACTTCAGTAAATTGCCATTGAGCTAGAAGGCTGAATAGCAGAGAGAAATAACACCCACACTGGACATGAAACACTTGTCCCCACACAGCACACAACCCAAGGAGAGAAAGTGCGAGTTTATTACAGTTTATATGGTCATCTGCTCAACAAAGAGAGGCTGTATAAAGGGTTTAAAAAGGTAAAGAAAGCGAAAGGCGCGGCTGGAATAGATGAGCAGAGCCTGAGCGACTACGCCGAAAATCTGAGTGATAACCTCGATCAACTCCTCTCTGAACTCAAAACCAAGCAATACAAACCTCAGCCAGTCAAACGAGTAGAGATACCCAAAGAAGACGGAGGGGTACGATTGCTTGGGATCCCAACCGTTAGGGACAGAGTTGTCCAACAAGCACTCAATGATATCCTCACCCCCATCTTCGAAGAGCAATTTCACCCATCAAGTTTTGGGTATAGACCGAATCGAAGTTGTCACGATGCAATCAACAAATCCACGATGTTTATCCGCCGATACGGATTACAGCACGTCGTAGATATGGACTTGTCGAAGTGCTTTGACAAACTCGACCATGAGTTGATCCTCAAGAGCATCAGAAGGCGAGTCACAGATAGCAGCGTGTTAGAGCTGATAAAACAGTTTCTGAAAAGTGGCGTGATGATAGACGGTAGTTGGCAGGAGACAGAGCTAGGAAGTCCACAAGGTGGTGTTATCAGTCCTTTGATTGCCAATATCTACCTTGATGCGTTCGATCAGGAAATGCGAAAGCGTGACCATAGGCTCGTTCGTTATGCGGATGACATACTCATCTTTTGTCGTAGCAAGGCAGGAGCAGAGAATGCCCTTGCACAAGCGACGAAGATCCTAGAAGGAGAGCTTAAACTCACAGTGAATCAGACGAAATCACATATAGCGCACAGCCGTGATGGCGTGAAGTTCTTAGGTGTAGAAATCGGGAGTCAATTTACCCGCATTCAAACTAAGAAACTGAAAGGGTTCAAAAGTAAGTTAAAGCGACTGACAAAGCGAGGGTGCGGTAAGCCACTTGAGCAAGTCATAAAAGCTTTAAACCCAGTGTTAAGAGGGTTCAGTCAATACTTCAGGATCACCAATAGCAGCAGAGAGTTCTCAAGGTTAGCAGGGTGGCTACGAAGAAGACTTCGTAGTATCCAGTTGAAACTTTGGAAGAAGCCTCAACGGTTACACCGAAGGTTAAAACAGTTAGGTATAAGCCGCCGTTCCAACATATCTCAATGACAAGTTGGGTCAGTGCAGCGAGTCCCCTATCAAGCTATGCGATGCCAAATCAATGGTTTAATGACCAAGGGTTGGTAAATCTTGGAACAATAAGGACAGGGCATGTGTTCAGCCAATATGCTGAATGGAAGTGTGCATGAGCCGTATACGAGGTCCGTACGTACGGTTCTGTGAGAGGGATGAGGCGGTAACGCCTCACCCTACTCGATGTGCGTGCTAGTTAGAGTTATGAACCCAAATTAGTTGTTCGGGCAACCTGGAAACTTAGCTTTAAGAGCCACACGAGTCGGGAAGTACTGCTTCATAAATTTAACCATCGCAAGGGCGCTAGCTTGTCGTTATTAAGCTGTTTGGGTATTTGCATTAAGGTCTGTAATTATTGGAAGTGACTGGTCAGCGTGATGGGAGAAGGGTGCAGTCCGGGAGTATCACAGACATTAAAAAGCCCGAGTATGAACTCGGGCTTAGAATGGTTTTCTTTGTAGCTAAAGAGAAGCTAGATTGCCTGACGAAGTTGGAAGTAACGTCCTTTTTCGTTCAGTAGTGTCTCGTGAGAGCCGTTTTCTACAATCTCACCTTGTTCAATCAGAACGATAGAATCCATCGATTCCAGACCAATCAAACGGTGCGTAATGAAGATAACCGTCTTGCCTTCAAAGTGCTTCTCGAACAGTGCCATGATGCTCTGCTCTGTTTGCTTATCTAAGCCTTCTGTTGGCTCATCCAGCAGTAGGATAGGGGCATCATGAAGGATTGCACGTGCAATACCAATACGGCGCTTCTCACCACCAGACAGTTGACGACCACCGTCACCTAACCAGCTATCAAGTGCAGTATTCTCAAGCAGCTTTTCTAGGCCAACGTCTTTAAGGATGTTCGCTAGGTGATCATCATTGGCATCTGGTTTTGCAATCAGCAAGTTGTCGCGCAACGTGCCGTTTAAGATGTCGACACGTTGGCTTACCACACTGATAGATTCACGCAGTTGTGATTCGTTCCATTGTGTCAGCTCAATGCCCGCGATAGAGATGTAACCCTTTTTCGGATCCCAGTAGCGAGTTAGAAGCTGAATCAGTGTCGATTTACCAGAACCCGTTTGACCCACAATCGCGACTTTATTCGTAGCAGGGATAGTTAGGTCAACAGCGTTCAGAACACTGCGCTCAGAGTCAGGGTAGTTGAACGTTACGTTTGAGAACGTAATATCAAGCGGCTTGTTGATGTCGAGCTTCTCTTCAGCGAACTGAACTTCAGGTTCTGACAGAATCACTTCATTCAAGCGACGTGCTGATGACAGAGTTTGACCTAAATGCTGGAACGCGCCTGCAATAGGCATCAATAGTTCAAAACTTGCCATAGTCGCGAACGCCATTAGCGCGATGAACGGATCTGGTGCATTACCACCCACGCCGTCAGCCGCAAGCCAAAGCATCAGAACCAGCGTCAAACCGTTGAACAGCATGAGCGCTGCTGAAGCCATACCGGTTAGGTTAGCGTTCACAAACTGATTCGCCATCAGCTTGTGTTGCGTCTCTAGAATCGCATTACGGTAACGCTCTTCCGCACCGAACAGAGTCAGTTCGCTGTAGCCTTCAATCCAATCTAGCGTTGTAACACGAAGGTCTGCTTTGTTTTGTGTCAGCTCACCACCGTTACGTTTGCCCAGCTTGTAGAACAAGACAGGCCAAACTAGCAGCATGATCAGAAGGATAGAACCCAAGATCAAACCAAGCGAACTATCGAACCACATCAAGAACAGAGTCAGGAAGAAGATACCCAACACACCAACCGTCACTGGGCTTACTAAGCGCAAGTAAACGTGGTCCATGGCGTCGACATCGGCAACCAAGCGGTTAAGTAGGTCGGCGTCACGTAGGTTTGAGATACGACCTGGGATCAGCGGAGCTAGCTTCTTGAAGAAGAAGATACGCAGATCAGTCAGTAGCTTGAATGTCGCATTGTGGCTAACAACACGTTCACCCCAACGACCCGCAGTACGGCTCATTGCCAGACCACGTACACCGCCACCCGGCAGCATGTAGTTGAAGGTTTCACGCGCAATCGTAAGGCCAGCAACCGCAGAAGTTGAAATGAACCAACCCGATAGCGTTAACAAGCCGATAGAAGCCGACAGAGTAGCAAAAGCCAATAGCATGCCTAGCGATAGGCCAAACCAATGCTTTTTATAGAGTTTCAGGTAAGGCAGTAAATCACGCATCTAAATTACCCTTATTATCTTGTTGAGCTAAGTTCGCGTTTAGCATCTCTTCGAATAAACCACCCGCAGTCGAAAGCTGAGAGTAATGACCTTGTTCCACAAGACCACCGTCGCGCATAACCAGAATGTTATCGACTGATTGAAGAGGAGCAAGTTGGTGCGTCACAAGCAGGGCAGTGCGACTTTCGATGTTGCTGTTAATGCCTTTCATCACTAACTGCTCACTGCGAGTATCTAGGCTGGCAGTCGGTTCATCTAACAACCAGAATTGGCCGTTTTGAATCATTGCACGAGCCAAAGCCAAACGCTGAGATTGACCAACAGACAGGCCACCTGAACGATCAGAAATCATGTAATCCAAGCCATGCTCGTTTACAAACTCGTTAGCAAAAGATTGCTCAAGTGCGTTTTGAACAGTTTGATCGGTAATATCTTGCTTACCTAGAGTGACGTTGTCACGAATACTGCCGTGAAGCAACAATGGGTTTTGGCCAACCCAGCTGATTGTCTTACGCCAAGATGCCAAGTCTAAATCACGCAATTCAACGCCATTGATTTTCAAGCTTCCTTCATAAGGCATGAAACCAAGAATGGCGTTGATCAAACTTGTTTTACCCGCACCGCTTGGGCCAACTAATGCAGTTGATTGGCGAGTATTCAGTGCGAACGAAATAGGGCCAACCAGTTGAACACCTTCAGGGCTCAATACTTTAAGGTCTTGAGCCTCAATATTGATGCCTTGAGCTGGGTCCAGTTGCGTGTCACCTGATTTAACCTTAGTGATGTCGGTTTCTAGGAACTCAACAATACTCTCGGCTGCGCCCACTGCTTGTTGCTTCGCGTGGTAGAAAGTACCTAAGTCACGTAGAGGCTGGTAGAACTCAGGAGCCAAGATAAGGATAAACAAACCAGCGAATAGCGTAATGCCAACGCCGTAGTGACCGAAGTTAAGCTCGCCGATGTAAGTGAAACCAAAGTAAACCGCCGTCATCGCAATAGAGATAGACGTGAAGAACTCAAGCACAGCAGAAGACAAGAAAGCGATCTTCAATACATCCATAGTGCGCGTTCTGAATACCTCTGATGCACCTTTCAATACTTCTGTTTCAGCGCTAGTACGGTCGAAAAGACGAATCGTTGTCATGGATTGCAAACGGTCGTAAAAGTGACCTGAAAGACGCTGAAGCGCTTTGAAGTTTTTACGATTTGCATCGGCTGCTTTCATGCCAACCAATGCCATGAACATTGGTACCAGTGGCGCAGTCAGCAAGAAGATAAGGCCAGCTGCCCAGTTTACTGGGAACACCACGACCAAAATAATGAATGGAATCATTACCGACAAAGACATCTGAGGTAAGTAACGAGAGAAGAAGTCTTGCATGTCTTCAACTTGTTCTAGCAACAAGGTTGCCCACGTACCTGCAGGCTTACCTTTGATGTAAGCAGGGCCAAGTTCGCGTAATTTATCGAGAATGAGCTGCCTAATGTAAAAACGGATCTGTTCACCACAGCGATAACCTGCGATTTCACGACCCCATGTACAGCCCGCACGGCCAACGACCGAAAGTGCCAAGCCAGCAAAATGACCAACCAGTTCAGACTTATCGACATTCTCGATGATCAACTGGTGAAGAATAGAGGCGAGAAGAGCTGCTTGAGCAATTAAAAACACGCTTGAAAGTACGCCAAGGCTAATCGCAATCATAAGCCAGCGTTTCGCTAACTTACTCTGTTGCTTAAGCCACTTGTTCAAGCTGCGTTGTTTTTTCTTATCCATTATGAAGGCTTAATGATAATTATTATTTGTTGAGGGCGGCTAGTATACAAAAGAAAGCCCAGTGGATATACCACTGGGCTTTAGGGATTTACAACAAAATGTGATGACGCCCTGCATCTACTGAGGCGAGAGCACCGATAATCAAATCTGCAATCTCAGATTTACTTATCGTTAAGGCCATCTAGGAAGCGTTCAGCATCCAGTGCAGCCATACAACCTGTACCAGCAGAAGTGATTGCTTGGCGGTAGTTGTGGTCCATTACATCACCCGCAGCGAACACGCCAGGGATGCTTGTTTGTGTTGCGTTACCTTCAAGACCAGACTGAACGATGATGTAGTCATCTTTCATATCAACTTGGCCCTTGAAGATTTCAGTGTTTGGTTGGTGACCGATAGCAATGAATGCGCCCATTACTTCGATGTCTTCTGCCTTATCAGACTGAGTATCTTTAATACGAACGCCAGTTACGCCCATATCGTCGCCTAGAACTTCGTCTAGCGTGCGATCAGTGTGAAGAACAATGTTGCCGTTCTCTACTTTGTCCATTAAACGCTTCACTAGAATCTTTTCAGCGCGGAACGTATCACGGCGGTGAACTAGGTGAACTTCAGACGCGATGTTAGACAGGTAAAGTGCTTCTTCAACAGCCGTGTTACCACCACCAACAACCGCCACTTTCTGGTTGCGGTAGAAGAAACCATCACACGTTGCACAAGCAGAAACGCCACGGCCTTTAAATGCTTCTTCAGAATCTAAACCTAGGTACTTAGCTGATGCACCCGTTGAGATGATCAATGCATCACACGTGTACTCACCAGAATCGCCTTTAAGACGGAAAGGGCGGTTAGATAGGTCGACTTCGTTAATGTGGTCGAACAGGATCTCTGTTTCAAAGCGCTCTGCGTGCTCTTTCATGCGATCCATTAGAGCTGGACCCGTTAAACCTTCAGCATCACCCGGCCAGTTTTCCACTTCTGTTGTGGTTGTAAGCTGACCACCTTGCTGCATACCCGTAACAAGTACTGGGTTTAGGTTTGCACGAGCAGCGTAAACTGCAGCTGTATAGCCAGCAGGGCCAGAACCAAGAATCAATAAATTACAGTGCTTTACGTCGCTCATGAGGACTCCGAAATTGAAATTGTTTTTATTTATAATCGCTTAGGATTGTATGGAAAATATGGAGGCAATAAAAGTGTAAACAAGGGCAGAAGTGTAATTAATCGTTATACGTTAGAACTTAATGGAGACAAACGTTTTCGTGGCTTAAAGATCGGCGAGACCACCGTCTTCTTCAAGGGTTGTTGCTGCCGTCTTTTCGATTTCGAACGGGCATATCAAAATACGCCCAAATAACTGTATATAAAAACAGTATTTAACTATAGGATTATAGGCAAGGTTTGATAGGCAACGTTAGAAAGATGAGGAACGAGCAATGAACTTACTCCCAACAGGCACACAGCTAGGTAAATTGGAACTACTGGAAGTGTATCAAGACGTCTTAGGGCCGAAGTGCTTTTCGGTCAAGAATGAAAATACCCAAAGGTTTATGGTGTATTGGAGTGGGGACTATGACAACGGCCAGTGCATTAAGTGGGCTTACATTCCGGTAACCAAACCATTGCTAGCCAGTTTGCTAAATAAAGAAGTGAGCTTTCACGATGTATTCTACCGTTCAGACAAGCTGTATTTAGCGACTATCTACACAAACGAAGTAGGTAAGCCCGCGAAAGTCGAACAACTGAATGCTACTAACAAGCACTTAATAAACCTACCGCCCGTTGATTTTGAAATCGACCTTGAAGGAGTCTAAGGGGAGATAAATTGGTGTGACAAAAGAATAGAGATAATTTAGAGTTCACGATTACAAGCTGGAGTTGCCTACGGGTCAACTTTTGTCTGCTCAAAAAAATTTGTTAGGTATGGCTTTGCTAGAGGTTCAATCTGAGTTAGAAATAAAAATCTTCGACTCATGTTATTAAACTGGCTAGAGTTATCTCAAGGAATAGTAAAGAACCTAGTTAATAGCGAGAAGTTGACAACAACATTACCTAAGTATTCACGTGTCAGCTTCTTCTAATAGCAACCAGTACTACATTTTCTCGATTAAAATCCCTAGACGCATCAATAGATGGGTGCGATTCATCATCAGGGCGTTCAAGCCCCCAAATCTTGGGTTCCAGTTCTTCTTTGGTATAATTATAGACAATAGGGTGGTCATCACTGTCACACATCGTAAATGGGTCACCATTAGCAGGACGAATGATGATATTAATCTCAAGCTCATCGTGGTCACCTAGCTTAAACTTCCATAATGCAGAACCATCACGCGTCTGAATTTCATCACTTACTAGTAAATGGTGCTTGGCTATAAGCTCGTAAGCAGTACAACCTAAACCTATACCTCGATAATCAGCATTAAAATAAGCACTTTTAATTTGGACTCCATTATCTAAGCAAGGGGCTTGATCATTTAGCTTAACAAAATCAATATTCCCGACGACTTCTAAGACATTGCCGTCTTCTATTAACTCAACTGATACAGTACCGGAGTCTTCGTTTTCTAAAAGTGAAAATTGAACTGAAATGCTATCTGGTCCAACGTCTTCTAACATTAGGACTTCTAAAGGAGTGTCTAGGTGAAATTCTCTTAACTCTTCGGAGCTTAGAGGAATTTTGTCATGAGTGTCTGCAATGATGGTTGGAGCCATAAACCGTTATAATAGCCGTTACTGATATACGTACGGCCATTATTCCACGATTCAATTAATGTGCAACCAAAATCTTATTAGATGTGGTAGTTTCGGGAAGGCAACTAACAATCCTATTAAGTAGCTCATTTCGATCTAGCTTTACGCCCCAGTTCTCAGGTTGTAAAGCAGCAATTTTAACAGAGCCACTAGTTTTACTTACCTGTAGGTGAGCTAGCGGTATTACTTTCGATTTTGATTCCCAATGTGATTCTACGACGTAGTATTGGGAAATTACTTTTGATTCATTTGATACAAATATAGAGAACCTAACACCGCTTGGGGCCGTGAAAGTTTTTTCAGTTGCAACAGCTTTAGTTTTCAACCTGTAGGAAGAAAGTGTCTGTAATCTCATAGCAACCTCATACTTATATTAATCATATACAATATAATACATCACAGCGGATGAATTTGCACCTCGATTTTTTGAGCTAAATTAGTAAACGTTAGAGTAAGGTAGTTTGGACGTGAGCCACCGGAGTCTAAGCTCCCAAAAATCAAGAAGCGCGTGGTTTCTTGATATTGTTGAATGTAGCATCTACCATCTGCTTGCCAAAGTCACCCATACTATGATGCATTGTAGACAAAAATTGCATGGTATTTTGAGCTGCGCCAACTAAAGTCCACTGACAGTTATTGAATTCACAAGACTCTAAGGATATTGGTCCATCACCGGCATACTCAATCACGCAGTTTGTAAAAGTGCATTTCTTATATATCGTGTTATCCAAACCAATTGTTGTATTTTCGAATTTACAATCAGTAAATTTATTCATCTGAAAACCTAAAACCTTGCTCTACTTGAGTCGATTTAACGTGAACTTCTGATACTAGACTCTTGTTATTTGAGGCTAGGAAACCCTTGTCATCATTGAAATCACTAGGTGCATATAATACTGCATTATTAAAATTAAGCGTTAAAAAAAACATAGTGACCAATAGAGTTGGGAACCCAATCAAAAACCAGATGTAAATAGACTGGACTTCAGCACCGATAAACGGCAACACCAGCGTAGCACTAATCTCAACAATACCAGCAAATATTGCAATGATAGTGAGTGGATTCTTTATAGTGGTTACTTGATTGTTCACTTATTTCTTCCTATGTAGGTTACTTTGCCTACCGACGATAGTAACCCTATATGCATCCAGTTTTTCGAAGAGCAAATATAACTGTCAAATCTATGAAGAGCAAATGGTTAATCTAGCATTACTTAGAAGTGTTAACGGATACGTGGGGTTTGATATTTAAGTCGAATTTACCCCTGTGATACATCGCGGAGATTAACAGCGAACAGCATGTGAATGAGTAAAAGGCCTAGTCAATATTGGTGCATTAACGTGTGAGGGATGAACGCCTAATATTTGTGAATACATGCCGATGATTTTGAAGCAACCTCCATTGTTCAGACCCGCTCAAACGCTCACCTCTTAGTTGCCTGAAACCACTAAATAAATTCCTTTCGCAATATTCCCCTTCAAGCATTTCACATAAATCACATCACCAATTCGAATTAGGCGGCACGGCAGTTGAAACTGAGCATTATCGACATTCAGTTGTGTTATTGAGCATAACGATAGGTATTTGAGGTTAGAGCTTAATAGAGGTAAACATCTTCGTGGTTGAAAGGTAAGTGAGACCAATGCGTGAAAGGAAGCAAATTGATTGAGGGCGGCCGAGTTCCCCCCGAACTCGACCTGTTCCAGACGCGCAAGCAAAGGCGTTTGGTTTCTGGCTTACTGATAAATTAACCAATTTCAGTTTGTTGTGTAAATAATCAATAGCTTGGCGATTGATAGGTAGGTCGTATTTCGCTGTGCAAAAGCATAGAAATGAATGATGGCGAGCGTGATGCCTGAATTCATGCAAGAAGGCTGGCGTATTGAAGCGAAAGGGCTGACACAATATGAAAGACCACCTGCTAGTTAATAATATCGTTAAATTTAAATTTACAGAGATTTATAACTAGCTAGTGGAGTGTGCTAGTTTTAAGAGTTGGTCATCTTTTATTCTGGTGTTATACACTACTTTTGGATTCCAGGTTGGAGTTATTGTCTTAATTATTAAATCTGACGGGATAAATGGTTGTTTAATGTTGATTTGGCAAGATCTTCAAGTATCCTTTATGTAAATAAAACGTTAAATATCGAAAGTAAATTAACAATCATTAAGGAGTCGATGATGTTACACGCTCACGAAAATACCCTACATATTACCCACCTCAGTAACCACGCAGTTAAGGAGTTGTCACCATCATTCTCTAAGCTACCAAGCACAGAGCATGCGGATGGTCAGTTCCGATTGAGAAGGTACTCAGTGGTTGAATTCAGTAATGGACAAGTCGTTGAGCTAGACAAACATAACTTTGTTCAGTCTGAAGACATTAATCACTTTCAAGGTGACGTTGTTCGTCAGTTCGAACCGATTGAAGCGAATATTTTAGGCAGTGAAGGCATGCAAGAGATGTGTGAACTGTTTATTGAAACCAACGGGCTTGAAGACGGGCAGGAAATCGAAATCCATCAAATCCGCATTGCCGCTATTTTTGAAGAAACTCAGGTTGCACCAGAAGGTGTTCACCAAGACGGCTTCGACCACATCGCGATCATTGGTGTTACTCGTCACAACATCGTTGGTGGTGAAGTGATGCTTTATCAAGATAGCCACGAAGCACCGTTTTTCAGAAAAGTGTTAGGCGATGGTGAAGTCGCAATGCTAGCCGACAGCAAGCTTTGGCACAACGCACAGCCGATTCGTACCATAGACCACGATGAGATGGGCTATATGGATGTGTTTGTTCTAACGGCTAAGGATGCGCGCAATGTCCTTCACTCTTAATGATGTGCGCCAGCAGTTTAGCGCGCTAGGCCAATACCATAATGGCAAGCCAGTGACCTTTTTTGATGGGCCGGGTGGCTCTCAGGTTCCTGAAAATGTTTTAGCATCTATGACGGAATACCTAGGGCACTTTAATTCAAACCTCGGCGGTCATTACTTTTCTAGCCAGAAGACCACAGGTTTAATGCAGCAAGCGAGAGAAGCGGCACAAGCACTGCTTAATGCGGAGTCTTCTGGCAACGTTGTGTTCGGTGCGAACATGACATCTCTGACCTTTCAACTTAGCCGAGCGATCAGCCGCGATTGGAAAGAGGGCGATGAGGTTATCGTCACTGCGTTAGACCATTACTCGAATGTATCGAGCTGGCAGCAAGCGGCCGACGACAAAGGCGCGATTGTTCGCCAAGTTCGTGTAGACGAGTCGGATTGCAGCCTAGATATGGCGCATTTTGAGTCTCTGCTAAATGAGAAGACCAAGCTGGTTGCTGTGACGTTTGCTTCGAACACCACTGGCTCGATTGTTGATATGGCGAAAGTTATTGAGCTTGCACATCGGCACGGTGCGCAGGTTTATGTTGATGCTGTGCATTATGCTCCTCATCATCTGATCGATGTTCAACAACTGAATTGTGATTTCTTAGCGTGTTCAGCTTATAAGTTCTTCGGCCCGCATGTGGGTATTGCTTACATTGCACCTCAATGGCTGCATACGTTAAAGCCTTACAAGGTAGAGCCTGCCACTAACATTGGTCCAGGTCGATTTGAAACAGGAACACAAAGCTTCGAAGGCCTTGCCGGTGTGATAGCAGCGGTGGATTATTTAGCGCAGTTTGGTGAGCCAACAGATTCACTGCGTTCTCGTTTAGAGCAAAGCTACGCGCTTTATAACAAACATGAAAGCCTGCTGAGTGAGTACTTCCTAAAACGCTTAGGCGATCTGGAAGGGGCGAAACTTTATGGTAAAACGGAGTTTGATTCGAACCTCAGAACGCCAACGTTCGCCATCACCTTTGATAACCACTCGCCAGAGTTCATCGCTAAGAAGCTGGGTGAGCATAATATCTGTGTGTGGAACGGACACTTCTACGCTCTAGGTTTGGTGAAGCAGCTGGGTATTGAAGAGCAGGGCGTGGTGCGTATTGGTTGTATGCATTACAACTCGATTGAAGAGATCGACTTGCTGTTCAATGTGCTTGAAGGGATCTTGCGAAGCCATTAGTAGAAGTAATTAGCAATAAGGCACTAGCACTTAATAGCGACAGAATTAGAAAAGAGCATACTTCTCTCAATAATATTGAGTAGGAAGTATGCTCTTTTTCGTTTCACCGCGCTTATTTAGTTAGCGCCAGTGACTTAATCAAGACAGCGATTCGACTAAGAGAGCTGCTCAACAATGGCGACACCCACTGCGTGTGCGCTGGTTGGGTTCTGACCTGTAATCACTCGCTCATCAACAATCACAAGCTCTTGCCAAGGTTGAACCTTGTTGAAACGTGCTGCACTACGAGCAAGCGACTCTTCCAGTAGGAATGGAATGTCGTTGATGGTGCCAAAGTCGATCTCTTCTTCACGTGTAAAGCCAGTCACCGATTTAGAGCTTAGTAGCTTCTCGCCGTTGCTCAGTACGATAGGAAGTAGGGCTGCTGGGCCGTGACATACTGCCGCGACAATACCACCATCTTCATAATGCTTTGCGGCGATGCTAGCGAACTGCTCGTTGGCTGCTAAGTCTGAAAGCAAACCGAATCCACCTGGGTAGAAGATAGCGTCGTAGCTTTCTGCATTGATTTGGCTTACTGGAATCGTGTTGTTAATGCGGTTTTGGAAATCATCATCCGCCAAGATATCAGCATTAACCACATCTCCCTCAATATCCGTTCCGTAGAGTGGCGCTTTGCCACCATTGATAGAAGCGATGTCGTATTCGAACCCAGCAGCCATGATCTCTTTCAGAGCGTGGGTAAGTTCTGGAGCGTAAGTACCGTTAGCTTGGTCTGTATCGCCAAGTGTTGCGTGGTTAGTTACTGGAATTAGTATTTTTTTCATGATTCATCCCTTTGAGCTGCTGTTTTTTATTTAGGTGCAGACGCTTTTCGTTAGGCGCTTAGAGCTTAGATCTAGGTACCGTGTTGTTACTTAGCTATCGTCGTCTTGTTGTATCTAATACTAGTTCCAAACCAATTAGGTGATAATATGCGAAACAGGCAAAACATTGTTGCTATATAGCAAAGATAGAATGCGAGTAGATTAAGTATGGATAGCTTTGAAGGGATTAATGAATTTGTTGCGGTCGCCGAATGCCACGGCTTTTCAGCTGCCGCCAAACAGTTAGGTTGCAGTACCAGCCATGTGAGTCGGCAGGTTTCAAGATTGGAAGAGAGAGTGGGGGTGGCTCTGCTTGCGCGTTCAACACGTATGGTGAGTTTGACCGAGTCTGGGCATACTTATTACCAACAGTGCAAAGACTTGGTGATTGGGCTGCAACAAGCGAATGAACAAGTCACGTCTCAGCAAACTCAGCTTAGCGGTACTTTACGTGTCAGTGCGGCGGGCGCATTTGCTGAGAATCATGTTGCCGCGGCGCTGATGGAATTTGCGAAAGATCATCCTGATCTGACTATTGAAATGAACTTCAACACCAAGATGGTGAACTTCATCGAGGATGGTATCGACTTCGCCATTCGCTACGGTCGATTAGACGATTCAGGGCTGGTGGCAAGAAAACTGGTTGATCGCCCGATGGCCGCGGCAGCAAGCAAAGATTACATTGCTGAGTTTGGTACGCCAGCGAATCCAGAACAACTCAAGTTGCACAGCTGTATTATCGCCAACAGTGACCAGTGGTTGTTCGAGAAGGATGGAAAGCCGCTAACTGCAGTAAGAGTGCATGGTCGTTGGAGAAGCAACAATTCAAGCGCGGTACTGAAAGCTTGCGAAGAGGGGCTTGGTATCGTTTATCTTCCTAAAAGCAGCTTCAATGGTGGCCTTAGCAATGGAAAACTCGTTCCTGTGTTAGAAGAGTATTGGGGATCGGGCACAAGCAGTTGGATTGTTTATCAGAACCGTCGTTTTCTTCCTCAGAGAGCACGGTTGGCTATCGACTTCTTAGTTTCCTACTTCTCTGATTGGAATGAATAGCTCGTAGGTTTAAAAGAATAGCGAACAGGATTTGAAGTGGTAGGGGGCGGGTTCTTTCATCAGATTAAAGCCAAAAATAGAAAAGGATAATGGTTACATTGGTATAGGTTATCTATTTCTGTTTTTTGACGCGAATAATGGGATTGAGATGCTTGTCTACTTTTACTAACTCGTGTTAACGATTGAGTTGTAGAGAAGGCCGCGACAGTACGATATACTAGATGGCATATTAATGTCCCTAGCGTGTGATAGATTGTGTGGAAGCGTTGGCAGGATGTGTTGTTATGCTCCAGTTCGTGAAGTATAGCTATAATGCGGAGTTGGCAATGTCTTCAATAAATTTCGAATCCACGTACGGCGTAATAACTATTCAAGATATGAATGTAGTTAGTGTTGACGCTAATTATGCTCGTATTTATGGATACCAATCACCCGAAGAACTACTTTCCAATATAGATAGCTTTCTGGACCTCATTCCAGAAGAGTTTCACGTTCTCGCCTACCAAAATTACCTTGAAACCGTCAGTGGTCAACGCGACCCGCAGGTGCATACTTACACCAATGTTGATCGCCATGACAGAGAGTTCACTGTGTTCTCTATCGACCATGTCACTGAATGGCAAGGGAGGCCAGCACTGCAAGTAACGGTTATCGATCTTTCTCCTGCGATTCAGCTACAAAACGTAGTGCGCGAGCAAGACAAGATGTACCACGATATGATCATGCAATCCGGTCAGGGCATCTTGGTTCATCGAGATTTTAAGCCGTTAATGGTTAACCAATCTTGGGTAAAACTTCAAGGTGGAGAGTCGATTGAGCAAGCCTTGAAGCTAGACTCTATACTCGATTTGGTACCGAAGCAAAATGTCGAAAGCATCTATCAACGTTACCAATCGGTGATTTCGGGTAAGCCTTCAGGCATGAGCAATGTGGTCGAAAATATTGGTTTAGATGGTGTTCATCGCTTCTTCAATATCTACGATAATGCGATCACTTGGAAAGGCCAGCCTGCGGTTCAGGTCGTGCTCGAAGACGTGACTCAAAAGGTGATGTTGGAAAGACAGTTAGTTCACCAAGCGAATTACGATGAAATGACCGATTTGCTTAACCGCAGAGCGATTTATGAGTGGCTGAGAGAGCACCTTGTCTCTGAGATTCACCTCGTGTGTATGCTGCTCGATATCGATGACTTTAAATCGATCAATGATACCTACGGGCACATGGTGGGTGATGAGGTGATTTGCGCATTGGCTGATATTACCAAACGTAATGTTGAGGCTGTGGGCGGTGTTGCAGGTCGATGGGGCGGTGAAGAGTTCATCGTATTTATCCCAAATGCGTCGCCTCAGGTTTCGCGTCAAGTCTCTGATCAGATCCGAGAGCAGTTTAATCAAACCGAATTTAAGATTGATGAGCACATTCGCTTTAATGTGAGTGTGAGTATCGGTGTGAGTGATAGCCGAGCTTGTGAAGGAACGGTTTCTATCGATGCGCTTGTGAATGTGACCGACCAATCCCTTTATCGCGCGAAAGCGGCTGGTAAGAATCGCGTGTGTGGCGATGTGGTCGCGCTTTAGATCCTGATAATAAGTAACACTGGTTTTTAATTTAAAATGCCCTGAAGTAATGAGCTTCAGGGCATTTTTCGTTTTGGCTATCAGCGACAGATCGCTAACAATTAGAAGCGCTCAAGTTCTACAAATTATGCAGAAACCTCAACTTCGTAAGAGCCAAATTTACGGATGTTAATTACGCCCGTATCTAAGATTAGGTATTGGCCTTTAATGCCTTGCAGCACACCAGATACCTCAGGGTTCTTATCGAAGTTGTGCGACACAATCTTAACTGGGTGCTGTTCAACTGGGTAGCTCAATGAAGTGATGTTCTCACTCAGAATTTCGATAGCATCGTCACCAAACTTTGCTCGGATCTCTTGGATTTTATCCTCAACCAATGGCAACAGTTCTTTTGCTTTTTCGACCAATTCCATATCGTCGCCATCGCCTTTTAACAGCGTGCGCCAGTTGGTTTTGTCGGCGATGTGTTTTGCCAATTCAACTTCAATCAGGCCAGAAATCTGACGAGTTTTTACTTTCAAGATAGGTAGGCCTTGAGTCGCACCTTGGTCAATCCAACGTGTTGGGATTTGAGTGTGACGCGTGATACCAACCTTAAGGCTAGACGTGTTCGATAGGTAAACGAAGTGATCAACCATGCAGTTTTCTTCACCCCATTGAGGCTCGCGACACGTTCCCTCATCGTAGTGACAAGTCTCTGGTTTCATGATGCACATGTCGCAGCTCGCTAGCTTTTTCATGCACACAAAACAGTGGCCTTGAGAGTAGCTCTTTTTGGTTTTCTTACCGCATGAGCAGCAAAAAATATTGCCAGTGTGGGTGAGGTTGATGGTTTTACCAATCAGAGGGTTTAGTTCTACAAACTCTTCGCCTACAGGCAAACGGTAGGTAACCGCGCCATCAAGGGAAGCACTCATCTTTTTGAGTGTTCCTTTTGCTAATAAAGACATGACATTACTCGTTGTATTTTGATTATTATTTCGTCGACTCGATTGCGCTGTGAGCAGGCAGTACGGTTAACGATGATTATGCGATGAGTATAACAAATAGAACCTGTTTTTATACGCAATATTACTTGATTCTGGCCGTGAATAATCAACAGCAAATACATGCATAAAAATATAGTATGACATTTTGTTCGGGCGTGATATAACGTTTTTTAGTGATTTATTGGTATTAAGATCACTAATTTATCTGACTTGTTTTTTTATCGTGAAATCCCAACTATAGGGACCTTAAGCCGGAAGCTTAAACGTGAAGTGGATCCATAAGATTGTTATATTTCTCGTTATCGCAACGCTTGCCATTGTGCAGTATTACCGTGTGAGCGGAAATCGTGTGATAACAGCAATAACCCCTGATAAATATGAATTTATCGCTACCAGCGATCGAGTTGATAGGGGCGTCAGTACATCCCAATTATCCTACGAAAATGGGCAGTATATTCTCGACTGTGAACTTAAAGAGTCGGAATATCCTTGGCCTTATTGCGGCCTGTCGATTCGTATTAATCCAGACATTACCGAAGGCCTCGATCTCTCTCAGTATCACACCTTTAGAGTAAATATTGATTACCATGCGGAGGCGGACTCTAGTGGCCGTTTGAGAACTTACTTACGCAACTACAATCCTGCTTATTCTGTTCCTGATGACGAGTCACACACAAGTACAACGGGATGGAGTTTTCTCCAGGAATCGATGGTGGTGTGATTGAGATTCCGATCAAAAACCTGCAAGTGATGACATGGTGGTTAGCCGACAATGATGTGGCGTTAGAGCACTCAGCGCCGGAATATTCGAACGTGAATATGGTCGAATTTGCTACCGCATCGGGTGCGAAGCTAGGCCATCATCGAATTGTTATTCGCAGCATTGAGTTTGAAGGCTCGTATATCTCTGCGGAAAGCTTGTTCTTGATCTTGCTATTTATCTGGGTCGGCACGGGCACTGTGTTCTTACTTTCAGAATTACATCGCTCAAGAAAGCGTATGGTGATTGCAGAGAAGAGACACAACCACTTAAAGAACGTGAACCGAGCATTGAGAGAACAGAACTTTGAATTCTCTGAGAAAGCGCACCGTGATGAGCTAACGGGGATTCTCAATCGACACGCAGTTCGTGATTGGTTGAAGATGCAATCGCAGCACGTGAAGCAAGGCCACGGTAAGCTGAGTATGCTCTATCTCGATATTGATTACTTTAAGAGTGTGAACGACAAATACGGACACCAAATGGGTGACCATATTCTGCGTGAATTCAGCATGGTAGTGGGCAGCTCTATCAGTGCGATCGATAAACTGGTGCGTTGGGGCGGTGAAGAATTTATCGTTTTTTGCCCAGAGACTGATCTTGGCGAAGCACAAAGAAAGGCTGAGAAAATTCGACTCTTAGTCAGCCAGCACCTTTGGGTTCATGGCGACCCGCTGACTTGCAGTATTGGCATCGCTGAGATGAAACAAGAGAGGGTGACAGAGACGATAGCTCGCGCCGATGAAGCGCTCTATCAAGCTAAACACTCAGGACGCAATCAGGTGATCTTGAGTCACTAATCTGCAAATTGTTTTGATTACTTAATAAGCCACACGTGCATATGTGACGTGTGGCGTTTTTATGGGCGCTATATGAGTTTACCCTCTAGAGCCTTTTGTTGGTTTGTTTGGATAACGTATTGAAATGATTTCCCTGTTCTTTAAATGCTTGCTGGGTGCAGCGGCTGTTTTATTGATTGCGCTGTTGTCGAAAAGTAAGAGCTTTTATATCTCTGGCCTTGTGCCGCTGTTTCCTACTTTTGCTTTGATTGCCCACTACATTGTCGGCACGGAACAAACCATGGTGGAGTTGCGAACCACAGCCTTGTTTGGCCTGTTTTCTCTTGTGCCATACGCGGCTTATCTTGGTGCGGTCTATGTGTTTAGTTATCGCTACAACTTGGTGTCGACGTTGTCATTGGCAACTGTCGTGTGGGTTCTGTGTGCATCTATGTTGCTGTTGGGTTGGACGCGTCTAGTCCCGAGTGCAATCTAGTACCCAGTGCGATTTAGTCATTGATGAGCTGGTTAGCTAAAAATTGGAAGGCTAGAGTTTAGAAACAAAAAAGGTGGCGAAGAGCCACCAAAAGGGAAAAGCGTTTTATTGTTTCTTTGGATGCCCGCTCAGTGTATGTTTCATGTTGAGCGGGCTTTTTATATTGGCTGAGTGGGGGAACTGCAGCCCGTTTAGGGGAGCATTTATTGCTTACCAGAAAATCCAAGCGAACAGTGTCAGTACTAGGATACAAACTAGGTTTAGTACCATACCGATTCGCATCATCTCTTTCTGCTTGATATGACCAGAGGCAAATACAATTGCGTTTGGTGGTGTTGCAACAGGAAGCATGAAGGCACAAGACGCAGCAACAGCGATCAGTGCAGACAAGATAACTGGCGACATACCAAGTGCTTCAGCGATGGTTGCGAATACCGGCACCAGAAGCGCTGCACTGGCTGTGTTACTTGCGAATTCAGTTAGGAACACTACGAATGCAACTACCGCTAGAATCGTTAGTAGAACGCCTGCTGTTTCTAAGAAGCCACTCAGTGAGTGTGCTAGGAAAACGCTGGTGCCTGTTGCTTTAAGAATGTTACTTAGACAGATACCGCCACCGAACAGGATTAATACACCCCAGTCTGTCGTCTTCTCAACATCTTTCCACTCAACCGCTCTAGAAGCGCCTAATAGTACAATCGCACCAATCGCTACCAAACTGTCGAACTTAGAGAAGCCGCCGATCATTGCATTAATTGGCTTACCGAAAATCCAAAGCGTAACCGTTAGTAAGAAGATAGACAGCGTGATTTTTTTGCTGTTTGTCCACTCAACAGGTGCGTGGTCTAACTCGAATTTGTGGTCAAGCTTAGGCTTCGTCATCACATAAAGAATGAACATCGCGATTGGCATCAAGATAAGTGAGATTGGAAGACCTAGCGCCATCCACTCAGTAAAGCTCAAACCCACTTCAGCGGCTGCGATTGCGTTCGGTGGGCTACCCACCAAGGTCGCGATCCCACCAATCGAAGCACAGTAAGCGATACCCAGCAGCACGAACACGTACGTGTTGCGGTCTTCACTTTGGTCAACTTTGTTCATGATGCCAAGAACGAGGGGAAGCATCATTGCAGTGGTTGCTGTGTTCGAAATCCACATCGATAAACCCGCACTCACACCGAATAGCATGAACACCGCCACCGACATTCTGCCTTTTGCAATCAGCAGTACTTTGTCGGCAATCGCCTTATCGAGCTCTTGCTTGTTGAGCGCAGCAGCAAGGGCAAAACCACCCATGAATAGGAAGATGATTGGGTTCGAGAAGTTTGCCAATGCAGCCGATGTGTTGAACACACCAAACAACACAGCTAAGAGTGGAACGAGCAGAGCAGTAATGCTGACGTGAATTGCTTCGGTTAACCATAAAACGGCGACAAACACGAGAATACTCAGACCAGTATTGACTTGTGTTTCGAAAGGGAGGGTATTGATTAACAGAGCAAATAACATGAAATTACCAATTAATATCATGCTGTTGCGGGTGAACAACCAGTGTTTCAGTGTAGTAACAAGTGCCGTCATAAGACGCTCCTTTTGTTATCCTCGTTTTATAGGTGCATAACTTCATTGAGCCGTGCTTATTATTTCGAGGTATATAGCTTGATGTAGGGTCAGACTTTGTTGGGAGAATGTTACCTAAGTTAATAAAGGCGTGTTGGTGTGTTTTTGTGTAACAGTGGGGAAATGTGAGGCAACAAATTCAAAATGTGTAGTTTTCTACACATCCGTCTCTGCTGGGTCTGTAATAGGGCTTGTTGTAGGATCTACAACAGGGTTTACAGAGGGGTCAGTCATAGGGTTTGGAATCGGAAATGATTCCGGTTTTGGACTCGGTTGAATCGGCTCTTTAGGTCCAAGGAACTTTGGCGTTGTCCCCATAATATACAAGTCTAAGAACGCCTTCGCACGCGCAAAAACTTCACGTAAACGGATAGACGTACCCGAATGGTGAGTAGGGCCTGAAACCGCTAAACATTGCGCGTGTATATCGTAAGAATTAGCGATAAACAGTGCTCTTTCACAGTGGAATTTCTGAGTGATGATCAGGAAGTTGTCGGTATCAAAGATCTTTTTAGCACGAACAATCGAGTCTAATGTTCTAAACCCTGCATAATCGAGATTAATGCGCTCATCAGGCACACCCGCTTTCAGCAAATCGCGTTTCATGGTCCACGGCTCATTGTAAGAGCGGTGAGCGTTATCACCACTTAACAGAAACTGGTCGACTTTTTCACGGTCGAAGAGCTCAATCGCGGCTTCGATTCGATACTTATAATAGTCGTTGAGTGTTCTGCCCAAATACTTGCTGGTACCAAGCACCACTGCAACTTCAAGCTCAGGCACTTCATCAATATCGTAAATGATGCGATCTTCTGCTTGCCATGAAACCCAATAATCGATCGCAATAACCGAAGCGCTGCCTACTAAGAACACGAGGAAAGCGCCAAACAGAAAACCTTGCAGTTTTTTGTAAGCTTTTGATAGGTAGCTACGGTAAATGTGAGAATCGAATTTCACTCTCGGCATGGTCCTTGACTGAGCATTAATTTTTGAGTGCTCGATAATACCAAATAAAAATGAGAAAAATCAGTTAAAAAGACAAGACAGTGTAAAGAAAAAAGCCCCTGCGATTGCAGAGGCTCTTGTAAGAGTGGTATTTGAGAACAAGTACGCTCTATTAGAATGCAGTACGCTTGTAGCGACGGTAAACCGGTTGCCAGAAGTGCTGGTCAATCGCTTGTTGTAGCGCTTCTTCAGTGATCTCTAGTGCAACACCTTGTTCAATCGCTTTCTTACCAACAGCAAAAGCGATCTTCTTAGATACCGTGTGGATCTCTTCCAATGGTGGAAGTAGAGCGCCTGAACCGTTGATTGCTAGCGGAGAACACGTTGCAAGCGCACGGCTTGATTCCATTAGCATTTCGTCAGTGATGCGTGAAGCGTTCACAGCCAATACACCAAGGCCAATACCAGGGAAGATGTAGCTGTTGTTACACTGAGCGATTGGGTAAGTAGTACCATTGTGAACCACTGGCTCAAATGGGCTACCTGTTGCAACAAGTGCTTGGCCATCAGTCCAACGAATGATGTCGTTTGGCGTTGCTTCAACACGGCTAGTTGGGTTCGACAGTGGGAACACGATAGGGCGTTCGCAGTGAAGGTTCATCTCTTTGATAACTTCTTTGCTGAACAGACCCGGCGCACCAGATACACCAACTAATACTGTTGGTTTAGCTTGACGAACAACGTCTAGTAGTGAGAAGCCAGTGCCATCGCTTTCCCAATCTTTAGTATTCGCGTTGGTTTGAACTAGGCGCTGTTGGAAATCAAGCAGGTTCTGCATGCCTTCCTGTAGCAGACCCCAACGGTCAACCATGTAAACTTGAGAGCGAGCTTGTGCATCGCTGATACCTTCAGACACCATTTGAGCAATGATAGCTTCAGCAATACCACAACCCGCAGAACCCGCACCCAAGAAGGTGATACGTTGGTCTGACAATTTGCTGTTTGCTGCTTTACATGCTGCAAGTAGAGAACCTACCGTTACTGCTGCTGTGCCTTGGATATCATCGTTGAAACAACAGATGCGATCTTTGTAGCGCTCAAGCAGTGGCATTGCGTTCTTTTGTGCGAAATCTTCGAACTGAACTAGAGCATCAGGCCAACGACGTTGAACTGCTTGGATGAACTCTTCAACGAATGCATCGTAGTCAGCACCTGTGATACGAGGATGACGCCAGCCCATGTACATTGGGTCAGCAAGACGTTGAGGGTTGTTTGTACCTACATCAAGAACGATTGGTAGCATGTAAGCTGGGCTGATGCCGCCACACGCTGTGTAAAGTGCTAGCTTACCGATTGGAATACCCATACCACCGATACCTTGGTCTCCCAAACCAAGAATGCGCTCACCATCCGTAACCACGATGACTTTAACATTGTGGTTTGTCGCATTATTCAGTAGATCATCGATACGATCGCGGTTCGGGTAAGAGATAAATAGACCACGGCCACGACGGTAAATATTTGAGAAGTTCTCACATGCTGCGCCAACCGTTGGCGTGTAAATGATAGGCATCATTTCAGAAATGTGGTTTTGAACTAAACGATAAAAAAGCGTTTCATTAGTGTCTTGGATGTTACGAAGGTAGATATGCTTATCCATATCACTTTCGAAGTTACAATATTGTTTGTATGCACGTCCTACTTGCTCTTGGATTGTTTCGGTTGTTTCCGGTAACAAACCTTCAAGGTTGAAAGAACTGCGTTCTTCTGCAGAGAATGCGCTGCCTTTGTTTAAAAGAGGGGTACTTAGTAGAGCAGGACCAGCATAAGGGATATATAGAGGGCGTTTATCGTTGTTCATTGGATGCCTAATATGGGAGAAAGGGTAACTGAAAAATGATAACGGTTTAGTTATTCAATTGTAAATAGTTTCCCTCCGATCTTAGCAAACAAAATGATATTCTTACCCTTGTCCCACACTTATCGAATTTGAACGCCATAATTCGTTATACTTTGCTCACACTTTTTCGCGACGCTTCCTTTTTATGTATCAACTTCCCATCGATTCTTATCAAAATTTTTTCCATAAACAGATCTCTGATTCTCATCTTGTTGTCGAGGCAGAAACTGGATCGGGTAAATCAACGCGCTTGCCAATTTGGGCATCTCAACATGGGCGTGTCTTGGTGGTGGAGCCGAGAAGAATTGCGTGGACATCACTTGCGAAATATTTAGCGCAACAATCAGGTGAAAAGCTGGGTTCAAAGGTTGGTTATGCGATTAAGCTCGAGTCGGAATATAACGAGCAAACGGACGTAGTGTTTGTGACGCCCGGTATTGCGCTGCGTTGGCTATCAGAAGATGGGCTCGCTGGCTTTGATGTGATTGTGGTGATGAATTCCACGAAAGACGCTGGGACATCGACTTGCTGGTGGCGATCCTAAAGAAAAAAGCGAGTCATCGTTTAGTCATCACATCGGCAACCATTGAGGGTGAACGCCTTGCTGATTATTTGGGTGCGAATCGAATCAGTTGTGAAGGGCGAACTTATCAGGTTGAGATTGAACATCGAGCGAATGAATCCAGAGCTCTGCCGGATAGTCGACATCTAGAGCAGCGCATTGCTGAAGAAGTGAATCATCAACTGATTGCTTCACATGGCGATATGTTGGTTTTCCTACCAGGTAAGAAAGAGATCGTACAATGTGAGCAAGCCTTAGCAAAGAATCCAGATATCCAAGTCGTTAAATTGCATGCCTCGGTCAGTGATAAGGAGCGAGATATGGCGCTCGCTGGTCGTAATATCGAAATTAAAAACGACGGCGACAGTTTGCGAAAAATCATCCTTGCTACCAACGTTGCAGAAACTTCGTTAACCATTCCTGACATTGGTGTTGTGATAGATTCAGGATTAGAAAGACGCACCGTTCAGCGCAATGGCAGAACGACTCTGATGCTTAAATTCATATCACGAGCCAGTGCCAAGCAACGAGCTGGACGTGCGGGCAGGGTAATGGATGGTGTCTGCGTTCGGTTATACGGAGAACACGCTGCATTAGAGCTAGTGACACCGCCCGAATTGCAACGCGAAGAACTGACAGAACCTATGTTGGCCGCGGCATGTTGTGGCAACTCGATCGAGAGCTTATCTTTCCTCGATCCTATGCCTGAGAAGTCGCTAAACAGCGCGACTCAAACCTTGTTGATGATGGAAGCGATTAACGCCGACCATCAAATTACGGAACACGGCAAAAAGCTGTACCCACTGCCGATTGATGCTTTGTATGCCGATATTGTAACTCGCATTAAAACCAAAGCACTCAAAGAAGCGATGGTCGATCTCACGGCGGCGTTGTCCGTGCCGGCTCGCTTGTATCAGTTACCGAACAATGCAGAACATCTTGAAGCACTCGCTCAACAAGAAAAAGAAGGCTGTGATTTAACCTTACTCATTCAGATTGTGCGTGGTCGCGAATATCCGCATTTAGACACCGACCAACAGGCACTGAATGAAGCACAAGGACTGGCTAAGCAAATGCGGGAGGTGTTTGAGCTTCCTCAGCTAGAAGTCGCGTCACGTTTCCAACGCATTGAACTGCTTAACACTATTGTTCAACTTCACCCAGAACTGGTGTTTGTGCGCAGACTTAAACGAAAAGAAGCCTTTGCCAATGGAACGTTAGAGGTGGTGCTCGGTCGTCAGAATCGTTTCCCGGATAATGCACAAGCGATGTTGGTGCTTGATACCCATAGTTTGCCGGGAAGAGGCGTTAAGCAAACACTGA
Source organism: Vibrio sp. ED004 (assembly GCF_023206395.1). Taxonomy (NCBI): domain Bacteria; kingdom Pseudomonadati; phylum Pseudomonadota; class Gammaproteobacteria; order Vibrionales; family Vibrionaceae; genus Vibrio; species Vibrio sp. ED004. The sequence goes on along the minus strand of NZ_CP066149.1, from coordinate 223,772 downwards.
CCTTAGCTACGGTCACTGCACCTATTCCTTTGGATCTTATGATTGAAGCGAAGATGGGAGAGTGGCAACAAGGTGAAACCGTGGTTAATGATGATGGCGTCTTTACTGAGATGGCTTTGGTGTACGCAGGCCGTACGATTACGAGCAAGCTTACTGCGGCAGAAGGTCAGTTATCATTAAAGCCAATCGTCGATCTTGTGTTAAAAGGCGCCCATCTTCCCGGTTTTGCACAAGCTCGTACTCAAGAAATCAAACATTGGCAGCTGTATGTGAAACTTGGGCTCGATGAACAAGTCCAATACACGCCGGAAATTGACCAAATGAACTTTGAGCTATGGTTTATAGAACAACTTGAAGTGTTAGGTGTCACGGATGTCTGCGAGTTGGAAATGTTTGAACATTCTGATATGCCGTTTGATGGAATTTCAATTTGGCTATATCCAGAATTTGCGGAAAAATCCCCGTTTGCATTGAGCCTTGCTGACTTACATCTTGATGTCGAATACTTCCCTGCAAGGAAGCTGATTCATGTGCATTATCAGTCGGGGAGTCGAAAGCTATCACCTAAGCGTTGGGAGCTTCCAACATGGTCTGGTTGGCGAATTCAATATAAGAAAGCGAGTCGGATTATCGACATAAAATAGATGGATAAGTTTTATCTCTAAAATATTAATCAAATAGGTGCATATATGATTTTTCAGTGTTTTTTATGTTACAAGTTTGATTTTTATATGCCTTTTTAACCAATCAAAAGGTCATAAAAGACCATTCTTCTATATCCTATTGCTATAAAGAAAGAGTTGATAGATATTGAGTATATTGTGTTGCCAAAGTGTCGGGGGAGATCATGGATAAACAGGAAGAGACGCGTGTAGAGTTCGATTACACAACATTTCTTGGCGCCTCATGCAGTAAAAAATGGACTTTTCTGGAAGCTCTCACCACTATCGCGCCAGTATTCAGTACTGTCTGGAGAGATAGCATTAAAGAGCTAGCCAGCCCAGAAGATCGCTTATGGCAAATGGCATTGAAATCAATGTCGACGCGCAAAAGTGATGAGTCGAACATTGTTACCTTGCTTAAGCTTGCCAAGCTAGAAGGGATCAATGAGCTCAAGGTTGTCATGCCATATTCGCTTGAAGACGAGCAGATTGATTATATTGAATCGCGTAGTCATTTGGTGATTGCAGATAACTCTGGTGAAGAGTTCACTATCAAGCTTTGATCACTAACTAAGCTTTGATTAAATATACATTGTAAAAAGGGCCTCAATATTGAGGCCCTTTTAGTATCTAAAATTTGTGCTTACAAGCGTATTAGCTGACTAACTTGTTAATTTGCGATTAATCGATTAGCCCATAATCAGCACGAAGCACATCAATGATTTCTTGTTTCGGATTGTCGCTTAATACAATCTCGCCACCGGTGATTTTCGCCGCGATATCAAGGTAAGTACGAGACAGAGACATCAATGCATCCAAAGGAAGTTCATTGTCACGAGCTAACGCTTCACGCTCTGGCATACGTTCTTTGTTCAAAAGAATATCAGCATCAGGGAAGTAGTTAAGCAAGAACTGACGGAAACCTTCTTTCGAGTTTTCGACGATGTTGCCCTTGTTGTACTCTTGAGTATCCCAAATACGAGATGAATCTGGCGTACCCACTTCATCCATGTAGATAAGCTTTTCTTTGCCTTGGGCATCGTTCACGTAGCCGAACTCAAATTTCGTATCAACAAAGGTTTGATCGACTTTTGCTAGCGCTTGGCTAATTACGTTGAAGCCTTCTTTTAGAAGTTTCTCGTAATGCGCAATGTCACTTGCTTGAGTAAAGTTGAACGCTGCGAAGTTGTCTTCAATGTTGTTACGTGTGATGTTCACATCGTCAGCTTCTGGTACACCAGGAATTCCTTTCAAAATCCCTTTTGTCGAAGGCGTGATCAGTAGCTCAGGTAATTTCTTGTCTTTCTCAAGGCCTTCAGGCATCTCGATACCGCAGAATTCACGTTCGCCGTTCGCGTATGCACGCCACATAGAGCCTGTGATGTATTGACGACAAATCGCTTCGATCATGACTGGGCGAGCTTTTTGTACAATCCATACGAATGGATGAGGGATATCAAGAATGTGACTGTCAGCAAGGCCGTTGTCTTTAAACAATTTGAACCAGTGGTTAGAGATAGCATTCAGAGCGGCTCCCTTACCTGGAACACCTTTAAGATTACCTTCACCACGCCAAATACAATCAAACGCAGAGATACGGTCACTGATCACCATGATGGCTAACGGCGCATCGGGCGCTACATTGTAGCCTTTCTCTTTAATTAGTCGTTGGCTATCTTCTTCAGTTAACCAGTAGACCGAACGAACCTTGCCACTGTGGACAGGTTTATCAGTACGGATTGGTAGGTCATCATTTACGGCAAGAACTTGATCAGCAAGGCTCATTTAGACATTCCTATCTTTTATCAAACGTCATACAGAGAAGTGCGGTGTGCACATGATTAGACGGGCATTATACCCAATCTATTATTTGCTTCCAGATAAAAAGCAAACGATTGCTAAGTCTATTGATCAAATAAAAACCCCCGCCTAACTATTCGCTAGAAAATTGGCGAATTGTAGGGCAGGGGAAGGCAGTCTGTTGGTCTGTTGGTCTGTGTTTTGGAGCTATGCTGTTAAATTAATTTAAGTTTGTTAGCTAAAAGATTGAGCTATGTTTCTGAGCTAAATTGTTAACCGAGGTCGGCTTAGTGAATACGCTCTGACGTTTCATCAATGAAGAACACTTCGCATTGAAAGCGTTGGCCTAACGTTCTTAGGTATTGTTGGCTGAATGAGTCGATCGACGTACTCGCAACGATTGCGCTCGCGTTTCCTGAGCGTATTGCTTTCTCGACAGTCTCTACTTCATTCATTTGGTTCGACGCTTTCATATGGATAACACGCTCGCAGCAAACATTGTGTTGCTTAAGCTGCTTAGCGGATGGTCTTGGCGTGTGAGCAGTAAACAGCAGCCATTGATGTTGATTGGACAGCAACGCCATTCTTGCGAACAACGCTTCCTCGTTTGAGTTTTTGCTTTTACGAGAAACTGATGTAAATGCGCAGTGAACTAGCGGGCTAGAGTGTTGGGCTTTAACGTGTGCTTGAATCATTTTGCTGTCCTTATATACATGCTGTATGTGTATACAGTAGTTTTTGTTACTTATAAGATCAAGCAGTTTTTGCGGGATTATTGGTCGTTTTATTGCAGGTAAGTAAGGGCTGTTGCTTAAGTTGTTGATATTTATTGTTAAATTAAATTCGACTGATTTTTGTATTTTGTCTCATAAATTGAAAAAATGTGATTTCTATACAGGTGTATACAGTGGTTTTTGCAGAAAAGTACTGTATATAGCTGTATAGAAGATAAGAAGATAAGAAGATAAGAAGATAAGAAGATAAGAAGATAAGAAGATAAACCCCAGATACAAAAAAAGCGCCTTAGGCGCTTTCTTATATTTCAACGGTGTTACTTATCTCAGTGTTGCTTGGGAGAGTTTTGTTCTCATTTCCATTTCACCAATATTGAACTGGCGAACATCAATGGTTGCAATATCATTGCACTCTTTACATGCATGATGACACTTACCATCTAGGTAGTCGTGCTTTTTTACTAGGCTTGGCTTTTTGCACCAATCACAAACGCCTTCTATTGTGAACATATTTTCTCCTCACCTGTTTAAGTCAGGTGTATTTTCGGCGCAAATTATGACACAAGTAAGACTCATTAGTTAATAGTTTGTTACCCGTTTTTGAGAGGGGGATCGATTGCAACACTAATAAAATCGGTATCTTTGCGATCTTGGAAAATGAATATGTGTAGTTGTTTACGGTTTTGTAACATTTTGTAAAATGGTTTTTAGCGCATTGTTCAAACGTTTCATTTCTTCGTCACATCCATGACCGTCAGGGTGATAGATTTTAGAGAGTTGTTTGTATCGAATCTTAATGCTCTTTTGGTCAGGAATAGATCTAGGTGTGTAGCCAAAGAGAGCACAGGCCACTTGCAAAGCATTCAGACCTTTGTTGTTTTTCTGCTTCTTCAATTCGTTGTAGATGGTTTGAAGCTGACGCTTTTGCTGCTTAATGGTGAAGTCTTTCGCACTAAGCTGTGCTTCCAGTGTCTGTTGCTGCTGATTTAACTCACCAGACTTCAGGCCTTGTCGCTTTCGCGAGATAACCAGAGTCGCGCTGATACTCACTATTGCAACCAAAACGGCCAGCACTGCGCCAATCATATAGTCAGAGCTTGTTAGATTAGAACGTGTTGCTTGGTCTCTAGACGTTAGTGTCGAAGGGAAGGTACTTGGTGGATTTGTATTGGCTTCTGCACTGACGTTGTCATTGAGCTGCTCAATCGAAGAGATTTGCTTGGCACGCTGTTGGTTGAACTGTGCTTCCAGAACGCGATTGTAGCCATCTTCTGCATCAGGATTGTTTTTTAAGGCCGCTTCATACCATAGCTGTGCTGCATCTAATGGTTGGAGTAGATCTTTCGCAAGTGAGGACTCATAGATCTTTGCCACCTCACTGGGAGCGCGCTTGTTGCCTTGTAGCGCTGTTTTGATGAACCATTCCAATGCAAGTTTGTTGTCTTGCTCGACGCTTGTCCCCGCCAAGTACCATTCACCGAGTTTAAATTGCGCATCTGCATTGCCATTGTCTGCAGATTGCGAGTACCAATAGAATGCGTCGTTGATGTTTTTAGGCACTTCCGTTCCCAATTCATACGCTTGCGCCAATTGGTATTGAGATACAGGGTCTTGAGGTTGTGAGTTTACTGACAGCTGAGGGCTACTTTCTGCATGAACCAAATGTGTCGAGAACAACTGTATCGTGGCAAAGATGTAGGCAAGAAGCAGAGTTCTTAGAGGCGATGGTGAAAGAAAGTTGGATAGTATAAGCAAAAGATAAGTCTCGTAAAAAAGCCCAGTGCCGATATATCAGTATGAATACGCTATGTGGCTGTTAATTAGGTTGTAACGTTTGAGACAAGCGCTACAACTGACAAACAACTATATAGTGGTTAATTCAATAGATAAAGGCGACAGGGCTTTAATCGTGCTACTTAAGCGGCAAGATTTGAATTTCTACGCGGCGGTTACAAGCACGACCTTGAGACGTGTTGTTATCACATAGAGGGTAACGCTCACCGTTACCACGAGCAATAGCACGACCTGCTGCTACATCTTGAGAGATCAAGAATGCACGAACAGATTCAGCTCGGCGCTCTGAAAGGATTTGGTTAGTTGACTCACTACCAGTGCTGTCCGTGTGACCTTCGATCACTAGGCTTGTGTCTGGGTATTCAACTAGGATACGCGCAACGCCGCGAAGTGTGTTGTGAATGCTTGATTCCAAAGCGTAAGAACCAGAGTCAAAACCAATGCCGTTTTCTAGACGAAGTAGAAGTTGGTTCTCGCCAACGCGTTCAACTTGAACGCCTGAATTCATTAGCTCTTCGCGAAGGGCTGCTTCTTGGCGGTCAAAGTAGTAACCAATACCACCACCAACAGCGGCGCCACCTGCTGCGCCAATAAGAGCACGTTTACCACGGTCTTTTGAGTTGTCACCAGTTGCAGCACCAGCAACGGCACCAGCGAGTGCACCAATTAGAGCGCCTTGAGTTGCAGAGTTAGTCTCAGATTCGCCAGTTGTCGCGTTTTGACGTTGAGTTGCCTGACAACCCGTTAAAGCGATAGTAAGCGCGAGGGCTAGTGTGATTTTTTTCAACGTATTTCTCCATCATGTACTTTTGCCAAATGAATGAATTCAAGCGACAAGCATAGTCCTGTAAATATTATCGATGGTTTTATCAATACGTTGAAGTAATGTAAAGCGGCTCTATGATTTAGATATCTTTTTAGGTGCCTGTGCACCGCCAACTGGTCGATTAACAGACAATTTACGACCTTTCTTTAAACCAACTTCATAATCCGCGGTGAGGTTCTTCATCGCTTCTTTCAGTTGTTGTTTGAATGTTTCACGGTCGATATTTTTGAACTCTTTATCGATGTAGTTATTAATCTTGTTGTTTGATTCGTCGTCTGGAGTGATGGTTGGCAGTTTTTCAAGCGCACCTTCAACCCAACCTGAAACAAACGAGTTCACACGGCGCGTAACTTCTAATGACCCTGTGCCAGAGCCTGCGAAGCTATTTCTGAATTGACCAGTGTGCTCATTCAGTTCGCGATAAATGATATCGAACGCAAAGGCTGCGAAGATTGCGCGATCGGCTTCACCAATGAACTCAACACGTTTGAGGCCTTTGTGATTGAGCAAGACGGCTTCTACGCCAAATTTGGTGTTGATACCGCGAATAACACGCAGCAGTGTAGAACTGATATTTGCAGGTAACAGGTGAGTAGATTGAGTTTTCCCCATCTTGATAAATTCAATATCGTCTTTTTCGAGACCATATTTCAGCATCAAGTTATGCGCCATTTTTATCGCATTGGCAGCTTCATTGACGTTCGCAGAACTTCCAAGCTCAAGACACTTGGCAATTTTCTTTAGGGCTTTTTTCTTATCCATCGACAATTTAATCAGTACCGCAAATTTTTAAAAGTCCAACATTTTACATGTTTTCGCGGGTAACAGAAAGGCAAAACTGGTTTGATGAACAAGGGAGGTGGTGAACACTACACTACTTGAGTCGACTGAGTGACAAAAACAAAAACGCCATCAAGCGTATTGATGGCGTTAGTGACACTCTTTTTTAAAGCATTCGCAAGCTAGATACCCAGTTCATCGAGTAGATCTGCTGCAGAGTCATTGCCTGAGCTTTGAGCTGGCTTGTTCGCTTCTTGCATTTTTTTCTGAGTCGCTTCAAGAATGCTGTCTGGACACTCGTCTTCAGCAATTTCAAATTCTTCCAATTGAATGAATTCGGTCTTATCCATCGCAAGCTCAAGGTAGAAGATGTTGTTATTGGCGGTAGAGAAGGTAACACGGCGAGCTTGTGGACGATCAAGGTTGGTATCAACAGAAAGGTTCACTTGCTTATTCAGAGCGAGCATTTTCGGTTGGTTTTGTGTGATATTGGTTTGTAGCTCTTTGCGGATTTTATTGGTGAAGTCACCGACCAACTGGTTCATCAGCTCACCCAAGACATCACCCACCTCATCTGAAGTATGAAGCACAGCGAGTTCGTTTTCAGGCATGCCCATATTGCGCATGTAATTGGTGTAGATCTCTAACGCTGCTTTCGACGTAAAATTGATCACAACAAGACCAGAAAAGCCGCCGTCAAACAGAACGAAGCAACCAAAATCTGGCTTTAGGCTTGTCTTGTTGATCTTTTGAACCATGGCTGAATAGGACACCTGAGAGGCCGTCGCTGAAGTCAGTACGCTTGAGACTGATTGGCATAGTTTAAGAAGGATATCTTCAGTTGTGACTGTTTTGCTTTTTTTCATTGTGATGTGCTCGTGGAGATGTCTTAAACAAAATGTTACTCAGTATATTGCTACTGAATTAAGACGAAAGTGACTATTTCTCCATTCTTGCACTGAGATTCTGATTTGATCACCTTTTTATATGATCTTAATAGTAGTAAAGTGACGAAATTCAAAGAAAATTATTAAAAATCTCAGATAACCCAATGCTGATAGGATCAGCGAAGTAGGGGCAGGAAGCAAATGTTACCAAGACTTCAACTCAATGCTGATGTCGATCCAGTTGTCGTACGCTTTTTAGATGAACTAAAAACAGCGGGCTTTACTGGCGACATTGAATCTCAATATTCTAGCCGTTTGGCTGTGGCGACTGATAACAGTGTCTATCAGCAATTGCCGCAGGCGGTCATTCTTCCTAAAACAACGCAAGACGTTGTACTTGTCGGTAAAGTGGTTTCTAAATCCGCTTACGAACGCGTGACTTTTTCCCCTCGTGGCGGTGGTACCGGAACCAACGGACAATCTTTAACAAAAGGTGTCGTGGTTGATTTATCGCGCTACATGAATAAGGTTCTGGAGATTAACGAGAAAGAAGGCTGGGTAAGAGTTCAGTCTGGTGTCGTTAAAGACCAATTGAACGATGCTGTTCGCCCATATGGTTACTTTTTCTCTCCAGACCTTTCTACAAGTAACCGAGCTACACTTGGTGGCATGATCAATACCGATGCTTCGGGCCAAGGGTCGTTGAAGTACGGCAAAACGTCTGACCATGTATTATCGCTGCAAGCGGTGTTCGCAGATGGCTCATGTTTAGAATCTGATTTATCACACGGCTTACCCGAAGAAGGTGAATTTGCTCATCATGCTCTTGCGGTGACTGAGGCTGTGTGTCGAGACAAGCGCGCTCAAATCTTAGATAAATTCCCTCCGCTGAACCGCTTCTTAACCGGCTACGACCTAAAGAACGCAATTAACGAACAAGATGACAGCTTTGACCTGACTCGCGTTTTATGTGGCGCTGAAGGCTCGTTAGCATTCATCACAGAAGCAAAGTTAAACCTAACCAATATTCCAAAAGCGCGCACACTGGTTAACGTGAAATACAACACGTTTGATTCTGCGCTGCGTAATGCGCCTTTCATGGTTGAAGCGAAAGCACTCTCTGTTGAAACGGTGGATTCACGAGTATTGAACCTAGCGAAGCAAGACATTGTTTGGCACACCGTGAGCGACTTGCTGACAGATGTTCCGAACAAAGAGATGCTTGGCATCAACATGGTTGAGTTCGCAGGCCAAGATGAAGCGGAAGTTGAACAGCAGGTTCAAGCGCTGACCGCCAAACTCGAAACTATGGTCGAGAGCGAAGAAGCAGGCGTTATTGGTTTCCAAGTGTGCAGTGATTTGGCAAGTATCGGCCGAATCTACAACATGCGTAAGAAAGCGGTGGGTTTATTAGGTGCGGCGAAAGGCCGAGCTAAGCCGGTCGCTTTCGCTGAGGATACTTGTGTACCACCTGAAAACTTGGCGGATTTCATCTCTGAATTTAGAGTGTTGCTCGATTCAAAAGAGCTGAACTACGGTATGTTTGGTCACGTTGACGCGGGCGTACTTCACGTTCGTCCGGCTTTGGACCTGTGTGATCCGATGCAAGAAGCCTTGATGCACGAAGTCTCTGATGAAGTGGTTAAGCTGGTGGCGAAATACGGTGGCTTGATGTGGGGTGAGCACGGTAAAGGCTTCCGTTCTGAGTATGGCCCTGACTTCTTCGGTGAAGAGCTGTTTACCGAATTAAGACGAGTTAAAGCAGCATTCGACCCGCATAACAAAATGAACCCAGGTAAGATCTGTACGCCTTTAGAAAGTGATGCTGAGTTGGTGAAAGTGACCGACACTAAGCGCGGTTTCTATGATCGCCAGATCGATGTTCAAGTACGTGACAGCTTTAAGCAAGCGATGGAATGTAACGGTAACGGCTTGTGTTTCAACTACGATACGAGCTCGCCAATGTGTCCTTCGATGAAAGTTACGGCTGACCGTCGTCACTCACCGAAAGGCCGCGCAGGCTTAGTTCGAGAATGGTTGCGTCAACTGACTGAACAAGGCGTTGACATTCTCGACCTTGAGCAAGAAGCGCTGAAAGACAACACACCAGTCAAGACTATGGTTGAGCGTGTTCGCAATACGATGAACAAACGCCATGAGTACGACTTCTCGCATGAAGTTCATGAAGCGATGAACGGTTGTTTGGCGTGTAAAGCTTGTGCGAGTCAATGCCCGATAAAAGTTGATGTTCCGAGCTTCCGTTCACGATTCTTAAACATCTACTACTCACGCTACCAACGCCCAGCAAAAGACTATTTAGTGGCGAACATTGAAACCATGCTGCCACTGATGGCGAAAGCGCCAAAAGTAGTGAACGCAGCATTGGGTCAAAAGTGGATACAAACGGCAACCGCCAAAACGGTCGGTTATGTTGACGCACCTTTGATGTCTGTTCCTACACTTAAAAATCGTCTGGCGAGCAAAGAGCTGCAACTTTTCGACCAGCAGTATCTTGAAGGGCTTTCTTCGGAAGAGAAGAAGCAGCATGTATTGATCGTCCAAGATCCGTTTACTAGCTTCTATGATGCAGAGGTGATTGAAGACTTCGTCACTCTAGCTCAAAAGCTAGGCAAAACACCGGTACTGCTGCCATTCAAACCAAATGGTAAAGCGCTGCACATCAAGGGCTTCTTAAGTCGCTTTGCCCGCGAGGCTAAATCGACTTCTGATTTCTTGTCGATGGTAGCTGACATCGGTATTCCTTTAGTGGGTGTCGATCCTGCACTAGTGCTTTGTTACCGCGATGAATATGTCGAGATCTTAGGTGACAAGCGTGGCGACTTTGATGTGCTTACCGTGCACGAATGGTTAATGCCATCGTTGGGTGAATTCGAAGCGCGCTCAGCAAGTGAAGAGATGTGGTACTTGTTCGCTCACTGTACAGAGAAGACCAAGATGCCAAACGCTGAAAAAGAGTGGGGCGCAATCTTTAAACACTTTGGTGCTGCGTTAACCAGTGTTCCTGTCGGCTGTTGTGGTATGGCGGGTACTTTTGGTCACGAAGTCGATAAGTTGCAAATGTCGAAAGACATATACGGTCTAAGTTGGAAGCCAAGGATGCAAGACTTACCGAAAGAGCGTTGCTTAGTGACAGGATATTCATGCCGAAGCCAAGTGAAGCGTTTTGAGGGTGAGAAGCTTGCCCATCCATTGCAGGCGCTCGCAAAAATTCTATAAACTATTTAGCCCAGCAATTGCTGGGCTTTTTTCTAAACTAACAATGGAATTGTTAATAAGGAAAGCTATGAGATTTCTTGAGTTAAAAGTACCACCGGTTGCTCTGTTTATATTGGTAATTGTTGCGTCTTATTTCTGCGCTCAACAACTAAGTACGGCGGCAATAGCATTGCCTTATAAGCTAATCGTTTTAGGTGTTGGAATCGCATTGAGCGGCGTGGTTGGGTTATCCGGTATATGGGAGTTTCGAAAACAGAAAACCACCGTTAACCCGATCAAAGTCGAAACCGCTTCGGCAGTCGTAGACAGCGGCATTTTTGGCTACACCCGAAACCCAATGTATCTAGGGTTATTCATTTTACTGTTTTGCGTTGGCTACTACTTTCAAAACATCTTCAGTATATTACTCAGCTTCGTATTCGTGACTTACATGAATCAATTCCAAATCAAGCCAGAAGAGCGTGTTCTAGAGCAATTGTTCGGCGCTGAATATGTTGATTATAAACAAAAGGTTAGGCGTTGGATTTAGTGCCTATCTGAGTACTGGTTTGAGTGGTTTAGTGTAGTCACAACTAAAAACTACAAACTAAAAAGCCCAGCTTGAGGATATCAAGCTGGGCTTTATTGATCTTTTTCTAGAGCTATTTACATTAAGTGGTGTAAATAAGAGTGCCGATTAAGCGGCGGCTGCGAACTGAGCTAGAAACATCTCTTTGCGTTCGTTGAAGCGGTTTACTAGGTCGTCTACAGAAGCTTGGTCGTATGGCTTAAGGCCGCTTGCTACCATGCGTTTAACGCCTTTACCGACTACTTCACCATCTTCTTTGAAATCGAAGTTCAGGGTCACGATGCCGCGCTTGCCTTCAACGTCAAAAGTCGCGCCAGAGAATTCAACTTCAGGGTGAGATAGGTCTAGGCGAGTAAATTCAACTTCCATGCTCTCGTAAATCACAAGAGGGCGTTGGCAGTTGATCATCATTTGTTGCTCTTCCATAAGAGGAACCATGATGTGAGGGAAGTTCATGCCAGAGAACTTAACGTAGTTTGTTACTACGTGTTCGATGAATGCTTGATCGTGGCTCTTTTCACCTTCACACGACATGTGTAGGTACTCTTTGCCTTTCTCGTCAACCAGTGAGCTTTCTTTCTCGCACTTGTTATCAACGCTTAGCGCAATACCGTTACCAACCATACCTGAAAAATCAAAACGCATTTTTTGGCTGATGCCTTCTTTTTGCAGGAGAACTGCAAACAAAAGATCGCCAGGCACGCAGAAGCGCTTGTTGTCTTCATCGTGAATTGGGTTGAAGTCAGCAGCTACTTTTTTAGCAAAGTGGCTAGCTTGTTCACGAGTGAATTGAAATTGATTGTCTTCAGTAGAAAAGTAAGGTGTCAGAAACATAGTATCGCTATTAGTCATCAAATCTGGGGTGGATTATAGCTAACTAACTTCGTTCTAATGGTCTATCCAGTTAACTTTGCTTATATATCAGTCGATTAGATAAATACGTTGGATGGTATGTGGCGATTTTGAGGGGAATAGGGGCTTGGATTCAATGCAACAAGGGCTAATCAATAGCCCTTGTTTATATGACGAGTTATTTCGTTAAACCTTAGAAGCTACATAGTAGGCCTTCTGGCATTAGATGGTTATGCACTGATAACTTGAGCAGTAGATTTGCTTGCTCGATATCAGGTGAGAAGTAACGGTCTTTGTCGTAGAAGCTGACTTTCTCGCGCAGGATCTGTTTTGCTTCTTCTACTCGAGGAGAAGAAAGATTTGGTGCTCGAAAGTCTAGTCCTTGTGCAGCTGCTAGGTACTCGACCGCCAAGATTCCACGAGTATTCTCTGCCATGTCTCGAAGACGACGACCCGCAAAGGTTGCCATCGACACGTGATCCTCTTGGTTAGCGGATGTTGGCAAGCTGTCTACAGAAGCCGGGTGAGCCAGTGTTTTGTTCTCGCTTGCTAATGCTGCTGAGGTAACCTGAGCAATCATAAAGCCTGAGTTCACGCCGCCATTATCGACCAAGAAAGGTGGAAGCTTACTTAGTGCGCTATCTATCAGCAGTGCCATTCGACGCTCTGACAAGCTACCGATCTCTGCGATAGCTAATGCAAGGTTATCGGCAGCCATAGCAACAGGTTCTGCGTGGAAGTTGCCGCCTGAAATGATGTCGCCATCGTCAGCGAAAACCAGCGGGTTATCAGATACCGAGTTTGCTTCAACGTTTAGCGTTTCTGCTGAGTTACGGATCTGCTGGAGACACGCGCCCATTACTTGAGGCTGACAACGCAGCGAGTAAGGGTCTTGAACCTTTTCACAACACGTGTGTGACTCACCAATCTCACTCTTTTGATCAAGCATATGTCGATAAGCAAGGGCTGCATCCATTTGGCCACGATGACCACGAACGCGGTGGATACGAGGGTCAAATGGGCGGCGACTACCGAGTGCTGCTTCAACAGACATAGCGCCACAGACAGTTGCCGACGCAAATAAATCTTCCGCTGCGAATAGGCCTTCTAGTGCAAATGCGGTTGAAGCTTGTGTGCCGTTTAGTAGCGCTAAACCTTCTTTCGGTGCGAGCGTGATTGGCTCTAGCCCTGCGATCTTCATCGCTTCTAAACCTGTAATGATTTTGCCGTTGTGTCGTGCTTGGCCTTCACCAAGTAAAACGGTACTCATGTGTGCGAGGGGAGCAAGGTCGCCAGAAGCACCTACTGAGCCTTTTTGTGGCACACAAGGGTAGACCTGCGCATTCACTAGATCGATAAGAGCATTGATGACCTTGAGTCGGATACCTGAGTAGCCACGAGACAAGCTGTTAATCTTCAGAACCATCATTAAACGCACGGTTTCATCAGACATGAACTTGCCGATGCCTGCTGCGTGAGAAAGTACGATACTTTTTTGTAGAACTTCGAGATCTTCTGGCGCAATCTTGGTGTTTGCCAATAAGCCAAACCCCGTATTGATGCCATAAACTGTGCGGTCTTCAGCGATCACTTGTTCGACAACCTGCATGCTCGCTTCAATATCTGGGATTGCAGCAGGGTCGAGTGATAAGTTCACAGGGCTGCGGCTGATTTTGCGAAGTTCAGATAGGCCTAGAAGTCCTGGTTTTAGTAATAAATTTAACATGTTTTCTCCAGACATTAAAGGCGACGAAGTTCTTCGTTTAGCATAGGTAAATCAAGCTTCTGCTCTTTAGCACACTGCTTGGCAATATCGTAACCCGCATCAGCATGACGCATTACGCCGGTTGCTGGGTCATTGTGAAGTACGCGAGCAATACGTTGTGAAGCATCTTCGCTACCTTCACAACAAATCACCATACCTGAGTGTTGCGAGAAGCCCATGCCAACGCCGCCGCCGTGGTGTAGAGAAACCCAAGTTGCGCCGCCTGCTGTGTTTAGTAGTGCATTCAATAGAGGCCAATCTGATACGGCATCTGACCCATCCATCATGCCTTCTGTTTCACGATTCGGACTGGCAACAGAACCTGAATCTAAGTGGTCACGACCGATGACCACTGGTGCTTTCAGCTCGCCATTTTTCACCATCTCATTGAATGCTTGGCCTAAGCGTTCGCGATCTTTCAAGCCAACCCAACAGATACGCGCCGGTAGGCCTTGGAATTGAATGCGTTCACGCGCCATGTCTAACCAGTTGTGTAGATGTGGGTTGTCTGGAATCAGTTCTTTTACTTTTTGGTCTGTTTTGTAGATGTCTTCTGGGTCACCAGATAGTGCTGCCCAACGGAATGGACCGATGCCTTCACAGAACAGTGGACGGATATAAGCAGGAACGAAACCCGGGAAGTCAAACGCGTTTTCTACGCCTTCTTCCAGTGCCATTTGGCGAATGTTGTTGCCGTAATCGACGGTCGCAGCACCGCGGTATTGCAGGTCTAGCATCGCTTGAACTTGAATTGCCATCGATTGTTTCGCGGCTTTTACGACTTTCGCTTCATCAATGGTACGCTCTTGTGCAGCCTTCTCCATCGTCCACCCTTGCGGCAAGTAGCCGTTCAGCGGGTCATGAGCAGAGGTTTGGTCAGTCACCACATCTGGCGTGATGTTGCGCTCTACTAACTCTGGAAATACGTCTGCTGCGTTACCAAGCAGACCAACAGAAATAGGCGTATCTGACTCTTTGATCATAGCCATTGCTTCATCTAAGCTGGTGGCTTTTTTGTCTACATAGCCAGTACGTAGGCGGTAATCGATTCGTGATTCATCGCATTCAACCGCAATCATTGAAAAGCCAGCCATGGTAGCTGCAAGAGGTTGAGCGCCACCCATGCCGCCAAGACCGCCCGTTAGAACCCATTTACCTTTGGCTTCGCCTTGGAAGTGTTTCTTCGCGATAGCAACAAAGGTTTCGTAAGTACCTTGAACGATGCCTTGTGACCCGATGTAGATCCAGCTGCCTGCGGTCATTTGGCCGTACATCATCAAGCCTTCTTTATCGAGCTCGTTGAAGTGTTCCCAGTTTGCCCAGTGTGGAACAAGGTTCGAGTTAGCGATTAATACGCGAGGTGCGTTTTTATGAGTCGGGAACACGCCTACAGGTTTACCTGACTGGACAAGTAGCGTTTGGTCATCTTCTAAACGTTCTAATACTTCAACAATCTTGTCATAACATTTCCAATCACGCGCAGCGCGACCAATACCACCATACACAACCAGTGCATGTGGGTGTTCTGCCACATCAGGGTCTAGATTGTTCATCAGCATACGTAGTGGTGCTTCTGTTAACCAAGATTTAGCGCGCAAAGTAGTGCCATGAGGTGCGCGAATTTCGCGAGTCGTGTCGAGACGAGGGTCACTGTTGCGGTGTTCCGTCATTTTGGAATTCCTTCTGTTTCACGTTATATCGTTGTAGTTGTAGTTGTAGTTATCGGTATAGCTGGATTAGTCGCTGGCCATTGCAGAGGCTATATCCCAACACAAACGCGCCGCTAATCGAGCCGTTTGGCCGTCGACGTCGTAGTCTGGGTTGTATTCCGCAATGTCCGCGATAATGAGTTTTTCACTGTGTTTGAAAATCTGTTCTAGAAAAGGTGCGAGCGCTTCATAGCTAACGCCTCTTGCTGCTGGCGCACTGACACCCGGTGCCGTCGCTGCAGGGAAGACATCGAGATCAATTGTGAGATAGAGGTAATCACACTCAGCGATGAATTTTTGTAACTTAACCAGTTGAGCGACTTGGTTTACTTGGGTCATGTTACGGTCGTGTTCATACCAAACGCCCAGTTGGTCGGCTTTGTTAAATAGTGCTTTGGTATTGCTGGCTGCACTCACGCCAAGACACGCGTAATGAAATGGCCACTGATGTGTGTAACAGTATTCGCTAATCTGATTAAATGGTGTACCGGAGCTTGGCTTGACGTCAGCGATGTCGCTTTCGAACTCACGAAGATCAAAATGAGCATCAAAGTTAACGATGCCTATCTTAGGTTTGTGCTCTGGTTGAGTTCTGTGAAGATGCTCAGTGAGGCCTTGGAAAGAGGCCCAAGCCACTTCGTGACCACCGCCAAGGGTAATCACTTTGTTGGTTGATAGCGCATTGGTAATCACATCAGCGCACTGCTTTTGGCTGACTTCTAATTGATCATCTTTACATTCGATATCGCCAAGATCAGCAATGCGTGTATCCCTGTGCCAAGCCATATTGGCCAACGCTTGACGAATCAAATTAGGTGCTTTTTTCGCGCCAACACGTCCTTTATTTCGTGCAACGCCCGCATCACTGGCAAAGCCAACCAAGGCGATAGCATTCTTCATCAGCTGGTCATCCCAATCGCCATTTTGGACTTGGCTGGTGATGTGATGAACGCGGGTGCCAAGTTCGCCATGTTCAAGGTCATTGCGCCCCGTCCATACAAAGTTGTGGGTGGTGACTGCCGTTGCGTTAGTGCTGTTGGGTTTAGATTGCGTCATGACATACCTCGCCATTAACAATGCGTTTATGCAGGTGAGGTACGCCTACCTGATAGCTTAGATCTGCTGGGTGTTCGATATTCCAAATCGCCAAGTCAGCAGCGTAACCCACTTCAATTTTGCCTCTATTTTGCGATTCACCAATGGCAGCTGCAGCATGGCAAGTTACACCGCGCAGCGCTTCTTCAGGCGTCGTACCAAATAACATGCAGCTCATGTTCATCATCAGCGTTAAGTCCGCAAAAGGTGAAGTTCCGGGGTTTAAATCCGTCGCGATTGCCATTGGGATATTGTGTTCACGAAGTAAGGTAATTGGTGGCTGTTGAGTCTCTTTCAAGAAATAGAAAGCGCCGGGCAGTAATGTTGCAACTGTGCCTGATTTCGCCAGTGCTTTTACTCCGGTTTCATCTAGGTACTCAACATGATCAACAGAGAGAGCACCGTATTTAGCTGCTAGCGCGCTGCCGCCCATATTAGAAAACTGTTCTGTATGGCCTTTTATCGCTAGTCCATGTTGTTTAGCAGCCGCAAACACACGCTCGGTTTGTTCTAGATTGAAGCCGATCGATTCACAAAATACGTCGACCGCGTCAGCTAAGCCTTGTTCAGCTGCTTTAGGGATGATTTCTTGGCAAACCAGATCGATATAGCTGTCCGGCTGCTCTTTGTATTCGGGTGGTACAGCATGTGCTGCGAGTAGTGTGGTGGTGATCTTAATACGACGGTAGTTTTCTAAGGCTTTGGCAGCGCGTAACATCTTGAGTTCGTCATCAAGCGTTAAGCCATAGCCAGACTTTACTTCAACGCTGGTGACGCCACTTCTTAATAGGCCATCAAGTCTTGGCAAAGCCATTTCAACTAACTCGGCTTCTTGTGCTGCTCGAGTCGCCGTTACCGTTGCTAAAATACCACCGCCTTGTTTCGCGATGTCGGTGTAAGACACGCCATTTAAACGCTGTTCAAATTCATTGGCGCGATTACCTGCAAATACAAGGTGAGTGTGGCAATCAATCAGCCCTGGGGTGACTAGCTTGTTTTTGCAGTCGTAGGTGGCGTAATCCAAAGTACCATCAACACTTGATTGTTCTAATTCAGAAATAAGTGCGTTTTGGTTTGAACAAGAGATGGACACGATTTTACCGTTTTCGATAACGATATCTTGCAGGGAAGAAGGTTGGTAACCATCGGCCCCCGAGCTCATCGAGACCACTCGTGCATTTTTGAGGATCAAATTCATAATCACCTAGATCTTTGCTAAACAATAAATGTATATACAAATAAATAGGCTAAATACTGACCCGAATCAAGTTGATGTTGCAAAAATGTGATCGGCGATCAGGATGATATTCTTTAATCTAGAACTATCTTAGAGCTTAATTTGTACTTAGAGCCAGGGTGGTAGAGTAATGCAAAGCTGATAAGGCGTTCTTTACTCCATGTTCTTCTATTGAGAAGAAGGCAAGGCTCTGATTCAGATAGCTTTAGTGATGTTCTGATTTTCGAGTCTGGAATAATGGCTTCAACCGTGTGCTCGATAGCACTTAACGGGCAGCTTTTTGAAAGGTATTCATTAGGGGTGGAAGTTGAAAAATCTTGCTCTAGGTATTTTGGAGCGGCTTGAGAATTCACCCAGCGCGCTTCCAATTGTATCGGCGTGTTGTCGGCAAAGTGGATGATTTCACTATAGAATACTTCTGCGTTAATCATCACACCTAACCGTGTAGCCGAGCTTTCATCTGCCTTGATGCTATCGTGCTTGATCACTTGGCTTGTGTAGGTTTGGCCACGGTCTTTGATCTCTTGGGCGATGTTGTTGATATCAAGTAGGGGAGATTGCGCTTTTTCCTCTGGCTCACACACAAAAGTACCCAGTCTTGGCTTCCTGATGAGCTTGCCTTCAGACACAAGATCTCGAATTGCTTTATTCACCGTCATTCGACTCACATTGAACTGCTCCGTGAGTTCGAGTTCGGTGGTAATTTGATAACCCACCGGCCAGTGACCATTGCTAATTTTGTCGTCTATGAACTGTTTTATTTGAAGGTAGAGCGGCGCTTTCGACATAATGAAACCTTATTTGACTATACAAATAGAGTAACGGATTTTTTCACGATTTCAACATTTCCTCAGAGGATGTGAGCTTGTTCAACATTGATAGCGCAAATAGCTTGATTCTGTGGGGCAAGTGTCGCAAATTGTCACGCAATAACTATTCGTAAATCAGATAATTAGAAAGGGAAATAATATGTTTAAGAAATTAAAGGCCTCGTTGGGCATTGGTGCGGCAAAGGTCGATACCGTCTTAGATAATATTGACGTTTTCCAAGGTGGCGAGTTGTCTGGCAATGTTCACATCATGGGTGGCGACGTTGAGCAACAAATCGACCTGATCAACTTAGTTCTCAACACAGAAGTGAAAGTCGAAACTGAAGACAGCACCAGTTATGAAACCTTTTCACTTGGTCGTATTCAAGCTGTAGAGCCTTTCGTTATCCAACCGGGCGAAACCAAACTGGTTCCATTCCGTCTAAAGCTGAATGATGAAACGCCAGTCACTGCATTGAACGCACAAATGAACCAGTGCCATGTGTGGGTAGAAACGAACCTAGATATCGGCTTCGCGATTGACCCTAAAGACCGCGACTTTATCTCCGTTCATCCACTGCCAACAGTTGCTAAAATCATCCAAGGTGTTGAAGCATCGGGCATGGCAATGGTGAAAGCTGATGTAGAGAAGGGCTTCTTGAAAGGCAACAACTTTGCTTCACGTTCGGGTTGTTACCAAGAGATTGAATTCCGTAGCGGCGGCTTTATGAATAACAAAGAGATCGAGCTGTCATTCATCGTTGAAGGCTCTATGGTTCACTGCCTAGCTGAAATCGACCGCTCAATGAGCTTCCGTGGTGACCATTACATTTCATTCAGCTTAGCTGCTAACGCGGTTGACTCAGACATCCTCAACGCCGTCTCAAGAATCATGAGTGCGTAATTGCCTCTCTGTTAGTAGTCACTCTGTCTATTAATAGAGACAATATGATTTCTGAAGCCGAACCTATCCGTTCGGCTTTTTTGATTCCATTACTTCAAATTAAATTAGATCTACCACTGATGCCGATAAGCCAATTGAAAGGCCACATCGGTGGAGTTGTCCATATTGAAGATGTTCTCGATAATGGATATCTCGACTGCCGAGCGTTGCATCACGTAGCGATAACCAAACATCATCTCATTCGCTGATTCTGAAAACTCGGTTTCGCCATCTTCTGCACCTTCATACCAACGATATTCTAGATGCAATTCATGATTTTCAAACAACGTGAGTTGATAGCCGCCCATCCATGACCATGTCGTTTTCTTATGTGAAAAACCATTCTCTACCTCTCGATTGGACTGATTCGCTAACCCTAAGCTTGTATAGAAGGTATTGATATCGAGTTGGTAGGCATAGTTGAACTGAGCGCTTTGTTCGGTACTGCTTCCTTCGAATGCACCATGGCTGACATTGTTATGATAGAGGGAGACACCAAAGGATAATCCGTGGTTTTCAAGATCTATGATTTGGTATTGAGTGTAGAGGGTGAAAGCGCTGGTCAGCGTGTCGCCGGAGAAGTCTCGAACATTGATGTCGTGGTCAGGAGCGTAAATATCAAACTGATGTCGCTCTTTACGATCGCGTCCTGCTTGGTCGATGTCGAATAGGTCATGAAAGTTGATGGTGATTTTGTCGAGGTGATTGTTTGCAGCGTAAAGGTAACGGTAATTGAATTCTACTTGCCACGCTTGAGTTAATTGCCATCGTAAACCCGTTTGAAGTTGATTCTGATAATAGTCTAAATGGTAGTCGTGGGAATTGGCCCAGATACTCGCGGCGGTGAAAGCAGCAAACACTTCAACCTTATTCTCTTCGAGTGGAAAGCCAGAGCGAAGTGTCGGAGTGAGACGAACGGACTGCAACGGTGCTTGGGTATAACTGATTAAGGGTCCGTAATCTTTATTGGCCCATGTCGCTGGAGTGTAAATAGTAGCAGTTATGATTAACGATAAAGAGGGTATGAACGATATAAAAGTAGCCTGTTTCTCCATATGCACCTCATCCGTATTCCGTCACTTATCTATAGCTTAGTTCGAAATGGCTAAATCGAAACTGTTATGTTGGATTAGAGTGCTTCAAGAGTGGGTTTGTAGGAGAGGGAAGGCGTTGGTTAGCATGACAAATTCTTACCCATTGAAAGTTATAGTGGAGTCGGGAGGGATCCTCTGTCATTGTCATTTTATATTATTTCGTTACAATGCTCGGATACCTACAAATGGGGCATCTGTATTTGCTTCTATGTGGGTATATTTATTATGCATATATCTCCGGTCAACATACTCGTTGACTGACAAACATATATTAAACATTTTCATGTGTTGCTTGGTGTGCAACACCACTGTAAAGGACAAATAATGCCAATTATTACTCTTCCTGACGGTAGTCAGCGTCAATTTGACAACCCTGTATCAACTCTAGATGTTGCCCTATCAATCGGTCCTGGTCTTGCGAAAGCAACCATTGCAGGTCGTGTAGACGGCGAGCGTGTTGATGCTTGTGATCTTATCGAAAACGATGCAAGCCTAGAAATCATCACTGCTAAAGACGAAGTTGATGGCCTTGAGATCGTTCGTCACTCTTGTGCTCACCTTTTAGGCCACGCGGTTAAGCAGCTTTTTCCAGAAGCGAAAATGGCGATCGGTCCTACCATCGATAACGGTTTCTACTACGATATCGACCTTGAGCACTCTCTAACGCAAGAAGATCTAGAAAAGATTGAAAAGCGCATGAAAGAGCTAGCGAAGACCAAGTACCAGGTTGTTAAGAAGAAAGTTAGCTGGCAGGAAGCGCGCGACGCATTCGAAGCTCGCGGCGAAACTTACAAGATTGAAATCTTGGACGAGAACGTTTCTAAAGACGATCGTCCAGGCCTGTACCACCACGAAGAATACATCGATATGTGTCGTGGTCCACACGTGCCTAACATGAGCTTCTGCCAGCACTTCACTCTACTTAACGTAGCGGGTGCTTACTGGCGTGGTAACAGTGACAACAAGATGCTTCAACGTATCTACGGTACTGCATTCCACGACAAGAAGGCACTTAAAGCTCACCTTGTGCGCCTAGAAGAAGCGGCTAAACGTGACCACCGTAAAATCGGTAAAGCGCTTGACCTATTCCACATGCAGCAAGAAGCACCAGGCATGGTGTTCTGGCATCACAACGGTTGGACTATCTTCCGTGAGCTAGAAGTATTTATTCGTCAGAAACTGACTGAGTACGAATACCAAGAAGTTAAAGGCCCATTAATGATGGACCGTGTTCTTTGGGAACGCTCTGGTCACTGGGATAAGTACGCAGAAGCGATGTTCACTACTTCTTCAGAGAACCGTGAATACGCTATCAAGCCAATGAACTGTCCTGGTCACGTTCAAATCTTCAACCAAGGTTTGAAATCTTACCGTGATCTACCGCTACGTATGGCTGAGTTTGGCTCATGTCACCGTAACGAGCCGTCTGGCGCACTTCACGGCATCATGCGTGTTCGTGGCTTCACTCAAGATGATGCTCACGTATTCTGTACTGAAGACCAAGTTCAACAAGAAGTTAAAGCTTGTATTGATATGGTTTACGATACTTACACAACTTTCGGTTTCGAAAACATTGTTGTTAAGCTATCTACTCGTCCAGAACAGCGTGTAGGTTCAGACGAAATGTGGGACCGTGCAGAGGCTGACCTTAAGCAAGCGCTAGAAGCATTAGAGATTGCATACGAGATTCAAGAAGGCGAGGGTGCGTTCTACGGACCTAAGATTGAATTTACTTTGCATGATTGTTTGGACCGCGCATGGCAATGTGGTACAGTGCAGCTCGATTTTGCATTACCAGAACGTTTAGGTGCTACTTACGTAGGTGAAGATAACGAGCGTCACATGCCAGTTATGATCCACCGCGCGATTTTAGGTTCACTAGAACGCTTCATCGGTATTCTTATTGAAGAATACGCTGGTTTCTTCCCAACGTGGTTGGCGCCAGAACAAGCAGTTGTAATGGGCATTACAGACAAACAGTCTGAATATGTACAAGAAATTACGAAAAAACTGCAAAAAAGTGGATTTAGAGTCAAAGCAGACTTGAGAAATGAGAAGATTGGCTTTAAAATCCGCGAACATACTTTGAAACGTGTACCGTTCATGCTTGTGTGTGGTGACCAAGAAATGGAAGCCGGCGAAATTGCAGTACGTACACGTAAAGGTAAAGACCTTGGCAAGTTTAAAGTGGATGATTTTATTTCATACATCCAAGCTGAGGTTTCAAGCCGTAAGCTCAATCTGGAGGAATAGCTATTAAAGGCGGAAGACGTGGCCAACAACCGGCCAAACAAAACCAGCACCGTTTAAACGGTGACATTCGTGGCGTTCGTGAAGTGCGTCTAACTGGCGCTGACGGCGAAGCTGTTGGTGTGGTTTCAATCGCTGAAGCGATGGAAGCTGCAAATGAAGCTGGTATGGATCTTGTAGAGATCAGCCCTAACGCCGAGCCGCCAGTTTGTCGTGTGATGGACTACGGTAAGTTCCTCTTCGAGAAGAGCAAAGCTGCGAAAGAGCAGAAGAAGAAGCAAAAACAGGTTCAGATTAAGGAAGTTAAATTCCGTCCTGGAACTGATATTGGAGACTATCAGGTAAAACTACGCAACCTGACTGGTTTCCTAGAAGACGGCAACAAAGTGAAGGTAACAATTCGCTTCCGTGGCCGCGAAATGGCTCACCAAGACATCGGTGTTGACGTTCTTAATCGTTTGAAAGCGGATACTGAAGAATTTGCAGTAGTCGAATCTTTCCCAACGAGAATTGAAGGTCGCCAGATGATCATGGTATTGGCCCCTAAAAAGAAGTAATTAACGGCTTTGCAAGTAATTGAACCCTGCAGCCTCAGGTTGCGGGGTTTTATTCGCCCTAATTACTATGTTATTAACAACTCAACAATGCGGAGTTATTCATCATGCCTAAGATGAAAACCAACAAAGGTGCTGCTAAGCGTTTCCAGAAAACTGCTGGTGGTATTAAGTTTAAGCACGCTGGTAAACGTCACATCCTGACTAAGCGTACTACTAAGAACAAGCGTCAGCTACGTCCGAACTCGATCCTTCCTAAATGTGAAGTTGCTCAAGTTCTACGTATGATGCCATACGCTTAATTCTTTTTAGTTTATAAATTCGTTTAGTTTAGGAGAAGCATAATGCCTCGCGTAAAACGTGGTGTACAAGCTCGTGCACGTCATAAGAAAGTTCTAAAACAAGCTAAAGGTTACTACGGAGCACGTTCACGTGTTTACCGCGTAGCTTTCCAAGCAGTTACCAAAGCTGGTCAATACGCTTACCGTGACCGTCGCAACAAGAAACGTCAATTCCGTCAACTTTGGATTGCACGTATCAACGCGGCATCTCGTCAAAATGGTCTATCTTACAGCCGTTTCATCAACGGTCTTAAGAAAGCATCTATCGAGATCGATCGTAAGATTCTTGCTGACATCGCAGTATTCGACAAAGCAGCATTTGCTGTTCTAGTTGAAAAAGCGAAAGCATCTCTATAATTTAGAGATTAGCTTAAAGGTTTAAGAAAAGGAGAACTTCGGTTCTCCTTTTTTATTGCTTGCAATTTGGTTGTTCCGTATTCTCTCGCATCTCGCATCTCGCATCTCGCATCTCGCATCTCGCATCTCGCATCTCGCATCTAATTTTTATTCGCTTGAACAAGCATTCTGGTATATAAACATCTACCTAACCTTTAAATGTTAAGCGACAGAGATAAATGACCGCACCTACCACTATGACGTTCTTCGAACGTTTTGAAACCGATATCCTTTCAGGCAAAAAGACGATCACCATTCGCGATGAATCAGAGCGCGATTACCAGCCAGGTAGCGTTGTGGAAGTATCAACGCTAGAGCAAGGACGTGTGTTCTGTAACCTTAAGATCATCAGCGTTGAGCCAATCTTGTTTGATGAACTGGGCGAGTTCCATGCTCAGCAAGAGAACATGACGTTAGAAGTTCTGAAGGGCGTAATTCAAGACATCTACCCTGGAATCTCAGAGCTTTATGTCGTCTCTTATGAGTTGGTAGCTTAAGCCTGATTGGATTAACTAGCTAGTGATGGTGATTAATGAGTGATAACCAACAGACACTGCTTCAACTTTACTACCGCGAACAGCAAGAGCAAAAGTTACTGGATAAACATGACTTAGACAGTGACCTGAGCGAGAGCACCGACTATTTAAAGGTTCATCGCGGATTAGCGGGAACTAAAAACAAAAAAACGGTAGTAAGTGATATGGTTTAGTCGCCAAACAAAAATCATACACAAACTACCGTTTTCATGCCGAATCATACTTTCCTATCTTCATTCTGGGAAGGCTTTAAAATAGTAAAGTCTCACCAGACAGCATCACTTGTTACACTAACTCTTAAACCTAATTCTGAGGCTAAATGCCTTTGCGGTCTTGAAGCTGAGGCTATCCATGAGTATCAATGGCGTCATGTGAAAGAGGCCATGTTGTTCAATGTTCCTGTTGAGCTTTCCGTTCAAACTCGAAGGATCAAGTGTCGTGACTGCGGCATAAAAACAGAGTTTCTATCTTGGTTAGAGCCTTATGCTCGTATAACGACGCGTCTAAAAGCTATATAGAACAACTACTGCCTCTTCTTCCCATTAAGCATATCTCCCAGTTAACGAGCGTTCATTGGCACACCATTAAAGAGATAGATAAACGTCGACTTCGCCAAGTGGTACCGTCAGTGAAATGGGAAGGGCTAAGGCAACTCGTCATGGACGAGCTGCCATCTTTAAAGGGCACCGATATGCCACAGTCATCGCTGATGCTAAGACTCACCAAGTCATTTGGATAGGGTTAGGTCGTAGCCGCAGGACATACGACCGTTTTCGAGCAGTTAGGCAAGCATGGTAACAATATCGAAGCGGTCGCAATGGACATGAATACGGCTTTTGACCTTGAAGTTCAAGCGCACTGCCCGAATGCAAAATCGTTTACGACTTATTCCATGTTGTTGCTAAGTTCGGTCGTGAGGTGATGGATAGAGTCAGAGTCGACCAAGCTAACAAACTCAAGCAGGATAAAAAAGCGAGGCAATGGGTGAAGCGCTCACGCTGGGTACTGCTGAAAAACAGAGGTAATTTAAATGCACGACAAGATAGCTATCTTACTGAAATATTGAATATCAATAAGGACTTGATGGCCACTTATATACTCGGCTCACAACTCAAAGAGCTTTGGTACTGTAAATCAGAAGCACATGCTAAGGGGCTCTGGGAGGTATGGTGGGCACAAGTGCAAGAGAGTGGAATTAAGCCATTGAAAGAGTTTGCACGAAAACTGAGGCCTTATCTTCACGGTATTATTGCATCGGCAACTTATCCGCTCAACACCTGCACATTGGAAGGGATAAACAACAAAATAAAGTTAATCAAGCGAATGGGGTATGGATATCGAGATACAGACTACTTCTTCTTGAAGATAAAAGCGGCTTTCCCCGGAAAGCCGCGATGAACCTATTTAAAGTGGTGCGAGAGTAAAAGAAACTTTGTTGCAGAGGATGTCTTAGGGCGTACTTGGGTAAAAAGTTGCCCTGCTGGGTACATTACTGAGGTTCACTTTCATTCGGATGGTAGCCTAACGGAATACCGCTTGTTTGATCGGTTTGAAACTCAAGGTCATTGGCTGCTGAAAGGCGGGTTGCTGCAAGTTGAAATCAGCAAAGGTGACAATCGTTACCAGTTTGATGCGGTTGCGTGTAAGGGTTTGAATATCCACTCAGCGGTGGAATATAAAAACCAAGAGCTTCACTCTTACCTTAAGCTTGTTCAGGTGGAAGTCAGTAAAGTCTAATTTGATTCATCAAGCTCCAAAAGCAAAAAAGCTAACGTCAAACGTTAGCTTTTTTCATTTCTGTCGAACCTTGATTGAATACTTAGGCTTGGTAGCGCTTATGCGTGATAGTTTTCAAGTTTCTTGTACTGTTCTGAATCTCTATCTTCAGTAGAGCAAACCGTTAGTAGGTCTTCAATAAAATACTTGAGAGCGCGAGCTTCGATGCGTCGAATGCCTTGTTGCTGCTCCTCTGTTAGGTAACCGTAGATAGTCGCTGCGCCAAAATCACCAAAGATCATTTGGCCTTGCTCATTGACTAGGGTGTTGTGCGCATACAAGTCACCGTGACAAACCTTGTTGTCATGAAGGTGATTAAATACATCAATCATTTGAGTCACGATGTTGTCGATTTGCGCGATTGGAAGTTCGAAACCTTCTGGGAAAGTATCACGTGTGCAAGTCTCGAGTGTCGGTGGCAAGCCTAGGTTGTAATAGCTGCTTGGGATAAGCTCCATAACCAAAGCTAAGTAGTCTTGCTCGTCCACTTGGGCGATAGACTTCACTAGGTTGCTATGGTGACCAGCTTGAAGACACGCTTCCAGTTCGTCATGTGGGTAACCGTCGCTTGTCACTTCGCCTTTGAAGACTTTAACTGCTACTTCCTGAGGGAAATCAAAATCGCTATTTAGCCAGCTTGCATGAGAGATCACGCCTGAAGCACCTTGACCAAGCACTTGATTCAATGAGTAACATTGAGAACTCACAGCTGGCACGCTATCTAAGCTGCTAGGGTGTTTGCAAAATGGATTACCCGCAAAGGCTAACCAAGCAAGCTTTGGTAGCTTAATAAGAAACTCTGGGAATTCAGTCAGTTGGTTTGCAGACAATCGAACCAGTCCGAGGTTGGATAGCTTTTCCATACTCTCAGGTAGAGTACGAAGTTGGTTGCCTGCGAGTGCCAGTTTTTGCAGTCGTGGTCTTTCACCCAGTGAGTTAGGCAGAACTTCGATGGCATTGTCGGTCAGGATCAACCAGCGCAATTGAGCGGGTAGGGACTCTTCACTCACGGTTTTGATTTGGTTGGTCTTAAAGCCAACCATTTCAAGCTTAGGAAGCGAACCAAGAACATCAGGAAGGTGCGTAAATAGGTTATTCGACGCAAAGATAATACGTAGATTAGTTAGCTGTGTTAACTCTTGTGGAAGCTCCGATAACTGATTCCCTGAAAGATCCAGAATCTCTAGTGAATCGGCGAGCTCTAAGATCTCTAGCGGAAATTCGGTGAGACCTTCTGACAGTTTTAAGCGCTTAACACCTTTTAGTTGCCCTGATTTTAATTGTTCTAGAGTATGCAAACCTTAGCCTTATGAGTCGATGTTCGAGGTGCGTAGTGTACTTGTCTCAATCGAGAAAGGCGAGCACCGGAACGATGCTCACCTAACTAAGTTCGTTGAACGAATCGACGAGGTTTAAAGCTGTATATGATTTTGGCTTACGCCTACCTCCTCAACAAAATCCGCATCATGACTGACTAGGATGAACGCGCCTCGGTATTCACGTAAAGCTGACGCCAATATTTGCTTTGAGTCGATGTCTAGGTGATTGTCTGGTTCATCGAGCAGCAGTAATGCGAATCCTGCTTATGGCTGACGATCAACATCGCCAGTTTCATTTTTTCTCCACCGCTTAGGTGAGCTATTTTGCGGTAGACGGAGTCTCGCCTAAATCCAATACCAGCTAACAAGGTTCGTGCGTCACTTTCTGTCATGCCGCAGCTATGTGTCACCAGGCTATCGAACATGGTGTCGTTGGTGTCTAACAGTCCAAAGTGTTGATCCAAGTATACTGTGGTTCCTAAGCGTTTAATGGAGCCTGTATAGTTCGAGTGTTGCCCATGAATGGCTTTTAACAGCGTCGACTTTCCACAACCGTTTGCACCAGTTAGATAACACCGTTCACCTTGCGACATAGAGAAGTTGATGGGAGCGCCAGAACCCAAACTCAGATGGCAATCTTCAACGGTTAACAGCGAGTTCTTTTTACTGTTATTACCCTGTTGGAGATATAACGCTTGTGGTTTTAGTTGCTCCTTTAAGTTCTTTTGACTAGTGGCAGATGCTCCTTGAGTTCGTCCTGCTTTATCTTTCATCGCATCCAATAATATCTTGGGTTGGCTGCCTGAGTTTCTGAGTCGATTACCTTGAGACTCACGTTGCTGTGCTTTTCCTTATTAGTCTGAGCTTGGCGATCCAGTCGTTTCTTTTCGGATTGGTGATGCGCAATCTGCTTGTCCAATGCTTGACTTTGGCTCGACATTTGTTTGAAGTAATCATCGTAGTTTCCTTTGTAGAAACGTAACCCCAAACTGTTGAGATGGTAGATTCCTTCCATGTGCCTCAACAGACTTCGATCGTGACTGACGACAAGCACTTTGCCTTCAAACAACTGGCACTGCTCTAATAACCAGTTACGTCCGTCGCTATCCAAATGGTTGGAAGGTTCATCGAGAATTAAAATGTCGTGATTCGAGTTAAATAAGCGATGAAGTTGCAAGAGGGCAAGTTGGCCACCACTTAATGTGTTGCACGGTGTAGTTAACTCACTGGTTATTTTCAATGTAGCTAAAAGTTGCTGAGTGCTTTCTTGCAAATCCCAATCATCACCAACGATATTGAAATATTGAAGTTCGCAGCTACCTTGCTCGATGGCTTGCAAGGCATTGAGCTTTTCAGTGATACCTAAAAAGTCAGCAATGTTGATTTCGCTATCTAAAAGCTTTGAAGGTAATTGCGAGTAAAAGCCGATCGAACCTTGTCTAGACACACTGCCTGATGTCGGTTGCGTTTGCCCGGTGAGTAACGAAAGTAGCAGTGACTTTTCAGCCCCATTTCTTCCAACTAAGCCAGTCAGTCGCGAGTTCAAATTAAAGGTTATGTCTTTAAATAACCACTCACCAGTATTGAGCTGAAATGACAGATTATTAGCTAATATAGTAGGCATAAGAATACCTCCCTTTACGTGTAAACGAGTAAAAGGGGTGAGGCGCTTTTCTATCTAGACTCCAATGTAGGACTCTAACAATAGATCGCCAAAGACGTTACTTAGGTAGATGACCAATCAAAGATAGAAAACCTGTGATGAGATGATTTCTGTCTTTGAGGTACAGTTCTGCATGATTCATGTTGTCAGAAGACGGATCTTTAAGAACTTGATTTGTCGCGAAAATAGATGACGAAGTAACGCCCACTAACCCCGAGTGTCCAAATGATTTTTATAAAAATAAATCGGATGTCAGGATGTTAGTACTTCATTATGGCGTTATTCTCTTTTGAAATGATGGTGGAATGGTACTGAATACGGGCTTAGAAAGTCAACAGGGTGAGGTGATTAAAATGTACCCAAATAATAAAAGCGCCTATATAACCATGAGGCGCTTTAGAGTGTTCTTTGAAAGAATAGCTTCGAAGAATGTGGAAGTTACGTGTTTTGTCCGCCGACAGCTCGCCAACACATATCAAAGCTATCATTGATGTACTTGTCTGATTGCTCTTGCGATAACTCGTCTTGCTCGATTAGCCAGTTGGCACAAATCAAAAAATGGCTGTGGATGAAGTGTCTAACAAGATTAATGTCTAACACCATTAACTCTCTAGCTTCTTGTCCTTTCAGTACGATGTCATCGAGTGATGCGAACATCTGCGACACAATGACTTCACGAGTTTGAGTCGTTGGGTCAAAATGAACATTGGTGAAGAACTTCATGGCGACTGGGTTTTCCAATGCCCACTCAATTCCAGTCATCCACATGAATTTAAAGGCTTGATAGCGATTTTGTTCAGCGATTTCTGTGTGCTGAGCCAGAGTAGAAAATAGCTCTACTTTCAATTCACGAAACAGCTCATCAATCAGTAGAGATTTGTTCTCAAAGTGATGAAACAGCGTCGCTTTTGCTACGCATGCGGTCTTCGCTATTTGCCCTGTAGATGTGCCCTCTAACCCTTGTTGGGAAAAGAGTAGGAGTGCAGCATCTAGGATTTTTTGCCTTTTTGTAATCATCGATTCAGTACTTTGAACATCATTTTCTTGATTGGGTTGTTGTATGGAGGGTGCATCAACTTAGTGAAATTGATCTTGCCTCGAGTCAACACGGTTTTTGCATGGCTAAAGGTCTTGAAGCCTTCAATGCCGTGGTAGTGTCCCATGCCTGAAGGGCCAATACCACCAAACGGTGCGTCTTCCGCTGCCACATGCACCAAAGAGTCATTGATACAAACGCCGCCTGAGTGAGTTTCCGATAGGAATCTGTCTTGGGTTTTCTTGTTGTGACTCATTAGGTACAGCGCAAGTGGACTCTCTCTTGTGGTGATGTAACTTATCGCTTCTTCAATTGAATCATAAGGAACGATAGGAAGCACAGGGCCAAACAACTCTTCTTGCATTGCCACCATGTCATCATTCACTTCGGTGAGAAGGTGCGGTGTCATTCTGTGGTTCACGTCGTCTTGTGCCTGCTCGGTAACGGTATGTATCACAGCACCTTTTGACTTCGCATCTTCAACTACGCTTTGCAAGCGATTGTACTGACGCATGTTAACCACTGAGGTTAAGTCTTTGCTCTCAATTCCCGCTTTATACAGTTTCTTGAAGTAGCGCTTGTAAGCGGTGATAAATGCATCGACTTTCTCTCGTGGCAGCAAGATGTAATCAGGTGCAACACAGATTTGACCTGCGTTTAAGCTCTTGGCAAACAGGATGCGCTCAACCGCGTCTGCGACATCGAAATCTGGGGCAATAATGGTTGGAGATTTCCCGCCTAGCTCAAGTGTCACAGGTGTTAGGTTAGCAGCGGCAGCTTTCATCACGTGCTTACCAACAGCGGTTGAGCCTGTGAACAGGATATGGTCAAACGCTAGCTGGCTGAATTTAGCGGACACATCGGCTTCACCTTCGATGATCGCCACTTGATCTTCACTGAAGCCTTCGGCCAACATTGCTTTTAAAACACGGTTGGTCGCAGGAGTAAACTCAGACATCTTGAGCATTGCGGTATTACCTGCCGCCAACGCTGTGATGAGAGGCCCTAAAGCGAGCATTACTGGGAAGTTCCAAGGAACGATGATGCCCACTACACCTACCGGTTGATAATGCACAGTAATCTTGGCTGGTGTGAGCATCAGGCCGGCTTTACGACGTGAAGGCTTCAACCACTTCTTAAGGTTTTTATCACTGTAATTGATTTGGTGTAGGGAAGGGGTGATGTCAGCAATTAAGCTGTCGTGTTTTGCTCGATGGCCATAATCTTCAGATACCGCTTCAATTAACTGCTCTTGATAGCGCATTAATAGGGTTTTCAATACTGAGAGATCATTTCGTCTCTGCTCAAGTGTTGGATTAACGTTGTTACGGTAGTGATCTTGTTGTCGGTTGAATATTTGATCCATGTCGTTGGTGCTCGACGTGTTTGGTTCAAGGTCTAGATTATGGCTCATAGTATCCCCTAAATTCGAAAGCTGACCGATTGGTTGGTCAGTTAAAATTACAAGAAGATCGAATCGAATTCAAGGTATGTGCGAGAAAAGTTTATTTTTTGTGCAATGAACTGGCAATTTAGTTAAGTGGACCCAACAACGGAAAAGCGGGTATTAAGGAAGAAATGACAGGTTTACGAGAAGTGATCGTGTGCCTTTGGGGTAGTTAAAGGCACACGCGATTTGGTTACGGGTTAGGCTGAGACTTTCTCGCAACGCATAAAGATGAAGTTAACGTTTTTCGATAGGCGCTTGTACGTTTCTTCAGAGATGGCTTTGGCTTTCTCGTCGATTGTGCCTTCAGTGATTTGTGAAATCAGCAAGCCAGATTGGCTGACAGCTTGGCAAAGCTCGGTTAATGAACGGCGGTAGAAGCTCACCTGAACGGGTGTGCCGACCGTGTTCCACTCTTCTTGAATGAATTCGCGCTCAAAGTAGTTACCTGAAAGGGTGCACTCAAAATCCGCAAAAGGGTGATGAGTGGAAAACACGATGTAGCCGCCCGGTTTCAAAACGCGATAAACGTCATCAAAGACAGGCTTTAGATCTTCAATGTAATGCAGCACCAATGGGCACACGATGACATCAGCGCTGTTATCAGCTTCCTTGGGTAAACCAAGAGCAGCATCTTGCGCGTATGCGGACACATTGGGGATTTGTTTTCCGTTCACTAGGTCAACCATATCTTGAGATAGGTCGGTACATGTGACTTTGTTGGCACCTTGGTCAATAAACCATTGTGCGTAAATACCTGAGCCGCAACCAAGGTCGACAATATCGAGCCCTTTAACATCGTCTAGTAAGGCTATGGTTGATGGGCGTTCTAATAGGGCATTATAAATATTATCGCGAGCAGCAGAGTCGTATTGCTTTGCGTAGGTGGTGTACATTTCGGACATGATTTAACACTCATCAATAGGTATGGAAGAACAGGATACTGACTATCTTGGTGATAGCGAGAGTTGTGATAGGGAAGAGCCGATATTTGTCGCAACCCTGACTTAATATCACCAAATTAGCTAAGAATTTTAGGCGTCATTGCTATTTTATTCACCTAAATTTTTGTTAGAAAGTGCTTTATTTTTAATGCACTTCAGTCTGTTTTTTTCCCTAAAACCTTGTAATTCCTTAGTTGTCACTTTAAGTCGATCTGTCGATAAAAAAACGTAATCGTAACCACAAATATCAATGGTTGGACTCGCTCTTCATAATATCGGTTAATGCAGCCAACAAATCGTATTCGAACGTTTTTTGTTGGGTTATACCTCGCTATTCCAAAGAGGTATCTTCTGTCGATGGCCCTATAGTGTGAGGTCTCTAGAATTGGAAAATTCGGTTAATTTGGAACGCATCCGTGCTGAGTATAACGTAAAGCACTGGAGCCAAGGTTTTTATGGCATTGATGACAACGGTGAGGTGTATGTATCGCCGAGCGAAACGGATCATCAAGTCCCACTAAGTAAGATCGTAAAACAGTTAGAGCAAAGAAATATTGGTTTACCTGCTCTTGTGCGTTTTCCTCAAATCGTGCATCAGCGTGTGCACAATATCTGTAACGCATTTAACCAAGCGATCGAAGAATATCAGTACGACAACCGTTACCTACTTGTTTATCCGATTAAAGTTAACCAGCAAAAAGAAGTGGTTGATGAGATCTTAGCGAGCCAAGCTCAACTAGAGCAAAAGCAGCTAGGCCTAGAGGCGGGCAGCAAGCCTGAGCTATTAGCGGTGTTGGCGTTGGCTCAAAAAGCGAGCTCTGTGATCGTGTGTAACGGTTACAAAGACAGAGAATACATCCGCCTTGCACTGATTGGCGAGAAGCTAGGGCACAAGGTTTTTATCGTCCTAGAGAAACTGTCTGAGCTTGATCTTGTTCTTTCTGAAGCGAAAGCTTTGGGTGTGAAACCTCGTTTAGGTTTACGTATCCGTCTTGCTTCTCAAGGTGCAGGTAAATGGCAAGCAAGTGGTGGTGAGAAGTCGAAGTTTGGCTTGTCTGCATCACAAGTGCTTACCGTTATCGAACGTTTGAAAGCTGAAGACCAGTTGGATGTTCTAGAGCTAGTACATTTCCACCTAGGTTCGCAAATGGCGAACATTCGTGATGTGCGAAATGGTGTGAGTGAAGCAGCTCGTTTCTACTGTGAACTGCGCGATATCGGTGCTCAACTGAAGTTCTTAGATGTTGGTGGTGGTTTAGCTGTCGATTACGACGGTACACGCAGCCAGTCTTCAAACTCGATGAACTACGGCTTGCTTGAGTACGCTCGTAACATCGTGATGACAGTAGGGGATATTTGTAAACTCTACAATCAGCCACAACCTGTGATCATTTCGGAGTCTGGCCGCTCACTGACAGCGCACCATGCTGTTTTGATCACCAACGTTATTGGTACTGAAAGCTACTCACCGGAAGACATGGTTGCGCCAGAGGCAGACGCACCACTGTTGCTTAACAACATGTGGAAGAACTTCTTAGAACTCGATGCTGGTAACGATGACCGTGCGTTGATTGAGATCTACAACGACACGCAGAGTGATATTGCAGAAGCACACAACCAATTTGCGACCGGTATGTTGAACCTTCAGCACCGTGCTTGGGCTGAGCAAATGTCTTTGCGTATTAACTACGAGCTAAGCACTCGCATGAGTACTAAGAACCGTTACCACCGTCCTATTTTGGATGAGCTGAGTGAGCGTTTAGCGGACAAGTTCTTCGTGAACTTTTCTTTGTTCCAATCGTTGCCAGATGCTTGGGGTATTGATCAGGTGTTCCCTGTATTGCCCCTGAGCGGTTTAGACAATGCGGATGAGCGTCGTGCTGTTGTATTGGACATCACTTGTGACTCCGACGGTACGATTGACCAGTATGTTGACGGTCAAGGCATTGAAACCACGTTGCCAGTGCCGGCATGGAACCCAGATGAACCATATCTAATGGGCTTCTTCCTAGTAGGCGCATACCAAGAGATTTTGGGTGACATGCATAACCTATTTGGTGACACGCACAGTGTTGTGGTGAATGTTGATGAGAGCGGCGAAGCAAACATCGACTACATCAACGAAGGCGACACGGTTGAAGACATGATGCGTTATGTTCATATCGATATGGACCTAATTCGTCAGAACTACAAAGAATTGGTAACGGCTAAAGTACCATCGCAAGAGCAGCAAAGTGTACTTGAAGAGTTAGAGCAAGGCTTGATGGGTTACACCTATCTTGAGGATTTTTAATGAACGATCTATTTACGAAACCAGATTACTCGCTGTACTCAAATGCGATGACGTTTATGCGTCGCCCATTAGTTCAGAATCCAATCGACAACGACGCTGATGTGGTTGTGTTGGGTGCGCCACTAGATATGGCGACATCTGGTCGTCCGGGTGCTCGCATGGGCCCTGATGCGATTCGTCGCGCTTCTGTGAACCTGGCGTGGGAAGGCAAAAAATTCCCGTGGGATTTCAATGTATTTGAACATACCTCGGTAATTGATGCTGGCGATCTTGTATTCGATTGTGGTGACGCAGAAGACCTAACTCAGCGTTTGGAAGCAGCAGCTGACGCGATTCTAAATAGTGGTAAAACTCTGTTAGGTTTAGGTGGCGATCACTTCATTACACTGCCGTTACTACGAGCGTATGGTAAGAAGTACGGTGAGATGGCGTTGATTCACTTCGACGCACATACTGACACCTACAACCAAGGCAGCCGTTACGACCACGGCACAATGTTCTATCATGCACCAAACGAAGGTCTTATCTCGCCAGAACATTCGGTGCAGATCGGCATTCGTACTGAGTACAAACAAGAAGGTCATGGCTTCAACGTCATTAATGCGATGCAAGCCAATGACATGAGTGTGGACGAGATCATTGCTCAAGTGAAAGATATTGTTGGTGATAAGCCAGTGTATCTGACGTTTGATATCGATTGTCTGGATCCTGCTTTTGCTCCGGGTACTGGCACGCCAGTGTGTGGTGGTTTGAATTCAGATAAAGTTCTGAAAATCATCCGTGGTTTACAGGGTATCAACATGGTTGGTATGGACGTTGTAGAAGTTTCTCCAGCGTACGACCAAAGTGAGATTACCGCATTGGTTGGCGCGACGATTGCGCTTGAATTACTTTATGTTTGGACGGCGAATCGCCTAGCTAAATCATAATCTTTTACAGCTAACAGCATAACGCTGCATACTGATTCAAAAGCCCACCAGGTTTAACTTGGTGGGCTTTTTTGTTTGCCCAGCGAAGCTGGCAAACCCGTTAGGTTGAAAGAAACCTGAATCACCCCGACTGAGGGGAAGATAATCCGAATCGCAAGGGCGTTGCTGGCTAACGGCAGGGTCTGAAGGAAGCGATAGGAAGTTAACAGTACACAACGCAAGTAAACCTGCTTCGGCAGTATAGGTGGGTAAGCGTCCGAAATAGCGCGAAGCCCTATACTCAGTCAGACCTATGCTGTGCTTGAGGGTGGCATTGTTAACAGGGAGCCAGTGCAGTAACTGGGGAAGCCTGACACCACATCCAAAAGTCTGGAAGCACAAACTCGAAGCGAAAGCTAAGAGCTGTGTTGGTGCGAGGTGGCAGATGAATCCGTAGTAGTGAGTAAGGCTAAGCCCGAGAAGCCCAGTAATGGTGTGGAGGAGAAAACTTAGCTGACCATCAGCATCAAGTCTGATGGAGCACTGAAATGCCAAAAGCACTCAGTGCTGCGAAGGGAGGAAGTACACTTTAAGTCTGTGATGAACAGATGTTTTTTTTCAGTGATACCCAAACCGAATCGCTATCGGGGTATTCCTAGTTTGGTTGATTGTGGAAGCAAGATACTGAGCTAAGAAACCGTATAGGGGAGTAACTCTGACACACTTCAGTAAATTGCCATTGAGCTAGAAGGCTGAATAGCAGAGAGAAATAACACCCACACTGGACATGAAACACTTGTCCCCACACAGCACACAACCCAAGGAGAGAAAGTGCGAGTTTATTACAGTTTATATGGTCATCTGCTCAACAAAGAGAGGCTGTATAAAGGGTTTAAAAAGGTAAAGAAAGCGAAAGGCGCGGCTGGAATAGATGAGCAGAGCCTGAGCGACTACGCCGAAAATCTGAGTGATAACCTCGATCAACTCCTCTCTGAACTCAAAACCAAGCAATACAAACCTCAGCCAGTCAAACGAGTAGAGATACCCAAAGAAGACGGAGGGGTACGATTGCTTGGGATCCCAACCGTTAGGGACAGAGTTGTCCAACAAGCACTCAATGATATCCTCACCCCCATCTTCGAAGAGCAATTTCACCCATCAAGTTTTGGGTATAGACCGAATCGAAGTTGTCACGATGCAATCAACAAATCCACGATGTTTATCCGCCGATACGGATTACAGCACGTCGTAGATATGGACTTGTCGAAGTGCTTTGACAAACTCGACCATGAGTTGATCCTCAAGAGCATCAGAAGGCGAGTCACAGATAGCAGCGTGTTAGAGCTGATAAAACAGTTTCTGAAAAGTGGCGTGATGATAGACGGTAGTTGGCAGGAGACAGAGCTAGGAAGTCCACAAGGTGGTGTTATCAGTCCTTTGATTGCCAATATCTACCTTGATGCGTTCGATCAGGAAATGCGAAAGCGTGACCATAGGCTCGTTCGTTATGCGGATGACATACTCATCTTTTGTCGTAGCAAGGCAGGAGCAGAGAATGCCCTTGCACAAGCGACGAAGATCCTAGAAGGAGAGCTTAAACTCACAGTGAATCAGACGAAATCACATATAGCGCACAGCCGTGATGGCGTGAAGTTCTTAGGTGTAGAAATCGGGAGTCAATTTACCCGCATTCAAACTAAGAAACTGAAAGGGTTCAAAAGTAAGTTAAAGCGACTGACAAAGCGAGGTGCGGTAAGCCACTTGAGCAAGTCATAAAAGCTTTAAACCCAGTGTTAAGAGGGTTCAGTCAATACTTCAGGATCACCAATAGCAGCAGAGAGTTTCAAGGTTAGCAGGGTGGCTACGAAGAAGACTTCGTAGTATCCAGTTGAAACTTTGAAGAAGCCTCAACGGTTACACCGAAGGTTAAAACAGTTAGGTATAAGCCGCCGTTCCAACATATCTCAATGACAAGTTGGGTCAGTGCAGCGAGTCCCCTATCAAGCTATGCGATGCCAAATCAATGGTTTAATGACCAAGGGTTGGTAAATCTTGGAACAATAAGGACAGGGCATGTGTTCAGCCAATATGCTGAATGGAAGTGTGCATGAGCCGTATACGAGGTCCGTACGTACGGTTCTGTGAGAGGGATGAGGCGGTAACGCCTCACCCTACTCGATGTTTATCACTTCCTGAAAAGAACCTGTGACCAAATTGAAGCGGCTAGCAGTTGTTTATCAGTTGGTTAAAATTCCGACAGATACGCTTTATGCAACTTATTTGATTGTTTTTGATTCGAATTTCACCACCTTTCCTCTGATTAGCGTCTCATAAATGGGAATTGCTTCTGCTTTGCTGCAAACGCATAGTTAGCCTCAATTAATGCCCCATGTTTGCTAATGATTTATCAACTTTATTGCTGTATATATTTATAAATAATGAGGTGCAATTACATTGTGAATTTATTTGCATATAAATCAGCACCATACTAACTTTTAACTAAGTTTTTCAAACCCCAACAAGAATACCTCGATTTGTGAAAAGACGTCCCTTAGCACAGACATGGCATTTTTTATGGGGAAGACTAGGCTTAAGAGTAAGTAAACTATAAAAAAACAGGTGAAATACTTTTCTCTTTTCAGGCCAGTTGGACGTGACAATGGATTGCCGTTGATGAGAGTTAAGTCTGCATTCAAATGAAACCTGAAATTGCTATTACAAATAATTTTCACAGCGCTCGAGAATAGTGTTTTGTGACAACGGGGGATATATGGATATCGAAGTTTCGCGCCAGGTTGCGGTAGTTGAAGCCGCTAGTGGAGATGTCGTCGTAGTTAAGCCAGACGGCAGCGCAAGAAAAATTTCAGTTGGCGATACCATCCGTGAAAATGAGATCGTGATTACGGCCAACAAGTCAGAACTTGTATTAGGCGTTCAGAATGATTCGATTCCCGTTGCAGAGAATTGTGTCGGTTGTGTTGATGAAAATGCAGCTTGGGTAGACGCCCCAGTAGCTGGTGAGGTTAATTTTGACTTACAGCAAGCAGATGCAGAAACCTTCACCGAAGACGACCTTGCTGCTATCCAAGATGCCATTTTAGGTGGTGCCGATCCGACTCAAATCTTAGAAGCAACAGCGGCTGGTGGCGGACAAGGTTCAGCAAACGCGGGTTTTGTGACGATAGACTATAACTACACAGAAACCCATCCCTCGGCATTTTTCGAGACCGCAGGCCTAGAACAACAAACCGTTGATGAAGACAGAGAAGAGTTCAGGTCGATCACTCGTTCATCAGGCGGTCAATCAATCAGTGAAGCTCTTACTGAAGGCTCAATATCCGATAATACTTATCCTCAATCTATCACGACGACAGAAACCATTATTGCTGGTAGTTTAGCACTCGCTCCAGATTCTTTTGCTCCAGAAACTCTATCCCTCGCGTCATTACTCAGTGAGCTAAACAGTGACATTACCTCAAGTGGTCAGCCTGTCACCTTCACTTATGACGCGACAACCAACTCTATTATTGGTGTCCAAGGTACTGATACAGTTTTAAGCATCGACATTAATGCCGTCAGTGTTGGAAATAACATTGAGCTTTCTTTAACCACAACGATTTTTCAGCCGATTGATCATGTAGCGTCTGTCGGTGGTGGCCAAGTTTCCTATACTGGCGATCAAATAGATATTACCTTCGATATTCAAGGCGAAGACACCGCTGGAAATCCATTAGCAACACCTATCAACACACAAATTACCGTATTTGACGGGGTAGATCCGTCTGCTGAAAGTGTGAATATCAGTAACGTTGAAACGAGCAGCGCAGCAATCGAAGGCGCGTTCTCCAATATTGGGAGTGATAACCTTCAATCAGCAGTCTTCGATGCAAGTGCATTAGAACAGTTTGATGGCGTACTCAGTGATAATCAGAACACGCTGGCAAGACTTTCTGATGATGGCACGACGATCACTTTGGCTATCCAGGGTCGTGGTGAGGTGGTTCTCACTATCTCACTTGATACCGATGGCACCTATAAATTCGAGCAGTTTAATCCGATCGAACAGATCGGCACTGACTCACTCTCTTTTTCGCTGCCGATCACGATTACGGACTTTGACCAAGATGTTGTAACTAATACCATTAACATTGAGATTACTGATGGCGATAGCCCGGTTGTGACCAATGTTGACAGTATTGATGTTGATGAAGCTGGTATTGTTGGTGGTTCTCAAGAGGGAACCGCGCCCGTATCGGGTAGCGGAAGTATCACTGCCGATATTTTTGAAAGCGACATCATCGATCATTACGAGCTTGAACCCACGGAGTTTAATACGGGTGGCTCTTTAACGTCTAATGGCGAAGCCGTATTGCTTGAGTTTATTGATGAAACTAACGGTGTAAGAACTTACGAAGGCTACGTTGAAGTCAATGGTTCTCGAATAACGGTCTTTGACGTTAAAGTTGATAGTCCGTCATTGGGGAACTATGAATTCACTCTGTACGAAGAGCTTTCTCACCAAGGCGCTGAAGACGCGTTGTTGACCTTTGCTTTGCCTATTTATGCCGTTGATGCGGATGGAGATCGCTCTGCACTGTCCGGAGGCTCGAACACACCAGAAGCCGCTGAGATTCTCGTCAATGTCACAGATGATGTTGTTGAGCTCGTTGATAAGATTGAATCAGTCACGGAACCGACTTTAGCGGGCGATACCATTGTTTCGTATAACCTGTTCAATTTCGAAGGTGCAGATGGCTCTACAATTCAATCGTTTAACTATGATGGTGTTGATTACTCACTAGATCAAAGCCTGCTCCCCGATGCTCCCCAGACTTTCAGTTTTACTGAGGGTGTCGTCACTATCTCATTAAACGGTGATTTCAGTTTTGAAGTTGCTCGTGATATCGACCACTCAAGCAGTGACACTATAGTAAAACAATTCTCATTTTTAGCTGAAGATGGTGATGGAGATACTGATACCTCAACACTTGAGCTGAGTATTACTGATGGTCAGAACCCAACTATAGATCTGATTCCGCCTGTTACTTTATCTGAAACAGATCTTGCCGATGGTTCTGCACCAAGCGGAAGTGCAGTGAGTGCAACTGAAACGATTACCTTTACTGCAGGCAGTGATGATGTGGCGAGTTTCCGTATTGAACCAACTGAGTTCAATGTAGGTGGAGCTCTGAAATCGAATGGTTTTGTAGTCGAGATAAAAGAAGACTCTGCTAA
This sequence comes from Vibrio sp. ED004, assembly GCF_023206395.1. NCBI lineage: Bacteria > Pseudomonadati > Pseudomonadota > Gammaproteobacteria > Vibrionales > Vibrionaceae > Vibrio > Vibrio sp. ED004. Next base: position 182,282 of record NZ_CP066149.1, on the reverse strand, counting down.
TCCGGGGACTTATATCGGCTTTATTACTGATGGCTCGAACGCTGAAGTTCCTGTATTCACCATTAGCTTCTCTACGAGTACGTTAGGCGAATATACCTTTACTCTGCTTGAAGCCTTAGACCATGCGGATGGTTTAGATAATAACGATTTGAGCTTTGACCTGCCTGTTTATGCGGTTGATACAGACGGCGACGATTCATTAGTGTCTCAACTGAATGTGACCATCGGTGATGATGTTCAAATCATGCAAGAAGGCACGCTAGATATCATCGAGCCAAACCTTGCTGATGGCACGATCACAACCAGCACCATTGATGTGATGCCAAACCAAAGTGCCGATGGTGCGACGATCACTCAGTTTACCTATGACGGTCAGCTACGAACGCTTGACCAAAATGATACTGGCGAACAGCAGTTTAGCTTTACCGAGGGTGAGCTATTTATCACGCTGCAAGGTGAGGTGCGATTTGAACCCAATCGAAACTTAGATCACTCGGTGAACGAAGACATCGTGAAATCGATTGTCGTGACTTCAAGCGACTTCGATAACGATCCGGTGACTTCAACCGTAACGCTGACCATTACTGATGGTGATAACCCTACGATTGATGTTATTCCAAGCGTTACTCTTTCTGAAACGAATCTGAGTGATGGCTCAGCTCCGAGTGGCAGCGCGGTGAGTTCGACTCAAACTATCACGTTCACCAACCAAAGTGATGATGTGGTTCGTTTCCGTATTGAGCCAACGGAATTTAATATTAACGATGATCTTAAATCAAACGGTTTAGCCGTTGAGTTACGAGAAGACCCACAAGGTTCGGGTAATTACATTGGTTTTACGACCAGCGCGACGAACGTAGAAACTCAAGTATTCACGTTAAGCTTTAATTCTGGTTCATTGGGTGAGTACACATTTACACTCATCGAAGCCTTGGATCACCAAGATGCCCGTGGCAACAACAACCTCAGTTTTGATTTACCCGTTTACGCGGTAGATAGCGACGGCGATGATTCACTGATGTCTCCGTTAAATGTCACTATCGGCGATGATGTTCAAATCATGCAAGATCGTGCGTTAGATATCGTCGAGCCGAATCTTGCAGATGGCACAGTGACAACGGGTACTGTCGATGTGATGCCAGATCAAAGTGCCGATGGCGCAACGGTGACGCAATTCAGTTATGACGGCCAACTTCGAATGCTTGACCAAAATGACAATGGCGAACAACAGTTTAGCTTCACGGAAGGCGAACTGTTCATCACGCTTCAAGGTGAGGTGCGCTTTGAGCCCAATCGTAATTTAGACCACACGTTGAGCGAAGACATCGTGAAGTCGATTGCGGTGACGTCTAGCGATTCCGATAACGATGTATTGACCTCAACCGTCACGCTGACCATTACCGATGGTGATATCCCAACCATTGATAATGTGCCAGCTGTGAGCTTGTCAGAATCTAATCTTAGTGATGGCTCCGCACCAAGCGGCAGCGCGGTGAGCTCAATTCAAACCATTACTTACACCACTCAAAGTGATGATGTGACCAGCTTCCGTATTGAACCGACTGAGTTCAATGTTGGCGGAACTCTCACATCAAACGGATTAGCGGTCGAGCTGAAAGCTGACCCAACCACACCGGGCGGCTACATCGGTTATGTTACTGATGGTTCGAACGTCGAAACCAACGTGTTCACGATTAGTTTTTCGGATACCAATTTAGGCCAATACACCTTCACCTTACTTGAAGCACTAGACCATGTAGATGGCCTCGCAAATAATAATTTGAGTTTCGACTTACCGGTTTACGCCGTTGATAGTGATGGCGATGATTCACTGGTCTCGCAATTAAACGTAACCATTGGTGACGATGTTCAAATCATGCAAGGTGGTACGTTAGATATCACTGAGCCAAATCTTGCAGATGGCACAATCACAACCAATACCATCGATGTGATGCCAAGTCAGAGTGCCGATGGTGCGACGATCACTCAGTTCACTTATGACGGTCAACTACGAACACTGGATCAAACGGACACTGGTGAGCAGCAATTTAGCTTCACAGAAGGTGAGTTGTTCATCACTCTTCAAGGTGAAGTTCGCTTCGAACCAAATCGCAATTTAGACCACACGGCTAGCGAAGACATCGTGAAGTCGATTGTGGTGACCTCAAGCGATTCAGACAATGATGTACTGACTTCTACAGTGATGCTGACGATTACCGATGGTGATATCCCAACCATTGATGCCGTGCCAAGTGTTACTCTTTCGGAAACTAATTTAGCTGATGGTTCTTCACCAAGTGGTAGCGCAGTTAGTCAGACCGAAACGATTACCTTCACGAACCAAAGTGATGATGTGGCGAGTTTCCGTATTGAGCCAACGGAGTTCAATGTCGGCGGTGCACTGAAATCGAATGGATTTGCTGTCGAGATAAAAGAAGACTCGGCTAACCCAGGTACTTACATCGGTTTTATTACCAACGGTTCGAATACTGAAGTTCCTGTATTCACCATTGCCTTCTCTACGAGCACACTGGGTGAATACACCTTTACCTTACTCGAAGCGCTAGACCATGTGGATGGTTTAGATAACAACGATCTGAGCTTTGATCTGCCTGTTTATGCGGTTGATACAGACGGCGATGATTCATTGGTGTCTCAACTTAACGTAACCATCGGTGATGATGTCCAAATCATGCGAGACGGTACGTTAGATATTGTTGAGCCAAATCTGGCTGATGGAACAATCACAACCAATATCATTGATGTGATGCCAAACCAAAGTGCCGATGGCGCGACGATCACTCAGTTTACTTATGATGGTCAACTACGAACGCTTGACCAAAATGATACTGGCGAACAGCAGTTTAGCTTCATCGAAGGTGAGCTATATATCACTCTTGAAGGGGAATTGCGCTTTGAGCCAAACCGAAATTTAGACCACTCGGTGAGCGAAGACATCGTGAAATCGATTGTTGTAACCTCAAACGACTTCGATAACGATCCGGTGACTTCAACCGTAACGCTGACGATCACGGATGGTGACAATCCGACTATTGATGCGGTGCCGAGTGTATCGCTGAAAGAAGCGGATCTCGCTGATGGCTCATTGCCAACTGGTAGTGCGGTTAGCCAAACGGAAACCATTACTTTCACTAATCAAAGTGATGACGTGGTTCGTTTTCGTATTGAGCCAACGGAATTCAATACTAATGATGATCTTAAATCGGACGGTTTAGTTGTTGAGTTACGTGAAGATCCACAAGGTTCGGGTAATTACATTGGTTTTACGACCAGTGCGACAAACGTAGAAACTCAAGTATTCACGTTAAGCTTTAATTCTGGTTCATTGGGTGAGTACACATTTACACTCATCGAAGCCTTTGATCACCAAGATGCCCGTGGCAACAACAACCTCAGTTTTGGTTTACCCGTTTACGCGGTAGATAGCGACGGCGATGATTCACTGATGTCTCCGTTAAATGTCACTATCGGCGATGATGTTCAAATCATGCAAGATCGTGCGTTAGATATCGTCGAGCCGAATCTTGCAGATGGTACCGTGACAACCGGTACTGTCGATGTGATGCCAAACCAAGGTGCCGATGGCGCAACGATCACTCAGTTCACTTATGATGGTCAGCTACGAACGCTTGACCAAAATGACAATGGCGAACAGCAGTTTAGCTTCACGGAAGGTGAACTGTTTATCACCCTTGAAGGTGAAGTACGCTTTGAGCCGAACCGCGACCTAGACCATTCAGTTAGCGAAGACATCGTGAAGTCGATTGTGGTGACTTCAAGTGACTTCGATAATGATCCGGTAACTTCAACCATTACGCTAACCATTACTGATGGTGACAATCCGATTATTGATGCGGTGCCGAGTGTATCACTTAAAGAAGCGGATCTCGCTGATGGATCATTGCCAAGTGGTAGTGCGGTTAGCCAAACGGAAACCATCACTTTCACTAATCAAAGTGATGACGTTGAGAAATTCCGTTTAGAGCCAAGTGAGTTTAATACTAACAATGCGCTCAAGTCCGATGGTTTGATCATTGAGATTCGAGAAGAGCCAACAGGTTCAGGCAATTACATTGGTTTTACGACTGATATTTCGAATGTCGAAACCACGGTATTTACACTCGATTTCAGCAGTACCACTTTGGGTGAGTACACCTTCACGCTTCTGGAAGCGATTGACCATACACCAATTCAAGGCAATAACGATCTAACATTCAACTTGCCGGTTTACGCGGTAGATAGCGATGGTGATGACTCTGTGATGTCGCCACTGGCCGTGACTATTACTGATGATATTCAAGTGATGGTTAACGACTCTCTCACAATTGCAGAGCCAACGGTTGCAGATTTGGCAGCGGGTACACCGACAACGTCGACAGTTAATATACTGGATGAAGAAGGTGCTGATGGCACGACCATTACTCAGTTTACTTACGATGGTGGAGCGGTATTAACGCTTGACCAAAATGATACGGGTGAACAAAAGTTCGTGGTTGCTGACGGGTCATTGTATATCACTCTACAAGGTGATATTCGCTTCGAACCAAGTCGTAACCTTGACCATGCTGGTGGTGATATCGTTAAGTCGATAGTCGTAACCTCCAGTGATTCTGATAGCGATCTTGTGTCTTCAACGGTAACGCTAACCATTACTGATGGCGATATTCCAACCATTGACACAGTGCCAAGCGTTACGCTGTCAGAAAAGAATCTGAGTGACGGTTCTGCTCCGAATGCAAGTGCGGTGAGTTCAACTCAAACCATCTCGTTCACCAATCAAAGTGATGATGTTGAGAAATTCCGTATTGAACCAACGAAGTTCAATACTAACGATGATCTTAAATCGAACGGATTTGCAGTTGAGATAAAAGAAGATTCGGCTAATCCGGGTACTTACATCGGCTTTATTACCAATGGTTCGGGCACTGAAGTTCCAGTGTTCACGATTGCCTTCTCTACGAGTACGTTGGGTGAATACACCTTTACTCTGCTTGAAGCGTTAGACCATGTGGATGGTTTAGATAACAACGATCTAAGCTTCGATCTACCTGTTTATGCGGTAGACAGTGACGGTGATGATTCAGTGATGTCGCCGTTAAGTGTAACCATCGGTGATGATATTCAAATCATGCAAGATGGCACATTAGATATCGTTGAACCAAATCTTGTTGATGGCACGGTGACAACCACCACCATTGATGTGATGCCAAATCAAAGTGCCGATGGCGCGACGATCACTCAATTCACTTATGATGGCTATCTTCGAACACTGGACCAAAATGATAATGGCGAACAGCAGTTTAGTTTCACGGAAGGTGAGTTGTTCATCACGCTTGAAGGTGAAGTGCGCTTTGAGCCAAATCGCAACCTAGACCACACACTGAGCGAAGACATCGTGAAGTCGATTGTGGTGACGTCTAGCGACTCCGATAACGATGTGCAGACCTCAACCGTCACGCTGACCATTACCGATGGTGATATTCCAACCATTGACACAGTGCCAAGCGTTACGCTGTCAGAAAAGAATCTGAGTGACGGTTCTGCTCCGAATGCAAGTGCGGTGAGTTCAACTCAAACCATCTCGTTCACCAATCAAAGTGATGATGTTGAAAATTCCGTATTGAACCAACGAAGTTCAATACTAACGATGATCTTAAATCGAACGGATTTGCAGTTGAGATAAAAGAAGATTCGGCTAATCCGGGTACTTACATCGGCTTTATTACCAATGGTTCGGGCACTGAAGTTCCAGTGTTCACGATTGCCTTCTCTACGAGTACGTTGGGTGAATACACCTTTACTCTGCTTGAAGCGTTAGACCATGTGGATGGTTTAGATAACAACGATCTAAGCTTCGATCTACCTGTTTATGCGGTAGACAGTGACGGTGATGATTCAGTGATGTCGCCGTTAAGTGTAACCATCGGTGATGATATTCAAATCATGCAAGATGGCACATTAGATATCGTTGAACCAAATCTTGCTGATGGCACGGTGACAACCACCACCATTGATGTGATGCCAAATCAAAGTGCTGATGGCGCGACGATCACTCAGTTCACCTATGACGGCCAACTTAGAACGCTTGACCAAAATGACACGGGTGAGCAGCAATTCAGCTTCACAGAGGGTGAATTATTTATCACGCTGCAAGGTGAGGTGCGATTTGAACCAAACCGTAACCTAGACCACTCCTTGAGTGAAGACATCGTGAAGTTGATAGAGGTCACCTCAAGTGATTTCGATAAAGATCCAGTAACATCAACGGTTACTCTGACCATCACCGACGGTGATAACCCAACTATCGATGCGGTACCGAGTGTATCACTTAAAGAAGCGGATCTGGTTGATGGCTCATCACCAAGTGGTAGTGCGGTTAGCCAAACAGAAACCATCACTTTTACCAACCAAAGTGATGATGTTGATAAATTCCGTTTGGAGCCGAGTGAGTTTAATACTGGCGGTACTCTGAAGTCTGATGGTTTAGTGATTGAAATTCGAGAAGAGCCTGCAGGTTCGGGTAACTACATTGGCTTCACCACTGACACTTCAAATGTCGAGACCACAGTCTTTACACTTACATTTAGCAGCACGACTTTAGGTGAGTACACCTTCACGCTTATAGAAGCGATTGATCACACACCAATTCAAGGTAATAACGACCTAACGTTTAACTTGCCAGTGTACGCGGTCGATAGTGATGGCGATGATTCTCTAATGTCGCCACTTGCTGTGACGATTACCGATGATATCCAAGTCATGATAGATGGCGCGTTTACGATTGAAGAGCCGACTGTGGCTGATTTAGCAGCGGGTACGCCGACAACAACGACCGTCAATGTTCTTGATCAAGAAGGGGCTGATGGCACAACTATTACCCAAATCAATTACGATAATGGTACAGTGTTTACGGTTGACCAGAGCAATACGGGAGAGCAAAAGTTTGTGGTTGCTGAAGGCTCGCTCTATATCACGCTGCAAGGCGATGTGCGCTTTGAACCAAACCGCGATCTTAATCACTCGGGCGGGGATATCGTTAAGTCGATAGTGGTCACTTCAAGTGACTCTGATAGTGATGTGGTGACTTCGACAGTAACGCTAACCATTACGGATGGCGATCTACCAATCATCAACGTCATCCCTGGCGTGAGTCTTTCTGAAGTCGATCTGGCTGATGGTTCTGGGCCAACGGGTAACCCAGTATCGATGACTCAAGTGATTAACTATACCGAGGGTAGTGATGATGTTAGTCATTTCAAAATTGACCCTGCTCAGTTCAATACTTCGGGGGCTCTTAACTCGAATGGATTAGAGGTTGAGATTAAAGAGCAGCCAGCGAACTCTGGGAACTATATTGGCTTTGTAAAAGACGGTGCTAACGTAGAAACAAACGTCTTCACGATCAGTTTCTCAACCACCAATTTAGGGCAATACACGTTTACGCTGCTTGAAGCGTTAGACCATGCGGATGGCTTGCACAACAACACGTTAAACTTCGATATGCCTGTTATAGCTGTGGATACCGATGGTGATGAGTCTGCGATGTCACCAATGACATTGACCATTACCGATGATGTACAAGGTGTACAAAACGGGTCATTGAATATTGTTGAGCCTTCACTGGCTGATCTCGTGGCAGGCACACCAACTACGCCAACCATTGATGTTATGCCGACTCAAAGTGCTGATGGCGCAAAGGTTACTCAATTTATTTACGATGGTGGTATTGCTGTCACCTTGGACCCGAATGTATCGACAGAGCAGGTGTTTACCGTAACCGATGGTTTACTGTACATCACGATTGAAGGCGAAGTTCGTTTTGAGCCAAATCGAAACTTAGATCATTCAGCGGGTGATATTGTTAGAACGATTGTTGTAACGACCAGCGACTTTGACAACGATACTGATACCGCGGATGTCACATTAACGATCCAAGATGGTATTGACCCGGTCATCGATGTTGTTCTTAGCGTTAACTTATCGGAAGTGAACCTAGCGGATGGCTCAACGCCAAGTGGTTCTGCGGTGAGTTCAACACAAACCATTACCTACACCGTGGGTAGTGATGACTTAAGCCACTTTAGAATTGCAACCAACGAATTCAATCCTGGTGATGTGCTGAAATCAAATGGTCTTGTTGTTCAGCTAAAAGAAGATCCTGCTTCACCTGGTGACTACATCGGGTTTACTGATGATGGGGCCGGTAATGTAACTAATGTATTCACCATTGATTTTGATAGTGTCAACAAAGGTCAGTTCACCTTCAAGCTGATTGAGGCACTCGATCACCTTGATGGCGCGCTTAATAACAATCGTAATTTCAACTTGCCGGTTTATGCGGTTGATACTGATGGTGATGACTCAGTTAAGCGTGATGTTGTTGTCACCATTCAAGATGACCTCCAACAAATGCAAGATGGCACGTTAACCATCACAGAGCCAAATACTAGCACACCAACTACCTCGACCGTTGATGTCTTGCCTACGCCAGGTGCTGATGGGGCAACCATTACACAGTTCACCTATGACGGTGGATCTGCGATTACTTTGGATCAAAGCATCAGCGGTGAGCAGGAGTTTGTTTTCACTGAAGGCTCGCTGTTTGTCACTTTGGATGGTGATTTAAGGTTTGAACCAAATCGTAATCTTGACCACTCTGCAGGCGACATTGTTAAGCTGATTGAATTTACTTCTTCTGATTTTGATAAGGATATGTCTTCTTCAACAGTCACACTCACTATCGTTGATGGTGATGGACCAACCTTGAATGTCGTTCCGAGCGTTAGCTTGTCTGAAAGCTTACTGGCTGATGGTTCAACGCCGAGTGGCAGCCCTGTCAGTGTGACCCAAACCATTACTTCACTCGCAAGCAGTGATGACATCGAGAAGATTGTCGTCGAAGTAGGGCTGTTTAATACCAGTGGTGTATTGAAGTCTGATGGTCTTGAATTGAGCTTGCGTGAAGAGCCTGCTGGTTCAGGTGATTACATAGCGTTCACAACGGATGGCTCAGGTGTTGAGAAAGTTATCTTCACCCTAGAATTTGATAACACCAACCAGAGTGAGTACACGTTTACTTTGTTAGAGCGTTTGGATCATGTCGACGGATTAGGAAACAACGATCTCAGTTTTGACTTGTCGGTGTATGCACAAGACACCGATGGCGATATCTCACCGTCTAAACCGCTTTCTGTGACTATCAGTGATGATGCTCAATTGATGCAATCTGGTGCTCTTAGCATCACAGAACCAAGTACGGGTACACCTACTACAACGACATTTGATGTGATGCCCGCGCAAAGTGCTGATGGCGCCACCATAACCAAATTTACTTATGGTAGTCAGCCTGAAGAGTCTCTGGTGCAAACCAACACTAGTGAGCAAGAGTTTGTATTTACGGAAGGTTCGTTGTTTATCACGCTTGAAGGTGATGTGCGCTTTGAGCCAAATCGAAATCTGAATCATGCTGGTGGTGATATCGTTAAAACCATTACGGTGACATCGGAAGATAAAGACGGCGATATTGTCACTTCGACCGTGACACTGACGATTTCAGATGGTGCTCCACCGGTAATTGATACGGTACCAACGGTTGCATTGGAAGAAGCGAATCTCGTGGATGGCTCATCTCCGAGCTTACCTGTGAGCCAAACTGAAACCATTACTTTCACAGCGGGAAGTGATGATGTGAGTCATTTCCGTATTGATACCACTCAGTTCAACACGTCTGGTGATTTGAAATCGGATGGCCTAGTAGTTCAGCTTAAAGAAGATCCAGCCAACAGCGGAACCTATATTGGTTTCGTTGAAAGTGGAGGTGTTCAAACGGATATCTTTACCATCACGTTTAGCAGCGTGGTTTTAGGAGAATACACATTCACCTTGTTGGAAGAGTTAGATCATCTTCCAGTTCAGGGTAATAACGATCAAATCTTCACATTGCCAGTTATCGCTGTCGACAAAGACAACACTGACTCAGCGATGAAACCGCTAACGGTGACCATTACCGATGATGTTCCAAACATTACTCAAACAACTGGTGACAGTGACTTTAGCGTTGAGGAATTTGGTTTATATGAGTTATTCCCTTACGATATAGTTGAAGGAGCCTTTATTACGACTGAAGGGGCTGATCAAGTCGAAACTTACGAGTTGCGTAATATCTCAACACTGGAAGCAACGTTATCGTCTGGGAATGAAGGGGTTAAGATCATAGAGACCACCAACGCTGCCAATACGACCACTTACCAAGGCGTAACCGAGCTAAGTGGAACGCCAATTTTCACCTTAGTGCTGACTGGTGACGGTGCTTACACGTTTACTTTGCGTGGTCCTCTCAATCACGCTACTTCACCGAGTAATCTCGATAGATTAACAATACCGTTTGATGTTGTTGCTATTGATGGCGATGGCGATGAGTCTAAGCAATATCGATTGCCAATCGAGGTAATGGATCAATCGCCCACCTTCAGTTCGTATTCTTTGAGTGAAACCGTTGATGAAAATGACCTTTCTGTCGTTGGCTCTGAACAATCTGAAGATACCGTTATTAATGGGTTATTCGATGCCTCGTTGGAAGGTCCAGATGACATTGTGAAATATGAGCTTGTTAACGAAGACTCAATCATCGCAAGCTTAGTTTCTGACGGGGAAAGTTTAGAATGGTTACCAGTTTCACAAAGCGGTACAACCTTCACTTATCTTGCACAAACGGTCACCAGTAATCAACCTGTGTTTAAAATCATTTTTGATACCTTAAACAACGGTTATCAATTTGAGTTGTTTAAACCACTTAAGCACCCTGATGGCGCGGATGAAAACGCGATTGACCTTAACTTTTCTGTCGTGGCCGAAGATTTTGACCAAGATAAATCACACGAGATCGTTCTGAAAATCACGGTGACTGATGATGTTCAAATAATGAAAGATGGAGCTCTAAATATTGTCGAGCCAACTGTCGCTGATTTAGCCGCTGGCACGCCAATAATCACGACCGTTAATGTGCTTGATCAAGAAGGTGCCGACGGTACCACCATCACTCAAATCAATTATGACAACGGCACAGTATTTACGCTTGACCAAAATAACCCTGGTGAGCAGAAGTTTGTGGTTGCTGAAGGCTCACTTTACATCACCCTGCAAGGCGATGTGCGCTTTGAACCGAACCGCAATCTTAACCAGTCAAGCGGGGATATCGTTAAGACTATTACCCTAACGTCAGAAGATAAAGACGGTGATATTGTCACTTCGACAGTGACACTGACGATTTCAGATGGCGCGCCACCGGTAATTGATAGGGTACCAACGGTTGCATTGGAAGAAGCGAATCTCGTGGATGGCTCATCTCCGAGCTTACCAGTGAGCCAAACTGAAACGATTACTTTCACAGCGGGAAGTGATGATGTGAGTCATTTCCGTATTGATACCACTCAGTTCAACAAGTCTGGCGATCTCAAAGCGGACGGCTTAGTTGTTCAACTCAAAGAAGATCCTGCCAACAGCGGAAACTATATTGGTTTCGTTGAAAGTGGGGGTGTTCAAACGGATATCTTTACCACCACTTTTAATAGTGTGGTACTAGGCGAATACACATTCACTTTGTTAAAAGAGCTTGATCATCTGCCTGTACAAGGCAACAACGATCAAGTATTCACTCTGCCAGTTATTGTTGTCGACAAAGACAACACTGACTCAGCAATGAAGCCTCTTATGGTGACCATTACCGATGATGTTCCAATCATTACTCAAACACAAACAACTGGTTTCAGTAACTTTAGCGTTGGGGAATTTGGTTTATATAAGGTATTCCCATTTAATATAGCTGAAGGAGCCTTTATTACGACTGAAGGGGCAGATCAAGTCGAAACTTACGAGTTGCGTAATATCTCAACACTGGAAGCAACGTTATCGTCTGGGAATGAAGGGATTAAGATCATAGAGACCACCAACGCTTCCAATACGACCACCTACCAAGCCGTAACTGAGCTAAGTGGAACGCCAATTTTCACCTTAGTGCTGACTGGTGATGGTGCTTACACCTTTACCTTGCTTGGCCCTCTCAATCACGCTACGACACCGAGTAACCTCGATACATTAACAATACCATTTGATGTTGTTGCCGTTGACAGTGATGGCGATGATTCAAATCAGTATCAATTACTAATTGAAGTCATTGACGATATACCGGTAATGATAGCTCCGACTGGTGAAACGGTTGTCGATGAAGACGATCTGATTGGGATTGGTTCGGATCAATCCGAAGATACCATTATTAACGGGCTGTTTACCGTCGATGAAGGTCCAGATGGCATTGTGAAATATGAGCTTGTTAACGAAGATTCAATCATCGCAAGCTTAGTTTCTGACGGGGAAAGTTTAGAATGGTTACCTGTTTCACAAAGCGGTACAACCTTCATTTATGTAGCACAAACGGCCACCAGTAACCAGCCTGTGTTTAAAATCATTTTTGATACCTTAAACAACAGTTATCAATTTGAGTTGTTTAAACCACTTAAGCACCCTGATGGCTCGGATGAAAACGCGATTGACCTTAACTTTTCTGTCGTGGCCGAAGATTTCGATCAAGATAAATCAGACGAGATCGTTCTGAAAATCACGGTGACTGATGATGTTCAAATAATGCAAGATGGAGCTCTTAGCATCACAGAGCCAAGCTCGGGCACGACAACCAAAACGACGTTTGATGTGATGCCAGCGCAAAGTGCCGATGGCGCCACCATCACCAAATTTACTTATGGTAGTCAGCCTGAAAAATCTCTGGTGCAAACCAACACTGGTGAGCAAGAGTTCGTATTTACAGAAGGTTCGTTGTTTATCACGCTTGAAGGTGATGTGCGCTTTGAGCTAAATCGAAATCTGAATCATTCTGGTGGTGACATCGTTAAGACGATTACCGTGACATCAGAAGATAAAGACGGCGATATTGTCACTTCGACAGTGACACTGACGATTTCAGATGGCGTGCCACCGGTAATTGATACGGTACCAACGGTTACATTGGAAGAAGCGAATCTAATGGATGGCTCATCTCCGAGCTTACCTGTGAGCCAAACTGAAACCATTACTTTCACAGCGGGAAGTGATGATGTGAGTCGTTTCCGTATTGATACCACTCAGTTCAACAAGTCTGGCGATCTCAAAGCGGACGGCTTAGTTGTTCAACTCAAAGAAGATCCTGCCAACAGCGGAAACTATATTGGTTTCGTTGAAAGTGGGGGTGTTCAAACGGATATCTTTACCACCACTTTTAATAGTGTGGTACTAGGCGAATACACATTCACTTTGTTAAAAGAGCTTGATCATCTGCCTGTACAAGGCAACAACGATCAAGTATTCACTCTACCAGTTATTGTTGTCGACAAAGACAACACTGACTCAGCAATGAAGCCTCTTATGGTGACCATTACCGATGATGTTCCAATCATTACTCAAACACAAACAACTGGCTTCAGTAGCTTTAGCGTTGAGGAATTTGGTTTATATGATTTATTCGAATCCGATAGAGCTGAAGGAGTCTTTATTACAACTGAAGGGGCAGATCAAGTCGAAACTTACGAGTTGCGTAATATCTCAACACTGGAAGCAACGTTATCGTCTGGGAATGAAGGGATTAAGATCATAGAGACCACCAACGCTGCCAATACGACCACCTACCAAGCCGTAACTGAGCTAAATGGAACGCCAATTTTCACCTTAGTATTGACTGATGATGGTGCTTACACCTTTACCTTGCTTGGCCCTCTCAATCACGCTACGACACCGAGTAACCTCGATACATTAACAATACCATTTGATGTTGTGGCCGTTGACGGTGATGGCGATGAGTCTAAGCAATATCGATTGCCAATCGAGGTAATGGATCAATCGCCCATCAACAGATCCCATTCCCTGAGTGAAACCGTTGACGAAAATGACCTTTCTGTCGTTGGCTCTGAACGGTCTGAAGATACCGTTATTAATGGGCTATTCGATGTCTCGGAAGGTCCAGATGGCATTGTGAAATATGAGCTTGTTAACGAAGACTCAATCATCGCAAGCTTAGTTTCTGACGAGGAAAGTTTAGAATGGTTACCTGTTTCACAAAGCGGTACAACCTTTACTTATGTAGCACAAACGATCATCAGTAATCAGCCTGTGTTTAAAATCATTTTTGATACCTTAAACAACGGTTATCAATTTGAGTTGTTTAAACCACTTAAGCACCCTGATGGCGCGGATGAAAACGCGATTGACCTTAACTTTTCTGTCGTGGCCGAAGATTTCGATCAAGATAAATCACACGAGATCGTTCTGAAAATCACGGTGACTGATGATGTTCAAATAATGCAAGATGGAGCTTTAAATATTTTCGAGCCAACTGTCGCTGATTTAGCCGCTGGCACGCCAATAATCACGACCGTTAATGTGCTTGATCAAGAAGGTGCTGACGGTACCACCATCACTCAAATCAATTACGACAATGGTACAGTATTTACGCTTGACCAAAATGATCCTGGTGAGCAGAAGTTTGTGGTTGCTGAAGGCTCACTTTACGTCACCCTGCAAGGCTATGTGCGCTTTGAACCGAACCGCAATCTTAACCAGTCAAGCGGGGATATCGTTAAGACTATTACCCTGACGTCAGAAGATAAAGACGGTGATATTGTCACTTCGACAGTTACACTGACGATTTCAGATGGTGCTCCGAACGATACGCCTGTTGTTAATGGTGACAGTGTCACCACGCTCGTTGATGAGGATGCCGGTCAATTGTTGAGTGGTATTACTGTCAGTGACCCTGATTATGTCGATAGCTTTGCTAATGACTTGATGACAGTAACACTGACCGTTGATTACGGAACGCTTTCAGTATCACTACCTGCTGGTACTAGTGTGACCGTTAATGGTGACAATAGTGGTTCGGTGACGTTAGTAGGGACGCTGAGCGATCTGAATGCCTTGATTGACACACCGACCAGCCCGAATGGGGTTTACCTTGATGCAAGCTTGGCTCCAACCAACAATATCGGCCTAGAAGTCACTGCCAAAGACAGCGGCAACCCTTCAGGTATTGCGATAGAGACAGCACCTGTGGTTTACAACATCGCGGTGACGCCAGTAGCGAATGCACCAACCCTGTCTATCGATAGTGCGACTAACTACGTGAGAAACATTACTGCGAGTCAGTCAGTCAGTGCGAGTGGTATTCCTTTAGTTGGGATTATCGCGGCCTTAACGGACATTACAGAAGAGCTAACGCTGCATATTAGTGATGTGCCTGCTGGCGCTCAAATCACCAGTACTGCGGGTTCAGTGACGGATCTTGGCGGCGGTGTGTGGGTGGCAACGGCGGATGCAATCGACAGCTTGCAAGCGGTTGGGCTTTCTCAAACTCCAGGGAACTACACACTGAAAGTTGAGGCAGTTTCTGAAGAGACTGACAACAACGATACAGCGACCTCTGCATCGATTGACCTGAACTTGAACATTGTGTCGAATGCGGTTGATATCAACTTGGCTTCGGAAACCGATGATGTTCAGTTACTGGCTGGTGCTAATGCGACTGACTTAACGGGTGGTTCAGGTAATGACCGACTGGAAGGTGGTGCTGGTGACGATACGCTCATTGGCGGCGGCGGTTCAGATATTCTAACCGGTGGCGATGGTATGGATTCGTTCGTGTGGCTGAACATCGAAGATGGTGTTGAAGATACGATTACCGACTTTGATTTGTCTGAAGGGGACAGTATTGACTTGCGCGAAGTCTTGCCAGAGCTTAAGAATTCACCTCCAGACATGACTGCATTGCTACAACAGATAGATGCGAAAGTGGAAGGGGATGATATTGAGCTTACGATCAACCCTGATGGTATAGGAACCACAGAGCAAGTGATCGTGGTTGAAGACCTTGCGCCACAGCTAACTTTAAGTGGCACAATGCCGTCAGACATTCTGGATGCATTAGTACAGCAGAATGTGATCACCCACGGTTAACGCGAACCATGAAACCAAAACGAAATAGGCCAGCAATGCTGGCCTATTTTTTTTATCTAGAACGATAGAAGATTATTTCAGAGAGTTGTGGATCAGAAACTCTTCTTCAACGCCTTTCAATTTCATCTCATCCATAATGAAGTTCACTGTGTTCAAAAAGCGCTGCTCACCTTTAGGAATCAAGTAACCGAATTGGCTGTTAGTGAACGGCGTTTCACAGCGAGCTGCTTCAAGGCGCTCGTCCGTTACTTGATAGAACAGACCTTCCGGAGTTTCTGTCACCATCACATCAACTTTGCCTTCCGCAACGGCTTGCGGAACGTCTAGGTTGTTTTCGTAACGTGTGAAGCTTGCGTTCTGCAAGTTAGCATCTGCAAACATCTCGTTAGTGCCGCCAATATTCACGCCCACACGAACCGAAGACAGATTTACTTTCTCAATGCTGTCGTACTGCTCTGCTTTACCTTTCGCAACTAAGAAACATTTACCAAAGGTCATGTAACCCTGAGTTTGTTCTGCGTTTAACTGGCGTTGCATTTTGCGCGTAATACCACCCATCGCGATGTCGTATTTATCGCTGTCGAGGTCGGTCAGTAGATCTTTCCATGTGGTACGAACAATCTGTAATTCGACACCTAGCTGCTCTGCAATGTGCTGTGCGACATCGATGTCATAGCCAGAGTAGGTTTTACCGTCGAAGTAAGAGAAAGGCTTGTAGTCGCCTGTGGTTCCCACACGCAGGGTTCCTGATTTTTGAATGTCTTCTAGCTGGTCAGCTTGTGCGACACCAGAAAGTGCCAGAGCAATGGAAGCAAGTAATAGTGATGTTTTTTTCATTGTAATTATCTGTTGTGTTTGTCTAGTTGTTAAAAGTAACAGAAAGAAAAGCAGAAAGAGATCAAACCATTGGAAAGTTAAAAATAAAGTGGGGTTTCGATTAGTCAGGATAAAAAAAACTGCTTGAACGAGCCCTTTGACTGACGAAATTGAAGGGTTTGGGGAAGGGGATATCACTTATCAAAGTGTCACTTAGAGCAAGAGCGACAGTTAAGTAGAGATGCAAACAAAAAGCCCATGCTATCGAATAACATGGGCTTCATTATTGGTTTAACGTGTTAGATGCTTATTTAGCGTTTAGCGTTTAGCGTTTAGCTACTTAGCAACTGACTCGTTGTTCATCTTAGCTGGAGCCTTAGATGCGTTAACCAGTAGGATACCAACGGTGAGTACCATCGAACCACATAGTAGGAACAACAAGCGTCCTGTCGGTTCGTTTGGAATCAGAGCCATTGCTAGGATACCGAAACCTGCTGTGCTGATAAGCTTACCAAGCATTGAACGCTGTTTAGTATCTAGGTTTTGTTGCTCTTCACCTTCCGCTACTAGCGGCGTGTTCCAGTTAGTGAATAGTTGGTCAACTTCTTTCTCACGCTCTGGCGTTAGGCCTTTGTAGAAGCGAGAAGTCATGATGAAGTAACCACCAGTGAACACTACGTGAGCTGCTAAGCTTAGACCAACTTTCAAGTCGCTCCATTCACGGCCAGTAAGTGCTGTTTCTAGACCAAATAGGTTCTCGATGTCTTCTGCTTGAAGAGAGATACCGAAGATGTAAGAAACGAAACCACCAACCACTAGAGTAGACCAACCAGCCCAGTCAGGTGTCTTACGAATCCACATACCTAGTAGTACAGGGATAAGCATTGGGAAGCCAATCAACGCACCTACGTTCATCACGATATCGAACAAGCTTAAGTGACGTAGAGAGTTAATGAACAGACCAATCGCGATGATGATTACACCCATCATGATAGTCGTTAGCTTACTTACAATAACCAGCTCTTTCTGAGTCGCGTTTTGACGAAGAACTGGGCTGTAGAAGTTCATTACAAAGATACCAGCATTACGGTTCAAACCTGAATCCATAGAAGACATCGTTGCAGCGAACATTGCTGACATAAGAAGACCAACCATACCTGCTGGCATTACGTTCTGTACGAATGCTAGGTAAGCAGCATCACCGGCTTTGTCGCCCATTGATGTGTATTGCTCAGCAAACTCAGGCATGAATGCACTTACGTACCAAGGTGGTAGGAACCAAATTAGTGGACCAACAACCATAAGGATACATGCTAGGCCTGCCGCTTTACGTGCGTTTTCACTGTCTTTTGCACATAGGTAACGGTAAGCGTTGATGCTGTTGTTCATTACACCGAACTGCTTCACGAAGATGAATACAACCCAAAGGATGAAGATGCTCACGTAGTTTAGGTTGTTACCTAACATGAAGTCGCCGTCGAAGTTAGCAACGATGTTAGTTAAGCCGCCACCGTGGAAGTAAGCTGCTACCGCACAAGTGATTGTCACGGCCATGATTACAAGCATTTGCATAAAGTCAGAAGCAACAACCGCCCAAGAGCCGCCCGTTACTGCCATCAATACTAGAACCATACCCGTTACCACAATGGTTGCTTCCATTGGGATGTTGAATACCGCTGCTACAAAGATAGCTAGACCGTTTAGCCAGATACCTGCAGAGATAAGGCTGTCCGGCATACCTGCCCATGTGAAGAACTGTTCAGACGTTTTACCAAAGCGCTGACGAATAGCTTCGATCGCTGTTACCACACGAAGTTGGCGGAACTTTGGAGCGAAGTACATATAGTTCATGAAGTAGCCAAAAGCATTGGCTAAGAATAGGATTACAATAACGAAACCGTCATTGAACGCGCGTCCTGCGGCACCTGTAAACGTCCATGCTGAAAACTGTGTCATGAAGGCAGTTGCACCAACCATCCACCACAACATTTTGCCGCCCCCTCTGAAATAATCACTAGTTGACGTGGTGAACTTACGGAACATCCAACCAATAGCGATTAAAAAGAAGAAGTAGGCGAGAACAACAAAAGTATCAATAGTCATCTTTTCAGCCTTTTAAATATCATAATTAACTGGGCTTAGATTAACTCGCCTCAAGGTTTATTTGTACTACAATATGTCTTTAGTATGATCTAGGTCGCATTGATTTTTTACTGAATACTGAAAAATCTTTTAAGTTGTTGTTTTAATGGATATTAATTGTGCGTGGAATTTATTTTTGTTGTGAAATAAATTGAAGGTTAAATGTTCATATGTATTACAATATAAGAAAAATCGCTTACTTTCTCTTATCTATAAGATTTTAATTATAACCGTAACAAATATGCTACAAATTAGTGTATTGTGCGACTAGGTTCACGTTAATTTACAACGCTATACTTGAAGATTCCTAATTGGGAGTTCAAGAGTAGCCTATTGTTTTCACTTCGCTATTTTTTGTTTGTCTGCGGCTATGTAGCCTTTCTATGCTATTTACTACTTTTTCGAACTAGAGAGGCACATATTTGGAATTTTTGTCAGTGAGTGGGCGTTAAACTGTACAACGGGACACATTTTTCGGCTCACTTTGTCTATTGTTACCTTCTGTACATGCTATGCGAGATGTTTGGTGATGTATTGAAAAGGAACATTTTTGGATAAGGGGTGATAGACGTAGATACGCCAGTAACGCTCAGCCAGATGCGTGCTGACGTTGATTGAAAACTCACATCACTACGCTCTTGCTTGTCTTAGTCACGGACCTGTACGAAGCCATAGAGATAAAGGTGATAGAATGTGTGGGTAAACAGAAAGTCGATTGAGAGTGTCTTATACCAATCACAGTAAGTAAGTGATCAAAAATAGCGTAGGGAAAAGGCTTGAGAAAAAGGCAGAAATTTTCGATAAGTAGTTATTCTACAATCAAAAGTTCTAACGCAGTTATCGGGCGTTTTAGCAAGTTAGGGTGACCAGCTATTTACCACGATGGGTATTACTGCTAGTCGGTGCGATAAACGGCAGATAACAAAAAGCCCCACCGAAGTGAGGCTTCATCACTAAATCTAAAACAGATTAAGCGTTAACGTGATCAACAGCGTCACGAACAAGCTTACCTAGTTCGTCCCACTTACCTTCGTCGATAAGGTTAGTTGGAACCATCCAAGTACCGCCACACGCAAGAACAGAAGGGATCGATAGGTATTCATCTACATTCTTCAAGCTTACGCCGCCAGTAGGCATAAATTTAACAGGGTAAACCGCTGTCAGTGCTTTAAGCATACCAGTGCCGCCAGAAGGCTCAGCAGGGAAGAACTTCAGCGTGCGAAGGCCCATTTCCATTGCTTGCTCAACTAGGCTTGGGTTGTTTACACCCGGTACGATTGCAACACCTTTGTCGATACAGTATTGAACAGTACGAGGGTTAAAACCTGGGCTTACGATGAAATCAACACCAGCTTCGATAGATGCGTCAACTTGCTCGTTAGTCAGCACAGTACCTGAACCGATTAGCATGTCTGGGAACTCTTTACGCATGATGCGAATCGCTTCGATTGCACATTCTGTGCGTAGCGTGATTTCTGCACATGGCATGCCGTTTTCAACAAGAGCTTTACCTAAAGGGATAGCGTCTTCAGCACGGTTGATCGCGATTACAGGGATTACTTTTAGGTTTGCTAGTTGTTCATTTAATGTAGTCATGAATTCTTTCTCACGTTAAATGTGGGCTTGCTTTCAACTAAGCAAACCCTTGATTAATAGTTAAAGTGCGTAATTATAGAGACAGATCTGGCGTTGCTTCTAGAGGAATGATAGCACCTGGATGCTGAATCACAGTTCCTGCCACAATATGACCTGCCAATGCTGCATCACGTGCATTGCCACCGCTTAAACGCTTAGCTAAGAAGCCTGCGCTGAACGAGTCGCCAGCCGCTGTAGTATCAACAATGTTGTCTACTGGGTTTGGAGCAACGTACTGAGCGCTTTGGCTTTCAACCACTAGGCAGTCTTTCGCGCCGCGCTTAATGATGATCTCTTTCACACCAGACTCAGACGTACGTGCAATACACTGTTCAATGCTTTCGTCGCCGTACAGCTCTTGCTCGTCATCGAACGTCAGTAACGCTGTGTCGGTGTACTTAAGCATTTTCAAGTACCAAGAAATCGCTTCTTGTTGGCTTTCCCAAAGTTTAGGACGGTAATTATTGTCGAAGAATACTTGGCCGCCTTGAGCTTTGAATTTGTCTAAGAAGTTGAATAGCTGCGTGCGTCCGTTCTCTGTCAAGATAGCAAGCGTAATACCACTTAGGTAAACCGCGTCAAAAGAGAATAGCTTATCAAGTAGAGCAGGCGTGTCTTGTTGATCAAACATGAATTTCGCAGCAGCGTCACTACGCCAGTAGTGGAAGCTACGCTCACCAGTTTCATCGGTCTCGATGTAGTAAAGCCCTGGTTGTTTGTGATCAAGCTGAGCAATTAAGCTCGTGTCGATACCTTCTGCTTGCCACTTTTCCAACATGTCGGTACTGAATGGGTCAGTACCTAACGCTGTTACATAGCTTGTTTGGATATCTTGCTCTTTTGTTAAGCGTGACAGGTAAAGTGCTGTATTCAGTGTATCGCCACCAAAACTCTGCTTAAGCCCGTCTTGTTTCTTTTGTAGCTCAACCATGCACTCGCCAATGACCGCGATGTTTAATGATTTCATATGCTTACCTTAGCAACTGAGGTTGCGCTATTAATTATTTTAGGAAATCTTCACGCGCAGGGTTGAAGATATCAAGAAGGATGCTGTCTTGCTCTAGAGCAACGGCACCGTGCATCATGTGTTTACGAGCGAAGTAAGCATCGCCTTCTTTAAGTACTTTCTTTTCACCTTCAATCTCAGCTTCGAAGCTGCCACGAACCACGTAACCGATTTGATCGTGAATTTCGTGAGTATGAGGGTGACCAATCGCGCCCTTGTCAAAACATAGGTGTACAGCCATTAGATCGTCAGTGTAAGCAACGATTTTACGCTTAATACCGCCACCAAGTTCTTCCCAAGGGTTTTCATCTAAGATAAAGAAAGAGTTCATTGTGTATCTCCTAATCTGTTTAAATCTTTTAAGTGTTACTTAACTTACATTCATCATAAAGGAATGAGGCCAATTGTAATACAATATATCTAAATTTGTGTGATATTGATCAAGTGATACTTTATATAGCGTAAATAAATCAACAACTTAACAAATGACTGATATTTTCCATTAGTCAACCACATCAATGACTTACGGCTAATTATGTGACTCTACTCATCATTTGGCCACGAATAGGTATGATTAAAGCTCATATTGTATTACTTTATATGGAGTTTGAAAATTTAATCAAAGTTTAAGCAGATAAACTCTTTATTGAGGGTGACAAAGAATATGACGACTAAACCAGTATTGTTGACTGAAGCAGAAATCGAGCAGCTTCATCTTGAAGTAGGCCGTTCTAGCTTAATGGGCAAAACCATTGCAGCGAACGCGAAAGACCTAGAAGCATTCATGCGTCTACCTATTGATGTCCCAGGTCATGGTGAAGCTGGGGGTTACGAACACAACCGCCATAAGCAAAATTACACATATATGAACCTAGCTGGTCGCATGTTCTTGATCACTAAAGAGCAAAAATACGCTGACTTTGTTACAGAATTACTAGAAGAGTACGCTGACAAATATCTAACGTTTGATTACCACGTACAGAAAAACACAAACCCTACAGGTCGTTTGTTCCACCAAATCCTGAACGAACACTGTTGGTTAATGTTCTCAAGCTTAGCTTACTCTTGTGTTGCTTCAACCCTAACACAAGAACAACGTGACAATATTGAGTCTCGCATTTTTGAACCAATGTTAGAAATGTTTACGGTTAAATACGCACACGACTTCGACCGAATTCACAACCACGGCATTTGGGCAGTAGCTGCTGTCGGTATTTGTGGTCTTGCTTTAGGCAAGCGTGAGTACCTTGAAATGTCAGTGTACGGCATTGACCGTAACGACACTGGTGGCTTCCTAGCGCAAGTTTCTCAGCTGTTTGCACCTTCCGGCTACTACATGGAAGGTCCTTACTACCACCGTTACGCAATTCGCCCGACTTGTGTGTTCGCTGAAGTGATCCACAGACACATGCCTGAAGTTGATATCTACAACTACAAAGGCGGCGTGATTGGTAACACAGTACAAGCCATGCTTGCGACGGCTTACCCGAACGGTGAGTTCCCGGCTCTGAATGATGCTTCTCGTACTATGGGTATCACAGACATGGGTGTTCAGGTTGCGGTAAGTGTTTACAGCAAGCACTACTCTTCTGAAAACGGCGTAGACCAAAATATTCTGGGTATGGCTAAGATTCAAGACGCAGTATGGATGCATCCATGTGGTCTTGAGCTGTCTAAAGCTTACGAAGCCGCTTCTGCAGAGAAAGAAATTGGCATGCCTTTCTGGCCAAGTGTTGAATTGAGCGAAGGTCCTCAAGGTCATAACGGCGCGCAAGGATTTATCCGTATGCAGGACAAGAAAGGAGACGTTTCTCAACTTGTTATGAACTACGGCCAACACGGCATGGGTCACGGTAACTTTGATACGCTAGGTATTTCTTTCTTCAACCGCGGTCAAGAAGTGTTGCGTGAATACGGCTTCTGCCGTTGGGTCAACGTTGAGCCTAAATTTGGCGGCCGCTACCTAGATGAAAACAAATCTTACGCTCGTCAAACTATTGCTCACAACGCAGTAACGATTGATGAAAAATGCCAGAACAACTTTG
Source organism: Vibrio sp. ED004 (assembly GCF_023206395.1). Lineage (NCBI taxonomy): Bacteria > Pseudomonadati > Pseudomonadota > Gammaproteobacteria > Vibrionales > Vibrionaceae > Vibrio > Vibrio sp. ED004. The sequence goes on along the minus strand of NZ_CP066149.1, from coordinate 158,624 downwards.
ATGTTGAACGTGCAGACGCAGTACACGGCTTACCACACTTCTTCAAAGTAGAAGACGAGCAAATCAACGGCATGAGTGCGTTTGCTAACGACCACTACCAAGGTTTTGACATGCAACGCAGCGTGTTCATGCTAAATCTTGAAGAGTTGGAATCTCCGCTACTATTGGATCTTTACCGCTTAGATTCTGATAAAGGTGGCGAAGGCGAACACCAATACGACTACTCACACCAATATGCCGGCCAGATTGTTCGTACTAACTTTGAATACCAAGCGAACAAAGAGTTGAACACGCTGGGTAGTGACTTCGGTTACCAACACCTATGGAACGTAGCAAGCGGTGATGTGAATGGCACGGCACTTGTGAGCTGGCTACAAAACAACACCTACTACACATGGTTAAGTGCAACGTCTAACGACAATGCTGAAGTTATCTTTACTCGCACTGGCGCGAACGACCCAAGCTTCAACCTACGTTCAGAGCCTGCTTTCATTCTACGTAGCAAGGGCGAAACAACACTGTTCGCTTCTGTTCTAGAAACGCACGGTTACTTCAACGAAGAGTTCGAGCAATCAGTCAATGCTCGCGGCGTTGTGAAAAACATTAAGGTTGTAGCGCATACAAATGTAGGTTCAGTCGTCGAAATCAGCACAGAGAAATCAAATGTGACAGTGATGATCAGCAACCAACTTGGTGCGACTGACAGCACTGAACATAAGGTAGAACTGAACGGCAAAGTATACAGCTGGACAGGCTTCTACTCAGTAGAGACAACTCTACAAGAAACAAATTCAGAAGAACTTAGCACTGCAGAGCAGGGGAAATAATAATGAGCTATCAACCACTTTTACTTAACTTTGATGAAGCAACAGAGCTTCGTAAAGAACTTGGCAAGGATAGCCTTTTAGGTAACGCATTAACTCGTGACATTAAACAAACTGACGCTTACATGGCTGAAGTTGGCATTGAAGTACCAGGTCACGGTGAAGGCGGCGGTTACGAGCACAACCGTCACAAGCAAAACTACATCCATATGGATCTAGCGGGTCGTTTGTTCCTTATCACTGAGGAAACAAAGTACCGTGATTACATCGTTGATATGCTAACTGCGTACGCGACGGTATACCCAACATTGGAAAGCAACGTAAGCCGTGACACTAACCCTCCGGGTAAGCTGTTCCACCAAACGTTGAACGAGAACATGTGGATGCTTTACGCTTCTTGTGCGTACAGCTGCATTTACCACACTATCTCTGAAGAGCAGAAGCGCCTTATCGAAGACGATCTTCTTAAGCAAATGATCGAAATGTTCGTTGTTACTTACGCACACGACTTCGATATCGTACACAACCACGGCCTATGGGCAGTGGCTGCAGTAGGTATCTGTGGTTACGCGATCAACGATCAAGAATCTGTAGATAAAGCACTTTACGGCCTGAAATTGGACAAAGTAAGCGGCGGTTTCCTAGCGCAACTTGACCAACTATTCTCGCCAGACGGCTACTACATGGAAGGTCCTTACTACCACCGTTTCTCTCTACGTCCAATCTACCTGTTCGCAGAAGCGATTGAACGTCGTCAGCCAGAAATTGGTATTTACGAATTTAACGATTCAGTAATCAAGACAACGTCTTACTCTGTATTCAAAACTGTATTCCCAGACGGTACATTGCCTGCTCTGAACGATTCATCGAAGACGATCTCTATCAACGATGAAGGCGTTATCATGGCTACGTCTGTGTGTTACCACCGTTACGAGCAGACTGAAACTCTGCTTGGTATGGCTGATCACCAGAAAAATGTTTGGGTTCATGCTTCTGGTAAAACACTGTCTGATGCGGTTGATGCAGCAGACGACATCAAAGCATTCAACTGGGGTAGCCTGTTTGTAACGGACGGCCCTGAAGGCGAAAAAGGCGGCGTAAGCATCCTTCGTCACCGTGACGAGAAAGACGACGACACAATGGCGTTGATCTGGTTTGGTCAACACGGCAGCGATCACCAGTACCACTCTGCGCTAGACCACGGTCACTACGATGGACTGCACCTAAGTGTATTCAACCGTGGCCACGAAGTGCTGCACGATTACGGCTTCGGTCGCTGGGTAAACGTTGAGCCTAAGTTTGGTGGTCGTTACATTCCAGAGAACAAGTCTTACTGTAAGCAGACGGTTGCTCACAACACAGTAACGGTTGATCAGAAAACGCAGAATAACTTCAACACAGCATTGGCTGAGTCTAAGTTTGGTCAGAAGCACTTCTTCGTAGCAGACGACCAGTCTTTGCAAGGCATGAGCGGCACAATTTCTGAGTACTATACAGGCGTAGACATGCAACGCAGCGTGATTCTTGCTGAACTTCCTGAGTTCGAGAAGCCGCTAGTGATTGATGTTTACCGCATCGAAGCTGACGCTGAGCACCAGTACGACTTACCAGTTCACCACTCTGGTCAAATCATTCGTACTGACTTCGATTACAACATGGAAACAACGCTTAAGCCGTTAGGTGAAGACAACGGTTACCAACATTTATGGAACGTTGCTTCAGGCAAAGTGAACGAAGAAGGTTCTCTAGTAAGCTGGCTACATGACAGCAGCTACTACAGCCTAGTAACCAGCGCTAATGCGGGCAGCGAAGTTATCTTTGCTCGCACTGGTGCTAACGATCCAGACTTCAACCTTAAGAGTGAGCCTGCGTTCATCTTACGTCAGTCTGGTCAAAACCATGTGTTTGCTTCTGTATTGGAAACACACGGTTACTTTAACGAGTCTATCGAAGCCTCTGTAGGCGCTCGTGGTCTGGTTAAATCAGTGTCTGTTGTTGGCCATAACAGTGTCGGGACTGTTGTGCGCATTCAAACGACATCTGGCAACACTTACCACTACGGTATTTCAAATCAAGCTGAAGATAAGCAGCAAGCAACTCACACGGTTGAGTTTGCTGGTGAGACATACTCGTGGGAAGGATCATTTGCTCAACTGTAAATGATCAACACACATACCTTTTAACGATGGTGTGTGCTGACATGGTGCTTTGCGGGAACGAAGCGCCATGTCATGTTCGGTTGTAAGGGTGTTCGCATCTAAGTAACTGAACGAAACTAAAGTCGATGACAAAGAATATCGGAAATAAGTCAAACCGAGTAACTCGTTGCGAGTTGCTCGGTTTTTTTATGTCTGCGATTTGAGATCCAATCTTTCACACGTACTGGAATTGACCGTGGGTAATTAGAGTTGCTCGAAGATAACAAGAGTGAGCCGAAGAGAACTAGAATAAGTCGAAGATAACCATAGTGGACTAGAGTTAGATTGGAGATTAATCGATAAGGGAATCAAGCATGAAGGGATTAATGGCGATATTGATGATTTCAAGCGCTGCTTATGTCAATGCAGAAACCGCAATTAAGGACAGCAGCGAGAAATTCGTGCGTTATCAATATCAAGACAAAATCAGTTATGGGAAGTTAGATAAAGACTCTGTGTTGCCAATCAGCGGGGATATTTTCGGTGACTATTCAGTCGCGAAAACCTCGATTCCTCTTGAGTCAGTCGAAGTATTATTGCCTACCAAGCCTGAAAAGGTGTTTGCGGTCGGCATGAACTTCGCCAGCCACCTAGCATCGCCTGCCGGTGCGCCACCCCCTATGTTTCTTAAGCTTCCTTCTTCTTTAACCCTCACAGGCGAAGTGATTCAAGTGCCACCGAAAGCGAACAACGTTCATTTTGAAGGAGAGTTGGTGGTTGTGATTGGTAAAGAGTTGAGCCGAGCCAGTGAACAAGAAGCGGAACAAGCGATCTTTGGTGTCACTGTGGGTAACGATATTACAGAAAGAAGCTGGCAAGGTACGGATTTACAATGGCTTCGAGCGAAAGCATCCGACGGCTTTGGCCCAGTTGGTAATACGATTGTTCGTGGTGTCGATTATAACAAGGTGCAACTGACCACACGCGTTAACGGCGAGGTTGTGCAGCAAGAAAATACCTCGTTCATGATTCACAAGCCTCGAAAAGTCGTCAGCTACTTGAGTCACTATTTTACTCTCAAGCCGGGCGACCTAATTTTTATGGGCACACCGGGCAGAACGTTTGCTTTATCCGATAAAGACCAAGTAAGTGTGACCATTGAAGGGGTAGGGACTGTCGTTAATGAAGTACGGTTCTAAGCGCGAATTTGTCTGTAAAGTCTTAACAAACGAAAAGCCTACTCACTGAGTAGGCTTTGATCTTATTGACTAGCTAACCAACTAGTTAACGTTGCTTTTATTATTTAGATTAGGGCTTTTCGTGCTTTGGCAGCCAACCATTCAGAGAAGATAACTGTCACGAGAATCGCGCAGAAGATCACAGTCACTTGAGGCCATGCCAACATCGCCATCGACTCTTGTAGTTTCAAACCGATACCGCCTGCGCCGACCAAGCCTAATACTGTAGATTCACGAATATTGATGTCCCAACGGAACAGACTCGTGCCGATGAAACTTGGCATCACTTGAGGAAGAATACCGTAGTTCAACACTTGCAGCGGAGATGCGCCCGTCGATTGAATCGCCGACATTTGTGTTGCGTTCACTTCTTCAATTGCTTCGTACATCAACTTAGCCACGAAACCGATCGAGCGTAGGGCAATTGCGACAATACCCGCCAACAAACCTGGGCCGATGATCGCCACTAATAGCAGAGCCCAAATTAACGAATTAATTGAACGACTTGCTGCGATGATAAACAGCGCAATAGGTCTGATAAACGTCATGCTTGGTGTCGTGTTACGTGCAGCTAAGAACGCAACCGGAAACGCCAGTACGATCCCTAACAATGTGCCAAGTGTCGCGATGTTAATCGTGTCCCACAACGGGCTCCAAAGTGACTCCAAGTAGCTCCATCTTGGTGGCCACATACGTGACGAGATGTCAGCAAGTTGGTTGGGTGAATCAGTCACAAAGTACCAAATCGTGTCTTTGTTCATGATTTGCCATGCAAAAACCGTTAGGGCAACAAAGCAAAGCCAACCAAGCCAGAGCATTAGGCTCTGTTTACTGTCGTAACGCTGCCATTGGGTACGATTCATAGAGCTTGTAGAGGTGTCATTTAGCGTACTCATTCGTCGTTCCTTACTGTACATGTTTGCGGATGATGGTTGATAGGTATTCACACATCATCACGATCACGATAATAATCAATAGAATAGCGGCTGTTGCGCTGTATTCGTAACGGTCCATAGCTGTATTCAATGTTGCGCCGATACCACCTGCGCCAACAATGCCAATCACAGCAGACTCACGAAAGTTGATGTCGAGTCGGTACATCGAAAGCCCGATAAAGCGTGGCATCACCTGTGCTTGAATTGCGTAGTTCACCTGTTGTAACCAGCTTGCGCCCGTTGCACGCATTGCGGTGAGTGGTGCTGGGTCAATGGCTTCAATCTCATCGGCAAACAGTTTTGCGAGAAAGCCGATGGTCGCGAAGGTGAGCGTGACAAAACCAGCAAACGTACCAAAGCCAAACAAAGCCACACACAGAATCGCTACGATGATCTCTTGTAAACTACGCGCGATAGAAATAAACGCACGACAGAATAGGTAAACGGGAGTTGGGGCTAGGTTTTTGGCCGCGCCTAACCCAAATGGGATTGAAAGAATGACACCTGCCACGGTTGATGTGAGCGTCATGGTTAAGCTCTCAATCAAACCTTGTGAGATGTTGTTCCAACGGCCACCAAAATCAGGGTTCATGAAAGCCAAAATGAACTGCCAGCCGCGTTCGCTGCCTTCGTAAATTCGAGTCCAGTTTATATGTACCGACTGGGTTGCAAGGTATAAGTACACCGCAACAATGATGATCAAACTCCAACGCAGCCATGGGTTGGAAATCAGTGGCGGCTTGGTCCATTGTTTTGGATATGACTGAATCATACTGTTGCCTCTGACAAGCGAGGATTCGTGATGTTCAGGTCATCTTCCTCTTCTTCTACCTGTTGACTCCAATCTTCTTCACCGTAGATCTGTGTCAATACATCTTCAGTGAGCAGAGTTGGTTTGTCATCAAATACAACACAGCCTGCATTTAGGCCGATAACGCGGTCAACAAACTGTTTTGCTAACTGAACGTCGTGAATATTGATGATGGCTGGGAGCTGTTGCTCTGAACAAATCTCGCTGATCAATCGCATGATCTGGCGAGCAGTACGTGGGTCGAGTGCGGCCGTTGGCTCATCAATCAACAGCAATTTCGGCTTTTGAGCGAGTGCGCGAGCTATACCTACACGTTGGCGCTGACCGCCCGACAGAGCATCGGCTCTTTTATTGGCGTGTTCCAATAATCCAACGCGGTCTAGTAGGCCATAAGCGGCTTGGATATCTGATTCTGGGAAACGACGAGTAAAGCTTTGCCAGAAATTCACGTACCCTAAACGACCTGAAAGTACGTTTTCCATAACCGTCAAACGTTCAATCAGTGCGTACTCTTGGAAGATCATCCCAATCTCACGGCGTGATTGCCTAAGTTGTCTCTTAGAAAGCGTTTCGAGGTTGGTATTGGAAAAGATAACTTCGCCGCTAGTGGGCTCAGTAAGTCGGTTAATACAACGAATAAGCGTTGATTTACCCGCACCAGATGGGCCAATTAATCCAACAACTTCGCCAGCATTTACTGATAAGCTGACGTTAGTTAGGGCTTTGTCAGAACTTGAATAGTGCTTGGTAAGCCCTTTAAGGGTAAGAGTCGACATAAAATTCCTATAAGGACGGTGTACTAAGAGTTCGCCAGAGGCAGACGAGGAGAGCAAACCGGAAAGAGTGGTGAATAACTGCAGGCACGTATTCCTGCAGTTAGTTTAATCAGTGTGTGATTGGCTTTTTAGTTCGTTTGAACTTAGCTACACGTGTAAGACACTTTGTTTGCTGTATCGATAGTACGAATTACTTCCCAGTGCTCTTGGTAAGTGATTGGAACAAATTTCGCTTCGCCGTTACGCTCGAATTCTTCTTGAAGCTTTGTGCCTTCCCAGTCGAAAGTGAAGAAGGCTTTTTGAATCTTCTCTTGCAACTCTGGCGTCAGGTTGTGTGCAGTACCGTAAGCTGTTGTTGGGAAGGTTTGAGATTTGTAGATGCTCTTGATTTGACCTTCTTTCACAACTTCGCGTGAAAGCATACGGTTCAATACTGAGTTAGCGACGGCTGCTGCGTCGTAATCTTTGTGCGCCACACCTAAAATAGAGTTATCGTGTGCGCCAGAGAATGCAGGTTTAAAATCTCGGTCAGGTTGAAGTTGGTATTCAGCATCCAGAATTGCAGAAGGTGCTTTGAAGCCAGAGTTAGACGTTTGTGATGTGAACGCTAGGTTTTTATCTTTTAAGTCTTCTACTTTCTCAATACCAGAACCAGGGTAAGTGATGATTTCCATTTCGTAACCGAAAGAACCATCTTCTGCAGCCATCATTGTGAATGGGGCAAAGCCTGCACAGTTAACCGCTAGTGGTGTCGAACCTGTGTTGAAACCTGCAATATGTAGACGACCTGAACGCATTGCTTCAATTTGAGCAGCGTTATTTTGAACAGGAAAGAAACGAACCGTCTTTTCTGTGGTTTTTTCAAGGTGGCTCAAAAACTCGCTCCACACATCAGCGTATACTGCAGGATCTTCAACTGGCGTATAAGCGAAAATTAGCGTGTTTGGGTCAACCCATTGTGATTGATCTTGAGGAACATCGGCGACTAAGTTACCAGAGCGATCTTCGTATCGTGTATCCATTGCTAATGCAGAACCAGAAAAAATCAGCGCAGCAGTAATAGCGCTCTTAAGCGTGAGATTTGTTTTTGTCGGTTTCATTATTTCAGTCCAATTGAGTTATCTGTTGGGAAGGGAGTATAGGAATCGACGATGACAGAACCGCTGCTTTTTGATGACGGATTTATGAATGATGTAACATAATATTTCTGGTTGGATGGGCGTGTGTATTTTCTAAGTGTTTGATTAATTTGTTAAATTAACAGGCTGTTCTTCGCTTTTATTTTACTCAATTGGCTGTAGGTTGAAATACTGTTATAGTCATCATTAAATAATACATAAACATAACATATAAAATAAGTGAACTTATGGTTAGCACTTTTAATTCAATTTCGGGCTCGAAGCGTAGCCTACACGTGCAAGTCGCACGTGAAATCGCTCGTGGAATCTTGTCTGGTGAACTGCCACAAGGTTCTATTATTCCTGGTGAAATGGCGTTGTGTGAACAGTTTGGTATCAGCCGAACGGCACTACGTGAAGCAGTCAAACTACTGACTTCTAAAGGTCTGTTAGAGTCCCGCCCGAAAATCGGCACTCGTGTAGTAGACCGCGCATACTGGAACTTTCTTGATCCTCAACTGATTGAATGGATGGATGGTCTAACCGACATAGATCAATTCTGTTCTCAGTTTTTAGGCCTTCGTCGTGCTATTGAGCCAGAAGCGTGTGCATTAGCCGCAAAATTTGCGACTGCTGAGCAACGTATTGAGCTTTCAGAGATCTTCCAGAAGATGGTTGAGGTGGACGATGCAGAAGTGTTTGACCAAGAACGTTGGACAGACATCGATACTCGTTTCCACAGCTTGATCTTTAATGCGACAGGTAACGATTTCTACCTGCCATTTGGCAATATTCTGACTACCATGTTTGTTAACTTTATTGTGCACTCTTCTGAAGAGGGCAGTACATGTATCAATGAACACCGAAGGATTTATGAAGCGATTATGGCTGGTGACAGTGAAAAAGCACGTACAATGTCGGCTGCTCATTTGCAAGACGCCAACCACCGTCTGGTGACCGCGTAATAGGAATGAATAGAGCGTGTATGAGTAATTTCATATTGAGATGAACAGTATCACGCTCGGATAAACGACTTAAAAGGGTATGCCAAGTGCATGCCCTTTTTATTGTCTGTTTTTACAGGAATTGATTGTTTATTGTGTACTAAAAAGCCAGAGACATAGGTCTCTGGCTTTGGTGTTTTCATGTTATTGGTTATTGGTTATTGGTTATAAGTCACAAGCTAAATGCGATGTGTTAACCGTTACCCATTGAACAAACAGTCAACTATGGATATTGCTCAGTTTCCTTTTGTTTCTGCTTTTTCTTCATTTTCAACGTTGAATAAACAGAAAATACAGCTAGCAAGATAAACGCGAGTGCAATAGGGCGCTCATAAAGGAAAGACCAACTGCCATCGTACATCAACAGCGATTTCCTCAGGTTTGTTTCTGCCATTGGCCCTAAGATGATCGCAAGCAGAATTGGCGAAGACGGAATATCCAGTTTAGTTAAGATAAAGCCAAGTAGACCGAAACCGATTGCAATACCCACATCAAACATTGAGTTATTAATTGCGTAAGCGCCAACAATTGAAAGGAAGACAATGATTGGAATCATGATGATCTTCGGTACTTCAATGATGCGGCAGAAGAAACGAATTCCCAGTAAACCAATCACTAGCATCACAAGGTTAGCAACCAACATCGAACTGAATACGCCATAAACCACTTCCGGGTTTTGGGCAAACAGCAGAGGCCCTGGTGTTAAACCTTGAACAATGAGTGCGCCTAGAAGAACCGCTGCTACAGCATCCCCAGGAACGCCTAGTGTTAACAATGGAACTAATGAACCACCCGTTACACCGTTGTTTCCTGATTCGGCTGCTGCTAGACCTCGAACTGATCCTTTACCAAATTCTTCTGGTTTTTTCGATGAACGTTTTGCTTCGTTGTAACAAACGAATGCCGAAATATCAGCACCAGCACCCGGTACAGAACCGATGGTGGTTCCCATCAAACCACTTTTTACAGCCGTTGGTAGCATTTCTTTGAGGTCACTTTTACTTAATAGTTTGTGGTCAAATTTCGGTGCAACGACTTTTTTCTCAGAGAACAGCTTCTCTAGTTGGTTTAATGCCTCAGACAGAGCGAATAAACCAATCAAGACAGGGATGACATTGATTCCGCTGTAAAGATCCATGATGTCAAAAGTAAATCTTGGCACACTGCTGATTGGGTCGAGTCCTACAGTTGAAACCAATAATCCAATGGTTCCCGCAAGTAATCCTTTAAAAATGTTGTTTGAAGAAACACTCGCAATAATCGTTAAACCAAACAGAGCGAGTGCAAAATATTCTGGCGCATTAAAACGCAGTGCAAAGGTCGCTAATTTAGGCGCAATCGCGATGAGGACGATAGTACTTAATAGCCCGCCAATAAATGATGCAACAGCAGAAATACTTAATGCTCTTGCTGCTTGTCCTCTAACAGCCATCGTGTGACCGTCGAGTACACTTGCTGCAGAAGCTGGTGTTCCCGGGGTTTTAAGCAAAATTGCGGCAATTGAGCCACCGTAAATCCCACCAATGTATACACCAATTAACATCACAAGAGCTGAAGTCGGTTCCATACCAAAGGTAAATGGAAGGAGAATCGCCACGCCCATTGTCGCTGTAAGGCCGGGTAGTGCGCCTAAAATAACGCCTCCCAGTACGCCAAAAACAAGGACAGGAAGCACTGCAAAGCTAACTGCAGTTGCGAGACCATCGATTAGATATTCAAACATATTACCTCCTATGACCACGTTGCTTCAGGAAGCGCGATGTAGAACACCTCGCCAAATAGATAGTAAACCGCGAAAACAAAGACAACGGCGACAACGTAATAGATTGGCTTCTTCACTTTGAAGTAAACGAGGTAAAACATAAATGCAATCAAACTCGCGTAAAGGTAGCCAACCACACTGATGAGTAATGCGTAGCCAATAAGAAAAGCAACGCCGAAAATCGACATCTTGCTTATCATCGCTTCTTGTTGTTCTGAGGCACCTTTTAACTTGTGTTGAATGATGAGAACTATACAGATAGCAATTTGGGCAATCACAATCATCATCGGGAAGAATTTTGCATCGACACTTGCATCTTGGTACATCGGACGATCAAATTGAGTGATCAGCGCGAGAGCGATTGCGCTAAGGATAATGATGATAGAAGGGAAAACGACGTTTCGGTTTAAGTTAGAGTGAGCGTTAGACATGGAGTTTACCCCTAAAAAGTAAAGCAAGGGAAAGGTACAAACTAATAGCAGAGGCACAACGGATAAAGCTGTGCCTCTGAACAAAGGTTATTGAATTAATTGAGTCAGTGATTTTGTATCTTCTGCGACAAATTCAGTGAAGGCTTTGTCATCAAGGTTGTGAATCGTCATAGCACCTTTCTCCATGAAAGATTTGAACTCTTCACTTGCCATTGCTTCATCAAATGCAGCACCCAGCTTCTCGATTACTGCATCAGGTGTATCTTTTGGAGCACCAATACCGCGCCATGTACCTGTTACTACATCAATGCCTTGCTCTTTCAAAGTCGGAACATCTGGAATGTATTGAATACGCTCTTCAGACATGACACCTAATGCTTTTAGTTGGCCTGAACGAAGCTGAGCGATAGCTTCACCGGGAGTAACCATAGTGACGTCTGTGTGATGGCCTAATACAGCAGGAATTGCTTCTGATGCACCGTTGTAAGGGATAGCGTTTAGTTTGATGCCTTGATCTTTTTCAAGAGACATTAGGTAGAAGTTTGGCGCAGCGGTTGAAGCGAATTTTACGCTGCCTGGTTTTTCTTTGGCTTCCTTAATCAGGTCGTTAATCGTGTTGTATGGGCTATCAGCTGCAACCAATACGACCGCAGGATCTAAGTTAACTAGACGAATGAGTCTAAAGTCATCAGCGGTATGACGCATTAAACCCATTTGAGGAAGTGAAGCAATTTCACGTGTTACCACTGTTAACGTGTAACCATCAGCACGCTGCTGAGCACCAAAGCTCATACCAACGGCGCCAGCACCACCCGTACGGTTCATGATTGAAATGTTTTGTCCTAAAATGTCTTTCGCACTATTTGCAAGGGTACGGCCAACAGCATCGGTACCGCCGCCCGCGCCAAATGGGACAACTAAGCGAATATTCTTGCTCGGGTAGTCAGCTGCAATCGACGTTGCAGAAACAAGTATACCGGCTGCCAGCATGATGGATTTCAATAATTTACTCATAGTAAGTTCCTTCTGTTTCTAATTATTAGCGATATGTTTTTGTAGGGTTTTCTGCTTTTTCTGTTTGGTACTCGTGCATTGCTAGCTGTTCAATAGCTACTGCTATCCAGCCACTTATCAGCATGTCATACCATTGTTGTACGCCACTGCAGGCAACAACCACATTTCCGTAAACAAACGAACCATAAAACAGTAAGTCTTCGTCACGTAGTGAAGATGGGTGTTGGGAATGCAGTGTTAGATTGCTTGTCGATTCTCGCCACGCTTGTTGTGCTTTCTTACGGGCAAGGTGATCAAATTTGATTGTCCAGTTATCAGGATCTCCTAACGATTCCTCGTATAGAATGGCGTCTTCAAAAGAGGATTCCCAAGGCTTAAGGTGTGGATTCATAACGACAATATGCAGTTCTTTTCGATTTGTTCTTTCAAACAGCTTGTCGATAGCGGGTTTTACGATGTCGATCGCGTCTTGAGTGATATCTTTCATTGAGCGCATGCCGCATGTCCTTACGTTTGGTAGATGAATATAGAATATTGTATGACAATAATTCTTCAATTAACGAAAGCTTGGAAGTGGGGAGCGGTCACAAGTGAAAGTCTTCTAACAAGACTTCGATCTTGTTTTAACCATATTATGTCGGAAATAGTGTGATTCTGGTCTTTTTATGAACTGGGTATGAATGGATACAGATCCGGATCCAGTTTTATTTTAGCTTGATAATAGAACGCCCTAAAAAATACGGGATAAATACGCACATGTCAGCGGCTCTCCTACAAGACGCTAACGACCGTTTAGCAACTGCAAGCTAAACGCGGTTTTGAACTTTCATGTGAACTAAGTAAACGTCCCGATGAACTATTTATAGGTTCATCAAAACCAGTTAAACAGGTATGCCAAGTGCGTGATTTTTTGTTTTTGGGAAGCGTGTTGCACCATGTATAGCACTGTTTTGGTTCATTCCCGATTAACTCTTTCTTAAGTCAATTCTTCCTTGTATACGTCTAGCGGTAGTTCTTTAGCATCGCAATTAAAAGAATATTGCGCCCGAGATACGTGTCTTAGACACTTGAGCTCCCTAAAAAATAATGATGCATCATTTATGATTTTTCATTTTTTGTATTTTGAATTCATCACTATCTCAACAAGATATGCCGCTTCTATATTGATTAATTTACGTAGAATTCTAATGAAATTATTCGCTCTCAATTGATAGGAAATACTGGTTTATTGTGTGATAAATGAGGGTAATTCAGTTCTAATTTGGCTTTTATTATTTTTGAGAATTTTATATTTATATGTGTTTGGTTGTATTTGTTAATAAGTGTGCAAAGTCTCACTTTTTCGTAAGTGATTGATTTTTATGGGGTGGGTGCTCTTGTGGTTTGATTTCTCATGTTTTTACCTCAAACCCCAGTAATTGCCTTAATGTATTGGCTATATTCCATCCTATGTCATATATATAATTAACTTAATCAATCAAAATAAGATCACCATCACTTATTTGGATTATTGTACTACAAATAAGGTTTGAGATTTCCTATAGTTCTCGTAACAAATTACAACGGACAAAGGATACACGATGGAACTCAACACGATTATTGTCGGCATTTATTTCCTATTCTTGATTGCGATAGGTTGGATGTTTAGGACATTTACTAGTACCACCAGTGATTACTTCCGCGGGGGCGGTAATATGCTGTGGTGGATGGTTGGTGCAACCGCCTTTATGACCCAGTTTAGTGCATGGACATTCACCGGTGCGGCAGGTAAAGCGTATAACGATGGTTTTGCCGTAGCGGTTATCTTTATCGCCAATGCTTTTGGTTACTTCATGAACTTCGCATACTTCGCACCTAAGTTCCGTCAACTACGTGTAGTGACGGTAATTGAAGCAATCCGTATGCGTTTTGGTGCGACTAACGAACAAGTGTTCACTTGGTCTTCAATGCCAAATAGTGTGGTTTCTGCAGGTGTATGGTTAAACGCATTAGCAATCATCGCTTCTGGTATCTTCGGCTTCGACATGACAGCGACTATCTGGATTACTGGTCTAGTAGTATTAGCTATGTCAGTAACGGGCGGTTCATGGGCAGTTATCGCATCTGATTTTATGCAGATGGTTATCATCATGGCAGTTACGGTTACATGTGCTGTTGTTGCGGTTGTACAAGGCGGCGGTATTGGCGAAATCGTTAATAACTTCCCTGTAGCAGAAGGCGGTTCATTCCTTTCTGGTAACAACATCAACTACCTAAGCATCTTCAGCATCTGGGCATTCTTCATCTTCGTGAAGCAATTCTCTATTACGAACAACATGCTTAACTCTTACCGTTACCTAGCGGCTAAAGACTCAAAGAATGCTAAGAAAGCAGCACTGCTTGCATGTGTGCTAATGCTTTGTGGTGTATTCATTTGGTTCATGCCTTCTTGGTACATCGCTGGTCAAGGTGTCGACCTAGCAGCTGCTTACCCAGAAGCTGGTAAGAAAGCAGGTGACTTTGCATACCTATACTTCGTACAAGAGTACATGCCAGCAGGTATGGTAGGCCTTCTAGTTGCGGCGATGTTTGCAGCGACAATGTCTTCTATGGACTCAGGTCTAAACCGTAACTCAGGTATCTTTGTTAAGAACTTCTACGAAACTATTGTTCGTAAAGGCAACGCAAGTGAGAAAGAGCTAGTAACGGTTTCTAAGATTACTTCTGCAGTCTTCGGTATCGCTATCATCCTTATCGCTCAGTTCATTAACTCGCTTAAAGGTTTGAGCCTGTTCGATACAATGATGTACGTTGGTGCTCTAATCGGCTTCCCAATGACAATCCCTGCATTCTTAGGCTTCTTCATTAAGAAGACTCCAGACTGGGCAGGTTGGGGTACGCTAGTAGTGGGTGGCCTTGTATCTTACTACGTAGGTTTCGTTGTAAACGCTGAAATGGTGTCATCTGTATTCGGTCTTGAAGAGTTAACGAGCCGTGAATGGTCTGATGTTAAAGTTGCGATTGGTCTAATTGGCCACATTACACTAACAGGTGGCTTCTTCATCCTATCGACATTGTTCTACAAACCACTGTCTGAGAAGCGTCAAGCAGACGTTGATAAGTTCTTCGGTAACCTATCTACTCCGTTAGTCGCTGAGTCTGCAGAGCAGAAAGTACTGGATAACAAGCAGCGTGAAATGCTTGGTAAACTGATTGCAGTAGCAGGTGTGGGTATTATGCTAATGGCTCTACTAACTAACCCAATGTGGGGACGTCTAGTCTTCATCTTATGTGGTGTGATTGTTGGTGGTGTTGGTGTGCTACTTGTTAAAGCGGTCGATGACGGCGGCAAGCAAGCGAAAACGGTAACCGAAAGCTAATACATAGAAAACGTTTATAATAGAATGCGACGACTCGAAAGGGCGTCGCATTTTTTTGTTCTGCAAAACGGGAAAACCGTCAGGTGAAAGATATCTGACCTAAATCACGAAAACTGTAAAAAAGTGTTCAATCGAATCGAAACAGATTTAATTGTCCTACAATAAGACGTATATTATTACTAATTCCTTTCAGTCAACTTGAATATAAGTGAGTTAGAATGAGCGACCAAAAATCTCTTGATGCAATCAGGAAGATGAAGCTGGAGAATGACACTTCAGCAGGTAATCTTGTAGACCTACTCCCTATCGAAGTACAAAAACGTGACTTCGACCTATCATTCCTAGACAACTTGAGCGAAGCACGTCCACGTCTTCTTGTTCAAGCAGATCAGCTACAAGAATTTAAAGCAAAAGTGAAAGCTGATGAAGCTCACTGCATGTTTGATGATTTCTACAACAACTCTACCGTTAAGTTCCTTGAGACAGCACCTTTCGAAGAGCCTCAAGCGTACCCTGCGGAAACAGTAGGCAAAGCTTCTTTATGGCGTCCTTACTGGCGTCAAATGTACGTTGATTGCCAAATGGCACTGAACGCGACACGTAACCTAGCGATTGCTGGTGTGGTAAAAGAAGACGAAGCGCTAATTGCGAATGCAAAAGCTTGGACTCTAAAACTGTCTACGTACGATCCTGAAGGTGTGACTTCTCGTGGCTATAACGATGAAGCGGCTTTCCGTGTTATCGCGGCTATGGCTTGGGGTTACGACTGGCTACACGGCTACTTCACAGATGAAGAACGTCAGCAAGTTCAAGATGCGTTGATTGAGCGTCTAGACGAAATCATGCATCACCTGAAAGTGACGGTTGATCTATTGAACAACCCACTAAACAGTCACGGTGTTCGTTCTATCTCTTCTGCTATCATCCCAACGTGTATCGCGCTTTACCACGATCACCCGAAAGCAGGCGAGTACATTGCTTACGCTCTAGAATACTACGCAGTACACTACCCACCATGGGGCGGTGTAGACGGCGGTTGGGCTGAAGGTCCTGATTACTGGAACACGCAAACTGCATTCCTAGGCGAAGCATTCGACCTATTGAAAGCGTACTGCGGCGTAGACATGTTCAATAAAACATTCTACGAAAACACCGGTGACTTCCCGCTTTACTGCATGCCTGTTCACTCTAAGCGCGCAAGCTTCTGTGACCAGTCTTCAATCGGTGATTTCCCTGGTCTAAAACTGGCTTACAACATCAAGCACTACGCAGGTGTTAACCAGAAGCCGGAGTACGTTTGGTACTACAACCAGCTTAAAGGCCGTGATACTGAAGCGCACACGAAGTTCTACAACTTCGGCTGGTGGGACTTCGGTTACGACGATCTTCGCTTCAACATCCTTTGGGATGCACCAGAAGAGAAAGCGCCATCAAACGATCCATTGTTGAAAGTGTTCCCAATCACGGGTTGGGCTGCATTCCACAACAAGATGACTGAGCGTGATAACCATATTCACATGGTATTTAAGTGTTCTCCGTTTGGCTCAATCAGTCACTCTCACGGTGACCAGAACGCATTCACGTTGCATGCATTCGGTGAAACGCTAGCGTCAATCACTGGCTACTACGGTGGTTTCGGTGTTGATATGCACACCAAATGGCGTCGTCACACGTTCTCGAAAAACCTGCCACTATTCGGCGGAAAAGGCCAGTACGGCGAGAACAAGAACACAGGTTACGAGAACCACCAAGACCGTTTCTGTATTGAAGCGGGCGGTACAATCTCTGACTTCGACACAGAATCTGATGTGAAGATGGTTGAAGGTGATGCAACGGCATCTTACAAATACTTCGTTCCTGAAATCGAATCTTACAAGCGTAAGATCTGGTTTGTTCAAGGTAAAGTATTCGTAATGCAAGACAAGGCGACACTTTCTGAAGAGAAAGACATGACTTGGCTAATGCACACAACTTTCGCAAACGAAGTGGCTGATAAATCTTTCACTATCCGTGGTGAAGTAGCGCACCTTGACGTGAACCTCATCAACGAGTCTGCTGATAACATCACTTCAGTTAAGAACGTTGAAGGCTTCGGCGAAGTTGACCCATACGAGTTTGAAGATCTTGAAATTCACCGTCACGTTGAAGTGGAATTCAAGCCTTCTAAAGAGCACAACATCCTAACGCTTCTTGTTCCTAATAAGAACGAAGGCGAGCAAGTTGAAGTGTCTCACAAGCTTGAAGGCAACACGCTACTGCTTAATGTTGACGGCGAAACGGTTTCAATTGAACTGTAATCTGCTGAAATAACAGAAGCGATCTATTAAAAACTCCGAGTGAAAGCTTGGAGTTTTTTTGTTTGTAGGGTGAAAAGGGGAACACTGTTAGTTTGGGCGAAACTGGCGATGCTTCATCGCAGTTAAAAGGCATCACAGTTTAAACTTTTGCGTCACAAGCCTCTATTAAAGTGTATCCACACACACTCAAACAGCGCGACAACTGCATTTGCTAGGCATCTCGATGCCAAACCAATCGATACAGGAGCAATAGCTGGTAAGGGGTTGTTGAATTACGCAGATTAAGGGAGAGGGATGTTCCAGACACGTTTGAGTGCTTGTTTACAGTGAATGCTCTTAGTCATTGACGGCTTTTACTTTAGTACTGACTGTTTTAGAGCTAACTGAGAAAAGGACCAGTGAGTTAACAATAGTTAGAGGCGTGGCTTATTCTTAATAATCGTATGACATTTAACGTATGTTATTTCATCAATGGACGAATTTTTGAGTGAGATATCGTTCCTCAAAGTGCAAAGCGTGACCATATTCTCTCGTAAAGTGAATCCCCGTCACAACTTGCGTCTAAGCATCGAAGGATTACCCTAAAACTATTGCGTAACGGAAAAGACGTCGTTATTATAATGACCATATAATCATACAATACTATATTTGGAGTTTAAACATGACTAAACCTGTAATCGGTTTCATTGGCCTAGGTCTTATGGGCGGCAACATGGTTGAAAACCTACAAAAGCGCGGTTACCACGTAAACGTAATGGATCTAAGCGCTGAAGCTGTTGCTCGCGTTACAGATCGCGGCAATGCGACTGCATTCACTTCTGCTAAAGAACTAGCTGCTGCAAGTGACATCGTTCAGTTTTGTCTTACAACTTCAGCTGTTGTTGAAAAAATCGTTTACGGCGAAGACGGCGTTCTAGCGGGCATCAAAGAAGGCGCAGTACTAGTAGACTTCGGTACTTCTATCCCTGCTTCTACTAAGAAAATCGGCGCAGCTCTAGCTGAAAAGGGCGCGGGCATGATCGACGCACCTCTAGGTCGTACTCCAGCACACGCTAAAGATGGTCTTCTGAACATCATGGCTGCTGGCGACATGGAAACTTTCAACAAAGTTAAACCTGTTCTTGAAGAGCAAGGCGAAAACGTATTCCACCTAGGTGCTCTAGGTTCAGGTCACGTAACTAAGCTTGTAAACAACTTCATGGGCATGACGACTGTTGCAACTATGTCTCAAGCTTTCGCTGTTGCTCAACGCGCTGGTGTTGATGGCCAACAACTGTTTGACATCATGTCTGCAGGTCCATCTAACTCTCCGTTCATGCAATTCTGTAAGTTCTACGCAGTAGACGGCGAAGAGAAGCTAGGTTTCTCTGTTGCTAACGCTAACAAAGACCTTGGTTACTTCCTTGCTCTTTGTGAAGAGCTAGGTACTGAGTCTCTAATCGCTCAAGGTACTGCAACAAGCCTACAAGCTGCTGTTGACGCAGGCATGGGTAACAACGATGTACCAGTAATCTTCGACTACTTCGCTAAACTAGAGAAGTAATCGACGTACGACCTCGCTAGGGTATTGCCTGTCTGTTAGGCGGCGATACCTCAGCGAGGTTCGTTTTTATCTGCACAAGCCTGATCTATGAGCCTGTTTTATCTCAAATCCCGCTTTATCCTCGATACCTGTTTTATCCTTAATACCAGTTTGCTCCCACGGTTTCACTCTCCCTCGTAAAACCCGCAGCCATCAGTATTAATTTTCTTGTTCTACTCTTTTTGCTTCTTGTTGTTCTATCTAATCAAAACTCTACCTGTTTCGACTTTCATTTAATCTCGATTTTCAATGCTGCTTGTTAACACTTAACGCCTCCAGAAACTCTTTGTTCTAGACGTGCTTTGTTATGTATCAGCTGACTCTCTATTTTCACATGATTAAATATCTAATACCGTCATTAATGGGCGATAGTTCGTAGCGTAGAGCGATAACCAAAACCCGAAGCGATAATCACAAAACAAAAAAAAGCCCACACAGCTGGTGACTATGTGGGCGTATTCGGACGAGCCGTCTGAAAAAACGAATGAACAATCTAAGTGAAGTACCGCTTAACGAGATCCCCCGACAGTTTCTACGTTAAACGTGTTCAATGACCTTAAAGCGAGACGCTTCAATTTCCACTTTGAATTGCACAAAAGCATTCAGAAAGAACTTAAGTTATGATTCAAATACACAATAACTTAAGGCTTATTGTATTACAAATAAATTTTAAGGTTGAATGCCTTTAGTGAATGGTTGGTTAGTGAAAATGTGACTTAAGGCTCACTTTCCTAGTCAGATGACCGAAAGTGATATGAATAATTTGAGTAAAGGCATTATCGGCGAAGTTGTGAGGTAATTATCTGAAAGTTGATCAGTTTTGATTGGTTAATCATTCCTTTCTAATCACGTTAAAAGTTTCAAACTCATAAATGATACCTATGTCACAGGGTAGTTTTAACCAGTTTTGATATATCAAGATCGCTCACAGAAAGTGCAGTTAATTAAACATACAATATTAATTAAATTGATGGTTGTGACGATGGAACGGCATGAACAGGTTTCACTTCCCGTATCTTCGAAAATGCAAAAAATAACCATTTCATTCGGATGAAAATAATAGACATAGGTTGATATGGGTGATGAGTTTTATGAATTCAAAATTGTCTCTAGGGTTTAAAGGAAAATTGATTTTAATGGTAGCGATCGTTAGTTCTAGTGCTTTAGCATTTACGAACTGGTTTACGCTTAACTTGGCCACTGAACAGGTAAACCAAACGATTTATAACGAGATTGATCACTCGCTTACGATAGAAATCAATCAAATAGAAAGTACCGTTCAGCGCACCATAGATACGGTCAACTCCGTTGCACAAGAATTCATGAAATCCCCATACCAAGTGCCGAATGAAGCACTCATGCATTATGCTGCAAAGCTCGGTGGCATTGACAAAATTGTGGTGGGTTTTGACGACGGCCGTTCTTACACTTCTCGTCCTTCAGAGTCTTTCCCTAATGGTGTTGGAATCAAAGAAAAATACAACCCAACGACTCGCCCTTGGTATCAACAAGCGAAATTGAAATCAGGCTTATCTTTTAGTGATCTGTTTTTCACCAAGAGTACTCAAGTGCCTATGATTGGTGTGACTTACTCATACCAAGATCGCGTGATCATGGCGGACATTCGATTCGATGATTTGGAAACTCAACTCAAACAGCTAGATAGCATCTACGAAGCGACAGGTATCATCGTGGATGAGAGAGGGATGGTCGTCGCATCCACAATAGACAACGTGCTTCCACAGAGCAATATCTCTTCTGCTGACGCCTTAATGAAACTCAACAAAGCCATCGAACGACCGGATCAATTTATTGAAGGTGTGATTGATGGTAATCAGCGAATCTTGATGGCTAAGAAGGTCGATATTGGCAGCCAGAAAGAGTGGTACATGATTTCAAGTATTGACCCTGATCTCGCGCTCAATCAGCTGAATGGTGTGATGTCAGATGCTCGAATGCTGATTATTGCCTGTGTATTGGGGTCAGTCATATTAATGATTCTACTCCTGAATCGTTTCTACCGCCCAATCGTGTCACTGCGTAAAATTGTTCACGACCTTTCTCAAGGTAATGGCGACCTGACTCAAAGGCTTGCCGAGAAAGGCAATGACGACCTAGGACACATCGCCAAAGACATCAACTTGTTCATCATTGGCCTTCAAGAGATGGTTAAAGACGTGAAATTCAAGAACTCGGATCTTGATACCAAGGTATTAAGTATTCGAGAAGGCTGTAAAGAAACCAGCGATGTACTGAAAGTTCATACCGATGAAACGGTTCAAGTCGTCTCTGCGATTAATGGGTTGTCTGAAGCTTCAAGTGAAGTCGAGAAGAACTCACAGTCAGCGGCAGAAGCAGCGCGAGATACGGCCGTGTTTAGTGACGAGACTAAGCAAATCAACACAGTGACAGAAACGTACATCAGTGATCTTGAGAAACAGGTTTGCACAACGTCTGATGATATTCGTTCTATGGCTAATGAAACGCAGAGCATCCAGTCGATAGTGTCTGTGATTGGTGGTATTGCTGAACAAACCAACTTGCTTGCGTTAAACGCATCCATAGAGGCGGCGAGAGCAGGCGAGCATGGTCGAGGTTTTGCTGTGGTAGCTGACGAAGTCCGTGCGCTAGCAAACCGAACTCAAATCAGTACCTCTGAAATAGAAGAGGCGCTGTCTGGGTTGCAGTCTAAATCGGATGGTTTGGTTAAATCGATTGAGTTAACGAAGAGCAATTGCGAGATGACTCGTGCTCAAGTTGTTCAAGCGGTAAACATGCTAGCGAAGCTAACGGAACAGATGGAAACCGTGAGTCGTTTCAATAACGATATTTCAGGATCTTCTGTTGAGCAAAACGCCCTGATTCAGAGTATCGCTAAGAACATGCATAAGATTGAAAGCTTCGTTGAGGAGCTCAATAAGCTAAGCCAAGATCAACTGACAGAA
The DNA here is from genome assembly GCF_023206395.1 of Vibrio sp. ED004. Taxonomy (NCBI): domain Bacteria; kingdom Pseudomonadati; phylum Pseudomonadota; class Gammaproteobacteria; order Vibrionales; family Vibrionaceae; genus Vibrio; species Vibrio sp. ED004. The sequence goes on along the minus strand of NZ_CP066149.1, from coordinate 136,390 downwards.
TCCGCTGAAATCAAAACATTGAATGGTAGCGTTAGCGAGCTAATGAGTAGCTTCAAAGTCTGACGTTTCTACTATAAGCACTAAAAATCAATGTGTTAATTTTGGTTTTTAGCCTGAGAGCCGCTCCAAACCTGTCGAGTTTAGAGTGGCCTTTCTGCGTTGTTTTTGTCTCTAAACCCTCGGCAAAAACGGTTCATATCGCCTCATTTGCCGCATCTCACATTCTGATAAATGGACAATTGACATAAAATAGTACAAATATACATTATCACTCTACTCTTATGGATAAGTGAGAATAAACCAATCTTCGTTGTGGTACTCGCTTCGCTCAAGTACGGCTGTGGTGGAAGTAGTTCAAGCGACTCAAGTGATAGTAGTGATCCTTCTGATGTCACAAACCCTGGAACGTCATATGGTGCAGTCCCTCCATATGACATTGCCAAGTACCAAAATATTCTTTCCAGTTCTGATCTTCAGGTGTCTGACGCTAGCGGAGAAGAGGGTAATAAAACCTCTGAACTAAAAGATGGAAACTTTGATGGTTATGTCAGCGACTATTTTTACGTTGATGGGGGAAACTGAGAATCTTATCTTCAAAATTGTCAATTACAAGATGCGCTCTGAAGTTCGCGAAGGAGAAAACTTCGATGTCAATGAAGCGGGCGTGAAGCGAAACCCATACGCAGAAATAAGCCTTCCCGATATTGAAAACTCAATGGCTAGCTCACCAGCCGATCATGACGAAGTGACATTACTACAGATACACAATAAAGGCACAGACGAAAGTGGCACAGGGTATATACCACATCCTTTATTACGCGTGGTTTGGGAGCAAGAACGAGATGGGCTCACAGGCCATTATTGGGCTGTCATGAAGAACAATGCCATTGATTGCAGCAGTGCTGTCGACCCTTCAAATTGTTACACTACTTCATATAGTCGTTACAACTTGGGCGAGACGGAACTCGATAGTTTCACCAAGTTTGATCTTTCTGTTTATGAGAACACCCTTTCGATCAAAGTGAACGATGAAGTTAAAGTCGATGGAGATATCACCTACTGGCAGCATCTACTGAGTTACTTTAAAGTGGGAATCTATAATCAATTCGAAAACGGTGAAGCGACCGCCTATTATCAGGTATTGCTATACACAACGACTCAAATCGATGGTTCAAACGATTGGGATATTAGCGATTGGAAGCTGACCATTCCGGCAAGTAAAGATACTTGGTATGGAAGCGGTGGTGATAGTGCTGCTGAGTTAGAACCGGAACGCTGTGAATCGAGCAAAGATCTGCTTTCAAATGATAGCGATGTGTACCACAGCGATATTAATCTTTCTTACTTCAATGCCGATGAAGGAAGAATGCACTTTAGAGCGGATATGGGATATGGCACCTCTACGCAAAACTCTAGCTATATTCGCTCTGAGCTCAGAGAGCTATACCAAAGTAATGCTCAACCAGATTGCAGCACCAGCGATGAAGATACGAGTTGGTATTTGGACGACACTAGAACCAACGCAACCAGTCATGAGTTAACCGCAACCCTGAGAATCGAGGACTATCCGAACATTAATAACCAAGACCCGAAAGTAGTGCTTGGGCAAATACACGGCTGGAAGATTAATCAAGCCCTAGTGAAGTTGCTCTGGGAAGGTGAGGGTAAACCAGTACGCGTGATTCTAAACTCCGACTTTGAACGAAACAACCAAGACTGCGGTCATTGCGAACCGTTCAGTGTTGAATTAGGTACTTATTCGGCCAGTGAAGAGTGGCGATATACGATACGTGCTAACCAAGACGGTGTGTACTTAGCAACCCATGACTTAGATGGAACCAACACTGTTTCTCATTCAATCCCATGGGGACAAGATTACACCGACAAAGATGGGGAGACGGTGTCGTTAACATCAGATTGGACATCGACAGATATTGCTTTCTATTTCAAAGCGGGCATCTATCCACAATTTAAGCCTGATAGCGACTATGCCGGTGAAGTGTTCGATGTGAGCTTTAGTTCTCTTAGAGCGGCGCACTATTGAGTTTCCTGGGAGTTGAATGCGATCACTGATGCTTGAATAGTACCACTGGTCATTAAATAGTCGCACTAATCCTGAATAGCTAGAACGGTAACTCAAAAGGCCACATTGGTTTACAACGATGTGGTCTTTTTGCGTTCTGAGAGGAGGGAGGCAATCGTTGGATCTTATCGTTGAAAAGAGCGGATTCACTGGATTCAAAACTTGTTATTTCAACTAGGTTGCTTTGGTATTGCTAGCCTATTTCGCATTCAATTTTTTTATATATTGTTTTTATCAATAGGAAGTGTGATCCAGTTAAAGTATGGAAAAATCGGAAAGTGTTCCCAGTCTCATTTATTCAATGAAATGTTTTATTTGTATTATAAGATTACGTAATATTTTCATGTTATCGCAAATACTGAGAGGGGAATCGCCTTATAGCTCGTGTTTGCTGATTTAGCTTTCACTTACGAACGCTGTCTTTGTATTATAATAATGGATTAAATATGAAACAAATTACTCTAAAAACCTTACTCGCTTCTTCTATTCTACTTGCGGTTGGTTGTGCGAGCACCAGCACGACGACTGCTGATTTTCCAAATAACAAAGAAACGGGTGAAGCGCTTCTAACGCCAGTTTCAGTTGCCGCTAGTAGCCATGATGGTAACGGCCCAGATCGTCTTATTGACCAAGATCTAACAACACGTTGGTCTTCAGCGGGTGACGGTGAGTGGGCAATGCTAGATTATGGTTCAGTGCAAGAATTTGACGCTGTTCAAGCATCATTCAGTAAAGGTAATGAGCGCCAATCTAAGTTTGATATTCAAGTGAGTGTCGATGGTGAAACCTGGACGACGGTACTTGAGAACCAACTGAGTTCTGGTAAAGCTATCGGCCTAGAGCGTTTCCAATTTGAGCCTGCAGTGAAAGCACGTTACGTAAGATATGTTGGTCACGGTAACACCAAAAACGGTTGGAACAGTGTGACTGGATTAGCGGCAGTTAACTGTAGCATCAACGCATGTCCTGCTAGCCATATCATCACTTCAGATGTAGTAGCTGCAGAAGCAGTAATTATCGCTGAAATGAAAGCGGCAGAAAAAGCACGTAAAGCTGCACGTAAAGATCTACGCTCTGGTAACTTCGGCGTAGCAGCGGTTTACCCTTGTGAGACTTCTGTTAAATGTGATACGCGCAGCGCACTACCTGTTCCGACTGGCTTACCAGCAACACCCGTTGCAGGTAATGCACCGAGCGAAAACTTCGACATGACTCATTGGTACCTGTCTCAACCATTCGACCATGACAAAAACGGCAAGCCTGATGACGTGTCTGAGTGGAACCTTGCAAACGGTTACCAACACCCAGAGATCTTCTACACAGCTGACGACGGTGGTTTAGTCTTCAAGTCTTACGTGAAAGGTGTACGTACCTCTAAAAACACTAAGTACGCACGTACTGAGCTTCGTGAGATGATGCGTCGTGGTGACCAGTCTATTAGCACAAAAGGTGTTAACAAGAACAACTGGGTATTCTCAAGCGCACCTGAATCTGATTTAGAAGCTGCGGCAGGTATTGATGGCGTTCTAGAAGCGACATTGAAAATCGACCATGCAACAACAACGGGTAATGCGAATGAAGTAGGTCGCTTTATCATTGGCCAGATTCACGATCAAAACGATGAGCCGATTCGTTTGTACTACCGTAAATTGCCAAACCAACCAACGGGTGCAGTTTACTTTGCACACGAAAGCCAAGACGCAACAAAAGAGGATTTCTACCCTCTAGTGGGCGATATGACGGCTGAAGTGGGTGAAGATGGTATCGCGCTTGGCGAAGTGTTCAGCTACCGTATTGACGTTAAAGGCAACACGATGACAGTAACGCTAATGCGTGAAGGCAAAGACGACGTTGTACAAGTGGTTGATATGAGCAACAGCGGTTACGACGTAGGCGGCAAGTACATGTACTTCAAAGCCGGTGTTTACAACCAAAACATCAGCGGCGACCTAGACGATTACTCACAAGCGACTTTCTACCAACTAGACGTATCGCACGATCAATACAAAAAGTAATCTGATCGAATAACACTTAATATTTCAGTTATCGTAATAGCCTCCAGTCTCAGGGTTTGGAGGCTTTTTTTTGCTTGTTATTTGAGCTGGGGAAATAGTAGGCCGTTCAATAGATCAAGTAGAGGGGCTGGTGGTTAACCATATTTCTACGTTCCAAATTTAGCCTCTCACCTCTTATTCAATCGTCAACACAGCTTCCCATTCGCCTCACGTGCCTATCTTAGTAAATAGCGGTTACATGCAATGTTACTGGGAACGATAAGCTTAGGTCGCTCGTACGAGCTTGTATTTACATATTAAGTATTCTCGACCATTCATGGGTCGGTGTTTAAGGTTGGTTTGTAAATCGAGATTAAGCCCTAAACCCTAAATTCTATGCAAACAGGTTATTTATAGTGGTATCTAGGTAGGGAAGAGTTTGTAATTACAACATGATTTATGTTGAGACATTTCTAGCCTAAGTTAATAGTGATTCGCAGCAGAAAAACATGTCGATTAGTTAAATAATCGACGACGCGTGGAAGTTTAAAGGGATTGGTGAGCTTTCGAGGTTTGAATTTGGCATTGAATGACAAGTCTCTTAATGGCGAGAGTAAGTGGGCTATTTGCGAGTTAGCTTTTTTCAAATGAACGATTTAGTTAAGTCGAATAGAAATAAAAGTGTCTTCACTAGGATGGCATTTTTGACAGAGTTTTAGGTTAACTTACTACTCATCAGCGTTCAGAGGATCTTCAGCAACAACCGCAAAGAATGTACTTGAGTTGTATGGTGAAGCACTCAAATTTGCACCAATGCTGTAGTTCTCGTAGTTCTCGTAGTTCTTGTAGTCATCGGAGAAGATTTCAGTTGTGCCTGCTGTATCGGAGTAAACTCTGCAGTCGTCGACATATAAAGTTGTATCTGCAGTCCCACTGTTTGAAGAGAACTTAATGGCTGTCGCAGTTACTTCCACACCTGGCGTAGTATTTTGTGACGTATAAGGCCCGTACTCAGTACTGTCCCGTCCTGAAATGTGTTTACACATTGAGGACGAATTATGATTACTTCAAATAATACCTACATTAAGCGCACTCAGCGTGATTACACACTAGGCTTTAAATCGAAGATTGTCGCCGCTGTAGAAAGAGGCGATATGACATATAAACAAGCCCAATCCATTTATTGTATCCAAGGCCGCTCAACCGTTTTAACCTGGCTTTGAAAGCACGGTAAGGTGAATAGGGCGCAAAATCCAAGGATCAATGCCAGGCATCAATCACCGAAGCCTAAAGAATCATCTGCACAGAAAATAAAACGTCTTGAGAAAGAGTTGGAAGACGAAAAAATTTTAAATAGAGTGGTTGATATTCTTGATGCTGAGCACGGAACCTGTCTCAGAAAAAAGTATCTAGCCAAGGATCAAGAAGCCTTCAAGACAAGAAGGAATAAGTTTAGTCCGAATATGTAAGCTATGCGGGATAACGAGACAGAGTGCTTATCAACGAGAAAAGCGAGCTAATCATCGTCAGTTAGAGCTTAAACCGATTAAAGAAATGGTGTTGAATATTAGGCATTATATACCTCGGGTTGGTACTAGGAAGTTATATTTTTTGATTAAACCCAAACTACAAGAGCAAGGTATCAAGTTGGGTCGAGATGCGCTTTTCAATTACTTAAGAGATGAACGATTATTGGTAAGACCTAAACGTAGTTTTACAAAAACGACCAACAGTAGACATTGGATGAAGAAGCAACCGAATTTATTAAAGGATTACCAACCATGTAGTCCAGAGATTGTGTTTGTGAGCGATATAACCTATGTTAAATCTGACGAAGGAGTTCACTACCTATCATTGGTTACAGATGCGTTTAGTCGAAAAATAATGGGTTATGAGCTGAGCAATGAAATGAAAGCGACGGATGTCGTGAAAGCGCTAGATATGGCTATCAAAGGGCGACAATACCATCGTTCTTGTATCCATCATTCAGATCGTGGTCTGCAGTCTTACTCAGGTGGTTATCAAGATAAATTGAAAATTAGCGGCATAATGCCTTCGATGACAGATGGTTATGACTGCTACCAAAATGCATTAGCAGAGAGTAAATGGAATACTGAAACAAGAGTTCTTACTTGATAGATGTAAAAATCTCGGAGAGCTTAAACGATTTGTAAAAGAGTCTATAAATATCTATAACAATATGAGGCCGCACCTTAGTCTCAATATGAAAACTCCAAATGAGGTGCATGAAAAAAGCCAACAGCTGGCGCTGTTGGCTTAGTAGAAATACTGTCAACGTATTTTAGGACGAGACACACTCTATAGGTGGCTAATGAAGACGATTAAAATGAGTATGTAATACCAACTCGTGTTTTTAACTGACGTTCATTTTCTTGCGCTGAGCCATAATCTGACGTCCAAAATTCGACATAAGGTCTTAAGTTGTCGAATTTATAGCCGATCTTTACACCTAAATCCCATTCCCAATCTTCGCCATTTGCTTTTACTTGGTCTTCATAGCTTTTTACGTAGTTCGCTTCATAACTTAGTTGAAGATTTTTTAAGTCTTCATTTTGGAATTTATAAGCACCAGTCAATGTGAATTTACCTTGTTGAACAGTTTCGCCAGCTAGTGCTATTTTGTCGCCATTAACTTTTGTGAGCGAACTGCTTGAACTGTCTGTGTAGTTTTGGAATTCATGACGGTAACGAAGAGCGGTTGTTAAGCCGAAGTCAGCTTTATATCCAACACGAAATTGTGGTTTAAATGTTGTTTTTTCATCACCGAACGTAATAGGCATACCTGGCTGTAAATACCACTTGTCATTTAACGCATAACGAACGCCCCAATCAAATTCGGAATCGCCACGTTCTAATTGGTTATATATATCGCCCTCTGCATTTGGAGCAAATTTTTGCTCAACGCTAAAATATAGTTTTGTCTCGTCCGCTATTTTCGTACTACCACCAATCTTAATACGGTGCGCGTATTTGTCGTCTTCATGTTTATGTTCAGCACGGTAATCAAGAGTTGCGCCCGTCGCCGTACCCGCAAGAAGAGTTGTAACAACAATTGCAGCAATTTTTGTAACAGAGTTCATACCTTTGTCTCACTATTATTTTTATGGTGGATACATCCAATGTACCCCTGGATTACAAGTCAATACCTTAAATGGTATTAAATTAATGTATGACAAATATGGTATTTATTACCGCTCCCAATTTCTGTGATATCTATCAAGAAGTTTCGAATAATCGATTAAATATATAGTTAAATGTTATGAACATCCCAGTTATCGCACAATTAATCAATCCGAGCATGACTTGTGTCTCATGTTTATAACGCTGGAAAATAAGTATTTTTTGACGTGTTAAAATAAGACAAATAGATCATATTGAATTCGGTTAGTCATAACTAGGACTGCCAATTATGGCAGTGTAATCCAACAAGCCTTTTCGACAAGAGATAATGGGATTGGATATTTGTTAGTTAATGGTTATTACAAATTCGTGTTTAAAGTAATTCCAGTGCTGAGAGCGTGCTCAGTATGTGTTAACAATTAAGGATAATTTAAATGTTTAAGAAAAATATGCTTGCTGTAGCTTTGCTATCAGCAGTACCTATTGTGTCGTTTGCTAATAATGGTGTGTCTTATCCGGTACCTGCGGATAAGTTTGATATGCATAATTGGAAAATAACCATTCCTTCGGATATTAATAAAGATGGTCGCGTTGATGAAATCGAAGGGGTAGCGATGATGAGCTACTCGCACAGTGATTTCTTCCATCTTGATAAAGATGGCAACCTTGTATTTGAAGTGCAAAACCAAGCGATCACCACTAAGAACTCTAAGAATGCTCGCTCAGAGTTACGCCAGATGCCGCGTGGTGCCGATTTCTCTATCGATACGGCTGATAAAGGAAACCAGTGGGCACTATCGAGTCACCCAACAGCCAGTGAATACAGTGCGATTGGTGGAACGTTGGAAGCGACGCTAAAAGTGAATCACGTTGCAATTAACGCTAAGTATCCAGAAAAGTACCCAGCTCACTCTGTTGTGGTTGGTCAAATTCACGCGAAAAAGCACAATGAGTTAATCAAAGCTGGAACCGGTTATGGTCATGGTAATGAACCACTGAAAATCTTCTATAAGAAGTTTCCTGGTCAAGAAATGGGTTCGGTCTTTTGGAACTATGAACGTAACCTAGAGAAGAAAGATCCAAACCGTGCCGACATCGCTTACCCTGTTTGGGGCAACACTTGGGAAAACCCTGCGGAACCAGGTGAAGCAGGTATTGCTCTGGGTGAAGAGTTTAGTTACAAAGTGGAAGTGAAAGGTACCATGATGTACCTAACGTTCGAAACAGAGCGTCACGATACGGTTAAGTATGAAATCGACCTGAGCAAGGGCATTGATGAGCTGGACTCTCCAACGGGTTATGCTGAAGATGATTTCTATTATAAAGCGGGCGCTTATGGCCAATGTAGTGTGAGTGATTCACACCCTGTATGGGGACCGGGTTGTGGCGGTACTGGCGATTTTGCTATCGATAAAAAGAACGGCGATTACAACAGTGTTACTTTCACAGCGCTGAAATTGAACGGTAAATAGCGAGTAGTGATGATAAGTCACTAAATTTAATCAGTATTTCTCAAGCCACTCAACGTAATGTTAAGTGGCTTTTTTGTTTGCCCAGCGAAGCTGGCAAACCCGTTAGGTTGAAAGAAACCTGAATCACCCCGACTGAGGGGAAGATAATCCGAATCGCAAGGGCGTTGCTGGCTAACGGCAGGGTCTGAAGGAAGCGATAGGAAGTTAACAGTACACAACGCAAGTAAACCTGCTTCGGCAGTATAGGTGGGTAAGCGTCCGAAATAGCGCGAAGCCCTATACTCAGTCAGACCTATGCTGTGCTTGAGGGTGGCATTGTTAACAGGGAGCCAGTGCAGTAACTGGGGGAAGCCTGACACCACATCCAAAAGTCTGGAAGCACAAACTCGAAGCGAAAGCTAAGAGCTGTGTTGGTGCGAGGTGGCAGATGAACTGTAGTAGTGAGTAAGGCTAAGCCCGAGAAGCCCAGTAATGGTGTGGAGGAGAAAACTTAGCTGACCATCAGCATCAAGTCTGATGGAGCACTGAAATGCCAAAAGCACTCAGTGCTGCGAAGGGAGGAAGTACACTTTAAGTCTGTGATGAACAGATGTTTTTTTTTCAGTGATACCCAAACCGAATCGCTATCGGGGTATTCCTAGTTTGGTTGATTGTGGAAGCAAGATACTGAGCTAAGAAACCGTATAGGGGAGTAACTCTGACACACTTCAGTAAATTGCCATTGAGCTAGAAGGCTGAATAGCAGAGAGAAATAACACCCACACTGGACATGAAACACTTGTCCCCACACAGCACACAACCCAAGGAGAGAAAGTGAGTTTATTACAGTTTATATGGTCATCTGCTCAACAAAGAGAGGCTGTATAAAGGGTTTAAAAAGGTAAAGAAAGCGAAAGGCGGGCTGGAATAGATGAGCAGAGCCTGAGCGACTACGCCGAAAATCTGAGTGATAACCTCGATCAACTCCTCTCTGAACTCAAAACCAAGCAATACAAAACCTCAGCCAGTCAAACGAGTAGAGATACCCAAAGAAGACGGAGGGGTACGATTGCTTGGGATCCCAACCGTTAGGGACAGAGTTGTCCAACAAGCACTCAATGATATCCTCACCCCCATCTTCGAAGAGCAATTTCACCCATCAAGTTTTGGGTATAGACCGAATCGAAGTTGTCACGATGCAATCAACAAATCCACGATGTTTATCCGCCGATACGGATTACAGCACGTCGTAGATATGGACTTGTCGAAGTGCTTTGACAAACTCGACCATGAGTTGATCCTCAAGAGCATCAGAAGGCGAGTCACAGATAGCAGCGTGTTAGAGCTGATAAAACAGTTTCTGAAAAGTGGCGTGATGATAGACGGTAGTTGGCAGGAGACAGAGCTAGGAAGTCCACAAGGTGGTGTTATCAGTCCTTTGATTGCCAATATCTACCTTGATGCGTTCGATCAGGAAATGCGAAAGCGTGACCATAGGCTCGTTCGTTATGCGGATGACATACTCATCTTTGTCGTAGCAAGGCAGGAGCAGAGAATGCCCTTGCACAAGCGACGAAGATCCTAGAAGGAGAGCTTAAACTCACAGTGAATCAGACGAAATCACATATAGCGCACAGCCGTGATGGCGTGAAGTTCTTAGGTGTAGAAATCGGGAGTCAATTTACCCGCATTCAAACTAAGAAACTGAAAGGGTTCAAAAAGTAAGTTAAAGCGACTGACAAAGCGAGGTGCGGTAAGCCACTTGAGCAAGTCATAAAAGCTTTAAACCCAGTGTTAAGAGGGTTCAGTCAATACTTCAGGATCACCAATAGCAGCAGAGAGTTCTCAAGGTTAGCAGGGTGGCTACGAAGAAGACTTCGTAGTATCCAGTTGAAACTTTGGAAGAAGCCTCAACGGTTACACCGAAGGTTAAAACAGTTAGGGTATAAGCCGCCGTTCCAACATATCTCAATGACAAGTTGGGTCAGTGCAGCGAGTCCCCTATCAAGCTATGCGATGCCAAATCAATGGTTTAATGACCAAGGGTTGGTAAATCTTGGAACAATAAGGACAGGGCATGTGTTCAGCCAATATGCTGAATGGAAGTGTGCATGAGCCGTATACGAGGTCCGTACGTACGGTTCTGTGAGAGGGATGAGGCGGTAACGCCTCACCCTACTCGATGTTTGCCCAGCGAAGCTGGCAAACCCGTTAGGTTGAAAGAAACCTGAATCACCCCGACTGAGGGGAAGATAATCCGAATCGCAAGGGCGTTGCTGGCTAACGGCAGGGTCTGAAGGAAGCGATAGGAAGTTAACAGTACACAACGCAAGTAAACCTGCTTCGGCAGTATAGGTGGGTAAGCGTCCGAAATAGCGCGAAGCCCTATACTCAGTCAGACCTATGCTGTGCTTGAGGGTGGCATTGTTAACAGGGAGCCAGTGCAGTAACTGGGAAGCCTGACACCACATCCAAAGTCTGGAAGCACAAACTCGAAGCGAAAGCTAAGAGCTGTGTTGGTGCGAGGTGGCAGATGAATCCGTAGTAGTGAGTAAGGCTAAGCCCGAGAAGCCCAGTAATGGTGTGGAGGAGAAAACTTAGCTGACCATCAGCATCAAGTCTGATGGAGCACTGAAATGCCAAAAGCACTCAGTGCTGCGAAGGGAGGAAGTACACTTTAAGTCTGTGATGAACAGATGTTTTTTTTTTCAGTGATACCCAAACCGAATCGCTATCGGGGTATTCCTAGTTTGGTTGATTGTGGAAGCAAGATACTGAGCTAAGAAACCGTATAGGGGAGTAACTCTGACACACTTCAGTAAATTGCCATTGAGCTAGAAGGCTGAATAGCAGAGAGAAATAACACCCACACTGGACATGAAACACTTGTCCCCACACAGCACACAACCCAAGGAGAGAAAGTGCGAGTTTATTACAGTTTATATGGTCATCTGCTCAACAAAGAGAGGCTGTATAAAGGGTTTAAAAAGGTAAAGAAAGCGAAAGGCGCGGCTGGAATAGATGAGCAGAGCCTGAGCGACTACGCCGAAAAATCTGAGTGATAACCTCGATCAACTCCTCTCTGAACTCAAAACCAAGCAATACAAACCTCAGCCAGTCAAACGAGTAGAGATACCCAAAGAAGACGGAGGGGTACGATTGCTTGGGATCCCAACCGTTAGGGACAGAGTTGTCCAACAAGCACTCAATGATATCCTCACCCCCATCTTCGAAGAGCAATTTCACCCATCAAGTTTTGGGTATAGACCGAATCGAAGTTGTCACGATGCAATCAACAAATCCACGATGTTTATCCGCCGATACGGATTACAGCACGTCGTAGATATGGACTTGTCGAAGTGCTTTGACAAACTCGACCATGAGTTGATCCTCAAGAGCATCAGAAGGCGAGTCACAGATAGCAGCGTGTTAGAGCTGATAAAACAGTTTCTGAAAAGTGGCGTGATGATAGACGGTAGTTGGCAGGAGACAGAGCTAGGAAGTCCACAAGGTGGTGTTATCAGTCCTTTGATTGCCAATATCTACCTTGATGCGTTCGATCAGGAAATGCGAAAGCGTGACCATAGGCTCGTTCGTTATGCGGATGACATACTCATCTTTGTCGTAGCAAGGCAGGAGCAGAGAATGCCCTTGCACAAGCGACGAAGATCCTAGAAGGAGAGCTTAAACTCACAGTGAATCAGACGAAATCACATATAGCGCACAGCCGTGATGGCGTGAAGTTCTTAGGTGTAGAAATCGGGAGTCAATTTACCCGCATTCAAACTAAGAAACTGAAAGGGTTCAAAAGTAAGTTAAAGCGACTGACAAAGCGAGGTGCGGTAAGCCACTTGAGCAAGTCATAAAAGCTTTAAACCCAGTGTTAAGAGGGTTCAGTCAATACTTCAGGATCACCAATAGCAGCAGAGAGTTCTCAAGGTTAGCAGGGTGGCTACGAAGAAGACTTCGTAGTATCCAGTTGAAACTTTGGAAGAAGCCTCAACGGTTACACCGAAGGTTAAAACAGTTAGGTATAAGCCGCCGTTCCAACATATCTCAATGACAAGTTGGGTCAGTGCAGCGAGTCCCCCTATCAAGCTATGCGATGCCAAATCAATGGTTTAATGACCAAGGGTTGGTAAATCTTGGAACAATAAGGACAGGGCATGTGTTCAGCCAATATGCTGAATGGAAGTGTGCATGAGCCGTATACGAGGTCCGTACGTACGGTTCTGTGAGAGGGATGAGGCGGTAACGCCTCACCCTACTCGATGTGCTTTCAAAGCATGATTATTTAAGGTGCTTGTTAAATCACTTTAAAGATTTCGTCGAGAGGGAGTCGTGCTTTTGGTAGCCCGTGGTTGTAGTCTTCACCCTCTAAGAAATAGCCCATCGCGAGAGCCACCTCACACACGTGGCCGTCCAGTTCGTCACTAAACTCCTGTCCGATCAAGTCCATATCAACACCTTCCATTGGTGTTGAACCTATATCTAGCCTTGCAAGAACGTGGAGTGCATTTCCGAGCGCAAGGTAAAGTTGTGCTTTGGTCCAGTTGCCATTAAAACCGGTCTCATCAGTATTGAGATCGGCAAAAGCGTAGCCACCATTTAACATGTTGTCGTACATCTCTGCTGGTAGGTGACCAGACTTTACTTCAACATCCACGCGGTGAGCGTATTTATCTTTGGTATAGTTTGGATCGTAGGCAAAAAGAATGATGTGTGACGACTCAATCGCGTGATGTTGATTAAACTGGAACTTAATAGCGAAAGTGTCGTGGAAGCGTTGCTTAGCTTCTTCGCTTTCTATCAGAATGAATTTCCACGGCTGTGAATTAATAGACGAAGCAGAAAGGCGGATAGCTTCTTTGATTATCTCTATCTTTTCAGAGGAAATGCGCTTGCTAGGATCATATTTTTTGACAGTGTAGCGCTTGTGAAGATCTTGAATAATGTCATGCATAGTGTGTTTACCCAATTCTCTTAATGATTAATCGACGTTGGATTGATGAGTCTTTTGCTAGTCGAAAGGCTTTAGCAACAGACCCTATAAATTCCTACCTTTCAAACTAGTACAACCTTGTCAAAGGACAAGGTTGTATGTTTGAGATTTTATGTGAACTCTCGATATTTCTGACACTTAGTCACCAACGCCGATATTTAGGTTAGTCGATAGTGAGTTGGGAGTTAGTCATACATCAATTCTTTGGCTTTGTCGGCATCAAACTCTTTAAGAGATTTGCGTGCCAAATGACGGAATGGGAAGGCTTTGACTATTTCTTCGAATGGCTGGATAGCGAAGGCCCAAAAGATAGAGCCGTCTAATCCAAAGATGATCAATGCGCACAATGGAATTGAAATGACCCATTGACCTGTAAAGTTGATTTTGAAGACAGCGGTCGTTTTTCCTAGTGCTCTTAATACATTCCCATGAACCGTGTTGTAGCCACGAACAATTGGCAAGAATATGTAGAGTGGGGCGATAACAGCCAATGCTTGATAGGTAGACTCATCCAAGTTCGGGTAAATGTCACCAATGACCAGACTTAATCCTGCGAACAAAAGTGCACAAACAAAAGAAATGACGACTGCAATATCGATACTGGTATCGACGTTTTTGACTAGGTCATCCATCTTTTTGGACCCAATCGCTTGGCTGATAGTAATTGCCGAAGAGTGAGCCCAAGCGGTAATAAACTGAGAGACAGCCCTTACCCAAGGCATCACCAAAGTAACCGCTACGTAAGCGTTGATGTTAAGTTGCGAATACAACAATTGGTATATCGTTGCGCCAATCAAAAGCATGGTCACGTTCGCTGCTACGGGGAATATCTCGATAAAGTGACGGCGAACGTTTGTAAAGAACTCAGATCGCTGAGCATCTAATTTGAGTGAAATCGCAGAGCTTAAATGCACGCACAAAACCAAATACAGCAAGCGGATCGTTATTGCAATGATGCTGCCTAATGCGGCGCCTTGTACACCAATGCCTTCAAAATTGGAGAAGCCATGAATCAGCACATACGAGAGTACAGCATTGATAGGCAGTTCAATTAAGTAACCTTTAAATGGGACTTTGGTTCTGCCTAGCGCATTAAATAAAGCAATGATCACTTGCGTCAATGCTGTGAAAATAACGATGTATTTCGAGATATCTAGATAGCGGCTGATTTCTGAATGAAGAGAAGCGTCATCTGTTAATGCTTGAATCAAGGGTTGTTTGAAAAAAGTAAGTAGAAGCCAAAACAGTGTTGCCACGCCAAGGTTGATAAATAACCCTGCCCAAAATGCTTTAGATAATGACGCGGCGATGCCAGAGCCCACTGCACGGCTTAATACTAACTGAGTGCCGTTTGCCAGCGCCATTTGAATTCCCAGTACAAATGCAACGATAGTCGTCGCAATCCCCATTGCAGCTAAAGGGATTTCACCAAGAGGAGAGACAAGCAGTGTGTCGATCATCAACATCGACTGCATCAAGATACCGTTTAAGGCTAGGGGCCAGGCGAGAGAGAAGTTTTTCCTTACGTACGATTGCGAAGACACAAACAACACCTTATGTGTATAACCGTAAGCTTTCTCTGAGACGACCTGACTTCAAGGCTTAAAGATGAAACACTACGGTATGGATGGTAAAAAATTGGATGCTAAAATGTGACTGACTCGTGTATTGAGATACACGAGTCAGTGGGTAAATCTTGGTTATGCGATGGCGAGTTCAACCCGAGACAGCTTTTGGTTTTCATCGTCTAGTAACACTTGTGAGGCTATTCGAGCCTGCTGAGCGTTACCCGACATAATCGCGTCGTATATCGCTTTATGTTCTTCTAAACAGAAGCGACCGCCTTCGGCTGAATGGTCGATGAACTGCTTGAAGATTGTCGACAGAATGTTCGCGAATGGGATGTAGAACTGATTACCTGTCGATAAGAAAATCGTTTGGTGAAACAGGTGATCGTTGGTTGTCCACTCTTCATAATCAAAGCTGTTTGCCGCAATAGTCATCTTCTGGAACAGAATCGAAAGCTCTTTGCGTTGCTCTACCGTTGCGTTGGTTGCTGCTAGCGCACACGCTTCTGGGTCAATCGCTTTTCTTAAGCCTAAGAACTGAGACAAGAAGGGTTTGGTGTCTTCTAAGTCTTGAATCCAGTACAGCAATTGTGGATCTAAGAAGTGCCATTGCGTTCTTGGTTTGATACGAGTGCCGACTTTCGGTTTTGACTCAATCAACCCCTTTGCAGAAAGCAGCTTGGTTGATTCTCGGAGGGCAGTTCTGCTTACTCCAAAGATATCGCACAGCTCCATTTCGCTAGGTAACTTTTGATTTTCTTGTAACTCGCCAGATAAGATCTTGCGAGCAATTTGTCGCGCCACTTGAACATGAATTCGGCGGCTTGAATCTTCCACCAATGTAAATATTGACATTTAAACCACCTGAAATTGAAACTTTAAAAACAAAAAAAGCCAGACGAATCTGGCGTTTTTATGTCAGTGTATACGTCTAATATAGCGTGAGGTTTTGCCTCATCTATTAAGGTCTTGTGACCTAATGTAATGTGTAACTTAAAGCGCAGCCTTAAAGCTGATCTACAGCCGTTAAGCTAAGGCGCTATCTGTCCGCCGTTGACATCCAAGATTTGTCCTGTGATGTAACCGCTGCAAGCATGGGATGCAAAGAAAGCAAAAGTCGGTGCAACTTCTTCGATATCGCCAAAGCGCCCCATTGGGATGTTGCTAGCAATGTTCGATTTTAGCTCGTCGCTTTTACCATCGTGAAATGCAGTATCGATAGTGCCCGGAGAAACAATGTTGAAACGGATATTGTCTTTCGCAAACTCTTTCACCCAGTTACGGTGAATGTCGTGCAACCACGCTTTTGAAGCTGCATAGATGCCAGCACCCACACCGCCACCTTCACGAGCGGCAATCGAACCCGTGCTGATAACACACGATGTTTGCCCCGACTCAGCAGCAGAAGCACGTAAGTGGGGGATAGAGAACCTGGTTGTCATTAATGCAGAGCGAACGTTGAGATCCATGACTCGTTCATAAAACACGTCATCGATACTTTCTAGATTTGCACGACCGCCTAAGCCACCTGCGTTATTGATCAAGACATCCATGCCACCAAAATGCTCGGTGAACTCTTTTACTAATCTTTCGCACTCTGATGTGTCCATCAGATTTTCTGGGAAAAACGCAACATCGCCACCCAGTGCAGTGAGTTCTGTTAGAACGTCATCCACTTTTGGGCTGAATGCACGACTATTGATGCCAATCTTTGCACCATACTTTGCAAAAATACGTGCGGTAGCTAAGCCCATACCAGCAGTAGAGCCAGTAATTAGAATGCGTTTGCCTTTTAAATCGTTAAACATCAGAGTCGCCTATATTGTAGATTATTTGCGTTAATAAATCATACAATAACACTTGCCATATTCAAGGGTGTTCATCTCAAAACCGATCATTAACGACATAAATAGTGAGAGTAAGAGTGGTTTTGTGAGTTCGCGCATACTCAAAAAATGTAAATAAGAACTATTTGTATGAATAAATGAGTTGAAGAGGTCTAATGTGTTGAATAGGTATAAGGTGAGTGAAATATTGCTCTAGACTATATCAGGAGTGACCTCACGTTATTCTTATACTGAGTTGGTGCAGATATAAATCAGTGCTATAGTCCGGGTTAAATAATACATATCTAATAAGTAAGTAGACACATGGCTGGCTCTTTCAATTCGATTTCAGGCTCTAAGCGAAGCCTTCATGTGCAAGTTGCACGTGAAATCGCTCGTGGTATTTTGTCGGGCAATTTGCCTCAAGGTTCTATTATCCCTGGTGAAATGGCTCTGTGTGAGCAATTTGGTATCAGTAGAACAGCATTAAGAGAAGCGGTGAAACTACTGACTTCAAAAGGTCTACTAGAATCTCGTCCTAAGATTGGTACTCGTGTGGTTGACCGCGCATTCTGGAACTTCCTCGATCCACAATTGATCGAGTGGATGGATGGCCTAGCAGACACAGACCAATTTTGTCATCAGTTCTTGGGTTTACGCCGTGCGATTGAACCAGAAGCGTGTGCGTTGGCTGCTCAATTTGCGAGCGCTGAGCAACGTATTGAACTCTCGGGTATTTTCCAACAGATGGTAGAAATCTCGAGTGCCGAAGAATTCGACCAAGAGAGTTGGTTAGATATCGACATGAAGTTCCATAGCCTGATTTTTAATGCAACGGGCAACGACTTCTACCTACCGTTCGGTAATATCTTGACGACGATGTTTGTTAACTTTATTTCTCACTCTTCTGAAGAGGGAAGTACCTGTATTAACGAACACCGCCAAATTTATGAAGCAATCATGGCGGGTAACAGTGACAAAGCACGCCAAGCGTCTGCAAGTCACCTGTTAGAAACTAATCACAGATTACCAGTGGCTAGCTGATTGTTTTAAAAAGCTTTAGTTTTAAAAAGACTTTGGTTTATAAAAAGATTAGAGATTTAAAAATCTTAGTTAAAACAAACTGACACCTAAAAAGCACGTTCGATACGTGCTTTTTTTGTATTCAAATTTGATGAAAACCTGACCAGTGTCCAATATTTAATCTATTATTTACCGTTTTATTAAAATCACTAGTAACCAGTATTTTAAGTTATATAATAATACTAATTAAATTATTGTGAGTGTGATTATGCCCCAGTCTCTGCTGCCAAATATTCTTCAATTCATCGGTCAGATAGACCCTTTCGATAAGATCCCTAAAGAAGCACTTCGTGAGCTTGCCTCTAATGTTCAGATCACTTACCTCGGTAAAGGAGATGTGGTTGATCTGTGTGAGTCGGGTAAAGAGAAGTCGCTCTATATCATTCGAACGGGTTCGATGGAGCAAAGAAAATCAGACGGCGTACTTCGTGCGCGCTTAGGCAGTGAAGATTTGTTCGGTTTTACGTTCTTAGATTCTGAAGTTAACGACGAGAAAGGCTATCGAGCTGTCGCCATCGAAAACACCTTACTTTATGTTATTCCACACTCGGCACTTCAAACGCTGTTCAAAGCATTTCCAAGCTGTGCTGAACACTTTGCATCGCAGGCTCAAGTTCGCTTGAAGTCGGCGCTTGATGTGGTGTGGTCAAATAAAGAGAAGGGCTTGTTCATTCGTAAGGTTGAAGAGGTGGCAAGCGGGCAGGTGGCCATCGTTAAGTCTGAACAAACCATCCAATCGGTCGCAGTTGAAATGCTGCATCAACGTTCTCCTTGTGCAGTGATCTATGAAGGTGAAACCATTGTTGGCTTGATCACCGACCGTGATATGACCAAACGCGTGATTGCGCACGGTGTTAGCACTGAAAATTTAATCTCTGAGGTAATGACGCATTCTCCACTCACAGTAAAACCGGACGATCTTGTGTTGCATGCTGCGTCTATCATGATGCAATTCAACATTCGTAACCTTCCTGTAGTGAAAGAGAACAAAGTTGTTGGCCTTCTGACCACATCTCACTTGGTTCAAAACCACCGTGTTCAAGCGATCTTCTTAATCGAGAAGATCAAATATGCGGGCAGCGTGAAAACCATGTCTTCCTTCACTTCAGAGCGACAAGCAATCTTTGAAGCGCTGGTGGAAGGTAAGGTTGCACCGGAAACGGTCGGCAAGGTAATGACCATGATTATGGATGCCTACACACGCCGATTGATTCAGATCGCGATTGATAAGTTGGGCCCACCGCCGTGTGATTTCTCATGGATTGTTGCAGGTTCGCATGCTCGTAACGAAGTTCACATGTTGTCTGATCAAGACAGTGCGATCGTACTGGCTGACGATGCAACTGACAGTGACCGTATTTACTTCAAACACTTAGCCATGATGGTGACCAACGGCTTAGCGAGCTGCGACTACCCACTCTGTCCGGGTAAATTCATGGCAGCGACGCCAAAATGGTGTCAGCCGCTCAGCGTATGGAAGCATTACTATAAGAAGTGGGTGGCAAATCCTGAGTACGAACGCTTACTTAACATCAGTGTGTTCCTAGAGATTCGTACAATTTACGGCAACAGTGAGTTTGAAGGCATTCTCCGTGATGAACTGCATAACAATATTCGCAGTAACCGTGAGTTCTTAAGCACGCTAGTGAAAGATGCGGTCAATACAAATCCACCACTGGGTATCTTCAATAGTTTGGTACTTGAGAAGTCAGGTGAGAACAAGAAAACACTCAACGTGAAGAAGTACGCCATTAATTTGATCATCGATTTAGCGCGTATTTACGGTCTGGCGGTTGAGTGTGATTTGTCGGCAACGGACGAACGTTTCGCTGCTGCTAATGAAAAAGGCATGTTGAGTGACGATGCATTCAAGAACATCCTTGGCGCGTATCAGTTCATTCTGTCTTTCCGTTTCGGACACCAATTAGAAGCCTTGAAGAACGGGGAAGTGCCAGACAACAATATTAACCCAGACAGCTTTGGTAGCTTTGAACGCAAGCACTTGAAAGATGCCTTTAGAATCATTGCCGACCTTCAAGAAGCGGCGAAAATTCGTTTCGGAGCGCGTTAATGAAAGCCTTGTTGAACTACTTTCACCCGCTTGAGCGAATAAAACGCAAGCGTAAGCAATATCTGGGTACGGTTAAGCTCCCAGAAGCGTTACATGATCTGGTAGAACAGCCTTGTCCTGAAATGACGGATTTGGCAAAAGACAGCGACTATATCGTGTTGGATCTCGAAACCACAGGCTTAGACAGCGAACAAGATCTGATCTTATCTATGGGATGGGTCGATGTGGTGAAAGGACGAATCGATTTGGCTTCGGCCAAGCATATCTACCTGAACAATGATTCTCAGATCAACGCTGAAACTGCGGTGATTAACCATATCACGCCACAGATGTTGGAAGAGGGTGCATCCATTCATGATGCGATGCTCACTTTCTTCGAAGCAGCGAAAGGTAAGATCATCGTCGCGCACGCGTGTGTGGTCGAAGAGAAGTTCATTAGCCAATATCTGCTGAGATGTTATGGCTTAAGGCAACTGCCTTTACTTTGGTTGGATACACTGTGTATTGAGAAGAGCATGGAAAAAGCTATCAGCAACCATGAAGAGGTGGACTTAACTCTGGCGGGCACACGTGAAAGGTATGGTCTGCCTGAGTACAACAGCCACAACGCGTTAGCAGATGCCGTCTCTACAGCTGAGCTACTATTGGCACAGCAGAAGCGAGTAGTGCCTAACGATGAAGTGACACTTTCATTTCTATATCGAATCAGTCACTAGGGCAGTAGCTTTAAATACTCGATACTTATTGGATGAACGGATTTCCTCGGAAATCCGCGATGAACAAAAAAAGCCAGCGAATTAAGCTGGCTTTTGTTTAGGTCTTAGAAAATTAGGACAGTAATTATCTTAGATTTTTCATGTAGCGTGCTGCTTAGAAGCTGTAAGTAATACCTACACGGCTACGCAGTTGACGGTCACGGCTGTCTTGAACGTTACCGAACTCAACGTATGGACGCCAGCTCCAGTCAGCCTCTTTGTAACCCACTTTAAGGTTGTAATCCCACTCGTTGTCAGCACCGCCGCCGCCAGTCCACTCGTTATCAATGAAGTCTTCTGCGTAGTTAGCTTCGAAGCCGAACTGCCAAGCATTCCAGTTGTAATCGATGTTACCTGTTACTTTACTGCGGTTCTTGTTGTCGTTTGAAGAATCAGAGGTGTAGTCACGGAACTCGTGACGGTAGCGAAGCTTCGCTTTTACACCTGAATCGAAAGAGTATTGAACACGTACCTGTGGTTTGTAGGTTACGCTATCAGAACCAAATGTTACTGGCATACTTGGTTGGATTAACCAGTGATCGCTGATTTTGAATTTGTAGCCGTATTCAAATTCGTTGTCCGCTGCTTCCCATTCAGAGAAAGGCTTACCTTTTTGCTTCATTTCAGCGCCGAAGAAGTGGTTATCTACCGAACCGCTCATCTTGATACGGCTTGCCCAGTCTTCTGAACCGTGTTTGTACTCTTGGCGGGCATCAAGTGATGCTGCTGAAACGCTGCCTGCAAATAGAGTTGCTACGACAGCTAAAGCGATTTTATTATTTTTTAACATTGATTTGTTCCACTGTTTTTAATTAAAAATGGTTTTTCAAGGGGCGGGTACATGCCCCTTTTCGAGCGTTTGGATTAAAGCTTCGGGTAAAGCAGTTCTACATCTCGTTGAGCCCAAACTTCCGCTAGGTTCTTCTTAACCGTGAACGCACTGAAGTCAGTTTCTGTTGCCAGTTTCACCCACTCAGGGTTTTCCATAGCAACACCGGCTTTCAGGTAAAGCGGAGTCATGCGTTCAACGCGACGACGTTCATCTTTTTGTGTGTATGGCCACTTTTTCGACAGGTCGTTGTAGTCAGCCATTAGCTGAATACCTGTGTCTAAAGAGCCACCTTTTTTGTTTGTGTAGTTCCAAAGATCGATGCCGACTTTGTCACCGATCTGAGCCATACCGACCAATGGGTCTAGGCTGAAGTAGTGGTAGTGGTAAGCACGTGTACGTTCGATTTCATGGGGCTGAGAGCCATCTTTTTCGAATTGTGTGTCGATACGCATTTTGCCTTTCTGAACCATCTGCTTAGCCAGTGCGTCGTTACCAATAAAGTAAGAAACGCCTGCTACTTGATAGTCGTACCAAGTGCCGTGGTTGTTTTCTGCGTAAGCTTCGCCTTTAGGGCCACCAGACAGATCATCGATGATCAACCAATCTAGGTATTCGCTGTACCACTGAGTGATTTGTGTTTCATCAGACTCAGTCCACGTTGGTGATTGAGACAGAATGGCGATTGAATCCAGCATGCGATCAGTCAGAGTTCTGGTATCGATGATTCCACCGCGGCGACCTTCAGCAACGCCAGGTACACCTTGTCCGTAGTTCACGTTCGGGTTCATCTTCGTATCTTCATTGAAGAACCAAGTTCTTACATATTCGATACCTTGCTGAGCGTATTTTTCGTCTTGGCTAAAGTAGTAGGCGATCGCTAATGCGCGAACAGAACGGGTGAAGTGGCCAATACGTTTTGAGTCAGTTTCGTCAGTTTTTGATGCTGGGTTGGTTTTTCCGTCATGGCGTACCCATGGAAGCCCATCTTCTTTTGATTCATCAGGCCACCAGTAAGGGCTGATGCTCATGTAATCGTTTTTGCTGCCGCTTGGCGGAACCATGCCTTTATCAGCAACGCTGAAAGGACCATCGTTCATAGTTAGTTCTGCTTCTTCAATCAGCTTGGTGTAAGCATCTTTCATTGAACCAGAAGCTTTATCTGACTGAAGAAGAGTGCGGTTCGCTTCTAATGTTGCTTCATCGAGGAAAACGAATTCAGCGGCCATAGCTTGTGAACCGAAAGTGATAGCACCAATACAGGCAGCCAGATGTAGGAGTCGGGGGGCTTTCATATTTACGCCTTTTGTTTTGAATTAAAATAATACAAATATGGTAGCGATCCGAGGCGTGATGATCTGTGAATTAGATCGTGTTGTAGTGACAAAACCACTATTTACAAAGGGTTACAAAGTTAAATCCTGATGTAACATTATGTTTTTATTGGTTAATTTATCTTGATAAGTCTGTTTATAAAGTTCTTGTTTATCAATAAATGTGCGCTACAGCAAAAAATTGAATCTTTAGATGTTATTTTTATTTGTAATACATTATTATTTACTAACTTTATGTAGCAACACTTATCTTTCGTATGTTGAATATATGTAGATTCAATAAATAACCGCTAAGTAGTGAAGTAAAGTGGATAGAGGAACGGATAGTTCAAAGGACGAGGCATTTGCTTGAGGTGATAAAAGCTTCAATCAGAGCAGGTTTGAAATGTAGTAGGCAAGGCAGTGACATCGCCTGCTATATAGAATCGAATTTAGTTAAGACGGTTAACGCCTCTCTAAATCGATGAAAAAAAGAAATCGTTGAAGTGCTTGCAAGAGCATTTTGATTATTGCTCCCAACTATTCTAATTATAACTTCTGCTTTCATTTAGAAAGGTAGGAGATGGTAGTCGAAGATCTGCCCTTGCGCTCATGTTGATACAGGCAACATGAGCGTTTTTTTATCTGGAATTTGAGTAAAGAGTCGTTTGAGGCTCAATAAGCGTGTAAACCGAGGTTTAAAAGCTAGGCTCTTAGGTTGATGACAGCTCGCTCAAGTGAGTCGGTTTGTTCTACCACAGACGTTGCAGAAGCGGCGTTTTTCGACGCTCCCGTTACATTGGCTAATGTTAGCTGCTTAATGGCACCCACGTTTTCAATGATCTCTGAGGTAACAGCGCTTTGTTCTTTCATTGCATTCGCCACTTCCAAACTGTTGTTTAAAATCGTTTCCATGTCTGCAATAACAGAAGTGATTCTTGAGTGTGCATTCTCACAAGAGTCGACGCTGCTGTTACCCTTCTCACAACAACTTTGAATCGTATTTACGACCATTTTTGTTTGGTCCTGAACGCCTTGGATTATCTTTGAGATCTCTTCAGTAGAAAGTTGTGTTCGGCCAGCCAACGTTCTTACTTCATCTGCGACCACTGCAAAGCTACGGCCTTGTTCTCCTGCACGAGCTGCCTCAATGGCTGCATTGAGAGCCAGTAGGTTGGTTTGTTCTGCGATGTCTTTAATCACCTCTAACACGGTATTAATCTTCTCTGAGTGAACAGAAAGGCGATTCACTTCTTCACTGGCACTGACAAGATCAGTGGAAAGGGTATTGATGGTGTCTCTGGTGAATGCCACATCATTTAGACCTTCGTTCGCCGTAGTGAAACTGGTTTGCGCATTGGATGAGGCGTTTTCACTGTTGGTCGCTACGTTTTGAATATTGCTGCCCATCTGGTTTATCGCGGTCGCAATGTTCTCGGTCTGTTGCTGTTGTTTGTTTAAAGCACTCTCAACTTCTATTCCGTCGTGTTGTAGCTGGTTCGAAATATTGCCGAGTGCTTGAATAGAGCCCTGAACTTGGCCGACAAGCTGGCGAATATCAGTAAGGACTGTATTAAATGCCTTTGCGATATCAGCAATCTCGTCCGATCCCTTGTCTTCGGCTCTTACGGTAAAGTCGCGCTGTTGGGCTACGAGCATCATGGTTGAGTTCAGCGAGGCTATTTTCTTTGCTACGCGATTTGATATGCCGAAAGACAGCGCCATCAATAATGCCGCGACGGTAATAATGGAGCTTACAATGAAGGTGGCAATGGTTTGCTGAATCGATTCGACCTGCTGTTCTAATCGCCCTTCAACGTTGATGAATATAGAGATGATATCTTCAAACAGCATTTTCATTTCTGATTTCAGCTCAGCGACCTTGGCGGGGTTGCGGGAGATGGCATCTACCATCAACGAGAAGTCTTTGTTGTATTGCTTTACTTCAAGTGTCAGCTTGTCTAACTCAGGGACTGCGATATCAGACTCTTTAAGCAAGACAGAGAAACTGCCCATCAGTTGTTGAAAGTGAGTGTACTCTTGAGCAAACACCGGCTTGAGCGTTTTATCGTGGCTTATTAGAAACTCTAATTCTGTTCGATTGAGCTGAAGCATAGAGACTTCGAGTGACTTTACTTTGATCAGCGTTTTCTCAAGTTTGATCAGTTTTAGATTGGCCAGTTCTGTGAATGACACAACAACCAATAACGAAATAATCGACAAGCAAGTAAGGCTGAAAAGGGAGGTTTTAATTTTCATAGGCGGGCACCAAAGCAAAACAATATGACTCAACAACGTATTTGGAATCGTGTTTCTCTTATTTGCGTGTAGATAGCTTACGAGGTCGGTAATTGAGATCTGACTCGCAACGGAAACGTTTGCTAACAGTATTTTATAAAATGATTATTAACAAGTTAAATATTTATTATTTCAATGACTATTGGTGATTGTTTTGTTATTAAGAGACTGCTTTGTCACTAAGATGTTGTTTGTCACTAAAAGATTGCTGGAAGGCCGCTAGAAGAGAAAGGAATACAACAAGTAGGAAAAGAAAGGCACGATCTAAAGACAAAAAATACGAGCATTCACGTTGATTCGCATGAATGCTCGTTTCTAGTGTCGATTTATTTGAGAGAAAGGTTATCTAAGAACCATAGTATGAGTTTTTGTGGCTATGTTTTAGGTTACCCATCTCTCTCTATAAGCGACATAAAGTAGGCTTAGCTTTTATGAAGACCTAGCGACTAAGCGGATCTAACTTTTGTGCGAATCTAGATACTAAGCAGATCTAGCTTTGAGTTGGCATCCACACTTGTTTTGACGTGATTTTCTGGTCTTTGAACGTCAATTCTTCAACCTTATCGCCATTAGAGTTCCAGCGAGTCAGTTTCCCGTTCGCCATTTCACCGTCACTGAACTTCGCTTGGCTCGCCTTATTGCCATTCGGGTAGTAGTCGGTGACCAGACCATCTTTTTGTCCGTCACTGTATTCTGCCGTTAGGCTTTGTTCGCCATTTGGGTACCATCGAGAGGCAACACCTGATAATTCGTTGTCTTTATAGTTGAGCTCGGCTTTCTTCTGGCCGTTGGGATACCAGGTTTCTGCCTTGCCTTGTAATTCACCTTTGACGTAATTCACTTTAGAAGCAACTTGGCCATTTGGATACCAACTGGTTTCTAAACCAAGTTCTAGGCCGTCGGCAAATTGAGCTTGGGTCGCGACTTGGCCGTTATCGAACTTCTCTTCAAACTGACCAGTAAAGGGTTTTGAATGGTTTACTTGATAAGCCAAGCCTTTACGCATCTGTAAATAGTCGACAGCATCTTCGCGTGGTGTAGCTGCATAACTCATAGAAGACATCGTACTAAGAGCAATCAATATAGGGATGTATTTCTTCATAATGACACCTTTTTATTGGACAGGGGAAAGTGTAACCGGTGTGTTAAAAGCATTTCACTTCAGTGGCCGGCTGTCAGCATCTATTAGTGGTTTTCAAGTTTTCATTATTAGCGGTCTAATGAAGGGAACTTTTCAAATCGAAATTTGACTATAAATTTGTGATATTTGTAATACAAATGTGTCCAGTTTATTCATTTTCATAAGCTATATCTAGCCGTGTTTCCGTTGTTCGCATGTGAAAATTTTCCGTAACGATTAACCGTTTTTAACGACTGTTATCAATATTTTAGTGACTTTGTTCTTATTTTTCGGCGTTTTGATGGGTTTTCGACGCTGTGTGCTGCACTAAGTTGATGAAAAGCGCTCGCAGGTGGTGCAAATTTGAACTCGATCACTTGTATGATTAATTGAGGGCGTGACTGTAAGATCACTGTCACGCATTTAAATTATTGTAGTACAAATGTGCTTGCCATCTATCTATAGTGACCCTAACAAAAAAACATAAATAAAAAGGTCTTAAAGATGGAACTCAATACCCTGATAGTTGGCATCTATTTCCTATTCTTAATTGCGATAGGGTGGATGTTTAGAACGTTTACAAGTACGACAAGTGACTACTTCCGTGGGGGAGGTAACATGCTGTGGTGGATGGTAGGTGCAACAGCATTTATGACCCAGTTCAGTGCGTGGACATTTACTGGCGCCGCAGGTAAAGCTTTTACCGATGGTTTTGCGGTAGCGATTATCTTCATTGCTAACGCGTTCGGTTACCTAATGAACTACCTTTACTTCGCTCCGAAGTTCCGCCAACTGCGTGTTGTGACGGTAATTGAAGCGATTCGTATGCGTTTTGGTAAAGTGAATGAGCAAGTATTCACTTGGTCTGGTATGCCAAACAGCGTTATCTCTGCAGGTATCTGGTTGAATGGTCTAGCGATCATCGCATCGGGTATCTTCGGCTTTGATATGACAACAACGATTATCCTTACGGGTCTGGTTGTACTGATCATGTCAGTGACGGGCGGCTCTTGGGCGGTAATCGCATCTGACTTTATGCAGATGGTTATCATCATGGCAGTAACGGTGACATGTGCAGTCGTTGCTATTTACCACGGTGGCGGTGTTACGCAAATCGTTAGCGACTTCCCAACGGATTCGTTCATCACGGGTGACAACCTTAACTACATGAGCATCTTCAGCATCTGGGCTGTGTTCATCTTCTTAAAGCAGTTCAGCATTACCAACAACATGCTTAACTCTTACCGCTACCTTGCTGCGAAAGATTCAAACAACGCACGTAAAGCCGCTCTACTTGCATGTGTACTAATGACGCTTGGTCCAATCATCTGGTTCATGCCTTCTTGGTTCATGGCTGGTCAAGGTGTTGATTTAGCTGCAGCTTACCCTGAAGCTGGCAGCAAAGCCGCTGACTTCGCTTACCTTTACTTCGTTCAAGAATACATGCCTGCAGGTATGGTTGGTCTTCTGATTGCCGCTATGTTCGCAGCAACCATGTCTTCAATGGACTCAGGTCTAAACCGTAACTCAGGTATCTTCGTTAAGAACTTCTACGAGCCGATTCTTCGCCCTAAAGCGACAGAGAAAGAGCTAATGGTTGTTTCTAAACTAACGTCTACTTTCTTCGGCATCGCTATCATCTTAGTGGCTCTGTTCATCAACTCTCTTAAAGGTCTGAGCCTTTTCGACACCATGATGTATGTGGGTGCATTGATCGGCTTCCCAATGACGATTCCAGCATTCTGTGGCTTCTTCATTCGTAAAACTCCGGATTGGGCAGGTTGGGGCACGCTAGTTGTAGGTGGTGTGGTTTCTTACTTCGTTGGTTTCGTTATCACTGCTGACATGATCCAAAACTGGTTCGGTCTAAACGAGCTAACAGGCCGTGAGTGGGCTGACCTGAAAGTGGCTATCGGCCTTATCGGTCACATCGTATTTACTGCTGGCTTCTTCGTACTTTCAACACTGTTCTACAAGCCTCTTGCTGAGCACCGTGAGAAAGACGTAGACAAGTTCTTCAACAACCTAGCGACACCATTGGTTGCTGAAAGTAACGAGCAGAAGAAACTGGATAACAAGCAACGTCGTATGTTGGGTTCACTTATCGCAGTTGCGGGTGTGGGCGTAATGACAATGTTCGTACTGCCTAACCCAATGTGGGGACGCATGGTGTTCGTTCTTTGTGGCTTGATTGTATTCTCTGTTGGTTTGCTGCTTGTTAAAGCGGTGGATGACAAAGTAGAGAAGCAAGACGAAGTAACACCAGCTGAAAGCTAAGTCCTTATCCCTCAAGAGATACGGCTTTCAATAAGACGACAAGTCTTAAGAAATTATAAGTTCAAACAAAGAAAACTTTAATAAAACGGTCACCAGTTTGGGTGGCCGTTATTTTGGTAATCCATTATTTAATGTGAGATGTAAGATGAAGAAAAAATTAATTTCGGTAAGCATTATTAGCGCGTTTACGTTAGCTTTCGCGACAGGCTGCACGACTCAAGAAAAAGCAGCACCCGTGATCAGCGCAGCTGAGCAAGCGGTACCTTCGATCAGCGAAATCGATCGTAGTTACTTACTAAGCAGTGACCGCTTAACTGAGGTTGATGGCAATACACTAGATGTTGCTTCAGAAGAACAAGTGGCTGCACTTAAAGCACAATTTGAAAACCTAAAAGATGGCGACGAAGTTGTTATCCCTAACGGTAAATATGCAAACTTAGGTCAAGTGACGATCACCGCGAATGACATCACCATCAAAGCTGAACAAGCAGGTTCTGCGTGGATCACTGGTTTGATCCAGTTCGAATTGAAAGGTGATGACATCACGCTTGATGGCCTAGTGTTTACGGAAGGTGGTCCAAACGAACGTTTCGGTGCAGTACGTATGATGGGTAATGGCAACACGCTGCAAAACTCAACATTCTACTACTTCAACCACGATTACACGTACGAACCAGATGAGCGTCGCTCTGAGTATCCAAAGTACCTTTGGGTTTCCCTATGGGGTAAAGACGGTAAAGTGATCAACAACCGTTTCGAAGGTAAGCAAAAGCGCGGCACTTTGATTGGTGTTCAAAAGGACGACACGTCAGACAACCACCTGATCGCGAACAACATCTTTATGGATCAAAAGCCAAACCAGTTTAATGAATTCGATATCAAAGAAGCGATTCGTTACAACGGCAACAGCTGGGAAGCGATTCGCATCGGCGATTCTAAATCTTCACAGTGGGATTCAAGCTCTAAGTTTGTAAACAACCTGATGATCGATATGGATGGTGAGCGTGAGCTGATCTCCATTAAGTCGGGCGATAACACGATTTCAGGCAATACCATCTTCCAAAGTGCGGCACTGATTTCACTGCGTCACGGCAAAGGCAACACGGTTGAGAACAACATGATCTTGGGTAACGAAAAACGTCTAACAGGCGGTATTCGTATCTACGATGAAGACCATGTGATCCGCAACAACTACATTGCTAACACTCGTGGCCGTGATGGTGTGATTGAAGGCAACGCTGACCTACGTGGCGGTATCGTGATTAACACGGGCATCATCGACGTAGCAAATGGCGAGCAGTTAGATCAATCGGTGAAAGGCAAAGAGCTTAACAAGCAATGGACACCGAAAAACATCACCATCGAAAACAACTCTCTAGTCGATACTGAGTGGGGCATTGTTTACGGTAACCAAAGCCACCGTGTAAGCCTGTTTAACAACGCAGAAGTTGAAGGCATTTACGCAGGTGTAGATGTGGCATTCAAACACAACGTGGTTGATAACTCGCAATCACCTGAGTTTGTAAGTGTACGTGCAACTCACGACTTCCCATTAGTGGGTGCGACATACACAGACGAAACTTACGTGGGTCAAGTGACGGATTCTGAGCTGATTGAAAGCTACTCGGTTGAACTACCAAAAGTAGCGGTAGAAAACGGCATGAACGCTTACCAAGGTGAAGGTGCAGATGTGTCTAAACTGGCAGTGGTAACAGCTGAAACAGCAGGTCCAGATTACGTGCTTGAAAACACAAACAAGTAACGCAGAATAAAGTCAGTTTTTAACTGGCAACGATAAAAACGAGCCCCAGAACGTGTCAGCGTTCTGGGGCTTTTTAGGTTCTAGGCTAAATATCTTAGCAGCTAGGTTGGAGGCTCAAACTAAGATTTATATTTATGCAGCAGATCCCAAGGGATATGGCATAAGTGATGATCTTCAGGAAAGTGGCTTAAGTGATGCTGGTGGATATCGTCACTGGCGACGTATTTGGTTAATGGCAAAACCTCTAGGGCGATTCGATCTGCATCTTCACGTGATGCAATGTAGCGCTCGGCTTCCGCTAAGTGTTGATCGTCGGTGCTGTAAACTCCGGTGCGATACTTTTCGCCCACATCGACACCTTGTTTATTTACGCTGTAAGGGTCGATAATCTCAAACAGATGTTCCATCAGAACCGTGACCGATGTGATGCTTGGGTCGAACTCAATCTGCACACACTCTGCGTAACCATCATAAGCGTTTTGGGTGTCATCGCTTTTTGATGCCTCGGCTTCTTTTGGTTGGTCGCTACCATTGGCGCGGCCTGCTTCTGTGCTGATCACGCCAGGCACATACTTGATGAACTCTTGCACACCCCACAAGCATCCGCCTGCTAAATAAATTTGTTCCATACTTCTCTTTGGGCTCTCTGTGTTTGTTGCTAGCGACTCACTGATGGCTGTTGATTACAAATAGACGGCCTAAACTGTTGAGGTATCAAGCATATCAATAGCTTGGAGCATGCTTAAATACGTGATAGAACCGTATATAAAACAGGCTTATAAAAACAAGCGCTTAAGCAATTGTAAATCAGCACGACTGAACAAACGCGTCACTGAACAAACTTAAGCTAAAGGCGATAACCCGATTATATAAGTCATCGCACCTGGTCACCAACCCGAATCTCAACATCAAGTGAGCGTTAGTCTAACCATGTTTGATCAAATTAAAGACTTCATTAATCCGAGCAAGAATCCCGATCTCACTCAGGCTCATGAATATCAGCGTAAGCATCTACCGACCTTGTGGCTGTTGGGCAAAACGGGCGCGGGCAAGTCATCGTTTATTCAAGCAGTCACGGGGGATTCCTCTGTTGAAGTCGGTAACGGTTTTGCGCCATGCACCATGACAGCAATGTCGTATGCGTTTCCTCAAGACAAACCAGTCATGCGATTTCTCGATACTCGAGGTTTGGGTGAGGTTGATTACGATCCGGCAGACGATCTTCAAGAGATCGGCCAAGCGGGTAATGCGCTCGTCGTGGTGATGAAAGCCGATGAGCCTGAACAATCCGCCGTGCTTTCCGCCCTGCAACAGATCAAGAAGCAAAAGAAGATTAAACACTTACTGTTGGTTCATACTGCTGTGTTGTCTTCCAATGAAGCAGACCGCGCAAGGCAAGTTCAATTCAACACCAATCAAATAGAGAAG
Source organism: Vibrio sp. ED004 (assembly GCF_023206395.1). Classification (NCBI taxonomy): domain Bacteria; kingdom Pseudomonadati; phylum Pseudomonadota; class Gammaproteobacteria; order Vibrionales; family Vibrionaceae; genus Vibrio; species Vibrio sp. ED004. The sequence continues at coordinate 104,389 of NZ_CP066149.1, read as the reverse complement.
GTGTGGGGAAAGGGATTTGAATCGGTCGCGGTGGATTTTGAAACGGAGGGCGAGAGCAACAACAGTGGCGAAATCTACAATTATGAAGCCTTGATTGAACAGCTGACTAATATGCTTCCTGTTATCGGAATGATGGTGGTCGACAAAGAGCATTCCACCCAAGAAGAAGCCAACTTTGACCAAGTCGAAAACGAAGTGCTTTGGTACGCAGGAAGTGCAGCGGCCAGTGACTTGATTCCGGGCGTTGGCTTGGTGTCTGTACCTGCAATTCAAGCGAAGATGCTCCATAGTTTGGCAAACCAATATGGGGTTGAATGGAACAAGAGAGTCTTTAGCGAGCTAATAGGCACTTTGGGAAGTAGCTTTGCAGTGCAATACGGCATGAAGCTCGGAACTCGACAGCTGATCAAGCTGATTCCCGTTTATGGCCAAACGGTCGGCGCGGTTGCGGCCGCAGCCATGAGTTTTGGTACCAGTTACGGTTTAGGTCGAGCGGCGTGTTTTTACTTCTATCATAAGAACAAAGGCGAAGAAGTGTCTGAACAAGAGATGCAAAAGATCTACAATGAATCCCTGAAAAAAGGTAAGGCGGCGTCGGGCTATGAAGAAAATTAGAAACCTATTTCGACTACTTGCCGTTTTATCGAGCGGGCGTTGGGGAATTGCGCTGATTTCGGCGATCTTCCCAAGCCTCATCATGATGGGCTTTGGTCTGTTTTTGGCGGTTAAATACGGCTATCTGTTGGAAATGTCGATTGCCATTGCCGTGAGTACCTTGGTGTTCACCATTCCTTTATACATTTCGAGCCGTTCTTCTCGCCAACCAACTTATAGCAATGCGTCTGCCAACTCAGCAAGCGAGGGTGAAGCCGAATCATCGCCTAAGACTGCTGATCCGTTAATAAACGATGCAATGGTCAAAGCATCTGATGAATGGTCGCAAGCTGAGTTGTTGATTTGGAACGACTCGAAACACTATGTACGTCAGCAATTAAGTAACGAGATAGAGTGGGGCAACCTCGACCAAACTGGTTTAGAGGTGCTTGAATTTGTCGCTACAAAGTTTGATAAGAAATCACTCGATTTTTCGATTCCGGAAGGCCTAAAACTCTTCGAAGAGGTCAGCCGCCGCTACAAGTTAGTGGTGAAAGAACACATTCCGGGTATTGAGTATCTTAAGGTTTCTTACATCAAAGCGGGCTACGAAGCCTACGATAAATACGGTGAGCTAGGGCAGAAGATCTTCAAAGCGGCGATTTGGGGTAATCACCTTAAAAACCTGTATTTGAATCCCCTCAAGGTGATTTCTGATTTAGGTCGAGAACAAGCGACATCTACCATGACCAAAGGTGTGGTCGATGATATGCAATACGCTGCCAAACAAGCTTTACTCGATGAAGTAGCCGCGGTAGCAATTGATCTCTATAGCGGGCGATTCAGCATTGAAGATGAATCGCTGAGAGCGTCTGATGTTTCAGAAGCCGACGAGAAACGCTTTGCTCCTGAATTAGAGCCCGTACGAATAGTGCTGGTGGGTCAAACAAGCTCTGGGAAGTCCTCACTCATTAATGCGCTTAAGCAAGAACTGGTTGCCGAGGTCGATGTTCTGCCGTCAACCGATACTTCAACCGTCTACAACGCGTTTGTCGATGACAATGACGTTCGAGTGGTTGATCTTCAAGGGCTTGATGGCAATGCCAAAACCGAAGCCTTGATGCTTAAAGAAATGACTCAAGCCGATGTGGTGCTTTGGGTGCTTAAAGCCAATCAATCGGCTCGTGAATTGGATAAACAGTTGAAGGGTAAGTTTGACGCATTCTATGACGACCCGAAGAACATCTCACGCAAGAAGCCAATACTTGTCACGGTTGTGAATCAGGTCGACAGACTCAAGCCTGTGGATGAATGGCAGCCGCCTTATGATTTGGATAACCCGACGTCGGCCAAGGGGAAGATCATTGCTCAGGCTCTTGAATATAATCAAACACTGCTACAACCCGATATTGCATTGCCACTGGCGATTGCTCCTGAAAAGGCGCAGTTTGGTTTAGATGCTTTAAGACAGACGCTGCTCGAGCGTATCGCAGACGCAAATAACGTGCAGAGAAATCGCCAACGTTTTGAAGCAATGAAAAGAGGGACGTCGGTCAAAGGACAGCTGAACAAAGCGGTAAAAGCCGGTAAGAAGGTGGCACCAAGTGCATTGAAAGCCGCGACACCGAAGTTAGCTGAAATGGCGATTAAACAAGTGGTTAAGAAGAAGTAACCCGAACTAATAGAACTGGCAACCAAGCTCTGATGAAGCTGAAGAAGAAGTTAACGAAACTCAGTGATTATCAGAGCTTGTTTTATCTGCCATTAGTTTTAATTAAATCTCTATTACCGAAATCCCTTATCACTACAGCTATTTGTCGGCACTAGTTAATTCCGTGAACTAGTTTAATAGTATATAAACTGACAATATTCACAGTTTATATAACACGCTATCGTATTTAATTTCCATTCTAAATATTGATCACATTTATACTTTCTTTCGCTGTATTTATAAAACAATTGCACTATATTTAAATTTCGGATCACCTTGATTTCAACGTAGGGATATATTGTGAACATGTATCTGAAATGGCAATCAACAACATGGCTAACCTTGTTAGCTTGGTATACTTTAGATCATCAGCTCTCGTTCCACCTTTCTTCAGAGTAGTTCCCTCTAGGCGTCACGCGCCAGCAGAGCTCCTGAGCTTTGCCCAATCCTGTTAATTTCGTTTTAAGAAATTTAGTAATTCATGTGTTCGCTATTTGTATTGTTGTGCATGTGGTTCTTTATCTCTTAGTCATTATTAATTGGATCCTAATCAACACATCATTGATTAAATTATCTATTTCTAGCTATTAATTTTCATCGTAATTATCACGAGTGTGATCGTGCGTGAAATAAAATTAATGGTGATGACTCGTGACATCTAAAAATAATGAATTTGGCCTTTTCGCCTTAGGCTGAATTTGTTGAAAGGTACTATTATGGAAAATTTCAAACATCTACCAGAACCGTTTCGTATTCGCGTTGTAGAACCAGTAAAAAGAACAACTCGCGCTTACCGTGAGCAAGCCATTGTCGAAGCGGGCATGAACCCATTTTTGCTCGACAGTGATGACGTGTTCATCGATTTGCTGACCGACAGCGGGACCGGTTCAATCACACAACGTATGCAAGCAGCAATGTTGATGGGTGACGAAGCCTACAGTGGCAGCCGCAGTTACTATGCACTGTCGAATGCGGTGAAAGATATCTTTGGCTATGAGCTGACTATTCCTACTCACCAAGGGCGTGGCGCAGAGCAGATTTACATTCCTGTTCTGATTAAGAAGCGTGAAATGGAAAAGGGACTCGATCGCAGCAAAATGGTCGCTTTGTCGAATTACTTCTTCGATACCACGCAAGGCCACACTCAAGTGAATTGCTGCGTGGCGAAGAACGTTTATACCAAAGAAGCGTTCGATACCTCAGTGAATGCCGACTTTAAAGGCAATTTCGATATAGTGAAATTGGAAGAGGCGATCTTGGAAGCGGGCGCTGCCAACGTTCCTTACATCGTTAGCACCATTACCTGTAACTCAGCTGGTGGACAGCCTGTCTCTATCGCCAACCTCAAAGCTGTGTATGAGATTGCACAGAAGTACGATATTCCAGTGATCATGGACTCTGCACGCTATGCTGAAAATGCTTACTTCATTCAGCAGCGAGAATCCGGTTATCAAGATTGGACTATCGAACAAATCACACGTGAGTCTTACAAATACGCGGATGCTTTGGCTATGTCGGCCAAGAAAGACGCAATGGTACAAATGGGTGGCTTGTTGTGCTTTAAAGACGACTCTTTCATGGATGTGTACACAGAGTGTCGAACTTTGTGTGTCGTGCAAGAAGGCTTCCCAACCTATGGCGGCTTAGAGGGCGGTGCAATGGAACGCCTTGCGGTTGGCCTATATGACGGTATGCGTCAAGATTGGTTAGAGTACCGCATCGGTCAGGTTCAATACCTCGTTGATGGCTTAGAGGCGATAGGTATCGTGTGTCAGCAAGCGGGCGGTCATGCTGCGTTTGTCGACGCGGGTAAGCTGCTTCCTCATATTCCAGCAGGTCAATTCCCCGCACATGCGTTGGCGTGTGAGCTGTACAAAGTGGCAGGCATAAGAGCAGTTGAGATTGGCTCGTTATTGCAAGGCCGTGACCCGGTAACGGGAGAGCAACATCCATGTCCAGCAGAGCTATTGCGCTTAACCATTCCACGCGCGACTTACACACAAACACACATGGATTTCATTATTGAAGCGTTCGGGAAAGTGAAAGAGAACGCAAGCAAAGTGAAAGGGCTCGACTTTACCTATGAACCGCCAGTGTTAAGACACTTTACTGCGCGCTTGAAAGAGGTAGAAATAAGCGAGAAACAAGCAGGAAAAAAGAATGAACAAACGCTCGAAGAAGCATTTTAAAATAACAACATAAGCGAATAGTCACAGAACCAAAGAGCCGTTTTTAGCGGCTCTTTTTTTGTGCGCGCTCTTTCTATTGTTGGAAAAGCAGCAATCGAGAGAAAAGAAGACATCGAAATACGTAGGATCCGATCCTACAAGTGGGATAAAAGGAAAATCGGTGCATCTCATATAATTCCATTCATCGCCTAGGTCGTTATCGATGAGCAGGCTTTGAAACGTTGTTTACTCAAGTGGAATAGTAGAAGGGGTGTGTATGAAGACTAAAGTTTTAATCGCGTTATTGGTGGCCTTAATCGGGTATTTGATGACGTCTAATGCCGTTCACAGTTCGAATATCTCTCAGGATAATGCCGACCTTAATTGGGATGCGCTTATCAAGCCAACCAAAGAAATTCAGAACCCTTTTGAAGACCTCTCTTACGAGAACATCTCCTTATTAAGAGAATACGCCAGTTTCCAGGATGCGATCAAAACGGGTGACTTAGACCGTGACCCCAAATACAGCGACTACATCAATAACCAAGTGCACAAAATCGCAGATGTTTTGCTCGATGAAGGGCTAGATGCGAACAAACTCTACGACTTGCGAAATGAGATGATAACGCTCAACGAAGAACGTTTTTACACCCCGAATCCTAAAGTTTTGGATAAGAACTGGAAGCTGGGCGGTTACATGGTACCGATTGATTTTGAAGGGCTTTCTGTTACCAAGTTCTTTCTCGTACCTATCGCTGGCCAATGCATTCACACACCTGCGCCACCTGCGAATCAGATCATACTGGTTAACTACCCAGAGGGGATCGTGATGTCCTCTTTAGAGGCGCCATTGTTCATTGAAGGGACATTGCAAAGCGAGTTAAACATCGACCAAGGCAATTACTACGATGGAACGAACAGTGTGGAAAGTATTTACCACATGACGGCGGCTAACGTTGCATTTCTAAACTGATTCACTTTATCCAATTGAAACTAATCCAATCCAAATTACTTAGGTTTATCGTTATGCTTTACAAAAAAACAGTGATCTCTTCTTTAATCTTGTCGGCGCTTTCTTTCTCTTCATTTGCAGCAGACAGCGTGCTGATCAAAGACGTGAAAATATTCGACGGCACCACCAACGGCCTAACATCCAACATGGATGTTTTGGTTAAAGGCAGCACCATTAAATCGATTGGTGAGAACCTTGATCAACAAGGTGTAACGTCAGTGATTCAAGGTGAGGGAAAAACTCTGACACCTGGCTTTATCGATGCTCACGTGCATCTGTCGCTCCAGCTAGGTTTTGGCGAAATGATGGTGGCGGATGAGTACCGTTTTGCCATTGGTCAGGTTGAAGAATCTGAAGCTATGTTGATGCGTGGTTTCACTACGGCTCGTGACATGGGCGGCAACACCTTCTCTCTAAAGAAGGCGATTGATTCTGACATGGTCAAGGGCCCAAGAATTTACCCGTCTGGTGGCGTTCTAACGCAAACAGGTGGTCACGCTGACTATCGTATGCCAAATAGTCTGTCTAAGCTGCACACCAATGATCCTGATCCATTCGTTCGTGGTGGTCACACCGAGATTGTTGATGGTCAGTCTCAAGTATTAACGGGTGCTCGCGAACAGCTTCGTAAAGGTGCAAGTCAGGTCAAAATCTTAGTTGGAGGCGGCGCTGCTTCACCAACCGATCCTCTTGATGTGACTCAGTTCTTGCCAGAAGAGGTGGATGTGGCAGTAAGAGCCGCAGATAACTGGAACACTTATGTCGCAGCGCACGTGTACAACAATCATGGGATTCGTATGGCGCTGGATAATGGTGTGAAATCGATTGAACACGCTAACTTCATCAGCGAAGAAAATCTCGACTTATTGATTGAGAAAGACGCGTGGTTGAGCGTTCAAACCTTGGTGTACATCAACACACCCGCAGGAGTGAACGAAAGCCAGAAAGCCAAATTCGCACAAGCGTTTGACGGCTTAGATAATACGTTCTCGCTTATCAAGAAGAAGGGATACAAGAAGATAGCTTTTGGTACGGATGTGATTGCCGATCACTCATTAATGGCGCGTCAAAACGAAGAGTTTACCAACCGCACTAAGTGGTTCTCAAACTACGAGATCCTTCGCCAAGCGACTTCTGGTAACGCTGCGCTGCTTGAAATGTCTGGCCCTAGAAACCCATATGAAGGGAAGCTTGGCGTTGTAAAAGAGGGCGCACTGGCGGATTTGATTTTGGTCGACGGTAACCCGTTGGAAGACTTGTCGGTATTAACGAATCCAACAGACAACTTCGACATGATCATGAAAAACGGGACTATCTACAAAAACACGACTCAAGACTAAGTAACTCGATAGCTGTCGGTTGATATCAACAGCCGAATCGCGAATAAACAAAGGGCCTACTGATGAAGCAGGCTCTTATTGGTTCGTGGCTATTTGTTTTGCAATACGGATTTGAGGATCTTTAAAAGCCATTGGTTCACAGGTGCGTCTTTTTGTGAACGACGACAGCTCATCACATAGCTGACACCGATAGTCAGCTTCTCGGGTAAATCAATGCTTCGACAGCCTTCTGGCACACTGCCATCTAAGGTGATACCAAAATAGTCAGACTTCAACACCACATCGTGGATCATCGCAGGGTGGTCGACTTCAACTTTTGGAGTGACGTTGAAACCGACGTTTCTGAGCCTGTCGATAATTGGGTATTTATTGTCATTCCACCCAGGAGTCTTGAACAGAATGATTGGGTAGTTAACCAATGACTCAAAGGTCTGGGCTTCGTGGTCATTTCGAACGAAAAACACCGCTTTGCCTTTACCTATTTCCTTCTGTGAAATGGATTGCGGCAAGCCTTCATCAAAGTAGTGAACCGCGACAGCATCCTCACCGTCGATGAGCCTGTTTTTAACATTGGTTCCCCATCTCACAAAGGAATAGTGAGTATGTGGTGCTTCTTGGCTGAGAGCAAAGTAGAGCTTAGATCCGTAGCGTTCCCAAAACAGGGTATTGGCGTAAATTTTGATGTCGCCCTGATAAGTCTCAGGAGTGAACACTTGGTGTTTGATGGCTTCGACACTCGTGAGTATCTGCTCAAAGTTTTCGATATTGGTTTCGACAAACGTCGTTGGCTCAAACCCGTGTTTGGTTTGAATAAACAAGGGGTCATCAAGCTGCAATTTTAGCTTCGATAGGTTCTTGCTGATCGCCCCAGAGGTTTTTCCTAGCGACTCTGCAACCAAACCAACATTGCGAAGTTCATACATACGTTTGATGACCAAGATATTCTGAATATCGAGATTGATGTCCACAAGCACTCCGAATTGGTTAGGTGATTACGATGCGATTCTTTGTTGCGAATGCAGCGTTAAAGCATAAAAGCGCGACAACAGAGAAACGTAAAAGCATCTGACTCTAATATCATAGTCATGAGTTCTAAGTTTTAAGACAGCACAACGTCAAGATGTGAACTATTTCGTTGATTTCTAGGGCAAGTTTCCATTTTGTAAATCTTGCTTTTCCTCGAATGGCCTGCATCCGGTTGTTAAAGTTACCTCAACAAAGAAACACAGTAACTAAACGAACATAATATTAAAAATAACGAGGGGTGATGTATGAACAAGTTAATCGCACTAGGCTTGATGGCTATTTCAATGAATACTGCTTTTGCGGCTGATGGAACCTATACAGGCACCATTGATATGACAATGAGCCAAGGCAATCAGGTAAATGTAGAGCGTGTTGAGTCGGACCTTACTCTTGAAGGAAGAAATGACGCCAGCAATGGCGGAATAAAATTCCAAAAGACCGTTGATCAAGACCAAGCTATTCAATTAACGGGTCGCCGTGACTAACGCTTAATCTGTGCTTACCATGTCCATGGAAAATGCTGTGCCTTCGGGTGCAGCGTTTTTCGTTTTAGAGTCTTTTATAAAACTCAGTCATCTAGCCTTGGCTGTATCTGTAACCTGTGGCATTTTGTCTTTCTATTAATGTTAACTTGCGCCTCGGTGTGGGCTAAGAATGACACACAAGCAAACGAAGACTCGAAAAGGACTAGCAATGAATCGAAAAGAAACGGGAATGATTCGTCATATTTTGCTGATTAAGTTTAAACAAGATGCAGAAGTTTCTGAAATAGAGAAGCTGAAAGGACTGTTTGAAGCGATGCCAAGCAAGGTTGAAGGCGTAACTTCAGTCGAGTGGGGGCTAAATGACAGCCCAGAAAACAAGAATCAAGGTTATACCCATTCGGTGCTAATGACGTTCGCTGATGAAGCAGGCCGTCAGAACTACCTTCCACACCCAGAGCATGATGTGCTGAAAGATGTGTTTCGTCCACTTCTAGACGATATCATTGTGTTTGATTACTCCCTGTAATCAGCTTCTCAGTACGCCTCTTATGTTTTACTTACCTTTGATAATGAAGAGTTAGGGCCTAACGATTAAGCCCTAACTAAATAAGAAACGATTTACTCTGTTGGTGAAATCGTGACAGGGGCGAACGAAGCAACGGCATTTCCGCCTGCGCCCGGGCGATCAACGTAAGGGGTGTTTTGCATTAAGGTGTAGTACACGTCTACGAAGTCATCGTCATTCACTAATACGCCTTCAGGAATCACATCAATGATCTTACCTGTGATCTGAGCAATGATCGCATACCCTTGAACTTCTGGGTCAGGAATCATCTTCAATATCTCTTCTGCGGCTTCAACCAGCAACTTGGCTAACGCTTTGTAATCGGTGCCGTCATCGTGCTCCATCAAAATCATATCGGCAGCGCCCCAACGGTAACGAGGCCAGAAGATCACGGTTTGATTTGGGTAATACGTCTGTTTGTCATAGTCCAGATAAGGCATCTCAACGAGATCAATTTGTGGCTCTAAACGACTTGAATCGACACCCGTCACAATGGCATAGATTTCAGCTTTGCCAGAGATCCACGGTTCTTGGTCGACAGCCAAACGGATTTTCGTTAACTGTGTGGTGTTCAATGGTTCAGGTTCAGACATCGCCATCGAGCGTTGAGCTTTGCCCATAAAGGTTTGCTTCTGAACCTTACTGTTTTTACTCGCTTCACTGTCGCTGGTGGTTTTGGAATCGGAATTGATTTGTGTTGCAGTACCCAGCTTGTTCATCTCGGCCTGCATCGCCATTAAGCCTGCTTTGAGTTCTTCTGATCCGTTGCTATCAATAACAAACACAGGAACGTCAGGCATTTGGTACACATCTAACTCATGAACTTGACCATACACATCGTACGCTTCGATGTATTGCCAATTTGAATCGTCACCAGAGGGCTCGTAAGCAAACAGTGGGCTTTCACCATTCTTCCAAGCTTCAATCATCGCTTCATCGGCTATGCGAATTTCTAACAGCGAGTCACTGAATTCGTTGATCCCTTTCATCTTGCGGTAACTAAGGTCGGCTTTCTGCATTTTGTTTGAAAACGCGGAGTAGGGCTTGTCTGAGTTAAGCCTGTCTATCGGCGTAGACAGCTGCTTTTCTGTTATCTGATCTTTTAAAGAAAGCTCAAGATCCGAGTAGCGGGCACTGATTTGCAACGCCAAAGTTTGCTTTTGTGCTGAGGAGTTCTCTGAAAGAGAGCGTGCGTCTGTCGTGTCGATATTGTTTGCATAGGACTGGAAGCCAACCACTGTTGTTGCAAGCACCATACTGATTGAGAAAGATGGTCTCATAAATAATCCTTATTTTAATTTTTATCATTAATAGAGCATTTGCCCTATAATGATTAACCTATCAGCAAGGTGAATGTGTTTAAAAGTTAGACAGTTGATTTTTATTTCGTTGTGCAGCACAGGATCTCAATTTAAGTAATTTATAAAATATTAAGTGTGTAACGACTTGATATATCCAAATTTATAAACCAATCAGTAGTTAATTAACAAAATTATTAACTGTATAGGCTGAGTATATAGGTCTGTAGGTTCAAAAGAGTGCGCTTAGGTATGAGGGTATTTGTTGGCTTGTATAGGGCAGATAAGAAAAAGGGCTAGCGCTTGGCTAACCCTTTTATGTTTATAAGCGAACGTCAATGCTTATAAATACTGACTGTTGTTGGTGTCGCTATTATCTCATTACAGAGCGGCGTTATCTAAGCGCTTTAGCCTTGTGATTGCTCTGCGGATGCCATGTACATTTGCATCTCTTCTAAGCTTGTTTTAGCGATAACTTGGTTATCAATAGAGTAGTGAACTTCATCGCCAAAGCGCTCGCCCGTTAATGTCGCGTGAGAACCGTCGTTGTAAGTTAGCTCAATTGCGATTTGGTCTTCGTTTATCACTCTCATTTCACTGTGGTCAATCACATGCTTTGCCAGCGGGTCGATCGGCGCTTCAGTTAGGCTGTCATCCAGTTGGTCATTAACATCAATGTAGGTATCCACTTTGGTGTCAAAGATGTGTGGTTTTTTGTTGATTGGGTTCTTACCCGTCCAAAATTCCAGTGAGTTAAATACGATGTAATCGGCGGCAACGGTAATACCGTAAGCAGGGGCAAGTAACATGTTTAGGCCACCACGAGCGTAACGGTTATCAACGGCTTTTACGTTAAATTCCATTAGTTTTCCGGTTACGGCATTGCTGCCCACACAACCAAATAAGGTCACAAGGCTCATTGAGATTATTATCGGTTTTGCAAATCGGTTAATCATTATCTATTTCTACACGTGTCTGTTTAGGAACGGATAATTATGTCAAAGTCATCTGTGTTCTAATATAACGCCACGCCTATACTTGATATCAGAAAATCCTATATCTCTATATAAACCAACACCTTGCTTATTGGCTTTGTTTGTTTTCTTTGCTATTTCGTTCGATCCTACCGTACTAGTTCGTGTTATTTGTACTTGGTGTTTTTACAATGAACTGTCATGACCATAACTGAATGATGGAAATTGAACAGGATAATAGAGGACAAGTTAAACGATATTAATTCTCCGTTTATTCATATAAATGACCGCCTAAAGAGCTCGAATGAAACGATTTAATCTGAACCTCATCTATTACTTTATTGCGATATATGAAGAAGGAAACTTAACGTACGCAGCGGAGCGACTCAACATCTCACAACCCAGCCTCAGTGCTCACTTGAAGCAGCTTCGAGACGAGTATCGCGATCTGCTCTTCGTTAGAAAATCGTACACGCTTGAACCGACGCCTGTTGCTAACGATTTGTACCCAATCTTTAAGCAAGCGCACAAACTTGTCTCTCATTCGTTACCTGAAACGCACGACTTTGAACCCAAAGAGTGCAGTTACACATTTAGAATCGCCGCGATGAGCATTTCAAGCAGTGTGACGCTGCCGCAAGTTCTGGATAGGATTCAGAAAGAAGCGCCAGACTGCGTGATAGAAATCGTGAACATCAAAGAAGATATGGCGACCGACATTCGAGAGAAAAAGATCGACCTTGTTGTCGACTTAACCAGCGCACATCCAACCTTATTAAGCCAAGAGGTATGGAGCGATGAGTTGTGTATCGTGTGCAGCCAAAACCACTCTAATATCGACGAGCAAGTCAGCTTAGAGCGATACCTTTCAGAAAAGCATGTAACGCTCACGCATGATAACTACCGAGTGAACCAACTCTCCGAGTTTCACAGCCCTGTCTTTTCAGAGCGAAAAGTAGCAAGAAAGCTGAATTCGATCGCTGATTTCTCTGAGACCATCTACAACAGTGATTGGATCGCCACCTTCCCCAAAAGTGTGGCGAAAGCGTACTTCGATGAAGAAAAAATAAAGATGTTTGAACTGCCATTCGAATACACCAAGCCATCATTGAGTGTGTATTGGCACAGCAACCGCAATGACGACATCGTAAACCGATGGCTAAGAGAACTGTTTACCAGTGAGATCTTAAAACTGTCTGCGTGATCAATTTGGCATCTTAATGGGTTGTCCAAGCCTCTGAAGCAATCCAGCCTACTCATGTGAGTAGGCTTTGTTATTGGTTGCTACCTTAAGCGCTAAGTTTTAACTCAATCTAAACGCAACGTTAGGCCAGAGTAGTTCGAGTACCCGCGAAGTAACACATGATAAGTCACGCCCGGTTGCGCGCTCACACTGCACTGTTCATTGTTGCCAGCGCGATAGGGGCGACAGTCGTAACTCGAAGTGGTTGGCTTGCTGCCCGATTTCACGTAAAGGTCGGCATCGCCTGAACCGCCAGACATTGAAACCGTCACGCTTGATGCAGAATCCACAGTGAAGGTGTAGAAGCTCTCTGAGGATTGATTCCCGCTTAGGTTCGCAATCGGTGTGCCTTTCGTTAATACATTGCCAGTTGGCGGTGTGACACCACAGCTTGCATTCACGCCTACAGTGTTAAATGCATCTTCAACATCGGTAACCACATAGCCCATGTCTGCTGCGGCTTTCGCAACGCCACACGCACCGGCATCAAAGGTACTGTTTGCCGTCCAATACAGTTGGTTTGCGACTGTGAATATTTCAAAGCCTTTACGTACATCCCAACCCGACTTGTTCGCTAAAAGGTAAAAGGCGCGGTTATAAACACCGCTAGACAAGTGAACGTTCAAACCATCGTAGTATTGAGAGGCATGGTCAATCGAGCGGCCATCTTTTGAAGGTTGATCAAAGTAACGCAAGCCACCTTCCGATTTGAATATGTCGCTACCGACAATCCAATCCACATTGCCACGCAGATAGTATTCTGCCGCTTCGCCTGCAATATCGGAGAAGGCTTCGTTAATACCGCCCGACATGTTTCGGTACACAAGACCAGAGTTTTGCTCTGTGAACCCGTGGCTGACTTCGTGAGCACTCACGTTAATATCGACCAATGGATAGAAGGTGCTGCCACCATCGCCAAAGGTCATTGATGAACCATTCCAAAACGCATTCTCGTAATTCGAGCTGTAGTGAACACGCATGGTCAGCTGGAAAGTTAACGGCGAGGTGTTCATCCACTCTTTGTACATATCAAACACGACATTACCGAAGTAGTGCGCATCGTTAAGAGGCGAGTAAGCACCGTTAATGTATTTATGATCGGTGTAGTTGGTTCCATCGGCACAGTTGTAACTGTAGGCGGTGCTGCCAGATGTTCCGTGGTTCAAGTTGACCGTCTTAACTGAATCGTTTTCTAACTTACACGTCGTGCCTGTTTTGTCGATGGAAAAGCTAGGGAAGTCACTGCCATATTCATATCGAGTGGTTTTGAGATTACCACCGGGGCCAGTACCAGACGATTTAGCGTGGTTTAAACCATTCCATTTTTGGATTACCTCGCCAGTCATGGCATCAATAAAGTAAAAAGGGCGCTCTGGATAAGAGGAAGCGATAAAGAAATCGACCAGATACACCATTTGCGCGGTTTGGTTCTCGTCCAGTCTCACCATGAGTTTTGCATTTTTGTTTTCAATCGACTTTTTGCCGACAGTAAACGTGCGGTGAGAGGAAATCGCAGCTTCAATCGCTTGTTCCTGATTCAGCTTTGGCGCGATGCTGGACAGGTCTCCACTGATGCCTTGTGCCATTGAACCGAATACCTGAGTGGGTTGGTTCTTAGAAAGGGTGGCGACAACGGAGGTATCAAAGACGGGTAAACCTAGGTGAGTTTGTTGATAGCGGACTTTCGTTTTCCCATTGGGCAATACCACCCGTTTTACTTCAGAAAAACCTAATTCTAGTGGGGCAACACTCTTCGACTGCGCGATGAGGCTTTGTTGTAGCAGTGTATCGTTATCGATTCTGACCATTTCTGCAGCGTGTGCATTAAAGCCAAAAGATGTACCTAGAATAGCTGCTATTTTCCAGCTTAGTTGACGTTGTTGGTTCATTTTTCGTTCCTGATTTTAATATAAACTCCTTCTTCCCAACGGCTTTATAGGAAGTCTATATGCAACACACTAATGCCATGTGTTGCGAATCAAGATTGGAAGAGCATTTCGGCTTATGACAAGTTTTGATTAGAGATTAAATTTTAGAGTATGTAATTCAAAGTTTACAAAAATCCTTATCGATCAAATTGTTTTTATAAAATCCAACTTTATTATTTATCGTAAATATATGAAGGGCAGGGAGTTATTAAAATCCGCTTTGTTTTAATTTATAGAATGAAAGTATCTAAGTTAATCTCGATATTTCTCTGTTTTTACCTTAACTACAAATGAGTAAATAAGCAGGTTTTTGGAAGTGGAAATATTATCTTTATTATCAATAGTAAACTTACCTTAACAATATCAGTCATAAAAGTTATCAAGTTTTCTTCATTTGATCCTATCAGAAAGAAAAAACCTACGCTTTGTTGCTCAATGACAAATCAAGAACGATAAGTCATTGTTATAAATAAAGTAAGTCGCTTAAGATAGGCAGCATAAGAAACTAGACAGAAAAACGCTGCATTTAGATACAGATTTTTTCTGTCTAATAGCTGTTGAGCCTCAAAGGAGATATTAAAGTTGATTGATGAAACAAATCCAGCAGGTAGGTTGTATAAAATATTAGCAACGGCGAAAGAACAGTCTGACAAAAAATCAGTAAGAGATGTTTGGGCTTATGCGCTAAACGTCGAACCAAATGATGCTGAAGTAACCAAAGCAGTTGTGGAGTTGTATTCCTTGACTCACCAGATCCAATCTTTAATTAAAATGAAAGAGGGTCTAAATCACGATTTATATCTAAGTTCGTTTAGTCGTGTCGAAAGGGCTTTGATTCCTCTTAACCTGGCATCGAGTTGGAGCAATGTAAAAGTTCACTTGTCTGACGAAGCGTTAATAAGGTTGCAATTTTGTGCAGAAGAACTTTCGAGCTTTTATGCTGAAGACAGCCTTTCTGAAGAAGAGCTAAAAAACATAATCGAAAAAATCGAAACATTATTCGACACTGTGTATTCCTCCGATTTACCAGACGCGTTGCGACTTGCGTTATTAGAGGAGGTAGAGCGCCTTCGAAATGCGATATCAATGTATAAGATAAAAGGTGCGAAAGGTCTAAAAGATGCACTACAAGGTACAATTGGTGCAGTAGTAACCAATCAAGAAGAGCTTCGTAATGTCGCTGATGAAAACCATAGTCAGTCAGCCTATACGGTATTTACTTAAAAGTGTTACTGAGTCAGAAATCACAGACAGTGAAGCCCACGACGCAGAGGCTTAACAATCATTTAAGAGTGATTCGCAACGCGTGGCATTTTAACGATGCGTTGCGTTTATTGTTTGAGACGGCTTGTTAAAGCTTCGAGACTGTGTTGCTCATGCTTGACGCGCAGTTATGTTTTTGTCAGAAAGCTGAAAATAGCTTCTAGGGTGTGGGTGTGAACAAGAAAATTAATTATCAACTCTGGTTGGTGTTGATGCTTACGAGTTTTATTCCCTTAATTTATGCGACAACTAGAATTTATTTTTTAGGGAGCATCGAAAGCCCTTGGGCATATAGTATCGCAGCGCAAGTAGCTTGGCTAAATGTTGGTTATGAAGTACTCCATGAAGCGTTATTCATTCCGCTAGCATTTATCTTTGGTAAGGTCGTAAGTGATGATAGAAAATTTCAAGAGAGGGTTAGCCTAGGACTAAAAATTATAGTAATCAGTTATCTTTTAGTCACTGCTGTTGTCTTGTGGTTTACGCCAATCTTGGTTACTGCGATGCAACAACAAAAAGAGCTGTTCACTACGACGATACAATATATCCGATTGGAATCATTAGCTATATTACTTTCTAGTGTTTACGCCTTTTTATCGTTAGTTTTAGTATTGAAAAATCAGAAGAAGACTCTGTACAAGTTGTTAGTCGTACAAATGATACTAACGATTTTGTGTGATGCTCTATTTGTTAGCCAGTTACCAATTTCCTTTGAATTGGGCGTTCATGGTATCGCTTTTAGTAATATTATTGTCAATTTAATAATCGCCGCAGTCGCTATTACTTATCTTATTCGATTAGGTGTATCTCTTAAGTTTGGACAAAGTAATCGAAACCAAAATATATGGCTAAAGGAGTGGGTAGTCATTGGGTGGAAGTCAGGCCTAGAGTCATTTGTTCGCAATGCTGCTTTTATTGTAATGATTTTGCAGTTAGTGAACCAAGTACAACAATCCGGAACGTTCTGGGTTGCGAATCAATTTATTTGGGGATGGTTGTTACTTCCTATATTAGCTTTAGGTCAATTAGTGAAACAAGACGCTGCAACCAACAAAGGGTTATCGATTGAACGGATAAATGGTTACTTTTGGCTAACTGTTGGGGTCATTGTCGCTTGGGCTATCACAATACCGATGTGGGATGGCTTTATATCTAGTGTAATGGGGGTTAAGAGCTCAGGTTCAATTATCGATTTAATATGGTTGTTAGTCGGATTCTATGTTGTGTTTAGCTTCAACAATGTCATAGACAGTTACTTCTATGGTATTGGTCGAACAGACCTCATGCTCTATCAATCTTTGGCGGTTAATAGTGTGTTTTATGGTGGTGCTTTTGTGTGTTATCAAACCGGCATATTTGTTCCTACACTTCAAACTATCGGGTTGATGTTCGGCTTGGGTATAACTCTAGACGCAATGATTACATGGGCTTTATACCTAATGCTCAGAAAGCAACAATCACTAAGACAGTGTGAGTCTCTTTTAAGTTAAGTAATAGTGGTGCAAATACAACGGCACACCCAAGACGGATTCTTTATTCTTAGTTCATTTTGTTTAAAGTGCTTTTAAAGTACAGGGAATCTCATATGAAAAACATAGCTATGGCCGTGGTTGTGAGAGAAGGGAAAGTCTTAATCCAAAAGCGTTTTAGACATCGCCAAGGTATGGTTTTTGAGTTCCCTGGAGGTTCAGTTGATCCCGGAGAGTTGGGGCGCGAAGCCGCAATTAGAGAGTTGTGGGAAGAAACGGGTCTTAAAGATTTACAACTTCTCGGCACTCATCAAGCTCTGAACAACTTCGGTGGTGAGATTCATTACGTCGTTTTGCGTGCAGATCTAAATAATGAACCGAAAATGGTCGACGCAGAAAGACAGCAAACTTTTTATTGGCTAGAACCCTCAGCGATACCTCTTGGTGATTTTTATCGTGCAGATATCGAGTTTATAGAGAAGCATTTGAGCCACTACACATAGTTTGAGATTGGGTTACGGATTTATAGACGAAAACTCAATTCCTCTTGATCATTACTCTTCGTGAGTTTAACGCCTACTAACTCAGCGCATTTGCTGAATTGAACCTAATTTGTGGGCGTTTAATCAACACCACATTTTCTCTTCCATAGCTCAATTAAAACTAATAGTATCAGTGCTTTAATAACGCATGATTTTATGAGAGCAAGAACATGAAACACACTCCAAGTTCTTTTATGGAAATGAAAGGGAAACAACGTATTCCGATGTTGACCGCTTATACATTCCCAGTGGCTGCAAGTATCGAATCTGCTGGGATACCTATTATTCTTGTTGGTGATACTGTCGGCATGGTTGAAATGGGCTTTAGCAGTACGCGAGATGTGACCATTGAGCACATGGAATATCATGTAGGGGCAGTGCGTCGCGGTGCTCCAAATACTCACATTATTGGTGACCTCCCATACTTAACCGATCGTTCTCCTGAAGTAGCGTTAGTTAATGCTAAAAGGCTGATGCAGGCAGGTGCCGACAGCATAAAGCTGGAAGGTGCGAAACTCGATGTTATTGCTCACCTTGTCGCAAACAATATTCCAGTCGTTGGCCACACGGGGTTAACTCCGCAAACGGCAACAAACTTCAAGAAAGTCGGGCAATCTGCTGAAGATGCTCAAACCGTTAGCGAGGAAGCAAAAGCGATTCAAGAAGCGGGTGCGTTTATGTTGGTGCTTGAGCACATTCCTTCTTCACTTGGCGAATCGATTACTCAAGAGATAAGCATTCCTACGATTGGAATTGGCGCGGGTGCCGATTGTGATGGTCAGGTATTAGTGATCAATGATGCGCTCGGACTTGGTAACCGATGGCCTCCCTTTTCAAAACAGTACGCCCATTGCAGCCAAACTATCTTTGACGCTGCAAATGAGTTTGCTACGGAAGTCAAAACGAACGTATTTCCAAACAACTTGAGCAAATAAGCCACTTAGATAATGGCTTTGGGTTGAATCGTAATGCATGGTATTTTTCCGTGCATTACGATAAGCATATGATGTGTATTTGGACGTTCGGTGTTGAGCAGTCTTGATTCTCTCACCAAACGTCAGTTTCACGGAGGAAACATGACAAGCGACCAACTATTGGAAAAGGCACTTTATAGCAGTGCCAGCATCCATCAACCTCATTCGTTAAAAGCTTATTTGGCTGCGAATTATCTGAATGCTTATTTCGTTAAATCAGACAATGTCTGGCTTAAAACGAGTGAGCTAATAGACCAAACCGAGATTGAAGTTTTAGGCGAGTACTCTGCAACGGTGCAGGCCCCAAAGTTCTCAGAATTTCGTATTCACAGGATATTGAAAAGTGGGGTATACCCAGCTGCGTATACCGCTTTGATGCAGTGGCATGAGAATAAGGGCTTTCAAGATATCTTCTCGTATTACGTTTCGCAGGCTTCTAAAACAAGCGAATACCTTTCCCACAATGTGACTATCTTATTGGCGCTGAACCGTGTTTACCGTGAGTTAGAGCCGTCTCAAGTTCCTGCATTCCTTAACCGCTTCACTGAATTTGTCACATCGACCCGTTCTGATGGCGACCGAAGCACTGACACAAGCGAAGTCGTAGATCTCGATAAGGTAATGCAAGCGTGCCTCAAACAGTTTGGTTTCTTCGGGCACAACCTCATTACGCTTACGTGGATATTGCGTTGTAAGGAAGATCTGTCGAAAGAGCAATATGAGGCTATGCTTTCTAATCTTTATCGACAGGCCAATAGCCCTTTGGAAGATCCAGACGATGAAATCGATCAAGCTATCTTGGCGCAGTGTCAAAGCTCAGATAATTCAGATGAGCTCTATGACAATGTGCACCGATTGGTTTTTGGGTATACCTCGAATCTACACCAGATAACCCTAGCGGATGCATTATGTTTTCTTCAGGAACGGTTCCCTGAGCATGCAGCAGAGCTAAAATGTGTCGCAGAGTATCAGTGTCGTTTGTTAGAACAGTAAATTTATTTGCAACAATAAACGACATACAAACGTAGAGGTAGCGCACAGAATCGAAAAAGGGGATATCGTGATCACGTAATCATTGATCTAGCCGATAGTGAGATAGTGACAAGAGTTCGATAATTCGTTGTCGGATCCAAATTAGAACTTTAAATCTAATTTCTAAGTAGTTGTTATCTCAGGAAGAGTTTTTGTGCTATGCGCCCCTATATTAAATACATTATCCCTATTTTAATTCCTTTCATTATCCTCGTAATGCCGCTATCAGCGTTTCCATTTGAAGGCCTTACGATTATTCAACAACGCGTTATTGCGATCTTTTTATTAGCGGCATTGTGCTGGGTGTTCGAGCCTATCCCGATTTACGCGACGTCTGTTGTTATTATCGTTCTGCAATTATTGATGTTGTCGGATAAAGGGCTGATCTTTTTAAGGCTTGAGCATGGGGAGGAACATTTTGGTGAGTTGTTAAAATACAGCGATATCATGGCGACATTCGCTAGCCCAATCATCATGCTGTTTTTAGGTGGTTTCTTCTTAGCGATGGCTGCCACTAAATATCGATTAGACGTAAACTTAGCTCGCGTGTTGTTGAAGCCATTTGGACAAGACCCAAAGTTTGTGATGCTCGGCTTAATGTTGATCACTGGTATCTTTTCGATGTTTATGTCTAACACGGCAACAACGGCAATGATGCTATCCATTTTAACGCCGGTGCTGGCTGTGTTTGGTCCGAAAGACCCCGGTCGTGTAGCGTTTGCGCTTTGTATTCCTGTTGCCGCTAACATTGGTGGCATTGGTACCCCGATCGGCACCCCACCGAACGCTATCGCACTTAAATATTTAGTTGGCGATAACCTCATTACGTTCGGCGAATGGATGGCATTTGGTGTGCCGTTTGTCGTTATTATGATGGCGTTAGCGTGGTTTTTAATCGGATTTATGTACAAAGCTGACCAAAAGAAAATCGAACTAAGTATTAAAGGTAAATTCCTTAAAACACCCAAAGCCATTGCGGTGTACGTCACTTTTGCGCTCACCATCATTCTTTGGTTAATGGGCTCAAGCCATGGCATGAACTCTTATACCGTCGCTCTGATTCCTGTTGCTGTGTTCTCTCTTACTGGGATCATCAATAAAGAAGACCTGAAGAAAATTTCTTGGGACGTATTGTGGCTTGTATCAGGTGGTATTGCGCTTGGTTTAGCGCTCGATAAAACTGGCTTAGCAAAGCTGGTGGTACACAGTATTCCGTTTGATGCTTACTCACCCTATGTGGTGTTGTTCGGAGCGGCGTTCTTGTGTTTGGTAATGGCAAACTTTATGTCTCATACCGCAACGGCTAACTTGTTAATGCCAATTATGGCGGCATTAGGTTCGTCTATGGCTTCACTCACGCCACTAGGCGGTGAGTTAACGTTAATTCTGGTTGTGACTTTTGCCGCTTCATTAGGTATGTCGCTGCCAATCAGTACACCACCGAATGCGTTGGCTCATGCCACTGGCCATGTGCAAAGTAATCAAATGGCCAGAATCGGTATTATTTTGGGTGTGGTTGGTGTGCTACTGAGTTTTGTTATGGTGTGGGTGCTACATTCAATTGGTCACATAGGGTAACGATACGTGTATCAACAAAAGCTAGAAGCACTTATCGATCGTTATTTTAATCAGACAGAACGTCGGGTGACGTGCCGTGCCGGTAACACCATTATTGAACAATCAGCGTTAAACACTCGTTTATATTATGTGTTTAGTGGAGAACTGGAAGGCTTTTATACCGATGCGAATACACCGCAAGTGCGAGTATTTAGTGCGGGTAGTGGGGCTTTTATAGGTGTTCATAGCTTCTTTTCAGGTAATTGGACTGCATCTTCAACGGTTGTTGCTAAAACCGATGTTGAGTTAGCGTGGATCGATAAAGACACGCCTGCAGAAGATGAACGTAAATTTGGTCCTCTTACCGCACAGTTCACACCTGTGATTGTCAATGAGTTGTCGCGTCGTCAACGCCGCGCAACACAGGAAGCGATCGCGAAACAAAAAGCGCTAGAGAAGTTACATACTGCAGAGCAAATGACGACCTTGGGTCAATTGGCTGCCGGGATTGCTCATGAACTTAACAACGCTATTGGTGTAGTAAATAGTAAATCTGGTCGACTTGAAACGGTCATAATGGATCTGCTTGAAGAAGTGCATCCAGAAGCCAGTCAATTTTTCGATTTTGGGTTAATGCATGGTCAGAAAGCGTCGTCGTCAGAAGCGCGAACACGTGGGCGACAATTTGAAAGAAAATATGGTTTAGACAAAAACACTGCTCGCTCTCTTGCAAAGGCGATTCCAATTGATGCTTTATCTGCAACAGACGTTATTTCAAAGCATTGGCTGAAAAATCCAGAAGAAGCGATTCGTTTTTGGCAGATGGGCTGTGATTTACATGATTTACGTTTGGCATCTAGACACACTGTCGGCATTGTAAAATCGGTTAAACAACTTGGCAGAGTTGATATCGACACCGAAGAAGCGGTAGATATTAACGACTCCATTAACCATGCCTTATCGTTGTTACAAAGTGAGTTACGTAGAGTGTCTGTGCGATTGAGCCCTGCGGATCTACCGTCTTTTAAAGGCTCGAAAACAGAGCTCGTTCAGATTTGGGTCAACATTGTAAAGAATGCTTGTGATGCAATGTCGAATTCAGATGATGCTGCAATAGAGATTCAAACCAGATTAAGTAAGAAAAGAATATTAGTTACGATCGCGAATAACGGCCCTGAGATAGACGAGGCGACTCGTAGAAAGGTATTTCAGCCCAACTTCACCACTAAAAAAGGTGGTTTATCGTTTGGATTGGGCTTGGGTTTATCAGTAGTTAAGCGGATTGTGGCAGGTTATGGCGGAAGTGTCATTGTGAAAAGTGATGCTTCTAAAACTGTATTTAGAATCAAGTTACCAATAGAGGGTGAACATGGAGAAGCTTAATTTAATCTGTGTCGATGACCAGAGAGAAGTACTGAGCGCAGTGATACAAGATTTAGAGCCGCTGGCGAGTTGGCTGAATATTGAAGATTGTGAATCAGCGCAAGAAGTGCTTGATCTCATTGATGAACTTGACGCAGAAGGCGAACACATTACCGTCATCGTGTCTGATCATGTGATGCCAGGGAAAACGGGTGTGGAGTTACTCACTGAAGTGTTCCATGACAGCCGCTTTCCGAATACAAAGAAAATTCTTCTTACGGGGCAGGCCACTCATACTGATACTATCAATGCGATTAATGCAGCAGGCATCGACCGTTACTTTGAAAAACCTTGGCAAGCAAGCACATTAGTTGAGTGCATTCGTACCCTTGTCACTGAGTACATATTTGATCAAGGGCTTGATTACACGGACTATCAGAATGAGCTTGACCAGCAGGTTGTGTTGAGACGCTTACGCTAGTCTCTTATGTTAGCGACTTACGCTAGTCATTGATGTCAGTCGCTTGAAATTGTATGCACCGAAGGACGCTTTCTGAAGGTTTTTTTCTTTGAAAGATGTAACCCTTCGGTGCCTATATTACCTATCTCTTTTAGTCGTTCAGGTTTTAGTACTCAGTTATTAACACACTGGTTGCTGGCTTAAGTCTAAAACTCATACACTACGCCAACGCCAACGCCAACGCCAATGCCAACGAGAACAAAACACCACATTAGTGCCGTGTATGTCTCCAGATAACGCCAGCGGATGCATTGTATTTTCTTCACGAACGATTCCCTGAACATGCAGCAGAGCTAAAATGTGTCGCAGAGTCCCAGTGTCGTTTACTCGAAAAGTGAGCCGGAAGCCAGATGGGTACTTACAATGTAAAGGACTAGGCTTTTCACTGATTACTGCGTAATAATGTATTTGCCCGCAAGTGGGGGTTTATTGTCAGTAGGATTTTAAATGAGTGAGATCGCTCGCTTTATCTCTGGTGAAGTGCCAGACAAATTTGGTCGTAATATTGAACAGTTGTTAGCTTACAATCACTTTTGGTTGGAGCACGACCATAAGTATATTCAAGTGTTTTTCCCAATCGATGAGGGGACTAAGTTTAATCAACATGCACCGTTGGTTACTCAAGAAGATAGGGTGCTTTTTGCTAATTCAGAAGCGCTCCGCACAGCTCATCTACAAGTGCTTGATCTGATGCTTGAGTTTTGGGGTATGCAGCGGAAAGGGAGTGAAATATCGTCATCCTTGCCACTTAGCCCAGCGAACCATGTATGGTTGAAGAATCACGACCATAACCAACTTCGGTTGACGCGAGCAATTCGCAGTTTGTATTTGTTAGCTAATGAAGAGGTTGCGACCAACTTATGTGACTTCTTGATCGCAGCAGCGAATGAAAACGGTTCTGTGTCTGATAAAACGGTGCAATATTGGCGTAATGCCTTGGAAGGTTAGGGCGTTCTGTGCAGATCTTTCGACACTGCACATAATTGATTATCAATGCGCGGCATTTTTGTACGATGCCGCTTTCTCTATATTCAACATTTGAATGCAATTTGTGGAATATGTCAAAATTAATTAAATTGATGGTAAGTTATTATTTTTCATTATGTTAGGGTTCTTTTCTTAAGGTCAGCTGATTAGGGAAGAGGCTAATGAAAAAGGGATTTTTGATAGCGATATCAGTCGGTTTTGTTGTCTTCATCCTCGTTGGTCGTGAGTTTCTGTGGTTCGGATCTAATAATTCCGAGTCGTTCCCTAAACTTCCTGATAGTCCCCAATTTGTTCCTTCTACCGAATTCGACGGTGAGTGGCTAGGCCGTCGCATTAACACCACTGGCAATAATATGTGTGAACGAACAACCATCACCGGATCCATTCGTGAGGGTAAAGCCACGCTAAGGCTTACCTACAACGGAACACCATTAGAAGGTTGGGTGACAGAAAGCGGTGACTTACGCCTATATGCCAAACATCGCCAATGGGATTATCGTTTTTCCGCACATGGCAGTAGCAATAGATTTGACGGCCGGTGGCACTTAACCAATGGCCCATGCCAAGGAACTTGGTTTATAGAAAAGGTCGATGACATGTAGGGCCATAAACGCATTATATACTTGGAATAACTTAAACAATATCCACACGCATGTGTACGATTTAGTTTAAACGTATAGATAGGGAAACTCATGAGGATTGTGATTTTTATCGCTACAGTGATTTTAGTTAAATCAATTGAAGCAAAGTTTGGGCACACCTATAACATCTTTTCAGATCCACTTGATATCAAGTTAGCCGCTCTTGATTTTGTCTTGTGGGTTTCAGTTTACTTTGGTTTATCTCTTGTTTATGAGAAGGGCAAAGGCATCCTGACTAAAATGGGTAAAGTTAAGAACCCTTAATGGGTTGTATGAATTAGCCGAACAAGATGTTTATGGTAAATTCTAGTTATTAATGAAGTTGTACATGGAGGTGCAATGAACATCGGAATTTATATTTATAATCAAGCAGAAGTTCTCGACTTTTCTGGCCCATTTGAAGTTTTTTGCACTGCAAAACGTTTAGGTGCTGAAGATCTAAATGTGTTCTTAATCTCCGAAACCGTAGAACCGATTATAGCTCGCGGCGGTTTTAAGGTATTGTCTGACTACTCGTTAAATAACCACCCCAAAATAGATTTGTTGATGGTCGTTGGTGGTGTACATACTGACGAAATGAACAAGCCATATGTGCTCGACTGGATATCCTCTGTTTCAGAATCGGCCTCACAAGTCGTGTCTGTTTGTACTGGTGTATTTCTTTTAGCGAAAGCCGGCTTACTTGAGGGGTTAACAGTAACAACTCATTGGGAAGACATCTCCGACTTAGCGCAGCAATTCCCAAGTTTAAATGTGATTAGTGATAAACGATGGGTGGCATCAGGTAAATTCACTACATCTGGCGGTATCTCGGCAGGTATAGACATGAGCTTACATTTGGTATCAGTACATAACGGCCTACAGTTTGCCAAGAAAGTTGCGCGTCAAATGGAGTACAGTTGGCTGGAATGTTCATAGCTCACTCTCGAAAGATGAATCTACGTGTGTTGTGTATTTTATGTGTTGGTTTGGGTGTTAAGCACAATTGAAAAAGGACATTACATGGACATTAGAATAGGAACATTGTCTGACGTTGAAGGAGTTACTGATATCTTCAACTTTTATATTGAACATACCAATGCGCGCTTTGAAGAAGAGAAGTTTACGTTGGAAAATCGACAGCAATGGTTCTCTCAATTCTCGAGCAATAGTAAATATCAACTTTACGTCGCAACCGAAAACGACTCGCTACTTGGTTTCGCATGCTCTCAACAATACAGAGCTACATCGGCATTTGAAGATACAGCTGAAGTCACCATTTATTTAACTGAAGATGCAAAAGGTAAAGGGATAGGCTCTAAGTTGTATTCTCAGCTCTTCGCATCAATCATTGATTTCGGTGTTCATCGAGTTCTTTCCGGTGTGGCATTACCTAATGAGGCATCTATCGCTCTGCATAAGCATTTTGGCTTTCGAGAAGTTGGTGTGTTCAATGAATATGCAAAGAAAAGTGGCCAATACATCAGTTCAATGTGGTTGGAAAAGGCTTTAGACGCAGATATGTCTCTTAAATCTTCTTAACGTTTTTGATTCAATACTTATGGCATTTTTGGATGCAGTATTAGGGAGCAACTTGAAGGTAAGGAAAACAATATGGAAGTAAAGCTGGTCAAAGGTTCAGATCCTCAGTTCGCTGAATCGATCACCAAAACGAATATGGCGAGTTACTATCAGGCTCGCGACGTTGCTTGGGGTCATAGTCAGTTTTTACGAAGTTGGGATGAGCTGGATAACTATGAAGTTTATGTTGGTGGTAACCGTATTGGAGTTATTCGATTCAGCTATACCAGTGACACCACGTTTCTCAGAGACTTTCAGATATTAGCTGAACATCAAGGCCGAGGCTTTGGTGCTAAGTGTTTAGATTTAGTGATCGAACATGCGAACAATCAAGCATCGGCTCAGTTAGTGTTGCGCGTGTTCAGTGAGAATCCCGCCATTAAGCTTTATCAATCAAAAGGCTTCACCAAACTTTCCGAGATTAAAGGCTTGGTTGAAATGGAGCTACGTTTGGATTCACTACAAGGAAGGTTCCATGGATAGCCGTATCCGATTAAATTTTGTTAAATATACTCTGCTTGAGTTCGCACTCGCTGTGTTCTTATTAGTGTCTATTTATTGGTTATTTGATGGTAACCCTCAATCACTACCTACTATTGGGTTGATGTTCAGTGCTGTTGCGGTATTAAAAGTCGTAATGTTGTGGTGGCAGTTCCGCAATCGCTCTTTTGAAGTATCGAACAACCATGTTTGTTTCGATGGTCACGCTTGCGATATCAAGTTACAGGGAAATATTCTTCCTTTTGGTATCGGGTCTGTTATCAAGCTTTCCTACACGAAAGGTGCGATGCAAAAACGCAACATCTACCTTCCGAAAGGGGCAATGAACCAAGATGAATGGCAGCGTGTGTTAGCGTGTCGAATATAGTTCCACAGCTTTGGTTTGTGTTGTGCGCCAGTTTGTATTTCAGGCTCTGTGGGTGTGCTAGTATCCCTTTTTTTGCACCGAGCTAGTATATGACTAACGACCATTTCCAAGGTAGATACGAAGTAGAGCTTAAGTATCGTCTCGATTCTAAATCAGAATTTTTGAAGACATTGAGTCTTATTCCCCACGAAGTGATGCTCCAAGATAACCTTGAGTGCGATTGGTATTTCGATAGCCCAGACAGAAGCTTACAAGCTCAAAACAAGAGTTTGTGCATTCGGACAATGGAGCCCTCAGGCATTAAGCTATGGATTGTAAAAGGCCCAGAGTCTGACCGATGCGAAGCGACAAACATCACCGATGCGTCGAATGCTAAGAGTATGCTTGAAAATTTGGGTTACGAAGTGATTCTAAAAGCGCAGAAGACGCGCAGTATTTACTTCGTGGGCGAATTTCATATTACTGTCGACTCACTAAAGGGTATCGGTGATTTTGCAGAGTTCGCTATCATGACGGACGATGAGTCTAAGTTATCGGTTTATAAAGATGAATTGGAGTTATTAGCCAGTCGGTTTGGGCTGACTCAATCAGCACTACAAACTCAATCTTACAAACAGATGTTCGAGGAAATGAACGCATAGCACAGCACTTAAGCGTTAGGGAGAGTTATGGACACCATTATCAAACAAGCCATCGAGTTGCGAAAAGAAGCCAAGTATCAAGAGTCACGAGACTTGCTGGCGGCACTGCTCGATGATGAAAAGTATGCTGCGAAAGCGCACTTGCAGATAGCTTGGTCTTACGACAACCAAGGTAAAGAACAGCAGGCTATCGAGCATTATTTGCTGTCTCTTTTGGGCGAACTTACTTCTACAGAACGCTTTGATGCGCTTTTCGGGTTGGCGAGTACTTATCGAAGTCTAGGGCTTTATGCAGAGGCTTTAAGCTATTTCGAACAGACGATGGCTGAGTATCCTGAATCTCTTGAAGTTCAGCCTTTCTACGCGATGTGTCTGTACAATTTAGGTCGCCATAAAGAAGCGACGTCTCTGCTACTGGAGTTGTTGGTTTCTACAACCAATAGTGATGCGATCAAAGAGTACCAAAGAGCGATCTCCTTATACGCTCAAGACTTGGATAAAACTTGGTAAGCGAGAGCTTTGAGTAACACGCTTCACTTAATACGAGAAAAGCCTAAGCATCATTCGATACTTAGGCTTCAAGATTTAGTTTTTCTATTCAGATCAGCCGTTACGCTGAAAGCTCTTTACGAACGATCTCTGCGCCAGCGCTGAGTGCATTCAGCTTAGCTGAGGCAATGTCGCGAGGTAGGGGAGCCATACCGCAGTTGGTGCAAGGGTAGAGCTTGTCGGGATCAACATACTTAAGTGTTTCTCTTAGCGTGCTAGCCACTTCTTCCGGTGTTTCAATAGAATCTGTAGCAACATCAATAGCGCCAACCATCACTTTCTTGCCGCGAACAAGCTCAAGCAGTTCAAGTGGTACATGAGAGTTGTGACACTCTAATGAGATGATATCGATATTTGATTGCTGTAGCTTAGGGAAGACTTCTTCATATTGGCGCCACTCAGTGCCTAGTGTCTTCTTCCAATCTGTGTTTGCTTTGATGCCGTAGCCATAGCAAATATGGACTGCGGTTTCGCATTTAAGGCCTTCAATGGCTCTTTCCAAACAAGCGATACCCCAATCGTTCACTTCATCAAAGAACACGTTAAATGCGGGCTCATCGAACTGAATAATATCCACGCCAGCAGCTTCAAGTTCTTTGGCTTCTTCGTTGAGGATCTTTGCAAATTCCCACGCCAGTTTTTCACGGCTTTGGTAATGTGCATCGTAAAGAGTGTCAATCATGGTCATAGGCCCCGGCAAAGCCCATTTTATAGGTTGGTCGGTTTGCTGACGTAAGAATTTAGCATCTTCAACAAATACCGATTTCTGACGAGAAACTGGGCCAACCACTGTCGGTACACTTGCATCGTAGCGGTCACGGATTTTAACGGTCTCACGCTTCTCGAAATCGACACCATTCAGGTGTTCAATGAAGGTGGTCACAAAGTGTTGGCGGGTTTGTTCGCCATCACTCACGATATCTATGCCGGCTTGCTGTTGCTCATGCAAAGACACACGCAGCGCATCCTGTTTGCCATCCGTTAGTTCGTCGCCTTCCAGTTTCCATGGAGACCAAAGTGTTTCTGGTTGTGCTAGCCAAGATGGCTTAGGCAAACTGCCTGCTGTTGAAGTCGGTAATAGTGTTTTCATAATGATTCTGCCTGTCCTTAGATTCCTAAAGTGGATCGTACGTTTCCTAATGCGCGTAAAATAGCTCGATTACAGCGCGTAGTTGGCAGACCAGTTCTCTAGTACCGACTGATATGGCTTAATGAAGTTTTCTTCTGCGAACTTACCTTGTTCAACAGCTAGCTTGCTTCGTTCTTCTCGGTCATACACGATTTGAGTCAGTGAGTGATCCAAGTTTTTCAAGTTTGGTTGGTAGCAGTTGCCCGCAACGGCGTTCGCGTTGTAAATCTCAGGGCGGTAGATCTTCTGGAAAGTACCCATGGTACTGATGGTGCTGATAAGTTCTAGGTTAGAGTAATCGTTCAGCAGATCACCAAAGAAATAGAAAGCCAGAGGAGCAACACTGTTTGGCGGCATGAAATAACGAACCTGTAATCCCATCTTCTTGAAATATTGTTCAGTTAAAGAAGACTCATTCGGTTGGTATTCAAAACCTAATACTGGGTGTTGGTTTTCAGTACGGTAATAAGTTTTATTATCTGAAACACTCAAACAAATAACCGGTGGTTTCTTAAAGTTCTCTTTGTACGCTTGAGAGTTAACGAAATATTTAAACAGCTTACCGTGTAAATCACCAAAATCGGCTGGAATACTGAATTTATCTTGGCCTTTATTATGGTCTAAAAGTAATACGCTGAAATCATAATCACGAACATAAGAAGAGAAGTTATTCCCGATAATACCTTCAATGCGCTCATTCGTTTTGTGGTCCAAGATGTTTGTTTTTAGCACTTCAATTGAAGGGAATGCTTCGCCGTTGCTTTCGATGTCCATATCAACAGAAATGATTTCAAGCTCTACAGAGTAGCGGTCGCCCTTTGGGTTGTCCCAATGTGCTAAGGCATTGAAACTGTTGTCAATCATTTGGAGTGCGTTACGTAAGTTCGCTTGACGGCTGTCGCCACGAGCCAAGTTAGCAAAGTTAGTTGTGATACGCGTGCTGTCTGCAGGCTGGTAGTTTTCGTCGAGGCTAATGCTCTTAATCGTAAAGTTAAATTCATTATTCATGTTGATCTGGTATCCCAATTCGTTGTCTGATTCTCTCGGTCTTTAATAATTAAATGCTTTATTTTTGCTTGTGACCGGATTAAGAATCGAGGCTGTCTTCACTAAAAGTGTCGTATAAATTTATTTGCTTAAGGTTTTTATACGTGGATGGGAGTGGGATTAATAATGGTATTACTTCACATTCATCATGAAGAATCTTCATGATCTATATGTTTGAATATTCAATCCGGTGTCAGTTATATTAATTAGCTTAATGGAAATATAACCACATTAATACTGTGTTATTTAAGATAATTAATTGAATAAGAGATGGATGAAATGAGTGAATTGCTGTTGTTGATTTTCTACTGTGCGTTACTAGGCAGTGGTGTTGGTTTTCTTGCCGGGCTTTTGGGCATTGGTGGGGGGCTGATTATTGTTCCAGTGTTAAGCAGCATTTTACTTTATTTGGACGTTTTACCGTCTGACCAAGTTGTTGTCGCTGCGATTGCAACTTCATTGGCTTCGATTCTTTTTACGTCAACCTCATCTGCACTCGCTCACCACAAGAATGGCAACGTGCCTTGGGATCTGGCGCCTTGGATCATGCTAGGTGTTGCTCTGGGAGCACTGGTTAGTGGATTTATGGCTGCGTTACTACCGGAAAAGGTTGTTCGTATCGTGTTTGCAGTGAGTGTGGTTCTTATCGCGATTAAGATGTTCTTAAGCAGCAAAAGCGACGCGCCTAAAGAACGAAAACTACCGAATAAAGGTGTGTTAACGGTGCTGACAACCATTACTGGCGGCTTGTCTGCGATGATAGGTATTGGTGGCGGTGCATTGCTGGTTCCGTTATTAACATTTTTCTCTGTTGATATGAAAAAGGCCATTGGCTGCGCGTCGGCTTGTGGCATTGTCATCGCGTTATTTGGTTCAATCGGCTACATCAGTTCAGGCAGCAGCCAGTTTGCTCTAACTGATGGATTTGCTGGCTTTGTTTATCTGCCTGCGCTGTTGGGTATTGTGTGCACTTCTTGGTTTACGGCTCCGTTAGGCGCAAAAGCGACCAACCATTTACCGGTTCCAACGATTAAGAAAATCTTCTCAGTATTGCTGGTGGTTATCGCGGCAAGCATGGTGGCGCGTTAATTAAAGACCGCCCTCTGGCCTGTAACTGGTTCAGTTTCTTTATCAATTAGACATTTAGGTGCGAGAAAACGCATGTAAATGTCTAGTTGCGATCTGAGTCTATCAATCGCCGTATTTACGCCTTTTAATGCATCATGGCTCATAATAAGATTGTTCACGTTTTATAAATGTTCAAATGTGGTCAAATACTTACCTAAAGGAGCGAGTGATGGCACGAGAAATCTCATTTAAGAACAACAGCACACATTGGAACGTTGTTTTATCAATGACGATAACCTACACGATCGTATCTCTGATGATCAGTTTCTTTTATCAAACTGAATTTCAGCTTTTTCCTTTCATCACCTCAATTACCCTCATGACTTTGGTTTACATGTTTGCCTCAAGGCTCACGAAAAGCAATTTGTCTTTAGACGATGGAAACGTGTATTTGCATGGTATTAAGGCGAATCTAACGGTTAGAAAGTCTTTGTTTGGTCATTCTTTTATTGAAGTGAAATCCTTAACCGAAAAAGGTTACCACAAGGTGAATATACGCAAAGGGCAGGTTGAGCTATCTGATTGGGAGCTATTGCTGAGTAAGACGACGCAATCACGTTGATCAGATACGAGTAATGAGAACCTAATAGGAGCAGTCATCAGGCTGCTCTTTTTTGTTTGCCCAGCGAAGCTGGCAAACCCGTTAGGTTGAAAGAAACCTGAATCACCCCGACTGAGGGGAAGATAATCCGAATCGCAAGGGCGTTGCTGGCTAACGGCAGGGTCTGAAGCGATAGGAAGTTAACAGTACACAACGCAAGTAAACCTGCTTCGGCAGTATAGGTGGGTAAGCGTCCGAAATAGCGCGAAGCCCTATACTCAGTCAGACCTATGCTGTGCTTGAGGTGGCATTGTTAACAGGAGCCAGTGCAGTAACTGGGGAAGCCTGACACCACATCCAAAAGTCTGGAAGCACAAACTCGAAGCGAAAGCTAAGAGCTGTGTTGGTGCGAGGTGGCAGATGAATCCGTAGTAGTGAGTAAGGCTAAGCCTGAGAAGCCCAGTAATGGTGTGGAGGAGAAAACTTAGCTGACCATCAGCATCAAGTTGATGGAGCACTGAAATGCCAAAAGCACTCAGTGCTGCGAAGGGAGGAAGTACACTTTAAGTCTGTGATGAACAGATGTTTTTTTTTTCAGTGATACCCAAACCGAATCGCTATCGGGGTATTCCTAGTTTGGTTGATTGTGGAAGCAAGATACTGAGCTAAGAAACCGTATAGGGGAGTAACTCTGACACACTTCAGTAAATTGCCATTGAGCTAGAAGGCTGAATAGCAGAGAGAAATAACACCCACACTGGACATGAAACACTTGTCCCCACACAGCACACAACCCAAGGAGAGAAAGTGCGAGTTTATTACAGTTTATATGGTCATCTGCTCAACAAAGAGAGGCTGTATAAAGGGTTTAAAAGGTAAAGAAAGCGAAAGGCGCGGCTGGAATAGATGAGCAGAGCCTGAGCGACTACGCCGAAAATCTGAGTGATAACCTCGATCAACTCCTCTCTGAACTCAAAACCAAGCAATACAAACCTCAGCCAGTCAAACGAGTAGAGATACCCAAAGAAGACGGAGGGGTACGATTGCTTGGGATCCCAACCGTTAGGGACAGAGTTGTCCAACAAGCACTCA
Source organism: Vibrio sp. ED004 (assembly GCF_023206395.1). Classification (NCBI taxonomy): domain Bacteria; kingdom Pseudomonadati; phylum Pseudomonadota; class Gammaproteobacteria; order Vibrionales; family Vibrionaceae; genus Vibrio; species Vibrio sp. ED004. Next base: position 71,143 of record NZ_CP066149.1, on the reverse strand, counting down.
ATGATATCCTCACCCCCATCTTCGAAGAGCAATTTCACCCATCAAGTTTTGGGTATAGACCGAATCGAAGTTGTCACGATGCAATCAACAAATCCACGATGTTTATCCGCCGATACGGATTACAGCACGTCGTAGATATGGACTTGTCGAAGTGCTTTGACAAACTCGACCATGAGTTGATCCTCAAAGCATCAGAAGGCGAGTCACAGATAGCAGCGTGTTAGAGCTGATAAAACAGTTTCTGAAAAAAGTGGCGTGATGATAGACGGTAGTTGGCAGGAGACAGAGCTAGGAAGTCCACAAGGTGGTGTTATCAGTCCTTTGATTGCCAATATCTACCTTGATGCGTTCGATCAGGAAATGCGAAAGCGTGACCATAGGCTCGTTCGTTATGCGGATGACATACTCATCTTTTGTCGTAGCAAGGCAGGAGCAGAGAATGCCCTTGCACAAGCGACGAAGATCCTAGAAGGAGAGCTTAAACTCACAGTGAATCAGACGAAATCACATATAGCGCACAGCCGTGATGGCGTGAAGTTCTTAGGTGTAGAAATCGGGAGTCAATTTACCCGCATTCAAACTAAGAAACTGAAAGGGTTCAAAAGTAAGTTAAAGCGACTGACAAAGCGAGGGTGCGGTAAGCCACTTGAGCAAGTCATAAAAGCTTTAAACCCAGTGTTAAGAGGGTTCAGTCAATACTTCAGGATCACCAATAGCAGCAGAGAGTTCTCAAGGTTAGCAGGGTGGCTACGAAGAAGACTTCGTAGTATCCAGTTGAAACTTTGGAAGAAGCCTCAACGGTTACACCGAAGGTTAAAACAGTTAGGGTATAAGCCGCCGTTCCAACATATCTCAATGACAAGTTGGGTCAGTGCAGCGAGTCCCCTATCAAGCTATGCGATGCCAAATCAATGGTTTAATGACCAAGGGTTGGTAAATCTTGGAACAATAAGGACAGGGCATGTGTTCAGCCAATATGCTGAATGGAAGTGTGCATGAGCCGTATACGAGGTCCGTACGTACGGTTCTGTGAGAGGGATGAGGCGGTAACGCCTCACCCTACTCGATGTTTGCCAGTCTACATTTATACGATTATGTCTATGAGTATGTTGACAAAATCTTGTTGTTTAACTGGATTCACTGCTATAGCTAAATGTACTTGTTCAATTCAAGGGAATGCTAAAAGTGAGTGATTTATGGATCCTTTAACGCAGGGCGTGTTAGGCGCTTCTTTGTCACAATCGGCGAGCAAAAAACAACATTTGGTTGTTGCTGGGGTATTAGGGCTGCTCTCCGGGTTGGCTCCAGATTTAGATGCACTGATCAAGTCTCAGAGTGACCCTTTGCTAGCCTTGGAGTTCCATCGACAATTTACCCATTCACTCTTCTTTATCCCCATTGGCAGTTTGATCTGTGCCTTGGTTCTGCATCACCTGATTGCAAAAAGGCGTGGGCTTTCTTTCAAACAAAGCTGGCTGTTTTGTGCACTGGGTTATGGCACTCATGCACTGTTGGACGCTTGTACCACTTATGGCACGCAGTTACTTTGGCCTTTGACCAACGCGCGTTTTGCTTGGAATACCATATCAATCATCGATCCTGTTTATACGCTTCCCATCCTAATTTTACTTGTGTTTGCAACGTTGAAACGAGTGCCTTGGTTGGCACGTATTGCGTTTCTGTGGGCTTTGATTTACCCAACGCTAGGGATGATTCAGCGAGACAGAGCAGAGGCGGTTGGCTGGCAATTAGCGCAAGAAAGACAACACACGCCGATCCGATTAGAGACAAAGCCGAGCTTCGCGAATATCTTAGTGTGGAAAGTAGTGTACGAAACAGAATCTCGATACTACGTAGATGCTGTTCGAGTCGGCACCTCCGTTAAAACCTATCCGGGGGATTCAATTGCTAAACTGAACGTGAGTCAGGATTTCCCTTGGCTTGATCCTAATTCACAACAAGCCAAAGACATTGAACGTTTCCGCTGGTTCTCGAATGGTTATATTGCTCAGAACCCAACAGACGAGCTGCGTATTATCGATGTCCGATATTCAATTGTACCGAACCAACTCAACGCGCTTTGGAGCATCAAGTTGTCTCAGTCTGCCGATGCAGAGACACATATAAAATACGAAACTCACAGGGACAACACACCTGAATCGAGACAGATATTCTTAGATATGTTGAAAGGTGATTAATAGTTAGAGAGCTTGAGAGTAAAAAGGCTGAGTCAGTAATCTGCCCAGCCTTTTTTCTTTTTTCTAATGTGGAAATTTCAATTAGGGGGCCTACAAGTTATGAGTTAACTCACTAGTATTGGGTGTTTAACTTGTAAATTTAGAGCTATGGGACTAATACGATAAATACAGATTAATTAGTCGTTAAACAAGTTTCTTCTTGCGCATTGTTTTTAAATGGTATATCATACCTCTCATACAATATATCGTACTATACAAGTTAGGGGTGCTATTCAAATCATATGGATATGAGTTAATTAAGGCATTTGAAAATGAAAAAAACTTTACTAGCAATGGTATTTGCAACTTCTATGGTTTCTGGTTGTTCAATGATCGGTGGTCAAGAAGCGGTTTCTTACGAAGACCTTCGCAATGAAGGTGCTGAGCTTTACGCAGTCTCAAATACAGAAGGCTACCAGCCATCTACAGTACAAGAGCTAGAAGTTGCGCGTTTTAGTGTGAACACGGCATTTCTTGCAGCTAAGCCAGTTTACGAGCGCTACACTGACGAACTTCTAAGCACACCTGAGCTAGGTAATTACTTCGCTGCAACAGAAGCTGCTGAAACAGAAGAAGAAAAGCTGGCGATTTATGAAGCGCTAACACCTGAACAAAAAGAAACTGTAGACAATTTCATGGAATCATCAATTGCTGATGAAATGATGTCTGGCCTAGGTGAAGCTGCAACCGTTGCTCTTTCGAATGCTAGCCACTTCCTTGCTCTTGATACAACTTCTATGATCTCTGGGGTTGAGTTCAGTCAATTGATGGCCGAAACAGATTTGATTGAAACTACTATCGAACAGGTTGATTACTTGGACTCTACAATCGTTTCTGCATATCAAAACTACAAAATTATATCAGCATTCAACTCAGCTGAATAATTCCCCTAAAAGCCAGTTTCGACTGGCTTTTATTTAATCTTGTCTCCAGTAACGAAATACCTGAATTATAAGAATATGAAAAAAACTATTAGTCTGCTTTGTGCAGCGATCTTTCTGTTTGGATGCCAATCTACGGCTTTAAAAATTAACTCTGAAGCGGATATAAGTGCGAATTCAAAAATCAATAAGGTTAATCGTGAAGCGTTGTTTGATAGCAATAATATAGAATTACCGAGTAATTATGACGTTAAAGCATTCACTAAAATGTCAATTGCTGCTTACGTAGATCATATTCGATTTGAGAAAGACGCAGAGAAAACCAGTATAGATAATGGAATTGTTGCAAAGCTCTTAGAAAATGAGCTTGCTCGAACAAAACGCTATGAAGTTTTAACTCGAAATTGTGACTCTTGTGAGTATGAAGTTGCTTATCAAGCCGAAAACACACAAGAAAATGGGGCAATCTCTCGTGGTGACCAGTTGAATCCTGATTATGTATTTGAAACATCAGTATCTCTGGGAACCGTTGTTAAAAAGAAAAGTGATCACAACGAGATTATTTTTAGAAGCTTAGTCACAACAAAAGTTGTAGAGCCAAATACCGGTCGTATTGTTCATTCATTTGAACCAATACGTCATAACATGCCTGCTAAGCGATTCTTTATGATGGAAGATAAATTCTTAGGAGGCTTCGACCTTCGTAACCAGAATGAACTCCAAGAAGCTTACAAAGAAGCTGCTCAAAAAGCGATTCAAGTACTGGTCAATCGCACGATGGATTACTACCCAGTGGGTGGCCGTGTTACCAATTACCGTAACGGCCGTTTTGCTATTGATTCAGGGATAAACCAGGGTTTCGCAACTAAGCAACCGGTAATTTTATTCCTTAGTGATGATGGCCTAGATATTCCTATCGCATCGGGTGAAGTAACCCCGAAGTCAGAAAGTGGTTCTGGAGTGATGTTTATTTGGAAAGAGGGCGATCTTGATGCTGAAGATACTCAAAAAAAGCTTGAGGCAATGGGGAAAGATTATTTGAAGCGTAACAAAGTCTATGCCGTGTCTGTAGGGACTCCAGAAGATTGGGCCTTATAAGTATGTCGTTGCTACGTAACATTTTCCAAAAGTACTTGTTGATCACTTTTTCTCTGATGTTTAGCTCAGCAAGCTTTACTGAACCAATGGATGACGTCTTTCATCTATTCGATATAGGAGGAGGAACTGTGTCAGGGAAAAGTGCGGCTACAGGTTATTACGTAGTAGCAATGGGCTTTTCTGGTAAGAAAAATGAAAATAAAGGATTAGAAGAAGCTCGATTAGACGCCTTACGCAAACTCAATGAAATGATAAATGGTGTGACTACTAGTGGTACCACTGCGGCCTCGATGAAATACATCACTGTTTCGGACGGTGAGGGTGAGAGAGAATTTTCAGAAGAGTCATTTATCGATGTAGTCAACACCCGCTTTAAAGGCACGCTTTCAGCGGTGAAAGAATTAAAATCCGGTTCTTACGATGGTGACTATTTTGTAGCGATGGTCATTACTGAAACAGATGTTAACCAAGTAAGTCGTCTAAGAGGCGGATCAGCGGCAACTGATGGTGGTAACACAGTGGTTATTTCTACTGGAGGATCGCAAACAGTAGCTCAAAGTGTGTTATTTAATCAATTTGTTGAATCAAAAGGCTTGGCAGATATGAAGCACGGCGAGGCAGAAGCTCGCAAGCTTGCTCTCATTAATGCTATGCAAAATGCGGTGCAGCAAACTCAAGGCGTCATGTTACAAGGAAAATCTGGGAAGTTTAATGAAGCTATAGCACTAGCTATTTCGACAAAAACTGAAGGATATGTAAGTGCTTATGAAATGCTCGACGAAGACATTGCTAGGGGTCAATACTACGTAATCATCGAAGCGGAGGTGAACTCGGGCAAGCTACTTAATGATGTGGGTTTTTACACTTCTATTCTCGGTCAGCCTGTTTTCGATATTCAATCGCAAAATAGCCTCAAAACGGATTGGTTGACGGACGAATTAGAACAACTAGGTTTTGCAACTAACGATGGTAAAACGAAAGCAACCCATAGCTTCCACTTAACCCAAACCCAAAAACAAGTGGAGAATCACAAAGGTGTTGAAGGCATTGAAACATCCGTCAGTATCGCGTTAAAAGACAATTACACAGGTGATGTTTTATTCACAATTATTAATGATCCCTTGAAAAGTCGTATCTATGTAGATCCTATTAGCCGCTCAAAACAAGTTTCGGAACATATCGCATATAAGCAATTGAAGAAGAAAATGGGTATTGAGGTTATTCAGTCGCTTGCTCGTCATGCGGAAAAAGGCACCGTATACAAAATAGTTTTAAGAAACGCGAAGCGCAATGATGTGGATCTATTTAAACATGTCTTAAATAACGGAACTAGTGGCCAGGTAGAAACATGGAACTGGGATAAAAATGGAAAAACGATGACATTAGATTTTCGTTACTCAGGCCCGCTAAGTCAAGCGTTTGAACAGAGCTTAAGTGAGATTTACCGAACTTTCAAAATAGAAGGTAAAGGTCGCCGACCACATGCTATCAACATTAAAAACCGCAGCGCGGAATTTAAAATTATAAATAGTTAATAACGCTAGCACGGGATGAAAATGAAATACGTTATTTTACTATTGCTCTTAGTGTCAAATGTCGTTTGCGCTCAGCCAACATGGACGCTGAATATAGCGAGTGACCCTAGTACTTTCACTGGCATTGGCGTGGGGGATTCATTGGCTAATGCTAAGTTAGATGCCAAGAACCAGATTGCCTCTTCAATTCGTTCTACACATAGCTTTGCTATTTCGAAAGTAGTCAATACTACTCGGTTGGAAGGAACTTTAGAAACGTCTTCGATCAGTAAGTCGAATGCGAATAATGTGCTTTTACCTGAGCTGATGTGGCCTCATATAGAGAGATACAATGGGGTTTATTATGTGATGGGTAAGATTCGAAAGAACGACTTGATTGCACTATATGAGCGGACTCTAGCCATCACCGCGAGTGAATATAGTAAGCAGTTGGTTTTAAATGAGTTAACTCTACAAGACTATCTTAAGCTACTTAGTGGACAAGAAAAGATCGCTCTTGCTGCTGAGAGAGCGTCGATAATTTATGAGGATTCAAGTAAAGGAAAAGAATTTCACGCCTCATTTCTATCTTTGAATAAGAAGCTCAACCAATACAGTAATAAATCCTGCATAAAGGTCTTCTACAAAGGGAGCTCATCTTTTGAGCGAAAAATGTTTGAACCTATGGTTGAGCAAGTGCTGGCATCGTCAGGAATAACGGTTGATACATTGGTTTCGTGTGAGCCAGTGAAGATCAATGTTAATTCGGATGGCTCAAAAGTAAATGGGCAACGTATAGACAAAATTAAACTGTTTGTAGAGTTAGGGTCTCCAGTGATTGTGTCCAAAACGGTTACATTTGGAGGACGCAGTAGCGGCTCAAAGAAATCATCATATTCAAATGCAGTTGATAATTTTATCCAATATTTCAATGAGAATAACCCGTTCATGGGATATTTGTTAGACACCTCTAAATCTACGCTTGTTATTAAGTAAGCACAGTTCGAAGAGATAAAATGATTACTAATAAAAAACTGTTATCGATGTTTCTTGCTTGTAGCTGTCTGTTCATTAAGTCTGTAGCAGCTCAAAGTGCATCGGACGCCTATCAAACAAAGTTATCAGATAACGAGACTGGTGTTTACGAAGATGGAAACTGGGTTTTCTTCGTTGTAAAGCAACAATGTTTAACTAACAAAAAATTTGCAGGTACCGCGGAGTCTAAAGCTGCTGAAAAAACTTTTTATACGATGCTCGCTAAAGAAGTAGTCGTGCGAAGCGTTTCTTTCTCTTCTGAGATTAAAGGAATTATGCAGCCTTTACGGAGTGACATTAAACAAGATGTATCTATGAGACTTAATGCTCGGACGGCATTAACGCATAAACTTTTATTCGATCGCAATAGCCAAACGGATTCTTGTACTCAAGAGTATGTGGTGGTCTTAGATAGAGAACAATTTAAGTCTAACGGCGTGATCATTCCGCGAAACCAAGTTGAGAGTAGCGCTGTGAGCTTAATTTTGATGGCTCTGGAGCGTAAAGATTTTGTGTTAACTCAGCAGTATTTGCATAGTTTGGGTCAAAGAAAATTAGCTGATATTTATCAACTTATTAATGGTAACCAAGTGTTGTCCGTTAATTTAAATACTAACGACCTTGTTGAACTATGTAATGCAAGCTTTTGTTCGCTCAGTGCTAAGCCATTTTCAGCCCATGATATTAATAAAGTTATAGCAACAGCGATATTAAATAACGGGTTGGTAAAATTTGAAAACATAAATCCGAGTGTTCAACTCGCTGATCTACTTTATCGAAAAGCGCAGGCTAATTTCTCAGCAGGAACAAATGCCAATGAGATAATCCAGGATCTAACGCTTGCTATCAACCTTGCGCCCCAACAGGCAAGAAATTGGAAAATGTTGGCGGATATAGCGAGGGCTCTTGGTAAAGAAGATCTGTTCAAGGCTGCAACTGCACAATCTATCCTCCTAGAACCTGAGTCAGCAGAATCTTGGGTGTATCTCTATCTATCTATCAAAGATGCCGAGCCAGTAATTGCGAATAATTTAATTCGTTGGCTAAAGCTGATTGACCAACAAAAATCATTCTCGTCATGGGCGAAAAAGCAAATAAATGGTGAATAACATGAAGCAAGTTTTAACTCCGTTAGCATTGGTAATTGGTATTGCAATGCTCCCTACAGCAAGTGCTGCTGACTTTATCGCTCAAGAAAGTACTCCTGCACTCGAAGCGGTTGCCGACATGACAGAAAAACCTTATGAACAGATTGAAATCACCGAAGAGAACTATGTTTCTGCGGAAGATCAACTTCGTGATTTGATGGTAACCAGAGGTTGGCAACAAGGCTGGGATGCGGATAAGAAGCGTATTTTTGTCGTTCATAGTGAAACTTTCGATAATGACGATCCGACTTATGATGATGCGTTTGTAATCAAGCGTTCTATGTTTGCAACTCTCGCGACTATGGGTGCTAAAGCTAAAGTTGTGGAATTTATGCGTACGAAGATGAGTGCGGTCGATCAACTAAGTGCGCCAGGTACAGATGTGCATGCTGAGCTTAATGAGAAGTTTATAAAGCTAGAAAAGAAAATTGCTAGCAGCCAAAAGACATTAACTAAATTGCTTATTGAAGTAGATGCCACTGAAGCAGCTCACATTCAAGGGGCAACGTATGAAGACCGTGGTCAAGCTTTTATGGATGCAGTGATTAAGAAGCTTGATGCGGCATACTCTTCTGGTGAAATTGAAGAGAAGAAGCTCAAAAAGTATGAGAAAGCAAAAGCTCGTTACGAAGAGGCACAAGTGGAACATGAAGAGATCGTAGCAAAGGCAGAAGCGATTAAAGGCTCTGTAGCTCTAGAAGCCACCAGTATGGTTGATACTTTAGCCAAGGCACCTCTTATGGGGACATCTATTCTTGCACAATCTGAGTCTTGGAATGCAGAAGAAGAGCGTTATGAAGTTGCAGTTCTAACCGTTTGGAGTCCAAAACTAGAACAAGGTGCAAAGGACATTATTACAAGTCAAGAACAGGCACTTAAACCTAAAAAGGCTCTTTCAGTCCAACAGTGGCTAGCAAAACAAGATGCAGCAACGCTTGTTGGCCCACGTACTTATGTTGATCACACTGGTGCTCGTTGGTTTGTTGGTGCATATGCAATGCCTGCAAGTGGTTCTTCTGCAAAGTTGCGCAAGAATAAAGGTATTGCGGACCTGATGGCTAAGAAAGAAGCTGTAATGGCGCTTTATGCAGATGTAGAAACGCATAAGCAAGCTCAAGTCGCAATGCAAACTAGAACTGGTGAGTTAGGTGGAAAAGACCACACTGAAGTTGCAACAAGTTTTGCAGAGACAACTCGACAGTCAGTAGAGAATCGTCAGGTAAATGGTATGTCACAGTTGATGAGTAAAACGGTTGTTCATCCAATCTCTAAAGAAAAAATTTACGTAGTAGCATACGGCGTTTCCGGACGTAGTGCGGCAGAGGCTCTTGGTTTAGAGTATTCAGCGTTTCAATCTGCAGCAGAGGCTAATCGTAGTAATAATGCTAATCGCGCGGCAGGGGAAGCTTTGCAACAACTTCAGGTAGATTCAAAAACAGAAGAAGTAAAACCAAGTGCTATTATTCAAAGTTCCAATAACATAAAAACAGTGTCCAAGAGTCAAACTTTGCTTAATGCTCCACTAATTGATGAAGATGATTTTTAATTAGTCTTTATTAAGGTTAGCCCTCTCAAATCAATAGAAATCAAGGAAAATAATGAAAAAACTGATTATGCTTTCAGTGGTTGCAGCTGCTTTAACTGGTTGTCAAACAACACAGCAACAAACAGCACAGCAAGTTGCAAGTCCTGTTGTTCACGAGTGTTACTACTTTGGTAATAGTGCTAACACGGTTCCTGCGCCTGCTTGGGTTTGTAATGCAGAAGCCAATCGTGATGAGTATATGCGCAGTGCAGTAGGGTTTAGTGGTAACACTGCTGGTGGTATCGCTCACCAGAAAAACCTAGCGATTCAACAGGGTCAAAAAGAACTTGCTGATCAAGTTAAAACTGAGATTATCACTTCTGTTAAAAACAAAACGGGTACTCTTGGCGTTGATGGTGCCGTTGGTGGGACGCAAGCAACTTCTGCTGACCTAGACTCTGTATCAAATGTTGTATTGGAAGGTGTAGAAACAATCCGTTCTCTACGTGGCCCAGATGGTTACTTCTATGTTCTTTTAGGTCTACCTCGCCAAGTGTTTAAACAAAACGTGGAAAAAATCGTTGATAAGTACCAAGAGCAGCAACCCAATACGCAAAATAACGTATCTTCGGTGGAGCAAAATCAAAAACTTGCTGACGACATCGCAACAGCTTTAAATATGTAAGGTATGTTACTGTGGTTAAGTTAAAGAAACTATTACTCGTCTTTGGTGTTTGTTTTATTCCTAGCTTAGCCTCAGTGAGTGCTTCTAGTGGTGTGAACGAGTTTGAGAGAAAGAAGATGGAAACTCTGTCTTCTTTCTCCGAAACTAAAGCACAACGTCATCAAAGATTTGACCAATCTAAGCAAGCTTATTTAGATGCTTTTAATAGAGTGAAAGAGGAGCTTGCGACGAAATGGGATAATCCTGAATTAACCAGTAAGACTCAATGGATTCAGTATGCTAACGACGACACAGTGAAGCGCTCTGTTAACTTTGAAACTGGTGTTATTGTTATTGAAGTATTGGATGACAACTTATCGGCTGATGAAGTAGATAAGATCGTTCAACATCAGATTAAAGAACTTGAAACGCAGACCACTCAACAAGCATTCGCGAGTGATAAGGTATTGGCTGCAAATAATGTAAGAGCGGACAATGATATTGCCTCTACAAAAGTGCTCCCTAAGCTTGATGCAACTAAAGTTTTAAGTTCTCAAAATCGAGAGTTATATAGGCAAAAAAATGGTTTGAGCATTAGTCGAGTGAGCATGGCTGTTTCGCAAAATACCATAAAAAGCCGAGCTCAAACTTATATTCCATATGTGTACAAAATTTCAAATAAATGGAATGTTGAGCCTGCATTAATTTTAGCAATTATGCATACGGAAAGTCATTTTAACCCGATGGCACAATCGCACATACCAGCTTATGGGCTAATGCAAGTTGTACCGACGTCTGCAGGTAAAGATGTTACTAAGCGATATCTTGGCGAAGAGAAGCTTCTTCCACCAGAAGTTTTGTTTAACCCTGAATTTAATATCGATATTGGTACTAGTTATTTAAACATATTAGATAAACACTACCTCAAGCGTGTGGAACATAATGAAGTAAGAACTTATCTGATGATATCTTCATATAATGGTGGCATAGGTGCAGTGGCTAAACATTTTTCAGGGAAAGCGAAACTATCGTTATTACCAGGCGCTGTGAATAGCATGAGCCCAGCAGCGGTGTATACATCGTTGATTAATGATTTCCCTTATAAAGAAACACGTAACTATTTAAAAAAGGTTCAAGATAAGCGTATTTACTACAAAAAAGTTCTAAATAGTCAGTCAATTTAGAGCCCAGCCCAGACTTTTTCTGACAGAAAAACGGTGTAGAGCTTATTCTCAATGTTACTCCTACACTTTAGATTAGGACGATAGTTAGAGCTACCGTCCGATCTTTATAACTAGAGGTAACGACTTCTCAAGTGATCCTTGAAGTACTGTGCATTCAAGGTTTCGCCAGTTGCGCCTTTCACCAAATCATCAGTGGTTAGTAGGCTACCTTTGCTCCAAATGTTCGATTCTAACCAAGTGAAGATAGGTGATAAATCACCGCTTTCAATCACTGAATTCACATCGACCGTTTTCTTCATTGAAGCCATGAACTGAGCCGCGTACATCGCACCTAGTGTGTAAGATGGGAAGTAGCCGAATGCGCCATCTGTCCAGTGGATGTCTTGCATACAGCCATTAGTGAAGTTGCCTTGAGTGCTTAAACCAAGGTAAGACTGCATCTTAGTATTCCAAAGTTCAGGAACATCAGTGTGCTTGATTTTGCCGTTAATCAGGTCACGCTCAATCTCGTAACGTAAAATCACGTGCGCTGGGTAGGTCAGCTCATCGGCGTCAACACGGATGAAGTCTTTCTTCACGCGAGTGTAGATCTTCTGGAAGTTATCTTTCTCAAATTCTGAGCCTGAGAACTGTTGTCCTGCTAGATTAGCTAAGTGTCCGATGAACGGGTCACTGCGGCCAACTTGCATCTCGAAGAACAGAGACTGAGATTCATGGATACCCATAGAGCGAGCTTCACCTGCTGGTTGGCCTGCTAGGTGTTTAGGTAAGCCTTGCTCATAACGTGCGTGTCCTGTTTCATGGACGATGCCCATTAAGCTTTGAACGAATTCAGCTTCATCGTAGCGAGTCGTGATTCGCACGTCTGAAGGAACACCACCACAGAAAGGGTGAACACTTTCATCTAATCGGCCGTGTTCGAAATCGAATTGAAGCAGCTTCATCACTTCTAGGCCAAGTGCTTTCTGTTTCTCTGTCGAGTAGATACCCGATGGCGCGTTAAATTGCTCGCTCGATTGTTTTTCGATCACTTCGTCAATCAGGCTTGGTAGCCATGTTTTAACGTCTGCAAATAAGACATCCAATGAAGCAGAGCTGGTGCCCGGTTCGTAGATATCCAGCATCGCATCATAAGGGGTTAAGTTAGCGGCGTCTGCGCGGATTTGTGCTTCTTCACGCGATAGCTCAACGACTTCACGCCAGTTCTTTTCAAAACCAACCCAGTCATTTTCTCCACGTTGGCTACGCCATGCATGTTCACATTTTGAACCCGCTAGAGACTTCGCTTCAACCAGTTTTTCTGGAAGTAGGTTAGCTTGTTGCCATTGGCGTTTTATTTCACGAAGTGATGATTGTTGGTCGTTGTTTAGTGCTTCGTTTTCAGCGTCTGCAACCCAATCGCCAAGTTGTGGTTGAGTCATTAAGCCGTGAATATGAACAGAAAGCTCGGCCATTGCTTCACTGCGTGCTTGGTTACCGCCAGCAGGCATCATGGAAGCTTGGTCCCAACCACAGATAGAGGCTAGGTGTTGAAAGCGTGAACATTTTTGAGAGTGTTCGACTAGTTTTTTGAATGCGCTCATTTGACTACTCTTAATTTGGTTTCTTTAAATGACCCATAAGGCTGCATCAGTTTAAGGGGCATCTCGATGTTTAGTACTTTGAAGTTGGTCACTTCACTTTGTTTCTAAGGCAGTTCTTCCAGTAGAAGATATAGCCTGAACAAGGTAGGGCAGTGATATGCCAGTAATTTACTATTTGTTAACAAATTAAACTGTACCATTGTGCACAAAATCAGTGAGTTGTATAGCTGATGGCAATTGTTGCTTGCGAATTGTTCAGATACACGGTATTGATGATAGATCGCTGAACAAGAATGACAATGATATGGATATTTTGAACTTTGAGGCATTTCTGATTGCCATCACTATTTTAACGCTAACGCCGGGTTTAGATACGGCATTGGTAATTCGCAATACGAGCCGTTCTGGCTTATCTGACGGCGTGATGACCAGCTTTGGTATCTGTAGCGGTCTTTATGTGCACGCCTTTTTCTCTGCGGTGGGTATCTCTGCGATTCTTGCTCAATCAGCCGAACTCTTTCAAGCCGTTAAAATGGTGGGTGCGGTTTACCTGATTTGGCTTGGTTTAAGCAGTTTACGCGCTTTGATTAAAAATGGTGGCGGGTTGAAGGTTGGCGAGCAAGCTCATCAAGCCTACAGTGCCAAACGTTCTTTGCGTGAAGGTTTCTTATCGAATGTGCTAAACCCGAAAACGGCGGTTTTCTATTTGGCTTTTCTTCCTCAGTTCGTAAACCCTGAAGGCTCGCCGTTATTACAATCTATGTTGATGGCTTCGGTCCACTTTATGATTGCGATGGTGTGGCAATGTGGCTTAGCTGGCGCGCTTAACTCGGCTAAAAACTTGCTAAAGAATGCGAGCTTTATGAAGTGGATGGAAGGTGTGACGGGCATGGTGCTGGTGGGGTTGGGCGTTAAGCTTCTGATGGAAGAACCTGTGTAGTTCACCGTTTCCTAATTGAATGTATGAAAGCCCACGACGTGTCGTGGGCTTTTGCGTTTTATTGCTTGTAGATCTGTGTGCCGTTCTTATGAAACAACCTAGTTCTTCACAGAGTAGTTATTTACAATCTAGTTATTCGACGACACTAATGTTCATCTCAGCACCTTCGAAACCTAAGTCACTCAACTCATCAGCATTAAAGTTGGTGGTAACTTCAATATCGCCAATGCGTTCAGTCGTTTCATTGACGGAGTTGGTACTTCTTTTGCTGCGTAGATTGTTGGTAATCGGTGTTGCTTGGCCAATCTCAATGGTGCCTGCAAATTGAGAGTCCGCGTAGAAATCACCCGATACGTAAGAGTGGAATGGACGTAAGCTTCCGCCTGTTGCGTATTGCATGCTAGATAAGCCCGCTTCTTTGATTGCCCAACCCCAATCCCACCATTTGGTTTCACCTGGAATGTATCGGTGATCCCATTGATAGCGAATGTCTGCAGATTTCTCACCACCGCGACCCATAGTGAAGGTGTGAGCTTTGTAAGGGCGGTTGTCCGGATGTGTGTGCCATGCGTTGCCACCCCAACGAAGGAAGCCGTTAAACTCCACATCGTAGCTAATGTCGGCGTTGAATCGGTACGGATAGGAGATACTTGAACGGTACAACTCAACTCGAATCGGCAGCTCTGAGTTTGCTGGAACCATTGGGCGCGCTTGAAGTGTCACTTGCTCGCTCGTAGAGCCACCATTGGATTTAGAGAAGCTTTGGTTCGCTTCGAACTTAATGGTGAGCTTAGTTTCGCCAACAAGAGGCCACTTAAACGTATTCTCTGTTTGAACACTTTGTGAGAATCCGTAGCTGTTCGTTTTGGACCAGTTTGTTGATTCATCCACTTTCAGGTCGACAACCACTTGCTGAGCGATATTACTGTTGTTCCTTGCAGTCGCGTAAACCGTCTTCACTAGTTCACGGTCTGATTCGATAACATCGCCATGCCAAAAGTTGTCGTCGTTAACGGTGTAGGCAAAGTTGTCGACGGTGATTTTAGTTTTTTCCCCACAGCGATAACCGGTACAAGAACCACCATTGTTTCCTTGTATCACCCAGCTGTCGCCAGAGCGGCTGATCGTCATGTCTTCACCCACGTACTGGCTATTGTTGCCGCCGACCCATGCGTAACCTAGGTTGTGAGCCAAATAGCTTAACGGACGCACAAAATCATTACGGTTATTCACCAGCTCATATTGAACATCCAACTCGCTGCCTTCTGGAACCGATTTAGCAGAGTAGTTTGGAATTTCAGACTGGTCATTGTTCGGATAACAAAACGTTTTGCCGTTGGTTGTGTCTTGTTTAATAAGGCCATTGTATCCCGGGCCCATGATCACCCAGTTTCCTTTTAAGCCAGTGATCTGCCAAGTGCCCATCCTAGCCAGCAAAGCACTCTTTTGCTCTTCGGCTTCAAAACGATCTAACGGGCGATAGCCAGAGCGACATACATCGTCACCAAGTTGGTCATGGACTATTTGGTCTGGGTAAATTTTTGCGTTTACGCCAGTAGATAGAACAGACAACACTGCGGTTGCTAAGAGACTTCTGTTTATTCGGATCATTAACAATTCCCTCATTTGTAATTTTTCTATTTTGATAATGTTTTTTGTGCCGTGCAGTTAACAAGACAAGTTCACTTTTTCATGTTGATAAATAGATAGATACTGAAAAGGGTTGAATTAAATTCCTTTTTTAATTCAATGGCTTGTATTGTTTTATTTGTTTATTCGGTGAAAGGGGCTGTAACTGAAAAGAAAATGTTTGATAGGGCTCAAACCGTTTTTAGAAAAATGAGGCGTGATGAATGATACATTCACGTCAAATAGTTTTTAACGTGGTCTATCGCGGGTGAAATGAATGGTTAAGTACGAGAGGAGACATATTATTCACATCGTTTTTATTTGATGTAAATATCAACAGGAGAGCGATAAATGAGACTTGGATTTAAAAGTTTAATCCAGTGTTTTAAACATTCGATGAATTTGAATGCTCAAAATACAAGAGATGTTTATTGATGCAGTAATAAATATAACCATCCATTTTTTATGTGTAATATTCAGAACGGTGTTAATTAAAATGAAGTGGATTCAGCTGGTGGCTAAACGAAGATAAATTATCGTTTAGCCAAAAGTTGTGTTCTTCCTGTATTACATGTTCGGATGATGGCAAATAAATCATTTGAACTTAATATATCAACCTTCAATGTTAAAGGGTCATTGTTGATAAGTAGGTAGGGCGACAATAAGCTGTCATTCATAGTTTTATTTATTTTTTGCACGGAGACTAAGTCGATAGTGCCAGCTATTGAAAAGAATAGGGATTGAGAAGGACCAGCTTCTCCTCTAAATCGTAGAACAATCGGGTCGGGCATGTTGTCATCTTGGACGGACATAAGATGCAGAACTTTGTTATCACTTATTTTGGTGAGCCCATCGGTTCGTAATACATTTCCATCTAGCACAAGATCTACCACGCTATGTTGATAACGGTGCTCTTCTTGGGGCGGAGATGAAGGAATACTCCATATACCAATCAATAACGCTAACGAGGAAAACAGAGCTACAAATGGCATCATAATTGGCCTCTCTTTAGGAATAATTCTATCTCTTGACTGGCTCGATCTAATTGCGTGGCGGTGTAGAAGATATTGATGGACTGACGTGTTGTCTTGTTGAGCATGGAGAGTTCTGAATAGCCGGGCTCATCGCTGATGTAGGCTACGCAATCGCATTGGTATTTGTAGAGAATGGCCTCGAGTTCTGGGCTCAAAGACATCTCTGTTTCCTGAAAAACTTGTACCTGCCCAACCCATTGTTCATTAAGTCGGTTAAAGGGGGTGATATCACCAAGGCTTTTATCGTGAACCTTAGCAAAAGCCAACAGTGCCGAGGACAACAGCAAACAGCCCGTTATGAAGTAACACAGCTTGTTTTTGTATAAGCTGACTTGAGAATAGCTAAGTGGGGAATAGGTAAGTGAAGCCGATTTGGACTCAGGTGTATCGTTGCTCGCAATAGAGGCCGCAATATTACTTTGACCGAGCGGGACTTGGTCACTCACAGGAGTGAGAGGAACAGTAGTTTCGCTTTGTGGTTGCGAGTCAATAAAGACGCATTCATCAATAAGTCGGTAACCGACCTTTGGCACCGTGACGATGGGTGTTTCTCTGATGCCAAGCTTAACGAACCCTTAGCGAAGCAAGCTGATACACTTCGCCAGTGACGTATCTCCAATGAACTCGCTTCCCCATGCGAAACTAATAATATCTTGTTTGTTCACAATTTCGGGTGAGTTTTTAAGTAATAACTCTAAAACACGAGTCTCACGATATCCTATTTTAATAGAACGTTCGTCGTTATAAATACGGTTTTTAATCGGGTCGAATCTGATCATATAGCCAACGTTTTATTTTTATTATAATTCTCTCAACAATTTAGATGACTATAAACTGACTATTATATGAATTAAAGTCACATGTTTTATTCTGGTGTGTTTTTGAGTGGTCAAAACAAAAGCGTTCATTATTTGTTTATGAAAGAAATTCTGCCATTTAGTCATAATCTGTTAAATATAAGTAATATCTAATTAAGGGTTGGTTTTATTAGTGAGCTTTTAATTGGAGATTTTTGGATTAATCTTTGTCTATGAATTAATTAGAACATCGGTCTAATTAAAATCTTATTTTATTTGTGGGTATACGATAGTAATAATTTAGTCAGTTTAAGTATCGTATGGATATAAAAAAGCCCGCATTTGAATGCGGGCTTTGGTTCAATCAGTTCTGATTATGCTTTAACAGCTTCACAATTGTTTGAAGACGTTAAAGGTTTGAAGAATAGCTTTGTTTCTTCGATAACCACGTGGCGTAGCAAGATAAGGCCGATCAGGTTTGGAATTGCCATCAGGCCGTTCACGATATCTGCCATTATCCAGATCATGTCGAGCTTCAAGAATGCACCAGAAGCCACCAACCCAATGAAGATGATCTTGTAAGGTAGGACTGCTTTTGTACCTAGCAAGAAAACAACACAGCGCTCGCCGTAGTAGTTCCAACCTAAAATCGTAGTAAACGCAAAGAAGATTAGGCCAACAGAAACCAGCATTGGGCCAAGCGTGTCTGCGTTCAGACCAACAGCAAATGCATGAGTGGTCATCGCAGCACCTGAAAGGTCAGTCTGCCAGGCGCCGGTTAAGATAAGTGCCAAACCTGTCATCGTACAAATGATGATGGTGTCGAAGAAAGTGCCTGTCATAGAGACAAGGCCTTGCTTTACACATGAATCTGTTTTTGCAGCCGCCGCAGCCATGGGTGCGCTACCTAAACCAGATTCATTAGAGAATACACCACGAGCAATACCCGATTGGATAGCAAGCATGATGCTCGCACCAAAGAAACCGCCTGTCGCCGCTGTATTAGTAAACGCAGAGGTAACAACAAGGGTAATGGCATTCAGTAGTTGGTCTGTATTTGAAACCAAAACGCTCAAACACGCGACAATGTACATAACCGCCATGGTCGGAACCACTTTTCCTGCAACCTTAGCAATAGATTGAATACCACCAAGCGTTACCACTGCCACCAATATCGTTAGAACAACAGCAGACATCTCACGTGAAGCGCCAAATGAGATTTCAGTAGCGTCCAAAATAGCGTTAACTTGTGGGAATGTACCAATACCGAAGCACGCAACACCCAAAGCGAACACAGCGAACATCACCGCCAAGATTCTTGAGCCAACACCGTATTGAAGGTAGTACATAGGGCCGCCAACCATTTCGCCATTGCTATCGGTTCTGCGGTATTTAACAGCAAGTAGGCATTCTGCGTATTTGGTCGCCATACCAAATACAGCGGCAAGCCACATCCAGAATAGGGCTCCAGGGCCACCAATCTTGATTGCGGTCGCTACACCAACGATGTTACCTGTACCAATGGTTGCTGAAAGTGCGGTACACAAAGCGGCAAAACTTGATACGTCACCCGTACCGGATTTGTCTTTGCTGAATACCATTTTTAGCGCGGTTGGGAGGTGTCTAAACTGGAGTAAGCCTAAGCGAAAAGTAAAGTAGATACCTGTACCCACTAGCAGAATAAGCAGTGGTGGTCCCCAAACGAATTGATTGATGGTTTGTAGTGTAGCTTGTAGGTGGTTCATAGATTCCCCTTAATAAATTAAAAAATTTAAGGAGAAGAGGGAAGGCAGTGCAGATCGCAGGGATCGGTAGCACTACTTAATACATACGGATTTCTAGATAGAATTCTTTTGTTAATTAAGGCTTGTTGCTTTCCACTCCTCTGTCCTTTTGCCTGAGAGTTTCACTTAGCGAATCACTTATAGATAAGTAACGGGCACTAAGCTTGCTCCTTCGGCGACCGATCTAACGGTTCTCTCCAGAGGTTCCTCCAACGACAGTCCTCACTTTTCTGGATTTCTCCAGCATAAAGCACCTGAAAGATTCACTTCTTCGGCGGGTCAATCTAACTAAATGTTAAAATTTAGTTAAAAACCACTCTCCTGCAGTCTTCATCGGAACAATTACCTAAATAATTAGGTAATCTGTAGGCGTATCCTAGATCATATAAAATGTGATGTCAGCTACAAAATATCTGTTTGCACAAATGTTGTTCAACTAAATGATCAAACAACGCGACTCTGACGTAACTTGCTTATTTAAATGGTATAAAATAGGGAAACAAGGAGGAGTTATGACTCGACTAATAGCGATTGTTTTTTTATTGGCTTTGGCATTTGTATTGTTTCGTTACCGGACCAACGAAAAACTGCAAAAATGGGTAGTGATAGTTATCGTTAGCAGCTTCCTTTTGTATACTGCCAGCTTGATGATTTCGGAGTTAACGCGTTAAACCGTTTGTGAGCAGATGGGATGAACGTGTTAGTAAAGCTCAAGTGCTTCTGACTTGAGAGACAGGTTTAACTGAACCTACAAATCAGTATTGGCATTCGTGCCAGTGACCGCGTAACGTTAAACATATTTTGGGGAGTACCCGCTAGTGAACCAGCAATCTGGACAAAGCGAACAAGATGAAGTGGTTGTTATTGAAGAACGCGATAAGCGCAGTCAGCTCTATATCGGCATTGCTGCGGTTATAGGTTTAGCACTGGGTGGCTTAATCGGTTCGACAGTGACGGCTTCGAAGTGGGAGTCCACTTATCAGGTACTCGAAACCCGTTACCAAGAAGTGCGCGACAGTAAAACAGAATTGATGACGTCGGTTGAAGCTAAGGTGGCAAAAGTCGATACCGAGATCGACGAAAAAGTGGAAGTCGCACTAGTAAAACAAGCGGAAGAGCACCAAAAAGAGCTCCAAGAGTTAGCGAAACAATCTGCGGTTTTAGAGAAGGCTAACTACTCGTTAGAGCAACAGTTAAACGATCAAAAGCAAACGCTAGACAAAACAGAGCAAGATAACCAAAAGCTAAACCGTCAGGCGGATATGCAGTCGACCTTGTTTGAACGCTCTCGTGAACTGTTCCGTAAAGAATTACAAATATCTCAAGAACTTGAAAAGCTTGAGAAGGAAAGAGACGAACTCGAACAGAACCTTGGTTCGCTTAAGAAAGCGTGTGATGTGTTCTTAGATGGCACTTCATGGGATGCGAAGTCTGACGCGTGTGAGAAGCAAGATAACGCGAACTCTCGTCTAAGTGACATCAGACAAATGATTGAAGTCCACACCATGGATCTCAAGCAAATCAAAACGCTAACTGAAGAGATGGGTTTATAAACTCAAACCTTTAATTCATTGTCTTTAGCTATAACTATTCCAACGCCCACATCATGAAAATGATGCGGGCGTTTTTCGTTCCAGATGGCTTATTTCTACTGCTAATTGGTTTCGTAGCATGGTTAAGAACCGTTTTCACACGATTACCAAGCTATTCGTGATTAGAGCCGTAAAGGGTTTTAATATGTAATTAATTGAATACTTGGTGACTTTGCACGCATATTTATAGGGTTGAGAAACAGCATAATAGCGGTGTTCTAGGATGAACACGCGGTCTGTTGTCATTCTGTGATTAGACCATCTCAATGGACAGGGATTAAACCATGAATGAATATCTGTGTGAGAACTGCACCGTAGCCTATTGTTTTGATGATTGTAATTCGCCATTAGCGCAACGAGATATGATTGAAGTAGAAGAGCTGGTGGATCGTAAAAAAGTAAGCCAAGATCCTGAACGGCTTGAACAAGAAAATCCAGATACAAAAATCCCTACGAGCTAAACCATAGCCAGTAGGGATTTTAGATTAATTGCAGTACTGTTCTCGCTTTCTCAAGCAAAGGGTATTACAAAAATTTTTAGAACAGTGTTATTTGACGATAAGCACTGAAGAGAAGTTATTTCTCGTAAGTTTTGATTTCGCCAGATTTCACGCGAGCAACAAATGATTGCAGTTCTTTCTTAACAACAGGCATCAAGAAGTATAGACCTAGGATGTTAAAGATAGACATTGCAAAGATAGCTGCATCAGAGAAGTCGATTACCGCACCAAATTGAATGGTTGCACCAATCACAACGAACACACAGAACATCACTTTGAAAATAAGCTCTGTTGTCTTGCCTTCACCGAATAGGTAAGTCCATGCTTTAAGACCGTAGTACGACCAAGAAATCATGGTAGAGAACGCAAACATGATAACGGCTAGGGCTAGTGTGTACTTGAAGAAGCCTGCTGTTTCAGTGAATGATGCCGCAGTTAGGGTTACACCCGTTAGGCCTGTGCCATCGAATGGACCTGTGTTTAGGCCTGCGATAGTGATAACCAATGCTGTCATTGTACAAATTATTACTGTATCAACGAACGGTTCTAATAGTGATACTAGACCTTCAGTGATTGGCTCTTTTGTTTTAACTGCTGAGTGAGCAATAGCTGCTGAACCAACACCTGCTTCATTCGAGAACGTTGCACGTTTCAAGCCTTGAATCAACGCACCAATGAATCCACCAACGACACCTTCGCCAGTAAATGCACCTGTAAAGATTGCACTGAACGCTGGACCAACTTGATCAAGGTTAGAACCGATAACAATCACAGCCATACCGATATATAGCGCAGCCATCCAAGGAACCACTTTTTCTGTTACCGATGCAATAGAAGGCATACCACCAACAATTACAGAGAAAACTAAAGCAGCGAGCACAAGACCAGTGATAACGCCGTATTCGCTAGGAATATCAAAAGCATAAGTCAACATTGCATGAGCTTGGTTGGCTTGGAACATGTTACCGCCACCCAAAGAACCCAAGATACACATCAGTGCAAAGCCGATAGCCAGCACCTTACCGAGTCCACCTAAACCTCTTTCACCAAGACCTTGGCTTAGGTAGTACATAGGACCACCTGAAACAACGCCCGACGGTAAGATAGTTCGGTATTTCACACCTAAGGTACACTCACAGAACTTAGAAGCCATCCCGAGGATGCCACACAAGATCATCCAGAATGTTGCCCCAGGACCACCAATCGCAAGTGCAGCACCCACACCTGCAATGTTACCAAGACCCACCGTTCCTGAAAGAGCGGTTGTCAGAGCTTGAAAGTGAGAAACCTCGCCATCTTCTTTCGATTTAGGGTCGGTGTACTTACCTTTAATGATGTCGATAGCCATGCCGACACGTTTAAATTGAACGAAGCCAAAATAAACAGTAAAGATGAGTGCAGCAAGTAATAGCCACCCAACAATAATCGGGAAGTTGGCTTCACCTACTGGCACGCTTTTAAATATTAATCCAACGAACCATCCTGTGTACTCGTTGAAAAATCCATCAACACTTTGGCTTAAGTTGCTAATGGCTTGATTAAATGATCCTTCTTCTGCAAATGCACTGGAACTAAACAATAATATAAACCCAAAAAATAATTCTCTTATGTTTTTCATGGTTTTCCCTGCTTTTTATTAAATTATGTTTGTTGCTGTTGTGTTTGTTTTGTATTTCAATAGCTTATATATTTCTTTGGTAGCGACAAAAGCTCTGTTGCTAAGTCAAAATGCGAAATAAATATAACTACTAATCACGTTTTATATGGAGATCCTTTCGGTACGTCCATCAATCAGACTATGATATTCGGCTTATCAAGTCTTGTTGATAACCCTATACATAAAAATAATGTCATCAAAGAAATTTTTACAATAAATTTACAATTATTCGGGTTTTGTCATCATTTTGGAATAAGTCGATGATTTTCGAGTTTGAAAAGGCATATGCAGTGATGGCAATAGCGGCAGATGCATTTTGTTAGGAAGGCGGTTTATCCTTGTTTAAAACGATTCCTTAGATCTTGAGGTGTGATTCACGATCAAATCGCTCTAAACCTGATGGAAGAGAGTGAAGGAAGTTTGAATACTTGATATGTTTTTGGCGGATTCTAATCATTCGATAGTTAACGAGCTTGAAACTTGAAGGCATTAAAAAAGCCCTTTGTCAGAGCTTTTTTAATGGTTTTCGATGAATAAACAGCTTAATGACTGTTGCTGTTGCTGTTGCTGTTGCTGTGGTTGATGTTGGTACTCGTATTACTGATAACGACGCTTTTACTCGACTTGTGGTAGAGCTTCAGTGCAAGCAACGAACCCCAAAGTACAACTTGTCCCCATAACAGCGTCCATTGAGGTGCTACTTCTTGCCAGGAAGCACCCATCTGATTCAGCGCCAAGAAACCTTGAATCGCAGGGGTACTTGGGAATAGCTCTGATAGCAGTACCAACCACTGTGGCATCATTTCAACAGGCCAAATAAATCCAGACGAGAAGATCAGTGGCATTGAACTAATTAACACCACAACCGTGACTAGCTCTCTTCTTGGTACTAACTCACCGATAAAGATTCCGATTAAACAACTGGCCAATAAGAAAGGCAGCAGCAGAGTTAGAATTTGAGCCATAGAGGCGAGCAAGTTAATCCCGTACATCGAGAAACTAGCGCCGAAGTAGTACATGGACAGCAAATAATAAATGCCGACTAAGGTACAACAACGAGCAAGGATCAGTTTGTCTGGTGGCGTTTTACTCCAATATCCAAATGTCGATTGAGCATTTTGCGTTGCGCCAACTAAACCAGAAGCCATGGCTAGGGTTTGTTGCAGAATCAACACAAATACAGCAGGCACAACATAATCGATGTATCCCATGCGGCTATTGAAGGTTGGCTTTAGGTTCAAGCTAAACGCACTATAGCCTTTGGCTGCGGACTCTAACGGCACACCTTCGACTAGCAAGTGGCTGACTTTTACTTGTGCGGCTAGTGTGCCTCCAGCTTTGGCAAGCCCTTCAACAATGGTTCCGTAAACCAAGAAGTAAGACGCATCACCCGCATAAGAGAGCGTAGGGCTTTTTCCTAGCAGTAGATCTTTATAGAAGTTTTCAGGAATGACGATGAACCCACCAATCTCTTGGTTCAGAACAGCTTGTTTCGCATCTTCGATGGTGGAATCTCGACGAACCAAATCAATTTGAGAGGTCGCATCGACCATTCTTTCTAACTGGTCGCTGCTTTGGCTCTTATCCAAATTCACCACCGACGCTTTCAATTGTTGAGGGACTTGATTTGCGTAAGGTAGCGGATACAAGAATGAATAAAAGACCACACCACCAAACACGGTGAGCAATACAACTGGGTTGCGAAGTACCGCTAACAGTTCTTGTTTCAGCAGTTGAGTAAAGCTCATTGTTTTACTCCTTGTTGTTCTGCTTCTGCTTCTTCTTCAGCTTTAGCTGAGCATGGTAGCTGCGCTAGATGTTTCTTAATTAACAACATAACCGCCAATGCAGGAACTGCATACCACAACATAGAAGTGAGGCTGATTAGTGATTGTGCTGCGCTCACGCCATAACTGGACTGAGCCGTTTGTACTTCGATGTAGTGACTTACAGGCAATAAGCTTCTCCAAACTTGAGCTGCCGTGTTCATGTCAGTTACTGGGAAAGTAATCCCCATGAAGGCGAAGCTTGGTGCTGTGAAGGCACCGGCGAAACTCATCGCCCTTGCTGGATCGAGTGTTAAAAAGAAGAACAAGCAACCCATGATGATACAACTGATAACCGTGAGTAGCTGAGCAACCGTCAATGCCATAAAGCTACCGTTAAATGGCCAGTCGAGTAGGCGATAGAACCAAAAGCTAAACGCAATACCAAACGCTAAAAACAGAACCACGTAAGGGGTTAACGTTGAGACTAACGACTTCACAGGAGAGTGTGACAACCAAGCTTTTAGCCCACGAGATCGAACGTTTGCAGTCAATACTAAGATCGTGCCGACCACAATCATGATTTGCCATAAAGCAGGAATAACTGCAGACACCAAGAACTGTGCGTAGCTGGTGTTCTGGTTAAACAATGGCGTGATCTGACTTTGTACCGTGACTGCTTGGCCTAATGCCGATTGGACCGTGGTATCACCGTGTGAAAGCTGTTTAACCACTTCAAGCTGCGCGTTAAAAGTCCCTTGAGCCTGCAACAGTGCTGAGTTGACCAGTTTACCTATCAAGATGAATTGACTGTTGTAGAACACAGACACTTGCGGGTTTAAGCCTAGGTAGAGATCACGGTCGAAGTGTTTTGGTATCACAACGTAACCGTAGATATCGCGCTCGATCATCGCCTTAGCTGCTTCGCTCACTGAGCTGTATTTCTGCGTCACTTGTAGGGTAGGTGACGCATCAACAAGACGAGTGAATTGTTGCGAGATTTGGCTATGTTCAAGATCAACGACTGCAACGGGTAAATCGCGGGCGATACCTTGCGAGAAAATCAGCCAAATACTTGCTGCAAGCAGCAAGGGTATCCAAGTTAGGCACGACAACAACCACTTGTCTTTGCGAACTATCGCCCACTGCCTCAGCAAGGTACTCTTCGCTCTATGATGCTCAGGTGGTTGAGAGGCTGTAGATTGTGCTCCTGTAGATCGAAAATTAGCAGACATAAGTCACCTAAAGCTCAACCACAAGGCTCATACCCATGCGCAATTTTTCGTCTGTGTCGACAGGGCGTGCTTCTACTTCGAATGTACGTAAGTCAAAGCCTTGCGCTGCATCGGTTGAACGCCAAGTCGCAAAATCGCCCATTACGGCAATATGAGTCACTTTAAAGGTCAGTGATTTGTCTAGAGCAGGAAGATAAGCGTCAAATTGCGTGCCTTTCTCAAAGTGCTTCAACATGTCTTCACGGACGTTAAGTACCGCCCATGCGTCTTGAGTATCGATAACGGTGACAACAGGGAAACCTTGTGGCGCCAGTTCACCACTGCTTAGCAATACTTGAGACACTTCACCACTGAACCAGCTGTGGATCTGTGTGTCTTTTGCGTAGGCTTCAACTTCTGCCACTGCACCTGCAGCCATTAACGCTTTTTGAGTTGCGGCTACTTTGGTTTCATCACGAGCACCTTCTTGCGCCAGTTGGTACATCTGGAAGGCAGCACTTTCTGTGTATTTCGCGGCTTGCCATTGTGTTTTGGCTTCATCACGTTTTTGTTCAGCGACAACACCATCGTTATAAAGGTTGTTTACACGTTGGTAGGTTTTGTTCATCAGATCGGCAGCAGCTTTAGCTTTTAGCCATTGGTCTTTAGCGGCTTGGATCTGCTGAGTACGCGCGCCATTTTCGGCTTCTTGAGCTAATGCCCCTGCGGCTTTCTGGCCTGCTTTCGCTTGTTCTAATTTAGCGTCGATCTCTGGGCTAAGTAGAGAGAAGATCAATTCACCTTTCTCAACAGAGTCGCCTTTGCGCACGAATACTTGATCAATTCGGCCAGGTATTTTAGAAGAGATGCTGTATTGCTGTGCATCAATTTGGCCTTGAAGCTTAACCGGTTGAGGCTGATACGCTTGGTAAAAACTGTATCCGACCCAGCCAATAATGCCGATACCAACTATAGATAGAAGAAGGGGCTTAATAGGTTTCATGAATTATCCTTTTGACTGGCTAGCGGTGTCTGTTTTTGAGTCGAAATCAGACGTAACAGAAGAGGTTAAGTAACTTGAGTAAGCATTCATTTCGCTGGTAAGCGCCAAAAGCTTGTTGAGAGAGATAAGGTATTTGAATCGCGCAGCAGATTGCTGTGTCTTAATGCTTGCAAGGTATAGTTCAGCATCAACCACTTCTAACGAGTTAGATAAGCCTTGTGTGAACGCTTTTTTGCGAAGTGATAGGTTCTCTTGAGCTAACGATAAGCTAGAGTTGAGCCCTTGAACTTCTTCAATCGCTTGCTTCGCTTCAAGATAGGTCTTTTGTACCAACACGGTTAAGTCTTGTTTGGCTTGCGATTTAAGGAATTGAACCTGTGAAACCGCACTGTGCGCAGCGGCTACTTTATCAGAGCGACCAGAAGTATCGATCAGCGGTACGTTCACACCAATGCCGACTAACCAATCTGGTTTCATTTCACTCGCCAGCGAGTCGTCTTCATAAAGGCTGTAATCACCGTAAAGGTACACTTCTGGATAGTATTTTCCTTTTTCAGCTTTGATTAAGCTGCTTGCTTGTTTCTCTTTCGCATCAAGGATCTTAAGGCCGGGATAGGTCATCAATGTTTGGTCAATGAACACATCCATATGAGGTAGGTTCTTGTTGATGAACAGTTGTTCTGAGGGTTCAACACTCTGGCTTTGGCCAAGAATTTGAGTCAGTGCTAACTGAGCAATTTTGAGATCATTTTCAGCCTTAGTGCGTTCAACGACCGCTTTATCTAAAGAAGCGTCTGCTTGTAGGCGTTCAACTCTTGCGATTTGCCCTTGTTGTTCCATCTTGATGGCGAAATCTCGGTGCTGAGTTAAGCCAGCTTCTACGGCTTGACGCGTTTTCACAACGTCTTCCGCTAAGATCACTGAGAAGTAGTATTTGCTTAAGTCTTCGTAGCGAGCCTGCTTTTCCATCAAGAGTTGGCTTTGCGCTTCTTCGCTTTTACCTTCAGCTGCCGTTTGTGCTGCATTAATTCGTCCGCCCGTAAAGATCGGCCAAATTGCGCGAATAGAAGAGCTGAAGATGTCTTGCTCGGTGATGGTTGATGTTACTCCGCCAATTAATGGTCGTAGTATTGCAGACACGGTAGGGTTTACACTACTTAAGCTATCGCTGAACTGTTCGCCATTGATGGTCACGTCGCTATCAAGGTGAGTGTAGTTAGCGCCAAGCGTCACAGAAGGTAAGTTAAGGCTTCCAGTTGCATTTTGGAGATGTTGATAACGCTCAACGTTAGCTTGTTGAGCCGCAAGAGAGTTGTTGTTCTCTTGGAGTATTTGCCACGCCTCAGAAAAAGTGAGCGGGGCAGCATAGCTTGGCGAACTGATAGCACCGATAAGAATACTGGCAATCGCAAGGCGTCGGAATGTCGGTTTGGTCATCTGCATTAAATACCAAATTAGAGTATTAGCTCTAATGTTAACAGGGGGATAATCATTTGTCTTGAATAGATTATCTCATATGAACAATTAGCATAGCCGCTCGTTAATATAATGTGAATGCTATTAAGGGTTTAATGGCTGGCGCGAAGAAACAAAAAGAGCACTACGAATCGTGCTCTTTAAGTTCAGTATAGAAGAGGTTACTACAAATTGATTGGTGCTATTTAAAGCTTGGACAATGGTGATCGGCGCGCCACACCAATTGTCTTGAACCTTGCATCGTTTGTAATAAATCTCTACCTGACATTTGCGGGAAAGCTAACAATACTTTTAGATCGAGCGGGGATGTCTCGTTCTTCTCATATGCTCTGACATGAGTGAAAGTAGATTGTAAGTTTTTGAACAACATAGCCTTTGTTAGGCAGATTCCAAAATTATCGCGTTTCATTGCCTGGTTTCCTTTTCAACAATGTTTATACGTTATGTTTTTTATCCTGTTTCTATTGGACGTTGCCACTGATCGATACTTCCTGCTCATCAATGCTTTATTATTGGGTGCTGCTTTTTATCAGTCACCTCTTCGTTGTCTAACTAGCCGAATGTGAAATCGCGATGGATGAATAGGGGAGAATACTTAATCCGTTTGTTCATCATTCGTAACGGCGAGCGCGCAACTTTTACTTATCGATACGTCCAGTGAGTGAAGAGTTGTTGCTTTTGTGTTAACCGAAATTCCGGTTTAAAACGCTGTCTTAAAATTGCAACGTATAGCTTGGCAACAATAAACTCCTTCATATGCAACCATTGTAATTGTATTTATTTTAAACAACCTAAAAAACACCTAAAAGCTTAGTGATCTAGCTCAATGTTTATTCGTTTATTTGTCTTTTTAAGCTAATCCGTTCTAAAAGTGAGCGATTGTTTGGGCCGTATAACGTAAAGGAATATCAATTAATAATCTGGTCAATTATTTAGTTGAGTAACAGTCACAAATTCGTATAAGCGCAAAGGTCATAAGATTAACTTGGTGTTAACATTAATCGTTAAGCACTAGGGACGGTTTTATATGAAATGGAGTAGCATCAGTTTCCGTAAAAGGTTACTGATTATCATGACGGTCACTGGCCTCGTTGAGCTGTTGATACTCTCAGCGGCAGGTTTTTCTTATATCAAACAATCTCAAGAGCAAGAGATGGGTTTGAAAGCACTCGGTGTGGCTGAATTTCTCTCCGAATCACCACTTGTCACTCGAATTATTCAAGAAAATGGAACCTTGAATGCTGATGGCATTCCTCACGTTTTATCTGAAGAAACCCAAGTTAAGTTTCGAAACCTCACACAGTTAATTGGTGCGGCGTTTATTGTTGTCGGTGATGAGAAAGGCATTCGCTTAATTCACCCATACGACGACAGGTTGGGGAAACCCATGCGCGGTGGTGATAACCAGAAAGCATTGGTGTTGGGTGAGTCTTACGTATCGACGGCAAAAGGTTCACTCGGGTTTTCGGTACGTGGTAAATCGGCCGTCAAAGATTCGAATGATGCTGTCATTGGTGTGGTATCAGTGGGTTATCTCTTAGATTCACTGCAAGACAGAATCGAACCTTATTTAGCCTTTTTGATCGTGATGGCCTTGGTGGTGGTTGCGGTTAACGCTCTTATTTCAAGTTACGTTTCTCGTCGTTTCCAACGTGCTATTTTGGGCTTTGAACCAGAAGAGATAGGTCGCTTATACGTTGAGCTTGATGTGACCATGAGTACCGTGAAAGAGGGCATTTTAAGTATCGATAAGAACGGTATTTTGCGTTCAATAAACAAAAGTGCTTGTGACATATTGTCTATTGATAGAGATAAAGCGCTCAACCAGCAACGTCTTTCAGATGTATTAGCTGGCAGTGATTTAGAGCAGCTGTTATCGACCGGTGATACCGACCATGATGTTGAGCTTTACCTGAATAACAAACGAATCATTGCTAACCGTAGTCCGATTATTGTGGCTGGTGAAGTGGTTGGTGCGGTGTCCAGTTTCCGTTTACGAGATGAGATTAACGACTTAACGGATCAGCTATCTCAAACTAAAGAGTATGCGGATCTGCTGCGTTCACAAACTCATGAACACCAGAACAAGTTGAATACCATTAGCGGTTTGATTCAAATGGGTGAATTGGAATCTGTTCAGCAGTTGATTGGACAAGAAACGGCTCACTATCAAAGCCTGATCGAGTTCTTAAGAGAAACGGTCAAAGACCCACTGATCGCGGGCATGTTGCTAGGTAAAACTGAGCGCGCACGTGAGATTGGTTTAGAGCTCAAAGTCGAAGAAGGTTCGAGGCTTGAGGCGCTACCAAGCCGTTTAAACGCGGATGACGTTGTCACTATTCTCGGTAACCTGATCGATAATGCGTTTGATGCCACCATGATGGCGATTAAACAAGAAGGGCAAATAGCCCCTGCGCGCCGCGTGATTGATGTGTCTATCAGTGATTTTGGCAATGAAATCATTGTTGAAGTAGAAGACAAAGGCTGTGGTTTGCCCAAACACTTGGCAACCAATGACCTGACTGAAAAAGGCGTATCGAGCAAAGCGAAACAGAATCGTGGTGTCGGTTTATATTTGATTAAGCAGTTAGCCGACCGCTATCAAGGGCAATTAGAAATGGTTGATAACCCTGACTTTGGTTCACGCATGACGGTGTATCTACCAAAAGAAGAACAATAATAATTAAGCACGAAACGATCGAGTAAAGATCATCGTGACGGAATACAATGGTTAAAGGAAGAACATAAATGAACGCAATCACGAGAGTCATGGTCATTGAAGATGATATTGCGATTGCAGAGCTTCACCATCGTTATTTAGAACAGATGGGAGGCTTTGATGTGGTTGGCATTGCGACCACGCAGTCTGAAGCCTTAATGCAGCTCGATATCTTGAAGCCAGACTTGGTGCTTTTGGATGTTTATCTGCCGGATGGTTGTGGGCTCGATATCCTCAATCACGTTCGCGGCAGCAATCAAGGCTGTGATGTTATCTTGATTACCGCAGCACGCGATGTCGACACTTTGCAGCAAGCAATGCGTGGCGGAGTTGTCGATTATCTACTCAAACCCGTGATGTTTCCTCGTTTAGAAGCGGCGCTGAAAAAGTACCAATCACAACAGCAAGAGTTTGAAAGCGTGTCTGACCTTAACCAAGGCTTGGTCGACAAGATGTTGCAAGCCAATGCGAAAGCAGACTCAGCGAAAGTATCGACGTTACCTAAAGGGATCGACGGTGTAACGCTCGATAAGATTCGTGCGATATTTCAACAAGCGGATACGTCGAATATTACGGCTGATGAAGCAGGTGAGCGTATTGGTGCAAGCCGAACCACTGCCAGACGCTACCTGGAATTCTTGATCACGACCGGTGAGTTGGTTGCCGATTTAAACTACGGCACCGTTGGTCGTCCTGAACGTTGTTATAACAAAGCGAAAAGATAAGGCAATACGAAAAGCTATATTCATCCGAAGACGCCTTTACATTCCCAATAAACTGTAAAACCAGTTGAATAAGCTGGTTTTAGTTTCCTTTTTAACATCCACAAGTCACTCCACAGACCAGATGCCATTCTTTCTTGACTACAATGTTTGAGAATGCCGATTTGCTGCTATTTCTACCTTTGTGAACTCAGCTATCGATTAGAATTTGTTCGAAATGAGTCAATATTTAATCGATTGCTTTCACAGTGGTTGATGTAAATCAAATACTCATAGACAATACTGTCCCGAATAGAGGTGATAGCATTCACCCTCGTTTACCAAACGCATTCTCAAGTGTAATAGGCACTCGCTATTGATGTAATAGCTAAGACCTATTATCTATTTTCGTATGTCGCTGATACCGTTGGCGAATACTAAAAACCTTGTTTTTATAGGAAAGATGATGGTAATACCTGAAAACAGCAGCATCGTTATTTTTGGTGCGTCGGGAGATCTAACTTACCGCAAGTTAATTCCTGCTTTGTACCACCTGTATGCTAGCAATCAACTACCAGAATCCTTTGCGATTCTTGGAGTGAGCCGTACTGAGTACAGCGATGAGTCTTACCGTGAGAAGCTGAAGAAGTCTCTTCAGGAAATGGAACAAACTGAACCTGAGACGCTGAATGCATTTATTGAACATTTGCATTACCAAGCGATCAACACTTCAGATGTCGAAGATTACGCTCGTTTAGCACAACGTCTAGACAAGCTTGAGCAAGACTACCAATTCGAAAACCATAACACACTGTTCTACTTGGCAACGCCGCCAAGCTTGTACGGTGTGATCCCAGCAAACCTTGCTGCGCATGGCCTAAACGATGAAAGGAACGGCTGGCGCCGTCTGATCATCGAGAAGCCATTTGGTTACGACCTAGCTTCTGCTCAAGCGTTAGATGAAGAGATCCATCATCACTTCCAAGAACACCAGATTTACCGTATCGACCACTACCTTGGTAAAGAAACGGTACAAAACCTTCTAGTGCTTCGTTTCTCAAACGCGATGTTTGAACCTCTGTGGAACCGTAACTTTATTGAATACGTTGAAATCACAGGTGCTGAGTTCCTTGGCGTTGAAGAGCGTGGCGGATACTACGACGGTTCTGGCGCAGTTCGTGACATGTTCCAAAACCACCTGCTACAAGTGTTAGCAATGGTTGGTATGGAACCACCTGCTCAAATCAATGCTGATTCTATTCGTGACGAAGTGGTTAAAGTACTTCAGTGTCTGAAACCTCTTGAGGAAGATGACCTACGTAAAGATCTCGTTCTTGGTCAATACACAGCTTCAGACGTTCGCGGCCAGCACTTGCTTGGTTATCGTGAAGAGCCGGGTGTAGCAGACGATTCTCGTACTGAAACGTACATTGGTCTTAAAGCACACATCAATAACTGGCGCTGGAATGGTGTTCCTTTCTACGTTCGTACAGGTAAACGCCTACCAACGCGCGTAACGGAGATCGTGATTCACTTTAAGAACACGCCACACCCAGTATTTGGTCAAGATGCACCAGAAAACAAACTGATTATCCGCATCCAACCGGACGAAGGTATTCAGATGAGCTTTGGCTTGAAAGAGCCGGGTGCAGGCTTCAAAGCAAAAGAAGTGAAAATGAACTTCTCTTACTCTGACTTGCCTGAAACTCAAATGCTAACGGCTTACGAACGTCTTCTTCTTGATGCACTTAACGGTGATGCAACTCTGTTTGCACGTACTGATGCAGTAGAAGCGTGTTGGAAGTACGTTCAACCAATCTTAGACTTCAAGCAAGATCCTCAAGCACTGTTTGGCTATGCTTGTGGTACTTGGGGCCCACAGGAAGCAGATGAACTGCTGCAACGTGATGGCCGCGCATGGCGTTTCCCATGCAAAAACTTAACAGACACGGATTACTGCGAACTATGATCAATCACAAGATCTTTGCAACGCCAGAATTGGTTGTTGAAACTCTAGCAAATGAAATGAAAGCGTACAGCGAGCAGGGTAAACCTGTTCACATTTCATTGTCGGGTGGCAGCACGCCAAAAATGCTTTTCAAGCTTTTAGCTCAAGCACCATACGCTGAAGGCATTCAATGGAATAACCTTCACTTCTGGTGGGGCGACGAACGTTGCGTTGCACCAGACGACGCTGAAAGCAACTTCGGTGAAGCTAACGCGCTGTTGTTTACTCAAGTGAACCTTCCTGCTGAAAACATCCACCGCATTCGTGGTGAAGATGAACCGAAAGCAGAAGCAGAGCGTTTCGCAAAAGAGATGGCAGACGTAATCCCAACAGAAAACGGCACGCCAGTTTTCGATTGGATTCTGCTAGGTGTTGGCGCAGACGGTCACACAGCTTCACTATTCCCGGGTGCAACCAACTACCAAGATGAGAACCTGTCTGTACTGGCTTCTCACCCTGAGTCTGGTCAAATCCGTGTTTCTAAAACAGCAAAAGTTTTAGAAGCAGCTAAACGAATCAGCTACCTAGTACTGGGTGCAGGTAAAGTTGAGATCGTTAAAGAAATTCATACTACTCCTGCTTCAGAGTTGCCTTACCCGGCAGCGAAAATCCAGTCTAAAACTGGCGAGACAGAGTGGTTCCTAGATTCAAATGCAGCAAGTGCTATCGCATAAGTGCGAATAGCCGCAAGGAGATATAAATAATGAAAGGTGATATCGGTGTAATTGGCCTAGCAGTAATGGGTCAGAACCTTATCCTAAACATGAACGACCACGGCTTCAAAGTTGTGGCTCACAACCGTACTGCTGCGAAAGTAGACGAGTTCCTAGAAGGCCCAGCTAAAGGTACTAACATTGTTGGTGCTTACTCTCTAGAAGAGCTAGTTGAGAAGCTAGAAGCGCCACGTAAAGTGATGCTTATGGTTCGTGCTGGTGACGTTGTAGACACGTTCATCGAAAACCTAATCCCACTTCTAGACGAAGGCGACATCATCATTGATGGTGGTAACACTAACTACCCAGACACTAACCGTCGTGTAGCGCATTGTCGTGAGAAAGGCATCCACTTCATCGGTACTGGTGTTTCTGGTGGTGAAGAAGGTGCTCGTTTCGGTCCTTCAATCATGCCAGGCGGCGCGGCTGAAGCTTGGGAAGCGGTTAAGCCAATCTTCCAAGGTATCTCTGCAAAAACTGACGCTGGTGAGCCTTGTTGTGACTGGGTTGGTAACGACGGTGCTGGTCACTTCGTTAAGATGGTACACAACGGCATCGAATACGGTGACATGCAGCTTATCACTGAAGCATACCAGTTCATGAAAGATGGCCTAGGTATGTCTGCTGACGAGATGCAAGCAGTATTCGCTGACTGGAACAAGACTGAGCTAGACAGCTACCTAGTTGAAATCACTGCTGACATCCTTGGCTACAAAGATGAAGACGGTGAAGCGCTAGTTGAGAAGATCCTAGACACTGCAGGCCAAAAAGGCACTGGTAAGTGGACGGGTATCAACGCACTAGACCTAGGTATCCCACTAACTCTAATCTCTGAGTCTGTATTCTCTCGTTGCCTGTCTGCTCTTAAAGACCAACGTGTTGAAGCTGAAGCTTTGTTTGAGAAAACAATCACTCCAGTTGAAGGCGACAAGCAAGAGTGGGTTGATGCACTACGTCAAGCTCTACTGGCTTCTAAGATCATTTCTTACGCTCAAGGTTTCATGCTAATGCGTGAAGCGTCGAACGAAAACGGCTGGGACCTAAACTACGGTAACGTAGCACTAATGTGGCGTGGTGGTTGTATCATCCGTTCTGCATTCCTAGGCAACATCCGTGATGCGTACGAAGCAAACCCAGACATCGCGTTCCTAGGTTCTGACGAGTACTTCAAAAACATCCTACAAGGCAGCCTAGTAGCATGGCGTAAAGTAGCAGCGAAATCTCTAGAGTCTGGTATCCCAATGCCATGTACGATTTCTGCGCTATCTTTCCTAGACGGTTACACAACAGCACGTCTACCAGCTAACCTGCTTCAAGCTCAACGTGACTACTTCGGTGCTCACACTTACGAGCGTACTGACCGTCCACGTGGTGAATTCTTCCACACAAACTGGACTGGTACAGGCGGCGACACTGCTTCTACAACTTACGACGTATAATCGTTAGTTAGAATCAGTAAGAACGTGTTTGTTCTTTAAGCTGTAAATAGAAAAAAGGATGCCAATAGGCATCCTTTTTTGTTGGCTTCGATTTAGCATAAGTCATTCGAAATTCACTCAGGCTAAGCCATCATAGCTTGAGGTTTTACATCGTCGTTGTATTGCTCTCGAATTGCCATAAAGTCGTCTAGGTTCTGTTTAAGGGCCTCAACACATTCAGGGTCGAACATCGAACCGTTGTGCGCTTCAATGTACTCCATGACTTCCTCCAGTGACCATGCGTGCTTATAGGCTCTTTTACTCATCAGCGCGTCAAACACATCCGCGAGCGTTACAATTCGTGCTTCAAGCGGAATCGCAGTATGACTCAAACCATCGGGTAACCCCGAACCATCAAACCGCTCGTGGTGATGACGCACAATATTCTTAATAAACTGAATTTCATCAGAACACATAGAGCAATGATGGGAGAGTGACACCACATCGTTAATCATCTCTTCACCATACAAGGTGTGGTTGTTCATTATGGCTCTTTCTTCTTCTGAGAAACGCCCCGTGCTGAATAACACGTTATCTGGGATTCGGTACTTACCAATGTCGTGAAATGGCGCATATAAGCGAATACGGTGAACGAACTGATGGGTAATCGAATTGTTACTGTGCGAAAGCGTACGTGCGAGCTGCTCGCTGTATTTTCCCATGCGAATCAGATGTTCTTTGGTTTCAGGGTCGCGCGCATGTCCCATGTTTAGAGCGACCGCTAAAGAGGATTGAAAATGACGCTGACGTTCGAATAGTTGTACAAACAGGTTCGAAATCGCTTGAGTGAGGTAGGCGATGTCGCTTTGGATTGTCTGCTTAGCAAAAAAGTCAGTGCATGATGCGTTGATGAAAACGAATCCGAGGTTACTCTCTTGGTAGTGGATTGGAGTTGTATAGCTACTTTGGTGACCGAGCTCGAGTAGATGAGAGATTTGCTTCGTCGGATTGATCAAAGAGAGGTCATCAACAATTCTAGTCTCCAATGATTCAGCCAGACGACTCAAAGCGGAGTTGGGTTTGATTTCTTGTTCGATGTAGTGGTGCTTGACGTTTTGGCACAGTGAATCTGATACAAAATAATTAGATGCTTTATTTTCACTGCATAGCACCACGGATAGCCGAGATAGTATGGGGTAGTGTTCACGAGCTAGCTGAAAGAGATCATCGACTATGGCGACGATGTCTTTGTCTTGGGCCGCTGCTCTACTGAAATGTGAGTAGTCAAACATTTGGCAAGCCAACCTTTACTTATAATTATGTCATTGTTTAATCCGGTCTTTTACCGTTTCGATATTCAATAAAACCATAGCATTGTGTTATTAAGATGTAATACTGCGTACTGAAAAACTTTAATGTCATCACTAAATACATGGATTTTGCATACGGTTACTATAAGTTTTGTTAGGTTAAACCAGTCTCATATCTTTTGCGGGGGAGTTTTGTTTGAAGAATGTCTTAGTCTGTATAGCGAGCTAAGGTAGGGTGTTAAGTGACCAATTCGAAATTAATTTCAAAGATAAATAGGATAACGAGTATGCTTTATGCCATCATAAAGGCATAAATAAGGGCAATGGATGTAATGCCCAAGTGATTGAGCTAGAAATGGTCAGTGATGACGGTGTTCTAGAGTAAATTCAAGGCCTTTAGTTGCCTTGATAAAGGTAATGTTATGACTGAAGAAGAAAGAATCGAACTGCAACAAAATAACCCGTTACATGGCTTAAAGCTTGAAACCATGATCACTGAATTAGTGGACCATTATGGTTGGGAAATTTTAGATGCGGCAATGCGTATGAACTGCTTTAATACTAAGCCTACAGTGGCAAGCGCAGTTAAATACCTGAAGAAAACCGAATGGGCTCGTGAAAAGGTTGAAAACTTCTACCTTTACCGTTTCAAGCGCATGCCTAAAGCATCGGACATTGAGTACCAGATGCCTCCGCGTTCACGTACATTCCGCCATGGGCTAGAACCTCGTGAGCCAATGGAACTAACGGTTGAGTCTATCCACGCTTCTCAAGCTAAAGCTGCGTCTGCGTTTAAAGAGCGTCGCGGCGGTAACGGTCGTAACTTTCGTCGTTAATAGATAGGCGTCGCTAGTAAAAGGGCGTCGTTAATAGAAAGGTGCCGCTAATAAAAGGGCGTTGCCAACAGAAAAGCGTCGCTAGAAAAACCATCGAATAGCCTAATCAGCTAAAGCGATAAGCATAAAATACAAAAGGAGCCTAAGTGCTCCTTTTTTAATGCGTGAAGCTTTAGTCGTTCGTCTTAAGCTTCACGGTTCTTTCTTTGATTCTTCCAAAGGTCAACGCTATAGACAATGGCGCTGATCAGTAAGAATAGCGCTGACACAGAAAACAGAGCGGGCATTTTTAGAATCCACGCGAATGTGGCAGCAAGAAAAGCGACAAAGCAAATGAGTCGACTTGATGACATGACATGACCGAGTTTAATGTTCATAACGCCTCCTAATGAAGTCTCACTTTCGACAGGAGAATTATCCTACTTTCCGTAAAAGAAAGGCTAAAAAACAGTCTAAATTGTTATCAAATTTACTAATTAAAGGACTCGTCTCACATATTGTGCTCTGGCTATTTTATAAGCAATAAAATAGCGAATCAGGTATGAGAAGGGTGCAGTCTTTTTGCTTTATCTTTCCAGTTGCAAGCCTTATTGAACCGAATGTCTAGTTAGCATAAACCTAGTAGGCATAGAATCTAGTTGGTATAAAAAAAGTAAGCGGTGATCAAAAAGCTCGCGATGATCACTGTGGTACGAACATATTGTTGAGGAATACGGCGAGAAACTTTTGCTGAATAGTAACCACCGACCAATGTCCCAAACAAAACGGCCATGCCTGACGGCCAATCAATCGAACCATTCACAACAAAGAACACGATTGCCGCGAGTGACGCGCATGCCGACACCAACAATTTGATGCCATTCATCACGTTGATATTGGTATATCCTGCCAGTGCCAAGTAGCTCAAGGTCACAATGCCTAAGCCTGCATTAAAATAACCACCATAAACACATACGATCAAAAGTAATACGGCGGAAAAGAACGCGCCTGCGCTGGTGGCGTGCTTATGTTTAGCGGTTACTTTCTTTAGCCATTTATTGAGTGTGCCACCAAAGGTAAAAAGCAGAGCGGCGAACAGCAATAACCAAGGAACGGATTGAGTAAACAACGCTTCTGGCGTGTGTAGTAGTAAAAATGCACCAATGCCGCCGCCAATTACACATAGCCCAACAACGAGTTTGAGTTGTTTGGTACCAGACTGAATTTCATGGCGCAATGCATAAGCACCACTGATGTAACCAGCGCATGAAGCAAAGGTATTGGTCGCGTTGGCCGCAATCGGAGGGACGC
The DNA here is from genome assembly GCF_023206395.1 of Vibrio sp. ED004. Classification (NCBI taxonomy): domain Bacteria; kingdom Pseudomonadati; phylum Pseudomonadota; class Gammaproteobacteria; order Vibrionales; family Vibrionaceae; genus Vibrio; species Vibrio sp. ED004. The sequence continues at coordinate 31,887 of NZ_CP066149.1, read as the reverse complement.
CGGCGAATAACAAAGCGGGGAAGGTGATGAAGCTGCCTCCTCCTGCAATGGAATTCAACACGCCACCGATCACGCCTGACAAGAATAGAATCAACCAATCCATAGTTTTAGAATCCAATGCGTTAACTGACTGGCTACCTTACTTGATTTTGTTATTAATATCAGAGCTGTGGGGCTTGAAAGTGCGAGTTTGTGAGTTTGCTATCATCTTAGAGCTGTGGTTTTTTGAAATAGCTGATACGAAAAAGGAGCCTGAGGCTCCCTTTATTTCGTTTTGTTTTTCTAAGCTAAGCCAAGTTTACACTTCAACAGGCTTTGCTCTAAAGCTCTTGAACAGCTTAACCAGAATCGGACTAGAGAGAACCAATACCGCTAAAATAGTGAAGGTCATGGTGATAGGGCGTTCCCAAAGGAAGCTGAGTTCACCATCACTGATCATCAGCGCGCGTCTCAAGTTCTCTTCCATCAAACCACCTAATATGAAGCCAAGCAGTAACGGTGCGAGCGGGAAGTTGGCCAGCCTTAACGCTATCGCCGCCATTGCCACAATTAGCATCACAAACACATCCATCGTGTTGAAAGACACCAAGTACACGCCTGTGATTGAGAAGAAAATAATCATTGGCAGTAGTACCGTTCTTGGTACCGCTAGCAGTTTAGAGATGTAAGGGATCAACGGTAGGTTTAAGATAACCAGCACGATGTTGCCAAAGTACATCGAGATAATCACCGACCAGAATACATCTGGATGCTCAACGAACAAGCGAGGACCCGGCTGAATACCGTAGGCAATCAATGCACCGAGCATGATTGCTGTAGTACCAGAGCCCGGAATACCGAGTGTTAACAGCGGTACAAATGAACCACTTGACGCTGCGTTGTTTGCTGATTCAGGAGCCACAAGACCACGAATGCTGCCTTTACCAAATTCTTTCTGCTTGTCTTTTGGTGCTAGGCTGCGTTCCATGCCGTAGCTTAAGAAAGCAGCGATAGTCGCGCCAGCACCCGGAAGCACGCCAGTAAAGAAGCCAAGAATTGAAGAACGAATCGAAACGGGCGCGACTTCTTTGAACTCTTCTTTGGTCACTTTCATACTGCCAATATCGGACATCTTTTTGCTTTCTTCAGCGCTGTTATCTTGCTCAGGCTTAAGAATGCCCATTAAGGTCTCACCCAATGCGAACGTCGCCATCGCTAGCAATAGGAAGCTGAATCCGTCCATAAGATCCGTTAGACCAAATGTGAAACGTTCTACACCGACACCTTTGTCGATACCCACTGTTGATAACATCAAACCTAAGATAGTCATCATCCAAGCCTTGATTACCTGACCTGGGCCTGCAAACGCCGCTACTGCTGATAAACCTAATAGCATCAGTGCAAAGTAGTCAGAAGACTGGAAGCTTAATGACACGCTTGCTAGAGCTGGTGCGGCGATCAACAACATAATTGCAGAAAGCGTACCACCAGTAAAAGAAGAATAGGCTGCAAGGGCAAGGGCTTTACCAGCTTGGCCTTTTTGCGCCATTGGGTAGCCGTCGAATGCTGTTACTACCGTAGAAGAACAACCCGGAGCATTGATTAAAATTGATGACGTTGAACCACCAAATACTGCGCCGTAGTAAACACCGGCCATCAAAATAAGACCAGAAGATGGGTCTAGGCCATAAGTGATAGGGATCATCAGAGCAATGGCTGAGATTGGACCTAGCCCCGGAAGCATCCCGATGAAGGTACCTACGAAACAGCCTACGATTACCATCATGATGTTCATTGGCATCACAGCGGTAGAAAGTCCTTGTAAAATTCCGTCTAACATAATGTTATCCCTACCAAAGAGTGAAGATTAAACCAGGCTCTAGGTAGATATCTAAGCCTTGAGTTAAAAGAAGAAAGAACGCGATAACGAAAGGAAACGACGCGCCAAACAAGATAGATTTACGGCGCTCACCCAGTAGGTAAAAGCCCGCCAATAAGAAGAAGCTTGTTGCTAGAACGAAGCCAAGATATGTCAGTCCAACGCCATAAAATGCCATCAGTACTAAGAAACCAATCAGTAGCTTCCAGTTTAAAGGTGCGGTGTCACACTTGAGCTTTTTGTCTGGCTGACCAGTCATAAGCAGAATCAGCGACAACCCGATACCGATGAAAGTTAGCAGGGTAGGCAGTGTTCTCGCGGTAAAGGGTTCATATTCATCACCGGGAAACAGCGGAATCAGGGTGGTTTGGTAGCCGTAGCACAAGCACGCCAGCATAAAGATCAAAGCTCCGAGACGATCGCCTGAAAGCAAAGATTCTTTACTGAAAAATTTGGTTGGTAAGTCCGACATATCCAACTCCATTTGGGTGGTGTAGAAAAGTAAAAAAACCGTACATGAGCGAGTCAATGAAATGTCTGGGATCACTAACCGAAGGTAAGCGAATTACGATGCTTGAACTTAACAAGCCACTTGCATTTACAACGAATCAGCAAGCGTGAGTAATACGTCTACGAATAAACAAAGGAGTTTGAAGTTAACTCATGTACGGCGAAACAAGGAAAGAGTGAGAGGGCACAAAGTCCCTCTATCGTTGTTGGTTATTTCAAGAAACCAAGCTCACGCATTAGGTCGCCCATTTGTTTTTCTTGATCTTCTAGGAAGGCGTAGAAATCTTTGTCCGCTTTGTAGTTATCGATCCAACCGTTACGGTCACGAACTACTTGCCACTCATCGGTTTTGTACATTTTCCCTAGAGCTTCATTCCACTCATCGATTTTTGCTTGGCTAGCATTTGGAGCCGCGAAAAATCCACGCCAGTTAGCAAATACAGTTTCATTGCCGTATTCAGTTAGTGTTGGAATGTCTGGCGCTGCCTCAAGACGTTTTGGTGCCGTTACAGCCAGTACTTTTACCTGTCCAGACTTAGACATCTCTAGTACCTCACCAAGGCCAGTTGAAAGCAGTTGGGTTTCGCCAGAAAGCAGTGCAGCCATCGCTTTACCGCCCGCATCGTAAGCAATGTAGCGAACCTTTTTCGCATCAAAACCTTCGCCCTTGAACGCCGCAGCAACTACAAGGTGGTCCATGCTGCCACGAGCTGAACCGCCAGCAATTTTTACTTTACGAGGGTTTGTTTCGAATTCTTTTACCACGTCTTCCCACGTGTTGTATTTAGAATCAGCAGAAGCAACGATTGCGCCGTAATCGGCAATGGTTGCAGCAACAGGTGTAAGGTCACGGAAAGACTGTGGGAAAATACCCGTTAGAGAGCGCACAACGATAGGTGTTGAGTTCACCATCAGCGTGTCTTCTTGGCGTTGAGCCGTTTCAATTAGGTGTGCAATGGCTTTACCGCCGCCGCCACCAGATAGGTTTTGGAAAGAGACATTTTCTACGATGTCTGATTTCACCAGTACATCACCAGTACCACGAGCTGTCATATCCCAACCGCCACCAGCGCCGCCAGGGATTAGGAAGTGGATTTTCTCTACGTCAGCAGCAAAAGTGTTGAAAGAAAAGGTTGCTGCGATGATAGAAGCCGCAAGAGTAGGTTTCAGTGCCTTGAACATGGTTCACGTTCCTTATGTAGGGGATCTCTTCAATGGAGAGAAACTTATGTTTATATCCAGCTACTAAACACACGAGTAGGGTATTGCTTAGTAGATGAATCTAAAGTTAACGGTGTGTTAATGAATTGTCTGTAATGCGGCGATATTGAGGATAAAGAACATTGGGTGAATAAAGTTCATAAAGTTCACGGGGAGCGACTCATGCGACTATTCGCTGAAAGGCATAAAAAGAAGAGCACATCAGCCGTCTTCTTTGTATCCGTTTCTGGATGAGCAGAGGCATATCCACATAGAGACCTGAATTTGAAAAGTTGACTGTCAGTTGTCGACACATTGTTTTAGAGTTAATTTTAGATGGGTAAGGGTTTGAAGCTTACTTAAGATTTAACTCAATGAATAACATCTATTTATTTCCCTTTGTTGCCTCGTTTTACTACTTCTTCACCGGTTAATGAAAATACTACCTTAGTCTAAATTGTCGACAATTGGCTTGATTGTCGACAATTTAATCGTGTATTTTATATTCATGTTATGAAATTGTTGACAATTAACGTTAAGCAATCAGAAGTGAGCAGCGTGAATATGAATACTGCGATAAAAGATTTCACCTTAAGTACGAATACGAAAACTCGTGTGAGCGATAAAGAAAACACCAAGTCAGAAAACTTAACGGAATACCTCGTTGAGGCGATTGTTAATGGTGAATTACCTCCGGGCAGCAAGATCTCGGAGCCTGAGTTGGCTAAACGCTTTGAGGTCAGTCGTGGTCCTTTGCGTGAAGCTATTATGCGTGTCGAAGGGTTAGGACTTATTGAGAGAATTCCTCATGTTGGCGCCCGAGTGATTACCTTTTCTGCTGACAAGCTACTTGAGCTATACGCGGTTCGAGAGGCTCTAGAAGGTATGGCTGCGCGACTCGCAGCAAGACACATCACACAAGAAGAACTGATCGGCCTTGAAGCATTATTGTCGACACACTCCAAACATATCGATGAAGTGGAGGGTTCTTCCTACTTCCATCAACACGGCGATTTCGATTTCCATTACCGAATCATTAAAGCCAGCCGCAACAGCAAACTTATTTCTCTACTGTGTGATGAGCTTTATCACTTATTACGCATGTATCGCTACCAATCGCCTAGAGCGCAGTCTCGACCAAAAGAGGCGCTTGATGAACATAAATATATCCTACAAGCAATCCGCAACCGTGATGAAGAGCTAGCAGAGATGCTGATGCGACGACACATCTCCGGTAGTCGACTGCTTATCGAACAACAAATTCAATCCAAAGATATGGATTAACAGTCTTACAAATAAACAATTAACAGGGAGCGTCATTATGAAGTTATCAGCGGGAGCAAAGTTCCGACAAGCTGTGCAAGACAACGATCCACTGCAGATCGTCGGCACGGTAAATCCGTACTGCGCGATGATGGCAAAGAACTTGGGTCACCAGGCCATTTATTTGTCTGGTGGAGGTATCGCCAATGCGTCTTACGGTTTGCCTGACTTAGGCATCACTACATTGAACGATGTGTTGGTGGATGTGGAACGCATTACCAACGCGTGTGATTTACCTTTACTGGTGGATATCGATACGGGATTTGGCGGTGCGTTCAATATTGCACGCACTATTCGAGCGATGGAAAAAGCGGGCGCTGCTGCTATTCATATGGAAGATCAAGTGGCCCAGAAACGCTGTGGTCATCGACCAAACAAAGCGATTGTTAGCCAACAGGAAATGGTCGACCGAGTAAAAGCGGCAAGCGATGCGAGAACTGATGAGAGCTTTGTGATTATGGCTCGTACCGATGCTCTGGCCGTAGAAGGCATAGATAGTGCGATTGAACGCGCGATTGCGTGTGTTGAAGCCGGTGCGGACATGATTTTCCCAGAGGCGATGAATCAACTCGACCAATACGTGAAGTTCTCGGCGGCGCTGAAATCAGCAACCGGTAAGCATGTGCCTATATTGGCTAACATCACCGAGTTTGGACAAACACCGCTCTACAACTGCAAAGAGCTGGCGCAATCTCATGTCGACATGGTGCTTTATCCACTCAGTGCATTCCGTGCGATGAACAAAGCCGCGGAGAATGTTTACAAACATCTGTTAGTTGAAGGCAATCAAGAAGCGCTATTGGATTCAATGCAAACTCGTAAAGAGCTTTATGAACATCTGAATTACCACGACTACGAGAACAAGCTTGATCAGTTGTTTTCAAGCGAAGGGTAAAACCAGTTTCAATTAATTAAAAATCAACTTAATCCAATAACGTGAAATGGTTAGTCGCCATATCCAGTATCGATGATAAAGATCATCGGACATATAAACAGGCAGCACCAAAGAGTGCAGGCGACTAACACAGAAAAGGAGTTCACCATGTCTGTATCTTTGAGTGATAAAGCAGCTGTCGATAAGGCTTCAACAGAAAACCATCAACAAAGCGAAAACCCAGCAAGTTCACCAAAAGGCGCACCTGCAATCGGTGGCGCTGGTCTACGTGGCCAGAGTGCGGGAACCACAGCGCTATGTACGGTAGGAAAATCAGGAACTGGCTTAACCTACCGTGGATATGATATTACCGACCTTGCTAATCATGCTCAGTTCGAAGAAGTGGCGCATCTGTTACTGAGAGGCCATTTACCAAGTGAAAAAGAGCTAGACGACTACAAAACATCGTTGATTGGTTTACGTGGTTTGCCTCAACCGTTGAAAGCCGCTTTAGAGCTTATCCCTGCAGACGCTCACCCTATGGATGTGATGAGAACAGGCTGCTCAATGTTGGGTAACTTAGAGCAAGAATCTGACTTCTCTGAGCAGCTATCAGCAACAGAACGTATGCTTGCACTTTTCCCTGCCATTATCTGCTATTGGTATCGCTTCAGTCATGATTGCGTGCGAATTGATACACAGGACCAAAGCGAATCATGTCTGGGTGGTTACTTCTTGAAGATGCTAACGGATAAAGCGCCGAGTGAACTTCATAAGAAGGTCATGCACTGTTCGCTAACGCTTTACGCAGAGCATGAGTTTAATGCTTCTACCTTTGCGGCTCGTGTTTGTGCATCAACACTGTCGGATATTCATTCGTGTGTGACAGCGGCGATTGGCACACTAAGAGGTCCTCTACATGGCGGTGCAAATGAAGCGGCAATGGAAATGATCCAAGATTGGAAAACCGCCGATGAAGCTGAAGCGAACATCATGAAGATGCTTGCTAATAAAGACAAAATCATGGGCTTCGGTCATGCCATTTATCGAGAGAGTGACCCACGCAACGCGCTAATTAAACGTTGGTCAAAAGAGCTAGCGCAAGAAGTGGGAGACGAGCAGCTTTACGCGGTATCTGAGCGCGTTGAAGCGGTAATGAAGCGTGAAAAAGGTCTTTTCTGTAATGCGGATTTCTTCCACGCCTCTGCCTATCACTTCATGGACATCCCAACCAAACTGTTTACACCTATCTTTGTGATGAGTCGTCTTACCGGTTGGACAGCGCATGTGTTCGAGCAAAGAGAAAATAATCGCATCATTCGCCCAAGTGCAGATTACACCGGGCCTGAGCATCAAGATTGGCTACCTATTCATTTACGTTAATCCTTCTGTCTCAAGGCGACTCATCTATCGAGTTGTCCTTGAGAGCCAATGAATAGAATTTTAGATAATGGTGGATGTATGTCTGATGTGAAAATTGAGAATAACCCGAACCTTGATAAAAATGCAGGCCTTGAGAATAGCCAATACAGAAAGGCTCTATCGGGAACTTGCTTAGAATATTTCGATGCCCGTGAAGCGGTAGATGCGATATCTCCGGGCAGCTATAAAACCTTGCCGTATACGTCGAGAGTATTGGCGGAGCAATTGGTAAGACGCTGTGATCCAGCAGCTCTTGAAGGTAGCTTGAAACAAATCATTGAGCGTAAGAGCGACTTAGACTTTCCTTGGTATCCCGCGCGTGTCGTGTGTCATGACATTTTAGGTCAAACTGCTTTAGTAGATTTAGTGGGCTTACGAGATGCGATTGCTGACCAAGGTGGAGACCCTGCCAAAGTAAACCCAGTAGTCGAAACCCAACTGATTGTAGACCACTCTTTAGCCGTGGAACATGCTGGGTTTGATAGCGAAGCGTTTGATAAAAACCGCGCGATTGAAGAGCGTCGAAACGAAGACCGTTTTCATTTCATTGAATGGTGTAAAACGGCGTTTAAAAACGTCAGTGTGATTCCTGCGGGTAACGGAATTATGCACCAGATTAACCTGGAAAAAATGTCTCCGGTTATTCAATCCAAAGCAGGTATCGCGTTCCCAGATACCTGTGTTGGTACCGATAGCCATACTCCTCATGTTGATGCGTTGGGCGTTATTGCCATTGGTGTGGGTGGCTTGGAAGCGGAGACGGTAATGCTCGGTCGCCCGTCGATGATACGTTTGCCAGATATTGTGGGCGTTAAACTTACCGGTCAGCGACAAGAGGGCATTACAGCAACCGATATTGTGCTCGCAATTACCGAGTTTCTTCGTAATGAAAGGGTGGTTTCAAGCTACTTAGAATTCTTCGGTGAAGGCGCGCGTGCACTCACTATTGGCGACCGTGCGACTATCTCAAACATGACGCCTGAGTACGGTGCGACGGCTGGCATGTTCTACATAGATGAGCAGACTATTCAATACCTTAAATTGACAGGTCGTGATCCTGAGCAAGTTGAGTTAGTCGAGCTTTATGCTAAGCAAACCGGACTGTGGGCGGATGACCTTGATTCGGCTCAATATGAGCGTGTGCTTGAGTTTGATTTGTCGAAAGTTGAGCGAAACCTCGCAGGACCTTCGAACCCTCATCGCCGCTTACCAACCAGTGAACTTGCCCAGCAAGGCATCAGCCAAGCTTCTTGGAAAGAGCAACATGCTGAGCATTATAGTGATGACCAAATGCCAGATGGTGCGGTGATTATCGCAGCGATTACCTCATGTACCAATACCAGTAACCCAAGAAACGTAGTGGCGGCAGGGCTAGTAGCTAAAAAAGCCAATCAACTTGGTTTGGTTCGTAAGCCTTGGGTTAAAACGTCATTTGCTCCGGGGTCTAAGGTTGCCAAGCTCTATTTAGAGTCAGCAGGTTTACTTCCTGAACTGGAACAGTTGGGTTTCGGCATTGTCGGCTATGCATGTACGACTTGTAACGGTATGAGTGGGGCATTGGATCCTGAAATCCAACAAGAGATCATTGACCGCGACCTCTATTCCACCGCTGTGTTATCGGGTAATCGAAACTTTGATGGCCGAATCCATCCTTATGCCAAACAAGCCTTTCTAGCGTCACCGCCATTGGTGGTTGCTTATGCCTTGGCTGGCACGATTCGTTTTGATATTGAGAAAGACAGCTTAGGTACAGACAACAACGGTAAGCCAATTTACCTGAGTGACTTGTGGCCAAGTGATGCGGAAATTGATGCGGTTGTTGGCGAGCATGTTAAACCACAACAGTTCCAACAAATTTACGTGAAAATGTTCCAGCCAGATGATGAACAGCTAAGCAGCGAGCCGCTGTACGATTGGCGACCTAAGAGCACTTATATTCGTAGACCGCCTTATTGGGAAGGTGCGCTGGCGGGTGAACGAAGCCTTTCTGGTATGAGACCTTTAGCGATCTTAGGTGACAACATCACCACCGATCACTTATCGCCATCAAATGCGATTCTAGCTTCAAGTGCGGCAGGTGAATACCTCGCAAAAATGGACGTTCCTGAAGAGGACTTTAACTCGTATGCGACTCACCGAGGTGATCATTTAACGGCACAAAGAGCCACCTTTGCTAACCCTAAACTGTTCAATGAAATGGTCACAGAGTCAGGAAACGTGGTGCAAGGTTCATTGGCACGAGTTGAACCCGAGGGACAAGTAACTCGCATGTGGGAAGCGATAGAAACCTACATGAACCGTAAACAATCTTTGATTGTGGTTGCAGGCGCAGACTATGGACAAGGTTCATCACGCGACTGGGCGGCTAAAGGCGTGCGATTAGCAGGTGTTGAAGTGATTGTTGCTGAAGGCTTTGAGCGAATCCACCGAACCAACTTAGTGGGTATGGGCGTCTTACCTCTGCAATTCAAAGAAGGAACAGATCGTAACACCTTACAACTCGATGGTACTGAACTTTACGATGTGTATGGCGACATCCAAGCGGGTTCCGATTTAGCGTTAGTCATCACTCGTAAAAGCGGTGAAAAGCTTGATGTGCCAGTGACCTGTAGATTGGATACGGCAGACGAAGTGAATGTGTATAGCGCTGGTGGCGTATTACAACGCTTTGCCAAAGACTTTCTCGCGCAATAGGAGCCTGTGATGAATATGAAACAGATAAAAGTCCCGGCAACCTATATGCGCGGAGGGACCAGTAAAGGTGTTTTCTTCTGCTTGAATGATCTACCAGAAGCGGCGCAAGTTGCGGGACAAGCGAGAGACGAGTTATTTCTGCGTGTGATTGGCAGTCCTGATCCTTATGGTAAGCAAACCGATGGCATGGGCGGTGCGACGTCCAGTACCAGTAAAACTGTGATTGTTTCGAAGAGCAGTAGAGCCGATCACGATGTTGATTACCTTTTTGGTCAAGTGGCAATAGACAAGCCATTTGTCGATTGGAGCGGTAACTGCGGGAACTTGTCTGCTGCGATTGGCCCATTTGCTATTCATAGTGGCTTAGTCGATTCAAACCGTATTCCGGAAAACGGCGTGGTCGAGGTGCGAGTATGGCAAGTAAACATAGAGAAAACCATTATTGTTCATGTGCCTATCGTGGATGGTGAAGTTCAAGAGTTGGGGGATTTTGAACTCGATGGTGTTACTTTCCCTGCAGCTGAAATCCGAGTTGATTTTCTGGACCCGGCAGACGCGAGTGGATCGATGTTTCCGACGGGAAATGTGGTCGATTTCTTAGATGTCCCGGAGTTAGGTTGCATCAAAGCGACTTACATTAATGCAGGAATTCCAACCATTTTTGTTGATGCAGAATCGGTGGGCTATCAAGGCACAGAGCTTCAATCGGATATCAACAGCGATTCAAAAGCCTTGGCATTGTTTGAATCCATCCGAGCACATGGCGCAGTCGCGATGGGACTTATTGATTCGTTAGAACAAGCTGAATCACGCCAGCACACCCCAAAGGTTGCCTTTGTGGCCAAGCCTCAAGCGTATCAAGCTTCGAGTGGCAAGGCAGTTACCGTCGCTGATACAGAGCTGTTGGTCCGTGCTTTGTCTATGGGGCAGCTGCATCACGCCATGATGGGCACAGCTGCGGTTGCGATCGCTTCAGCGGCCAGTGTTCCGGGTACGCTAGTGAATTTGGCGGCGGGGGGAGGCTCTCGTGACTTTGTGACCTTTGGTCATCCATCAGGAACCTTGAAGGTTGGTGCTAAAGCGCATGAGACAGAAAGTGGATGGAAAATTGAGAGGGCGATTATGAGTCGCAGTGCCCGAGTGATCATGGAAGGTGCCATTCGTGTGCCTTTTCCCAAGTAAAGCGATTGTCGTGAGCGGTTGAATGTTCCGAAAACAACGCTGAGAAAAGAGTGCACCAAGTGCTAGTGCCAAAGGCTAGGCGCTTGGAAAATGGATTAATCATGGAGGAGGCACTATGTCTGCTACAAATCGAATGACTAGAAAAACGGATTACATCACCGAGTATCAATGGGCAAGGGAAGACCCAAAATCGTTCTGGGAAACACAATCACAAGCCATTGATTGGTTTGAGTCTCCAAAAACGATATTACAAACGGACGATAACGGTATTGAACGCTGGTTTCCTGATGGGGTGATGAACACTTGCTGGTTGGCGTTGGATTATCATTGTGAAAATAGCCGTGGTGATAAGGTCGCACTGATTTACGACTCGCCAGTTACGGGCATCAAGTCGTCTTACACCTACAATGAGCTTCGCGAGCAAGTGGCGAAGACCGCTGGTATGTTGGCAGAACAGGGCGTCACCAAAGGCGATCGTGTAGTCATCTACATGCCAATGATTCCTGAAGCAGCTATGGCAATGTTAGCCTGTGCTCGGTTAGGAGCAGTGCACTCTGTGGTGTTCGGTGGATTTGCTCCGCATGAGCTTGCGGTTCGAATTGAAGATGCTGAACCTAAAGTATTGATCACCGCCTCATGTGGCATCGAAATCAACAAGGTTCTACCGTATAAACCAATGGTTGACCGCGCAATCATGGATAGCCGTTGGAAGCCAGAGAAGGTAGTGGTCTTTCAAAGAGAGCAATGTCTTGCAGAGTTAAACAACGATCGTGACTTGCATTGGCAACAAGCCGTTGCTAGCGCTGAGCCTCATGAGTGTGTACCTGTTTTAGCAACTGATCCGTTATATATTTTGTATACCTCGGGCACGACAGGTAAGCCAAAAGGCGTGGTCCGTGATAATGGCGGTCATGCGGTCGCGATGAAATACTCGATGAGTACCATTTATGACATGCCGCAAGACGGCGTATTTTGGGCGGCTTCCGATGTGGGTTGGGTAGTTGGGCATTCCTATATAGTCTACGCACCACTGATTCATGGCTGTACGACGATTCTGTTTGAAGGTAAGCCTGTGCGGACGCCTGATCCGGGCGCATTCTGGCGTGTGTGTGAAGAATATAATGTCGATGTTCTATTCTCGGCGCCAACTGCATTCAGAGCGATAAAGAAGGAAGACCCAGAAGGTGAGTTGCTGACCAAGTATGACTTATCATCACTCAAGTCGATCTTTATGGCCGGCGAGCGTTTAGACCCGCCAACATTGGATTGGGTTGAATCTCATACGAGTAAACCAGTAATTGACCATTGGTGGCAGACCGAGACGGGTTGGGCTATCTCAGCTAATCCTACAGGGCTTGAGTCTTTACCGGTGAAAGCGGGTTCTTCAACTAAACCTGTGCCGGGCTATCAAGTGGCGATCCTCAATGAGTTGGGTGAGCCTACACTCGCTAATCAACAAGGTTTCGTGGCACTCAAACGACCACTTCCACCTGGCTGTTTGCCGACGGTATGGCGCAACCATGATAGGTTTGAATCGGGTTATTTAAGCCAATTTCCAGGTTATTACGTCTCGGGCGATGGTGGTTATCTCGATGAAGACGGTTACCTATTTATCATGGGACGAATTGATGATGTGATAAATGTCGCGGGGCATCGTTTGTCTACTGGTGAAATGGAGGAGATTGTTGGTGGTCACCCTGCCATAGCTGAATGTGCCGTGGTTGGTATTCACGATGAATTAAAAGGTCAGCTTCCTCTCGGGTTAGTGGTTCTGAAAGATGGCGTGAAAGTGGATGGCGAAGACCTTCAAGCTGAGCTTGTTGGTAAGGTTCGAAATGAGATCGGTGCAGTCGCATGTTTTAAGCAAGCCTTGGTAGTCGAGAGGCTTCCTAAGACGCGTTCCGGCAAAATCTTACGCAGAACTATCCGACAGATAGCCGAAGGTGAGCAATACGTGGTGCCTTCAACCATTGATGACCCAACAAGCTTAACGGAAATTGCAGAAAAGCTCGGTAAATAAAGGCTAGGTTGAATCTGAGTTGTGGCTTGGCTCTTTAAATAGCACTTAGTTTGATGAAGTATAACTAGGCGTGATGCTTCATCTAAACTCTGCTTTATTCATCTCCCAACGCATCGCATTTACTATGACCTCATTATGAAATACAAATAATGAGGTCTTTTTATGCGAGCTTACTTTTTGTTGATTACTTTACTTGTTAGTGGTGTCGCCAGCGCCGGTATTTCAAAGGATGAAGCGAGTCGAGCGCTGCTGGAGCCTTTAAGCCACCCTAAGATATTTAAATGTGCCTCCAAGACGGGTGTCGACTTGTATCAAGCCGTGTTTGATATTGGTGTTGGCTATGAGGCAGACCCAATTAACTCCAAGATGATTGTGAATTCAAGGAAAGGCCGCTTTGAGTATCAAATTTTAGGCGCAGTGAAATCACAAAGAGCAGGTGAAACCGTCGTGCTGACTCGACATGTAGGAGACGGTGTTCAAGTTGCCGCCATGATTGATGAGGAAAATGGCAAGATACTTGGGATAGGCGATAAACATCATTATCGAGATTGTGGTGCAAGGCCGCCTGTTAGCGTCGCGGATATGCAGAACTTTTGGTCGCAAGGTTAAAAGCCAAATCTGAACCTGAATGTTATAAATAAGAACTATCAAGGCGGCCTTAATGGTCGCTTTTTTGTTTTGGGTGGAGCAACTCGTATCAAAGGCATATGTCACGCTTCAACTATGTGTTGGTTGAATGATACATAGCTGAACATTATGTATCGTCTAAACTTGGCTTTATTTATCTCGATAGCGCTTCTATTTAAGATGGCTTCATTCCAAACGAAGAACTAAGCGAGACTCCTATGAAATTCACTAAACCTTTCCTTTTAGCGACACTGATTGTGACTCTTTCTGGTTGTGCATCACCAGCAATGGATAACGAAAATGAAAACGCAGCACGTAACCGTGGCGCAGTTGGTGGTGCTTTACTAGGTGCGACAGCTGGCGCTTTGACTGGAGACGCGAGCCTAGCCGTGAAAGGCGCAGCGTTAGGTGGTGTGACTGGTGGTGTTGCGGGTTCGATGAAAGATACAGACGACGCGCGAAATGCTCAACGAACTCAAGTGACGGCAGACGGTCTAGCACAAGACAATCGTACTGACGCTGAAAAGCGAGTTGCAGAAGTCGAAGCAGAAATTAAGCTTATTGAACTGGAGCAGCAGCTTGCTGATCTCAAAGAAGAGAAAGACGACAACGGTGCATAACGTCAGCTTTCTGATTCACGCTTAATCAATTTAATCCAAATCAAAAATGGTCACTTTATGTGGCCATTTTTGTATTTAAAACCCCCAGTTCAAACAACGAATTAATTCAATAGCTTGTATAGATACTCACTGCAAGTAAACTAGACTCTGTTTAGATATTAATTGGGTTTTAGAAACGTACTTGTCATGAACGTCACTTTAAGGGCTGCAAAGCATACCGATCTCGAGCAACTTAACGAGTTAATGTTCGATCTTCACCACCATCATCACATTGCCTGTCCCGAGCACTTTAAAACAGCAGAAGAGATAGAGCAGGAGAAGAGTATAGCAAGATACTTGGATGACCCTGAATGCTTGGTGTATGTGGCGTTAAGAGGTGAACTGATTGTTGGTTTCATTTCGGGACATTTTTGTGAGCTAATTTCTACCGTGAGCAAACCGGTTCAAATGGGCAGTGTCGATGAACTTTTTGTTTTGCCTGAATATCGAAAAGCAGAAGTTGCCCAGATGCTGTTTAATCGTGTCGAGTCTACTTTTGAAGACTACGGAGTGACTCAGGTTTTTGTTGAGGTTTGGGACTTTAATTCACCTGCCAAGGACTTCTATCAAAAAATGGGGTTCACACCTCACATTCAATGGATGAGGAAGGCTTTGAATAAAACATAGACAGCGGTTTTGTGTGGATTTAATTACAATAGGGTCTGTTGACCTTCCGCGCTGATTTTTGCAGCACTTTGTGGAGTATTCATACAAGGCAGAGGCTTTGGCATCATAGCTAGGCTAGATGAAAACCGATAATGCATTAGAAATGAACCACAAATGCTGCCCGAAGGGTTCGGCTAAAACCGTTTTATTCTTTGTTGAAGACTATTTGCTTAGAATGACTAGGCTACATACTCTTCGCCGCGCCTAAAACGATTTTATCTCGAACAAAATCTCACCACAAAAGATCAGCAGACCCTAGGCTCGATGTATTAGCAGTCTTTATTTTTTTCTATTATTTTTAGGTAAATTCGTTGGTTATTCGATATTTATTAGTTCTTATTATTTCTCTTTTGAGCACTACTTCCGCTTGGGCGAGCAACACCTTGCCTGATCATATTGCGGGCGCCTTATGTGTAGTGCGTGCAGATAACCAAATTGTGTTGGTTGATGAACTGATCACAGGTCAATTATCTCTGCCGGGTGGCACAGTTGTTTCTGGTGAGCCGCCAGCCATTGCAGCGCAACGTGAAACTTGGGAAGAGGCCGGTTTGTCTGTCACAGTTGGTGATGTGTTAGGTTACACCGACAGCGCCGTTGTGTTTGATTGTGTCTCTGATTCTGAAGTAATCAGTTATCAAGCTCGAAATGAGCTAGGTGGTTTTGAACTTCCTATCTGGTTTGCTCCTCACTATGGAGTCGAGGTCAGCAGAGCGATGTTACTTCCTCCTACTGAGTTGGAAGCAAACCAATACCGTTACCCAGAACAATGGTCTGAGATTAACGAACTGTTTCTTTCCGCGACGGATCAGCCAGTGACTTATGTGACTGAGCTGGTGGGCGCTGCGCCGAAAGTTCATCAAGTTGAATTGAGCTGGATTGTTTCACTTCAAAACACGTTCGATAATTTACCGAGTGTGTTTTCTAATACGGTACTTTTGACTGACTTGCTCGCAAAGCCTTGGTTTTTCATCATCATATTGCCGTTAATTGCTTGGCATTTTGGCCGTAACTTTGCGTTGAAGTTTGGTTTTACGTTGATATCAGTAACGCTGCTTACGCTAATTGCTCACCAAGGCTTTGGCTTTCCACGCCCGCACGCTTATCTTCCAACACTGAAATTAGTGATGAGCAGTGGCTATAGTTTTCCAAGTCAACTAGCGGCTCTATGGGTTAGTTTAACTTTGTTGGTGCTTTGGAAGCTTAAACGCCTATTTGAACAAAAATCGTTGTTGATTGTGCTCGCAGGCCTGCTTTGGATTATGTTGTTTAAGTCTTACTCAGGTAGTGCTTTCTTTAGCGATGTCTTGATGGGAGGTATATTAGGTGCGCTAACAACGTGGCATATCGTGAGGTTAGACACTAAGCCTGATGTTGATATCAGTGTGTTATTGAGCTCTAAAGGTGTTTGGTGGGGGCTGTGCCTGCTATCAATTGTTCTAACCGTTATCTGGCCATTGCCAACCTTCTCATTCTGGGTGGCTATTTTGATGACGATTGCTTGTTTAGTGACGTTAACGGATTCAAAGCCTTTGGCCGGTCAGTTCTCATTTAAGGTCGTGGTTGGGGTTATTGCGATGTTACTTGCTGGTAACCTGTTGATCAGTTGGGCTGGGAGCTTTGTCTCTTTTAGTGGCATCGCTTCATTTATTGTTGAAACGCTACGTTTCCCAATCTTGATTCTATTTGGTGTTGTCGCATTCCGTCTGCCTTGGGCTAGGAAATAGTTAAACCACTCGTGTTAAATAAAAGAAGGCTGTGCACTGCACAGCCTTCTTTGCTTCAACGATACACTATCGAAAATGCTTATGAGTTGAAGATAAACTTTTCAATCGCAACAGCTACACCTTGGTCATCATTGCTTGCTGTAATGTAGTCAGCTAGCTTCTTGGTTTCTTCCATTGCGTTATCCATTGCAATACCAAGGCCCGCGTATTCAAGCATATGGTGGTCGTTCTCAGCGTCTCCCATACAGATCACTTCTTCGGCTTTAATACCCAAGTGCTTAGCAATCGCTTCAATACCCACGCCTTTGTTTGAATTTGGGTTTAAGAACTCTAAGAAGAAGGGCGCACTTTGCACGATGGTAAACTGAGTTTTAAGTTCTTGTGGCAACTTGCTGATGATTTCGGTCAACTTGCTTGGCTCAGCAACAATCATGGTCTTGATGATTTCGTGGTCGTCTTCTAGTTGAGAAAAGTCGAACTCGGTAATTTCTAAACCATTAATGCGCGCTTCAATGCCAGTGTATTCGTTGTTCTCTGGCGTAATCAAACCATGAACCTTGCTGAATGCATGAACGTAACCACCAAGTTGTTTAGCAAGTGCTGCGATTTCTTTCGCGGCTTTACCATTGCTGATTTCGCTGTGAATGATCTCTTTTGTCGATACATTCTGAACCATAGAGCCGTTGTAGAAGAGCACAAAATCATCTTCACCGTTGATTGATAGCTCATCTAGCTTACTCTGCATGCCTTCTAAAGGGCGACCAGAAGCCAGAACCACTTTCACACCTGCAGCACGAGCTTTAGCAATCGCGTCTTTGTTCTCTTGAGAAATCACTTTTTCACTGTTAAGCAGTGTGCCATCCATATCAAGAGCAATCAGTTTGTACATGTTGTTCCTTACTAAAAAATTAAAAGCTAACGAAATCTAATGGGCGAAAGGATAAGGGAACTTGAAACTTCAGGCTAGGGCTTTGATCAACTGATTTATCAGTACTCATTTGTTTGACCAAAAGAGGTAAGTGCTTTAAGGTCTGCGGTTGATTAATTTCATCAAATGATTGAGCTGAGGGAAAGTTGTACAAGATTAATGAAATGTTTGAAACCATCCAAGGCGAGGGCGTGTTTACTGGCGTTCCTGCTGTTTTTGTTCGTCTGCAAATTTGTCCAGTTGGCTGTTCTTGGTGCGACACCAAACAGACTTGGGATGCATTGCCAGAAGATGAAACTAGCCTTGGCGATATCATGGTTAAGACAGAGGATTCACCCACTTGGTCAGCCATTGATGCCCAAGGAATCGTCAATGAATACATCAAGCAAGGTTACACGGCTAAGCACATTGTAATTACTGGTGGTGAGCCGTGCATTTATGATCTTGTCCCTCTTACTGAAGCGTTTGAGCAACACGGTTGTCGTTGT
This sequence comes from Vibrio sp. ED004, assembly GCF_023206395.1. Classification (NCBI taxonomy): domain Bacteria; kingdom Pseudomonadati; phylum Pseudomonadota; class Gammaproteobacteria; order Vibrionales; family Vibrionaceae; genus Vibrio; species Vibrio sp. ED004. Next base: position 13,712 of record NZ_CP066149.1, on the reverse strand, counting down.
CAGATTGAGACTAGCGGTACATCAGAAGTTAAAGCAACAAGCAATACGTGGGTTACGGTGTCACCAAAAGTAGCAATGAAAGCGAAACTGGAAATCTTAGACAGTGCCTTACGACGCGCTAACGAGATTAAACATCCAGTAGGAACCGGAAAAGACATCGAACAGCTAGATGGTTTACTAGAGCGAGCGGCTGTTTCGAGCGACACTGTGATCGCATTGCAACCGATTAGCCAAAAAGATCGCGCGACACAGCTTTGTATTGATACCTGCATTGAGCGCAATTGGCGTTTATCAATCCAAACTCACAAGTATTTGAGCATCGCGTAGTAGGTTAGATCGCATAGTCGGTTAGATTGTAGATAGCTCGTCAGTTTTAGGTAGGAATGAAAATGAAAAAAGCAGTGGTAGTATTCAGTGGTGGTCAAGACTCAACAACATGTCTTGTTCAAGCATTAAAAGAGTATGACGAGGTTCATGCGATTACATTTGATTATGGTCAGCGCCATAGGTTAGAGATTGAAGTGGCTGAGTCATTGTCAAAAGAACTGGGTGTGAAAGCACATAAAGTGATGGATGTGACTCTGTTGAATGAGCTAGCGATCAGCTCTCTAACACGTGACGATATTCCTGTCTCACACGAGCTTCAAGAGAATGGTTTACCGAACTCATTCGTTCCTGGTCGTAATATTCTTTTCTTAACGCTGGCAGGTATTTATGCGTACCAGATCGGCGCTGAAACTGTGATTACCGGTGTGTGTGAGACTGACTTCTCTGGCTACCCAGATTGCCGTAATGATTTCGTAAAAGCGATGAACTCTGCGTTAGTGCAAGGCATGGACAAGCAGCTTGATATCAAAACACCACTGATGTGGCTGAACAAGGCTGAGACATGGGCGTTGGCCGACCAATACTCAGCACTTGAGCTTGTTCGCAACAAAACCCTGACTTGCTACAACGGCATTATCGGCAGTGGTTGTGGCGATTGCCCTGCGTGTGAATTACGTAAAGTAGGCCTTAATGATTACCTCGGTGACCGTGAAAGCATCATGGCTGAGTTGGTTCGCAAACAGGCTGAGAATAAATAACATCAGGTAAGTCTATTGGGTCGTTATAGGCATCGATGATGCAGTTTCGGCCATTACTCTTCGCTTGATAAAGTGCTTGGTCAAGAACTGAGTACAAGTCATCAAAGTCACTTAATGCGTTTGAGGTTGCTAGGTAAGCAAAGCTCGCGGTCACATTAAGTGGCTTTTTGCTTTCTGATAAGAAGACAGTGCTTGATATGGCGTAGTGCAACTCCTCAACACGCTCCCGTACTTCAGAAGGCTTTGTATCGGTCAGCATGATGACAAACTCTTCGCCGCCTAAACGGCCAAACAATTCACCATTCATTAAGTGCTTTCTTATTTGCTGACTAACATGAACTAGTGCTTTGTCGCCAGTAGGGTGGCCATGTTGGTCATTTATCTTTTTAAACTTATCTAGGTCGAGCAAAACAAGCACGTGTTGCTTTTCCTTGCCTGGACAGCGTTTTACTCGCTTAATTCTTCGTATTATTTCGGTGCGGCCATATGCTTTGGTCATTGCGTCAATGGCTGCTTTAGCACGAACTGTTCTGTTCACCAATACCGTAAAGCTCGCAGCACATAACAACAGAATCACAATGATGTTGTACATCCACCTTTGATGCTCCATCTTTTCAATTTGAAGGCGGTCGAGTTTCGTCTGATGTGTCAGAAAGGAGCTTTCTAACTCTTGCTCATATTTTGCGTGCGTGAGGTCCAGTGCTTCAAAGGCTAATCGGTTATCAATGTCTCGTGCTTCCATCTGTATGGACGAGTAGCGTTGGTAGAAGTAAAACGCTTGCTGGTAATCGCCCAGTGATTGATGAATATCAGAAAGCTGAAGAAGAGCCCCTGCGATGTATTTATGTCTAGTAACTTGTTCAGCTAACTCTAACGCTTGTTGTGCATAATTGAGCGCTTCTTCCATTAGTTTTTGCTCTTCGAACATATCGCTGATTGCCAAATAAGCGTTGATTCGAATGACGTCGTTGTTGAGCTCGCTGGAAGCAGAAAGAGAGTCGACTAAATAGTTTCTTGCTAGATCATAGTCATTGGTTTGTGTGTAAGCCTTACCCAAACCAAGGTTGGTTAGAGCGATGCCGTAGCTATGAGATGATGTACTCAGTAACACTTTAGCTTGCTTAAAATGGGTAATCGCTAGATTACTTTGACCTTGATTTAGATACAGGTCAGCTAAGCTATGATGCACTTGAGCTTTCATTAAATCGGAAGCATCAGCCCTGAGTACCAGCGCTTCTTCTAAGTACTGCGCCGATTTATCGTATTGCTTTAGTTCTTTGAGTAAATTACCCACATCATTGTATATCCCTGAAATATCATGCCCTTGTGGGAATACATTAATCAATGCGAGGTAGGTGCTTAGCGCTGCTTGATAGTCACTTCGGAAATGGTGATTGTTGGCGATGACTCGATAAGTCCCAAATTTTGGTAATACTGGGTCAGCGATGTTATGCAGATCGGATTGAAGAGCGGAGCAGTAATAGTTCGCTTGATGATATTTTGCTTGTTCATTTAGGGATCGGCATAGTTGGTATTTCAGTAGCGCTCTTCCCGTTAAATCGCTGCGCGATTGCATCTTCGCTAACAGGGTCAAAAAGCCTTGTTGTGCCTCTTCATATTGACCTTTGCCGTCTTTCATCAGAGCAGAAATAAACGCTTCTTCAATTGCTTGATATTCGCTGTCATTTGAAGCTATACCATAGAATGGTTGGTCGCGATGAGTCATGTATTGATACAAAAGAGACGATAGGTAAAGTTTATCTCCGTAAACCGTTGAGCTCGTATAACGTGTTTGCAGCATGTTTAACGCACGCTCAGGAGAGTGGTTCAAAGTCGAGAGGTAAAGCGCATTCCAATCAGCGTTGGGAGTGGTGTTAGCGTCTAAATTGGAAGAATAAATGGATGACTTGTGGTCACGATCTGAAGTCGATACTTGGCTATAAGAATTAAAACTAATGAGAAGAAGAAAGGTAACGAAAGCAGAGTGAATCACAAGAAAGTATCAGTCAGATAAAGAACGATATTCTATGATTAATTTGATGTTGCTTCAATTTTTGGGCGACGTATGCAGGAGGTTGTGCGAGGTGGATCTCTAATTTAACGAGTATTATCAGAGGTATATCGGCCGTACGTATTCGCACGACCGATATTTGAAATTAGATGTATAATTTCGCTAGATCAGAAGGCTCAAGCTCTTTGCCTTCTAGTGTTGCATTCCAGTTAATACCAACAAGAACGCCATCTTCAGCAAGAGTCAGTAACCAATCTTCTACAAAGATATCTAGTGGAATTTCTAGTACTTCAAAGTCAGCCCACTCTTCAACGTTGTGAGTTTGAGCGTCTTCTTTCGAAGACCAGAAAGGCATCACTTCGCTGTTTTCGAATTCACTTGAGTCACATGCTAGCCAACCTTCTTCATTGCGAAGGCCCCATACCAGTTTAGTTTCTTGTGTTTCAGAAACGAAAAGTTCTAGATTTGCTTGAGTATCAGCTGTTAGTTTGCTCATGGATTAATTCTCTATGTTGATAACGAGGCAAGATTAACATTATAGACGGCTTAGGTATATGCTATTCAAGGAATTATCACCATACTGAAACGTTAACTTAAGATAACGTTTCAGTATGGTAAAAGTAGTATTGAAGCTACTTTTTAATTTTAGTGAAGATATGCCATTCTTCTTTGATGTTACCTTTGAATCCAGCCACAGAAGCGACCACTTTTCGGTGAAGTGCATGGTTGATTTCGGTGTCATCACTACTGAACTCAACATCACCATGACCAACGATGTTGACTCTCGAAGGCTGAATGCCGTTACTGATCAGTGCGCGCCTTACATTCGATGCTCGTTGTTTAGATAGCTTCAAGTTGTGTGCGGCATTACCCACCTTGCTGGCATAACCTTGTAACTCGATGGTCGTACTTTCATAGCGCTTCAAAAATGCAGCCATCTGGCGTATCTGGGTAAGGAAAGCCGGGTTAATTTCCGTAGAGTTATTGGCGAAGAGTATGTGGAGCTCTTTCTTCTCCGAGGATTCGAAATATGAACCACAACCGTCGTTATCTATCTCAGCACCAATTTGTGTATCGGGGCATAAATCACGTGCATTGATTACACCATCGTTGTCATCATCTTGCAGATCGTAAATTTGAGTGACAGGCGGGAGAGCGCGATATTCAAATTCGTCTTCATTGTTTTCAGCTAAAGCAGTGGTAGATACAACCATGAAGCAAAGCGATAATACTGTGTTTGTAAGCTTCATTAATATTCCACCTTCTCATTCCATTCTTCAGGGATTTCAACTCGCAAACCGATCAACAGGTTGCCCGTTGCGTTCATTACGCGATATTTTGCGTATTGTTCGTCATACTTAGCATCCAAATAGCCTTTGCGAGCTTCAAACAACTCATTCTCAGTGTTAAGTAAATCGAGAAGGGTTCGCTTACCGATTCGGTATTGTTTCTCATACGAGATAACCGTATCTGATGCTGAGTCTACGTGGTCAGATAGGAACTCTTTTTGCTGAACGGTCAAATCCAATGCGCTCCATGAAAGACGCAAGCTCTCTTCTACATTGCGGTAGGTACTCTCGCGAAGATCTTTGGCCTTGTTGAGTTGGTAAGCGGCACTTTCAGCACGGTCTTGATCAGACCCACCGTTGTAAAGGTTATATCTTAAGCGAACCATGGCAGAGAATTCATCACTGCTACCTTCTGTACCACCGGCATCATCACGCCAGGTTTGAGCCGCTTCAAAAGAAACGGTCGGGTAGTTGGTGCTCTTCGATTGTTTATATTGAAACTTCGCAGAGTCTACATCGGCTTGTGCAATTTTAATCACGGGATGCTGGTTAAAAGCCTTGGCAAGGGCTCCATCGACTGTGTATGGAATAGCACCTGCATCTGCGCGAGGGAAGGTGAGCCCTAGCGGAGATTGACCAACAAGTCTCTTGAATTGAGTGTGGGTATCAAACAGGTTATTTTGAGCCGCGAGTAGGTTGCCGTGTGCTTTTGCAATACGAGCCTCTACTTGAGACATATCTGCTGTTGAGCCAATACCTGATTCAACGCGTTTACGAATATCGCTGTATATCTCTTTGTGTGTCGCTAGATTGTTCTCTGAAAGCGAAAGCACTTCGTATGCTTTGACTGCATCGAGGTAAACTTTAGTCACTTCTAATGCGATATCTTGAGCATTAGACAGCAATTGGTAACGCACAGATTCTGCATCAGCTGCGGTACGATCTATATCATTTGATGTATTCGCGCCATCCCAAATCAGTTGGGTTAGCGTAATCGTGGCTTCTTTTCGAGTAAGGTCTGTCGTGTCTGCATTAGTTGCTAGGTCGGTATGCTCATAACCAATCCCACCATCTAAATCGATACTTGGACGGTAAGCTCCGCCAGAGGCATCGTTCAGATAGCGTTTACTAATGTATTCATTGTAAGCACTTTTAATTTCAGGGTTACTTTCTAAAGTAAACGCTACGGCCTGCTCTAAGGTTTGTGCGCTCGCCGGTAAACTCAGCGATATCGCCAATCCTAATGTAGTCGTTTGAATCCAGTTCAATTTCCATCTCCCCAAAATAGGCCAGTATCTAAATCTGTAGCTTGGTCGCTTGTATACAAAATTCAGATGAACCGTCAAAAAAATCACGATCGCTAAAATTGCTGCCGTAAATAGTTGTAAAATTGTTAACCGATCGCTGTGCGTTTTATGATGTTTTTGAGCACTTAAATCTTACGTTAATATTCGAATTATCTTGCGCTAACACAATAACTTATATTGATTGATAGAGCACCTATATTGTCACTTGATGTGATCATTGTCATTACCCTGTATCTGATGTTGTTAAATAGTCTATTCATAACTATGAATTATATGACTTTCGATGTTATATTTTAACTAATATTATAAATATGATGTCACTATTTTGACGTTAATGACAAAAATGGGTTTTTAGAGGTTTATATGGATATGACAACACTGAATTTGGCTGGTGCTATAGCACTCGGCCAGCGCATTGTTATCTCGGTAGATGGTACGATTAAAATCCTAGATGAAGGACAACCACTCCAAGCAGGGGATGTTGTTCTTGAATCCTCAAACGAATCCGATAATCCTCAGGTATCAGTGAAACGCTTTTCACTAGAAGAAGGGGGGGAAGTTGAACTTGACCAAGATATCGCAAATATTTTTGCTGCATTAGAAGAAGGCGAAGACCCAACAGAACTCGGTGAAGAGTTCGCGACTGCTGCAGGTCAGAATGGTTCAAGCTTAGGTACTAGTGGAACGATCGAGCGTGATGGTGAAGAATCTATTCCAGGTACCGAATTCGTAACCACAGGTTTTGAAGCGTTAGGTATGTCTCGTACTCAAAGCCTCAGTCTCCTCGATGCCTTCCGTTCGTTTGAACAACCTAATAATGAACCTACTTTTGTTGATAATAATAACTCTCCATCCGGTGACACTGTCTCTTTTACAACAAATGAAGACACACCAGTAAACGGAACACTTTCAGCCTCAGACGAAGATGGTGATTCTCTATCTTTCACCAAAGCGACAGATCCATCAAACGGAACTGTCGTCGTCGATGACAATGGCGACTGGACTTACACACCTAATGAAAATTACAACGGCGATGACAGCTTTACGGTTGTTGTATCCGACGGCCAAGGTGGTACGGATACAATCACGGTTAACATTGGTGTTGCTCCTGTCAATGATGCCCCTGTTGGTAATGATGTTTCAGTAACCACCGACGAAGACATTCCAGTAAGCGGCACGCTAAACGCAACAGATGCAGACGGCGACTCGCTAACATTCGCAAAAGGTACAGAACCGTCAAATGGCTCTGTAATTGTCGATGAAAATGGTAATTGGACCTACACGCCAGACGAAAACTACAACGGTTCTGACAGTTTTACAGTCGTTATCAGGGATGGTGAAGGCGGTACGGATGTTGTAGCTGTTGATGTTGGGGTTACGCCTGTTATCGATACCACCACAGTGAGCTTGTCAGCGGATGCGTCAGTCACCGAAGGCGAGAACATCACCTACACGGCGACACTGACGAATCCTGCGGATGGCGCGGTGACGGTCACGCTAAGCAATGGTGCAACGATCACTATCGCTGATGGCGCGACTTCAGGAACCACGACGGTTCCAGCAAGTGATGATGTATACGTAGGCGGCGATACGGCTTCCGCGACTATCACTGATGCAACGGGCGGCAACTTCGAGAGCTTGGTGAAAGACCCAACAGCAGCAACGACGACCATCAATGATGACTCAGACGTGACCACAGTGAGCTTGTCAGCGGATGCGTCAGTCACCGAAGGCGAGAACATCACCTACACGGCGACACTGACGAATCCTGCGGATGGCGCGGTGACGGTCACGCTAAGCAATGGTGCAACGATCACTATCGCTGATGGCGCGACTTCAGGAACCACGACGGTTCCAGCAAGTGATGATGTATACGTAGGCGGCGATACGGCTTCCGCGACTATCACTGATGCAACGGGCGGCAACTTCGAGAGCTTGGTGAAAGACCCAACAGCAGCAACGACGACCATCAATGATGACTCAGACGTGACCACAGTGAGCTTGTCAGCGGATGCGTCAGTCACCGAAGGCGAGAACATCACCTACACGGCGACACTGACGAATCCTGCGGATGGCGCGGTGACGGTCACGCTAAGCAATGGTGCAACGATCACTATCGCTGATGGCGCGACTTCAGGAACCACGACGGTTCCAGCAAGTGATGATGTATACGTAGGCGGCGATACGGCTTCCGCGACTATCACTGATGCAACGGGCGGCAACTTCGAGAGCTTGGTGAAAGACCCAACAGCAGCAACGACGACCATCAATGATGACTCAGACGTGACCACAGTGAGCTTGTCAGCGGATGCGTCAGTCACCGAAGGCGAGAACATCACCTACACGGCGACACTGACGAATCCTGCGGATGGCGCGGTGACGGTCACGCTAAGCAATGGTGCAACGATCACTATCGCTGATGGCGCGACTTCAGGAACCACGACGGTTCCAGCAAGTGATGATGTATACGTAGGCGGCGATACGGCTTCCGCGACTATCACTGATGCAACGGGCGGCAACTTCGAGAGCTTGGTGAAAGACCCAACAGCAGCAACGACGACCATCAATGATGACTCAGACGTGACCACAGTGAGCTTGTCAGCGGATGCGTCAGTCACCGAAGGCGAGAACATCACCTACACGGCGACACTGACGAATCCTGCGGATGGCGCGGTGACGGTCACGCTAAGCAATGGTGCAACGATCACTATCGCTGATGGCGCGACTTCAGGAACCACGACGGTTCCAGCAAGTGATGATGTATACGTAGGCGGCGATACGGCTTCCGCGACTATCACTGATGCAACGGGCGGCAACTTCGAGAGCTTGGTGAAAGACCCAACAGCAGCAACGACGACCATCAATGATGACTCAGACGTGACCACAGTGAGCTTGTCAGCGGATGCGTCAGTCACCGAAGGCGAGAACATCACCTACACGGCGACACTGACGAATCCTGCGGATGGCGCGGTGACGGTCACGCTAAGCAATGGTGCAACGATCACTATCGCTGATGGCGCGACTTCAGGAACCACGACGGTTCCAGCAAGTGATGATGTATACGTAGGCGGCGATACGGCTTCCGCGACTATCACTGATGCAACGGGCGGCAACTTCGAGAGCTTGGTGAAAGACCCAACAGCAGCAACGACGACCATCAATGATGACTCAGACGTGACCACAGTGAGCTTGTCAGCGGATGCGTCGTCACCGAAGGCGAGAAACATCACCTACACGGCGACACTGACGAATCCTGCGGATGGCGCGGTGACGGTCACGCTAAGCAATGGTGCAACGATCACTATCGCTGATGGCGCGACTTCAGGAACCACGACGGTTCCAGCAAGTGATGATGTATACGTAGGCGGCGATACGGCTTCCGCGACTATCACTGATGCAACGGGCGGCAACTTCGAGAGCTTGGTGAAAGACCCAACAGCAGCAACGACGACCATCAATGATGACTCAGACGTGACCACAGTGAGCTTGTCAGCGGATGCGTCAGTCACCGAAGGCGAGAACATCACCTACACGGCGACACTGACGAATCCCGCGGATGGCGCGGTGACGGTCACGCTAAGCAATGGTGCAACGATCACTATCGCTGATGGCGACTTCAGGAACCACGACGGTTCCAGCAAGTGATGATGTATACGTAGGCGGCGATACGGCTTCCGCGACTATCACTGATGCAACGGGCGGCAACTTCGAGAGCTTGGTGAAAGACCCAACAGCAGCAACGACGACCATCAATGATGACTCAGACGTGACCACAGTGAGCTTGTCAGCGGATGCGTCAGTCACCGAAGGCGAGAACATCACCTACACGGCGACACTGACGAATCCTGCGGATGGCGCGGTGACGGTCACGCTAAGCAATGGTGCAACGATCACTATCGCTGATGGCGCGACTTCAGGAACCACGACGGTTCCAGCAAGTGATGATGTATACGTAGGCGGCGATACGGCTTCCGCGACTATCACTGATGCAACGGGCGGCAACTTCGAGAGCTTGGTGAAAGACCCAACAGCAGCAACGACGACCATCAATGATGACTCAGACGTGACCACAGTGAGCTTGTCAGCGGATGCGTCAGTCACCGAAGGCGAGAACATCACCTACACGGCGACACTGACGAACTCTGCGGATGGCGCGGTGACGGTCACGCTAAGCAATGGTGCAACGATCACTATCGCTGATGGCGCGACCAGGAACCACGACGGTTCCAGCAAGTGATGATGTATACGTAGGCGGCGATACGGCTTCCGCGACTATCACTGATGCAACGGGCGGCAACTTCGAGAGCTTGGTGAAAGACCCAACAGCAGCAACGACGACCATCAATGATGACTCAGACGTGACCACAGTGAGCTTGTCAGCGGATGCGTCAGTCACCGAAGGCGAGAACATCACCTACACGGCGACACTGACGAATCCTGCGGATGGCGCGGTGACGGTCACGCTAAGCAATGGTGCAACGATCACTATCGCTGATGGCGCGACTTCAGGAACCACGACGGTTCCAGCAAGTGATGATGTATACGTAGGCGGCGATACGGCTTCCGCGACTATCACTGATGCAACGGGCGGCAACTTCGAGAGCTTGGTGAAAGACCCAACAGCAGCAACGACGACCATCAATGATGACTCAGACGTGACCACAGTGAGCTTGTCAGCGGATGCGTCAGTCACCGAAGGCGAGAACATCACCTACACGGCGACACTGACGAATCCTGCGGATGGCGCGGTGACGGTCACGCTAAGCAATGGTGCAACGATCACTATCGCTGATGGCGCGACTTCAGGAACCACGACGGTTCCAGCAAGTGATGATGTATACGTAGGCGGCGATACGGCTTCCGCGACTATCACTGATGCAACGGGCGGCAACTTCGAGAGCTTGGTGAAAGACCCAACAGCAGCAACGACGACCATCAATGATGACTCAGACGTGACCACAGTGAGCTTGTCAGCGGATGCGTCAGTCACCGAAGGCGAGAACATCACCTACACGGCGACACTGACGAATCCTGCGGATGGCGCGGTGACGGTCACGCTAAGCAATGGTGCAACGATCACTATCGCTGATGGCGCGACTTCAGGAACCACGACGGTTCCAGCAAGTGATGATGTATACGTAGGCGGCGATACGGCTTCCGCGACTATCACTGATGCAACGGGCGGCAACTTCGAGAGCTTGGTGAAAGACCCAACAGCAGCAACGACGACCATCAATGATGACTCAGACGTGACCACAGTGAGCTTGTCAGCGGATGCGTCAGTCACCGAAGGCGAGAACATCACCTACACGGCGACACTGACGAATCCTGCGGATGGCGCGGTGACGGTCACGCTAAGCAATGGTGCAACGATCACTATCGCTGATGGCGCGACTTCAGGAACCACGACGGTTCCAGCAAGATGATGTATACGTAGGCGGCGATACGGCTTCCGCGACTATCACTGATGCAACGGGCGGCAACTTCGAGAGCTTGGTGAAAGACCCAACAGCAGCAACGACGACCATCAATGATGACTCAGACGTGACCACAGTGAGCTTGTCAGCGGATGCGTCAGTCACCGAAGGCGAGAACATCACCTACACGGCGACACTGACGAATCCTGCGGATGGCGCGGGTGACGGTCACGCTAAGCAATGGTGCAACGATCACTATCGCTGATGGCGCGACTTCAGGAACCACGACGGTTCCAGCAAGTGATGATGTATACGTAGGCGGCGATACGGCTTCCGCGACTATCACTGATGCAACGGGCGGCAACTTCGGAGCTTGGTGAAAGACCCAACAGCAGCAACGACGACCATCAATGATGACTCAGACGTGACCACAGTGAGCTTGTCAGCGGATGCGTCAGTCACCGAAGGCGAGAACATCACCTACACGGCGACACTGACGAATCCTGCGGATGGCGCGGTGACGGTCACGCTAAGCAATGGTGCAACGATCACTATCGCTGATGGCGCGACTTCAGGAACCACGACGGTTCCAGCAAGTGATGATGTATACGTAGGCGGCGATACGGCTTCCGCGACTATCACTGATGCAACGGGCGGCAACTTCGAGAGCTTGGTGAAAGACCCAACAGCAGCAACGACGACCATCAATGATGACTCAGACGTGACCACAGTGAGCTTGTCAGCGGATGCGTCAGTCACCGAAGGCGAGAACATCACCTACACGGCGACACTGACGAATCCTGCGGATGGCGCGGTGACGGTCACGCTAAGCAATGGTGCAACGATCACCATCGCTGATGGCGCGACTTCAGGAACCACGACGGTTCCAGCAAGTGATGATGTATACGTAGGCGGCGATACGGCTTCGCGACTATCACTGATGCAACGGGCGGCAACTTCGAGAGCTTGGTGAAAGACCCAACAGCAGCAACGACGACCATCAATGATGACTCAGACGTGACCACAGTGAGCTTGTCAGGCGGATGCGTCAGTCACCGAAGGCGAGAAACATCACCTACAATGGCGACACTGACGAATCCTGCGGATGGCGCGGTGACGGTCACGCTAAGCAATGGTGCAACGATCACTATCGCTGATGGCGCGACTTCAGGAACCACGACGGTTCCAGCAAGTGATGATGTATACGTAGGCGGCGATACGGCTTCCGCGACTATCACTGATGCAACGGGCGGCAACTTCGAGAGCTTGCGAAAGACCCAACAGCAGCAACGACGACCATCAATGATGACTCAGACGTGACCACAGTGAGCTTGTCAGCGGATGCGTCAGTCACCGAAGGCGAGAACATCACCTACACGGCGACACTGACGAAATCCTGCGGATGGCGCGGTGACGGTCACGCTAAGCAATGGTGCAACGATCACTATCGCTGATGGCGCGACTTCAGGAACCACGACGGTTCCAGCAAGTGATGATGTATACGTAGGCGGCGATACGGCTTCCAAGCGACTATCACTGATGCAACGGGCGGCAACTTCGAGAGCTTGGTGAAAGACCCAACAGCAGCAACGACGACCATCAATGATGACTCAGACGTGACCACAGTGAGCTTGTCAGCGGATGCGTCAGTCACCGAAGGCGAGAACATCACCTACACGGCGACACTGACGAATCCTGCGGATGGCGCGGTGACGGTCACGCTAAGCAATGGTGCAACGATCACTATCGCTGATGGCGCGACTTCAGGAACCACGACGGTTCCAGCAAGTGATGATGTATACGTAGGCGGCGATACGGCTTCCGCGACTATCACTGATGCAACGGGCGGCAACTTCGAGAGCTTGGTGAAAGACCCAACAGCAGCAACGACGACCATCAATGATGACTCAGACGTGACCACAGTGAGCTTGTCAGCGGATGCGTCAGTCACCGAAGGCGAGAACATCACCTACACGGCGACACTGACGAATCCTGCGGATGGCGCGGTGACGGTCACGCTAAGCAATGGTGCAACGATCACTATCGCTGATGGCGCGACTTCAGGAACCACGACGGTTCCAGCAAGTGATGATGTATACGTAGGCGGCGATACGGCCGCGACTATCACTGATGCAACGGGCGGCAACTTCGAGAGCTTGGTGAAAGACCCAACAGCAGCAACGACGACCATCAATGATGACTCAGACGTGACCACAGTGAGCTTGTCAGCGGATGCGTCAGTCACCGAAGGCGAGAACATCACCTACACGGCGACACTGGACGAATCCTGCGGATGGCGCGGTGACGGTCACGCTAAGCAATGGTGCAACGATCACTATCGCTGATGGCGCGACTTCAGGAACCACGACGGTTCCAGCAAGTGATGATGTATACGTAGGCGGCGATACGGCTTCCGCGACTATCACTGATGCAACGGGCGGCAACTTCGAGAGCTTGGTGAAAGACCCAACAGCAGCAACGACGACCATCAATGATGACTCAGACGTGACCACAGTGAGCTTGTCAGCGGATGCGTCAGTCACCGAAGGCGAACATCACCTACGGCGACACTGACGAATCCTGCGGATGGCGCGGTGACGGTC